>BBDR01000041.1 GCA_001312405.1 Clostridium sp. NkU-1 | reverse complement strand
GCAAATCACAATATGGAGTATCATGCACGTATTTATCCGGCTACGGGATGGATATCCGGTATTGTCAACGATAAAATTGCACAAGGGTATAAGGGTGGAGATATACAACTCGTTGGCTATGCCCCGCCTGATAGTTACCTGGGCGATTCATATGGCATTATAAAATGGGTGTTAGTGTTTAATGATATCGCACATTTGCAATTTATAAAGGCCAGGGAGAATACTACAGTTACCAGAGCAATCTCCAATACTGAAGGCTTTGATACAGGATGGGTGGTTCATTAAAATGATCATTTATGTTATTACGACGAAACTCCTTGGCAATGTTATGTGTCCAGTTATCGTTGCATTAGTGACACTAGTTGAACACCTCACATTAACGATATTGTCAGCACCTATGGAGATAGAACCATCATTAGCTGGCGAGAATGGAACATATGAACGATCCAATATATTCACCTTGCCAAATATAGCTGTTTTAAATTTCACATTCGATGGCAGTAAAATAACGCTATTAGTGGAGTTTCCTCCTGTCAGAGATATTCCAGTACAATTTATTCCGATCACCACACACGAAATATTGTAATATACTGTGCAATTTGTGCCGTGTATAGTACCTAACACATTAC
>BBDR01000040.1 GCA_001312405.1 Clostridium sp. NkU-1 | reverse complement strand
AGGAAGTATCCTCATATCGTGGAGTTGGTCGGTGAAAAGGATCCAGCTAGGACGGTCACCATGACATATTCAGAGCTTTTGAGGCAGAAAAATGACAGAAAGAAAAAGAAGATGTTGGTATTAGGGAGGTGATCGTTTGGGAAATGTAAGACCATTAAACCATAGTAAGTATGGGATCAGTAAAAATCGTTTCTGGGAATTATATTACTGGTGCTTGCAGTATGGAGAGTGGAAAGATGAGCTTAAGTATAAAACAGATACGGTAGGGGCTATGGAGATCACTGATATGCCTACAAGCCATAATGGTGGGGACGCTACTCAGCAGCTGGCCATGAGGCGGGTCGTGTTAGAGCAGAATTGCAGACTGATAGAACAGACGGCTATTGAGGCTGATCCGGATATTTACCAGTATATACTTAAGGCAGTGACCGAGGAGGATATAACCTTCCACTACCTAAAGATGATTATGGGTATACCATGTGGGAGAATATGTATTACGATCGGCGTCGGAAGTTCTATTGGTTATTAAGCCAGAAAAAAATAATTTTATAAGTGCGGTACTCACGGGACAAGTCAATATGGTATCTTAATATTATCCCAATTTGGATAAATTTGGAAAAGAAAACAGAGGAGGAAAAAAATTATGGAAAACAGATTTTGTTTACAGATGGTAAGTTGTGGTGATGGTTGTTGCGGTAATGGTAATGGTGGTACAGCGGTGGAGAATGTATATTCTACAGAAGAGACTGTATGCGGTACATGGATTGATGGTAAGCCGATTTACCGGAAGGTGATTTCAGGG
>BBDR01000039.1 GCA_001312405.1 Clostridium sp. NkU-1 | reverse complement strand
TTGAGTAGTGGACCAAAACGGCCCTATCTTTTACAATAATGTGGAAGGAGGGCTTTGACTAATGATAGAGCAGATTTTGGAAAAAGTGATCAATACTATGCTGCCGCACCTGGATAGTGGACAGATGGAGCAGCTGCATAATGCACTGTACATTAATTTTCATGGCGTGGAAGTAAGGGAAGAATGTTACGAGGTAGTAGAAACGGGCTTTGACGGCGACGCATTAAAGGTCAAGATGTTCGTGGCAAGCAAAAAGGCAGTTAATCGGCAGGAAAATACCTTAAAGCAATATACAACGGAGATCTGCAAGATGCTGGATTTTCTGGGGAAACGGATTGAGGACATTACCGCCATGGATCTCCGATATTATTATGGGGTCATGAGGGAGCAGCACGGCATAAAAATGACCACCATGCAGACAAGACTACATTATTTATCCAGCTTCTGGGATTTCCTCACTACAGAGGAGCTTGTGACCAGTAACCCGGTTAAACGGGTAGGGATCCTGAAGCTGGCCAAGACCATCAAAAAGCCGTTTTCCCAGGAAGAAATGGAAGCACTTAGGGTTAATTGTACGGTACTGAGAGACCGTGCCTTAATGGAGTTTTTGTACAGTACAGGTGTTAGGGTTTCAGACTGGCGTTACTGAATGTCTGTGATATAGAAATGGGGCGGCATGAGTTGATTGTATTTGGTAAGGGAAGTAAGGAAAGAAAGGTGTATTTGACGGATAATGCTAGGTTTTACTTAAAGAGATACCTTAAAGAGCGCATGAAGGAGGAGGGGATAACCGAGGAAGAATTGGTAAATAAGCCTTTATTTGCAACACTAGATCAGCCTCATGCTCGCCTAACTGTTGCCGGAATTCAATACATGTTTAGGCAGCTTGGGCGGCGTGCAGGTGTGAAGAAGGTCCATCCGCATCGTTTCCGGAGGACCATAGCTACTGATCTTCTGAATAGAGGGATGCCGGTAGAGCAGGTGTCAAAACTTCTGGGACATGAAAAACTAGATACGACAATGATCTATTGCACAGTCCAGGAGGAAAATGTAAAAGAGTCTCACCGGAAGTTTGCATAAATAGCTGAAATGGATTGATTTTAAGTAGCTGGAAACGGGTACTTTATTAAGTTTACCCTTTTTCTAAACAAAAACTGGGAATGATGTAATATGGAGCTATAAGAGATGGCTTAA
>BBDR01000037.1 GCA_001312405.1 Clostridium sp. NkU-1 | reverse complement strand
TTGTGGTCCCTGAGGTCCTTGTGGTCCCTGAGGTCCTTGTGCACCAGTTGCTCCAGTAGCACCAGTCGGTCCAGTTGGTCCTTGTATTCCCTGTGGTCCCTGAGGTCCAACAGGTCCCTGAGGTCCAGCAGGTCCCTGAGGTCCTTGCGGTCCCTGAGGTCCAGTCGGTCCCTGGGGTCCTCTAACTCCCTGAGGTCCTTGCGGTCCCTGAGGTCCAGTCGGTCCTTGAGGTCCTCTAGGTCCTTGTGGTCCTGGGCAGCCTCTAGGCCCCTGTGGCCCAGTAGGTCCAACGCAGCATCTGACCTCGTGCGATCCTGCTGAGCCGCAGCAACCGCTTCCGTCAAAGCAGCGATTTTCATCCCAATTTCTATAATTATTCATTATAATTCCCTCCCGTTAAGGTGCGATATTGCGATGTTTTGCATACAAATCTTCTGTAAAAGGCTAAAGTCTATAAAGGGTTTTCTACCTCTTTATATCTTATTATATGTACTGAATGACAAGTTTGTTAGAAAACAAATCAATGACCACGTATAATTTATCATTAGTTCATTCCTGTTATATTAAGTTGATATTTTATGAAAATTCTTTTTTTGGGGCATAACAAACAAACTATTGGGAAAGTAGTGTGCAAGATTGAATCCCATCGGTAGGATAATTGAAATTGAATTTTGGCAATGCCATGTCCCACAGCAAATTTTTATGAAATAGATACGGTTATTTAATCAATTTTGAGGTCGAATTAACTTTATAAAAATAATTGTTTTTAACTAAAAAGCGTTAAGCACATCAACGCAAAACGTTTCAAGTACTGTCCAATAGGGAGAGTTCTGTGGTTCAAATTAATTCTTGGTATTGGCTATAGATTGTAAATATAGGTGAGATTCTTATTAGAAAAATGAGTCTATGGGAATTTAAACATGAGAAGATATTTCAACAAGGAATATAAGTTAATTATCATGAAAAGGAATTTAGAGGGTCAAAACAGCGGGAAAATTTCCAAAGAACTAGGATTAGTTAACTTCTCATTATCATTAGGCAAGAGCCAGTGTCACAGCGGAGAAAAGGGATTTGCTGCAAAGCGACATCCGGGTTTGGATATTGCGGCCAATGTCTACAAGGTGTAAAAAAAGGAAATTATAAAATTTATACCCAGATTCATCGTAGAATGCGAATACTTTTTAGGGTTTAAGGCCAAGCAGTAAAGATGTGTCTTCAGAAGCTTCGGCGAGTCAAAAGCATACTGTTTTGGACAAAAGTGAAGGCCAGCATCTTAAGATGCTGGCCTAGCAATAAAGGCTTATTACCGTTTGTCTGGTCAACCGTTTACAGGTGGGGGAGCGTTCGCCATTAGAAGTTAAATAAAGGTATAATCCTTCCGTTTGACTTTTTTACTGAATAAACAGGCCTCCTGAATAGAAGAAAGGCAAGCTTTGCGCCTGAGTGCCACCGCTGGTTGTAAATCACAGACTGGGTTACAGGGGTAATGGAACTAGTAATAATGGTATGCAGACCTATTAATTATTATTAAAGGCTTACATTCGCGAAGATTTGGTATATCCAAATGGTGACTCTGCCGCTGCCATTGGAAGCGAAAAGGTCTATTTCGTGCAAGGACCATAAGCCGGTAACAGGATCCTGCTGCCGTAGCCAGGTTCTGTGCATTTCCCTGGACGAGTTAAACACGATGGTATCAATATCTAAGCTAGTTGAAAGCGTAAAGTTATCTCTGGTAAACGCATCAACACCGGTGGTGTCAAATTGGCTGGAACGCTTCAGATCTATTAGTACAGGTACAGTGGCGGGCATTAAAAGTAACGTCAGCTGCGTGGAACTGCTAAATTGTAAATGATAAATGACATTCCCTACCGGCACATCAATAAAGCTGCCGGAAGCGGAGAGATCGGCATTAAAAAAACGCGGTGGGAATAGCGCCGTTGGCCCCGGTTGGCCCAGTCGGTCCAGTCGGCCCAGTCGGTCCAACAGGTCCCTCAATTCCTTGTGGTCCCCGAGGTCCTTCTGATCCCTGAGGTCCAGTCGGTCCAATAGGTCCTTGAGCGCCGGTAGCGCCAGTCGGTCCAATAGGTCCTTGGGCGCCGGTAGCGCCAGTTGGCCCAGTCGGTCCAACAGGCCCCTCAATCCCCTGAGGCCCTTCTGGTCCCTGAGGTCCGGTCGGTCCAATAGGTCCTTGGGCACCGGTAGCGCC
>BBDR01000036.1 GCA_001312405.1 Clostridium sp. NkU-1 | reverse complement strand
CATATACCCTCAAAACCACACATTGCTACATATCTATCTTCATCCGTTCTTCCTCTTACCTAAACCAACCTGGTTAAGCCCTCGACCTATTAGTGACAGTCAGCTCCACATGTTGCCATGCTTCCACCTCTGCCCTATCTACCTCGTCGTCTTCAAGGGGTCTTACTCTTGCGATGGGATATCTCATCTTGAGGGGGGCTTCACGCTTAGATGCCTTCAGCGTTTATCCCTTCCCGACTTGGCTACTCTGCCATGGCTTTGATAGCCAACAGATACACCAGAGGTCAGTCCATCCCGGTCCTCTCGTACTAAGGACAGCTCCTCTCAAATATCCTACGCCCACGCCGGATAGGGACCGAACTGTCTCACGACGTTCTGAACCCAGCTCGCGTACCGCTTTAATGGGCGAACAGCCCAACCCTTGGGACCTACTACAGCCCCAGGATGCGATGAGCCGACATCGAGGTGCCAAACCACTCCGTCGATGTGAACTCTTGGGAGTGATAAGCCTGTTATCCCCAGGGTAGCTTTTATCCGTTGAGCGATGGCAATCCCACTTTATACCACCGGATCACTAAGTCCTAGTTTCCTACCTGCTCCACCCGTCGGTGTCGCAGTCAAGCTCCCTTATGCCTTTGCACTCTTCGAATGGTTTCCGTCCATTCTGAGGGAACCTTTGAGCGCCTCCGATACCCTTTCGGAGGCGACCGCCCCAGTCAAACTCCCCGCCTGACATTGTCCCCCAGCCAGGTCATGGCTGCAGGTTAGAAATCCAATACCGCAAGGGTGGTATCCCAACATCGGCTCCACAGAGACTGGCGTCCCTGCTTCTTAGCCTCCCACCTATCCTGTACATGCAGTACCGAATCCCAGTATCAAGCTGGAGTAAAGCTCCATGGGGTCTTTCCGTCCTGGCGCAGGTAACCAGCATCTTCACTGGTATTTCAATTTCACCGGGTGCATTGTTGAGACAGCGCTCAAATCATTACGCCTTTCGTGCGGGTCGGAACTTACCCGACAAGGAATTTCGCTACCTTAGGACCGTTATAGTTACGGCCGCCGTTTACTGGGGCTTAAATTCAGAGCTTCGCGTTGCCGCTAACCCCTCCTCGTAACCTTCCAGCACCGGGCAGGCGTCAGCCCATATACCTCACCTTTCGGTTTTGCATAGACCTGTGTTTTTGCTAAACAGTTGCTTGAGCCTATTCTCTGCGGCCTGGTTTCCCAGGCACCCCTTATCCCGAAGTTACGGGGTCATTTTGCCGAGTTCCTTAACAATGCTTCTCCCGCCGGCCTTAGGATTCTCTCCTCATCCACCTGTGTCGGTTTACGGTACGGGCACATATCACACAATAGCGGCTTTTCTTGACAGCCCCTAAAAAGACTTCCCTACTTGTGTTCGGTACGCGTCACACCTTCCTGTTGCTGGGCGGATTTGCCATCCCAGCCAGTCCAATGCTTGCCCCGGTCTTTTCATTCCCGGGTTCTTCTTCGGTTCTGTGTCCCCACAGTTCTGATGATATGCGGTACAGGAATTTCAACCTGTTGTCCATCGACTACGTCTTTCGACCTCGCCTTAGGCCCCGACTTACCCAGAGCAGATCAGCTTTACTCTGGAAACCTTAGATATTCGGCCTGGAGGATTCTCACCTCCATCTCGCTACTCATTCCGGCATTCTCTCTTCTTAACACTCCACATCTCCTTACGGTAATGCTTCTGTGCGTTAAGAATGCTCCTCTACCAATGTATATAAATATACATTCCACAGCTTCGGTGTCGTGTTTCAGCCCCGGACATTTTCGGCGCAGGACCTCTCGACTAGTGAGCTATTACGCACTCTTTGAATGTGTGGCTGCTTCTAAGCCAACATCCTAGTTGTCTGTGAAATCCCACATCCTTTTCCACTTAACACGCACTTTGGGACCTTAGCTGGTGGTCTGGGCTCTTTCCCTTTTGACTACCCAACTTATCTCGTGCAGTCTGACTCCCGTACATCATCTGGCCGGCATTCGGAGTTTGATATTCTTTGGTAAGCTTTGACGCCCCCTAGGAAATTCAGTGCTCTACCTCCGGCAGACTAATACGAGGCTAGCCCTAAAGCTATTTCGAGGAGAACCAGCTATCTCCGGGTTCGATTGGAATTTCTCCCCTACCCACACCTCATCGCCACCCTTTTCAACGGATGTGCGTTCGGTCCTCCATTTCCTTTTACGGAAACTTCAACCTGGACATGGGTAGATCACCCGGTTTCGGGTCTACCTTTACTGACTCATTCGCCCTATTAAGACTTGGTTTCCCTTCGGCTCCACACCTTGAGTGCTTAACCTTGCCAGTAACGGTAACTCGCCGGACCGTTCTACAAAAAGTACGCGGTTCCACCTTTAACGTGGTTCCACAGCTTGTAAACACAGGGTTTCAGGTTCTCTTTCACTCCCCTCCCGGGGTCCTTTTCACCTTTCCTTCACAGTACTATGCGCTATCGGTCACTAAGTAGTATTTAGCCTTGGGGGGTGGTCCCCCCGAATTCCCACAAGGTTTCTCGTGTCTCGTGGTACTTTGGATCCTGCTCGCTGACTATTGCTTTCCCATACAAGGCTTTCACTTTCTATGGCCGGTCTTTCCAGGACCGTTCTGGTAACAAATCGTCTCACTTATTGCAGTCCATAACCCCAGTATGCACGCATACTGGTTTAGGCTCCTTCCATTTCGCTCGCCGCTACTTTGGAAATCGAGTTTTCTTTCTTTTCCTCCGGGTACTTAGATGTTTCAGTTCCCCGGGTTCCCGACGTATGGCTATTTATTCACCATACGACAGCTGAGGTTTGCTCAGCTGGGTTTCCCCATTCAGATATCTCCGGATCAAAGGATATTTGCTCCTCCCCGAAGCTTTTCGCAGCTTATCACGTCTTTCATCGGCTCTTAGTGCCAAGGCATCCACCCTGCGCTCTTTATAGCTTAACCAATTCGATGTTCACCTGCGGGTGCGGGCTACTGATCTAAGATACATAGCGTTGTATCTCTGGTCTTAGGTTTGTTATTTCACCGTACGTTACGGCTACTTTAACGAGTTTTGTTTGGTTACATCTTGCGATGTAACACCTCGGATGTCTTGATATTGTCTTTATACTTTGACATATAAAAACTTTATCTAGATATATTTCAATATGTGGTTTTCAAGGTACATGCGTGATGCAGTCAGAAG
>BBDR01000035.1 GCA_001312405.1 Clostridium sp. NkU-1 | reverse complement strand
TCTTTTCAATATGGAGGTCTTTATGTCAAAATATTTACCTATCTTTGAATTGTTGTGTACTGATATGGCGAAAAGAGAGAAATCTGCGCTTCCCTTGTGTGCAGCTGAAAATGTTGTATCTCCTTTTGCGAAAATTGCATTGGATTCTTTTATTCAAGAGAAATATATTATGGGTGGAGTTCACGATTTTGATGCCGATAATAATTTTATGGAAGCCGAATTGCTCTTTAAATTTTATCAACTAATTAACACGCAATGTATGGAACTTTACCATAGTTTATACGCAGATCCTCGAGCATTATCAGGTGTTAATGCCGTTATGGTACTTTTAATGAGCATATTTAAAGAAGGTGATACACTCCTTATTTCTTCCGAAGACAGTGGAGGACATGGCTCCATGGCTCTTATTTGTAAGCGATTAGGGATTTCCACCATAGAATTACCTTTTGATTATTGTACGATGGATTTTGACTATGATTCCATAAATCATATTCTAAAAACAAAAAAAATACATGGCATGCTTATTTGTCCTTCAGATCTGCTTTGGCAACCTAAATTAGAAAACTTAATTTTACCACCGGATTGTATTCTAATTTATGATGCAACTCAGACATTAGGCTTGATGCCACATGGGGCAAATGAGAACCCTCTGCTAAAATTTCCTGATGATGCTCGATTCATTCTCATGGGGGCGACACATAAGACAATACCTGGGCCAACCTGTGGGCTTATTATGACGAGAAACATTGAGCTGGCAAAAAGCTTTGATAAAAAAATAAATCCAGATTATTTACGAAATGTCCAGTTTCACCATGTACTTAGCTTAGCCTTAGTCCTCATGGAACTTGAAGTATATGGTAAAGCTTATAGTGAAAAAAATTATATATAATGCTAATTACCTTGGTAAGAAATTAGAAAAAAAACGGATTTAATGTCATTAAAGACGAGAAAGGACTATACACTACAACTCACCAACTGTTTTTACCTATGTCAATTATGCATCTAGAAACATATGTAAAAAGATGCAAAGAATTGGGGATAACACTAAATGCTAGATATAAAAAAATTATATCGAAATGCAGGAATTCGCTTGGGGGTACAAGAAGTTACACGGTATGGTTGGGGCAATAATGAAATGGATGAAATCGCCGATATTATGACAGCAATTTATTATAACAACTCCGACAATCAATCAATTGAAAACAGAATATCTAATCTTGCAAAAAAAACAAAAAAAAGTTTACTATACCTTTGAAGAAGAAGTCCTTTGCAAGATAGATAAAATATTACATAACAGTTAATTTTAAAATTCCCGGACTATCAATCTGTTTCGCTAAATCATAATAATTATTTTGTTTGCAGTAAATAAAAAAATTCCTGTAGTGGCTTTTCATCAGACAGAAGAAATTTTACATAAGTAGCATATGCTGAATTTATTAGTAAGTCTGCTTCTTTAACTTTTTCATATTCATCTTCAACAATGTGAAATTGTTTTTTGCGCCATGCAGAAGAATTCTGTGGGGAGGACCACAATGTTAAGATTTTTCCTAAACGGGAGCAACACGCTAGATTTATATCTTTGTTTTCCTCAGCAAAGTCAATCGCTTGGTCGTATAAATGTAAAATAGCGTTGATATCATGTTTGGCTGTTTTTTTCTTCATTTTGTATACGCATTAACTCAGCCTTTTCAAAATAAAAATCATAGATTATACGCCATCTGGTCTTCTCCAGTTGTTCTAAGCATAAGTTAATTATATTTAATGCCTCATGAGAGTTGTTTTGAATCTTCCAATAGTAATTTGCGATATGCCTCTGCATATGCACTTGTTCCGGACTGTTCTTTTCAGCAGTGTCACGAAGCATTTGTATTGTAGATTCATAAGGAAAGCTTTTATTTCCCCAAAACAAATGAATCGCCATGCGTGAATAAAGCACTTTGACGCGCATAGTTTGAGTCAACTTTTTTTTCAGACAGTCTTTGTAGAATGCTATCTGCTAAGGGCAAATTATCACCCTTATGTTTTATGCAGTGAGCCTTAAGGTACAAAAATCTATTCATATAATCTTCTTTTATATTTTCCTTTTGAGATAAAAGAGCGTCAATTTCGTCTAAAGCTAAATCAAATTGATTGCTAAGATGGTGTAAATCAATTATTAAATACTGCATCTCAAACCCCAATAAGTCATTAGTTTTGCGAAGTGAGGGTAAAGAAATTTCAGAACTTTCATAACGTTTTAATTCATCTATTGCCTGAGAATACTGCCCCAATTGTAGTAATGAATTTAGATGATAGTATCGAAATTCGTTATTAAATTCTTTGTTTTCATTTAAATATACTAGTTTGTTTTCCTGATCCAACTTTCCGAGTTTTACAAAGAAAAAAAATAGTCGTTTTGTGCATATTTCTTGCTGAATATATCCTTAGGAACATTTAGTTCTTCTTGAACATGTAGCATAAGCATTGCCGTTAATGCAATATCACTTTCTGTATCTTTCTTAAAATAAAAAGAATAAATATCTTTAAGAACATCATCGGGGTATCCAAACTGTCGGCAATATCCCGCTACGAGACTATCCATTCGAATATATGATTTTTGATGCTGCTTATATTCATGGGCTAAGGCTGTATCTAAAACTGATGAAAGATGGTCTTCCGGAGATTCAGAAATATCTAATATGTCTTTCTTTGGAATTCCTCCTTCATAGCAGAGGTTTAAATATGATAAATAAACAACAATCTTTTTCTGGTCAGCGAGTGTTTCAAATTGATTCTTAATGACATGCTGAATATCTTCAATATTGGATAATTGAAACGACGTTTGTGAGACTTTAGTGTCAAAAAGCATTCTGACATAAGACGGTATTCCACCAGAAATACGAAGAATTTGCTGTTGCTCTTCGGATGATAACGGTTTATTGTAAACTTGGGAAAGTTCTTGGATATGCATTTCGCCAAACAGGGGCGGTATTAAAGCATCTGACTCTTCGATTTTTGTATCTACAGTTATAACCAAAATAATCTTTAAAAAAAGCACTTTTGTATAAAAGTGCATGTGCGGCTTCAATTGCAGCACGGCTTTGCTCCTTACATATATTATCAATAATAAGCAAGACCTTGGAACGATAGCTAGCCTTTTTAATAAAACGAACAACTTTTTCACATGTATTTAAGGAATCATCATTATGTAAAATTTGACTAATACACAAAAATATATCATTTTTATTCCCATCTATCGGAACGTAGTAAGCGGAATATTGTTTTTCTTCTGGATAATTCTTTAATAAGTTGCCCATCCTGCTATTTCTATTTACATCATCGGCAAATCTTTTTATTAATATACTTTTACCTCGGCACATACCACCCTTCAGAAAAAAAAGTGCGCCATTATCCTTATTATCCCTCTCCAAAAATGAAAAAAAGAATACTGCGCTCCTGTACACGATCAACGAAATATTCATCTCGGCAATATGTTTCAGGTTTTAACACAGCTTTTCGTAATTTAACGGAAAGGCAACCAAAAAGCACTGTAAGCATCCAACTACTAACATTTAAAAGTGGCGTTTCTGCATCTAGGCAGTTCGATAAAGGCTTTGGAATTTCTATGACTAAGAGAGAGTTATATGTTAATAACGGCAAGAAAATTGGAATTGCCGAAATAAAAATAAATACTATAAATAAGGTGAATGCAATATAATTAAAATGCCGATTACGCATATCGTTTTCCTCCAAGAGCATACAT
>BBDR01000034.1 GCA_001312405.1 Clostridium sp. NkU-1 | reverse complement strand
CCCGGTAGGTCCAGCCGGTCCCTGTGCACCGGTAGCGCCAGTAGGCCCAGTAGGTCCAACAGGTCCTTGTGCACCATTAGCGCCTTGAGGTCCGGTCGGTCCAATAGGTCCCTGTGCGCCAGTCGGTCCAGTTGGCCCAATAGGTCCCCGGGGTCCTTGCATTCCCTGAGGTCCCTGAGGACCAACAGGCCCCTGAGGTCCTTGTGGTCCCTGAGGGCCGGTCGGTCCAAGGCAACCTCTAGGTCCTTGAGGTCCAGTCGGTCCAGGGCAACCTCTAGGTCCTTGAGGTCCAGTCGGTCCAGGGCAACCTCTAGGTCCTTGAGGTCCAGTTGGTCCAGAGCAACCTCTAGGTCCCTGGGTCCAGTCGGTCCCACGCAACATTTGCATCTCTGGGATCCTGCTGAACTGCTGCCACAGCATCCATTATAGCTGCGATTTTCATCCCAATTTTTACAATTATTCATTAAGATTCCCTCCTAATTTAAGGTGTGGTCGTATATTTTTTTGCTTATAGGCCTTTTGTACGAAGCTAAAATTATAAAATATAAAGGGTTCTTCACCTCTTTATATTTTATGATATGTACGAAATGACAAGCGTGTTAGAAAATGAATCAACTTAGCAATGCTTGAAAATTACGAGTAATGAAAAAATATTCTGCGATAATTGTAGAGAGAATTTCAGATTTATAGAGAATATGATGGACAGAAGATTTAAAGTTTGCCTCATATATATGGATACGAGGTGCGGCAGGGCATGGAAAAAACACTTATGGTTATAAGGTAGACAGTTCCTGAATGATTACAGATAATTTAACATATATAAACAGCAAGTTTTGTGAACTATGTATTTTCCTAAAGATACAGCTTTTTTTCTTTGAAACATCTTTTCGTGTTTTTGTTCTTTGCATAATAAGTCTTTTCTTACTTCTGTTCCCGAGTATGATTCCTTAAATATGTTACAGCTTAACCGCTGAATATAAAGTGTCAGAAATGTCTAAACGCAGCAGGCTTCCGGTAGAAGGAAATTGCCTTACTACTATTTGAATGTCTGTAATTTTGCAACGTATAAATTGTCAACACCTCATCCCACCGCAGTGTGGAGCAGCATTGATTTATACGTGTAAGATCCCATGTAATGTGTAGAAGGGAACTCAAAACCTTCTGATTTCTAAAAGTTAGAGTAGTTACAGATAAAATTACATAAAAAAATACACTGTAACCGAAATATACCTCAAAATGAGGGAGGAAGGCTTGAGTGTTTTTTTAATATACTAAAATTGAAAGATAGTAATTTTCATTACAGAAGCGAAAGAGATTATTACCCGCATGTATAGACGGAGGAGGGAGTTGCTGATCAAATTGCCTGACATATGAAAAACAAAATAAGCTTTATATTACAAGAAGTATCAATTGTAAAAGAGATAGTGTAAAGGTATTGAAACAATGATAAGAGTGCTTTTCAGATGAATAAAGGAGGATAGAGCCTGTGAAAGACAAAAGTACTTTCTGGTCCAGTGATTATGTTCGTGTTGTCGGAATGTATGCGTTGATGGCGGCTGAAGCTGATCCCCCGGTTTGCAGTCAATGTCCTGGCAAATCTATAGCAGTTTCATAGGAGAGGAGTTTTATGAATTGTGTTTGGGATACAAGAAAATTGAGAAGCGGGAGATGAGAAAATGAGACCAGGTAAAAGATTACGGTTTGATTTGAGAAAGACCATTAGATTTTTAATTTTGGCAATGTTACTGTCAATGGCTTTCAGCAGTTTGCAGGCAGGATTTGTGGAGGCGTTTTTTTGAGAGAGGATGTGAGGGGGCACTATGAATAAAAATAAATTCAAATCACTATTGACGGCTTGCTTGGCATTCATTTTAATGATGACGTGGCCGTCCGTTTTTGCTTTCGCGAATGTGGCGACAACGGTAAATAGCGAAGCAGAATTCAAAAAAAGCGCTGAAAGATGATAGTATTTCAAAGATTGTCCTCGGTAAAGATATTGAGATCAAGAGCAAGATTAGCGTCAGCCGTAAAAACGACTTAACGATCGATGGTGGCACGAAACATTTTAAGCTCATTGAGGCTTCATCGCTGGCATCCGGCTCCGCTGCTTCCTACATACTCACATTTAAGGGAAGCTTCAAAAATCTTACATTCAGCAACCTTGGAATGCTGGGAGGCAGCTACGGTGCATCGGTCTACGTTCCGGTTTCCGGTGCCCGGGTTACATTCGACCATGTTGACTACAGGGGACCGGCGCTTTACTACAGTGTCAGTGACAACAACACCGGGGTAATTAAGGACAGCACGATTATACTTGACACAAATGCGACTGGAGGCAATGGCGCCACGTATACTTCTGAGGTTATGCATGCTTTCAATGTCGAACTGGCTGGTAAGGTGAACATCACAAAGAACAAAACAGGTGGTAATGACCATGACGAAATATTCTATTTGGGGAAATCCAAAGGAGATTTGATTGTTGCTGAAAATGCGCAGGTCAATATTGAAAATCTTTCCACAGCGGGCAATTCCATCTATTGGAGTGGTCTTGCATTCCTTGATTCCAGCAGCAACCAGCATCATTTTATTATAAACAAGGGCGCCAGTTTTACCTATAAAGGATTTGGCGGCTGCGTAATTGAGGAATGGCCGTTGGCCGAATTCTCCATTGGAGAAGGTGCTGTCGTCAACATTTCTTTGAGCGTACCGAAGGGCAAGACCAAATTCTCTGATGATAATGGGTCCTATTTCAGGGCGAAAAAAGATAACAGTGGAGAAAAATGCGATTTGGAACTACACGCTTAACGGTGATGCAGCGTATAAAAACGAGTCAATGCTCGGAGCCGAAGAACTGACGGTGGAGGAGGGAGCTGCGCTGCGCGTAATAGCGCCCGGTAACAAGATCGCTGAAAAGCTTGTGGTGTTTTTCGGGAAGGACTCGTCTATGAAGCTGAATAATCCCGATGATGTGTTTTTTTACAACGGCGCGAAAACACCTCTAGCAAGCGCTCTGGCAAGCGCTGCTTCCGGAGATGCCTATGGCACGACGGCTGGCGGTCCTATCTGGCTGAGTTTTACGGGCAAGGGCATCAGCACATGGAACTCCATGTATGCACCTATTGTTCTAAAGGAAAACTGGACGCCAGACCCTGATAAGCCTGTCAGTACATGGGGGACGATAGAAGGAGAAAACTTCGCTTACAGAGCAAGTATCGGCGCAAACGGTGCTGTGTATGGAACTATTTTGGAAGGAGGACAGTACTTTCCGAATCAGGAATCGAATCCCGCATACGGGCTGACTTCGCTGAACAGTTCAAGTATAGTCCGTTTCAACGGGACTTTCTCATTGGGATTTTCAAGAAAACCTGTGATAAACGTAGTTTATGAAAAGGATAAGAGAGTAACCGGTACAGGAATTCCGGGTTCAGAGATTACATTAACTTTTCCGGACGATATAGTAGTCGAAGGAATCATTGTGAATGAAGAAGGAAAATGGCTGGTTGCTGTACCTGAAACAGTAAACTTAAGATATAACAGGAAATTGAATGCTACCCAGAAAGAGCCTGATAAAACTATCAGCAAAGAATATATGGAGACGGTAAGGAAGAGGGGACTTAAGACAAGTGTAATTAAAAGCTGGAGAAATAAAAATGGAAAGTCTTTTAACGTGCCCTATGATACTATTCAATTTACGGTTATAGTAAAAAAACGATACTCTGTCAATGGGTCCATGGAAGCAGGTGGTTGCAGTTGAACAGCTCCATGAAGATTTATTTTTTTGTCAAAGACAGCGTTCAGATTGATGGAGAAGCAGCAGAGGAGGGAATGGAAGTTAACCAATATCAATATGACCGGGAATCTCATACATTGACGGTAAATCTGGGAACGCTTGATCCTGGAAAGGGGAAAAATATTATCTTCTGTGCACAGATTGAGGACAGCGTGCCAGATGAAAGTGAGATTAACGGTATTGTGCAAGTGACTGGTAATCAATAGTGTGTTTTGCAGGTGGAAATATACGTTTGCTGCCGGTAACAATTAGGAGGTTAACATGAGGATAAGAAAAAAGAAAAAGATTTATGAACGCATTCTAAACGCAAGACATGCACGGTTAAAGATCCGGTGCATGGCCAGGCTTATTATGGCCTGCACATCTTTTTCCGTCATGATTCACGGTACACATATTTGCGTCAATGCTGCACCAGTTGAAGATGAGGTCGCTATTGATTCTGTCTATGAGAATGAAACTGATACTGTCGAAGAAGTGGGAGCTGATACCCATTCTGATTTAGAAGAAAATAAGGAATTGGGACAGGAATCAGGAACTGATGAGGAAACAGAATTAGAACAGGAATCAGGAACTGATAAGGAAACAGAATCAGATCAGGAATCAGGAACTGATGAGGAAACAGAGTCAGATCAGGAATCAGGAACTGATGAGGAAACAGAGTCAGATCAGGAATCAGGAACTGATGAGGAAACAGAGTTAGATCAGAAATCAGGAACTGATGGGGAAACAGAATCAGATCAGGAGATAGGAACCGATGAGGAAACAGAGACAGATCAGGAAACAGGGCTGATGAAGAAAATGAGAAAACAAGTGAGCCAGATGCACAGCTAGGAGGGAGTGGTACAGGAACTCCGAATTCACTCGGCGGATCCTTTTCTGGTGATGAATGGGAAGAGTATTATTTTACATTTATCCATGATGGGATAGCGGTTGCTGAAGTCACAATAGATGAGGATGGGCATATTCAAAGTGAAGAGTATGATACAGAGTATCTGCTCGAACATTTTGATTCATGGGAAATTGAAGTAAAAGCGTCCGGATATAATAATTGCTGGAGTGTTTCTCTTATTTTGATTAATAATGAAGATGGGAAGAGGTATGTCTATACTAATACTACACCTATAAAAGTAAATACAGAAGATATAACAGATGTTGTTGATGTCCCGGACACAGATGTTCCTTTGGGCGGTGGAGATGCGGATGCTGATTCTGATACGGACTCAGACGCCGATGCAGATTCTGATGGAGATACGGATACAGATGGAGATACTGATACAGATGTGGACTCTGATGCGGATGCGGATTCAGACGCGGATTCAGATGCTGATGCTGATGCCGACGCGGATGCGGATTCAGATGCCGATGCAGACGCGGATGCAGATTCAGATGCAGATTCAGATGCCGACTCTGACGCGGATGCGGATTCAGATGCTGATGCAGACGCTGATGCGGATGCAGATTCAGACTCTGACGCAGATGCAGATGC
>BBDR01000033.1 GCA_001312405.1 Clostridium sp. NkU-1 | reverse complement strand
CCTCAAAAGAAAAGTCAAGAAGAGATAAGCGCGAGTGGCTCAGTTGGTGGAGTACGACCTTGCCAAGGTCGGGGTCGCGGGTTCGAGTCCCGTCTCGCGCTCTTTAGAAAATATAGTGATTATGAGGGTTTCCGGGTTTCGGGAACCTTCTTTTTGTTTACATAAATAAAAGTACTTAAAGTTTTAGGTAACTAGGGTATATCATGATATAGCCCTTTCCAGATTAACATAGTTTTCAATCAATTTTTTTGCATTTCTGTATCTGATTGAGTTTAAAACTGAGTTAGCGTCTTGGGACTGTTCCCCATAATGGAAGAGATCAAAGCGGCATTAGGGCATTGGCGCATATTATTGGTTGCAAAGCTTGTATGGAAACCATATAAGGTAATGTAAGGAAGTTTCATTTCACCCTTTGGAAACAGCGCTTACAAGAAATGATTTATAAAGCACACGCGATCCTATAACTCAGGATTAAAGGCTTTAGATGCTCATATGGCACAATATATGCTCTTAAAAGAAGATATCGTTAATCAATTTATTAATGATCCAAATAGACCGGCAAGTGCGGCGCTAGCCTATACACTAAATTGCTATTTAAATGAATAAGAAACTGTTAATCAGGTCCCGATTAGGGGCTTATTTTTATGCTCATATGAGCAGAAAGGAATCATATATGAAAGCTAAATTAATTTTAAATGATGGAGCAACAATCGAAATGGAGGCAGCGGCCAGCCTTACAGGACTTACTACAGTTTTCACAGATTGGACGGATGCCGCTTCCGTTATGCCGAAGCTGACAGAAGATAACCTTGCAAGCGTCCAGGTGCAAAACGGAGAAGGCACGATAGTAGGAAATTATACTGACCTTGTGCTACAGCCGGGATCATGGGAAGAAAAAGCAGATGGTTTATACATCACAATTTCTTTGCGTGAAAAAACAGACATTGAAAAACGTCTGGATAAAGTGGAATCAGGACAGGAAGTACAGGCCGGAGCTATAGGAGAACTGGCCGGAATGATGGGAGGTACACAATAATGGTGGCTTTTTATTTAATGAGAATTACAGATGGAAAAATGACGGTGGAAGAAGTACCACCAAAATGGCATGACGAAGTGGAAGAAAAATTAAAGGAAGAGTGAGGCAAATGAGAATGAAATTTATTGACAAATACAATGCTATGGTTGGAGCTGCAGTAACGGTACTGACGGCTTTATTCGGTACATATTGGTATGTGTTTGCAGGATATTTATTTTGCAATATAGTGGATTATGTAACAGGCTATGCAAAGGCTAGAAAAAAACCACACAGAATCAAGTAGTATTGGTATTATCGGGATCGCGAAAAAAATAGGCTATTGGATCATTGTTTCAGTATCATTTTTAATTCCGAGTTTATTTATAAATTTGGGGAAAGATATGTTCGGAATAAACCTATCTTTCCTGGAATTACTTGGCTGGTTTACACTTGCGACACTCTTAATAAATGAGATCAGGAGCATATTGGAAAATCTTGTGGAATACGGGTGCGATGTTCCAGAGTTTTTGATCAAAGGGCTTGCAGTTACCGAAAAACTGATATCAGCCGGAGCAAATAAAACAGAATAAAAATAATCCGGGCCTGGAATATCCGGGCCTTTTATATTGGAGGAAAGAATATGAATGCAGAACAGAAACGGCAAGCGGTGTGTGATAAATACGCAACGATTATAGGCCGTAACCTATACAGCCAGACACTACGAGATTATTGTTTTAAAAAAGCACCCAGACGGCAATTACTATAGCGATTGTAGTAGCTCCATATGTTATAGCTACCAAGAGGCCGGGTATGGCTTCGGAAACTTTAATACAGCCGGGATTTACCAGTCAGGTAAGCTGATTACCATTGACGCTGATATCGCCACTGGAATGCCAGATATATCACGTTTGCGTAAGGGGGACATGTTGGAATTTGCGGGTACTGATGCAAGCAGACCACTTAAGATCGGCCATGTGGAAATGTATTGCGGTAACGGGATTATCTGCGGACATGGCAGCGGTAGGCCATCGTACAAGGATATAGTGGCATACTGTAAGAGCCGTTACGCTTCATTCGCCCCCGGAGGCTGGCGTAAGGGCCTTGTATGTGTACGCAGGTACATACGAACGATACGCAGCTTGTCCCGGAACCAGAAAAGCTATCAGGCTGGAGCCAGGAGTCGGACGGCTGGCGTTTCTATCTTGGAAATTCAGGTGAGCCAGTACGCAATGCCTGGTATTTGGATTCGGACGGTAAATGGTATTGGTTCGATGGTGCCGGGATCATGATTGCAAGCAAATGGTATAAGTATAATGGTGATTGGTACTACTTGGGAGCTGATGGGGCTATGTGTGCATCACGGCTTGTGGAAAGTTCAGGGAAGATTTACGCCGTAGATGTTAACGGCAAGATGATCACGGAACCAGTGACATTGACGCCGGATCAGGACGGGGCGTTACAATATCCAGGTCTAGCAGTATAAATAAAAAAGGGGTAGGGACACTCCCTACCTCTTGTAATACTTTTCAACTCTCTTTTGTATTCTGTTTTTTCTCTTTTCTAAAAAGTGGCCATATATCATGGATGATACTTTTGAATTATGGTAATGATTTTATAAAACAATTTTCATTCACTGATTCATCTTCTCTTGAAACTGATATAATGGTATTTTTCAATCGTTCCTCAACAGGAATTGATCTATTAGTAACGTTAAAATCAAATATATTTTGTATTCTTGTTTCAGAAATTGTACCTCCCATGCATAAAACCCTAGGCTCATTCTCATCTACAATGCGTTTTTGTTTTTTATATCCGGTCAAATACCCAATGAAATACGTGCATAATTTGTTATCATTGTCGTATCCAATTATTGCAAAATCTGTAGAAAATGGTACATCTTTTGGTTTATCTGATAGCAAACATTCAATACGATCAACAAAATCTTCTGAATTGTTTATAGTTTCGAATCTTAATCGTGATAAAATAAATTGTGCTTCTTCAAGATATCCTACAAAACCAGCGATAGTGTGATTTGATATTTTTAATGTTTTGTCGCAATGTTCTATGTGCTTCTCGACTCCTGCCCTACCGTCACTCATAATAAGGGATTTTTCTTTTGACGCGTATCCTACAATTAAGCTCATAATATTCCTTTCTTTATTCAATATATTGTAATTTGGTTTTGACAACCATATAATGTACTTATTAGCAGATGCTAAAATTCTACAAATTTTAAAATACCATCAAGATAATAACGCCTAATACTTCATTCTATTAATTTCAATAATCTTTTTATTCATAATACACCAAAACAAAATAAAATGAAATATCGATAGAAGTTAATTCAAATAGCAATTTAAAAGCGGGAACTGCCACGATCCCTTCGGGAGCAGGTTCTATAACTGTTTCATTTGACTCCCCGTTTTCCGCAATCGTAACAGGGGTTACCGGTACTCAGGTAAAGACCATCGAGGGAAATACCTCTGGTGCCAGTGGTGTAATTGAGAATGGCGGGGGAATATGCCAGAAGTCCTATAGCCTGACTGAGAGCCGAATCATGGGATATGGCCGCCCTGATTGGAGCATTGTGGAGCAACCGTCATATTCCCATGGCTGGAATAAGGATAAAAATGGTTGGTGGTATGCGGATACCAAGATCACATATTATAAATCCTGCTGGCGGGTAATCAACGGTCACAAGTACTATTTCAACCAGGACGGATACGCAGTCACCGATTGGAAGGTAATTGATGGAAAGGATTATTACTTTGAGCCAAGAGCCGGGCACCCACTAGAATGCGCTCTGTATGTGTCAGATGAAAATGGGGTCCAGGGACCGGGAATGTTTTAAAGCCAGTGACGCTCACGCCAGATCAGGACGGCGCATTGCAGTATCCAGGACTGGCAGAATAAATAATTCAAACGGCGGGCGTTTTCCCGCGCCCGCCTTAAAAGGAACTACCCTATTCTCTTTTATAATACTGATTAGACTATTTGTGTTTCATAAGTAACTTTCTACAAATAAAAATTAATAGCAAATGATAAAAAAACCTAATATAGCAAAAAGACTGATTTTCAGAAGTTGTTTTGTTTTGTTTTCTTCAGCATAGCATTTTTTTTACTCGAATAAGGAGGGAAGTATAATATAAAACAAAAAGATTACAATAGCCAATGAGCCCCATAATATTCGAAATTGAATTTCTTGGCTTAAGCCACTTTTCCAATCCGCAAACCGAAAACACTGAAATATAAATATTTCAAAGATGCATGGTAGAACAATACCCATTGGAGACAGAATAGATGTATCTTTTTTATTCATATTAAAAACCTCATTTCTATGATTTATTGATTATCCACCAACAGACTGGTGATATTCTGTTCTTGTATCAATCAAATGATTACCCGTATCATATGATTTGATTACTTCGTGATAGCAGTGGGTATAATACACATTGTCATATGAGAAATATACCTCATATAATTTTTGAGAGATTACCATCTTATAAGGAGTTAAGGCGGCGCAAACGGTGTAAACAAAAGCACCAATTGCTAAAGCAGTTCCCCCTGGTAGTCCTAAGGCGCCAATTATTATACCGGCAGCAGTACTGGCACCGCCTACTACAATCTGTTGAATAGCAGTATTTGTAATCGTGTAATTACTGGATGAAATATATACGTGTTTGTACTGTGAACCGGTAAGATCACCACTTCTTAACAATTCATCATTATGTGTAACTTTATCTGTCTTTTTATTAGTTGGATTTGCTAAAGCATAAAATACATTATAATCGTGATTTGATAAATACTCAATCGTTGACTTGCCATTTTTTACTGTCGTAAACTCAGCTGTTCCATCAGTATGTATCACCCGATTCATATACACACGTGACCCATCTGTATCAGTAAATTCCATTTTTTCAATTACATCGGATCCATTCATTGAATAGTTTATGCTTTCTGATAAGTTTGTTGATTGTGCGAATGTGACAATACTGCCTGCTTGAACCAATAATGACACGATTAATAGTAACGACATACTTTTTTTTGATAATATGAATGCCTTTGCTTAGATAATGTTTCATTATTTTTCTCCTCTCTATGCGATATTAACCAGTTACATGTATACTTTCCATTGGAATCGCCCCCTTCCTATATTTTTAATTATTATGTCGATAAGATTTCGTAAAAATCATGTATAATTTAATAATTTTTATAAACAACACTGAATATTAATAATTAATATCTAAAATTGTTTATATTAATAGCATACTACAATATTTTGTGATTAAATATTTTTGCAATTTTCGTAGTTCTTTTTTTTCCTAAACGTAAATTGTTTTTACTAACAACAAAATTTGATTTATATACTTTGTTACTTAAAATGCTATTCATCAAATCATTTGTGGTATGAGCACAAAGAAGTTACGAAAAAGTATGAAATCGAAAAAAATAGTGATTTACAGAATCAGATTGCTACAATAAAATAGC
>BBDR01000032.1 GCA_001312405.1 Clostridium sp. NkU-1 | reverse complement strand
CGGTCTTCCGTCACGGTTTCCCTGGTAGCCTCCCTGGGGTCTTCCTTCACGGTTGTCACGGTTGCCTGGTAGCCTCCCTGGGGTCTTCCTTCACGGTTGTCGCGGTTTCCCTGATAGCCTCCCTGGGGTCTTCCGCCTTCCCGGCTTCCTGTATTCTGTTCTCTTGAATGTTCAGGAGTTCCTGATAAAGACTGCTCTGTTACCTGACGGTTTCTTTGCTCCCCGCCCTGCCTGTCAGACTGATAAGGTCTTCCCTTCTGGGACTGGGAATGCTGTCCCTGAGGATTCATCTGCGCGTTCTGCGGTCTGAATACCGCCGCGATCTTTTTCTTCGGCGCATCGGAATCCTCCCCAGCCGGTGCATTGGATTGAGCCGATGAGGTTCCCCGATTGTGGCCGCCCACTTCCTTTTTCACGATTGCTGCCTGCTCATCCGTAACGTTGGAAGAACTCTTTAAATTTATATTATGTTTTTCCAAGATATCCAGTATTTCCTTACTACTGTCTTTTCCCAGTTCTTTTGCCAGATCATATACTCTCATGCTTTCCTCCATTCTGTGCGCGCTCTGCAGCACATACCGGTAGATGTGAAAGGTCCTCTTCACACTCACTACCGACCTTTGTATTCATCAGTTTCACGACTGCCTTTGCAAACCCATGATCCACGATAGCTAAAGATGCTCTCATCTCCTTACCCATAGCGTGGCCCAGTTCATCTTTTCCCCCAAAAAAGTAGATTGGAACGTTATAGTAAGTACACATATTGGTAAACATCTTTTTAGTATTCTCCGAGGCTTCCCCTGAAATAATTACTAATGATGCTTTCCCGGTTTTTACGGACTTTTCTGTCATGAATTCTCCGCTTACAGTCTTTCCTGCTTTTGTGGCCAGACCAATCAGATTAAGGATCTTTTGTCTGTCATTCAAACTGCTCCATCTCCTTTTCCAATGCTTCGTATACTTCTTTTGGAATCGCCATCTTGAAGGAACGCTCAAGCCCTTTGTTTTTTTACTGCCTTCTTAAAACATTCCATAGAAGGACAGAGGTAAGCTCCCCGTCCGTTTTTACGTCCGGTTGCATCAAGAAGAATCTCATCCTCTGAGGTTTTCAGAACACGAATCATTTCTTTTTTATTTTTCATCTCACCACAGCCGATGCACTGTCTGAGCGGTAATTTCTTTGTACTCACGTTTCCATCACTTCCTGTTTTTTATTCTGGTAATCACCAGCCGGGTCTTATTCCTGGTAGCCGTCCTGATACTCTTCCTGGTAGTCCTGCGTTTCGCTGTTTCCGCCGTCATGGTATTCATTTTCATAGCTTTCATATCCGGCTCCTGCTTCCTGATATTCAAGCCCCAGTTCTTCAAACAGGCCGAGCTCTCTTGCCTGTGTCTCACTCTTAATGTCAATCTTATATCCGGTAAGCCGGGCTGCAAGCCTTGCGTTTTGTCCTTCCTTACCGATGGCCAGTGATAACTGGTAATCCGGAACAATCACCTGTGCTTCCTTTGATTCTTCATCTGCAACAACACAGATAACCTTTGCCGGGCTTAATGCGTTTTCAATTAAGTAGGCCGGGTTCTCATCCCAGTTAATGATATCGATTTTCTCCCCTCTTAACTCATTCACTATGGAATTGACCCTTGCACCGTTTAAGCCTACGCATGCACCCACCGGGTCCACATTGGCATCATTGGATTTAACAGCAATTTTTGTCCTTGATCCTGCTTCCCTTGCAATTGCCTTGATCTCCACAGTTCCGTCCTTTACTTCTGCGACCTCGGATTCAAACAGGCGCTTTACAAGATCCGGATGGGTTCTGGATACGGAAATTCTTGGGCCCTTTGGAGTGTCCTTTACTTCCAGAACGAACACCTTGATTCTCTCTGTAGGCTTAAAAACTTCCCCTTTTACCATTTCTGTTTCATTCAGGATGGCATCCACCTTACCTAAATTAATGCTTACATTCCTGCCTAAATATCTCTGCACAATTCCTGTGACAACTTCCCTCTCCTGGCAGTACCAGTCGTTAAAAAGAGATTTTCTGCCTTCCTCACGAATCTTTTGCAGAATCACATTCTTTGCATTCTGTGTGGCAATTCGTCCAAACTTTTTAGAGTCAATCTGGCAATGGATCACATCGCCGATATCGTACTTAGGATCTGCCATCTTTGCATCTGCCAGGCTGATCTGCAGCAGGGGATCTTCAACTGTTTCCACCACTTCTTTTTCTGCAAATACATTAAAATCACAGGTTTCACGATTGATGCTGACCTTGACATTATCCGCTTTTCCGAAATGGTTCTTGCACGCCGTAAGAAGAGAATTCTCAATTGCCTCTAACAGGGTGTCCTTGCTGATATTATTCTCCTTCTCCAGAATATTCAGTGCTTCTAACAGTTCCTTATTCATTTTTTTATCCTCCTAATATCTCTTACTGTTTAGAAATCAAATGCCAGCCGGATCAAAGCGATTTCCGGGCGGTTCAACACAAGCTCTATTCCGTCTTCCTGGGTAATGGTCACTGTTTCCCTGTCATAGGATGTAAGCGTTCCTGTAAAATCCTTTTGTTTGTTTAATGGCTTATATAACTTAATATCCACGTTTTTTTCCGATACTTCTCTTAAAATCCTTATCTTTTTTTTAAGCGGTCTTCCAAGCCCTGGAGAGCTGACCTCTAAAATATAGCTGTCTGCAATAAAATCCTTTTCATCCAGCCAATCTCCCAGTCTTCGGCTTATGGTTTCACAATCATCCACCGTAATTCCGCCTTCTTTATCTATATAGGCCCGCAGATACCAGTTTCCTGCCTCCTTTACGTACTCTACATCAACCAGTTCATAATTGTTTTCTTCCATAAGGGGCAGCAAAAAGCTTTCTGTCTTTGCCTCGTACTCTTCTCTCCTCGCCATCTCTCTCCCACCTTTCCAAACAAATTTAAAGAGTGGACTTTCGCCCACTCTTTATCATTTTAACTGTCATGTTATCTTAGACAGTATAACACCGTTTATTCCCCATTGCAAGGTTTTTTTTCTTATTTTCCCTGTATTTCCGCCATATATTCCACCATTTTTATCAGCTTCCTGTAACCGGATCCAAAATCAGGCTGGGAAAGAAAAAAACAGCAATCCGGCATTTTGTATAAGGATGGGAAGGCATAGTCCTTCACACTCCTTTTTTTTGTACATATCATAACACTATATCAGATCAAATCTGTCATATAAGGAGGACCCATGAAGCCAAAACTGGAAGTTCGCGGGATCAGTTACTCCTATCATTCCCTTGAGGGTGAGACACTGGCCCTTTCCAATATATCTTTTACTGCAGATAACGGGGAATTCCTTGCAATTGTCGGTCCATCCGGCTGCGGGAAATCAACCCTTCTATCTCTTCTTAGCGGATTATTAGTTCCAGACGAAGGAGAAATCTTAATTGACGGCGCCTCCCAGGCAAAATCCGGCGTCAATATCGGTTACATGCTGCAGCGGGATCACCTTTTTGAATGGCGTACCATTATGGGAAATGCTGAACTGGGGTTGGAAATTCAGAAAAAGCGAAATAAAAGCTCCAAAGAAAAGCTGCATCAGATGCTCCATACTTATGGCCTTGGAAGCTTTGAGCAGGCAAAGCCGTCTGAACTGTCCGGAGGCATGCGGCAGCGTGCCGCATTGGTCCGCACCCTGGCCCTGGATCCGGACCTTCTTTTATTAGACGAACCATTTTCCGCATTGGACTATCAGACCAGGCTTTCCGTCTGTGATGATATCAGTTCCATTATAAAAAGTACTCATAAAACTGCAATTCTTATTACACATGACCTTTCTGAAGCCATCAGTGTTGCCGACAGGGTCATCGTACTGACAAGCAGGCCGGGCAAAATAAAAGCCATCATACCCGTTTCCTTTGGGGATAACTATATACGGCCTCTGACACGGCGGAACATGCCGGAATTTTCTGTTTACTTTAATCAGGTATGGAAGGAGCTGCAGAATCATGATTGAGACTCATCCCACCTTAGCCCAACAGGAGTTTATTGAAAAGGAAAAGCTGCACCGGCGCAATGTCCGGGTATGGCGTACCATGCTGCTGGTACTGCTTCTTTCCCTTTGGGAGCTGTGTGCAAGACTGGGCATGATCAATGACTTCATATTCAGCTCTCCTTCCCGTATGACCATCTGTTTTTTTTAATATGGTAGTGGACAAAAGCATTTTTATGCACATCGGGGTAACCGTAATGGAAACTCTCATAAGCTTTGCCTTGGTCACCGTCTTTGGACTGCTGATCGCTATTCTGTTATGGTCCAGCCGCAGTGTATCGGAAGTACTGGAGCCTTATCTTGTCATGCTTAACAGCCTTCCAAAATCCGCCCTTGCTCCCATCTTAATTGTATGGCTGGGCAACAACATTAAGACCATTATTGTCGCTTCCATTTCCGTGGCGGTTTTTGGCTGCATCATGACGCTCCATACCGGTTTCTCTCAGGTGGATCCTGATATGATCAAGCTGATCTATTCCCTGGGCGGAACAAAAAAGGATGTTCTTTTCAAGGTACTGCTTCCTGGTTCTGTACCTCTCATCATCAGCAATACAAAGGTCAATATCGGGCTTTGTCTGGTTGGTGTTATTATTGGGGAATTTTTGGCGGCGAATAAAGGACTGGGATATTTGATTATCTATGGAAGCCAGGTGTTCCAGATGGATCTGGTGGTGATGAGTATTGTGATCCTGTGTATTGTATCGGCGATTTTGTATCAGGGGATTGCTTTGCTGGAGAAGAAAATTAAGTTTTAGATTTTACTTGATACAAGGAGGTCTTGCAGTATATGAATCATGCTGTAAAACCTCCTTTTATCCATTTTTCACTTCACTACCTGCTTTTATTATCAATCATATGCTTGCATTTACTGATAATTATGTTTACTTAATAGAACATCAGGAAATCTATTTCCGAGAATCTATATCCTTTAATCTATTCAACCATTTTTCAAAACAGCCGCTTTTAAAGAAGTCCAGTAACGCTCCATCACAGAACCTCTCAGCGCGAACAGCTCCTGTGATGAGAGCCATGATACACTGAGCATCTAATGACGACACCTCTGCATCTTTCATAGATTCAATTCCCCATTGAAGACCATTCTTTTCTAAAATTTCTCCATAACGATTTAATTCCATATCTTTATTTTCATCTATGCATCTATATACATCTCGAATGAATGTACTGACAAAATCTGAGTACTTAACAAATGGCATTTGAATTGGGTTTTCTACGGTTCCTTTATTTTTCTTATCAATTATCCAGTTACCGTACTCAGCTTTTGTAAGTTGTGATATATATTTTGTTAATATTACAAATCTCTCTGCCATACACTACACCTCCTAAAATATAACTTTATCTTATTAATAAGCCTTTTTCCTAAATATCTATTGTTTATATACTATTCCAAAATGTATTATTTTTCTATTTCATATTATATAAAAGCTACTACATCGATTTTATTTTACTATTTTATTTCATAGACATTCAGTGAAAAAAACATCATAATGTATTCTAACTAATTCTAGGAGGACATAATGAATGTTAAATTATACACAACTCACCAAGCATTATCTTGAATATTGTCAATATCAAAAAAAACTAAGCGAAAAAAAACCCTGAAAGCTTACCGTATTGATATTACGCAATTTCAAAGATATATGATGCGTACTGAATATGATGGTATCAAAAACCTTCTATCTTCTTATATTACATATTTGCATAAAGAATATAAACCTAAAACAGTTAAAAGAAAATTAGCTAGCATTAAGGCATTTTTTTACATGGTTGGAATACGAAGAAACTATTAAAGAGAACCCTTTTTCTAAAATTAATTTAAAATTTCATGAGCCCAAAGTTCTTCCTAAAACGATTTCCTTTGACGTCATTGAACATCTGTTACAAACAGCCTACAATGAGCCCACAAATATAAATGTTACGGCATACCAAAAACAAGTTCATCTGCGAAATATTGCAGTATTAGAGTTATTGTTTGCAAGTGGTATGAGAGTTTCGGAACTTTGTTCATTAAAGACAGATGATATTAATTTGAGGACCGGTGAAATTCGAATCTGGGGAAAAGGTGCAAAAGAACGAATTGTTACAATTGCCAACCCAGAAGTACTTAAAATAATCAGAGAATATCGCTCAACTTTTAATGTTCAAAACGATTCTATAGAATATTTGTTTATTAACAGAAAAGGAAACCGGCTTTCAGAACAATCTGTTCGTATCATAATTAATAATTATACAAAAAAAGCAAATATCTGTAAACATTTGACCCCACATATGTTTAGACATTCCTTTGCAACACTGCTTTTGGAAGAAGATGTTGATATACGTTATATACAGCAAATTTTAGGACATAGCTCCATAACAACAACACAAATTTATACTCATGTATCCACTAAAAAGCAAAATGATATATTGAGTATAAAACATCCAAGAAATCATATGTGTGTGAAATGAGACTAAAGCCAAGTGCATTATAATAATGCTCGGCCCTTATTTGAATGAAAG
>BBDR01000031.1 GCA_001312405.1 Clostridium sp. NkU-1 | reverse complement strand
ATGGGGGTATATTCAATTTAATAATATAATTCTCAATTTTCTAAAGTGTCAAACAAATCATTTATTTAATTTTAAAATTAAAATTGTGCATATTCTCTCTGATTATCCGGCCGGTTGTGGAAAAAACATAGAAATACGGAAAGAATACAGGCCTTCCTTGTGCGTTCTCTCTCCGGGCTTTTAAGGGGATTTTTGTAAAATATTCCTTGTTATGGTAAAATACATAAAATTAACTTTAGTTACTTCATGAAAAAAGGAGGAAGAAGTGTATGAGATTTTTTTAGACACGGCAAACATTGAGGAAATAAAGAGGCGGACATGAGTCAGGAGGGGGTTTAAATGATGGATAAACAAATAGGGGTGTGTATCAGGGAAGGGAAAACCGCCCTGGGAATTGAACTTGGTTCCACAAGAATTAAGGCCGTACTGATAGATGAAGATCACAATCCCATTGCTTCCGGCAGCCATGACTGGGAAAACCAGTATGTAAACGGCGTCTGGACCTACTCTATCCCGGATATATGGGAAGGAGTAAGGGAGAGTTATAGAAAAATGGCAGAGGAGGTCAAAGTGCGGTATGGGGAAACTCTTACCACGATGGGAGCCATCTGTTTTTCTGCCATGATGCATGGGTATATGGCATTTGACAGGAAGGGAGAACTGCTGGTGCCCTTCCGGACCTGGAGGAATACCATGGCGGAAGAGGCTTCAAAAAAAGCTGACGGAGCTGTTTTCCTTTCAAATTCCCCAGCGATGGAGTATTGCACATCTATATCAGGCAATCCTTAACCAGGAAGAGCACGTGCCGGGAATTGATTACCTGGTTACCCTGGAGGGCTATGTTCACTGGAAGCTGACGGGAGAGCGGGTTCTTGGCATCGGAGACTGTTCGGGGATGTTTCCTGTGGACAGCGGCACAAAGGATTTTCATAAGCGCATGGTGGAGCAGTTTGATGAGCTGGTTGCTCCCCGGCAGTTCCCCTGGAAGCTTCGGGATATTATGCCAAGGGTGCTGACCGCAGGAGAGAGAGCAGGGATACTTACTGAGGAGGGGGCAAGGCTTCTTGATGCCAGCGGGAATTTAAGGCCTGGAATCCCATTATGCCCGCCGGAAGGGGATGCCGGAACCGGGATGACAGCTACCAACAGCGTGGCAAGAAGAACCGGCAATGTATCTGCCGGTACCAGTGTGTTTGCAATGGTGGTGCTGGAAAAGGAGCTTTCCAGGGTTTATCCGGAAATCGACATAGTGACAACTCCGGCCGGAGATGCAGTAGCAATGGTTCACTGCAATAATTGTACTTCAGATTTAAATGCCTGGGTTTCCCTGTTTGAGGAATTTGCGGTTGAAATGGGAATGAAAATCGACAGGAATTCCCTGTTTTCTATCCTTTATCAGAAAGCTCTGGAAGGGGATAAGGATGGGGGAGGAATGCTTTCCTACGGATACTTGTCCGGAGAACATATTACCCATTTTGAAGAAGGAAGGCCTGTATTCGTCCGGACACCGGAAAGCCGCTTTAATCTTGCAAACTTTATGAGGGTCCACCTTTATACGGCTTTGGGAGCCTTAAGATGGGTATGGATATCCTGTTTGAGGAAGGAGTCCGTGTTAACGTGCTTTTGGGCCATGGAGGGCTTTTTAAGACCAGGGAAACGGGGCAGAGGATCATGGGCTGCCGCCCTGGGGGTTCCGGTTTCCGTTATGGAGACAGCCGGTGAAGGAGGAGCATGGGGAGCCGCACTTTTAGCCTCCTATATGCTTCGTAAGGAGGAAGGGGAATCCCTGGATCATTATCTGGCTGAAAAGGTATTTAAGGATAAAGTAGGAATCAGGATGGAGCCTGACCCGGAGGATGAAGCAGGCTTCCAGGCCTTTATGGAACGGTACAGAAAAGGGCTTTCCATTGAGCGGGCTGCAGTGGACAGCTTGAAATAAGCCGGGAATCCTGCAAAGACCGGCGGATTTAGAGGGAAACGGACCGGAGCTTTCCCATGTAAAAAACACATCCCAGGATCAGGATTCCGGAAAGAAGGAAGAGCAGCTGCATTCCGGTTATGGGAACTCCCCCAATTTCCAGGGAAGGAAAAACCCTGAGAAGGAAGGCTCCAAGCAGGGTGGAAAGAAAGCCGCAAAGCCCTGCATAGGAGGAATTGGAGCTGACATAAAGCACACGCTTATCCGCAGGGGCATAATGATACTGAAGGTTAAAGACGGATATGGCAATGCTCCCCAGGCAGCGCCGGACAATGCCTGTAAGACAGGCTGAAGGGTGTAGCAGGTGTCAGGAGTCATGAAAAGCCAGCTGGCATGGACAAGGCCCAGCATTCCCATGGAACAGCGGGCGGCCAAAAGCCAGGAGGTGGCGTCGGCCAGGCGCCCCCAGAGCCAGGCTGCCAGGACACGGACGGTCGAGGAGATGAGGCCCAAAAAGGTAATGTATGTATAATCTAATTTAAGCCCTGTGACCATGTAGACGCTGAAAAAAGGACCTGCGATCTGAAGGGCCAGGTTCCAGAACATATAGGTGAGCATGACCTTCCGGTACTCTTTGTCGGCTAATGGCTTCCATACAGCATCCTGAAGCTTTTGGCGGTGGGGAATGCTTTCCGGTTCACTGATGGAGGAAAGGCACCAGAAGTCCGTACAGGCGATGAAAAAGACTACGGTCCCGACCACAAGAAAGCCGGTCTGTTCCATGGAAGAGCTGCGGAACCGGTCCATGACCCAGCCCATGATCAGGCTTAAAACGGTGGAAAAGGCAAAAGCAAAGGAATCCTTTTTCCCCAGATAATTCCCTCTCATGTGCTGGGGAACTAGCTGCAGGATCCAGTTCCCGGTCCCGGTTCCGATAAAGGCTCCAAAAAAATGGGCCGCTCCATAGATGCTGATTGCTGCTGTCAGGCGGAGTCCTGGAGTTTTTATAAACAGGGGCACAAAAAAGACCGAGGCCAGAAGAAGCCTGTGGATAAATGAAAAACTGGAAATCAGGCATTTTTTTCCGGCAGAGGCTTTCCAGAAGGATGGAGGAAAACATCTGAAGAGTGCAAAGAAGGACCGGGATGGAACCGATGATTCCGTTTATGGAATCAGTGGCTCCCAGTGAATTGGCATAACCGGAGAGGAATGCTCCGGTAGTCAGTGTTACAATTCCGTTGGCACAGCAGCCTCTGCAATAAAGAGCCTTCTGCCTTTGGAAAAATCTGCTTCTGTCATGGTGGTTCCGCTAAAATAGGTGCGGGACACTTTTTCTTTTAAGAGTAATACAGCTTCTATCATCGAACTTCTGCGGCATAACTGCCGCAATCCCCTTTTCTTTTTGTTAGATATCTGATATTCTTTTTTTTAAAGGTTTTCCTCTTTCTATATTGCCAGTATAATGGATGGGATACAAGAGGAAAAAGAAGCGAAAAACTGGAGGATTCCGACTGGGGTGACAGGAGGTTATTATGGAACATTACTTAAATTTGAAGGCTGTGCTTCCGGTGAGGGCGTTAAATGCAGGGTATTTAATGACTGGAGGCAGGGGACGCCATGCGGACCGGGTCATGGATTCCTTTGAGATCATCTATGTAAATTCCGGAATCCTGGGAATTGCCGAAGAGGACGTAACGTATAACGTGGAGGAAGGGGAAGCGCTGATCCTGTTTCCCGGAAGGCATCACTGGGGGACAAGGGAGTTTGAGGAAGATTTGAATTTTTACTGGCTTCATTTTCACCTGGAAGAGGAGGCTGTGAGGACCGGACGGGATATTATGTCCCTGCCCCAGCTCATCCGCATCAGAAAGCCGGAGCAGTTTGAGGAGCTTTTCCGCCGATTCATCAAGCGACAGAATGTCTGCAGGGGGGACCGGACCATCTTGAACCTGGTGCTTTTAGAGCTGCTGTGCGAGCTCAGCGACTCCCTTTCTCCAATGGAAGTGACCGGGCAGAAGGTGCTTTTGGCAAACCAGGCGGGGCAGTATATCAGAAATCACTTTGAAGAGCCTTTATCCTCTTCCATACTGGCTGATAAGCTGGACTGCAGCCCGGACTACCTGGGACGTGTCTACAATGCGGTTTATGGGAAAACGCTCACAGAGGGGATCCATGAGGCACGGCTTAATAAGGCGTGCAGAATGCTCATAGAGACAAACTTAACAGGAAATGAGATAGCCTACCAGTGCGGTTATCATGATGTGGATTATTTCAGAAGAATCTTTAAGCGGTATATGGGAATAACACCAAAGGAATACCGCCAGACCTACCGTCTGGTGGGAAGATAGAAGAAGCGGCAGGGGAGGGAAGCTCACCTTGCCGCTTTTCTGTATTCTCCGGGAGAAGTACCGGTTTGTTTTTTTAAAGATCCGGCTGAAGTATAAGGGATTGTCATAGCCGACAATGCTGCCGATCTCTCCGATGCCGTAGTCAGTGCTTTCAAGCAGCTCCTGGGCCTTTTTTTACACGGATGGAAGTTAAGTATTTGCGGGGAGGCATTCCTGTATACTGCTTAAAGCTGCGGATAAACCAGCAGGTGCTCATATGGAGCTTTCTGGCATAATGGTCAATTTCGATGTCCGTGGAAAAATTCTCATGAAAGTAATGGACCGCTTTTTCCATTTCCTTTTGGATCTCTGTTTTTTGAAATCCCCCTTCTTCCCTTTGCCGTTTTAGAAGAAGGAAAAGCTGCCTTAGATGAAGGGAGGTCAATTCTTCGAAACAGGGGCGGGGGAGCTGGAGTTCCCGGATTATGGCAAGAAATATTTCCTGATATTTGGAAGAAACACCGGTGTATAGGATATGGCTGTCACCAAAGCCTGACTGCAGGGTAAGATCTCCGGCTTCTTTACCAGTGAAATGAAGCCAGAATACCTCTGATTTATCTTCCAGATAATAAGCGTACTGCTGAGGCTCGCCAGGCTTATAAAGCACCATGTTTCCGGCAGGGACCTCCATGGTCTCCTTTTGGAAGGTAAACCATGCCTTTCCTGATGAGATGTATAAAATCTGGTAATCAGGACGTCCCAAGGGCCGTATGGTGGACATGACGGGGCGGGTGAGCAGGCGGTAGACGCCGCAGCAGTTTGTCTTAAGAGGAAGAGTGCTGTCCTCAAGTTCGTCGTCTGTTAGGTTCATATATCCTGTGTTGGTGTACATATACGGACTCCTTTATTCATTCATGGGATGGCAATGTAATTTTCTTATGTATGGGCACAACGAAAATTTTCCTGTGTCCTGTATTGCACGGCTTATTGCTTTTATGAACAGTGTATCATTTTGTGCATACTTTGTCTAATCTGAGATATGGATTTTCTGCCTTTTCATTTTATAATGAAAGGTAATAACAGAAGGAGGAACCGACCATGATCGTACCCAAACATTATGAAAATCTCCACTTGCTTCATGAAAATACCATGCCAAACAGAGCCTACTACATTCCAGCTTCCCAGACGCGGTTTGACCTTGTGGAGCACAGGGAAAATTCCGACCGGTTTAAGCTTTTAAACGGGACTTGGAAATTCCGCTATTATGACAGCATTTATGATGTGAAAGAGGAATTTTTCCAGGAAGGCTATGATACGGGAAATTATGATGATATCCCGGTACCCGGCTGTTTTCAGAACTATGGATATGACAGGCACCAGTATACCAACATCCGCTACCCCTTCCCCATGGACCCGCCCTATGTTCCGGCTGAAAACCCCTGTGGCGCTTATGTCCGCCATTTTGTCTATGAAAGGGACGAGAATGCTCCCAGGGCTTACTTAAACTTTGAAGGCGTGGATTCCTGCTTTTATGTGTGGCTGAACGGAAGCTATGTGGGATACAGCCAGGTATCCCATGCCACCAGCGAATTTGATGTGACATGCCTGATCCGTGAAGGGGAAAATACCTTAGCTGTCCTTGTTTTAAAATGGTGTGACGGAAGCTACCTAGAAGACCAGGATAAGTTCCGCATGACCGGTATTTTCCGGGATGTATATCTTTTAAAAAGGCCGGAAGAGGGAATCTTTGATTATTTTTTAACAACCTCCCTGGAAGAGAGCCAGGCTCACATCCAGGCAGTGATCACCTTTTTTGGAAAAGAGCTGCCAATAAAGGCTCTGGTATATGATTCCAATGGAAAGCTGGCCGCCAGTCAGGAAGGATTCCCTCAGGAGGGCAGGCTTCATTTGACCATAGAAAATCCGGTGCTTTGGAATGCAGAGCAGCCATACCTTTATACCCTTGTCCTGGAGTGTGGGAATGAGGTGATCGTGGACCGCCTGGGAATCCGGAAAATCACCATAAGGGATGGAGTGGTTTATTTAAACGGGGAAAAGATCAAATTCCATGGCGTCAACCGCCATGACAGTGATCCTGTGACAGGGTTTGTCATCAGCCTGGAACAGATGAAAAAGGATTTAAGGATCATGAAGGAGCACAATGTCAATGCCATCCGTACCAGTCATTATCCCAATCGGCCTCAGTTTTACCAGCTGTGTGATGAGTACGGCTTCTATGTCATTGATGAGGCTGACAATGAGAGCCACGGAACCAATAGCGTCTACATGGAAGACAGCTCCACGGAGACTGTGCATGAACGGTGGAACAGGGCTATTGCAGATAATCCGGAGTTTACCCAGGCCACGGTTGACCGTGCAAAGCTTCTGGTGGAACGGGATAAGAACCGGTCAAGCGTGGTGATCTGGTCCATGGGGAATGAATGTGCCTATGGCTGTACCTTTGAAGCAGCTTTGGCCTGGACTAAGGCTTTTGATCCTTCCCGGCTCACCCATTATGAGGCAGCCCGTTACCGTGACAGGAACAAGACCTATGATTTTTCCAATCTGGATTTATACAGCCGTATGTATCCAAAGCTGGAGGAGATCCATGAATACATTGGAAGAAATGCAGGAAAGCCTTTTATCCTGTGTGAATACAGCCATGCCATGGGCAATGGACCTGGCGATCTGGAAGATTATTTTAAGGTGTTTGACCAGTATGACCAGGTCTGCGGCGGCTTTGTATGGGAGTGGTGCGACCATGCCATCTATCAGGGAAGAACCCTGGATGGAAAACCCATGTACCTTTATGGAGGAGACCATGGCGAATACCCTCATGACGGCAATTTCTGCATGGATGGCCTGGTATACCCGGACAGAAGGCCTCACACCGGGCTGATGGAATTTAAAAATGTGTACCGCCCGGCAAGGCTGGTAGCCTTTGATCAGGAAAAGAAGGAGCTGGTGCTTCAAAACCGCATGGATTTTACCGGACTGAGGGATTATGCGGTCATTGGGTATGAGGTGACCTGTGACGGAGCAGTCACTGAAAAGGGGATTCTTGGCGAAGGGGATTTACCGGAAATAAAGCCTCATGGCAAAGGCAGTCTGACTCTGGACTTTGAGGTTCCTGAAAAGGGAAAATGCTATCTGAAGATCCAGTATTTATTAAAGCAGAATACCGCCCTTTTAAAAGCCGGAAGCATTTTGGGATTTGATGAGATTCTTCTTGAAAATGAAGATATGAGAAACCAGACAGGGGTTTTCCTGTTAAAGGAACAGGAAACAAAAGAAGGGGAAAGGGCGTGCCCCACGGTCAGGAGGATGACCGCTACCTTTTCATAGACGGAACAAACTTTGCTTATACCTATAACAAGCTGACCGGCTGTTTTGAGGGCATGGTGTTTGAAAACAAACCCCTTCTGGAGCATCCCATGGAATATAACATCTGGAGAGCGCCAACGGATAATGACAGATATATAAAGAATAAGTGGATGGCGGCCCATTATGACCGGGCCATATCCAGGGCTTATGAAACCTCCTTTGAAGTAAAGGACGGACGGGTGGAAATAAGTACCATGCTGTCTGTTACCGCGGCTGTGGTCCAGAGAATTTTGATGATTGAGGCTGTGTGGATTATAGGAAGGGATGGGATTTTAGATGGGAAGCTTCATGTGAAAAGAGACCTGGAATTCCCGGAGCTTCCAAGGTTCGGCCTTCGCCTTTTCCTTCCAAAGACCATGGATCAGGCAACTTATTATGGCCTGGGACCTGTAGAAAATTACGTGGATAAGAGAAGGGCAAGTTATCACGGGTTATTTACTGCCGGGGTAAAGGAAATGCATGAGGACTATTTAAGACCGCAGGAGAACGGAAGCAGGAGCGACTGCGATTTTGTGACAATAAATGGCGGAGGCGTCTCCCTCTCGCAGTCTCAGAGCAGGCTTTTTCCTTTAATGCATCGGTCTATACCCAGGAGGAATTGACAGAAAAGGCCCATAATTTTGAACTGGCTCCATCGGGCTTTACAGTACTTTGCCTGGATTACCGTCAGGACGGCATCGGATCGGCAAGCTGCGGTCCGGAGCTTCGGAAAGAATACCGGCTTGATGATGAAGAATTTGTTTTTGAAGTGAGACTGGTTCCTGTTGCTCTTTCACATATGTAAAATAAAATCTGTGTTTGTTAAATCAGGCAGGATCGTTGATAAAAAGCAGCGGTTCTGCCTGTTTTCTGTTATATGGAATCATGTGTTAAAAAGTCTTTGTTTTTTTGACTTGTGTTTTTTTAATCATTGTCCTGAACTGGCTGACAGTGATGCCCAGTTCATTGCTGGCGGTCTCAAGGGTATAGATTCGCTGCTGCCATTTTTCGTAGACAGGGTAGAACTCCTTAGGAATTGGGGTCGGAAAACGTCCCAGATGCTTTCCCTGTGCTTTTGCAAGGGCGATCCCCTCTGCCTGCCGCTGTTTGATGTTTTCCCGCTCCGCCTGTGCCACATAGGAAAGAAGCTGCAGGACAATGTCGGATATCAGGGTACCGATTAAATCTTTATTTGTTCTTGTGTCCAGAATGGGCATATCCAAAATCACAATATCAGCTTTTTTTGTTTTCACGACTTCCCGCCATTCTTCCTGTATGTCATCGTAATTTCTGCCCAGACGGTCAATGCTTTTTACAACAAGGACATCTCCTTCTTTCAATTTTCTTTTTAACTTTTGATATTGGGGCCTGTTAAAATCTTTTCCTGACAATTTGTCGCAGAAAATGTTCTTGTCAATAATGCCCCAGCGCAGAAGCTCTACTTTTTGCCGTTCCGTGTTTTGCTCTAATGAGGAGACCCTCATGTATCCATAAAAATTTTTCATTAAAAATAACCTCCTGTCATTCTTAATTATGGCATGAGGTCAAGGGAATATTCTACTATATTAGTATTTATGAAAACAAAAGCCTTCAGGTCAAAATATAAAAATGAAAACCAGATGAGTAAGTAATGTTTGTTTTGCCGGGATTTAGCATACAAAATGATAATTAATATCATTAGATTATTTGATAAAAAGGTAC
>BBDR01000030.1 GCA_001312405.1 Clostridium sp. NkU-1 | reverse complement strand
CACTACAACAACCTTTTCTGATGTAATCCGCGTCCCCCGGACGAAATCCTTTCGGAAACTCTCATAGACAAATCGGGCTCCAATCCTTAAAGACCGCTTAAATTCCTCTATATCCCGTGCCGTAATTTCTGGATCCTCCTGGCTGGCTTCGGCTTCACCGGGTACGCCTGTCCCCGCCAGCCTAAACGTATACCGGCCACCATAGGCCCTCTTCTCACGTGCATAATCCCTTATGGTCTGCCGGGGTATGGACAGTGCCACCTCCCATTCCTTGGAAGTACGTTCTCCTAGCAGTTTCCCAGCATCATACGCCGCATACAAATTTTCAAATGCCATAATCCACCTTCTTTCTCTGCCTCGGCGGCTCCCGCAGCCCCCGATCTGAACACAAACTTGTATATGTATAAGCCGGATGTGTTGCTGAGAAGGTCATGGCAGGCGGTGCCTTTACTGCTATAGCTGACTCTGCCGTGGTGATCCTCTGCGCTTGCACATACTGATTCCGGCGCTCTTTTGGTGATTTTCTCAATGTGTCCCTCCTTTTAAGCAACAAAAAACCAACTACCGAATATTGATAGTTGGTTTATGTCACAAAAAAACTTGTTTTCACATTTCTAATATTAAACCTTCTTGGCGAACCCAAACATTGTCTTTTTTAAAATAAAAACATTTTTGTATTTCATTAAATTTAATTTCAAGAATCTCACCTGATTTAAATTTGGCATCAAACATACGCAGGAACTCTGATGCATTTGGGTATCTTGTATCATTAACATATTCGACCTTTTCCGCTTTTAATGTTACTTTTAACCAATCACAAACCGACTCTATGTCCAACATAATTAATACTCCTTTCAAGTTTATTGTAATCATAATACATATTTTACCAACTATCAATATTCAATTATCAAAGAACAATATTTCTTTTTTAAAGAGCCCTTCGCCTTTTTTTTGTGGGGTTTGCGGCTCCTTTCTTTTTTTGTTACGATTTGTACATTTCCTGCTTATATTGAACATATTATATTTAATATCACACTATAAAAAAATCGGAGGTTCTGTCATGTCTAGGAAAAAAACTCTCTTTGGTTCAATAAAAAAAGCATATATCAGCGGTTTAAAACCCATCGCTGCTAACAAAAACAATTTATATAATAAAAAAGCAAGATCAGTAATTAAGAAATTATCAAAATAAATATGGTAAATGAATAACGTAATATTATAGTCGGTGTCTTTAAGTCCAGCTTAATCCTAATTGACCACTAATTAAGTGTATATCGTTCTTGCTCTTCAATTTAAAATTTGGTAATATACTTTTGGAGGTGATAAACATTAGCAAAATTTTTGTTTATCGTCCAGCCAAATTGATTCGTCAATAAGTGACGAATGGATTCTGAATTTTATTGATAGTTATTAACAAACAAGCAACCTAATACATTCTGTGTCGGGATAAAATTTTCAAACGGAGAATATACTTCTCAACAATTTGGCTATTCGGAATCCACCTTTTTATAGCACTAAGCGACACACTTGGTGCTATATTAAACACAGGTTTTACTAAGCAAATCTAAGCTGCTCCTGACTATCATCAATCCTCATGTTCGCCATTCGTTCTCCAATTTTAAGGTAAGGACAATTCGCCATAACCAATGCTTCAGCTACAATGGGGACAACGCTGTTCCCAATGCGTGCCACCTGTTCAGATACCGGATATTTCTTTCCCTCATAATCATGATCAATAATATAATCTCCTGGGAACCCCTGGCCCAGCTTCAATTCCGGCTCAGCTTTTAGCATACGGAGAAAAATATCCAGAATCACATACTCATTTCCAAGGACCGTAACCAGGGCAAATCTGTCCTTTGTCACAATCGTATGAAGCGGTTCCTCCAAACTTACACCAGACACATCACCACCGTAGTATTTAATGATAAACTGGCTTACCCAGGTGCATTTCTGTGCTGTTTCTTCATCAACACCATTCTTCAACAGTTCTTCCTTGCTGATTGCAAGAATACTGACTTGTCCAAAATGCCCAGGACTGGTTGTGATTGTATGTATCGGTTCCCATAAAGGCTGACCTATTCCCGATTTATAGAATTTTGTAAGGAAAGCCGCCACCAAGCCATAACGGTTACTGGTATCTAGTGTCATTATAGGTTCATCAACCGACTGTCCTCTCACGTTAGACTTTGATGTTTCAGAATGATACTGGATTAAAAGTGGTGCGACTACATGATTATGGTCAACCGTTGTAATGGTGTGTATCGGATCATTCAAACTACTGCCCGCTCCCCTGTAATTGCCTCCATAAGATTTTTCAATGAAGGGTGTGATAACTGGCGATATCAGGCAATGTTCATTTTTTGTAACTACTGTACTCAATGGATCTTCTACTGAACGATTGCGATCTGTACAAAATCCAGTCTGCCCTATCTGCATAATGTACGGTGTCACAGTTCCAAAGCCATGCTTCTGCGTTATGGTGGGCATAGGCTCATGTATGCTCTGTCCCCGGAAGTTATCTCCCCCATGATTCACCTGAACAATAAACGGTTCCGGGCAATTAAAAACAAATTTATCCAATCCCCTGGCGATCCGGTTCATCGTCTTATCTGCCAGTGGCTTCTTTCTGCCAAAGATGGATTTACCTAAATCTGTTAAATCCAGGTATTTCCAAATAGGTTCCCACTTCTTTAATCCATCTGTACCGTTTTTATTGTGCGTAGGCTCCGGCCAGACAATTGGCAGCCCGTCTCTGCGAAAGACTGCATACCACCGTTTTCTTGTGGTAGGCGCTCCGTAATCTGCAGCTACCAGTTCCCGGCTATCAAATACATATCTGAGGGACTTCATTGCGGTAATAAACTTCTGGTAATCTTCTCCTTTACGCTCCTTTATGGGATAACCCTGTTTATCCAAAGGTCCCCACTGTTGGATCTCCTCAACATTCTCCATCAGTATCACATCTGGCAGAATTGCTTTCGCATGTTTATATACTGCCCATGGAAGAATTCTTAAGCCTTTTTCCCGCGGCTTGCCGCCCTTTGCCTTACTGTGACTGGTACAGTCCGGACTAGCCCACATCAAAGACACATGACGGCCTTTTACATACTTTTGCAAATCAACCTTGAAAATATCTTCTGTCAAATGCAATGTATCAGGGTGATTCGTTTTGTGCATCCTGATAGCTTGTGGATTATGATTGATAGCAATATCCACCGGGCGACCCAAAGCCATTTCTATTCCAACGCTTGCTCCACCGCCACCGGCAAAGCAGTCTATTATTAAATCTCTCATTTTGAAAGGAGCCAGGATATCCTGTCACGGTGGCCACCGCTCCGGCCTCCTTTCTAGATATTAACTTTTACTGTTTCCCGGCATACACTCAAAATGTATGTGCGACTTACTTCGTCTCTTGGTTTCTATGTACACGTGTTCCCCATGGATTTCCTTGCCGCAGATAGAGCAGAGATAAATCTTTTCCTGCTGAGGAGCACTGTCTTTTCTTTTAGCTGGCATTGTCGCACCTCCCATTCTTTTCTTCTTCAAGCTGGGTAAACGTTGCAAGCATAATCCTCCCGCATATTGGGGCTCCGTTATATTTTTTCATGATCTGACCAAAATCTGTTGTAGCAGAATTCCATAAACCTGGCTCCATGGGTTTCCCATGATATTTCTGATAAAAAAATATAAGCATCACAGAAGACACCTTTTACCATGCAGCTGCTTCTTCAGTTCGTACACTCATAAAATACACCCTGCCTTTCTGTAATGAGCCCGGCGCCGCTTCCACTGATTCTCACAAAACTGGATATCATCCACATAGTCATAACAAACAGCATCTTCCTTCCCTGAAAACACTCTGGCTATCCTTCCTACACTCTGGGTAACAACGGCATAATCCTTTTTAGGAAGAGTCATATACAGCCGGTCAAGGCAAGGGATATCCAAGCCTTCTTTAGCCAGACTAAAGGTTGCGAATAGAAAATGCTTCTTTCCATTCCTCATGTCTTCAATAGCCCGCTCCCGTTCTGCCCTGGCATTCTTACTGGTCATACTGCCATCGATCATGACACTGGCTCCTTTAAGCTCCGCAGGCAGCATATTTCTTAATATCTGCAAATGCTCCAGTCGATCCGAAAGGATCAGGTTAAAATGCTCTCCATTACTTTTCAAATCCTTAACAATAATTTCATTCCTTGGACCGCTCCCAGTCAGATATGGAATCAGCTTCATAAAAGCAAGAGTTCCATCCGTGTCCAAACATTCCCGATTCACCTTTATTCCTGTATTCCTCTGACTGATCCGCACCTGCATGGTCTTATCAGCACAGCCTCCTCCGGAACCCTGTAGGCAATTTCTCCGATCACAGCAAAGGTACTTTGAATCAGTCCGTCCGACCGATGAACCGTTGCTGATAATCCGTATTTATGCCGGGCAGCCAGGCTGTTCATAACTTTATAGAACATAGTCACCTTAGAAGGGGTCCCGGCAAGACGATGACACTCGTCTACGATAATCACATCCCAGGAATACCGGTACTTGTCCAGGTCCAGCTTACAGAGTGTCTGCACGGTGGCAAAAGTAATGTGACTGCCAATATGCACCTTTCCTGCCGTAATCTTTCCCAGGGTCCTTTTATCAAAGTACTGTGCAGCCCTTTCATAAGACTGGGTAAGAAGGTCCTGAGTGTGTGTGATCCACAGTGTCCGCCTTGATAATTTGGCTGCCAGTGCTATTCCCATCTGGGTCTTTCCGGATCCGCAAGGACTTTGAAGAATTCCACAACTCTGACAGCTCATTTCCATCACTGCCGGCTCTTGATAGTCATACAGAGGAATTGTTCCATCAAAGCTTAAAAGTCCGTTATCCGCCAAATCTTGATTGATTAGAGTATTCTCCTCTTTGAACTCCTTAACCTTTTTTCCCACTCCAACCGGTACAATCAACTCATTGCCTTCCACCCGGTATAGCCATAAATATTTCGGTGTATTACCAACCATAGCCCCCGGCGTGAACGATTGGCGTATTCCGGATTGGGCAGTACTAGATTTTCACTGCACCAGTCAAACAGAGCCTTCGGGGCATCTGTTATCCGCATCTCACTGCCAATCACTATCTGCATTCCCATCACCTACACTTTCCGGAAGGTTTTCCAACCAGATATCAATGTTACTGCCATATCTTTTGCATACTGGTTCATCAATCTGCTTAATTCCTTTGCCCTGAAGATGTTTGATCAGGTCATAATCAATCAGATAAATTGTCTGATTGCTGAATCGTAAAGCAAATTTCCCCTTCTCATTACCAGTCAGTTCAAACAGATGCATAGCATTGTACTGGTTCTCTTCCATTCTGCTAAGAAGGAAATAATCCTTTTCACAGTTCTTGCAATCAAAGAGGTATGTAATCCCATTCCGAGCCGCCACTACGTCACAGGGCTGTCCATTTTTGTTATCCTGAAACATATGAACCCAGAATCCTTTACCTGCCAACAGCTCCGCAAACTCTCTTTCAAAGTCTGATCCTGCTTTCTTATTGCTTACCATAAGATCTCGGCCTCCTTTTCAAGTTCCAGTGATAATCGCCGTACCATCTTTAGATCATCTTTGATTCGTTGTCTGGAGGGTCTTTGCAGGTCCCAGATCTTTTTCTGGTCTCCGGAATCAAGTACCTCTCTATAGTTTTCTATCTTTTCAAATTCCCCTTTTGCATCCTGCATGAGAAATTCAATCGCACTGATTTTATTCAAATTACCACCATTTCCTTTCCGGTCTAACCTTTTTCAGGACTAAACTAACCGCGTTTCGGCCTAAAAACAGCCTGTAAACCCTTGTTTCTACATGGGGGCTAACCGTCTAACCCAAAATCCGGTTGCATAACTGTATATATTTAAAGCAAAATTCGTTCTTATCAATTTTCCCTCGCGCTACGAGACCTATTAAATAGGTTAGACTAGTTAGACAGGTTAGACTGTATATATAAAAGCCTTATTTTATGCGGTTTCCTACTGGCTAACTATGATTTGAGCCAAGGTTAGACAGGTTAGACCCCCTTAAACAAACGGTAATGTCCCTTGACCTTCATCAACAGCCATAAATCCATCCGAATCTGTGTTATCATCGTCTTGCGGGAGATTGAATTTTATATAGCTGGATTTAATTCCATAAACTTTTGTGCTATGAATGAATTTTCCCTGTGTGTTCCTGACTAAATATCCTTTTTCAGACCATTTTTTTACTAACTGCGGTGTAATCAAAACCATTTTGGTTCAGATAGTCAAGCAAAACATCCCTATTAATGACCATGACTTCCCCGTCAATCTTCCCCCACGCTTCACCTTTATTAGGAGAATTATCAGCCTTGGGATCTTCAAATCTGACTGGATTTTTAGCCGCCCAGTTAAGAACCGATTGATAGGCCCTTTCAGCCACATCTACATCTACTGAACTTTGCAAGTATTTCTTCACATCCTGCACAGACAGGTATTCTTCATCTTGAAAAAACAGTTTTACGGCCAGTTCATCAGCCAACATAAGACATGCCATGGCCATAGCTTGCTTATCCGTAGTATCGAATTTGCAAAGTTCCTCAAACAGTTCCCTGTATCGCTCAATCAGTTCTCCTGTCTCAATTCCCTGTATGTACTCCACTAGCCTGCGGCCAGCAAATCCATAGTGCTCCTGCACGACACTACTAACATAATGGCCATCATCTACCAGGGGCCCATCTATCGCTACCTCAATGACACGGTTTTTAGACCCTCCACCAGAGTTGGCCTTTGTGATCGGCTCCTCACCAGTGAAGATAAAGCTGTTCTTCCAGGTCTTTGTATCCTCTACGCCCCCATAAGCTTTAGCCCTGCCACGGTCCACGCCTTCCGTGATCTGGTAAATCAACTGATCAAAATTACCCTGCCATTTATCCTTAATGGTTTGAAGCTCATCCCCTGCAAAAGGAATAGAGCATAAAAAGGCGGCGTTTCTCATAATGGCGTTTTTTTGTCATGTTCATGGTCTTTACGAGCCCGCCCATCTTAGGATTGCCCCAGATACTCATAGCAACCATTAGAGCAACCGTCTTACAGGTTCCCGTTGTCCCCCATATATGAAGGACAAAGGGAAGGACCTTAAGTGGCTCTAGAAGTACAGAAGCAAAACTGACGGCCATCATCATGCGTAGTGGGAGATTCTTCCTTAGTCCGGCGCATAGTTCTTTCCAAGTATCAAAGCTTCCGTTTTCTCTCACGTTCCGAAAAATCGCTTCATAGTCCATATCCCCCTCATAGCGGATATCCTCTGCATAAGGAGTAAAGAAGGAGCCCACCCACCCCAGGCGGTTGATTGATTTCTTGGGATTAAGAGTAAGGGGATTAAGTCCCACACAGTCAGAGATATAACGGACCAGATTCTTTGCATTATCCGAAGTTACTTCAATTCCGTACTGACTGAGAGCGTCCACGATTTTATTGGTATTGGCGCAAACACTACGATCCACAGTAATACTCTGCCAGGATGCGGACTTGAAATAGGCCAGGGTGATTCTCTCCTCTGCCGTATCCACATTTTTCAGGATCTCTATGGGCAGGATCGGATGGCTGCAGGCATGGGCCGGCACCGGCATTGCGTTTTTGTCATACCGGATTGCCCTCACCCCTAAGTCATTGGCCGTCCATTCCCCGCATATCAGTTCCAGCGGCTGATCGGTAAATTTCGTCTTCTGACCGTCCTGTTTCTGACGCTGGGCATAGTCAAGAACGAAGGACTTATATACGTTGTTAAATTCTGTTGCACGCTTTAATTTCCTGGCCGCATTCCGCAAAGCCTCTATGTACTGGGTTCTTTCAACATTGTCTTCTATTTCGAAAATCTGATAAAAGACTTCATCGGGAAATGGATCCGTCTGGCTCAGTTCGTACATACCAGTTATTAATTCGTCCTTCGATTTCTCCAATTTTTATCACCGCCTTCTTGTCGCCATAAACTTCTTCTGGACATTCTTCCAGATTTTCAAGCAAATATTCTATGTATGTAATGTTCTGCAGGGCTTCTGCAAAATGCTCATTTTTCTCATGGATTGCTTCACAGAGCAGGATCCGGTACATCTGGACATACAGCTTTGCCCTTTTAGCAAAAGCAGCAACATTCTGTCGCCGCTTTTGCTTACGTTCTGCCTCTCGCTTCTCCCTGTATGTAACCGGTACTGTTACTGGAACACGAAAAGCAGCAGCCAGCTCCTTTGCCGCTTCCTCATTACGGATTCCTTGATACAAGGCGGCAAACTTTATCTGGTCCCCACCGGTACCACAGGTAAAGCAGTAAAATCCTTTTCCATTGGGATATATCTTCATGCTAGGATCCTTGTCCTGGTGAAAGGGGCATAAGCACAGCCCCTTTTTATTCACCTGAAGACCGTAATACTCTGCAACGGCCTGCATGGACACAGATTCCTTTACTTTATGGAATAGCTCCGGGTCACATGAATGGAATTCCCTCATCACCGGCTCCTTCCGGAATGCTCATAAAGCCATCACCATCAGTAAATGATGGAGGTGCCGCATCTGCGGGGCTTGGGCGGCTGCCACTCTGGCTTCTACGGGAAGAAGCTCGTCTTCCGGAATTTCTGCTTCATTAAGCCCGGCTACGCTACGGATCCTCCATAACTCTGTAACAAAAGGCGTGGTTCCATCATCAGCTTTAAACTGCCGGCGGCGGAAAATCCCTCCAAACTTTTTGCCCGCAAGCATCTTCTCATTACCTTCCTTGTCCCACTGGAAGGTAAAATTGTTAGAACGTTCAATGCTGGTAATGATTCCTTTTAACCATGACGTTCCTTTACCGTCCATGTTCTGCTTGAATACACCTTTCCATTTGGCGTTTTTCCCATTTTGTGCTTTGGCTGCTTCAAACATTTTTTTATAAAAATCCTTGTGCTCCCCTTCGGCAATATCGAAAAGTATTACAAACTGCTCATTGCCATTCTGAGAAGTCTGTGTAGCTACCTGAACAATAGAACAAATATATTTCCCCTTTGGGAGCTGTACAGACTCCCCTGTGTAGGCCTGAGCCTCGTCATATCCTGCTGGTTTCTTAATCATGTTTTGAATCCTCCTTGTTTACATTCTTTGGGTTTGGAATTCCGTAATATTCTCTAATTGTGTGATCAACCATAAGGAGATCGTTATCAATCGCCAGATCATCAAACATTCCCATGGGGGACTTACTAACGGCCCCGTTTACTGATTGGGTAATAAATTTATGTTCGTCTCCATCAATAACGCAACGCAAAACAATGGTAAACATGCCTTCCACGCAAACCTTTTCGTCAAGCAGCTTTCCAATAGTCTTCGGCCTAACGTCGCCCATATCGTCCTTATCTTCATGCATGAAGAAATACACAATCTTATCCTGCTCTTTCAGCTGCACCACGTGCTGAACCAATGACCAGAATCGGTCTCCCAAATCATTGTATAAGGCAAATACTCCATTTCCTTTTCCAGCGTTACTGTGCCCACGCATAAACTGATTTGTAATCAGGTATCCTGCATCGTCAATTACTAACGATCGCTGAGAAGCTCCTGAAATGGACTTCATGATCACCGCATAGTCATCCGTATTGATGGAAGGAACCCTCCCTTTAAATGGCAGGGGCTTGTTAAGGACGTTAAACATTGCAAAATCCTTTCCTGCACAATTTCTTAAACTTGCACTTTTGCCGGTACCACTCCGACCGATAATTAATACTGGTATCGCCATGTCAATCCTCCTTAATATGGCAGCTTTTCTTCAAAGTCTGCTTCCTGATCCGGTTCGTTATCTTCCCTTATGCGCCAATCCGTCTGAAAGAAGTCCAGTCTCTCCATGCTTGGAAAAAGCGCTTCTCTAGCTCTCTCCCCCGGCTCCGTCGTATGTACCCAGTAAATGGTGGTATCATTCTTCCAGTACAGGATTCCTGCGTTATAATTGGGTCTTCCGGGCATACTCTCCACCGTTGTCTCCAGTTCCTTGCTGCTGATAACATCAGCCGTCAGACTCTTATCTGCCACCTTATAACTAAGATCACTACGGACCTGCAGCACGATAAAGGCGTGTGGCCAAGAGCAGAGATTGATTGGAACATAAGCGGCGTAATCCTTGGCTTCTTTCCATAATTCATAAACGTCCGGATATTCAGATTGGGAATCCTGAACCACTTCCCCATTTTGATGCGAATATTTATAATACTCTCCAGACTCCGGGATATCTCCGATCAGCTCCATAAGTGCCGCCTTAAATTTATTAGAGGCGTACAAGATATCCGTACATAAGCCCCATGTCCCAGCATGGACCAAATAGCCTCCATTCATATTTCCAACATACAGGCCGCCACTCTTAAGAGCGGCCTTCATCATCTTTTTTTAATTCACCAGTTTTTAAAAACATAATTCTCCCTTCTATCTGCCTTCATGGCCTCGCTCGGCTGCCATTCGGACAAGATCAAGCACAATGTTCAGTTCATCATAGGAAAGCTGCCATATATTGCTTACCATTAAATCCGTGATCTTTGATGATACCTTAACGAGCTGCGCCATCCGGTAAGGCGATATCTCCGAACCGGAAGTATCTGGCAGCCTGTCCATGCTCATCGGATCCGCAAATGCTCTCCACGGGGTTCAAAGTGAGCCCAGTCAACCTGTTTCTCTGAAAGAAGCTGACGAACCGCTTCCTTATTCACCACTGGCGGCTGCGGAATGGTATACTTAGGTGGAATATCCTCCACGGTTCCATCAATAACCAAAGGCTCTGCTCCGCCATTCTTGCAGATTGAATAGCTGAAAAGGGCTGTTTTGAACTTCTCTTTACCGGTGTAGCGCATGTTTTCCATGAGATACTCCTTGATCCATCTATCCTTTCCTTCCAGCTGCTTTGCCCTTGCATTAAGCCTGTCCATTTCCGCTTCAATGGCTTTAATACTGGACTGAATCTCCATATGTATCTTGGCAAGGTTGTCCGATTTTTCTTCAAATTCTCCGAAGATAGCCTCCAGCGTATCCTTCATAATCTGCGGATCAATATCCTCTGCATAGCACAGTTCTTCAAAGACTTTATATTCCTCTGCGATTACATATAATTTTTCCATCTTGATTTCCTCCGATAGATTCCCTATAATAAAGATGTAAATATTTACGAGTTACTTTGATTCCCTGGGAGTTGCCGCTCCTGGGGTTTCTGTTTTTAGAGTCTGTATGACTCCATCAATTTCTGAAATTGCTTTTTCGTGTTCCAGTTTAGAAACCTGAAACCGTTTGAGCAGTGCAGTTCTGGCCCGCTTAGTCACTACAATGTATTGGCCGATTCCCTGCTTTACCATGATTGCCTCCGGAAACTCTGCTTGAACATACGGAAAAAAATCATCCGCTAATGCTTCATTCGCCATAGCGTAAGGTGTTCCCTTCCGGTTACTCAGTTCTTTTAAATAGTAGTCCAAATAATCTTTATCCATCAGCCTTCACCTCCTCCTACAAAGCTTCTAAATGCCCGCATGTTCCCAAAATCACAATCACACAGGCTACAAAGATGACTGCCGGCAGAAACCACTTCGTAAACTCCATCAAGCGTGATGGGCGGGTGTCGGTGTAATCATCCAAGTTGTCATAGTGCTTTTGCATGAAATTCCTCCTTTCTGGGCTTGTCCACTGGTTCCGGCCTCAGCCGGATTCCTCTTTATGTAAATAAGATGCCCTCAATGCCGGCAAAACCATCTTTGCAATTTGCTTTGAAATAGCCTCAGCCTCTTCAGGTGTCGTATCTTTGCAGTAATCATCATAGAAGATAAAGGTCGTAGCCCCCTTCTTGATTTCCTTTACCGGCTTACTTGCCATGTCACCACCCCTTTCTAACTGATTTTATGTGGCATAGTTTGTACACCTTTCCTTGTTTTTCGTTTATAGTCTTTGCAGGTATACCGCCTGCTCCGATCTGGGCAACGATTGCGGTACCGGCAGGACTTACATGAATACGTAATCTCTATATATATCACCATTCCTTTCTTGTAATTTCTTCCAATGCTCTTTATACTGTACTTACAGGCTCCTGCCAGAGCTGAGTACGAAGGAAAGGAGGGTTAAAAAATGAATATTAAACTCATGAAAGAATTGGCTGAACTCAATACGGTTAAAAAAGATGTTGATGCTAGGTTATCCCTGATGATTGATGAAAAAAATCAATGAAACAGTTCAACAAGTAAAAAAATGATTTTTCAGCTTACTTTAAATCAAACGGTTTTTCAGTCAATGAGAACGGTAACGTAATTATTGCAACATATAAGGACCTGTCAATTAAACTGTCACACGACACTTCCGCATCGAAGTATATGGGGTCGTACTTCGTTTTTGATTTGGATACAGTACAAGTTAACAAAGACTTTTATAATATTTCACTAATACGTACCGGTGTATCTACTCAATCACATGTAACTCTTGGCTTTGTAGATGAAGACCAGCAGCAACTCAATTCTGTGAGAGCAGAAATAGAACAAGCTCTTAAAAGAATTGATAATTTCACACAAGAAAAGTGGGTACTAACTTTATCAAAAAAATCAAAAACCGGCAGAGAATCCCACACTTATGTCAATATGTCAGAACTTTTAAATGATCTTTTCAAATGATATAGATATTCCTGAATCATTGAAGATTTCTTCAAGATAACTAATAGCTATCTGAGGATCAGTAATTAGCAACCTTTCATATTTTGATTGTTCATAAGGGTCTTGGAAAACTATTTTGTTAACCGGGACTCTTATGTGAATATTCTCAATATCTTTCTTCTCCATCCTCTCTCGCCTCCTCTTTTTTTAATGCTTGTCCATGTCAATGGTTCATCTCTTTTATTCTGATTGTCTCCTATCTGAGCCTATTGCTTTTTGATGATTTTAAATCATCTATTTGACAAAAAAAATATCTTCTTTCTCCTTTAAGGACTTAATACCCAGTAGCTCACAAAGGGCGGAAACTTCACTAGTTTTAAATTCCTGCCTATTTTCCAATTTTAGCTGGAAACCATAAGAGGAAAGCCCTAAATAATCTGCGACATATTTCATCTTCAGTCCTTTTCCCGAAATTAAACTCCTTAGAAGTTCTGTGTTGGTCAAGATATCACCTCCTCGCTTTGATGATTTTAAATCATCTATCCACACTATATCATTTTGATGATTTAAAGTCAACTGTTTTTTTATATTTTCACAAAAATAATTGATTTTAAATAAACTATGTGCTATATTTATGATATCAATGCAGAAATGGATGGGAAATCATGGCGGATATCGGGAAAAGAATACGTGAAAAAAAGGGAAGCTCTTGGTATAACACAAGAGGAATTAGCAGCGAAACTTGGTTATAAGAACAAATCGACTATCGCCAAAATAGAAAACGGTACTAACGATATCGTTCAAAGCAAGGTGGTTGAATTTGCTAATGCGTTAAACACATCTGCGTCCTACCTCATGGGGTGGAAAGAAGAATCACAAGTACAATCGCAACTACAAATTAATCAATCAGAGCAAACCCTTCTACATAAATACCGCTCATTAGATGATAAAGGCAAGCACACCGTAGACACAGTCCTGGAAATGGAATACAATCGTTGCAATGCTGAACGCTTAGAGGTTTCAATGGTAATGCCAGAAAAGAGTAAACCACACCTTCTCCCTGTAGCCGCCCATAATGATACCATCACAGAACCAGGAGAACTGAAAAAAACCAAGCGTGACCTAGCCAAGCTAAAGAGGCCAGGAAAACAATAAAATACAATTTATTCGGGGAAGTGTTTAAAAATGGAGTATGAAGAACTACTGAACGAAGCTGATTCAGAAGGAATCTATGTTATTGAAAATTTAGAGTTTGAGTCCCAGGCATCTGGTCTTATCAATGGAGACGTGATCGGGCTGAGCAAATGCTTGTCTACATATTCAGAAAAGGCCTGCGTCCTTTCAGAAGAGCTGGGACACTATTATACAAGTGTTGGCAATATTCTTGATCAGACTTTAGATGGAAATAAAAAACAAGAATGCCACGCAAGGCTCTGCTTATGATAAAATGATTACAATAGAAAAAAATCATTTCCGCTAAGAAAGCCGGTTGCCGCAATCGTTACGAGATCGCTGAACACCTAAATATAACAGAGCCTTTTCTTCAAGAAGCCATAGATTGTTACCGCTCAAAGTATGGCCTCGGCATTCAAAAAGATGAATACATAATTTTTTTTCGAACCATTCAATGTATGCAAATTGATTGACTAATGCATAATTTAGCAAATTAATGTTAAATAGCCTATGGCTTTTTAATAATATAATCATGGAGGGAATGAAATGAGAAAGGTAAAATTATTAATTACAACCGCAATTGTTTCGGCGGTTATGAGCACGGCAGTCTTTGCCGGAGAATGGAAACAAGATACAAATGGTTGGTGGTATCAGAATGATGACGGGAGCTATCAAGTCAATTCATGGATTCAAGAGAATGGAAAATGGTACTGCTTTGATTCAAATGGTTATATGCTTACAGGCTGGGTAAGTACCGTGGGGGGAAAATGGTATTACATGAATCCATCAGGTGACGCAAGAACAGAAGATTACATTGAAAACGGTATAACTTACCACTTTGATCAAAATGGAGTCTGCCAAAATCCAACTCAGACCACGGAGCAATCGCAAGAAGATTATAAGAAAAAACATGGATGCCATCAGCAGAGGAGAATCAGCTAAAGCAGCACTATACATTTGGAGAGAATCACAAGTAATTGATACTACCCCTGGAGTTGATTCAGGGAATGAAAATATTGTAAGTGTAACTGATTTAAGCAAATAGAATCCTCATAATACAAAAACCGCCCGGTGCTGGTAACACCAAACGGCTTTAAATAGATTTTCTCTCACCGGGCTTCAGGGAAGATATATCCATCTCGACAATGGAATTATATCATTTTCGGAACGTCCTGACAAGAGGGCGTATTTTTTATACCTTAACTCAGAATTAAGAGAGAACTACTTCCATAAAATAGATTGAAAGGAGCTTACCTATGTCATATCTCATGTATTTACGTAAAAGCCGTGCTGACAAAGAAGCTGAAGCACGTGGCGAAGGCGAAACCTTGGCTCGACATGAACAGTTATTAACTGAGTTGGCAATAAAAATGAGACTTGAAGTCGGCGCCATATATAAAGAACTGGTTTCCGGAGAAACCATTTCCGCCCGCCCTAAGATGCAGCAAGTCCTATTAGAAGTCATGCAAGGGATGTGGGAAGGCGTCCTCGTAATGGAGGTTGAGCGTCTGGCTAGAGGTGACACCAAGGACCAAGGAACCGTGGCAGAAGCTTTTAAATTTAGCAACACCAAGATCGTCACGCCCCTAAAAACCTACGACCCTTCTGATGAATTTGATGAGGAATATTTTGAGTTCAATCTCTTTATGTCCCGCCGAGAATATAAAACCATTAACCGAAGAATCCAAAGGGGCCGTATCGCCGCCTTTCGGGACGGCTGGTACATAGCCGGGACAGCACCTTATGGCTACGAAAAAGTTAAACATAAGGGAGACAAGGGTTATACTCTGGAGATTGTCCAGGAGGAAGCCAGGATCATTGAATATATCTATGATCTCTATACCACCGGCGAGCTACAGGAGGACGGCAGCTATGCTCCATTCGGCTCCTACCAAATCCGTGACCGGCTGAATGAGCTGTGTATACCTTCCCGGAGTGAAAAACCCTGGTCAGCCTCTTCCATTATTGACATATTAAGCAACCCAACCTACTGCGGATACCAGCGGTGGCAATGGCGTAAAATCCAAAGGCAAATGCTGGATGGGAAAATCATTGAAACCAGACCCAAAGACGCTAATTGCGAAAAGGTCCGTGGACGCTTCGCACCTATTATACCTGAAGAAAAGTATAACCTGGTTCAGAAGATTAAAGCGGGTAAGCCTCTCCCGATCAACACCAACACCACCTTGCAAAATCCCCTTTCCGGACTGGTATACTGTTCCAAATGCGGAACCTTAATGACCAGGCAGCCCAGCAACACCAAGCTTCGCTACGCCGTCCTGCGCTGTCCAAACAGTAAATGCAACAATATCTCATCCCCCCTTTCCCTGATTGAAGAACAGGTCATTGAAGGCTTAAAGGAATGGATCCCAGAATATGAATTAGACTGGCCGGAGGAATCCGGAAAGGAAAGCGAAACCACACTAGCCGTATTACAAAACTCCCTTCATAGCATTGAGGAGAGATATAGCCAGACAGAAAAGCAGTTAAATAAAACCTTTGACCTTTTAGAGCAGGGTATCTACACTCTTGATATCTTCCAGGAACGCCATAAAACCCTTGAAGTCCAGAAGAACGAATTGCTTAAGGAAAAAGAACGCATAAAGACCGAACGAGACCGCACCTCTGCCAGAGAACAAGCCAAGCGAGACTTTATTCCCTCTATCAAGCATCTATTGGAGGTATACTGGGAAGTGGATGATATCATGATTCGAAACAGTATGCTGAGAAATGTTTTAGATCACATAGACTACTTAAAGACCGAAAGAAATAAAAAAAGGCGCCGGAAACACGGCGAATTTCACATTACAGTTTTACCCAAGGATCCCGGAAGGCCGCTAAAACACTGGGTTTTCACAGGATCAATAATTACCTATAGCTTATCGGTTCATAT
>BBDR01000029.1 GCA_001312405.1 Clostridium sp. NkU-1 | reverse complement strand
CAAGGAGTTACCGGCCCGACAGGTCCACAGGGAGCAACTGGTCCAACCGGTCCGCAGGGAGCAACCGGTCCAACTGGCCCGCAAGGAGTTACGGGTCCAACCGGCCCGATTTTTGCCACAACCGGATTCTCTGCATTCGTATCTTCCCTATCAGTATCATCAGATACTCAAATAACAAACTGGGCCACAACTGCTCCTTATTATGGAGATGCCAGTTTTAATGCTACAACAGGAAACTTTACAGTACCTGCAACAGGAAGATATTCTATAAAGGCAACTATTAACTACTCCACAACAGTGGCAATAACAGGTTCCATTGGAAGCAATGTAAATCCGTCTTTTGCAGTATCGAGGACATCACCCACAGTTACTACGATTGTGAGCGGGCTATTCCCCCTTTTAAACATCAGCCTGATTGCCCTGACTTTAAGGGCTGTATTGGGAAATGGAACAGTAACCCTGGCTGGCGATGCAACATTAAATAGCGGTGACGTTGTGGGTCTGTTTTATGTATCAAGCGGTTTGTCCTTAAATCTGAACCTGGGAGGAGCCAATACAGGAGGAATCGTATGGTCTGTTCACAGGATTGCATAGCATAAGCGGACCGTAATCTCAAGTTTAATTATTTTATAAAAATTATCCCGAAGTTTAGCCAAATACTTTATATAATTAAAGTGTTCGTGAAAACTTCGGGATAATTTGTTTTTTACGAAATCCCATATACCTGCTTGTCAAATGCTTTATATCTGATAATTATCTAATCTAAATTGTATTCTTGCATGGTTATGGCATTAAAAACAGGTTATATTACTGGTGTGGTACAAATGTCTAAAAAAATTTGTCGATTTTCCACATTATTCCAACGAAATGGAATAAAACCCTGAATAGTTCCTCACAGCTCTGAAAGAAGTTGCATTGCACAAATTTCGCTGGCGAGGTATGATATTTCATAGAAAAACTTATGCAATCATGGAGGAGGCACAGCATGGTAGAACAGAAAAGATACAGATTGCAGGTAAGAGGTAAGCTCATTTTATTTGTAAGTGTTTTGGTTTTCAGCACAATTTTCCTGTTGACGGGGATCTTTTACGTAAGCTTGAATCGTGCGTATCAGAATTGGATTGATTCAAGCTATCAAAGTTTGATACAAATATCAAAACAGTGGTGGAAAGTCTTGTCAGCGAGTTAGAGGCCAATTATAAACGCTATGAAAATGGTGAGATTACAGAGCTGGAAGCACGAAAAAAATGCGGAAAGCATTGTGCGGGATACCCGTTACAACAATGGAACAGGCTATTTCTGGGCGGATACATCTACCGGATTGTGCGCCATACATATGAATCCTGATTACGAAGGGAAAAAGCGGTATAATGAACAGGATCTGGCCGGAGATTACTATATTCGTAATTTAATCGGGAATGGTTCAAAGCCTGGCGGCGGATATACCAATTATTACTTTACCAAGCCGGGACAGGATGGCATATTCTCAAAGAGGGCATATACCTTAAAATTTGAACCTTATGACTGGTATATCAGCACGGGTAATTATATTGATGATATTGACAGAGCCGTTGCAGGCTACCAAAAGCAGAAAATATTTGAAATATTGCTGCTTCTTGGAGTTTCAGCGGGCATCTGCGTGACCGGCCTTTTGGTTCTGGCCATCCAGTTGAATCGCATAACCGCGCCACTAAGCCCTATTGCAGGCCGTCTAAAGCTTTTGGCAGCGGGAGATGTACATACGCCTCCGGTGCCTGTCTGCCGGACAAAGGACGAGATGGAAGTACTGTCCCGTGCAACCGATGAGCTGATTATCAGGATGGCCGATGTGGTTAATGATATTACCATACATTTGGAGCATTTGGCCCAGGGCGATATGACTCTTCCGGTGGAAAAGGAATATTCTGGTGATTTTGCGCCAATCCGCGATTCCCTTCTTCTGATTCATCAGCAGCTTAACAGGACGCTGCGGGCCATCCACCAGTCGGCAGATCTGGTGAGCGCAGGTTCTTCCCAGGTGGCTGACGCTGCGCAGGCTCTGGCTTCGGGAGCTGCGGAGCAGGCTGGGACCATTGAACAGCTTTCTGCATCAATTACAGAGATTTCCACGCAGGTGGAGCAAAGCTCTGCACATATAGAAAAAGCAACCGGGTATGCAGAACAGACCGTAGAGCGGGTAGAAAATAGCAATGATAAAATGAAACAGATGCTAACGGCAATGGATGAGATTAAAATGACCTCAGATGAAATAGGGAAAATTACTAAGGATATGGATGGAATCGCTTTTCAGACAAATCTGCTGGCACTGAATGCGGCAGTGGAGGCTGCCCGTGCAGGTGAGGCAGGCAAAGGGTTTGCCATTGTGGCTGAAGAAGTCCGCGGCCTTGCCGCCCAGGCAGCTCAGGCTGCGAAACGGACGGCAGTATTGATTAAAAACGCCTCTAATGCTGTTAAAGAGGGAATGAACACGGCCCAGGAAAATGCGGACATTCTCATGGATGTTTCAAGCCAGGCCAGGCATGTGCGTGACTCATGGAGTCAGTGGAAACCACATCCCGTGAACAGACCATTGCCATTAATCAGGTAACTTATGGCATTACGCAGATATCTGCGGTAGTTCAGAGCAATGCAGCCACGGCCGAGCAAAGTTCTGCTTCCAGTGAAGAGCTTTCCGCGCAGGCCAATTTGCTGCGTGAAGAAGTAAATAAGTTTAAAATTACTGAACAGTAAGAAATAAGTGATTCATCTAACATTTGTTCGTTTCTTGTTTAAAAATTGAATTGTATGTTCTTTTTGATGATATATCCAAGAAGATGTTGAATTAAAAATCTCATTATGATACGATGAAGCTGGTCAGTTATTTCTAAATTAATTATATAAGGAGGTTTTTTATAAATGGATATCCGCTATTCTGCAAATCAGAAGGATTTCAAACGTTACACAACAGAAGAAACCAGAAATGAATTTTTAATTGAAAATTTATACATTGCCAATGAGGTAGTTGCTGTATATTCTCACGTAGACCGCATGGTGACTTTAGGCTGCATGCCAACAACAGAAACAGTTTCCATTGATAAGGGAATTGATATCTGGAAAAATTTCGGTACAAGCTATTTCCTTGAGAGACGTGAGGTTGGTATCTTCAACATTGGAGGCACAGGAAAGATCGTTGCAGATGGGGAAGAATTCAAAATGGGATATAAGGACTGCTTATATATCACCAAGGGAACAAAAGAAGTTATTTTTTCCAGTGATGATGCATCAAACCCTGCTAAATTCTATATGGTAAGTGCACCGGCCCATAAATCCTGCAAAACCACCTTCATTCCAATTGAAAAAGCAGCAAAGAAACCTCTGGGCGCTATGGAGACATCCAATAAACGTGTGATCAACCAGTTTATCCATCCGGACGTGCTGGAGACCTGCCAGCTGTCTATGGGCATGACCGTTCTGGATCCAGGCAGTGTATGGAACACCATGCCATCCCATACCCATGAAAGACGTATGGAGATTTACATGTACTTCGAAATTCCGGAGAACAATGTAGTATTTCATATGATGGGCGAAGGCAATGAGACAAGACACATTGTTATGCAGAATGAGCAGGCAGTAATCAGCCCATCCTGGAGCATCCATTCCGGTGCAGGTACCAGCAATTATACCTTCGTCTGGGCAATGGGCGGAGAGAACCAGGCATTCGATGATATGGATACAATTCCTACAACAGAATTAAGATAGTTTTTATATTTATGATAAAGCAGATGCGCTCTTTCCGGCGCATCTGCTTTTTGCTTTGCCGGAATCGGAATATGGTTCCTGGGTCAGGGGAATAATCTGGTGATCAGCTATTTTCCTTTGAATCGTGTGAAATCTCTGTGAAAATGTAGAAATCCGCCTTTCCATTTGATACAATATCACTGATGAATACTTTGTGATAGAAAGATCTGATTTCAGGAGGTTATATATGGAACAGTTAAAGATATTAGTAGTGGATGATGAGGCCAGAATGAGAAAGCTGGTAAAGGATTTTTTAAGTGTAAAAGGTTTTTCTGTGGTCGAGGCTTCCAATGGAGAAGAAGCTGTGGATATCTTTTTTGAGCAAAAGGACATAGTACTGATCATTTTGGATGTAATGATGCCTAAAATGGATGGCTGGGAGACCTGCAAAACAATCCGTAAATATTCCCAGGTTCCCATCATCATGCTGACAGCAAGAAGTGAAGAACGTGACGAGCTCCAGGGTTTTGACCTGGGGGTGGATGAGTACATTTCAAAGCCCTTCAGCCCCAAGATTCTGGTGGCCCGTGTGGATGCCATATTAAGGCGCAGCAATGCTGTCGCCGCAGATACAGTGGAAATTGGAGGAATCTGTATTGACAAAGCGGCCCATCAGGTCACCATTGACGGAAAAGACATTGATTTAAGCTACAAGGAATTTGAACTTTTAGCTTATTTCCTGGAAAATCAGGGGATTGCCCTATCCAGGGAGAAAATACTGAACAATGTCTGGAATTACGATTACTTTGGAGATGCCCGGACCATAGATACCCATGTAAAGAAGTTGAGAAACAAGATGGGTGATAAAGGAGACTATATTAAGACCATATGGGGAATGGGATATAAATTCGAAGTATGAGGAACGCCCTGCGGGCATACCTTTATGTCCGAAAACAGTGGACAAAAAAGAGGAAAGGATATCATTTGAGGTGAATAAATGAAGCATTCCATCAGGGCACGTTTTGCCATAATTTTTGTATGTCTGATGGCCTTTGTCCTTACTTCCACATGGTGCGTAAACAACTGGTTTCTGGAGAGCTTTTACACCAGCGATAAGGTACGCACTCTGGAGAGAGCCTATACGCAGATCGACAAGGTAGTAACACAGGCGAATGAGAGCGGGAAAGGGATCATTGAATATTATAAGGATACCTATGACCCCAATTTTAAAAATGAAGGCCCGGCGCAGAAGATGTTCCGCATCATGGGGGAAAAATACAATCTGATGACAGTGCTGATCGACAGCACCACAGACGAGGCCCTCATATCCACAAACGGGGATCAGCTGTTTTTAAAAAACAGGGTGGAGGCGTATATATTCGGAAAGAACATGCCGGAAGCCAGTATTTTAAAAAAACACGATAATTACATTATTCAGAAAACTTATGACAGACGTTCCGATTCTTATTATCTGGAAAGCTGGGGATATTTTTCTGACAATAAAACCATTTTCCTCATATCCATTCCTCTTGCCAGCATTACAGAAAGTGTGGATCTGGCGAACCGGTTTCTCGCCTATGTGGGAGTGGCGGCTCTGGTCATAGGAAGTATATTTATATATTTTACCACAAAAAGAATTACTTCGCCCATTCTTCAGCTGGCCAATTTATCAGAAAAGATGTCGGCGCTGGACTTTGATGCCAAATACATTGGCACAGAGGAAGACGAGATTGGAGTGCTGGGAAACAGCATGAACCAGCTGTCTAATACCTTAAAGGATACCATCGGGCAGCTGCGGGCAGCCAACGAAAAGCTACAGAAGGATATTGATGAAAAGATAAAAATTGATGAAATGCGAAAGGATTTTATCGCCAATGTTTCCCATGAATTAAAGACTCCCATTGCACTTATCCAGGGATATGCGGAGGGCCTTACGGAAGGGATGGCGGAGGATCCGGAAAGCAGGGATTATTACTGCGGAGTCATCATGGATGAGACAGGAAAAATGAATACCATGGTCCGCCAATTACTTAATCTTACTGCCCTTGAATTTGGCAATGACAGCATTCAGATGGAACGCTTCGATCTGACGGAACTGCTTCGCGGTATCATTAATTCCGCAGGTATTTTGATTCAGCAGAAGGGCGCTGAGGTGAAACTGGAAGATTGCGGTCCCATTTATGTACTTGCCGATGAATTTAAAATAGAAGAAGTCATTACAAACTATTTGAATAATGCGCTGAACCATTTGGAAGGAGAGCGTAAGATTGTGATAACGGCGGAGGAGAATGGAGAGGAAGCTCTTGTAACCGTATTTAACACCGGTCAGAATATCCCGGATGAGGACTTGCCGAAGATTTGGACCAAGTTTTTTAAGGTGGATAAGGCACATACAAGGGGATATGGGGGCAGCGGTATTGGTCTTTCTATTGTTAAGGCGATTATGGATTCCCATGGGAAGTCCTGTGGTGTACGGAATGTGAAGGGGGGCGTGGAATTCTGGTTTACTCTGGATTGTTATAAAGAAAGTTCGTAGTTTGTTATTTAAGGACAGAAGATGGCCGATATAACTAATAGAAAATGGAATGAGATACCGTAAGACGTATTCCGTGAAAGGAGAATGAAAGGAATGGATATTGGCGCAATGAGCATGGATATGAGCCTTGCAAGAGTACAGCAGAGTGCAGGGATCAGCGTTGCAAAGAAGGCTATGGATTCTCAGGAAATAGCTGCCGAAGGATTGTTAAAGATGGCGGAAGCGGCGCTTCCCCAGCAGGTGTCCGGGAATGGAATCGGACAGATTGTGGATACCAGAGCCTAGAGGGGAAGAGGGGATATGCGGAGGCATATCTCCTTTTCTATTATTAACTCAGGAATTGCCCGATCCCCTTAAATTTGATCTTGAGATTGCCATATTATTTGCTTTTGCGGCGCTTATGGGCTATATTTGCCAGTCAATAATTTTACCGGGATTCTGAGCCATTGAATAAACAACAAAACCAATATCATATACAAGATGCACGATGGCAGAGTATACATTTTGATTTGCAGGTATCATTATAACGATAAATAGAAAATATTTTAAAATATTAAAAAAAAGACTTATCTTTCATTCCCATTGGTACGATAAAGTACATGAAAGGAAGTTATAAAAACATATATTTAAATTCATTTAAATGTTATGTTTTACACACTTCCAAAGATACATGTGTCAAAAATCTGGAATCGTTCCTGCGGCTGGTACCCCGCAAGATTCCGCAGTTATGATCTTCGTATTTTCCTGATTCAGGAAAATACATCACGCAGGGAAAAGGAATTCCCTGAAAACACATTCAAGGAGGAAATATCTATGAGAATTCAACACAATATCGCTGCTTTAAATGCACACAGACAGTTAGGAAACAATAACACTTCAGTAAGTAAGAGCCTTGAGAAATTATCTTCTGGTTACAGAATCAACCGTGCAGGTGATGACGCTGCTGGCCTTGCTATTTCTGAGAAGATGAGAGCACAGATCACAAGCCTTGATACCGCTCAGAAGAATGCTAACGATGGTATTTCTTTGATCCAGACCGCTGAAGGTGCTTTGACAGAAGTTCATTCCATGTTAAATCGTATGGTTGAGATATCTATGCAGTCTGCTAACGGAATCTATGACCAGGACGTTGACCGTAAGAACTTACAGGAAGAATATGATCAGTTAACAACTGAAATTGATCGTATTGCTAATACCACAACTTTCAATGGAACAAAACTTCTGAATGGTAATGGTGCAGCGTCAACAACAATTACACTTCAGATCGGTGATACAGCAAGCACCAACAATATGTTAGGTGTAAAGATCAGCAGCATTGCGACTTCTGCAACAGGAATGTCAGGAATTGGCACTGCTAAGATCGACGGTGCTGATACTACTAAAGCTGCAGCAACTGTATCAAAGGTTAAGGATGCTATCAACTATGTTTCCAGTATTCGTGGTAAGTTAGGTGCATATCAGAACCGTCTGGAGCATACAGTTAACAACTTAGGCGCAACCGCTGAGAACATGACTGCTGCAGAAAGCCGCATTCGTGACGTGGATATGGCGAAAGAGATGATGTCCTATACCAAGAACAACATTCTTGTTCAGGCTTCTCAGGCTATGCTGGCTCAGGCAAATCAGCTTCCACAGGGCGTATTACAGTTACTTCAGTAATTGCCGCATTTTAAGCTTACAATCCCCCGGAAAGATGGTTTTTCGGGGGATTATTTTATCGAAATAGGAGGAGTTCTTATGAAACCGGTCATTCGTCTGTCCCAGTGCATGATTGTGAAGGATGAGGAAAAAAAATATCAGGCAGGCTCTGAGCTGGGGAAAAGGAATTGTCTGCGAGCAGATCGTGGTAGACACGGGATCTACCGATAAGACAGTAGAAATAGCGGAAGCCATGGGAGCAAAGGTCTTTCATTTTCCGTGGGATCATGATTTTTCTGCCGCTAAAAACTTTGCTATTGAGCAGGCGAAAGGGAATTGGATTGCGTTTCTGGATGCAGATGAATATTTTTCAGATGAAGATGCGAGAAAGATATTACCAATGCTAAAAAGAGTGGAAAAGAATTCTTCTCATCCGGCCCGTCCCCATGTGATAAGGACTTTGCTGGTAAATTTGGATGACTCCGGGAACCGTATAAATACCGGGGTGCAGTATCGGATTTTCAGGAACATTCCGAAACTCCGTTATCGAAGCAGGATTCATGAATATCTGGATTTAACCGATGGAAGTCAGCTCTTTTCCTGGGATGCCATGGAAAACCTTGCTGTTTTCCATACCGGATACGCAAGGGCAGTATGCATAGAAAAAAAGAAAGAAGAGCGCAATATCTTCATGATACGAAAAGAACTGGAAAAAGATCCGGGAAATTCCATGATGTGGTCTTATCTTGGGGATTCTCTTCTGGCAGATGAAAAGCTGGAGGAGGCAGAGGAAGCTTTTTTCCGTGCAACTGAGAATCCGGATGCTGTTATGGAGATAGATAGGAGGAATCTCAGCTTTGCCTTTTGGCTTAAGACAAAGTATATAAGGAATTCTGACAGTGATGAAGACTTTATGGAGGTTTATCAAAACGCGAAAAGCCGTGGATGCGATACTCCGGATGTAGACTATTGGGCAGGGCAATGGTTCTGCAGACAAGGGGTAGAGGAGAAGGCAAGGCTGTACTTTGAACAGGCACTTCATATGCTGGATGAGTATAAGGGAAATGATCCTCTTGACATGTCTGGAAGACTTACCTTTGTATACCAGTGGCTCTTTTTCTTCTATGCAAAGCATAACCGTTCTTCTGAGATGATCCGGTACGGCGTGTTTACTTTAAGGGCAGAACCTTACGAGTTTTCTGTCTTAAAGGAGATATTGCTTCTTCTAAAAAGAGAGCCGGGAGAGGAAGCGACTGCTGCGGCTACTTTTGGCTTTCTGTCAAAGCTCTATGACCTTTCTTCTTTTAAGAATAAGGCTTTTTTTAATAAAGGTAGCAGAAAAGGTTCCTTTTCCGGCATTGGAAAAACAGATTTCTTCTTTGTTGTCTGAGGAGGAGCAGAAATTTGTTGCCGGAGCAAACGAGATTTTTAGCTAAAATACAAATAAAGGAAAAGATATGTTGGAAATTGGCGTACAGTCAGAGGAATTATCAGAGAAAGTGCAATAGAAGCAGGATATAAGAAAATTAAGCAGGCTGGAATCACTTGCGTGGATTACAATATCGTGAGTCCTGAAGACAGCACACAGAAACTGGAAGTTACCTATTTTAAAAAAACATCAGGAATGCGCGGCAAGGCATGGGATACGGTTTCCTCAAGTGCATGCGCCTATATTTAAGTACGAACCAAACAGACCGGATAAAATGGAATATATTCTGGAGGAAATGAAGAAAAGTATTGCCATATGCAGGCTTCTTGGAAGTCCGTATATGGTAGTGCATCCGCTGGAACTGGCATTTGAGCTGGGAAGGGCGGAAGAGAAAAGAATAAATCTGGAATATTTTGAATCATTGACAGAAGAAGCCAGCCGGCAAAAGGTAGTGATCTGCATTGAAAATATGCCTTACCGGAGAGTTGGAAGGGTATGGGAAGGCGCTTGCTCCGAGGCTGATAAGACGGTAGAATATATTGATATCTTGAATAAGAAAGCCGGAGAAGAGCGCTTTGGTGCTTGTTTTGACGTAGGACATGCCAATGTGCTTGGGAAAAATCTTAGAGAAGAAGTGAGGGCGCTTGGCTCTCATTTAAAAGTACTGCATATTCATGATAATGATGGAGTCACGGATTCTCACCAAATACCCTATAGCTTTTCCGATGCCAGGACCGGGCTTTGTTCTACAGATTGGAGTGGATTTTTATTAGGACTCAGAGAGATCAGTTTTGAGGGTGTGCTTAGCTTTGAAACTTACCGGAGTTTTACAGGTTTTCCGGGAGTATTGCAAGATTCGTTGCTTCAATTCCTTTATAGGATAGGAGTTAATTTTTCTCATGTCATATGTTTTAATCAAATATTAGATCAGATGGGCTCTAGAAAAAAAGATTTTATTTGGGGCTGGCAGGATGTTTGATGTATACATGGGTCAATATGGAAAAAAACATCCTCCTGTTTTTGTTGTAGATAATAATGCTTGCCTTTGGGGAACAGAAAAGCTAGGGATTCCTATTTGTAATCCAGAGGCTATATTTGAGATTCCTGAAGATGAGAGGATTGTGATTTTGTGCAATGGTTATTATGAAGAAATAGCAAAACAACTGAGTGATATGGGAATCAATCACTATGAATTGACAGAAGAAATACTGAGAATGAACGGTAAACCAATTTAAATGTGGAAAAAAGCAATCAAAGGGAGAATCTATGTTGAAGATAGGAATACAGTCCCGGCTTTTATTAGGGAATAAAGCGGAAGAAAAAGATTTTCATAGGATAAGGGCTGCAGGTTTTGACTGTATCGATTTTAATCTTGACCGTTTTTTTACCTAATAATCTTATTTATCAGGGAAAAATAAATCATTTCTTCGATCAGTCCGAGGAAATGCTATCTGCACATTTTGATGAATACTACCTTATGGCACAACGAGAGGGATTGGAGTTTTCTCAGGCCCATGCTCCATATCCTCTATATGTTTATGGCAGAGAAGAAGACAAGGAATATTTACATATGGTAGCGGAGAAAAGTATTCTTGCCTGTGCTGCACTTCATGCGCCATATTTGGTCGTACATCCTTTTAAATTGTCTTATCCATTGGGAAGATTGGAAGAATATAAGAAAAATATGGACTTTTTTTCAAAGCCTGATTCCTTCATGTAAGAGATACGGTGTAAAAATTTGTCTGGAAAATTTATATGATGGTTTTGGGGGAAGAATCTGCGAAGGTGTATGCGCAGACCCTTATCAAGCGGCTGAATATGTGGACAAACTAAATCAAATAGCAGGGGAAGAGTGCTTTGCTTTTTGTTTTGACACGGGACATGCCAATATTCTCGGTAAAAATATGAAGGAGACGATCCTTACCTTAGGGGACAGAATACAGGCACTTCATATTCACGATAATGATGGAATCCGTGACCTGCATCAATTACCGTTTACTTTCACGAAAGAATTGGCTGGAGAAGTAAGCACTGATTGGAACGGTTTCTTATACGGGCTGAAAGAAATAGGATTCCATGGTGTGCTGAGCTTTGAGACCTTTGGGGCATTGAAGTGCTTTCCGGAAGAGTTGCAGGACAGTGTGCTTAGACTGATTGCAGATATTGGAAGGCATTGGGCAAAGCAGTTAGAGGAGGGAACAGGACGATAAAATGAAAAAGGTAATTACATATGGTTCTTTTGATTTATTTCATGAGGGACACTACAAGCTGCTTAAGAGAGCGAAAGCTTTAGGCGATTATTTGATTGTGGGAGTTACCACGGAGCAATATGATGAATCCCGGGGGAAATTAAACGTAGTAGATTCCATTATAGACCGGATTGAAAATGTGAAAAAAACCGGATTTGCAGATAAAATCATAGTGGAAGACCACGTGGGACAAAAAGTGGAGGATATTCATAAATACGGTGTGGATACATTTGCCATTGGCTCAGATTGGATAGGTGAATTTGACTATCTGAAAGATTTTTGTGAGGTGGTGTATCTGGAAAGAACAAAGGAAATATCCAGTACCTTAATAAGAAAACAAAAGTATCCCATTATAAACATGGGAATCGTGGGAACCGGACGTATTGCAGCACGATTTATACCTGAAGCGAAGTTTGTTAGCGGTATTGAAACGGTCAGTGTTTACAATCCTCACAGGGAAAGTGCGGAACGGTTTGCAAAGCGTTTCGAGGTTCAGGCAAATTGGGAGAGCTTTGAGGAATTTTTTAAATCCGTTAGATGCGGTATATATTGCTTCTTTGCATCAGACACATTATGAATATGCAAAAGCAGCTTTAAGCCAGGGAAAGCATGTATTGTGTGAAAAACCCATGGCCTTTTCTAAAGCACAGGCGCAGGAGCTGTTTGCAACGGCAAAAGCCAACGACTGTTTGCTCCTGGAGGCTATTAAAACAGCGTATTGTCCCGGCTTTAGTCAGCTTTTGGGAGTAGCGAGAAGCGGAATCATTGGGAACATTGTGGATGTGGAAGCCTGCTTTACCAGAATTGCAGATCCGGATTCCAGGGAAAGTAAGGACTCAAATTACGGTGGCGGTTTTCTGGAATTTGGAAACCATACGATGCTTCCTATCTTTAAACTGTTAGGAACACAATATAAAAGTGTAAGCTTTGACAGTATAAAAAAATGAGCATGGCATTGATTTGTATACAAAAGCCTCTTTTTCTTTTGAAAGAGGGCTGGCATTGTCTAAAACCGGCGTTGCTGTAAAATCAGAGGGGCAGTTGATTATTGCAGGAACCAAAGGATATATTCTCGCGGAGTCCCCTTGGTGGCTGACAAAGTCCTTTGAAGTTCGTTTTGAAAATCCTTACAAGAAGGAACAGTATACTGCCAGATTTTTAGGAGATGGCCTTCGTTATGAATTAAGTGAATTCGTGTCGTTGATTCACAATGGAGAGAGAAAATCTTATAAATTCACAGAAGAGGAATCCATTGCTATGGCGGGAGTTGTGGAGAAATTCATGGAGACGAGAAAATGAGGTATCAGACGAAAATATATGGTCATCGCGGAGCGAGCCAGTATGCACCGGAAAATACCATGGAAGCATTTCAGATGGCTTACGATATGGGAGCAGATGGGATTGAATTTGATGTACAGATGACAAGAGATGGATATCTGGTAGTCACCCATGATGAGGAGATAAGCAGGGTATCCAATGGCAAAGGATATGTGAAAGACTATTCCCTGGAAGAATTAAGAGGCTTTCAATTCAACAGGACACATCCTGAATTTGAAGGGGTTAAAATTCCTTTGCTGGAGGAAGTGTTGGAACAATTTGTCCCCAAAAGGTCCAAGGGTGAAAAAGCATTTTTGTTTAATATAGAACTGAAAAATAACATATTTTCCTATGAGGGTATGGAAGAAAAAGTATTGAAAATAATAAAAGAAAAAAAGGTGCTTGACAGAACATTATTTTCTTCTTTTTCACATGCGTCTATGCTGAAGCTTCGAGAGATGGAAGATTCGGCAAAGGTGGCATTTCTTTATTGCGACGGTATTATGGATATTGGGGATTATGCAGAGAAGTACAAAATAAATACAGTTCATCCTGCATGGTATCTTTTGGACAGGAAAGGTATATTTGAGGATCTTCATGAAAGAGGAATAGAAATAAATATTTGGACAATAAATAGCGGAAAAGAAATACGTCGTTTTTGTGATATGGGTGTGGATGGAATTATAACCAACAAACCTGATTTAGGAAGTGAGATAAGAGATGATAAGTAATTTACAGGCGGAATGCCTGCTTGCTTTTAATATATGGGATGTTAATTCTGCCAAAGCGGTAGTCGATGCAGCAGCTGATCGGAAAAAAAATATCATTCTACAGACTTCGGCGGGAATATACAGCCAAATAGATGCCAGGGAGACGAGAGCATTTATTAAGAGCTATGCTGATAAAAAGAAAATCAGCGTATGGCTGCATTTGGATCATTGTAAAGATATGAAAATAATTGAGGATGCCATTGCAATGGAATGGGATTCAGTTATGATAGATGCTTCTGATTTAAGCATACAGGAAAACATTGATAAGACAAATCGGGTAATGGAAATGGCGCATAAAGTGGGGGTGTTGGTAGAGGCAGAAGTCGGACAGATAAAAGGAATCGAGGATAATATAGATATACAGGAGCACCGCATCGCAAGCCGGGAGGAAATAAGAAAATTTCTTGCGGAGACAGAAGTCGATATGCTTGCTGTAGCATTTGGCAATGCTCACGGCATTTATAAAGGAAAACCAAAACTGGATTATGATTTGATAGATTATGTGGCACAGTTATCTGGAATACCGTTTGTCGTACATGGAGGCAGTGGTATGGAAGACGGTGAAATCAGGAAACTGTCCCAAAAGGAAAATGTAAGAAAGATAAATATATCAACGGAAGTCAAGCTGGCATATCGGAAAGGAATTATGAAATCTCTGAAAGATGGACTCCTGGAAGAAGAGGGATTTCAGGCAACTCTTGTGGAAAAGACAATTTATGAGGCTATTTACCAGATGGCGTTTCATAAATTAGGAATCATCATATAGAAAAAGGACAAAAAGCAATGAAGAATGTAATGGTTATCAATATGGGGTTGAAAAGTATAAGGTGCATCGTTTTTAATGAAAACGGGATGAAGCTATTTAATGAAGCAATCCCGATTAAGACGGCTATCAGCGCGGAAAAAGTGGAACAGGATCCGAGAGAGTGGTGGCAGAGTGCGGAGAAGCTTATAGAAAGAGCAGCCTGTGAATGTAAGGATATATGTATTGATTACATAACTGTTACGGCATCTGCTTCTTGCCTTGTATGCGTTGATAAAAAAGGGACGCCGCTTATGAGGGCATTTATGGTTTCCGATAAAAGGGCAGAAGAAGAGAGTAAATATATTTCTGAACTGGATGAATTTAAAAAGGTATATGAGGAAACATTGCTGGATATGAGTGCCAGCCTTATGCTGCCAAGAATATTATGGGTAAAAAGAAACATGCCCGAAGTTTTCGATGAGACGGATAAATTTTTATCGCCCAATGATTTTATGCTGTATATGCTTAGCGGATTATATGTCACGGATTATTTTAATGCGATAAAATATCACTATAATATAGAGAAAAGGTATTACCCGGAAAATCTTTTAAATGTGTTAGGAATTTCAGGGGAAAGACTTCCAAGGGTGATGGATCCGGGAGATACCATAGGAAAAATATGCCCGGATTTGGCCGGAAGACTGGGAATTAATAAGAATGCGGAAATTATTGTTTCGTCTTACGATGCGATTTGTTCCTTTGTAGGGAGTGGAGCGGCAGAAGATGGCGAAGCGAGCGATGTGTCGGGAACAGTAACAGTATTGCGTGCTTTATCAAGAAATAGCAGTCTTAAAAGCAATTCCTTAATCTATAATCTTCCACTTTATAAAGAGGACGCTCATATTATAGGCGGCAGCAATAATTTGGGCGGGGGCTTGATCGAGTGGGTAAAACAATGTTATTATCAAAACGAAATTTATCCTTATGAGATAATGGAAAAAGAAGCAGGAGAATCGGTTCTTGGAGCGAGAGGTTTAATATTTCTTCCCTATCTGTTGGGAGAGCGGGCGCCGATTTGGGATGATAATGCACGAGGTGTATTTTTTGGTATAGAAAGAATGCACACCAGGAAGGATATGACGAGGGCGGTATTTGAAAGCACTGGTTTTATTGATATGGATATGATAGCTGCTATCGAACAAACGGGAACAAAGATTAGTTCAGTTCGTTTATCAGGCGGATTGGCAAGAATTAATCTTATCTCTCAGATAAAAGCGGATATTTTGGGGCGGGATGTACTTGTTTTATCCGAATTTGAGACCACATCTACGGGTGCGGCGATGATGGTTCTGCTTGGGAAGGGATATTTTGCGGACCTAAGAGAGGCGGCAGAAAAGTTTGTATCTGTACGTATGATCATAAAGCCCAATATGATAAATCATCAAAAATATATGTATATGTATGAGCTTTATAAAGATACCTATGAGACTGTCAAAGATTTATATGTAAGAAGAAAGAAATTAATTAAAGAGATGGTCGATGACAGAGAAGTCAGAATTGAAAATTTATGAGGTTTTACTATGAAAGGATTTACTTTAGAGTTACCCACAAAGATATATTTTGGAAATAATAATGTGGAAGAAGCCTTAAAGAAAGAAAACAAATGGCTGACCGGAAATGTCATGATAGTTACAACTGGAAGAAGCCTGATAAAATTCGGATATTTGAATGAACTAAAGAATATTCTGGACAATCTTCCGAATGTAGAAGAAACCATAATATTTGATAATATAAGCGCTAATCCAAAGCTGGAGGAAATTAATGAGGCAGTTAAAATAGGTATGGATAGACGAGTGAAAGCGATTATCGGTTTTGGAGGAGGAAGCGCCATAGATGCAGCAAAAACTACTGCGGTGGGATTAGGAACCTTTGAGAAATTGGAACGTTTTTTTATTGGAGGGAATAGAACCTACCGGGAATACGCTGCCCATAATAGCCATACCGACTACTGCCGGCAGTGGAAGCGAATTGAGCAAGGGTGCAATTATATCCAGTCTGACTCATCATATGAAAGGCGGAATAAGAGGAACTATGGTATTGCCGAAAGCGGCAATTGTAAATCCTGTATACACATGGACCATGCCCCTTGGTATTACGATGGAAACAGGATTTGATGCTTTGGCCCACGCCATAGAAAGTTATACGGCGGTAAAGGCAAATAGCTGGTCACATATGATCTCGGAAAAGGCCATCAGACGGTAGGACAGAATCTTCCGTTATTAATGGTCAACTTGGATAATCATGAAGCGAGAGAGGCTATGAGCTATGCGAGCATGATAATTGGAATTAACTTAGCCAACGTAGGAACATGTCTTCCTCACCGGATGCAGTATGCAGTGGGAGCTAAGACGGATACAAGCCATGCGGCAGGAGTATCGGCATTATATCCTGCATGGATACAAAGACAATATGATGTAAATGAAAAAAAAGTGAAGGATATTATGTACTGGTTGACCGGTAAGGAGATATCTAACGGTGATGAAGCAAGGGAAGAAATGGCTGAGTTCATGAAAAAAATAGGCATTCTTAAAACTCTTGCCGATTTAGGAATTAAAAAAGAGGATTTACCGGAGTTGACAAAACAGGTAACGGGAAATATTGGCAATGATAAATTGAGTTCACAGAAGGATATTATATCGAGCATTTATGGCGATTCATTATAGAACGGGAGAGAATAAATATGCAGGCGATCATTATGGCAGCAGGAAAAGGCAGCAGATTAGGCAGCCTAACAGAAAATATGCCTAAATCATTTTTGGAAATTAAAGGAATCAAGATGATTGAATATAATATTTCCATGCTTCACGTGTTTGGAATTAAAGATATCATTATTGTAACAGGCTATCAAAGTGAATTGTTTGAAGAATTGGCGGAGAAGATAGACGGAATTCGCTGTGTTTTCAATCCGTTTTATGAGATGGTAAACGTATTAGGTTCCTTTTATATGGCGAAGGATTTTCTCCATGATGATTTTGTCTATTTACATGCAGATACCTTATGTGCCCCTGAAATATTTGAGGCTATGCTTCGAGAAGAGGGCGATATGATCTTACCCGTAGATTATGGACCATGTGATGAAGAGGCTATGAAGGTAAAGGTAAAAGACGGAAAAATTATAGAAATAAATAAGACAATGGAATGTGAAACCTCGGAAGGCGAATTTATAGGAATAGCAAAAATCAATAAAAGCGTAATAGGAGAACTGAATAAGGCAGCCATTGAATTAATGAAAGAGAAAGCATTTGCGTCTTATTTTGAAGGAGCGGTCCAAAGAGTAATTGATGAACAGAGCTTCCTTGTAAAACCTTTGCCTACACGAGGGTATTTTTGGAATGAGGTAGACTTTGTCCAGGATTATCAAAGAGCAAGCGCTGGGATACCGGACTCGCTTATCCAAATGGCAAGGAAGGAGTTCTAGAAATGACTAAATTAAGCAGCGAAGAAAGATATATAAGAAAACGAAAAAGAGAATGCTATAGAACGAATCTTTTCTACCATTTACTTCGGCTTTTCCCTATTAATAAGAAAAAAATCGTTTTCACTACGTTTGAGGGGACGGGGATAACGTATTG
>BBDR01000028.1 GCA_001312405.1 Clostridium sp. NkU-1 | reverse complement strand
AAACTCGCTAACGAAAGCGGCAATGCCCTTGTATTTGCAAATGTTTCTGAACTTAAGGTTGATCGGTTGATTAATCTGTATGGAAACATGATTGACAAGCCTGCCTTATATCAGGTAGCGTTTCCGATATCCTATAATCGAACAGATGGATTACCCGGTGCAGTAAATATGTATTACGGAGTAGAAACTGGTAACATATTATATCATCTGTTAAACAATAATGGAGCCTATTCAGGCTGTACAGCCTATGTGGTTCTTGAGTACACAAAGAAATAATACTCACATGGCTGCCGGGTGTAACAGCTTGGCAGCTGATTAAAGCCGACGTTCTTATGCTTTCTTCATGGCTTTTCAAATCGGATAGAAAGCAGCGTTTATAATTGCTTTACCGAACGAACTTTTGTGTTCCGATTGGTTTTCAGTCATACTTATTCTCCTTTTTGAAAACGCCTGTCTTGTGTAACTCGATGGGTGTTTTCTTTTTTCATAATTCATGGTAAAATATGAAAACGTTGAGGAGTGTTAAATGTTTACTTGGGAGTTATTTTGGCAGGCTTTAGGAGCTATAGGAACTATATTGGCTGTGGTTGTTGCTTTATGGCAGTCAGGATATTATAATCAGACACGATTGAAGCTACATGCACGAATTGATGAAATTGCGCAAGGTGAAAAATATGTTTTTGGAGATTTCGTTATAATAAGCATAACTAACATTGGTAAATATGATATAACATTAAGAACTTTAGGCATTAAGGGGAAAAACAAATTATCTTCTGAATTTATGGAATTCAATTTAAATGGAATCCAGCCTTTGAGATTTCCTTATAAATTACATGTCGGTGAGGGGATAGAAGTTGTTATTGATAAATCATTCTGTGGTTTGGAGGGGTTAGGATTGCTTCCAGAAGATAAAGTACAATTTTTTTGTGAGAGATACGACAAGAAAGACATATAACATTAAGATGGTGGAAAATGTTGAGCAGTTTTTGAAGAAAAATCCTTATAAAGATATGTTCGATAAGGTAGTTGAAATTAGTGATGATATAATTTGAGTTTCTGATTGGAATGAAAAATTAATGAGCCGCCCGGAGGTGGCTTATTTTAATGTAAAAAACAGCCAGATTGGAAGGTGAGGTGATGGCTCGTGGACATGAAAACCTAATCCCGTTTAATAAACGAACAGAGGTTGAACAGAGGAAAATTGCATCAGCGGGTGGGAAAGCGTCTGGAGAAGCACGGAGGAAAAAGGCAGACTTCCGCAAGACATTGAACGCCCTTCTCACTGCTGAGATAGATAGCCCTGAATGGTCCCCGGTCCTGGAAGCCCTGGGCTTGATAGTACTCTGGAATCGGCGGTCAATGCCGCTATGATAAAGGAGGCCCTTTCAGGAAATGTGAGAGCTTATGAAGTCATCGCGAAGTATTCCGGACAATCCGAGAAGACAGACGTCGATCAGGAGGAACAGCAGTTACGAATGGCAGCGTCTAAAGCAAAGATGGGCGTTGATGATGAAGAGGAAATGGAAGATGATGGCTTCCTTGATGCATTAAACGGATCAGCCGGTACAGATTGGGAGGATTGGGAAGAAGATGAGCAGGAAGATGAAGAGACAGATATTTAAGTTTCAGCCGTTTTCTCGTAAGCAGAGAATGGTTCTGACTGGTGGACGAAGGATTCCCCGGTTAAGGACATGGATGGGATTATCGCTGATGGAGCGATCCGATCAGGCAAGACGGTTTCCATGTCATTATCATTTGTTATGTGGGCTATGAGCTCCTTTGACGGACAGAACTTTGCAATGTGTGGAAAGACAATAGGCAGCTTCCGGCGGAACGTTCTTACATCTTTAAAATTGATGCTTAGGAGCCGAGGGTACCAGGTGAAGGATCATCTGGCAGGTGATCAGCCAAACATGGTGGAGATCAGCCGGAAGGGTGTAACGAATTACTTCTATGTTTTCGGTGGCAAGGACGAAAGATCCCAGGACCTTATCCAAGGCATTACGTTGGCCGGGGCATTCTTTGATGAAGTGGCTCTTATGCCTGAATCCTTTGTAAATCAGGCAACCGGACGTTGTTCTGTCAAAGGGTCAAAATACTGGTTTAACTGCAACCCCGCAGGCCCCATGCATTGGTTTAAAGTTGGCTGGATCAATAAATCCATCGGATACCTTGGGAAGAAGAAAGCCGAAGAGTTAAGGACCTCAAACAAGGAAGTAAAGAACATATTGTACCTTCATTTCACCATGGATGACAACCTTTCCCTGGACGAAGAAATTAAGAAGAGATACCGAAGCATGTATGCCGGTGTCTTTTTTTTACGTTATATCAAGGGTTTGTGGGCGGTTGCTGAAGGGCTTATCTATACTATGTTTACCAAGTCGGTCAACATATACAATGATGATACACGGCCCAAGGGATTGGAGTATTTGTCTACCCGCACGATTGCCCTAGATTATGGCACGACGAATCCATGTGTGTTCCTGGATATCTATGATGATGGAGACACCATCTGGGTGGATCGGGAGTATCGGTGGGACAGTCGTGTGGAAAAGGAAGGGCAGAAAACAGACAGCCAGTATGGTGATGCCATGGTTACCTTTATGGGTGACAATCCGGATCTGCAATGCGACATTGTAGCTGATCCATCGGCGGCCAGCTTTATCGTAGAACTAAAAGGCCGGGGCTACATTGTAAAGCCTGGGGATAACGAAGTGGAAGACGGGATCCGGGTGGTTGCGGCTCTGTTTCAGTCTGGAAAGATCAAGGTGCATGAACGCTGTGCAGGATTAATCACGGAGTTGCGGTCCTATGTGTGGGACGATAAGGCGGCGCAGCATGGAGAAGAGAAGCCAGTCAAGCAGCTGGATCACGGTCCTGATGCACTGCGTTATTTCTGTATGACCAAGCTGCCAAAATGGAGGAGGAATGTTCAATGATATATTATTTGTGCTTAATTGCAATGTTCGTTGATATGATAGTTGCGTGGTACCAGTGGAAAAAGAAAGATATCTGTGGAGTGGTATTCTGGTGCACCCTCGTGCTAATTACGGCAATGGCAGTGAAATTATAGGAGGAGCTTATGGCAAGACCAAAACGAAACCGTCCGCAGAGAGAGCGGGCAGAAAATAGAATACAGGTAAACGATGCATTTTCAAACCCGATCGCACGGTTAGGCTACGGAACGCAGGATCTTTTACAGGCCACACAGTACCCGCTTACCCGCATGACGCAGAATTACCAGCTGCTTACAAGCCTTTACCGGGATAACTGGATCGTGCAGAACATCATATCAACCATTCCGGAGGATATGGTCCGTAAGTGGTACACTGTGAAAAGCAATGTGGCACCGGAACGAATTGACGTCTTACAGCGTCTTGAAAGAAAGGTGCATTTAAGAAAGTCTATCCTTGAAGGAATGTATTGGGGCAGGCTTTATGGTGGAGCTGCCGCGATCATCATGATAAGAGGCCAGGACGATCTATCACAGCCTTTAGATTACGGCTTGATTCTTCCAGGAGCGTTCCTGGGCTTGCAGATCCTTGACCGGTGGAGTGGTATCTACAGAGATGGGGATTGGTTACAGATCCGTCTGATCCTGATTTTGGGCTTCCTGCTTACTATACGATCCGGGACGAGGAAAGCGGGGTCCTGGTATCCAGGGTGCATCATAGCAGAGTAGTACGATTCACAGGCAGGGAACTTCCTTACAATGAGAAGATCGCAGAGCAGTACTGGGGAGAATCGGAAATTGAAGCCATATACACCGAAGTTGTCAAGAGAGACAACGTCTCTTCCAATATCGCAGCCCTTACCTTCCGGGCGAATGTAAATTACATGGAAACGGATTCCATGGATCAGATGCTTGCTGTGAATAATGCACAGGCCCAACGGAAATTTTGGCAGACCTTACAGGCTCAGAGTGTGCTGGAAAGTAACTTTGGAATGCGTCTGGTAAATAAGGGTGATGTCATGCACAACACCCAGTACACCTTTACCGGATTACCGGACGTTTACGACCGGATGATGATGGACGTTGCTGGAGCAGCCAGAACCCCGGTAACAAAGTTGTTCGGGAGATCCCCTGCAGGTATGAACGCCACCGGGGAAAGCGACATGAACAACTATTATGATTACATCGACGGTTTGAGGGAAAATCAGTTCCGACCATTGCTTGAAAAGATTCTTCCGGTCATGCTTCTATCAGCTTGGGGGGCTGTTCCTGATGATCTGGATATCGACTTCCCGCCATTGCAGACGCCGGATTCCAGTGAGATCGCTGACATTGCGAGAAGAAAACACAATCTATCATGGCGGTATATCAGAGTGATCTGATCGACGCCGCTACCGCTCAGAAGGAGCTTAAGGCCCTATCTGATGAAACTGGCATGTACAGCACCATTTCCGACGAAGCCATAAAGCAAGCGGAAAGAAAGACTTATTCAGATTATAAGGCCATGCAGGATCCCCTTGCAGGGCTATCGCTTCCGAGAACATTTGAGGAGGTTGACGAGTAATGCCGCAGATGATACGTCCTCCTGGTAGTAAGGATGAAACGGCTTATCTCAGAATGCTGTTTCTGAAAACGGAGCAAAGGTTGATTGCTGAAATAAACCGAAAGCGCGATCAAGGGTATGTTGATTATGCCGAAGTGGCTGCCCTGAACCGCACTCAGAAGATCCTGCAGGAGATGGTCGACGAAAGCTGGAACTATGTTCCTGCAATGATTGAAAAGATCTTCTACAAATCCGAAGCGGCAGCCAATGGGTATAAGAACGCAGCCGGCCTTACTGCTTCACAGCTTGGAATTGTTCAGCAGTTATCCAACAACTTATTGGGTGATATCGTGGAGGCTTCCGTCACTACCCAGAAGAACATCGAAGAGACGTTTCAAGTTGGCAGGCGAGAGGCTGACAAGATAAGAGAAGCCGCCCTGAAATCAGTAACAGAGGCAAGAGCCGCAGGATACGGCTCAGGCAAAGCGGCGGCCAGTATGGCACGTGAGTTGCGGTCTGAGAATATAACAGCCTTTACCGATAAAGCCGGACGTAATTGGGGCCTACAGGATTATTGTAACATGGCTACCAGGCAACCGCCAGGCAGGCTGAAGTATCTGCCATATTAACAGCCGATCCGGACCATGATCTATACCGTATTGTTAAGATCGGCAGTACCTGTCCTGTATGTGCACCTCTTGAAGGAAGGGTTTACAGCCGGTCCGGTACAAACCCAGATTATCCCCCACTGTCTTCCGCTTTTGGGAAGATTGATCCTGACGGGGGAAACGATTTAAGTAATACATATCTTAATATCCACCCGAACTGTCTTCATGCCCTGGTTAAATATACAACTATCGGAAAGAGTGAAGCCCAGATCCAAAAGGATAAGGACTTTTCAAGTTTTAGTAAGAACCCTGTCACAGAGGATCCCAGAAGCAAGAAACAGATTGCGGCTTACAAGGAAAAGATCAGGAACCGGCAGAAACTGCTTAGTGATTATAAACAGCATGAACGATACCGGGCGATACTTGGAAATGATATTCCGAAAAGCTTTGAAAAGTTCCGTGAATTAAAGTATAATGATGGTGAGGGCTGGAAGAGCACGCAGGCGCTTTACCGTAAGACCAACGCTTACAACAAGATAATCCTTAAAGAACCGGCCATCACTACTGATCTGGCAAAAATATCTAAAGATACCGGAGTACCTATGGTTGGCCTGGAATACCGGCTAAAGGCAAAAGATTCCTTCCTGAGAAAAGTGGGAAAGGAAAGCGAACACAGCCTTGATCCTCAAAGAATAAAGGATACTATCAGCTCCACGAATGATGTAATACGTTATACTTACCAGGATAATCCTTTAACCCTTGTAAATTCATATAAGAATATTACGGGAGCATTACAGGAGAAAGGATACGATCTTGTAAGAGTAAAGAATTTCTGGCATAACAAAGGGAACCCTTATAACGGCATTAATTGTACATTCAGAATAAAAGATCCAAAGGGAAAAGGATATCAGGACTTTGAAGTACAATTCCATACGCCTGAAAGTTACGGCGTGAAGGATCGAATGCACAAGGATTATGAAGCGTGGAGGCTGTTAAGTGCTTCTTCTCCCGAAGCTATTGCGCTTAGGAGAAAGATGATGGAGCAGTCACGGGGCATGGAGATACCAGCAAATATCGAAGAGGTGAAAAATAAATGAGTGTGACATATTATCGCATCAAGGATTTGAATTTGTTGGGGAAGGAAGAGGATTACGTTCCCTATTTGTATAAGCCGGGCAAAGGCTGGGCTGTGGATAATGACAGCATCTTAATGGATAGGGTTATGGGATTCGATGACTCAGAACCAACAAATTCACCATACAAGATGGGTAATTCTGATATTCTGAACCTTGTGGAAGAAATCAGCCAAAAAGAAGCGGATAAGATCATAGCAAATTTGTAGATACCATCGGTCGGAAAAGGCTGGTGGTATTTTTGTACCCTAAAAAGTTGTGATATCACAACAGAAAGGAAATGGAATGCTTGCATATTACGGATATACCATAAGCCCTAACCAGATTGAGACTGGCGAGGGCTTTTTAATTTGCCGGAATGTTCCTATTGCCCGGACTGGGAGTATGGACTACCTGGAAAGTGAATTGAACCCCGCGGGCAGCTCCTCCAAGATGGTTAAGGTGCTGCGCTCACCGGAAGAAGTGTTTTCCGAAGCGGCGTTGTCCAGTTTTGAGGGGAAGCCTGTAACCAACGAACACCCGCCAGAGCTTCTGACACCAGAAACATACAGCCTTTACGCAAAGGGCCACGCTCAGAACGTAAGAAAAGGCGAAGGGCGGTGGGAGGGTCACATGGTGGCTGATTTGCACGTCCAGGATGAAACCCTGATCCGAGAGGTGCAGGAAGGTAAGAGAGAGATCAGCTGCGGTTATGAGTGCAGCTACTCTGATAATGGAGATGGAACCTATTCGCAGCACGATATCCGTGGGAATCATGTGGCAGTAGTCACACGGGGCAGGGCGGGAAAGAATGTTGCGATTTTAGATTCAAAAAAAGAATGTAGAGCTAAGCGGCCAGAAAGGAAAAGTAGCATGAAAAAGAATAGTTTATTTTTTAAATTGTTTGCCCAGGCGGCAAAAGATGCATCACCGGAAGAACTTGAAACTATGGCGGATGACGCAGCGGAGGCATTGGGGGAAGATCCGAAGAAAACAGAACCGGCAGCTCCTACAAAGGAGGAGGTAAAAGACTTTTCCAGCGTTGATGCAAAATTGGATAAACTCATAGAATTACTTTCTGCTAAAAAGGAGCCAGAAGCCGATCAGGACCCGCTGGACGGCTTAATTAAGACACTTACAGGTGAAAATGAAGAATCGGCTCCCAGTGCTGAGGCAAAGGTGATTCCTGCAGAGGAACTTGACAAAGCCACTGGTACCGCTGATAAGCCGTCATGGCAGAAGTTATAAAGAAGCTTCGCCCGGTGATCGCAAGTATTAAGGATTCCACCGACAAAAAGGCTGTCACGGATTCACTTATCGCCTGTTTAACGGATAAGGATTCTGTGAGCGATATCGCAAAGATAGCGGCGACCACCCAGAAGAATGCGGCCAGGCTGTCAGATAAACAGCCGGGCATTGATTTAGATGCCTGCCAGTCGGCCTATGATGCTATGAACCCACACAAGAATGGAGGTAAGAAATAATGAGAGGACAGGTTATTGGAAAGAGCATGACACACGGATATGCCGGAGACTATTCCAGGCAGCCGGATATGATTATTGATACGCACCCGCTTGGCGGAACCACCGCTGTAAAGTTTGGCACGCCTCTGGTCTATGACAGTGAAAGCAATGTTGTGGCCTTTGGAGCCAGCAATACTGCTGTTGACTTTGTAGGTGTGGCTTCCAGGGAGTTTAAGTCAGCCACTTCTTATTTATCCCAGTCAGCTGGACAGTATGAACCAGGAGAAGCGACCAGTGCATTTAAGCGTGGCTGTATTAATGTACTTTGTAACGTAGGTAGCCCGAAGTTGGGTGGAAAGGTTTATGTCCGAACAGTGGCTAATGAAGCCATTCCAACTGGTGTTGTTGGCGGGTTTGAAGCCTCAGCAGATACCGGAAAAACAGTGGAGCTTACAAACTGCGAATGGCATGGAGAAAAGGACGCAAACGGTGTAGCAGAAATCAGGATTTTATCCTGCAACAGAGCATAAGGAGGACAATTCAATATGAAATATCAGAATATGGGTACATTTGATGCGGGCGTAGTAACTGCTCCATCAACCGGAGCTGCGGCTCCACAGAAATTCCAGGCCATGGACGCAGCGGCCATTGCAAACGGCGGGGCATTCCTGCAGTCGGAGTTGGAAAAGAGAGACAATACGATCCGGCAGCCGCTTACCAGCTTTACATATGGCCGTGATCTTCCTGTCCGTGTAGGCGGCGGCTGGGCTGAATATGTGTCAGCCATGAATGTGGAATACGGAGTTGCCGGAGGCAGTGAGGACGGCCCGGTCCATGCAGGTGGGGCAAATGGAATCCCCATGGTGCAGGCAAATTTTGACAAAGAGCTTTTCAAAACCCACATCTTTTCCGTTGGTATGCGTATCATGTTCGTGGATATGCAGCGTGGCAATATGACCGGGAGAAGCTACGAAAGTATTTTAAGAGACGGCGTCAGAATGACCTATGATAAGCACATGGATGCCAATGCTTATGTTGGCATCAAGAAATACGGTTCTACCGGGCTTATCAACAATCCAAATGTGACCACAGCAAACGCAGCTTCCACCGGAACCGGCAGCCTGACGACTTTTAAGAGCAAAACTCCAGATCAGATCTTACAGGATATCAACGATGCCATTCTTGCAGTATGGGCTACTGCGGAATATGACAGGAGTGCCATTCCCAATCATATCCTGATGCCCTACGAGCAGTTCAATTACCTTGCGACGACCAGAGTTTCCGATCTGGCAGAAAAGACGATCCTTACTTTCCTTTTGGAGAATAACGTTTCCAAGCAAAATGGAACAGAGCTTTATATCGGCGGGGCTTCCTGGTGCAAGGGAGCTGGTGCAGGCGATACTGACCGAATGGTGGTTTACATTAATACAGAACGCTTCATTGCCATGGACGAACTGGCGCCGCTTAACCGAGCAATGACTCAGCCGAATGCAACGAATCTTTGCTATGACACCGCATATCTTGCAAACATTTCCGAGGTGCAGATGTTCTATGAGAATATCATGCGCTATGTTGACGGAATTTAAGGAGGACCCCTATGTTTATAAACAGTAAAAAGAGTTTTGAAATCCGCGAGGGAGAGAAGAAATTCCTTATTCCTCGTGATTATATCGGAGAGGTCCCGGCTTGGGTGGCAAAACACTGGTTAGTGCTTGCAGCTATAAAAGACGGGTCCATTGCCACTCCTAAAGCCAAGAAAGACAAAGCACTGGAGCAGGCAGATGTTGAAGCTGAGGTAAAGGCCGCCGTCGCTGATAAGCGGGAAGAATAAGGAGGAAACGGCATGTATGAGCAGTTTCATGGTTTAATATCCGCAGCGGCCAACATGCCGCAGCCAGGTGAGATTGGGTCCTATACAAAGGAAATGTTTCTGACTGATTTTCCTCAGTTCACAAAAAAAGCAGATTAGTCAGGGAGAGGAAACAGAGAACCAGATCATAAGCCTGGTTCCTGATCCCATGCTGCAGGTATTCATCAACAACAGTAATGCCAGCATTTTACCCAGCCGGTACGGAGATATATGGAGATACGCAGCTGGTCTTTATGTGGCTCACTTCTCTGCGTTGTACTTAAAGACCTACTCCGATGGATCTGTTACTCCGGCCAGAGCTGCCGCAACCGGTCAGCAGACCGGTCTTGTGAAAGAGGCCACTATGGGAGATACGACAATCAGCTATGACAACGAAGCTATCACAGAAGCCAGTGCAAAGTGGGGATCTTGGAACGCGACCCAGTACGGCCAGCAGCTTGTAACTATGGCCCGTATGATTGGAATGGGTGGTATGTATGTTATTTGATAATCCCATTTTTGAAAACTGGTATACGGATTCCATGAGCATTTCCCGAAACGTTAGTTATAAAGTTGGTAATGTTGATAAAAAGCGACGGGAAGAGATTTATAAAGATATTCGTGCCGGGTCTACAGTACAAAGAGGAACGGTCCTTCCTGGAAGGAGACAGCGGCCACAGCTACGGCCACAGATAAAGTGGCCTGTGATGTGTCAGTGGATTTAAAGGCAGGGGATATGCTTATGATTGTAAGAGGCGGACTCTTAGGAAGCAATCGGGAACCTGAGCGGTACTTTGCCGGTCTGCCGCAGCCTTATTATGATCCGGTTGGCGGAGTGCTTTCCGGATTGGAGCATCAAGAAGCGGTCCTATTGATGGATGAAGTAATAAAGTAGGGAGGGACTTATATGTCAACCTTTGGTCAGGCAACCAGGAAGCGCCTGGAACAGCTTCGGAAGCAGGGACAGAACGTACCTAAGATTATGGAGGAAGTTCTGGAGGGAGCCACAATCGCAGCGGTAGAACGGGCTACGGAATTGACTCCGCCAAACGGATCCGCTATATCCGGAACCGGCACCGATCGGGGGATATGGCGCAGGCATGGGAGCTGGATAGCATTACAAAGCCGGTTATGACTGGAAGTAGCGCCCGGACCACTCTTGCAAACAATATGCAATATTCTTCCTATGTAAATGACGGCCATCGTATGGATCAGCATTTTGTCCCGGGCCTGATTGTAAACGGCAATATGCTTGAAAAAGTAGATCCCAGCCTTGGTGGTATTACGGTGGGGACAAAAACCCCTTATGTTCAAGGTAAATACATGAAGCAGGCTGCCATAGGGCGTTATAAAAATGTTGTGAGACGGGAACTTGATAAGCGGGTGAAGGAGAATTTTAAATGAAATTTACGCTTACACAGTTATTAGACTCCATAGGTGGAGCCTTGAAAGAAAGTTATCCGGATGTTTCAGTATATAGCAATCCAAATCAGCAGGGGACAGATGTTCCTTGCTTTTTATATTCTTCATGCCGACTGAGACGGAAAACAGAGTAGGCCGCCGTTATATGCGGAATATCGGAATTGATGTGGTGTATCTCGTTGAAAGAAACGATCCGGATGCCCATGATCAGCTGGTATCTGTTGCTGATCAGCTGGACTTTGCCTGGAGTTTATTCCCTATGAGGGCGGAAAGCTACGGACTTATGACCGGGAATGGAAGATTGACGATGGGGAGCTGCATTATCAGTTCACCGTTAAGGCCATCGTTTCCTATCCGGACAACACGCCTGTCATTGAATCAGTAGAATCCTATGAAGGAGGTATAAAACAGGATGTCGAATAAGAAGACACCAGTTAAGTATAAAACAGAAGTCCTGCTTAAGAGTAAAGGATTTGCAAGCTATCAGCAGGATTTTGCTAGGGCGCTGCTCCCAGATCCGGAGTACACCGTGGAAGAAGCAAAAGAAATATTAGATAAGTTTTTTGGAAAGAAGGAGGGAAAATAGATGGCCGGAGGAACGTGGACCAGTCAAAACAAAAAGCAGCCGGGTGTGTATATCAATGTAAAGTCAAGTATGGCACAGGCTGTCAGCGTAGGGGACCGGGGTGTCGTTGCGATCTGCGAGCCGTTGTCCTGGGGACCAGAGGGGGAGCTCATGACGATTAATGTCGGTGATGATTTCACTCCATTTATCGGATATGATTCTACCAACAATAAGGCCCTGTTTTTGAGAGAGATTTTTAAAGGATCCGGACACACAAGGGACCGGCGAAGATCATGTTATACCGGCCAGGCGCTACAGGCGCGGCAAAAGCGGCCGCAACCATTGAGCCGCTTATAATCACAGCAAAGCATAACGGTGTAAGGGGCAATGATATCTCTGTTTCCGTTGTTGCTGATCCGGATAATGAGGGTAGCTTTACAGTACAGACCATTGTTGACGGATCCGTCAAGGACACTCAGGTCGGTAAGGTTGTTGCAGACCTGCAAGACAATGAGTGGGTTGTGTTCTCAGGGACGGGAGATTTAGCGGCCAGTGCAGGAACAGCCCTTACAGGGGGTTCGGATGGAACTGTGAACAACGCAGCCTATTCCACGTTTCTGACAGCCCTAGAACCCTACACCTTTAACATATTGATTTATGACGGCCCTGACAGCACTGTACAGGCTGCTTACGTGGCTTTCATTAGACGGATGCGGGATAATCTTGGCAAGAAGTGTCAGGCTGTTATGGCGGGTGTTGAGAGTAATTCTGATGCCGTCATTTCAGTGAAAAATGGGGTAGTACTGTCAGACGGAACCACGCTTACCCCTCAACAGGCAACCTGGTGGGTTGGTGGAGCAGAGGCCGGGGCAAATTACAGTGAATCCCTGGTATATGCACAGTATCCGGACGCTGTGAATGTTTCCCCTCGTTTAACAGCAACGGAAGTTGATGAGGCGCTGAATAAAGGGCAGATTGTATTTTTTTGAAGAGTTTGGAAGTGTGAAAGTGGTTTCTGATATCAACACCCTTACCACTTACACGCCGGATAAGGGTGAGGCATTCAGCCTAAATCAGGTGATCCGCGCCATGGATACTGTTGCAAACGACATATACAAGAACTTTTCGCAGAATTACATAGGTAAAATCCAGAACAATGCCGCAGGCCGTGATTTACTTAAGGCTTGGATTGTTGGATATCTGAACGAGATCCAGGCAAACGGAGGCATTCAGAATTTTGTTGCGGATGATGTAGTAGTGGAAGCGGGAGAAGCAATAAACGCCGTTGTGATAACGCTTGCAATTCAACCGGTGGCAGCTGTTGAAAAGATTTACATCACGGCAACCCTTACAGATTAACAAGGAGGTAGATTATGGGCTTTTTATTAGAACGTGACGCCTTGAATGGCAAGGCCGGTCGGGCCTTTGCGTGATTGATGGCCGAAACGTGGAAATGTTTGGGCTTAAGAAGATTCAGGCCGATGCCGAGTTTCAGGAATCAGATTTTAAGGTAGTCGGTACAAACCTTGTCCAGAAAAAAACTTCTGGCGTATCGCTTACCGGATCGGCAACGGTGTATTATGGGACGCCTGAGTTTCTGAATATGCTTAAGTCCTATTTGAAATCCGGAAAGCTTCCCTATTTCACCATTCAGATTACGAATGATGATGAAGGAAGTACTGTGGGGACGCAGACAGTGGCTTTATATAATGTGAAGCTGCAGAAGCTCCCCATTGCGATTCTTGACGCAGATACAGAGTTTTTAACCATGGACATTGCATTCAGCTTTACGAATATCGAGGTCCTTAATGCATTTTCAGCGCCAGCTCAGCTGGGAGAATAGGAGGAAATTAATTTATGAGCGCATTAAAAGCATTTTTACAGCCACCGGTAACAGGAGTAACAAAGGAAGTTATCATTTCCGATCGGTTTAAAGATGATGAGGGAAAGCCGGTACCCTTTGTGATTAAGGCCATATCTCAGAAAGAAAACGAGAAACTGGCACGAATGAGCAGGAAAACATCAAGTGTAAAGGGCAATTCAGTTGAGAGTCTGGATAACCTTCTTTATACTAAGAGACTGGTCCTTGCCTGCGTCCAGGAACCGGATTTCAGCAATCAGGAAATATGTAAATATTACGGCACAGAAGATCCTTTGGATGTCCCTTCCCAGATGCTGAGTGTAGGAGAATATAACCGCTTATCCAATGCGATTTTAGAATTAAATGATATGGTGGATCCTAAGGAGAAAATAGAAGAGGCAAAAAAACTTCTAAACGGGGGAGACATGGACACGTTGCTGGCTTACTATATGTTTGTCAATCACGGTCGACTTCCCCACGAAATTGCAGATCTTTCTGATAATGAAAAAATATTAATGTACCAGATGGCAGTAAAAGAAATCAATAGCCGCCCCAAGAAGTAAAGGAGGAGCCATGGGAGAGATAAGAGAAGAGTTTATACTTAGTGATCAGTTCAGTTCATCTTTTTCCAGGTTCCTTGACCTTGGAAATTCTGCGGTAAATCAGATGCAACGCATTGATCAATCTGTTACAAATACGGAAATGACTATGCGTCGGTCCATCGGAGGGGCTACAGGTGCAATTATTTCAAACATGAGACAGGCCGGTGCACAGTCTGCCGCGCAAATGGACCGTCTCAACGCGACAATAAGGGAAATGGGCGACAATTCCCGATATGTGGCTGTTCAGGGAATGAATGAAATCAATGAGACTCTGAAAAAGATATTAGCTACTTCTGTAAAGGCCACAAATCAGCAGGAAAGTCACAATAATAAGATTAAGCAGGCTGATGGCTCTGCGGGCAAGCTGTTATCAACTATAAAAAAAGTGGTAGCGGTTGCGGCTGGATTTAAGATGGGAAAAGAATTATTTGGTCTTTCCGATGAAATGACACAAACAACCGCCAGATTAAACCTTATGAATAAGGGGTTTCAGCCTCCTGCAACCGATACAGGCAGTCAGGGGAATGAAGCCCTGAATAACAGTCTCCAAGAAACGGAGCAGCTTCAGGAAAAGATATATTTATCGGCCCAGAGAACCAGAACAAGCTATCTTGCTACGGCGGATGTGGTCGCGAAGCTGGGGCAAAGAGCGGGAGACGCTTTTTCAGGCAGTGACGAAGTTCTTGCCTTTGCTGAAAACCTTAATAAGCAGTTCAAGATTGCAGGGGCCAGTCAGCAAGAAATTGCATCTGCCTCCCTGCAGCTTACCCAGGCATTGGGATCTGGAGTCTTGCGCGGTGAGGAGTTAAACGCCGTATTCGAAGCAGCCCCTAACGTAATACAGACTATAGCTGATTACTTGGGTAAACCTATTGGTGAAATCAGGGGTTTGGCGGCAGACGGCCAAATTACCGCGGATATAGTGAAAAAGGCCATGCTAAGCGCCACGGATAAGATCAATGAGCAGTTTGAGAGCATACCAATGACATGGGCAGACTCATGGAACCTGATCAAAAATGCTGGTGTCTATGCCCTTGATGAAGTTCTCGCTAAAATGAATGAGTTTTTAAACAGTGACATAGGGAAGGAAGCTATAGAGGGAATTATCGGCGCCATTGAGATTTTAGCTGATGTGGCAGGCTACGCTATTGATCTGTTAGCTTCTGGGGCGAGTTTTGTGGTTGAAAACTGGGATTATATATATCCCATCCTGATTGGGATAGGCGTTGCTTTGGCAATAGCAGGTGCCGTGGGATTGGCTTCTGGGCTGGCAACTTTTGCAGGCTGGATAGCTGCGGCGTTACCATTCATTTTGATTGCTGTATTGGTGGGAGCGCTGATATTGGGGATCACGCAGGCCGGTGTTACCTTTGAAGAGATAGGACAGAAAGTAGGTACTGTGTTCGGCTTTATATATGCAGTGGGATATAACATGGTAGCTGATTTGTGGAATTTGTTTGCTGTTTTTGCTGAGTTTTTTTGCAAATGTACTTGATGATCCTGCGTCCGCCATCGCACATCTTATACATGGTCTATTTGACACGATCTTGGGAGAGATTGAGACAGTCGCCAATGCGATCGACGCGCTACTAAAAACAGACATATCTGGAGCCGTATCAGGCTTTAGAAATAAATTAAGTGGTTGGGTAGACGATGAATTTGGTGAGCAGGCTGTCACGATAAAACGAATGACAAAATTGGATACCGGTGCAACTGCTGGCAAAGGCGGTGAATTAGGAGCCTCTCTTGGTAAAAAAATGGACAATATGAATTTCAGTCTTGATAGCATCACCGGAAAATTAGGTGGAATGGGCGACGTCGTAGGAATGGGCGATATTGGGAACGTTGAAAAGGTTGGAAAAGTAGGTAAGATTGAGCAGGAGGTGAATATCGCTGATGAGAATATCAAACTTCTGCGGGACTTGTCGGAACGGCAATATGTGGTCTTGGTGAATCTTACAGTACCACAGACCAATGCAACCGTGAACCAAAATAACTATGGTGGCGGAGGTTCTGATGTCGACGCCATGCTCAGCGCATTAAGTAATGTATTGGGCACACAGCAGGCTTCTAGTAGTAATGTCGTGAATGCATAGGAGGTGCCATGCGAAATAAATATAAATTTTTTTGCGGATGTAGGAGGAGACACCATAGAGTTTCCTGTCAATCCAAAAGAATACACTGTTTCATATCCTTCTGATCACAAGACCTACGATATTTTAGATGTGGGAGAGATTGTTGTTCCCAGGTTGCCGTCCCTTATGGAGGTGTCCTGGGAATCTTATTTCCCGGGGAGTGGAAACGATCCGCTTATTTACGGACACGATTGGACGGAGCCTGGAGATTATGTGGAGGCAATCTTGGATGCAAGGGACAACAAGGAAATATGTGATCTTGTGATAAGCCGGTACGATGCCAGGGGCAGCCGCATGTATGATACAAATATAAGTGCACTGATAGATAGTTTTGAAACAACCGAAAAAGGTGGAGAAGCTGGCGACGTGTATTATAAGATTAAGTTTAAGGAGTATCGCGACTATGCGCCGATCAAGATCGCGCTTCCACAGCCTGAACAGCCTGCCACGGGGACTGTCCAGGTGGAAGAACAACCAAGGCCCCTATCATCAGCCCCCGAATTGCGTGTAGGGGCTACGGTCATTGCAAACGGGACTTATTTCAGCAGCAGTTATGGAGATAAGCCCACGGGCACAGCAAACAACTTGACAACAACAGTTTCAAGGATTATTCCAGACGCTTCCCGTGCCTATCCGATATTGATAGGCGGGAGTCGTGGATGGATTAAGGCAGATCAACTGCAGGTGACAGGATGAGTTATAAACTTTTGATTTTCAATTCTGAGTCAAATACAATGTATGATTATGCTCCTGTTACACAAAAAAATCACTTACACTACAAATAGAAACGGGAGTGCTGGTAAGCTAACATTTACTTACTTACAAGAAAAACCGATCAACCTTACAGAGGGTGCGAAGGTTCAATTCTATGTTGATGGGAAAGAAATTTTCCTGGGCTTTGTTTTTGTTATTGAGCAGGATCGGTGGGGTGTTGTTTCTGTTACGGCTTACGATCAGCTTAGATATTTAAAAGCAAAAGCCAGTTATAGCTTTGTGGGAAAGCGGCTAGGGGAGATAATCCAACAGATTGCTACGGATATGCAGTTACAGGCAGGAGGCCTGGAAGATACCGGATATGTCATACCTACTCTTACAAAGGAGAATACAGAATGCTTGGATATCATCGAATATGGCTTGCAAGTAACTCAATATAATACTGGTAAAATCTTTGTTTTCTACGATGATTTTGGAAAACTGTCTCTCAAAGAAGCTAAGAATATGACATCTGATATTCTTATTGGTAATGGTAGTATCTTAACGGATTATTCCTACAAATCTGATATTGATTCAGATACTTATAACCAAATAAAGCTCGTCCGCCCAAATAAGGAAACCGGGCAAGAAGATACCTACATATTTAAAGATAGTACTACTATTAAGAAGTGGGGGCTCCTGCAAAAGTACGTAAAGGTAGATGAAAACTTGAATGAAGCGCAGATTAACCAACAAGGAAATATTATGGCAGCGTATTATGACCGGGTGCTGAAAACTATATCGGTAGATGGCGTTGATGGAGCACCTAATCTTAGGGCAGGAGCAATGCCTACTTTTAAAATCAAGGAAATTCCGGAGCTTACGGGCGGGTATCGATTAGTCTTGGATAAAGTACAACACACTTTTTCAGACGGGGATCACACTATGAAGATCGAGGCCAAAATCATAAATATTTAGGAGGAGCGGGCAAATGGAACTGCTTGAAAGACTTAAGTCTATTATTAACGACACCGTGAAAGCTATGGACCTACTGGATACTGGTTATGCTACCGTAGAGTCGGTTTCTCCTCTGGCACTAAAAATCCAGGCCACACAGTTGATTGTAACGGAACCTGTGGCGGTTCTGACAGATAGTTTACGGTACCGTGCCGTAACGGTGCAAGGAGAATCAGTTATTATCAATCCAGGCATAAAGCCTGGTGATAAGGTGCTGGTATTGAAAGCCAATGCCGGCCAGAACTATATCGCAATGTCGAAAGTGTAGGTGATACGATGGCAACATTACCAGAATCAGCAAGCACAGATATTTACGAAAATGAAAGCAGGGAATACCCTACGGAAACCTATCTGGTGGATAAAAGTACCGGTACCATTAAAAGGGTAGGCGGTGGCCTGGAAGCAATGAAACAGGCCGCGGAAATCATACTGGATACTGAAAGGTACCAGAATCAGATTTATACTTCCAATTTTGGCAGAGAATTAAAGAAATTAATTGGGAAGCTCCGGAATACGTGGCCAGTATGTTAAAAAGGCGTATTCAAGAGGCTTTTTCTGTTGATAAGCGTTTCCTATCGGTAGGTAATTTTGTATTTGATACCACGGAGCTGGGGACGCTGAAATGTACTTTTGATATCAAAACCGTGTATGGTATTGTCCCCGGGGAGGTGGAAATTTGAATGATTTTAGCAACAAGACTTATGCAAATATACTGGCGGCTCAGTTAAACCGTGTGCCAGATACAATAGATAAAAGAGAAGGGTCCATGATCCAGACCGCTCTTGGTCCTGAAAGCTGGTATCTGGAAGGGTTATATCTGGACTTAGACTCCGTTCAGAAGAATGCTTACGCTGAGACTGCCAAGGGGCTTGGCTCAACATGCTGGTTGCGGAACGGGGCCTTGAAAGAAAAGCGGCCACCAGGGCGGTAAAAAAAGGCATCTTTAATATTCAAGTACCTGTAGGCTCTCGTTTTTCTGCTCTTACCGGAAGCGGATACCTTACATATAAGGTACTGGAATTTATTGATCAGGCGGAAGTAGGATACGGCTACAAGATGGAATGTGAAACTGCGGGAGAGATCGGAAATAATTATTCCGGCCAGTTGGTTGCAGTTGATTATGTGACGGGGCTCACCTCAGCTCAGCTTACAGAGCTGCTTTCTGGAGGAACGGAAGAAGAAACGGACGCTTCCCTGCGAGAACGGTACTTTGCTACGTTTGATGTTGCCACCTTTGGCGGAAACATTGCTTCATACCGGAATGCGATTCTTGCCATTGAAGGGGTAGGGGCAGTGCAGATATACCCCGCATGGCAGGGAGGAGGAACTGTGCTATGTAGTATCTTAGATGGTAATTATGAGCCTGCGGGCAGTACTCTCATTGATCGGGTACAAAATGCAATCTGTCCCCCAGAAGATGATGAAACGGAACCCTCCCCCAATGGATACGGGCTGGCCCCGATCGGGGCAGCGGTAACAATCGGAACCGGTGAAGAATTGAAACTTGATATTTCCCTTACCGTTCAATTTCTATCCAGTATACAGAACGGGGAAGTAACTTATAAAAGTCAGATTGAGGAAAAGATAGAAGAATACCTAGAATCAGTCCGGCAATCCTGGGGTGCCATGCTTAAAAGCCAAAAAAATAGAATATGCCGTGACCGTGTATGTGTCCAGGATTATATATGCAATTCTTACCATTCCTGAAATTGTGAATGTAACTGACGTTACTATAAATGGAGCCGCATCGGATGTGGTATGCGTAGAGACTTCTGCTGTGCAGCAAGTGCCAGTATTGGGGACGGTGACGATAAATGGCGGTTGATTTAAAGATGCTTCTCCCGGAGTGGTTTAAGAATATTCTGGAATTTAACAGGCTATTGGAAGCCGAAGAGGTGGGGCTGGAGGCAGTAGAGGAAAACATTCGATCGGTAAGGGACAACTGTTTTATTCAGACTGCAGATGAAAATACTATTCTACTTTATGAAAAACGGTTTGGCATCTCGTATCAAGGGGAGACGCTAGAATACCGTAAAAGCCGAATCCTGCAAAGGTATAATACCGTTGTTCCCTTTACGATCGGATTCCTTAAGAACCGTTTGGCAGAGCTTTACGGGGCCGATGGCTACATTCTTTCTGTCAATAGCAAAACCTGCTTACTAACCATCAAGGTTACTTCCGATCGGTATGGTGCCTTAAATCTCTTGTATGATCTTCTGTGGGATATCATTCCGGCCCATATCCAGATTATTGCAAGCCAGGAAGCTACAAAAGATATTAAAGGCGGTCTGTATATTGGAACCACTGTAAGTGGCACAAAGATAACAACAATTTAAGGAGGCATAATGGGACAGTATAACAAAGCAATTACAACGGCTGCGGGTGAAAATCTGATCGCCAGGGCCGTGGCCGGAGAGATTCAGTTAGATATTACAAAGGCCAAAACCTCAGATTATAAGTATCCGGATAGCACGGATTTTAAGGCGCTGACTGATCTGCAGGGTGTTAAACAGGTCATGGACTATCCTGAAACAAAAGTCTTAAGTAACATCTTAAGTAACAATTTGATTCAGACGCGGACGCTTTTTAGTAATGAAGAGATTGAAAAAACCTACTATATACATAACATAGGTTTATATGCGATGGACGGGACCCAAGAGGTCCTTTTTTTGTATTGTAACTGCAGTGACACCAGACGAGATGCCTCAATATAATGGAGTTGCCCCCACTTCCTATATATACAATATTCAAAGCGTAGTCCAGGATGCAGCAGAGCTCAATGTCACGGTGCACCCTTCTGGAACCGCTACGATTCAGGACGTACTGGAGAGAGTGGAGGCTACCGGCGGCGATATTTCAGAAACCGTGGTGGAAACCCTGGAACCCATCGAAACTGAAACAAAGTTCCCGATTCCATCTGCAGGGGAGAGCATAAAACGATTTTTAGGAAAAGTACGGAGGTTTCTTAAAAACATAAAACCTCTGGAATCCGATGTGACCTACTATGTGTCAACAACCGGTTCGGATATAACTGGTGACGGTACTCAGGAAAAACCATATCGGAATATTCAATATGCTGTTGATATGGTTCCAAAAGATTTACATGGATATAGAGCATTTATAGAGGTTGCGGATGGTACATATGACGAACATGTTTATATATTATCATTCATTGGTGGTCAGATAATAATAAACAGTGCGTCTAAGAATACGTTAGATGGTGGCTGTAATGTAAAATCAATATCGGTGCAGTATTGTAGTTCTTATGTATATGTGAACGGCTTTGTCTGCACTCATGCAGAAGATGCGGTGATTGTTATCTGGGGCTGTCATAAAGTCACGATGGTGTATTGTCAATCGACAGTATCTGCTAGAACTAAGGCTGGTATATATATCGGAGAATCAAGAGGTAGATTTTCATGCTGTCGAATTTCAAACCGTAATGTTGCCTTGCAAACTGTCGATAGTACGGTATTATCGGAAAATTGGGATCAGGCAGGATCGGTTAATAATGATTATGGCTTGTCAGCCGCATATGGTGCAACAATACATAAGACTGGTGCACAACCTACAGGACTAGCACGCAACGAGACTAACGATATTAGTGGTACATTTATTAATGAACGAGGTACACAGATATCGAACCTCATTGAGTCTGGTTTATCATGTACATGGGGAACACGGTCTGGTGGTTATGTTAGGCATGGAAATATATATGGTGACGCGATTATAGAAGTGAATCTGCGTATTGAAGTTACTACAAACTTAACCGCAGGTACGCAATATACTATACCAGGATTTCCAGTGCCAATAGGTTCTCTTTCTAGTGTTGCTGTAACTACTGACTGTCCATCAAGAACACAGGTCTGCTATATGAACACGCAGGGATATATTATATTTGTTCCCGCGGTCAATATGAACGCAGGAACAATATCTCCATGTTTTAGTGCAAGCTACAAAACAAATAATTAAAAGGGAGGAATAAACTTATGAAACATGAAAGCATTAAAATAGGAAACACGACTTATAACATTGCAAATGGCAGTTGCAGCTTAAATGATTTAACCGGGTACACTGCAAAGGTTGCCATCATCATCGGTTCAAACAATATTAAGGATATGCACAAAAATCTTACGGAAAATTCCACTGTTATTAAATATGATGAAGATGGTGTAGAAGAATGGAAGCAAGACAATCTGGTATATACAGGGCGATCGACATTTGACTTTTCTTTTCCGGTTGGCATTGAACAGGTACAGGCAGGTGTCGATGATGATGAAAAACCGATTTATAAATATGAGGAAGTAAAGGACTCCGTTATTATCGTTGAGTACAGGACTCCAACAATACAGGACGAGATACAGGCACAGAAAGCAAAGATTGTCAGCCTTAATGCCCAGATAGCGTATCTGTCCATGATGAACGGCATTGACGTAGAGGGGGTATAAAATCATGAGTAAGTTTGAAATTGTAAAAAGCTTTTACGAAGCAAAATTATGGCCTATACAATGGGTGTATAACGCCGTAGGCCGATGGATCACAGGGGACGAGTTCCGGGATATCACCGGGAAAGAATATGAGAAAGAGTGAGGAAAATGAGAGTGAAAAATATATTATGTACGATAGTAGGAGCTGCGGGCAGCTTTATAGCATCATTATTTGGGGGCTGGGATACCGGGATCGGTACTCTGGTCCTTTTTATGGGCATTGATTTCTTTTCCGGCCTTGCAGTGGCCGGGATTTTTAAGAGGAGCACTAAGACAGAGACAGGCGCCTTGGAATCAAAAGCCGGCTTTAAAGGACTGTGCCGCAAGTGTATGACCCTCTTATTTGTTTTGATCGCCTACCGCCTGGATCTGGCCATCGGGACCAATTACATACGGGACATGGTGATTATTGGATTCATGGCAAACGAGCTTATCTCCATCGTGGAGAATGCCGGGCTTATGGGCCTGCCGCTTCCGTCCATTTTGGTGAAAGCCATAGACGTACTGAAAAAGAAAGCAGAAGTAACAGAATAACTTGTTGTAACATCACAACTTTTGGGCCCGGGATAATCCTGGGCCTTTTCTTATGGATTGGAGGATCAATATGCAGATCAAGAAATTACTTACACCTTATAATTATAATGCCGGCACTACGGATCGTATCAAGTACATCGTGATCCATTATGTGGGGGCCTTAGGAGGAGCAGAGGCAAACTGTAAATACTATGCCTCTCAGTATATTGGTGCCAGCGCCCATTATTACGTTGGATTCAGCGGAGAAGTCTGGCAGTCTGTTGAAGATCAAAACATTGCGTGGCATTGCGGCACCTCAAATGGTTATACCCACCCGGAATGCAGGAATCAGAACAGTATTGGTATTGAAATGTGTGTAAGAAATAGCAGTGGAAATTTGGCAGACACAAGCCGGGACTGGTATTTTGAGGACGTTACGGTGCAGGCGGCCATTGAGCTTACCAAGGAGCTGATGGAGAAATATAACATACCTGCGGACCGGGTGATACGCCATCATGATGTAACGGGGAAGATTTGCCCGAACCCTTATGTATGGAATCACACCCAGCATACCTGGGACGCGTTTAAGGCGGCTCTGGAAGCTCCTGCAGAATATACTTTAGGATGGAATCATGATAAGAACGGTTGGTGGTATGCTGATTCCAAGACTACTTACTATAAGTCCTGCTGGCAGATCATCAATGGCCATAAGTACCGTTTTAATCCGGACGGGTACGCGCTCACTGGCTGGCAGGTAATTGATGGCCAAGATTTCTATTTTGAGCCAAGAGCCGGGCATCCGTTGGAATGCGCCTTGTATGTATCTGATCAGGTGGGGGTGCAGGGAATAGGAGAGTTCTATAAGCGTTGATCATGTCTTATATTATACACAATCCTAATCCTTGAATTTCTATGATTATGGATTTTGCTTACGTGTAATTAATGATAAATTAGAAAATTTATATTATAATTGACAAAAAGATTATTGACTATTACTATTAGTATTATCTGGTAATCATATATTTGCTTTGTTTGGCATAGTATATAAACAATATATGCAGAACAAAGCCGTTTACCGGCAGAATAGAAGTCAAAGCTTTCTACAAGCATATATTGTCCCCTCACTCAGTTTGAGTGAGGGGAATGAAACAAAAAAATAATTAGGGGGAAACATGAGTAAAATAAAAACAAAAGAAGAACTGGAAAAACACAGAGACGAAGCTATATTAAAAGTTCAGAATTATATGAATAATTTAATTGCTTCAAATAATTCCAAAATCCAAAATAAAGCAGATAAATTTAGCTATTGGTTAGAAGATTATATAACCTTTTTAGATTTTGAACAGGATTTTAAGCCTGATAAAATGAGAAGGTACAAGCGAGGCGAAGTAATTAAGGTGCATCTCGGGTATAATATAGGAAGTGAAGAAGGTGGCTTGCACTACTGCGTAGTAACGGATAGGGAGAATTCTATCTATTCACCCGTATTAACAGTAGTACCACTAACCTCGGTGAAACCATGGACGGATATTGAAAAACTACATAATACAGAGGTGTATTTAGGTAATGAGTTATTTACCAATTTGTCTTCTAAAATAAGTTTGTACAATAAGCAACTAAGTGAAGATTTACAGGAATTACAAGGTGCGTTAGAAAGTTTGATTAAAGTTGAGACTACAGTAAGTCTGGAAAGTTCTTCTAAACAGATTAGAGAACTGGGTACTAAAATTGAAGAAGTAAAAAAATGCATAAAATTGTTGGGAGAAATGCGGTTGGAAGTTCAGAAGATGAAGAAAGGCAGTATTGCTTTAACAAATCAATTAACGACGGTTAGTAAAATAAGAATATACAATCCAAAGACTAATAATGACGTTTTAAGTAATATAAAGTTATCAAACGATAAATTAGATTCAATAGATAGTAGGATAGGAAAATATTATACAAATCTAATTAAAGATTAGTATAAGGGCTTGACAATCATTAATTAATAATGTACTATTATGTTACATTAAACAACAAAGCCGTTTACCGGCAGAATAAAAGACAATGCTCCTTGCGAGCAGAAATAGAAAAAGTCTCGTTAAGAGGCTTTTTTTTGTTTATAAAAAAAATAATATTCTTTACTGATAAGAATCTGTTTTTATAATTTCCTAGAGTAACAACGAAATCCATGTTGGATTTTATAAACTACTGCGGCGGGTATCCGGTATTCCGGACCCGCCATGATTCTTACCTATTATAATACTGTTCGTACCATCTAGGTTCTCTTTTGTATTCCGCTTTTTTTCTCTTTCCTTTCCAATACCATAAAAAATCCGCATACATTATTATTGGTAACACAGCTCCCAGTATCTGCTTTGTAGTGAGGGCATTTGTTTATGTCTGGGGCAAGAATGCATGTTCTCTGCATGTTACCACCTCCTGACATAAGCATACGAACAAACATTCTGGAAGTCAAAGGGGATTATTTGGGAATAAATCACCTATAAGCTATAGGCTCATATAC
>BBDR01000027.1 GCA_001312405.1 Clostridium sp. NkU-1 | reverse complement strand
CATCATTTCCGCAACCGCCGCCGCAACCGCCACAACCGCCGCCGCAACCGCCGCTGCCGCCGCCGCAGAAGCACAGGATAAGGATAATCCAAATCAGATTAAATCCACATCCGCTGTTGCCTCCGTTGTTGCAATCGCATCCGCACCCACAGTTAGTTGCTGCCAGATCACTCATATTGGTTCCTCCAAATAATTTGTTTACAATGTAAGTGTATGAATGTCAGCTTGCCACTGTTTCCATTTTTTCTTAAAATTTTAGATTTGTTATGATTGAACTTATCCAATTGTTGTGTATAATTAGTACAACAGAGAAATGAGGAGCAAAAGATGGAAAAATTATATTATGACAGACCTTATGTTAAAACATTTGAAGCGGAAGTAACTGGCTGCAGACAGGGAAAGGACAGTTTATTTGAAGTGCTTTTGGACCGGACAGCCTTTTACCCTGAGGGAGGCGGTCAGCCGGCTGATATGGGAACACTTGGGGCGGCAGCAGTCCTTGATGTCAGGGAAAGGCCGGAAGGCATTGTCCATATTGCGGATAAGCCATTAAAGGCGGGCAGCAGGGTGACTGGAATTATAGACTGGGAGAAAAGGTTCTGCAACATGCAGAATCATTCCGGAGAGCACTTATTGTCAGGAATCGTACATAAGAATTATGGCCTTGATAACGTAGGGTTTCACATGGGAAAGGATGAGGTGACCGTTGATTTTAACGGGATCCTGACCCTGGAACAGATAGAAGCGGCAGAAACGGAAGTGAATGAACTCATCTGGCAAAATATCCCGGTTCTTGAATCTTATCCGTCAAAGGAGGAGCTTTTAAGCATCGATTACCGGAGCAAAAAGGAATTGACCGGACAAGTCCGGCTGATTGAATTTCCGGGAGGTGATGTGTGTGCCTGTTGCGGAACTCATGTGATGACTGCAGGAGAAATCGGCATTCTGAAAGTGACCGGGATGATTCATTATAAAGGCGGTGTCAGGGTGACCATGCTGTGCGGAAGGATGGCTCTTAAGGATTACCGCAAAAAACAGAAGGCAGTATCCGGCATTTCAGTCCTGCTGTCGGCAAAACCAGATTGTCTCCTGGAGGCTGTTGACAGATTGAAAGAAGAAGGGTTAAAAAAAGGATGGAAGGATTGGCCAGCTATCCAAGAAGCTTCTTGAGAGAAAGGCCGGAGATTATCCGGAACTGGCTGAGCCTCTTCTGGTATTTGAACGTGACTTATCTCCGGTTCAGCTGAGACAGTTTTGCACTATGCTTTATGAAGGAAAGAAGGGGAGCATTGTTTTGGTGTGTTCCGGTGAGGATGGGGGTTATCAGTATGCCCTTGGAAGCGGTCAGGAGGACATGAGAGCGCTCAGCAAAGCATTGAATGGAAAGCTGAACGGCCGGGGAGGCGGGAGCGCCTTATGGCTCAGGGTACGTTTCAGGCTTTGTCGGAAGATATCAGAAAAGCTTTTGAGGATGAGTCGTAAAAGGAGAGAATAATGGAATTCAATGACAGTTCAATTAAAAAATACGTGGCCTGATCATATTCACCGTAATCGTGGTGGTAGCAGGCTGGAATTACGTTCACTTATTTGCCCTGGCCATGAAGCTGGTGGGATTTATCTCGCCTTTTCTTCTGGGAGGTGTCATGGCTTTTATCCTCAACGTACCGATGCGAAGAATCGAACAATTGCTGCCGTTAAAGGAAGAGAGCAAAATCCGCAGGCCGTTAAGCCTTTGCCTTACCCTGGTGTTTGTAATCGGGCTCCTGCTGCTTGTTACTTTTGTGGTGATGCCCCAGCTTTTTGAAACGGTTATGAGCCTGCAAAACAGCATTCCGGCATTTCTTACAGGTCTTAAGGAGGAGGCGGAGAGGCTGTTTTCCCAGAACCCTGAAGTCGCAGATTATATAAACAGCATTCAGATTGACTGGAAGTCCTTCCTGGAAAATGTGGTAGGATTTTTAACCGCAGGAGCGGGGACAGTGCTTTCATCTACCGTGTCAGCCGCCCTTTCTATTATAAGCGGAATGACCACCTTTGTAATCGCCCTGGTTTTTGCCATTTATATTCTTCTTCAGAAGGAGACTCTGTCACGTCAGTTTCAAAAACTGATGAGGGCCTTTCTTCCGGAAGAGGTAACCTTGCGGACGTTAAGATCTTAACCCTGGTTTCTGAAACCTTTTCCCATTTTCTTACGGGACAATGCCTGGAAGCGGTCATCCTTGGGAGCATGTTCTTTTTGACCCTGTCGGTTTTCCGCCTCCCATATGGACTTCTCATCGGCGTTTTGATTGCATTTACAGCTCTGATACCAATGTTCGGGGCATTTATCGGCTGTGCCATCGGGGCATTTTTGATGCTGATGGTAAAGCCTCTGGATGCAGTTATTTTCCTGATCATATTTTTTTGTGCTTCAGCAGGTGGAAGGAAACTTTATCTATCCTCATGTAGTGGGGAACTCTGTGGGACTTCCTTCCATCTGGGTTCTGGTTGCCGTCACCATTGGAGCAGCGCCATGGGAATCGTGGGAATGCTGGTATTTATTCCTCTATGCTCCGTGGTGTATGCCATTCTTCGGGGAATCGTAAATGAAAGGCTGGAAAAGAAGAAGAGACCTAAAGCAAAACATAATAAGGTACAATAACAAAAGGAGGGATTAATCCCTCCTTTTGTTATTCGCCCTGATACATGTATTTAATGAGTCTTTCCACATCCTCCGGATCATGGGCTACCAATTCCAGCTCATTGATGATGCTGCCGTTGGAAAATATGGTGGCCATGGAAAGGTACTGGCTTAATTTGGACTTTAAGTTGATCCGGTCCCCTTCTTCGGAAACCAGCTCAACAGTGCCTTTGCACTGCTCGATAACTTTGAAAAATTTTCTACATCAGTGATATTTTGAATTTTCATGTGAATTCCTCCTTTGAAATGTCCGCGAAATGATTGTCTATTACTACAGCTTCATTATAGCAGTGTTCTTTCTCTGGTACAAGATGGAAAAAACAGAAAATGAAGTCAAACCGTTATTATTAATGCATAATAAGAACATAAAAGCAAAAAGAGAGGATAGGATCATGAAGAGGATACGGGAATATGGCATCATTCCGGGAAGACTCATTCCGGGCCCCCTTAATAAAATTACCGATGTGGAAGGTGTTCTGGTTGGACATACCACAATTGATACCAGGGACCACAAAACAGGAGTCACTGTCATTGTGCCCTGCAAGGATAATCCCTTCCGGCGAAAGCTGGTGGCAGCTGCTTATATACATAATGGCTTTGGCAAAAGCCAGGGTCTGATTCAGGTGGAAGAGCTGGGTACCCTGGAAACGCCTATCGCCCTCACCAACACCTTAAACGTAGGAAAGGTTCACGATGCCCTGGTGGATTTGATGCTTGAGCAGTGCAGGCAGGAGGGAACAGAGCTGGCTTCTGTCAATCCTGTGGTGGGAGAATGCAATGATTCTGTTTTAAATAACATCAGCGAAAGGGTCGTGGGACTGGAAGAAGTGAGGTATCGGATCAGCCTCCAGAAGGTTTAAAATCGGAGGAGAAATCTATACCCTGGGAGTAATGGTTCAGTCCAATTTCGGAAGTACGGAAAACCTGATGGTAGGCGGAAGGGCTGCTGGAAAGGAAATTGCCCGGATAACGGTGCCCCAGGCTCTGGACAGAGGCTCGATTATGACGGTCATAGCCACGGATCTTCCTGTCTCAGACCGCCAGTTAAAGAGAATTATAAAGAGGGCAGGAGTAGGACTTTCCAGAACAGGCTCCTATATGGGACACGGAAGCGGAGATATTATGATCGGTTTTACCACGGCAAACCGGATACCAGAGCAGACAGAAAAAGAACTGCTTTCCATCCGGATTCTAAAAGAAAACGCTCTGGAGACGGCCTTTACGGCTGCGGCAGAAGCGACGGAGGAGGCAGTTCTCAATTCTCTTGCCATGGCAAAAACAACCACAGGCTGCAAAGGAAATGTGGTTCATTCCCTGACAGACCTGTGGCTTTCTAAAGGGCAGGCTTAATCAAAGTCTGCGTGGTAAACCTGATCAGCAGTGTGGATGTCAATGGCACTTAAATTAAACTGGTCCTCGAAAATCTGTATTTTGTATTCAAAAAAAAGTGTCCTCCGTCTTCTTAGACATAAATACATAGGCTCCCGGTTCCTTGTCCTCAATTTCGTCGCTGATCTCGTCGTAGATTTCTTCTCCGTCCACCGGGCCTTTATAGCCGGTCATGCGGATGGCCTTTTCGATTGCCTGATAGAATTCTTCCATAAAGCAGTACCTCGTTTCTGATTCATTTTATATGGATACTATTATAAGCAATCTTTTCCATTGCTGCAAGAATTACTTGAATCTTCTTTGAGAGGGTGTATAATAGGACAGGGCCAAAAACTTACAGGAAACGACAGGATATTTGACCCCTGCAGCATTCACCAGATGCAGGAATGCAGGCATTTTTGTGCCTGGCTCACCGCCTGTAAAAATAAAATGGAGGGATTGATTGGATATGGATTTGATATACAGACCCAGAAGATTAAGAGCATCAGATACCTTGAGAAAAATGGTACGGGAAACCAGAGTTTCAAAGGAATCCCTTATTTATCCGCTGTTTGTGGTGGAGGGAGAAGAAATTGTGGAAGAAATCCCTTCCATGGAAGGCCAATACCGCTACAGCGTGGACCGGCTCCCTCAGATTATGGACCGGCTGGTAAAGGCCGGTGTGGAAAAAGTCCTTTTGTTTGGAATCCCGGCTCATAAAGACGTCTGTGGAAGCCAGGCGTATGATGAAGAAGGAATCGTACAGCGTGCCATCCGCTTTATCAGGGAACATTATCCTTTGGTATACATTGTTACGGATGTGTGCATGTGTGAATATACATCTCATGGCCACTGCGGGATCCTGGACGGAGAATCTGTGGATAATGACAGGACCCTGGAATATTTGAACAGGATCGCTCTTTCCCATGTAAAAGCAGGAGCTCATATGGTGGCCCCTTCCGATATGATGGATGGCAGGATCGGATCCATGAGGCAGGCTCTTGATGAAGCAGGCTTTGTGAATGTGCCGATTATGGCTTATTCTGCCAAATATGCCTCCGCATTTTACGGACCATTCAGGGAAGCCGCCGGGTCCGCCCCGTCTTTTGGAGACCGGAAAAGCTATCAGATGGATTACCATAACAGGAAAGAAGCGTTAAGGGAAGTGGAGTTAGATGTGGTGGAAGGAGCCGACATCCTAATGGTAAAGCCGGCCCTTTCTTATCTGGATATTATAAGGGAGGTGGCGGACCGCCATGACCTTCCTTTGGCAGCATACAGCGTAAGCGGGGAATATGCCATGATAAAAGCGGCTTCCAAAGCCGGTTTTATTGAGGAAGAAAAGCTCGTATGCGAGTCGGCGGTGAGCATATACCGTGCAGGAGCCGATATCCTTATTACATATTACGCAATAGAGCTTGCCCGTTTTATGGACGAGGGAAAAATCGGCTGATGGAAGCCGGTGGCCTGGAGGGGGTCAAAGGCCCTTTTCCCGCCGTATCCTTTTAATGTCGTCAAGAAGAAGTGCGGTTACCCGAAGGCCTCCCCGTCCAACTCCTAAGCTGATATCAGGCTTGTTGCTCCCGTGAAAATCAGAGCCGCCTGTGGGGAAAAGGTCGTAAAGCCTTGCCAGTTTTCTTAGTTTACCGCTTTCATACTGATTGTTGGAAGAGTGGTAGACCTCCAGGCCGTGAAGCCCTAAGTCCTTTAAATAGCGGACCAGCTCCTCCGTTCTTTTATCACCCAGGTGATACTGGTATGGATGGGCCAAAACAGGGGAAGCTTACATCGGGTAAGGATTTTCATGGCGTGCTCCGGAGTGATTTTCTCTTTGCGGGGACAGTAAGGACCGCTGTAGTTCAGATATTTTTTAAATGCCTGGTCCATGTTCTTTACATGGCCCTTTTCAAGAAGAATCCGGGCAAAATGGGCACGGGTTATGACTGTGTCAGGATTTCCTGCCATTACCTCATCTAATGTGATGGAAATGCCGGCATTTTGGAAGCGGCGTATCATTTCCTCATTCCTTTTGTTTCGAATTTCTTTAAGAGCATTTGTTTCAGAGATAAATTCCTGGTTCGTGGGATCGACATAAATCCCCAGAATATGAATTTCTTCTCCCTGGTACACACAGGAGAGTTCAATTCCAGGAATGATTTCAATTGGAAGTCCGGCGGCGGCGGCCTGTGCTTCCGAAAGACCGTCAATGGTATCATGATCGGTCAGTGCAATGGCCGCAAGTCCCTTTTCTACAGCCAGGGCTACTACTTCAGAGGGAGCGAGTGTGCCATCCGAAGCATTGGAATGAACATGCAAATCGACAAATTTCATAAAAAAACCTCCAAAATGAAATAGTTTAGTAACACTATAGTAACATGTTTTTTTTCATTCTGTAAAATGTAGAAAAAAAGACGAAAAATAATTAAGAAAATTCATAAAATCGTAATAGCATTTCCCACAAAGTATGGTATACTACTCAATGTAAAGATACAAAATCATGTAAAAAGGTGAAGTAAATGAATCAAATAGATAACAGACAAAAAGGTGGGGGAAGAGCCTATTCTTCCCGGAATGGAAGCGGCAAAAGTGCATCGGAAAATAGCCGCAGGACTGGACAGGCCTATAGAACAGGTAGCTCCTATCAGCAAAGGCGGGGAAAGAGAAGAAAAAGAGGGCCTCAGTATAACATTACAAAGATACTTTTGGGAATCATTTTGGCTGTTATTGCTTTTATCTGTGTTATGGCGGCTGTTAAGCTTATTGGAGGCCATAAGGCAAAGGAGACGGAGGTAAATCCCACAACCGTTTCAGAGCCGGAATTACAGAAAGAAGTTAAAGTGGAGGGAATCACCATCACCGGCATGTCCAGGGAAGAAGCCCGGGCTGCCATTGAAGAGAAGTACCCATGGGAGATGAAGGTCACCTATCATGAAGACCAGTACGAACTTAAGAATCTGCTGGACAAAAAGATAGACTCCCTGCTTGAAGAGATATATTCAGGGGAACCAAAGGAAAGCTATACCCTTGATTTTGACGGACTGGATGAGGACGTTCAGGCAGAGGTAAAAGCCATTGCAGGAAAATGGGATGTTGCGGCCAAGAACGGTTCTATATCAGGATTTGACAAAGATACCGGAAAATTTATTTATTCCGGAGAGAAGAACGGAGTTGTGATTGATCAGGATAAGCTGGCATCAGACATCTTAACCCAGCTTAAGGCTAAGAATTTCCAGGCAGTTATCCAGGCGGATGGGAAGGAAGTTGCCCCTAAGATAACCGAGGCCCAGGCAAAGGAAATGTATAAGGTCATAGGCACTTATTCAACCACAACCACGGCTAACAGTGCCAGGAATAAGAATATTGAACTGGCTTCTAACGCTTTGAACGGCCTGATTCTGCAGCCGGGAGAAGAATTTTCCTTTAATAAAGCAACAGGGGAGCGTTCTCCTGCAAAGGGATACCGTCCCGCAGGTGCATATTTGAACGGGGAATTAGTAGAAGAGCCAGGCGGAGGTGTGTGCCAGGTATCCTCCACATTATATAATGCGGTGGTGTTTGCAGGTCTTTCGACAACTGAGCGCCATGCCCACAGCTACGAGCCTTCTTATGTAACACCAGGTGAGGATGCCATGGTAAGCTACGGCGGACCTGATATGAAGTTCGTCAATAATTCTTCCACTGCCGTAGCCATCAGGAGCAGCTTTGCTGACCGGAAGCTGAAAATCTCCATTGTGGGAATTCCGATTCTGGAGGAAGGCGTTACATTATCCATGACATCGAAGAAAACGGCGGAGTTAGATGCTCCGGCACCAGTCTACGAGGAAGACCAGACCCTTCAGCCTACTGAGGAAAAGATCGTTAAGGCGGAGACAAAGGGAAGCCGCTGGGTGACCAACCTGGTTACCAAAAAGAACGGCGTTGTGGTAAGCGATGAGTTTTTCCATAACAGTACCTACCGGGGAAAACCGGCAACCATCAAGCGGAATAAGTCAGGAGTGGTCATTCCGCCCGCAAATCCGGAAAGTTCCGCCCCTGAAAGCAGTGGGGCAGGTTCCCAGGGAAATACAGAGACCACCGCACCTCACAATGAAGAGACAACCGGGAATTCCGGCGGGGCTCAGGGACCGGGTGAAAAGCCGGGAACCCCGGAAACCCAGCTACCCAGCCTCAGGGACCATCTTCTACCACAGAAGCAGCTGGCGGTGAGGGAGGCCAGAATGTTATTCCTCCCAACCCTTTTAATTAAAAACTACACAAAATCAGACAGACTGGACAGAATATTCTTTCCAGTCCCTTTTTATCGGATTGTTTTGAAAATAATACTTTAATTTCCTGTTTTAATATTTGCAATTTGTTGAATAATTGTTATAATAATGTCAGGTCACTTTCCCTATACGGGAACCAATTTATACATTATTCACATTTGCAGGAGGAAATCAAGAATGGCAAGAAAAATGAAAACCATGGATGGTAACCATGCAGCAGCTCATGCGTCATACGCATTTACTGATGTAGCGGCTATCTATCCGATTACCCCATCTTCACCCATGGCTGAAGCAACAGATGAATGGGCGACAGACGGAAGAACCAATATATTCGGTCAGAAAGTACAGATTACGGAGATGCAGTCTGAGGCAGGTGCAGCTGGTGCAGTACACGGTTCCTTAGCAGCAGGTGCGTTGACCACCACCTATACAGCTTCTCAGGGTCTTTTACTCATGATCCCGAATCTCTATAAAATCGCAGGCGAGCAGTTACCAGGTGTAATCAACGTATCCGCACGTGCAGTTGCAAGCCATGCTTTATCTATCTTTGGTGACCACTCCGACGTATACGCATGCCGTCAGACAGGCTGCGCTATGTTATGCGAATCCAGCGTACAGGAAGTTATGGACTTAACTCCGGTTGCTCATATGGCAGCACTCGAGGGTAAAGTACCATTTATCAACTTCTTCGACGGTTTCCGCACATCCCATGAGATCCAGAAGATCGAAACCTGGGATTATGAGGATTTAAAAGAGATGGTAAGTATGGATGCCATTGACGAATTCCGTCGCCGTGCATTAAATCCAAACCATCCGGAGTTAAGAGGTTCCGCTCAGAACCCTGACATCTTCTTCCAGGCAAGAGAAGCATGCAACCCATATTATGACGCTTTGCCAGCAATTGTTCAGAACTATATGGACAAGGTTAATGCAAAGATCGGAACTGATTATAAATTATTCAACTACTACGGAGCTGCTGATGCAGACCATGTAATCATTTCCATGGGTTCCGTAAACGATACCATTGAGGAAACCATTGACTATCTGATGGCAGCAGGAAAGAAGGTTGGCGTGATAAAGGTCCGCTTATACCGTCCGTTCTCTGCAAAAGCTTTCGTTGATGCTATCCCGGATACAGTTAAGACTATTTCCGTATTAGACAGAACAAAAGAACCAGGTTCCTTAGGCGAGCCTTTATATCTTGACGTTGTTGCAGCCCTTAAGGGAACAAAGTTCGATCAGGTGAAGATCTTAACCGGACGTTATGGCTTAGGTTCCAAGGACACCACACCGACTCAGATCGTTGCTGTTTATGACAACAAGGAAAAGACTCCGTTTACCATCGGTATTGTGGATGATGTGACTCACCTCTCCCTTGAGACAGGCGCACCAATCGTTACAACTCCGGAAGGAACCACAAACTGCAAGTTCTGGGGTCTTGGTGCAGATGGTACGGTAGGTGCCAACAAGAACTCCATTAAGATCATCGGTGACAACACAGATATGTACGCTCAGGCTTACTTTGATTATGACTCCAAGAAGTCCGGCGGCGTTACCATGTCTCACTTACGTTTCGGACACAAGCCGATCAAATCCACGTATCTGATCCGCCAGGCTAACTTTGTGGCATGTCACAATCCGTCTTATATCCGTAAGTACAACATGGTTCAGGAACTGGTTGACGGCGGAATCTTCTTATTGAACTGTTCATGGGATGCAGCTGGCCTTGAGAAGCATTTACCAGGACAGGTGAAGAAGTTCATCGCTGACCACAATATCAAGTTCTACACCATCGACGGTGTGAAGATCGGTATTGAGACCGGCATGGGCCAGACACGTATCAATACCATCCTTCAGTCCGCATTCTTTGAACTGACCGGAATCATTCCTTCTGAGAAAGCAAACGAACTGATGAAGGCAGCTGCAAAGGCAACTTACGGACGTAAGGGCGAAGAAATCGTTATGAAGAACTGGGCAGCTATCGATGCAGGTGCAAAGGGTGTTGTTAAGGTAGAGGTTCCTGAAAGCTGGAAAAACTGCGAGGATGAAGGTCTTGACTACAAGCTTATCAAGGAAGGCAGAAAGGATGTTGTTGATTTCGTTAATAACATTCAGTCCAAGGTAAATGCTCAGGAAGGAAATTCCCTGCCTGTATCCGCATTCAGCGATTATGTCAATGGTTCCACACCATCCGGATCTGCTGCATATGAGAAGCGCGGTATTGCAGTTACTATTCCTGGCTGGGTTCCGGAAAACTGTATCCAGTGTAACTTCTGTTCCTATGTATGTCCTCATGCAGTCATCCGTTCTGTGGCTCTGACTGAGGAAGAAGCAGCAAGAAAGCCTGAGGAGATGAAGACTCTTCCGATGACAGGCATGCCAGGATATCAGTTCGCTGTGACTGTATCCGCATTTGACTGTACAGGCTGCGGTTCCTGTGCAAACGTATGTCCTGGAAAGAAGGGCGAGAAGGCTCTTGTTATGGTCAACATGGAAGAAAACTGCGAAGATAAGCAGAAAGTATATGATTTCGGCCAGACACTTCCTATCAAGCAGGAAGTTATCGACAAATTTAAAGAAAATACCGTTAAGGGCAGCCAGTTCAAGAAGCCTCTTCTTGAGTTCTCAGGAGCATGTGCAGGCTGTGGCGAGACACCTTATGCTAAACTCATCACCCAGTTATTCGGTGACAGAATGTATATTGCAAACGCAACCGGATGTACCTCTATCTGGGGTAACTCTTCTCCATCCACACCTTATACTGTAAATGCCAAAGGACAGGGTCCTGCATGGGCTAACTCCTTATTTGAGGACAATGCTGAATTTGGTTACGGTATGATGCTGGCTCAGACTGCCATCAGAGGCGGCTTAAAAGCAAAGGTTGAAGAGATTATGAGTTCCGATAAGGCTTCTGATGAAATCAAGGCAGCCTGCAAGGAATACCTGGATACCTTTGAGACAGGTGCAACCAATGGTTCCGCAACCGATAAGTTAGTTGCAGCATTAGAAGGAATTGAGTGTGATACCTGCAAGTCCATCCTTAAGGACAAGGATTTCCTGGCTAAGAAATCCCAGTGGGTATTCGGCGGAGACGGCTGGGCATATGATATCGGCTTCGGCGGCGTTGACCACGTGCTTGCAAGCGGCAGAGATATTAATGTTATGGTATTTGATACAGAGATCTATTCCAATACCGGCGGACAGTCTTCAAAGTCTACCAAGACAGGTGCTGTTGCACAGTTCGCAGCAGGCGGTAAGGAAACAAGAAAGAAAGATCTTGCAAGCATTGCCATGAGCTATGGTTATGTATATGTAGCTCAGATCGCTATGGGCGCTGATTATGCACAGACTGTTAAGGCAATCTCTGAGGCAGAGGCATATCCGGGACCATCTCTGATCATCGCTTATGCTCCATGTATCAGCCATGGTATCAAGAAGGGCATGTCCAAGGCTCAGACAGAAGAGAAGCTGGCAGTTGAGTGCGGTTACTGGAACAATTTCCGTTACAATCCTGCTGCTGAGAAGAAGTTCTCCTTAGACAGCAAGGCTCCTGCATTAGAAGGATATCAGGAATTCTTAAAGGGCGAGGTTCGTTATGCATCCTTAGCTATGAAGAATCCTGAGAGAGCAACTGAATTATTTGCAAAGAATGAGGCAGATGCAAAAGAGCGGTATGAATACCTGCAGAAGCTGGTTACCTTATACGGTAATGATTAATTGATCTTCATATAATAAGATACAGGCCCGGATGAAACCATCCGGGCCTGTTTTTGGGAAATATAAAATTTGGATTTTTTGAATTGTAAAGGCATTAACAATAAAAAACGCTCCCTCTGACAGGAAGAAAAGTCTGTCAGGGAAACGCCTTTTGATGCATAGTTTCCTAAAAATAAGTAATTAAACCTGTTCTGTACCAAAACGATTGTCTTCTTCAACGCTCTTAGAGCAATACCAGACGATAAGAAGAATGGCTCCAATAAAGGGAACAAATGCAATAAATGTCCAGAGTCCTGATTTGTTAATGTCGTGAAGCCGGCGTACTCCAAGAGCGATGCCGGGAATCAGGCTGCAATACCATAAATTGAAGATAATAATCCGAATATATCCGAAACGTTACCCAGCGCTCCCAACAGTAATCCAATGATGACATTGAACAATACAGCCATCCAATAGCCTCTTACTGATGTGCGCTCCTTGAAGTTAAAATAATTTTTCCACATTGCTACATATTCATTCATATTTTTTGTTACCTTCCTTTTCTTTTGTACTATGCATATTCATTATATCATAAAATATTAATAAAATATATAGTAATTTTATAACAACATAAGTTTTATTTATAAAAATTTTATATTATTTTATGACCTATTCATTTAAATAACACTTTAATATTTTTTTACTGATAAATGCAACGGGATATTTTGGGAAAGATCAACCTGTTTGTGGTTTCACAGACTCTTCCCAAAAAAAAGACAGGAACATTTAAAACAAGACAGGCACTGGCATTTATGCGGGAATAAACTTACTATATAAACTATCATAAAAGAGGGTTTCTATGGAAATTTTATCTTTTACACAAAATGATATGGATATGGAGCCGAATCCGATGACAGATCCGGAAGAAAACGGGTTTCCAATAGATGAAGAAAACGGAAACAATACGGATGAAACAGGAGAGCAGCCGCCAGAAGAAAATAGTGAGAACGTACCTCCGCCCAATCTTGAAAAGGAACAGCCTGTGTCCGATTTCCCTATTACGAATGAAGGCCCTGGCGGCACAGGGACTTCTGTTATTACGGTATTTCCCAAACCAATTATCCCATGCTATCTCTGTGAAAACAATCAAAATGGCCTTGTCCGCTTTTTAAATGCAGCAGCCGGCTATAATCCGTTCTTAATTTATATAAGCAATCAGCTAGCAGTAAATGGACTGGACAACGGAGAAATAAGCCAGTATGGCCGGGTTTCCGGGGGGAGACAGACCATAACCGTAGGCGGGCAGAGCGGATATGTTTATCTTGAAAAGCAGATCACGGTTTTAGTTGACCGTGCAGTCACTGTTGCAATCATCAATACGGATTATGGACTGGATTTGATGGAAATTGAGGATGTGTATTGCAATGGAGGTATTAAATCAGGCTGTTTCCGTGCATGCAATTTATCCATAACAAACCGTAAGGTTCATGTGGTGCTGAACGGTGGAGTGGTAACGTTTCTTGATGTGAATTATAAGGAAGTAACCAGCTTCCAGTATACATTAGCGGGCCTTTATCTGGTTACCGTATCCAACAGTGCTGCTTATAGCGGAAGCATTATTTTAACCTCTAATATCTATATACGGGGCAATGCTCCTATACTTTGTACGTATTTAACTGGAGAAATGTAGAGGATGCCATTCGTATCCTGATTGTTGAAGACCGAAGAAATTAGAAAAAAATGGAACCTCTGATTGACAGATCAGAGGTTCTTTGTTATACTAAGTGTATTAAGAGTGTTAATACAGACTAGGAGGTGGAACATGATATTGCTTGATTATAAAGACCGCAGGCCAATATACGAGCAGGTTGTGGAAAAGCTGAAGGATCTTATGATATGCGGCGTATTGGAACAGGATGCGCAGCTGCCGTCTGTCCGTGCTTTGGCAACCGATTTATCCATTAATCCCAATACCATACAGAGGCTTATGCGGAGCTGGAACGAAGAGGTTCATCTATTCCGTCAAAGGAAGAGGCAGCTTTGTGGCGGATACCAGTTCCATTCGGGCGCTTAAGAACAGTGAGCTGAAAAAGGATCTTGTAAGCTGGATCCAGGAAGCAAAACGGGCAGGCCTGACAGAGGATAAGGTTCATACATGGGTTGTTGAGGAATGGGTAAGGCAGGAATATTTGACAGGGGAGGAGAGAGAGGATGATAAAAGCAGAGAATCTGACAAAAAAAATTTGACGATATAGTGGCAGTGGATCATGTAAGCGCCCAGATACGGGCTGGAAGTGTATTTGGCCTTATTGGAACCAATGGAGCGGGAAAAAGTACCTTTCTGAGAATGCTGAGCGGCATTTTAAAGCCTGATGAAGGAAATGTTACCATCGATGGAGAACAGATTTTTGAAAATGAAAGGGTAAAAGGCCGTTTTTTTTATATTTCCGATGACCAGTACTATTTTAACAACGCTTCGCCCCTTGATATGATGGAGTTCTACAGCAGGATCTATCCTCAATTTAACAAGGAACGCTTTCACAATCTTTTAGGAAGCTTTGGGCTTGAAGCCCGGAGAAAGGTCCACACCTTTTCAAAGGGCATGAAAAAGCAGCTTTCCGTAATATGCGGAATATGTGCCAATACGGACTACCTTTTCTGCGATGAGACCTTTGACGGGCTGGATCCGGTGATGCGCCAGGCGGTAAAGAGCATTTTTGCAAATGATATGTCTGAGAGAAATTTAACTCCTATCATTGCTTCCCATAACTTGAGAGAGTTAGAGGATATCTGCGATCATGTGGGCCTTCTTCACAGGGGAGGCATACTCCTTTCCAGGGATTTAGATGATATGAAGCTTAACATCCATAAGCTGCAGTGCGTTTTAAAGGATGGAATGACTGCCGAGGACTTAACGGCCCTGCAGCGCATTAAGACAGAAGCAAGAGGAAAACTCTATACCATAACAGTAAGGGGGACCAGAGAAGAAGTGGAAAGATTGATGGAATCGTACCAGCCGGTATTTTATGAGATCATCCCATTATCTCTGGAAGAAATATTTATTAGTGAGACGGAGGTGGCAGGATATGACATCAAAAAGCTTATTTTATAATTTATTAAGAGAAGATGGAAAAAGACGCCTTTGGTCCATGGCACTGTCATTTTTAGTGTTTTTCTTTACCTTTCCGGTGGGGATTGCTCTTTCCTTAAGTGAGCGAATGAGAGGAACTATTGATTATACGTATATTGTATCCAGTCTGGAATCCTGGCTGGGCTTTCAAAACGGCTGGATGGCGGCACTGATTATATTACTGTCCCTTATCATGGGGGTAACCAGCTTTTCTTATCTTCACTCCAGGCAGAAGGTGGATTTTTATCATGGTATTCCTGTAAACAGGAAGCATTTGTTCTGGGTGAATTATTTTAATGGGATTTTTATTCCAGCGGCCGTATATGGGGTGAACTTAGTTATTGCCATGGGAGTGATTGCAGTAAACGGCATTTCACCCGGGGAGATATGGAAAACGGCTTTTACGGGATTCCTGCTGTTTATGATCCATTACTGCATGATGTATTCGGTGACTGTGATATCCATGATTCTAACAGGAAATGTTCTGGTCGGTATCCTTGGAAATCTGGTACTGCAATTTTATTTTATATGTGTGATAGGAGTCCTGGAATTCTGCCACACCAACTTTTTTTATACCAGCTACCGGGGAGGCGGGAATATATTTAACCGCTTTATGGATAAATGTTCCGCATTTGTCCTGTTCATGATGAATATGGAACGGCTGCAGCCGGGGACTTCTGGGGGAACCCAGGCTGTCAGGATTTTCGCGGTTTTGGCAGTGACAATCGTTTTGACCCTCCTATCCTTCTGGCTATATAAAAAGAGAGGCTCAGAGGCGGCGGGAAGGGCTATGGCTTTTAAGATCAGTATGCCGATAATCCGGATTCCCATTGTGGTTTTGTCGTCTCTTAGCGGAAGCATTTTCTTCTGGTCCATGCATTCCAGCATAGGCTGGGGGGTGTTCGGACTGATTTGCGGAATGTTTTTGTCACATTGCGTCATTGAGATCATTTATCATTTCGAATTCAGAAGGCTGTTTTCCCATTGGAAACAGATGGTGGCCTGCGCCTTATTGGCGGCAGTGATATTCTGCGGCTTCCGATATGATCTGTTTGGGTATGACGGATATATACCGTCTGAAGACTCCATTGAATCCGTTGCAGTGTCCATGCCGGATGTGAATTACTGGGTCTCTTACGGAAGCGCACAGCAGAATTCCATGGGTGAATATTACTGGCAGTATGAGGATTCTGACGAATATATATTTAGCCATATGAAGCTTACGGATACGGCGCCGGTCCTGGCCCTGGTGCGTGATGCGGTGGCCAGAAACCAGAAGCTGCATCATAATAATGATTTTTATGAGACTTGGGACGATGGAAGCATAAACTATAATTTTTCCATAAAATATACGCTGAAAAACGGCAAGAATATTTACCGCTCCTACCATTTGTCCGGAGATGAAGTACGGCCGGAGATTGCAGAGATTTTTGAGAATCAGGAGTTTGCGAAAGCGGTATATCCCATCCTTGTCCAGACCCCTGAAGAGACTGCTGGGTAAGGGTGAGCAGGGGAGAGCAGACCAATGTTGTCAGCCATGACAGAAACGGGACAGAGAAAGCCATGACTGAAAAATTACTCCTTGCTTATCAGGAGGATTTAAAAAGCTTAAAAGTGGAAACCATGCAAAAGGAAAATCCAATGGCCACCATACAGTTTTTAACAAAAATGCAGGCAGAGGCGGAAACAAAGCGGGAAGAAATCCAAAGCTCCTGGAAATACAGCGATGTTACTTCAAGAGGGTATTATCCGGTCTATCCTTCCTTTACACACACCCTGGAGCTGCTAAAAGAGTGTCAGGTCGACGTAGAAGGCTGGAATAGCCTGGAAAATATAAAAGAGATCAATATTGATTCCTATCAGTTCAATGGCTATCAATCCACATATGAGGATAAAGACTCCCAATACCTGACAATTACCGATGAGGAGGAGATCAGGCAGATCATGAGCCATGGGGCGATCGATGGGTATTCCAACATGAATCCTTATGGCGGCAGGGGAGAGGAGCGGGTCAGCTTTTCTGCTGTCGTGGAATCCGGAGGAAGAAGAAGCGAGACTTCCTGTACCATCCCATTTAATCAATTGCCGGAGTCTGTTAAAAGTGAGATCGAGAAGATAAAAAAAGACGTGTAAGCAGTCTTTCATTGACTTTTTCTTCCAATGAAGTTAAAATGGTAGGAGCATAAGTCAAAGGAGGAATCACAGATGGCATTTTTTGAAGAGCTGGGAAAGACACTTAGTGGTACCGGCAAAGAGGTTGCAACCAAGGCAAAAGCGCTGACTGAGACGATACAGCTAAAGACGCAGATCAGTGTGGAAAAAAACGAAGCTGGAAGAAGCTTATGCGGTCATCGGTAAACAATACTACGAAGCGAACAGCGAGCCGGAGGAAGCCTATGCAAAGGCTTATGAAGCTGTCAGGGCCAGCCGGGAAAGAATTGCCGCTCTGGAGATTGAATTGAGCCAAAGCGAGGGAACCCATATCTGTGCGGAGTGTGGAGCCAAGGTTTCAAAGAATTCCTTTTACTGTGGAAAGTGCGGAGCACCTGTAAAGGAAGCAGCCCAGAAGGCTGATACAGAAGATGATAATGTAGAAGAAATGGAACAGGAAGCGCCTGCAGAGGAAGTAAATCCGACAGCCGGAATTAATACGGTTAGTGAAGACGCATTTGAACCTACAGAAGAACAGGAATAATTACTTAAAAGGCCGGCTTAGGGACCGCTGACATAAGAAAGCAATACCGGCACTGTCCACAAATAGCAGTGCCGGTATTCGTTTTGAGGGTAAAAATAAAATATGTAAAATATAAAGAAAGCTTGTATTTGGCGTAGGAGAAGAACCTATGATAGAGAAAGAATTTCCAATTCTTGAGTTCGATGAAGAAAAGAACGCCTTTATAAGGCCAAACAGTATGATTCAGCCTGTTGATATAGCAGAAAAATGTGTTTTGTGTTTTTTTAGTGAGGCTATAGAAAAAAATCCTTGAAGAATATCCGCATAGAATTGCTGCCAGCTTTAGTACAGAATCCCTTAGGCTCCCTGTTTATGAACTGGATTACAAAGGCGAAAAAAATCGCATTAACACAAGCCGGGGTTGGTGCCCCTATAGCAGGAGCTCAAATAGAGGAACTGACTGCGTTCGGCTGTAGAAAATATATTGCTTGCGGCAGCTGTGGAGTCTTACAAAAAGAGATAGCAGTAGGACATCTGATTATTCCAACTTCGGCCATCAGGGATGAAGGTACTTCCTATCACTACATTGAGCCGTCAAGAGAGATCGCGGCTAACAGCTATGTTGTCCAGATCATCGAAAATACTTTAACGGCACAGCAAGTTCCATATATCAAGGCAAAGACATGGACAACGGATGCACTTTATAGAGAAACTCCATTGAAAATTGAACAGCGGAAAAAAAGAGAACTGTGTAACGGTTGAAATGGAAGCATCTGCATATATGGCGGTTGCCCAGTACAACGGTGTTGAATTTGGACAAATACTTTATGCAGGAGATAATTTGGGCGGAGAAGTATGGGACAGCCGCAGTTTTAACAGCAAAACAGAAATAAGAGAATTTGTTTTGAGGATTGCGCTTGATACTTGTCTGAAATTATAATGTTATTTAGAACGTTTCTGAAAATTATTTATAAAACGGTGAAGATTCAATTTTCACCGTTTTATTTGTTTTGTTATACCACTGCTCTTAAAAAAACGGTTTTTATTTTGTTATTTCCGCTTAAAAAAAGTATGTAAATTTTCTGCAAAATGTGGTAGACTAAATCCGACTCTGAAAAGAAAAAAAGGTGCAACGAGGTATACCATGAAATTATATGTCAAATGGCTTGGGAGGATTTTCACGCTTTCCGCCATGATAAATGTGTTTATTGAACTGGCCAGCAGAAAATCTCTGATAAGCTTGGTTCTTATATCTGGAGAAGCTTTCCGGTTTTTATTTTGAACACCCTGATCATCGCCCTTCCCTTTACGATTGTATTTGTGACGAAGCGCAAGGCTTTTACATGCATTACCGTATCATTGATATGGCTTTTTATGGGAGTGGTAAACGGTATTCTGCTCATTTTCCGAACCACTCCCTTTACTGCGGCTGATTTCCGTCTGGTGAAGTATGCGGTCAGTCTGGCAACGGTTTACTTTACCTGGATGCAGATTATATTCATTGGGGCTGGCATTGTGTCTGCAGTTATATTTTTAGCCGCAGTCTGGCGAAAAGCGCCCATCTCTAAGGAAAAGATCCGGTACGGCTTTGGAGCAGGGCTTATAGCCATAAGCGGGGTTCTGGTGCTGGGACTGACAAGCGCTGCCATGAATACAGGATTAGTGGCAGTTCATTTCGGCAATATCGGAGAGGCGTTTAAAAGCTATGGATTTCCATACTGCTTTTCCAATTCCCTGTTTAACACCGGAATTTCCAAGCCGGAGGGGTATGGGACAGAGACAATGGAAGAGATCCGGGATGAGGAGCTGGTTCCGGAGAATACCTATGCTCTGTCTGAGGACATAAAGCCTAATGTGATCATGATCCAGCTGGAATCCTTTTTTGATCCTGCCTTATGGAAAAGTAATCCGGTAAATTATGATCCGATCCCGTTTTTCCATCAGCTTCAAAAATTATCCGGGGGGCTATTTAAGTGTGCCTTCTGTCGGCGCAGGTACTGCTAATACGGAGTTTGAATCGATTACAGGCATGAATCTGGATTTTTTCGGTCCGGGAGAGTATCCGTATAAAACCGTATTAAAGAAAACTTCCTGTGAAAGCGTGGCCTTTGATTTAAAAAAACTTAGGTTACAGCGCCCATGCAATCCATAACAATGAAGCCACTTTTTATGATCGGAACCGGGTGTTTTCCCAGCTTGGTTTTGATACTTTTACCCCCATTGAATATATGAATAACGTAGAAAGAAATCCTACGGGCTGGTGTAAGGACAAGATTCTCACCGGAGAGATTATCAGGACACTGGATTCCACGGAAGGCCCTGATTTTATCTATACCATTTCCGTTCAGGGGCATGGGAAATATCCAAGCTTTGAGTATTACTGCCAGCAGATCGGGGAAATGGATCAGTTTATCCGTTCCCTTGTCAATACCCTGCGGACCAGGAAGGAGCCTATTGTTCTGGTCATGTACGGGGATCATTTGCCTGGATTTGAGTGGTCAGAGGATGAAATGAAGAACCGTTCCCTGTTTCAGACCGAATATGTGATCTGGAATAACATGAATCTTCCTGCGGAGAAAAAGAATGTGGAGGCTTATCAGCTTGCAGCTCATGTATTGGACATGCTTGATATTCATGAGGGGACTATGATGAGGTTCCATCAGAAATATTTCAGCAGCCCTGAAACAGGGGAAGAAAGCTATTTAAAGGATATGAAAACCTTAGAATATGATATTCTCTATGGAGGACGTGAAGTATACGGCGGAGAAAATCCTTACCAGTCCACAAACCTTAAAATGGGAATTGATGATATCGTCATTGACCATGTGGTGTACAATGATTCCAATGTTTTGGTTTACGGAGAGAATTTTACTCCTTATTCCAGGATCTGTTTTGAGGGAAAGGCAGCGGAAACCACCTTTGTCTGGCCGGAGCTTATTATAGCCAAAAATGTTCCTGAAAAAAAGATGAAGGATTCAGAGCTTTCCGTTTGGCAGATCGGAAGGGATAAGGTACCGTTAGGGGAAGATATAACCCAGTACAGGACTGGCCGGATCAGGAATTTAAATTAAGCAGGGAAACAAAAGGGGAGGGCACAAAAATGATGTGCTCTCCCTTTTATGGTCCCCATGAAGGCGTATTTTAACCTTGTCGTATTAAAGTGTAATTAGTTCGTATTCCCCATTTCCCAGACCGATTTTCACCCCATGCTCAATGGAGGATTTCCAGTTCGTGTTGGGATGGGTGTCTTTAAAATGGTCATGGTGATGGCTGCCGTGCTTTTCCAGTATGCTTCCTCCATAACCGGCTGGCGGTTCACGGCATCTGCACAGGCGATATCCAGAGCAACCGGGTCAAAGGAAGCAAACATGCCCACATCAGGAATAATGGGGATATCGTTTTCAGAATGGCAGTCGCAGTAAGGGGATACATCCATGACCAGGCTGATGTGGAAATTCGGCCGGTCACCAAGAACTGCCTGGGTGTATTCTGCTATTTTGCAGTTGAGGATGTCATTGGACTCATCAAAATCTGTCTCAACGGCATCCACAGGACAGACTCCTATGCAGCGGCCGCAGCCTACACATCTGTTATGGTCAATGGAGGCCTTTTTATTCTGGAAAGAGATTGCGCTGTGAGCACAGTTCTTTTCACAGGCATGGCAGCCGATACAGGTTTCTTCGCTTACATGAGGCTTTCCGGAGTTATGCATCTCCATCTTTCCCGCCCGTGAGCCGCAGCCCATTCCAATATTTTTCAATGCTCCGCCAAAGCCGGTACTCTCATGGCCCTTGAAATGGGTAAGAGAAATAAAGATATCAGCATCCATAACAGCCCGTCCGATTTTCGCTTCTTTTATGTATTCCCCGTTAATGGAACCAGGCTTTCGTCAGTTCCTTTTAAGCCGTCGGCAATCAGAACGTGGCAGCCGGTGGAGAAGGGGGAAAAGCCGTTTTCATAAGCGGTATCCAAGTGGTCCAGGGCATTTTTTTCGGCTTCCCACATACAGGGTGTTGCAGTCCGTTAAAAATGGTTTACCGCCCTGGGATTTTACAAGGTCTACCACTGCTTTGGCGTAATTGGGACGGAGAAAAGATAAGTTTCCCAGCTCTCCAAAGTGTATTTTGATGGCAGTATATTTGTTCTGAAAATCAATCTGCTCCAGCATTCCGGCGGTTTTTATCAGTCTTTTAAGCTTTTGGGGAAGGTTTTCCCGAAAGGTTGTATGGAAGCTGGTATAGTAAACCTTTGATTTTTCCATTTCGGTCTCCTTTAATGAGTTATATGATATCGCTATTATACTGTAAACAAACAGGGAATTCAATAAGGCAATTAGGACTTTATTTCCAGCTCCATTTATGCTAAACTAGGAGAAGCATATGACTAAGGTTTACAGGAGGAAAAAAGATGGGTCAGAACGGGCGTTCCAGAGAGACGGTTTGCATACAGGGCGGCTGGCAGCCGAAAAGCGGCGATGCCAGGGTGCTTCCGATTTTTCAGAGCACAACATTTAAGTATGATGACAGCGATAAGATGGGAAGGCTGTTTGCTTTGGAAGATGAGGGGTATTTTTATACCAGGCTGGCAAATCCTACCAACGATGCAGTGGCCTCTAAAATCTGTGAGCTGGAAGGCGGAGAGGCGGCCATGCTGACTTCTTCCGGACAGGCGGCCAATTTTTATGCGCTGCTTAACATCTGCCAGGAGGGTGACCATGTAATCAGCTCTGCGACGATTTACGGCGGCTCCACCAATCTGTTTACCGTAACCTTAAAGAAAATGGGAATTGAATCCACTCTGGTGGATCCGGATTCTACGGAAGAAGAGCTTGAGAAGGCGTTTAAGCCAATACAAAAGCGGTATTTGGGGAAACCATCGGCAATCCGTCTCTTGTTGTTCTTGATATTGAGAAGTTTGCCAGGCTTGCACACAGGCACGGCGTTCCTCTGATCGTGGATAATACGTTTGCAACCCCGATTAACTGCCGCCCCTTTGAATGGGGAGCAGATATAGTAACTCATTCTACTACGAAATACATGGATGGACATGCCACCAGCGTAGGCGGCTGTATCGTTGACAGCGGAAATTTTGATTGGGAGGCCCATGCAGAACAATATCCGGGGCTTACCACACCTGATGAATCCTACCATGGCATTGTATACACCCAAAAGTTTGGCAAAAAAAGCTTATATTACGAAAGCAACTTCCCAGTTAATGAGAGATCTGGGGGCCATTCCTTCTCCAATGAACTCCTTCCTTTTAAACCTTGGTCTGGAGACCCTGCATCTTCGGGTCCCACGCCATTGTGAAAATGCCTTAAAGGTGGCGCAGTATTTAAGCTCCAGGGAAGACGTGGCCTGGATCAAGTATCCGGGACTGGAAGGGGACAAATATCATGAGCTGGCAAAAAAATATATGCCTGATGGCACCTGCGGCGTAATTTCCTTTGGGTTAAAGGGAGGGAGAGAAGCTGCAGTTAGGTTTATGGATGAATTGAAGCTGGCGGCTATTGTGACTCATGTGGCAGATGCGCGTACTTCTGTTTTGCATCCGGCCAGCCATACCCACAGACAGCTGACTGATGAACAGCTTGTTGAAGCAGGGGTTGACCCGTCCATGATCCGGCTGAGTGTTGGCATCGAAAATGCAGAGGATATTATGGAAGATATCGGGCAGGCACTGGAACGGTAAGAGAAGAGAAAGAGGTGGCGGGAAGACTGCGGTATCAGCGGTTTTCCCGTTGTTTTTGACATCTTTGAAAAGAGTACAGATCCTTCTGGAGGTTGCAAGAAAAAGAGACAGGCTGTATAATTAAAAAGATATGTTACATTGAATTAGCAGCATGGAGGTGCACAGGATGAAACAGATCAGGAGAATGCTGAGGATTATTTTTGGCCGGACTACGTTTGCGGTCGTTTCTCTTATCGTACAAGTGGCTATACTTTTTACGGCATACCGCTTTTTAAGCCGCTACCTTGCCTATTTCTATGGTGGTTTTGCTCTGCTCGGCGCATTTGTTATCATTTATATTTTGAATAAAGAGGAAAATCCCAGCTTTAAGCTGGCCTGGATGGTTCCGATTGCAGCGATTCCTGTGTTTGGAACACTTTTTTATCTGTTTGTGGAGCTGCAGATTGTAGGAAAGCTGGCAAATAAAAGGCTGCGGGCCAATATAGAAAATACGGAAACCTATCTGGCCCAAAGCCCAAAGGTCATGGAGGATTTGTCCAGAATCAGCAGGCGGAATGCCAATCTGGCTTACTATATCAAAAATTCAGGTCATTACCCGGCATATAAAAACACCAATGTACAGTATTTTCCGCTGGGCGAAACCATGTTTAAAGAGATGAAGAAGGAGCTGGAGGGTGCAAAGCGGTTTATTTTCATGGAATTCTTTATCCTGGAACGAGGGGAAATGTGGGATGCCATATTGGAGATTCTGGAGAGAAAAGCAAAAGAGGGGGTGGAAGTCCGGTTCATGTATGATGGCATGTGTTCCCTGGCCCTGCTTCCTTTTAGCTTTCCAAAGGAATTACAGGCAAAGGGAATTAATGCAAAGATGTTCTCTCCCATTAAGCCTGCATTTACCACTTACCAGAATAACCGGGATCATAGAAAGATATTGGTTGTGGACGGTCTTACGGCTTTTACCGGAGGAGTAAACCTGGCAGATGAATATATTAACCGGCGCGTGCGTTTTGGCCATTGGAAGGATACAGGAGTCATGCTGAAAGGTGATGCCGTTACCAGCTTTACCATGATGTTTCTGCAAATGTGGAACATTTTTGAAAAGGAGCCTGAGGACTATGGGAAATATTTAAGAGATCCCGAATATTTTTATCCCCTGGAGCTGAGCATGGATGGATTTGTGATCCCTTACGGGGACAGCCCTTTGGATCAGGAATCGGTTGGAAAACAGGTATATCTGGATATCATAAATTCTGCCAGGCATTATGTCCACATTATGACGCCTTATCTGATTCTGGATTATGAAATGGTCCAGGCTCTTACTTTTGCCGCCAAACGGGGCGTGGAGGTAGTTATCATCATGCCTGGGATACCGGATAAAAAATATGCGTTCCTGCTTGCAAGGTCTCACTATGGAGAACTGATAAGGGCCGGGGTACAGATTTATGAGTACATACCAGGCTTTATCCATGCCAAGGTATATGCAAGCGATGATATCAAGGCTGTAGTCGGAACCATTAATATGGATTTCAGAAGTCTTTACCTTCATTTTGAATGTGCGGTTTACCTGTATCAGAACGAGGTGATACAGGATATACAAAGAGATTTTCATGACACTCTGGCCCAATGCCGTAGAATCACTATGGAAGATTGCAGAAGTTACCCATGGTATGAGGTGTTTGCAGGACGGGCGTTGAGACTGTTTGCACCACTTATGTAAAGCAATGGAGAATATATATTGCTGTTTATGCAAAAATGTGCCGGAAGCATATGCTTCCGGCACATTTTTATAAAATCATAGATTTTTTAAATGACTTTGTGTTAGTTACTACTGAGATACTTCAAAAATAACCATGTGTGCAATAACTGGGGTTGCACCGTAAGTTACGGTCTGCCCGGTTGTGTTGACGAGTGCAATAGTGGATGGGATTGCGCCCACAGTAATCAGGGCGATTCCGCTTAACTGGCCTCTGACGATTGGCGAGCTTGAAGATACACCACTGCTGCCATTTATCTGTAATGAAAATTCTACATAATTGGATGAGCCTGCACTTTCTGTGGATACCCACCAGGATACATAGTAATTTTGTTCTGCATTAAGTGTTGCAACGCCTGTTGACGTGTTATAAGAGATATTAAGACTCTGGTTGTTTAAAATGGTATTGAATATTACAGGGCTTCCATTTGCCACTGAGGTACCTCCAGTGAATTGCAGGTCAAATCCCCGTAACTGAGTAAATGGTCCTGGAGGGCCAACAGGTCCGGTAGGTCCTTGTGCACCAGTAGCACCGGCAGGTCCGGTAGGTCCAACAGGTCCTTCAATTCCTTGCGGTCCCTGCGGTCCCTGAGGTCCAGTCGGCCCAATAGGACCTTGCGCACCAGTTGCGCCAGTTGCGCCGGTCGCTCCTTGTGGTCCCTGAGGTCCAGTTGGTCCCTGAGCACCGGTAGCGCCCGTAGCACCAGTTGCACCCGTAGCACCGGTAGGCCCAGTTGGTCCAGTCGGTCCAGTTGGTCCAGCGGGTCCTTGAATTCCCTGTGGTCCCTGAGGTCCAGTCGGCCCAATAGGTCCTTGTGCACCAGTTGCGCCAATCGGTCCAGTCGGTCCCTGAGGTCCTTGTGCACCAGTTGCGCCAGTAGGCCCGGTAGGTCCCTGAGGTCCTTGTGCACCAGTCGCACCAGTCGCGCCGGTAGCGCCAGTAGGTCC
>BBDR01000026.1 GCA_001312405.1 Clostridium sp. NkU-1 | reverse complement strand
TTAGCAGCAACTTTTATAGGATATCATAACTGGTTGTTTCTGTCAATCTTTTTTTGAATTTTCTTCAAAACTTTTTTTCATCGTTCATCGATGTGTTTTAGAAGAAATTTACCGCCGTTCTCAGCGGCGAGTTATATCATACCAAAGCATTTGACAAAAGTCAACATTTAATTTGAAATTTTTCAAATTAATATTTTAAACATTATATTGCAAGGTCGAAATATAATACAATATGGTACATATCAATGTTTTTTTCTTCTATAATTACAGAGTTTAAATACCTGTATATTCATCTTTGCGTATTTAATATCGTCCATTAAATAAATCATTTTCAGCATTATACCTGCGCCATTTGTTTGTGTTCCTGAGAATCTTCCTTATATTAATCGTTTTTTTTATAGTTTGCCAAGCTATGAAAGACTATGAAGTCTAATTCTTCATGCTCATTCCTCAGCCATAACTTTAAATCAATATAAGTTCTTTGAATATCTGTTAAACATCTATCGCATTGGCCTAACTTTTGATGCCGGGACTGATGCTACTCACTCCACGGGCAAGCTTGAAAGATGGAAGACCGCATTATACTCGTCAAAGACTGCCAGGTATATCGGTCTATAGCCGCATATGTCAAAAAGTTTTCTCCGGCTGATATTAAAGTTACATTGAGGATAAATTTGAGTTCATTGCGATTAATATTATTTAAATTCATAATCATGATTCTTGAAAATGTAACACGGCAAGGGATTAGAAGTATTACCGATAAAAATAAAATACCGGATCTCCCTGTATTTACAAGGAACTCCGGTATTTTCATCAAAGTATGAATCATGCGGGTAACAGGACTTGAACCTGCACGGTCTCCCACCAGAACCTAAATCTGGCGCGTCTGCCAATTCCGCCATACCCGCTGACAACAACATAGATGATACCATTTGACTGTAAAATTGTCAAGAAAAAGGAGGCATTTTTCCAAGACAAATATAAAACAAAAGCTCATGGAAAGAGATTCCATAAAATTTTCTTGGTCAGGCTCCACTCTCATAAGATCTACCGCCACAGACTCACTATTCCAGGCTCACTTAAAACAATCAACACAAACATTTTAAACGTATATCTTCTATAATAAGTCTCCTTCCTATCCCTCACCAATTATCCCAGCGCCTTTAATAATATCATATTTGATCAAATTCTTTTTACTCAAAGATTGACTTATACAAATCCTCCTTCTTTTGGACGGATAAATTATAATTAAAAAACCGTCTGCAAATTATGGCAGATAAACCTGTGCAAACCAAAGTCAATGACCACATGATGTAACACTGGGTAATTTGAAACGCAGTTAACATCTTCATCCGGCAGTTCTTTCATCAGGCCATTTATTTACTTCCATAATGCACCGTGGTAGAATAACCATACAAAAGATTCATATTATTTATATCTTACGAGGTAACTTACCATGCGCAGTGAAAAGGAAATGTTTGATTTGATCTTGAAAGTTGCACAAGCAGATGAACGCATCAGAGCGGCATACATGAATGGTTCCCGTGCAAATCCTCTTATTGAAAAAGATATTTATCAGGATTATGACATTGTTTTTGTCGTCACGGAAACACTATCATTTTTATCGGATAAATCATGGGTAAATGTTTTTGGAGAGATTGCCGTCATGCAGGAACCGGATTCCAATGATTTCGGCTGGGGCAGCAGCTGTGACATTACCAAATCATATGGCTGGCTCATTTTATTTAAAGACGGAAATAGGCTTGATCTGCGCATTATGACTGAAGAAACGGCCATTGAGCATTATCTTTCCGACAGCCTTACAGTGCCTTTTCTGGATAAAAATCATATCTTGCCCCAGACACCTCAGTCAAGCGATACCGGCTACTGGATTAAAACTCCCACAAAACAGATGTATGACGGATGCTGCAATGAATTTTGGTGGTGTTTAAACAACGTTGCAAAGGGTATTAAAAGAGATCAGATTCCATATGCAATGAGAATGTACACGGAGATCATACACGTTCAGCTGGATAAAATGGTAGAGTGGTACATCGCCATGAACCATGATTTTTCGGTTTCAACCGGAATGTGGGGGAAATATTATAAAAAATACCTGCCTCAGGAGCTATATGAAAAATACTTGAAGACCTACTCTGACGGCAATCCTGAAAATCTCTGGAATGCTGTTTTTGCAGCCTGTGATCTGTTTCGTTTTCTTGCACAAAAAAATTTCCTGCCATTTGGGTTATAGCTACTGCAAGCAGGACGATGAAAACATGGTTGAATATATCTCTAATGTGAAAAATGCTGCACATTGAGGATTATAAGAATTGTCAGAGCGAAAGCAACGGGAAAAGAAAGAAATTGATTTGGGATGGAAAAGGCTGCTGACCTGATATTATGGTCAGCAGCCTAATAATTTCAGTGCAGCTACCTGCCGGATACCTAATCCAGGATTGTTTTCCAGTCTTGTTCCGAAAAAGCCTGAAAACACATTTTTATCTGTTCTGCATTGTTCTTCTCCGCAGCAAGAGGCGGCAATTCTTCCAATAAAAAATACCCGCTGTCTGTAGTCTCATTATTTGCTTTAAATGAACCGCCAAGAACGGAGCACTGTATAAAAATTTTGCAAACCTTATAGGCATAGACAGGAAGATTATGTTTTTCTCTGTCCTGCACGGCAATGACTTTTTCGATCTTGACTTTAAGGCCGGCTTCTTCCATGACTTCTTTTATAATATTTTCTTTTACCGATAAATTCACATCGACCAGCCTCCTGGCAATGACCATTTTCCATCGGCTTCTTTTACCAGGAGAATCCTGTTGTCCTTAAAAATAGCGGCTCTGGAATCTATCTTGGGAGTCTGATATCCTGTTTCACAGCAAAATAAATCTTTGACTTTTTTAACAGGCATTTCTGATTGCCTGCTGATTATTTCAGCCGAAATCTCCCGGATCCGCTCATACCGTTCCAGGTCAAAGCAATCCTTCGTATAATACAGCCCGGCCTGTGCGATTGCCTGCAATTCAACCACCCATTCAAGCCACTTTTTATCTTCCATAATGCATTCCTTTCCCAGTCCTTCATAAATAATATATTATCTTACATACTCATAACTATCAAGATTATTTTTCAGGCGCTCCGCGGCCATGGCCGGTAAAGCAATCGGAAAAACCGCAAAAATGGCTGTTATTACCGGCCCTATTAACTTTTTCAGCGATCAGCCGATGATTAACCCAAGCATACCATACCTGCGGCAGAATAAAAGGAAGCATGCAATGAGGATCTAGAAAGGGGCGTCAATATGGATACAAGGACAATCATGATATTTCCAGAGTTTCATAACATGGATGTGATTCATTTCTATAGGGATCAATACGATCCATTATCCGCTCTTGTTAAACCGCATATCACTTTAGTTTTTCCGTTCCAAAGCGACATTAGTAATGATAGCTTAAACAGGTATTTAAATGAAAAGCTTATGAATATCAGACCCTTTGAAATTACTCTCCATGGAGTTTCGAAGCAGCTTGATGAATTGGGGAATTATTTATTTTTAAATATTATAGAAGGAAAGGAACATATTCTTGAAATTCATGAAAAGCTATATTCCGATGTATTGAAGGAGTATAACAAAGGACAGCCTTATTGCCCCCATTTAACTCTTGGAAAGCTGGATACCACAGAAAAGCTGGAAAGGGCTTATCTCGATGTTTCTAAGTGCAATGAGACATTTAGGGCCGTGATAAACACAATTTCCGTAGAAATGATAGGAACGTTGGAGAAATCAATTATAATAAGCGAACATAAGCTGCGGGAATAAGCCTTCAAAAGGCAGGCTTCCATATTCCTCTTCTTTTGTTCCCGACCTGGTAAAAAAACTTAGATTTCTTGTAAATACAAGTCTTCCCGGTGTTTTTTTCCTTTTGCAGAAGATCTGCCAATCCATCTCTCATATTTTTTCGTCTGCTGCCATATCATTTAACATGCATATCAGCCCGGCATCACTGTCCGGACATCCCAATTTTAGACAGCCTCTCTCATTTTGCTTATTGCATGATTGCTGCTGTCAGTAACAGCAAGGAGATTTAACTGTGAAAAAAATTTTGGATAACAATTATTATGATTTAATCATTACCAATCCAGTGGTTTCAGCTCCCAGCGATGATAGCATTACCTATTTAAATAACCGGCATTCCTTGCTGCATATTCCGACTGCCGACATAAACACTTGTGATTTGGTAAATTATCCCTATCACACCTTTCCGGATATATTTACCCTCACTTCTACGGTCAGTCTTGAACAGACCGGTGTTGGGGAGGTGCAGCGAAATCCTGCCTTAGCCCTGTTCGGACAGGCGTAATTGTTGTAGTCATTGACACAGGGATTGATTACCAGCATCCTGCTTTCCGCAACAGCATGGTTCGACCCGTATCCTCACCATATGGGACCAGACTCAGCAGGAGGGAACTCCACCTGATACGTTTACTTTTGGTACGGAATACAGCCGGGAAACAATCAATACTGCATTGAATTCTGAAGACCCCTTATCCATTGTGCCAACAACAGACACCAACGGACATGGAACGGCCATTGCAAGCGTTATCGCCGGTACTCCCAATATACTGGAAACCTTTAGCGGAGTAGTCCCTCAATCTGATCTGGTGATTGTAAAGCTGAAAGAAGCAAAGCAGAATCTAAAAAAAATTTTATTTTATTCCTGATGATGCTTTATGCTTTCAGGAATCTGATCTTATGCTTGGCTTCCGATATTCTCTTACCATTCAGGAAAGATTTAACCGTCCTGTGGTCACCTGCTTTGCCGTTGGCAGCAGCCAGGGAGGCCATGATGGGAGGGGCGCTTTAAGCGGATACCTAAATGACCTGTCACTGCAGCCCGGTATCGGCATATCCGTCTCTGCCGGTAACGAGGGAAACAGCCAAAGACATTATTTTAATTCCACCCTATTAGAGCCTTATTACAATGATTTCGAATTGAGAATAGGGGAAAATGATAAAATGTTTGGCCTGGAAATCTGGTCATATTCTCTTGCTCGGCTTTCTATTGACATTTCCTCTCCAAACAGGGAATCCACCCAGCAGGTTTATCCTGCGATCGGCGATTGCAGAACATTCAACTTTGTATTCTCCCCTACTACACTTTATGTCAACAATTATATGTTTGAGGAGGAAACCGGAGACCAGATGATCCTGGTGCGCTTTCAGAACACCACTCCCGGAATCTGGCGTATACGGATAAGGAGTGTTGATAATGAACCTTTGTCCTTTCATGCCTGGCTTCCTGCAGACAATCTCATATCCGACCAGACCTTTTTTTCTTAATTCCTCTCCGGATACCACCATCACAGCACCTGGAAACGGCAGGCGCCAGCTGACTGTTACTGCATATAACCAGATTAATAATTCAATTCTTGGAGAATCAAGCAGGGGCTATACAAGAATCGGCCTTGTTAAACCGGATATTGCTGCTCCCGGTTACCAGCTTACTTGTGCGGTTCCCGGAGGTGGATACGGTTCTGTAACAGGGACAGGTGCTGCTGCTGCCCATGCAGCCGGCATCATTGCCATGGTTTTGAGTGGGCCATTGTCAGGGAACATTATACGACGATAAATGGCTTGATGTAAGCCGGCTGATGATGAGAGGAGCCACACGGGCCAGCTCATACACCTATCCCAATAACATATGGGGATACGGCCAGGTGAATGTGACTGATTTATTCAGGCAGCTTACCAGTATTTAATGGAATGGAAGCTATAATTGTCTCTAAAACCAACTTCTTCCATATATCCAGAACATTACATAAAAGTAGCTTTACAACTGTTATATAATTTTCTGGGAGGTGATACTATGAGACACTGGAATAAGAAATACGAAAAAAAGCTTGGAGAAAGAATTCAACCGGTTAGAGGCTGCCAGCAGGGAGGTAATCCCCCCTTCTGCTCCTCCCGGTGAATTCGAGAACATCATGGCCGAAATGGAACGCAGAGGAATAGAACCCAGGATCAGAAAAGAACTGAAAAAAAAGGAAATAGGCGGGCCGTTTTTCAAAAACCCGCCATTTTTGATCTATGCGTCATATGATAAGGGCCCAGGAAAATCCCAGCCCCCTGTCACAAGCGGCATTCCTTATTCTGTTTTACCAGATTGCTTAATCAGCTGATTAACGTACGTGCTCAGCCCCGCAGCCAGAATTCCCTGGGTGATTGCTGTAAATGCTGCCATAGCGATCTGCTGGATGGTGTGAACCTCACACATGGACATTACGTAAACACCGCATAAAACAATGCCTACTGCTCCGTTAATCATCGGGATATATTTATCTTTAATCGTCTGGCTTTGCTTGATCCACTGTCCCAGCAGGTAAAGGACCACCGCTACTACAACCAGTTCTGGTTTCACATATTTTATAATTTCTTCCATAATAATCCTTTCCCCATTCAGAAATTCAGCCTGACCCCTTTAGCCCGGTGATAATCACCTAATTTAATTGATGCTTTCTTTTCCTCAAACGTTCCTGTTCTCCCACCGGATACATGTCCAGCCATCACAGAAAGGACCTTCAGACTGCCTGAGAAAATCCCCCGCCCAGTCTGAAGGTCCTGATCTTAAATTGTTGTCAGCTGCCTGAATATATTTTCCGCATCCAGCCGCCCGTACCCCCATACATTGTTGGGATAAGTATAGGTTGGATCCCGCTTTGCTCCGCGTATCATCAGGCGATTGACCTGATATCCGGTAACAGCCGTATAGTTTCCTTTATTGTAAGACCATTCCATTACCATGGCCGCGATCCCCGCCGCATGGGCAGCCGCAGCTCCGGTACCGGTAGCGGTTCCATATTGAAAGTCAGGAAGCGCACAAGGAAGTTGGTAGCCGGGAGCCCCAACATCAGGTTTTACCAGTCCCATTCTGGTAAATCCTCTGCTTGATTCATCAAGAATATTTTCATCCATAGAATTATAAGCCGTAACAGTCAGAGGATGTATGGCATCTCCCTGGGCGGTTATGGTCGTATCCGGATTGGAATCCAGGAAAAAAGTCTCATTTGATATTAGATTTCCAGAAGGCAGCCAGGCATGAAATGAAAAAGCTTCATTCTCAGTGCTGCCAACTCTAAAATACCAGGTTCCGCTGGCTATATTTTGAAAGCGCACCAGGATCAGCTGATCTCCGGTTTCCTCCTCAAAAATAATATTATTCACCCAGACAGTGGTTCCTACGGATTGAAAATCAATTTTGCTGCACTCTCCAAAGGTCGGGTAAATGATCTGTGATGACTCCCAGGTGGGAGCGGTAATCTCAATAAAAAGCCGGGAAGGTATGTACGGCCATATTTCCATAGAAAGTCCCTTATCATTGGTTCCTACGTTTAACCGGAATCCGTTTACATAAGGCGCCGACTTCGTACTGTTAAAATAGTGCCTTCTGCTGTCTCCTTCATTTCCGGCAGCAACAGTCACTCCGATTTTAGGCTGCTGCACCAAATAATCCAGATAGATGCTGGAGGCTCCCCTTCCGTCGTGCCCTCCCTGACTGCTTCCAAGGGCAATGCATATGACTAAAGGCCGGTTCAGCCTTTGGGCGGTAGTAACCAGATACCGGATTCCAAGGATGATGTCGGATTCCTGATAACACAAAGCATTTTCCGGGACAAAGAACAGATTTTTCAAGTTTTCTTTTGCCGTTTTTAGCTTTACAACTAAAAGATCCGCATCAGGAACAACACCGCTGAAATTATAAGCATCATTAGGCCGTCCGGCAATGATGCTTGCAATAGCGGTTCCGTGACGTACAGTATCAACCGTGGGAACTATTGCATAAGGATTTTCAGATATCAATGCAAAATTAATCAGCTCTCTGGTATATTCAGCTCCAAAGGTGAATCCCCTTGGAGGTGTACTTCCCACCTGGGTCTGATCCCATATGGATAGAATTCTGGTTGTTCTGTCATTATACTTAAATGCCGGATGGCGGTAATCAATACCGGTATCCACAATACCGATGATTACCCCTCGCCCAATCAGACCAAGGCCAGGCGTTCTCTGAACCGCTCCAACACCGGATTTCTCAATGCTGACTGATGATTCCAGGGTATATAAAGCCGGAAAGGTATGATAGGGATTTGTACCAAGATCACAGGCATCCATCTGATCCTTTGTTATATGCAGCAGGGAATTCATTTCATTCAGCATAGTAATATTATCGCCAGTATTATAGGTTGGAACCATGGCATTACTTATGATCAGATCATAATACCGATTATCCAGTATTTTTTTCCATTTTGCGGCCTCCTGCCTGTTTCAAATGAAGCATATGATATATTTTATGCAGAAGAGCTTCCAATATGAGCAGAAGAATCTGCCACAATGCGGGGAATAAAATGGCAATAGAGAATTAACCTGGGTATTTATATTTTATATTGTGAATTATGATATATTCACAAAAAAATTAACATATAATCTATAAAAAGTTACTTATTTCTCTTTACTTAATCGATTACTTGCGCTATAATTTATATAACTCTTCTTAGGAGTGCCGTATTTCCCCAATCCTGCGGTGCTCCATTTTTTTATTCTTTCACACTTTCTTCACATTTCCATCAAACTCTTAACACATTTCCACCGTATATTAATACCTGTAAACAGGCCAGAGAGACCTTTTATATACATTTTTTTCATACTTAGCCGGCAGGATCCCCCCTCCTGCCGGCTTCCTCCATTTTTCTATATATAAAACCTGATTATTCTATTAAACCACCGGATTCCTTTTGGCCATCTTCCGAGGATCCGTAGTCTTCTCCTCCCGTCAAAATTTCCTCGAATTCCTCCTCTCTATTTTGATCCCGGTCACCATTCGGCTCCGTTTTCTCTTCCAGGGCTTCTTCTGTCAAACTTTCTTCCGGATCTCTTTCTTCTGGATCTCTTTTCTCCGGATCCCTCTCTTCCAGACTTTCCTCTGCCGGGTTTTCCCTTTCCGGGTTTTCTTTTTCCGGGTTTTCCTCTGTCATGTTTTCTTCTTCCGGATTTTCCTTTGTCATGCTTTCTTTTTCCGCATTTTCCTCTGTCATATTTTCTTTTTCCGCATTTTCTTCTGAAGGATTATTTCCTTCTTCTATCCCATGATTCTCTGCTGCTTCTGCAACTGGTTTTTCCAGGATTAATTCCATTGCTTCCATATCCATATGATCAGGAATTTCCGGAACTGTTACAGTGATTTCATACGGCGCATAATTGGAATATCCTGTATGGAGTATCCTTACCGAATGTTCCCCTGAAGTAAATTTCTTTGCTAAAATAGTCAGGCTGTAGGGCGAACTATACGTACTCAAACTATAATCCGTATCACGGACCAGCTTCTCGCCATCCAGATAAACCGTGTTGTAGGAGCTGTAGAAATAGCCGAATGTATCAGTGGAAAGCTGCAGATCCCCATTTTCCAGCCACTCTTCTTCTATTTCCGGTGATTTCTGGTATGGACTGAAGATGAGGCTGCAGGAACGGTATCCCGGTACTGAAATTGTTACGGTATAGCTATAGGAATATGACAATGAATCCTTTAACTTAATCGTCAGTTGATGTGCAGAGTTTCTGGTAAATCCTGTAATCGTCTGACCGGAGGAAGAACGCTTTACACTTATGTGGGACTGGTCCAGAGAATTCCACCACTCCTGGTCTTCATCCGTTACATTCAGAACAATCGCATTATCTTTATCTAAGGAACTTCCTGTTTCTATTTCCAGATTTGGTGCCATTTTAGCGGCAATATACCGGCCAAAGCTCATTTCCACCTTTTGATATGCCTCATTATACAAAACCAGACGGTTTTCTTCCTCCGTAAGCAACACAGCGGGAATATAAATCATTTTGCTTCCGCTTGCCGTATATCCTGTGCCTTTCGCCAGTTCGGTTCCATTTAAGGATACAGTTATCTTGTCATAAAAATAGGAATCGCCGGCTGACAGTTCCAGGCGCCCCTCGTCATAATTTACCGTTCCCATAACCGCAGCTGTATTCAGGATCTTCACTTCCGCCTGAACCGTCCCGTAGCCATCGGCTTTTACCGTGATCATATAAGTTCCGGTATAGGAAAAATTAGCGGAATTTAAAATTAGTTCATTTGCGGTCTTCGTATAATTAGCCGCGCTTCCGGAAGAGCCTGAGGAGCTTGCCACAGTTACTGAACGGATCTTTTCCAGCCATTTGCCTGCTTCTCCTGATACCTGTACTCTTACCTCGCTTCCCTTTGGAACTGGTTCCGCCTTCAGTGCGGGGGCTTCCAAAGGAGCTGCCAGATCTGCAGGAGCTGCTCCTTCCAATACGTTTAAAGCATAGGAGGAGGCATAAAGTTGGATTTTATATGGCATTCCTGCAATAAAGTTATGGGCAAAAAGTTCAATCCCTTGGTCATAGGAAACCGTATAATCGGCGCTGTCTCCCTTTTTTTAACTCCGTTCCATTTAAAATCACCTTTGTCACATAGGAACTTAAGTAAGCCGCACCAGAAGAACTGGTAAGATTCAGGCTGTAATTTTCCAAGTTCCATTGCTGCGTTACAGCAGGCGGCGCTTTTACAGGAGTAAAGGTTATCGTTACTATGTCATACCCCGGTACATTGATCTGCATGGTATAATTGTTGTAGGAAGACATTGCGGTCTTTTTCGAAGTAACCGTAAAGCTGCTTCCTTCTTTTGTAATAGAAAGATCTGATACGCTTCCATATGATGAATATGACAGCTTAAGATGGCCGGCCTCCAAAGCCTGGAACCATTCCATCTCTTCGCTTTCTTCCTGGCAGGAGCCGATATCAAATACCATGGAGGAAGAGCCGTCTATAACTTCTTTCACCTTAACAGATGGTGCTTTCTTAGGCGTGACAAACGCTGCCGGAGACTCGATCTCAAAGCTGGTATTTACATATCCGTCTGCCTGGATTTCAAAGGTATTTTTCCCGTTTACCAGATAGCGGTAGGAAATATAAAGATTATTGATATCATGTGAAAAACTGCCGGATTCCAGCCGGTTTCCATTAACGGTGACTGCTTTTACTCTATCTGCATAGTAAGCAAACTCTGCTTTTAATTTTAACCGGCTGTTGCTGTCATCCCATGTGGGCGTAAAGCTTGGAGCCTGTTCTACCACAGAAAGAGTGCCTTTCACATCGTCGAACCCAAAGGAATGAATCGTAACTTCATAAGTCCCGGTGTAATTCATGGGGCCGCTGATCGCCTCTACTCCCAGGGTCATTGCTTTCCCATCTTCGGACAAGGTGTTATTTTCCTGATAGTAATGGGTTTTGGTTCCACTGTAAGGAATCTCAATTTCAGTAATGGAACGGTACCACGATTCATTTTCCTCACTGAGCTGTATGACTGCGCTTTTTCCTTTCAATGATGGAGCAATGGTCAGCTCAGGCGGATTGGTATTGTCTGTTTTTCCTGTTAAAAGCTCTACTTTTGTTCCGTAGCCGCCTTTGTCAGTTAAATACTTCACATACCTGGGCAGTTCCCCGGCTTTCTTCCAATCTCTGGTTTTAAGGTCTTTCGCCTCTGTACTCAGGGTCAAATCCCCATTTAACGCAGTTAATTTCTCCGAGGGGTCCCATTTGGACAGAAAGGCCTCTACAGACGAAGTTTTAATTCCCAGATGATCTGCAATGATATTATTAGCTGCCAGATCAAACAATACAGCAATTGCGGCCGTCTCTTCCTTTCCCTCCAGGCTGGCAGGAGGTGCAGCAGTAGCACTTGCGACTGCATCCGAAGCAAAGCTCTTAAGACCGGCCGCGGTCCGGTTATCTTCTTCTATCAGGATATAGCTGTCTTCCTTTTCCGTGCTTTGGCTCTGCACCTCCTCCAGACCTTGGGTTGACACGGTATCTACTGTGGTTGCCGTGGGTTTTATGAAGAGGGAATCACCCTGCCGGATAAATTTTACATACTGGGTCAAGGGAATGGTTGCCTTTGTAAGCACAACATAGGAATATCCGATGGAAGGAAAAGATTCGTCTCAATGAGCTCTTTCTCCGCCACGGTACTCTTTCCCGGTTCTCTCAGCGCAACAACGGATACGGTCCATTTCCCGGAGGTTATGGCCAGTGTATGGGTATTTTCATCCGGCAAAGGTATTTTCACCGTTCTGCCGGAAGCCGTCACAGGGGTAACGGACGATGTGGCATCCTTTCCTGCTATGGAATAACGGAACTTCTCCAGTCCCTCTGCCTGATCGGAGAAGGATATTACGGCATAGGGAAGCCCCTGAACAGATACGATCCCGGTTTGTTCCAGGATAACAGGACTTTTATTTTTCCAGGGATTTTCACCGCCCTCTGCTCCATTATTTCCCGAATTCCCATTTCCGCTGTCTTCTCCTCCTGGTTGATTGTTTCCTCCCCCCGTTTGATTGTTTCCGTTCTCCTCTGTATTGTTATTCCAGGAGGTTTTGCCGTCAGAGCTTCTGTCATCGTAGGAATTCCGGGATGACTTTCCGTTCCAGGCCCCGCTGGCGTTCACATAGTATCCATCAGGCGTGAAACCATTTACCAGAGCTTCTCCTGACTGTTTGTCAAGATAATACCACTTCCCATTGATCTCCTTCCAGCCGGAAGCCATGGAACCGTCTGACGCCAGATAATACCACTTCTGGTCCGCGTCCTGGTACCAACCCGTTCTCATGATTCCGTTCTCATCAAAATGATACCATTTGCCGTCATCTGCTTTCAGCCACGAATTCCTCTGTTCCCGGCCATCTTCCAGAATATAGCGCCACTGGTCTTCATTTTGCCTCCACTCCCCCGCAGACGGCTGGATTGTAAATACCAGGTTCATGGCAGTCAGAGCCGCCAGTAATTTAACCTTATTTCTATTTCTCATAGATTCCTCCTTGCATATAATCGAGGTTAGTTTTGACTAACCAATGAATTATAAAATATTCCCAATCATTGGGCAAGCGGCTAAACGAGAAAAATCTTCAACTGATATCCAGTGATAATTTATCACCATTAAAAAAAGCAGGAAAACGCTTAGGGGCTTTCCTGCCTGAAAATCAATTTTAACCTTTAATTCCTGTGGAAGCAATTCCTTCCACCAGATATTTCTGCATGGTTAAGAAAATTATAAAAATAGGAACCAGGGAAAAGGTTGCCATTGCAAACATTGCGCCCCAGTCAGAACCGGCTGTTGGGTCGGAAAACATTTTAAGCGCATAGCTGACCGGATATTTCAGAGGGTCGCTTAAGAAAAGGAGAGCCGTCATGAAATCATCCCATCTCCACATAAAGGAGAAAATGGCACTGGTCACCAGAGACGGCTTAACGAGAGGAAGGATGATCCTTATGAATATGGTGTATATGGTGCATCCATCCATTCTGGCAGCCTCATCTAAATCAATGGGGATTCCCTTTATAAACTGTACATTTAAGAAAATGAAAAAGCCCTGGCCAAAAAAACTGAGGTACAATGATGGGAAGATAGCTTCCCACCCATCCCATTTTGTTAAAAATGATATACTGGGGAATCATAATGATCTGGAACGGAAGCATCATGCAAGCAGCATACATGCGAACCAGAAATTTTTAAACTTGAAATCAATACGGGCAAATCCATAGCCTACAATGGCGGAAGAAACGACCGCCCCAACAGTGGAAAGGCCTGCAATGATAAAGGAATTTTTAAAAAAATGTACCAAAGCGGTAGCCGGCAAACCCCTGCCAGCCTATGCGATAGTTTTCAAAGGAAAATTTATCAGGCAGCAGTTTGGCAGCAGTCCGGAATATTTCATTGGAATTCTTAAAGGAACTCATCACCATCCACACAAGGGGATATATCATAACACATGCCAGCAAAAAGGTGAACATATGATAAACCACTGTGGTGGCTATTCTTCTTTCTTTATATCCTGTTTTCATATCTTATCACCCTTCTGATTCATAATATACCCATTTCTTCTGTGTCTTGAAAAGTATAAAGGTCAAAAGCCCAACAACGAACACCATGAACCATGCCATTGCACAGCCGTAGCCCAGCTTATTATACGTAAAGGAATTCTGGTACATATATACTGTATAAAACAGTGTGGTATCCTTGGGTTTTCCCTGGGTAATAATATAGCTTTGGGTAAATGCCATAAAGCCGTTGATCAGCTGGTTAATGAGGTTAAAGAATATCGTCGGCGTCAGCATTGGAATCGTGATCTTAAAAAAAACGCTGAATACTGTTTGCGCCATCTACGGTAGCCGCCTCATAAAGACTTATGGGAATCTGCTTTAAACCGGATAAAAATATGAGCATGGAAGAACCGAACTGCCAGACAGCAAGAATAATCAGGGTCCAGATCGCAGTATCCGCTCTTCCCAGCCATGCAATGTCAGAGGGCAGTCCAAAGATCTTTAAAATTGCATTAATTACACCGTCACTGGCAAACATCCGCTTCCAGAGAATGGCAACAGCCACGCTGGAGCCAATGATAGAAGGAAGATAATAAACAGCCCTGTAAAAACCGGACAATCTGGTGCTTTTTACAAGCAGCATGGCTACAAGTAAAGCCATGAGAAGCCGGAGGGGAACCGAAAACAGAACATAGTACATGGTCACGCCAAATACCTTCCAAAATTTTGATCCGCTGTAAACATGGTTTTGTAATTTTCCAGGCCTATAAAAACCGGTGATTTTAAAATATTGTATCTGGTAAACGAAAACCCTAAAGAAAAAATCATCGGAACGGCCAGAAAGGCAAGAAAGCCTATGATGAAGGGCAGGATAAATACATATCCTGCAACCTTCGGTGTGTTCATTACCTGAGAAAATGATTTTTTTCTTTTGGGGATCATTTGATTGTTCTTCATCTTATTCCCTCCAGACTTTTCTGTCACTATTTCGCTGCTTCTTCCAAAATCTTTTTCGCTTCAGGCACAAAACTGGCTGCCGCTTCCTCAGCGGTTGTATCACCATAGCGGATTGCTTCTACCACACTCTTGGTCAATGCCTCCACCTCTCCCTTGCCGGCCGGATCTGGAGCATCGATGGGAACCGCAATCTCTGAAACCTTTGCAACATAGTCAAATACCTTCTGCGCAACAGCATCTACCTTTGGTTTAATCGCATCCGCTACCTCAGTATTAATCGGGATTCCTCTTTCTGCCATAAGGATTTCATTACATTCCACGCTGTTGGTGAACCAGTCAATGAATTTTGCAGCTTCCTCTTTGTTCCCCGAAGTTTCAGCAATGGAGAAGAACTGGCTTGGCTTTAAATACATATTCTGTGTACCGTTTGTCAGAATCGGGTTCATCGTTACTTCTAACTCTCTTCCGGCTGCGTTTGAAAGACTGATAAACTGATTGGAATATGGGAAGTCATTCCATGTGGTTTCATCTACAATCGGCTTTGTTTCAATGTTATCCGGGTTCTTTTCAACCAGAATATCTGGTGCAATGGAAAATTCTGCTTTCTGGAATTTCTCCACATTGGCGAAATGTATCATCGTAGAATCTTCTTTGCCCTCAATCAACTCATCAAAGATATGGGAACCATTGGTTCTTGCCGTCATCTGCAGCATGTTGATCCAGCCGTCATAAACGGTCTTAACACCTGTTTTCTCGTAAATGGTTTTGGAAATATCATATAATTCATCAAAGGTCATCTGCTCAGGAATGGTCACTCCGGCTTTTTCTACAATGGCCTTATCATAAACCATTAAAGGAGCATTGCTTCCAAGGCTTAAAGCATAGCATTTTCCATCGATTGAACCGCTCTCAATGATGCTTGCCGGAATCTTTGAAGTATCAATGACGCCTGAGGACATAAATTCGGACAAATCAGCCAGCTGTCCGCTCTTCTGGTACTGGTTTAAGTAGGAATAGTCCATCTGGATGATATCCGGTAAATTGCCGCCGGCTGCCATAGCAGAAAGCTTGTCCCAGTAACCGCCCCAGTCGGTAAACTCAACCTTGATCTCCACATTTGGATTTTTACTCATGTATAAATCCGCAGCTTTTTTTTGTTACGTCATTTCTGGTCTGATTGCCCCACCAGCAAATGTTTAAGGTCACCTTATCCCCTGATGCTGTCTGTGTTCCGTCATCTGTCTTTGTGGTTGACGCCCCTGCTGCTGCCTCAGTCGTTGCTGTATCCACGTTTTCTGTCTTGGAACCACAGGCGGTCAAAGATGTCGCTGCAAGCAATGCAGCAAGTGATGTTGCTAATAATCTCTTTCTCACTTGTAAAACCTCCCTTTAAATTATTTGTGTTATCCATATTTTATGGCAAATATGCACAACGGTAAAGTTAAAATTCGGCTTTTTATGATTAAAAAAACAGCTTTATGTAATATTAAGCGGTTTTACAATTTCTTTTTTTACTTTTTTTTACTATATAATACGATTACTCGGGAAAGGATATGTGATTATGAAACGATGTACTGTATGGTTTAACAACCTGTCCTTATACAAAAAAATACTGACCATTTTCTTGCTGGCCCTGCTGGCGCTTTGTATTACCTTCCTTATAAGCATCAGGATTCTCACCTTACGCTATAATGAGGAGCTGTACCGCACCAATGCCAATTCCTTAAATCATGTAACCACTTATCTGGAATCGGAAATGCAGTTGATCCAAAGCATATCATACAGCATGATCGGGGACCCCATTCTTCAGGATAATCTGGTGTTTTTAGCTGATAATCCTTACAACAACCGCCGGTCCCTGGCGCGCCGGGATATTTACCAGCAGCTTTACTCCTATGTTTACCGCAGCAAATATATAAAGTCCATTAACATTATCCTGGCTGACGGAACCAATATCTGTATGGGAAGTTCTGACGAGATCCTTAAATTCAATCAAAAGGAGCTCAACGAAATAACCAGCATCCTAAAGGGAAAAGCAGTCTGGGCTCCTGCCATGGAACCGGGAGACGATACAGTATGCGCCAGGCAGATATTAAAGCTTAAATATTTAAACTTAAAAAAAGCTGGCCGGGCTCTACATTACGGTGGACATGGAACGAATGATTGAGGACGGCTTAAGAAGTGCCGGCATCCTTGTGGAAAACTCCAATTTCATCCTGATGTCAGGAGAAAAGAGGATTTACCCCGCAGCTGCCTTTCACGATGCATACTGCGCGGAAATCATTGCAGGCAACAAACAGCAGGAGAACACCTACCGCATTTCCACACTGGACAATAAAAAGGAATTTATCATTATCGGCCATGTTCCCTATGTGAACTGGAACTATATCTATTTCAGGGATTACGATCCCCTGTTTTACAGGATTCAGCTTATGAACCTTCAGATCCTTGTATTTACTGTCTTTATTATTTTCATAACTGCAACTTATGTGAACCTGATTTTCCGCCATATATTCCACCACCTGGATTATCTGATTGAAAAGATCCAGAAGTTCGGAAGCGGGGAATCCCCTGCCTGTAATGTAGAATGCTATGACTATGAAAACCGCCAGGATGAAATCGGACAGCTTCACCGAAGCTTTGATGAAATGACCCACAGCGTCAAGGTCCTGCGGGATGAAAATTATGACAAGCAGCTTCTTCTTAGGGACTCCACCATTAAGATGCTCCAGCAGCAGATCAATCCACACTTTTTATATAATACTCTGGATACCATCAACTGGATGGCGCAGAAATACGGGGCCGAAGACATCTCTGTTATGGTACGTTCCCTTGGGAACCTGTTCCGGGCCTCCATTGCCGGACAAAAAGACATCATACCTCTTGAAGATGAACTGGAGGTGCTGGATAATTACATCCGCATTCAGGAAATACGTTTTAAGGACAGGCTTCACTTTGAGCTTAAGATACCGGAAAACATTTCCCATATTTTCATTCCCAAGCTCTGTATTCAGCCCCTGGTTGAAAATGCCTTAAAGCACGCCATGGAGGATACTGATGAGATGTGCATGATACGGGTCGTCATTGAGGAAATGGAGAAAGACTATGAGATCCGGGTATCCAACACCGGCTCCCGGTTTGAACCGGATCTTTTAGAAAAGATCCGGCACAAGGAGATCAAGCCACAAGGCTCCGGTGTAGGCCTGACCAACATTCATTCCCGGCTAAAGCTGCTTTATGGAGAACATTATGGCCTGAAATTTTATAATGAAAAAGAAATGGCAGTGGTAATGCTGTCCATTCCTAAGGAAGGAGAGATTTGAGATGCTGAGACTGATGATTGTAGATGATGAACAGATTATAAGAGAGGCTCTTTCCCAAATGATCGACTATGAGTCCATCGGCTATAAGCTCATCGCCACTGCGAAAAATGGGATGGAGGCCTACGATATCATCTGTGACGATTATCCAGATGTGGTGATTACGGACATCCGGATGCCCATCCTAAACGGCCTGGACTTAATTGAACGTTCCATAAAATCAGATTCCCATATCACCTTTATCCTTCTTTCCGGCTACAATGATTTTGAATATGCCAAACAGGCCATGAAATACGGGGTCCGGTATTATCTTTTAAAACCAACAGATAAAAATGAGCTGGTCGAATCTCTGGTCTCTATAAGAAAGGAACGCCATGAGGAAGAAGAAAGCAGGAAGATGCAGCAGCAGGATTTTTTTAATAGGCCTGCATTTTCCCCTGGAACAGAGCTTTATTATGGAAGCACTGGAGCACCAGGATTCCTTTTCAGCCGTATTCCGTAAATACCAGGGCCTTTTATCCCTTCCAAAGAACTGCATTTATGCCTGCATCTGTTCCTTTGTGGAGGAAAGCTATTTAAAAAGCTTTATTTGTGACGTCAGAAAGCTTTTAGAGGATTCCAAGGTCCCCCTGCAGTTTTCCATACTTTATGTAAAAAAACACTGCCATCCTTATATTCCCGGCCTTTACCCTGGCAATCCAGGAACGGATGGAAAGTGCCATAACCAGTCTCCGGTATCCCGGCCAGTCCGTCACCTTTGAGGCGAAATTCCTTCACAGGGATTCAGCCGAAAAGCTTTTTCAGGAAATCATTCAGAAGGTTTCCCGCTTTGAACGGATCCTTCTCATCGGCGAGGGCGAAGATGCCCATGAAATCAGAAACCACATTGCTTCCCCCTGGATGATCAGCCGGCTTGAGGACTCCATAACCTCTGCCGTGGATACCATACAGGCCGGGGAACTCCTTGATTCTGTTTTTATGGACTCCATCCCCTTATCCACTGCAAGAAACCTTGCATTAGGTTTATTCCTTCAGACAGGGCCGGAACGGGAAAAGCTTCCTGTGGACGCTGCCTGTGACTTTTTCCGGCGTCTCTACTCCTGTGATACTGTGTCCGGAATCCGGGAGCTTCTTCGTGTGGTGCTGGTCCGGAAAGACACCGTATGCGGAGCTCATAAGGCAAGCTCCAACATCGCCCTTTTAAAAGCCTACATCAGGGAACATTTATATTCTGAAAATCTTTCTTTAAAGTGGCTGGCTGAGAATTATCTTTTCGTAAGCGTAGGCTACTTAAGCAAGCAGTTCGTAAAGGAAGAGGGGATGCATTTTTCCGACTACTTAAATAAAGAGCGGATGGAGGAAGCAATCCGGCTGATGACTTATTACCACAGCGATAACATAAAGCACATTGCCCGCCAGGTAGGATTCGGCAGCAATCCCCAATACTTCAGTCAGGTATTTAAGCGGTATACCGGCTTTCCGCCGACCGAATATATAGAAAAGCTGAAAAACAAACTTTAATCAAACACGGAAAAGGAGAAAGAACAATGATGACAAATGAGCAGCTGCTTGAAAAAAATCCATTTGGTTGTGGATAAACTGATGAATCTTGGAGGATATGACTATGACAAGGACAAAAACGTCAGCAGCACTGACACAAAAAAAGGACTCATCCAAAGAGATTTCGGCATAGAGGAATGGGACTGGCCCCAGGGAGTCGGACTGTATGGCTTATACAAGCTCCAGGAATTTTACGGAGACGGCCGGTATCTCCCATTCTTTGAAAAGTGGTACAGAGGCCATCTAAAGAAGGGACTTCCTTCCAAAAACATCAATACCACCGCTCCATTTCTTCCCCTGTCCTTTTTATACGAAAGCCTTGGCAATCCGGAGGAATTTTACAACCTGTGCGCTCAGAGGGCGGACTGGCTCATCAATGACCTGCCAAAGACCCCTGACAACGGATTCCAGCATGTGACCAGTGCCATCGGAAACCGGGATGGCGTAAGTTTAAATGATGGACAGATCTGGGTGGACACTTTATTCATGTCCGTGCTTTTCTTAAATCGAATGGGATACATATCCGGGAACGCCCTTTGGAAAGACGAAGCCCTTCATCAGTTCCTGGTCCATATCAAATATCTCTTTGACAAACAGACCGGCCTCTTCCATCACGGCTTCAGCTTTGAGCGCATGGATAATTTCGGGGGCATCTTCTGGTGCAGAGGAAACTCCTGGTTTACCTACGGGATCATGGAATACTTAGATACCTGCGGGGAAGGCTTAGACAAAGGAGTGAAGGCTTTTCTGACCGACACCTTCAAATCCCAGGCTTTTGCCTTTTACGCCTTCAGTCGACCTCAGGACTGTGGAACACCGTTCTCACCGACGATTCCAGCTACGGTGAAGTCTCAGGCTCTGCAGCCATTGCCGCCGGGCTTTTAAGGGGTGTAAAGGCAGGAATCCTTGACGATTCCTACAAGGCTTCTGCTGACCGGGCCATTGAAGCCATTTGCGCCAATATTTCTGAAGATGGAACGGTGTTAAACGTATCGGCCGGAACCGGAATCGGCATGGATTCCAGCCATTATAAGAACATTGCACTCATGCCCATGGCTTATGGGCAGGCCCTTACCCTGACCGCTTTGTACGAGGCCCTGGATAAGGAATAACCTTCCGGCAATACTGCTGGAAAGGAAAAAAGGAACATGGCTGTACTCTTGCCATGTTCCTTCCTTTTATGCCTCATACCCCCTATCTGCTGCCTCTTATGTCACTAGGCCCCTCCCCCAGCCTTTCTGTATTTTAAAGGCGTCACATCCGTATGCTTTTTAAATACCCGTTCAAAATAGGTAATACTTTCAAATCCAAGAATTTCCGATATTTCCGTAATGGAATACCCGCTGTTTGCCAGAAGCTCTTTGGCTTTTCTCACTCTTGCTAAGTTCCGGTATTCATTTACGGAAAATCCGGTCACCTCCCGGAAGATTCTGCTTAAATAGGATTTGCTGATAAAAAAAGCCTCTGCCAGCTCTTCTAAGCTCTCTCCTGTCTCGCAGTGAAGTGTTAAATATTCCGCCACCTCATGCACCTTTCCATGCTTTGCAGTCTGTACTGTCGGTGGCATCTCCTTAAGTAAGGTTTTCTTCCTGTTTCGGTAGACCATTACTAAAATCTGGGAAAGCTTAAGCCTTACCATTGTCTCATACCGTTCTCTCCTGTGGATCAGTTCCTCGGAGATTCCAAGCAAGAGTTCTTTCATTTCTTCCCATTCTCCCTGGGACAGCCTGGCCACTCCATAATAATCTCCGAACAGCTTCTCAAGGGAAGATACCCCTGCCAGCTTAAGCCATGGTTCCAAAACCCTCCCGCTTAGCTGGAGAAGAATCCTGTCATGCCTCTTGCTTCCCGCCTGGCTTGTCTTATGTACCTGTTCCCGGTTTACCAAAACTACATCCCCTGTTTTCACATAATAGGTCTCTTTTTCTATGAAATAGTAACGTTCTCCTTCCAGAAGAAAATAAAGCTCATAGGTATCATGAAAATGCTTCATGGTCATGGAATATTCCTGGTCCCGGACCACCTCATCAATGGTGAGTCCCTCCATGCTCTCCGAAAATATGGTTTTTTCCATTCCAGCCTCCGAAATAGTAGCCAAAAGTATGATTTTATTAAAAAAGGTCCCAATTATATAAGATTTATAATACTATAATCCATTATAATATAGTTTATCCGAACTTGCAACGCAAGTGAGGATAAAAGGGGCGTACTTTGCCCCGTCCATCCGATTATGAAAACATCTTTTGTTTTCATAATATAGCTTATCTGAACTTGCAACGCAAGTGAAGAAAAAAAGGGCTGCTTTTCAGCCCAATAGTAAAATGAAATACCACTTTGTAAGAAACCTATTATGAAACGAATTCTTTTAACAGGAGGAAACCCTTATGAAATATGCAGACAATAAAGTAAGCGATATTAATATCGCCTATATCGGCGGCGGCTCCAGAGGCTGGGCCTGGACCTTTATGACGGATCTTTCCATGGACGACTCTTTAAGCGGAACCATCCGTTTATATGACATCGATGAGTCAGCCGCAAAAAATAATGAAACAATCGGCAACAAGCTGACAAACAGAAAGGATACTACCGGAAAATGGAATTACGTCACAGCAGCCTCCTTAAAGGAAGCTCTGACCGGATGTGACTTTGCAGTCATCTCCATTCTCCCGGGAACCTTTGATGAGATGGATTCTGACGTCCATCTTCCTGAAAGGCTTGGCATCTACCAGTCCGTTGGTGATACCGCAGGCCCTGGAGGAATGGTCCGTGCTCTCCGTACCATCCCCATGTTTGTAACCATTGCAGAGGCAGTAAAAGAATATTCGCCAAATGCCTGGATCATCAACTACACAAATCCAATGTCCCTGTGCGTAAAGACTCTTTACCACGTATTTCCCCAGATCAAGGCTTTCGGCTGCTGCCATGAAGTGTTCGGTACCCAGAAGGTTTTAAAGGGAATCTGTGAAGAAACCTTTGGCTTTGAAAACATTGACCGCCGGGACATCAATGTAAACGTTCTGGGAATCAATCATTTTACCTGGTTTGACCAGGCCTCCTACAAGGGAATCGACTTATTCCCTGTTTACCGTGATTATATTGACGCCCACTATGAGGAGGGCTACAATGAGCCGGATAAGAACTGGGCAAATAACAGCTTTGAGTGCGCTCACAGAGTGAAATTTGATCTCTTCCGCCGCTATGGCCTGATCGCTGCTGCCGGTGACCGCCACCTTGCAGAATTCATGCCGGGAAGCAATTACTTAAGGGATCCGGAAACCGTAAAGAGCTGGAAATTCGGACTCACTGCTGTTGCCTGGAGAAAAGAGGATTTAAAAAAACCGTTTGGCCAAGAGCCACCGCCTTGCAGGGGGAGAAGAGGACATTGAACTGAAAGCATCGGGAGAAGAAGGAATCCTTCTGATCAAAGCCCTGTGCGGCCTTGAAAAAAACCGTGAGCAATGTCAATATTCCCAATTCTTTCTTACAGATTCCAAACCTGCCGGCAGAAGCCGTTGTTGAAACCAACGCCCTGTTCAGCCGGGACAGCATTAAACCGGTGGCAGCTGGCTCCATACCGGAAAATGTCCTTGAACTGATCAGGCCCCATGCTGCCAACCATCAGCTCATTCTGGAAGCCGCTCTCACTTATGACCGCTCCCTGGTGTATGAGGCCTTCTTAAACGATCCTCTGGTAAAAGGCCGGGCCGGGGAAGAAGAAATCAAAAAACTGGCAGACGACATGATCGAAAACACTCTGGCTTATCTGCCGGATGGCTGGAAATAGAACTATAAAAAATATGGAGTTACTGCAAAAAGTATGGATTGGCTTTTTTTTGCAGTAGCTCCTTAAGTGTTTATTTCTCCAGAAATTTCAGGGTAAAATGTGCCTCCCCCTGTTCATTAATCTCCATTATCATGTAAGATGGCTTTCTCCCTTCCTGCCGAGGATAGGAAAGGCTGCCCGGATTTAAGATCGTAATCCCATTATGTACCTCATAATAAGGTCTGTGGGTATGACCATACATGGCGATATCAAGGCCTCTTTCCGCCGCCTCCTGCTCCAGGCGCTCAACTCCAAGGGATACGTTATAATAATGACCATGGGTAAGCAAAGCCCGGTACTTTCCTATTTTCACTTCCCTCTCCCGTTCCAGATCTGAGAAAAAATCATTGTTGCCAAGAACCATCTGAAGCTCACAGCCAGCGGGAATCCAGCCGGCTATTTTATCTTCGCTGCCTTCCGAATCCCCCAGGTGGATCAGCATGTCCAGCGGCCCGATTTCTGTAATGATCTTATGTAAACTCTCATCTTTGCGGTGCGTATCACTGACAATCAGTATCTTCATTATTCTCCCCTCCTGTAAAAACATCCATAAGCTGACCTTTCATGGCTTCCAGGGCCTTTCCACGATGGCTGATTTTATTCTTCTGTTCCAGGGTAAGCTGGGCACTGGTCACTCCGAATTCCGGTATATAGAGGATGGGATCATAGCCAAAGCCGCCTTCTCCGGCGGGCCGGTCAGCAAGAAGACCTTCCATGGACTCTTCCGTATGGATCACCTGTCCATCTGGCAGTACTGCGGCGATATTGCATACAAAACGGGCGCTTCGTTCCCCGCCCTTTGCATGGGCAGCCCGGTCAAGGATATTCTGGTTTTTGATCTCATAGGAAGTGTCTTCTCCCATATATCTGGCAGAAAGGATTCCAGGTTCTCCGTTTAAGCAGTCTACCACCAGGCCGGAATCATCTGCAAGCACGATTCCTCCGGTCACTTTCCACACTTCCCTGGCCTTTATCTCAGCGTTTTCCCCAAATGTAGCTCCATTCTCCACAATATCCAGGCTTGCACCGGCCTCTTTCATGGAGAGAATCTCCATTCCCAGGTCCTTTAGGATCTCCCTGATCTCTCTCATTTTCCCTTCATTCCCTGTGGCAAATACGATCTTTTTGTCGCTCATCTCTTCCGTCCTCCATAAACATTTTCACCGGTCTTTTGTGTACGCCTTTAAACACAGGTTACAGTTCTTTTCTTCGGCCCGTTCCCACGTTATGCCATCAGCACTGATGTAACCTTCCCCGTCTGAGACGTTGACAAAGGTACGTCCATCTCCCGCATCATACTCAATGGCCGCAGGATGGACTGCATCAGGCGTGGTGATTTTTACGATTACCGCAAACCGCTCCCCTTCAGAAAGCTCTAAGCCTTCCGGCTGATTTCCCTTAAGAGGCACCGTATAATATCCCCCATAGTCAAAGCTTCCCTTAGAAAGAAGAACCTTCCGGTTAAAATCCCGTTCTTCCAAAATATCGGATTCTTTCCCCGCATGATGCACCACGTAAACCTCATAGGAGGTGCCGGGACCTGTGGCATAGAAGCCTGCCGCTTCAAGGCGCTGGGAAGCTCCTGCTTCATATACATTGGAAAACCACACGGTATCTTGCCCATATCCCAGCTGGCCGACCCAGCCCCGGAGATCCGTCTGATAAATATGATCATAATTATCCGTGTCTTCCACAACCGTATAAACAATGTTACTAATTCCAATATTGGAATCATAATAGGATACATAAAAATATCCCTGGTCTCCGAATCCATCCCCCCAGCTGTTCATACAGATAAATGCCCCGTCTCCCTGGACTTCCCCTTGAAAGTTCTCCTTAGGATAAGCATCATCCCAGCCAATGATCACAGAATCATGGTTGGGCGGCTCAGGGCCTGTATAGCAATAGGCGAAGGCTCATCATTGTAGGATTCAAACCGGCTGTCCCCAGCCTCCATGGAAGTGTAAAGGGAGCTTTGGACACCGCCATACGCAAGAACAGCCCGTTTGATCTTCTCATAATCCTTATCCGGAAGAATCTGGATCTCCTGGACATGTTTCTCCGCTTTTAAGCCGTCAGGCGAAATGCCGTCGCCGTATGGGTCATCTGCTTCCAATACCGGCCCTCTCCATGACAGCAGATAGGCCATTGACATGGTATATTCCCCGCCTTCTTCCTGGGGGATGCAAAATCCATTGTTTAAAGACATATGGTCTTCCGAAAAATCATAGCTTTCATCTGGCAGCAGCGCTGCTTCCAAAGCCTGGAGCGAGGCAAAGGCCCAGCAGGTTCCAATAGTACCCTGGTTTTTCACAGAGGGAACCCGGCCTTCCTTTCTCCCATCATAGAAGGCCGGGAGCTGTTCGTTTAAAACTTCCGTTTTCGATGACGGCATCCGGCTGTATGCCTCTACGCTTCCCGACTCTTTTAAATAATCCCGGCCTGCTTTGTCCGCAGGATCAGGCTCCGGACCAGAGATCCGGAAGCCTGCGGAAAAACAGAGGATCATCAGAAGGAGGAAAAACCATTTTTTTATTCTTCAACCGAATCTCCCACTTTTCTTTTTGGGGGCTTTGGCCCCATAAACTGATAGAAATAAGTTTTCATCATACCATTATAAATTTTCCGGTTTTTATCCGCCTTTTTGCCGATGTATTTCTCAGCATCCTCATAGGCAGTGATCATGTATAAGGACCAGGCGTCAAGAGCCTTATACCGGTCCCCGATCTGCCGGTACAGCTCCGGTAAATTCTTTTTTTCCTCAATTCGTTCCCCGTAAGGCGGATTCGTAATGATAAAACCATATTTTTTTGGATGGCTTAAGGAAGCCAGAGGTCTTTGCTGAAAGTGAATCATATGGTCCACTCCGGCTGATTCTGCATTGGCTCTGGCAGCCTTTACAATCTCACCGTCTATGTCATAGCCCTGTATATCCACCTTGACATCGGAATCAAAAAGGTCGTTTGCCTCATCCATTGTCTCATACCAGCATTTTCTTGGAATCAGGTTTTTCCAGTCCTCGGCAAGAAAGGAACGGTTCATGCCGGGTGCCATGTTGGCCGCCATCATGGCCGCTTCGATCACAAAGGTTCCGCTTCCGCAGAAAGGGTCTACCAGGATCCGGTCCTTGTTCCATGGAGTCAGCATAATAAGGGCAGCAGCAAGGGTCTCCGTAATAGGAGCCTTGCTGGTTAATGTACGGTATCCCCTCCTATGGAGGGAATCTCCCGTGGTATCAATACCAATGGTCACCTCATCCTTATGAAGGAATACACGCAGAGGGTAGCTGCTTCCGCTCTCCGGAAACCATTGAACGCCATAAGCCCCCTTTAACCGCTCCACCATGGCTTTCTTCATGATGGACTGGATATCTGAGGGGCTGAATAATTTACTTTTAATAGAGGAAGCCTTAGCGACCCAGAATTTACCTTCCTGAGGAATAAAATCCTCCCAGCAAATTGCCCTGGTCCCCTGAAAAAGCTCTTCAAAAGATTCCGCATGAAAGCTTCCCACTTTTAGTAAAACTCTTTCTGCAGTACGCAGAAATACATTGGCACGGCAGATAGCCTCATCATCTCCAATAAAGGTGACTCTTCCGTCTTCTACTGATGCAATGTCATAACCCAGATCCGTGATTTCTCTTTTTAAAACCGCTTCCATGCCAAAATGACAGGGTGCGATCAGTTCAAATGTTTTTTTTCACTTTATTCTCCTAAGTTCATTTCTTTTATAACATTCCCGTCAAAATCCATGATACGGAACACCTTATCCTCCAGCATTCCGTAAGTAGGAGGATTGCCGCTCTTTGGAATGGACACGGAGCCTGGATTTAATATGGTAATATCGCCAAAACGCTCTGCGGTCAGGATATGAGTGTGTCCATGAAGCAGAATATCTCCCTTCTGTAGCGGAGGCAGGTTTTCCTTATTATAAATGTGTCCGTGAGTGGCATAGATTGTCAGGCCGGGGGCAGCAAGCAGGGCATAGTCCCCGAGAATCGGAAATTCCAGCACCATCTGATCCACTTCTGTGTCACAGTTTCCCCGTACACTATAGATCTGGTCCTTGCAGCCATTTAACATGGAAATCACCTCTTTTGGAGCATACTCCCTTGGAAGATCATTTCTGGGACCATGGTAAAGAATGTCACCTAACAGGATCAGCCTGCCTGCTCCGGAAGTTTTATATACATCTAACAGCTTCCTGCAAAAATAGGCAGAGCCATGAATGTCGGAAGCAATCATATATTTCATAAGTTATTTTCTCCTTTTGTATTTAATAGGTATATTTTAAGGCTAGCGGGGTATTTCTGTCAATGAATTTACCTATCCGCGAACCATATATTTTCCTCTGTAATATGCGATTCCATTGGCTATATTGACCACATTATATCCGGACTGCTCCAATTTCCTGCAGGCCATCATGCTTTGTCCGCCCCGGGAACAGTAAAATATCAAAAGTTTATCCTTTGGCAAGCTGCTCACCCAACGATCCATATCTTCATATGGCAGATTTACCGCTCCCTGAATATGGGATTGCCTGTAGGACGATTGACTGCGAAGATCTATAATCATAATATCACTGTAATAATTGATATAATGATCGACTTCCCAAATCGGTATGGTCTTAAACATACTATCACCTGTCCTTTCTAGTAATAATATATTCCATATTTTCAGGTTTGCGAAAATCATTTAGAATCAGGAAGATTTCAACAAAAAAACGCGGGAAAGGACCTCTTTGTCACTTTCCCACGCCTTTTCTCAAGAACAATTGGATCAGCTTCCGTTATTAGTTGAATCTGTTGCGGTTGTTGTCTTTGCTGGAATCACGGCTGCTGTCTCTGCTGGAATCACGGCTGCTGTCCCTGCTGGAATCGCGGCAGCAATCCTTGCTGGAGTTACGGCTGTTATCCTTGCTGGAGTTACGGCTATTGTTCTGATTGTTGTTCTGGTTGTTGTTCTGGTTGTTGTTCTGGTTGTTGTTCTGATTGTTGTTCTGGGAGTTTCTGGAATTTTCCATATCATTGTAGTTATTCTTGGACATAATAAATACCTCCTGTCGGCGTTTTTCGTTACATCGTTAGTATGGCGTGATTCAAAAATATTATACAATTGTTTTTTTATTTTAAAATTAAAGAATAAATGGCATATTATTCGAAAATGCGGCTGTATTTTGTAAAAATACTTTGCATTTTTATCACAGCTATATTATAATCAAAATGAGGGGTTTTCCCCTCATCCTTATTAATTATTTATACTCCCCTCAGAAGCAGCCGAGATAGCTCCCCTATTCCGGCTGTTTCTCTTTTTTAACCGAATCAAGCAGCGATAGCTGCTATTCGGTTATGCCCGGTGAATCGGGGCACGCTGTGAGCAAGCAAGGCCGCGGATTGCGAATATCCACTTGACTATGGTAAAAGCAGGATACATAACTGATGGCACCATCAAAAGACCCCCGCATAAAATGCCGAGGGTCTTATATCCCTTTCCAAAATCCGGTTGTCCGCTAATTCATTAATCGCCAAGAACATTGACAATTTTTACAGGTGTCCGATAATTCCACGGAGAAGTCTTAATACCTGTACTATAAGTTGATGAATGTACTACCTGTCCATTACCGATAAACATGGCAACATGGTTTATGGATGATCCTTTTCCATAAAAAAATCAAATCGCCTGGGCGCATCTGATCTACGCTGACTGCTCTTCCCTGGGAAGCCTGTCCACCTGAGGAACGGTTTAAGGTAAGGCCGGCTGCGTGCTGCATCACATATCTGGTAAATCCGGAACAGTCTACTCCGGTGCGTGGATCGCTGCCGCCATAAGCGTAACGTCCGCCTACGAACTGAAGTGCGTAATTAACAATGCTCTGTCTGAAATTAACGGCTTCCTCTGCCTGAACCTTTACATCCAATGCAGCCAGTGTTTCCTCATCAGTTGAGGATACGGTTGCATTGCCCTCTACCGGCATATATCCATATGTATCATTAATCTTAACTTTCATGTATCCATCGCCCATATCCTGTATAACTTCAAAGGAAGATCCTTTAGAAGCGGTCATGAGCGCTTCCTGACCAGCTTCATCCTTGCTGATCGTTACATTATCTGCATCAACGGTCACCATATAATTCCCATAAGTGAGTCCTGGACCGGAAATTTCATCTGCTCTTACATCTGAAGGAACTGCCACTACCATTGCTCCGCAAAAAGCCATAAGTCCTAACGTTTTCCATGCTTTATTTATCATCGGGAAATCTGCTCCTATTTTTACTTTTTGATTTTCAAATGTTACGTAAATATTAAATTCATTACGGTTATTATACAATTATTTTATCTTTTCGTCAAGTATTATTTAAAAGTGCACGAATTTCGAAATATTTTAGTTTAAAACCCTGACAAATTTCACAGGCTTGCGATACATGACGTTTGTTACGATAATTCCGGTCTTTTCTGTGGAAGCATGGACTACCCGGCCGTCTCCCATGTATAAGGCCACATGGTTAATAGAACCATTTTTTCCATAAAATACCAAATCTCCTGCGCGGGCTTCCTCGTAGCTGACACTGCGTCCTTCCCTTGACTGAGACTTAGAGCTATGGCTTAAATTGACTCCGGCCGCATTCCTTAACACATAGCTGGTAAACCCGGAACAGTCCACTCCTGTTTTGGGATTGACTCCTCCGTAGACATAGCGTCCACCCACAAACTGAAGCGCATAATCTACGATTTTCTGGCGCTGCAGAACAGACTTGTCCACCTTTTCCTGAGTTTTCTCAATCAGGGTCACAGCACCGCTTTCTATGTAACCTTCTCCTTCAGGAGTTTTTATTTTAAGCCATCCATCCTTTGGGGATTCAACCACTTCATAAGTCTGGCCTTCCCCAGCCAGGGAAAGAGCCGTTCCCGCTGTATCGGCAGCTTCTCTGACAGACACAGGCATATCCATCTTCGCATAAAGTGTTGTGCTGGTTTCCACAGCAATCTCCGCTGCTTTCGCCTCTACCTGGGGAATTCCGCTTAAGCTTGCTAAAAGCCCTAAAAGCCCCATCGCCTTCCACATTTTATTCTTCATATTAAATCTCCTGTTTTTACGTTTTTCTGTCGTTTCCGCAAAACTTCTTTAAGTTGTTACATAATTGTTACATTTCGAATTATATACTTATTCCTCGTATTTGTCAAGCAAAAACGGCAGTCATGGCGCTTTATGCGTCATGACTGCCGTCATACATTTGTAATATTTATTTGAATTTATTAAATATATTTGACTTTATCGTTTCGAACCTCTTACAAACCAGACAATGAGAAATATCAAAAGCAAGGGGCCCATAATAGGCATCAGAAGGCTGAAAATCCCTGTAACAATGCTGGCAATCAGAAAGAAAAACAGGATAAACACCACAACTCCCAAAAGCTTCCAGTACCATTTACTCAAGTCAATGTAATGCATATGACGTCCGAAATTTCCCGGCTCCTCATACACATTCCGATCCGCGCCGGAATAGGATTCATAGTAAGTTCTTCCGGATCCGCTGCCCTTTGCATTCTCGTTGGCCTCAAAAATTGTCCTGGCAATCAGCCTTGGATCGCCGATGGAAGCTATCACCGCCTCTTCCGTAGATCCATTGCTCACTTCCGTGCTGATATATTCTTCATAGTACCTGATATTTTCTTCGATCACACTTCCAGGGACTTCACCTGATAAAGCCTCCCTTAAGCGCTGTAAAAACTCCTGTCTGCTCATCTGAGCCTCCTTCAATTAAGTAAATAGCTTTGATCATTGTATCATCTGACAGGGATTTCGTAAAGAAACCTTCTCTGAATAAATTCTTAAAATTTCATAATATAACTTATCAGAAATCACTTTTTCTGATTTCTGATAAAAGGCAGTGCTTTTACTGCCGTCCATCCGATTATGAAAACATCCTTTTTGTTTTCATAATATAGCTTATTAGAAATCATTTTTTCTGATTTCTGATAAAAGGCGGCCGGACTACTCTACCTTTTCCTTAATTACACCATCGGTATGCCGCCACCAGCTCCTTTAAGTCCGCAATCCGTTCCGCCAGCTCAGCACCCTTATCCGTATCCGCCACCATGACCCGGTTCTTCATATTCTCGACAACCGAAACCTTTGGCGTGCTTTCCTTATTGGGATCAAAGGGCTTGTGCTCCGCAAGAGCCAGATGGTTGGAATTATAAATCAGCGTATAGCCTGCGATTCCGGTCTTGGACTGGTAAGCCTTTGACAGCCCTCCATCTATGAGAAACAGCTTGCCGCCCGCCTTTACCGGAGATTCCCCTTCCTTTATCTTCACCGGAACATGGCCGTTGATGATGTGGGACCCTTTTTTTAGGAAGACCGAACTCTTCCAATATCTTATCACAGTATTCTTCCTTCATGCTAAGCCTGTAATAAGGGTTCATAGGCTCCTTGCGGGCGGAAGTATCTTCAATAAAATAATGCTCAAAGGTCGTCATCTTCCCCTTACCGTAGACCGGGGACTTGGCTCCGCACCATAGATACCACATGAAATCCCTGGCATCCTCACTTTCCGCGGAACCTTCCGGCATAAAATATGCATTTTGAACCTTCCGGTCCACGTAATCCATCAGTGCCTTTCCTGAATAAGCATGGTGATCCACCACAATCTCTTCAAAGGAGCCATCCTCCCTCATAGGAATGCAGCCATGATACAAAAGGTTTGAATTGTAGCATTTGTACATGCTTCCATGAGAATACAGAAAACGAACATGCTTATGAAGAAGCTCGTTATGCATGAAGGAAAGCTGAAGGGTATGGAGAAGCTCTCCCTCCTCTTTGCTCAGCTTTAACGGTTCCTTGGGGTCCACCGTTGGGAAGAACTTATCAAGCATTGGATATTCTTTACCCTCCACGGTCACAACGCCCCGTTTAAAGTCAATGGCCTCAATCAGGATCCGGTCGCTCATTTCATATTCGGGATGGCGTTTTATAATCTGTCCTTCTACCTTGAACTGAATGATTGCAATGGCCTTATGCATCTTGGCCGCCAGTCCCGGGTCCACCGCGTCATAGATGTTTTCATCAAGAATCTGGGGAATGAACTGGTCGCAGGGATCTTCCCGGTAAACCCTGGCTGCAAACATGGATAAAGGACGCAGGTTTATGCCATAACCGTCCTCCAGCACATCAAAGCTGTTATAGCTGATGGCAATACGCAGTACGTTGCAGATACATGCCAGATTCCCGGTGGCTGCTCCCATCCAGGAGATGTCATGATTGCCCCACTGTATATCAACGTCATGAAATTGCAGCAGTTCATTCATAATGATATCCGCCCTTGGGCCACGGTCAAAAATATCCCCGATAATATGCAGGCTGTCAATGGTCAGATTCTGGATCAGCTCGCATAAGGCTATGATAAACTTATCTCCGACCCGGATGTCAATGATGGATCGTATGATTTCATTATAGTATACACGTTTATTGTCATCATTATAATCCACATGAATCAGCTCATCAATGATGTAGGCAAACTCCGGCGGCATTTTCTTCCTTACCTTGGATCTGGTGTACTTTGATGAAACCATTTTACAGATCTGTACCAGCCGGTAAATGGTCACTCTCTGCCAGTCACCGTCTGCCAGGCCCTTAAGCTCCAGCTGATTCATGACCCGCTCCGGATAGTAAATTAAGTTCGCTAACTCCACTTCTTCTTTCTCTGGTATGATGTGGCTGAATGTTTCCGTGATTTTTTCACGGATAACGCCTGAGGCACTTTTTAACAAATGGACAAATGCCTCGTACTCGCCATGCAGGTCACTGAAAAAAATATTCCGTTCCCTTTGGTAAGCCCTGAATGGCCGTAAGGTTGATGATCTCGCTGGAAGCAGCTTTAATTGTCGGATACTCCCTTGCCATCAGTTTCAGATACGCCAGACTTCTCATAATACCTCCCCTTCTCCCTGAAGCGATACTGCATCTTTATAGAGTTATAGTATCATAAAAGATATCAATTTAAAACCCTTTTTAACAAGGCGGCTTCCATAGTTCCAATGCTTCCCTTGATTTGATCTCACAAATAAGAAAACTACCGGCTAAAACACCATAGCCAGTAGTCTCGATTGATCCTCCTCATACACCACGCTGACTGAAAATCAGCGTCTGTACAAACCTTTTATCCTTATTTGGTCCAATTCCTTAGTAGTAAGTACCCCATGGTTGTTCTTTGAAAATGAATCAAATCACAATTGTATCCAGTACCGCTTTATTCTTTTATCATCCACACTTATTTCTTTTTCAAATATTCCGCCATTTGCAATAATTGTCTTTTCACTTGGCAGATTATCGTGGCTGCAGGTAATCAGCACCTTTTCCAGCCCATAGCTTTTACAGGTTTCCAGGTTTTGCTTAAGCATTGCTGTCGCATAGCCCCGTTTTCTTTCAGATGGCCGGACAGAATACCCGATATGGCCGCCCCAGACACTTAAGACAGGGTGATCGATGTGATGCCTGAAATCAATGATTCCCACAATTTTATTGTCGGCCAGACGGACAGCAAGGCAGGTGTCGGAAGGAACCTTGTCTTTTGGACAGGTCTATTCATGCTTAAGCATTTCAATGCCCTGAATCCATTCTTCTGCTGAGGAACACTCTCTTAAATTTCCGCAGCCATCCATGCTGTCACCGGAATCGATAAAATCCTGGCGATACTTCATAATATCATCTGCATATTCTGCCGCTGGTTTTATGAGCTTAATTTTATCCATAAACAAGACCTTCCTGATTTTTTATTTTATGGGCTTTCATTTTATATTAGTTTACATAACGTTTTTTTCTGTTAAACAAAAATCCCTGACAAGCCATATTCTTCAGGGATTTTCTTCATTTAACTCTATATCTTCCAGCTTATATGTCCACATAGGCATCCGATCATCATCACTGTTGGATATTGCATACGATGTATTCTCACTCTTTTGTATACTAAAGCAGTGCGCTGCAAAATACCATCTGCATTATATGTAATCTTTATTTAATTATATAATATAATAATCGGGAAAGCAACTCTTGGATATGGCATAATCAAGCAGGCACATAGTTAAAGGAATATTCTATCTTATTTAAACACCTTACAATATGCCCTTTCTATCCTGTCCAGAATTTCTTCCAGTACCCTTCTGGAAACTGCCGCGTTAAACCGTATATACCCTCGTCCCTGTACTCCAAAATGGCTGCCTTCGTAAACAGAAACCTTCGCCTCCTTCAGAAAAAAATTGCATATCTCCTCTTCTGTCAGCCCGGTTTTCTCATAGCTGATCCATGCCAGAAAAGTTCCTTCCGGCGCTTTCAGCTCAAACAATGGCATTTTCTCCTTCAGATATCCGGCAAGATATCTTAGGTTCTCATCCAGATATGTATTCATCTCTCTCTTCCACGCTCCGCATTCCCGGTATGCAGGTTCGATGACTGCAGCCGCAAAAACATTAGGATTGTGAAATCCCTCACAATCAACAGCAGCCTTCATGGCCTGACGCATTTCACGATCCGGTATGATCATATTGGAAAAAATAATTCCGGGAATATTAAACGTTTTTGTAATGGATTGATAGACAACCATCCTCTTTTTCATCTGCTCTGAAAGTGAAAGGACACTGTTGAATTTTTTTTCCCTCTCTTACAATATCGGCATGTATTTCGTCAGAAAGTAAAAGCAGATCGTATTCTATGCAAAAGCGTTCTACCACCTTTAGCTCCCCCGCCTCCCACACCCGCCCCGTTGGATTCTGGGGATTGCATAAAATCATCATTTTTACCGAACCATCCATCTGGCCTTCCAATTCGCTAAAGTTCATGTTCCACCGTACTCCATCCCATTTCAGGGGGCTTTCCAATATGATTCTGTTATGCTTTTCCACCGCCTCCGTAAGTGCAGGATACGCTGGCATATGAACGATAATTTTATCCCCCGGCTTTGTAAATGTCTCTACGGCCATGTTAAGCCCTATGTTGATTCTCGGCGAAAATAAAATCCATTCATCTTCAACTTCACAGCCGTATTCCCTTCGAATCCACTCTCCGACAACTCCAGGATAGCAGGACGGAAGGTTGGTATAACCAAAAATTCCGTGTTCCACCAATTTTTTACATGCCTCTCTTATAGGCTCCGGCGCCCGGAAATCCATATCAGCCACACCACAGTGAAGGACATCTTCCCCATATTTTGCATCCATTTCATCGTATTTTGCGCAGTTCGTTCCTCTCCGGCTTATTACTTCATCAAAAAATCTCTCCATCATATATCACCTAACCTTTTACAGATCCGGCAATCAGGCTCTGCTGAACCTGCTTACTCAAAATAACATAAATAATAATAATCGGAAACGTTGCAACCACCAGCCCGGCTCCGATCGGCCCCCAGTCTGTGGTATACTGACCCACCAGCGACTGAATCCCAACCGTCAGCGTCCGGTATACCGGCTTGCTGATAAATACAACCGCAAACATCAATTCGTTCCATGACTGGAGAAATGTAAATATAGCAATCGTAGACAATGATGGCTTCATTAACGGAAGAATAATCCTTATGAATATCTTGTAGATGCTACAGCCGTCAATACACGCAGCCTCCTCCAATTCCACCGGAATCGAGGTGATAAAACCTGAACTGATCATGATAGCCATCGGCACTGCAAACGCTGAATACGGAATGATCAGGCTCCAGTAAGTATTAATTAAATGAGCTTGCCGCATCATAATAAATACAGGGAGAAGGGCCGCGTGGATTGGAATCGTAATCCCCATAATAAACATCATCTGGAATAGTTTCCGAAGCCTCCATTTCATTCTGATCAGCGCATAGGATGCCATTAGAGATGCCATGCATACAATCATAATTGTTGCCGTTGTGACGATGATACTGTTCACCAGATACCTCCCCACATTGCCGCCCATAAAAGCATGGGCATAGTTTTCAAAATGCCAGATTTTGGGAAGACCAATCATATTACCCTGAAAAATATCTGTATTGTCTTTGAGAGAAAAGGTCAGAAGCCAGAATAAGGGGAATATCTGAAGCACTGCCCAAAATATCAGGCCCGCCTGAATCACAACCTGAGATAATTTTATTTTTTTTCATAAGTCCCTCCCTCAATCATTGTCACGAAATGCCTTGCGGATCAACCATGCAAAAATATAACATTCCAAAATAATGAAGATAGCCATTGAACTTCCATACCCATACATATTTCTGGAAAAAATGGTTTCAACCATCAAAGTACTTGGAAGCTGGCTGGCTCCGGCCGGTCCGCCTCCCGTCATAACATAAACGAGATCGAAATTTTTCAAAGAACCGACCACTGCAAAAGTAGCGCATACTTTCAGGATCGGTTTCATCAATGGAATAGTTATCCGGAAGGCCATTTGAATTCCATTGGCTCCATCAATACGGGCCGCCTCGAAAACCTCCTCTGATATGGATCGGGCGGAAGCGTACATCAGCAGCATATGATAACCGATATACTGCCACAGTACCGGTACGATAACTGCAAAAATCACTTTTTTTGTATCACCCAGCCAGTTTCCAGTAAAACGTCCCAGTCCTATGGAGTTCAAAATCGTATTGAGCAGGCCATACTGTGGATTGTAGATTTTCAGCCAGAGCTGTCCTATGACTACTGTCGAAATCAATACCGGAATAAAATATACCCTGACATAAAACTGTTCTCCCTTTACTCCCCGCGCCAGAAGCAACGCCAGTATAAGGGAAATCGGCAGCTGTATAAAAACAGACCCCACGGCAAAAATCAGTGAATTTTTAACTGCTCTCCAGAATCCATCGCCGTTATTGTGAAATAATTTCCTGTAGTTATCCAATCCTGTAAACATCTGTTTTCCAATTCCATCCCACTCTGTAAGACTGTAAAATACTGACATGAAAATCGGCACCACAATGATTATAAAAAACAAAAACAGCACCGGAAACAGAAAAATCAGTACGGCTTTTTTATTTGACAGCACACGGTTCACAAAATCCCTCCATTCTTTTTTTAATGAAGAGGGCTGTCTCCAGCCCCCTTCCTGCGCATTTACTGATTCAATTTCTGCAGCTCGGCCACATACTGTTCCGGCGTGATGTCTCCAACAAAAAGCTCCTGAAGCTTATTCAAATATACCGTGGCATCCTTGCCCTCCAGCAGGTTATCCCACCAGATCGTGTAGCTGGCAGCATCCTTCGTGAAATCATAGATTTCCATTAAAAGAGGATTGATTTCTGACTCGTCCACATCTACGTTTACATATGGAAGAATACTGGAACCAATTTTATACTTTCCAATTGCCAGTTCATATGCAATATACTGGGCAACCTCAGTCGTAAGTGCCGGATCATTCGTCGTAGCGCTGACTGCAAATGCTGTATCAGGTCCACCCGTGAAATCGGTTACTCCAGATTTCCCATCTTTTAATACCGGGAATGGGAATACTCCGATTTTTCCCTGTACATGGGAAGAATCCTTATACACTCTCGTTGCTGTCCAGCTTCCGTTCAAATACATCGGAGTCTGCCCCTGGAGGAATGACACCTCTGATTCCTCTCTGGAAATACCTGCAGAGCCTTCTGGAAATGCTCCCATATCTACCAACTTTTTCAGAGACTCTGCCGCTTCTAAAAAGCCCGGATCATCATAGCCCGTTTCTTTTCCTGTGGCGGCCTTCACTCCCTCGCTTCCAACGGCTCGCAAAGCCAGAAGGTCATGATACATGGCGATGGTCCACGGTTCTTTTCCTCCCACAGTCAGTGGAGTGATTCCATTATCAATAAAGGTCTGACATACATCCAGAAAATCATCAAACGTTTCCGGAACCTTCAGATTTAGTTTTTCGAACATTTCTTTATTATAGAACATACATGCCACCGACTGATCCGTGGTCAGCCCATAGGTTTTTCCATCAAACTGGAAACCAGTCAGCGTGGAGGATCCCAGATGTGATTTAAAATCATCTGTCAGATAATCATCCAATGCCATTATCTTCCCCGCCTCAACAAATGGCTTCATAAAACCATGTCCCCACGTATAAAGGATGTCCGGTGTTTCATTGGCCGCTATCGCCGCCTTCAGCTTCATCTTATAAGCTTCATTTTCAGCCGTATCAGACTCTATTTTTACATGAAACTTTTCTTCCGCCTCCTTTACTACCTGATCGATAAGTGCCTTATTTGGATCAGTGTCTCCGCCAAATATATGCCAAAGTTTTATTACAGGTACGCCTTCTGCTACGTCCTTAGCCATATCTTTGCTCTCTTTCGCCTGCTCCGCCACCGTGGTATCTTCTCCTGCCGTGCTGCTTCCTGAACCCGAATTGCAGGCTGCAAGTCCCATGGCCATGGTCCCCGTAAGTGTCAATGCCATGATTGTTTTCATTATTCTTTTCTTCATGTTTCCGCTCCTCCAATTTTATAATACGATTTGCTACTGCCTGTTTCAAAAGCGCGCCTTTATGAATGTGATTCTATTGTACACATTCCGGTGGTTTCATAAAAGAGAGAGAGTTTACTATTTCTGGTGATTCTCTTACTTTTTTTACTCCTCACCATTCTCCCTTATAGCAAATCGATTACTTTTTTTAGTAGATTTTTTACCTTATTTTCCGCTTTATTTACATTTAAATTGTCCCATGATATGATGACTAAGTAGGAGGGAAGGTATATATGGGGAAACGTAGTCATATCATTTCAAATCTATGGAATTGGGCATTCCACAGTAAAATATCCAGAAAAATTAGCACGGTCTTTTTCCTGTTTCTGTTTCTCAGCATCATTCTGACCTACTTTTCATACCGTTATGTGTCCAGAGAGTATGTTCTGTCTAACATGGAACAGCACTCCAGACAAACTCTGACCTCTATCCGTTCAAACATAGTGGAAATGGTAGAAAACACCAACAATAGCTACAATCTTCTGTTAAAAAGCGGTATATCCGATCTGACAAAGCTTCCGTTGTCACCAACAGAACGGAAGTATTATGACAACTATCTTTTTACAGTCATTGACAGCTATAATCATCTGGATTCCATTTATGTCATAAATTTGAAAGGACAAATCTATGGAGTCGACAAATTCAGCATAAAAACACTGGTTATTGATTCTGTCACAGAAGCACCCTGGTATCAAAGGGCTATGGCTGCAAAAGGAAGCTGCATTCTCTCTCTTCGCGCCGGCAATATTTTTGTTCCTGATTATTCGGAGGATTTCCTGTCAGCAATCCGAGTAATTAATGATCTGGAGACCCAGAAACCTATCGGCTTTTCTATTATGAACATTCCGACGCGTTCCATTAATCAGACTTTTGAGCATGTTTTTAATCCATCTGATATAGAAATCACCCTGTATGATGATTCCGGAAAGATCATCAGTACTTACGGCACCATAAATGGGGGAGACGTCCACCATAATATCCGCCATTTTGTCGGTCCTGATTCCCCTTACTACAGTTCAAACGGCAGGGAATACCTATCGGCCGGAATCTATATACCAGAATATGATTGGATACTGACCGCCACGTTTCCTTTAAAGTATGAGACTGCGCTCAGTACTTCTCTGCTCCGTATTTCCTTTTGGATCTTCTTTATTAATATAGTACTTATGCTGATCTGCGTCATTATCTTAGCCAAATCCATTCAGACGCCGGTCTCTCAAATGATTCAAGCCATGAGCCATGCGGAAAGCGGTAACTTTAAACCAGTCACGGTACGCCATCCCGCCAGCGAGCTGGGGCTTCTGGAAATTCATTACAACCATTTAATAGAACATATCCAGTTTCTCATGGATCGGCTGATAAAGGAACAAAAACTGAAAAGGAAAATGGAACTCCGCGCATTGCAGGAACAAATGAAGCCTCATTTTCTTTATAACACCCTGGATACCATTGGTTACATCATGCTTACCGGAGACTTGAATCAGGCCTATGGCGCCATCACTGCTCTTGGGAGCTTTTATCGTCAAAGTCTGAGTAAAGGAAGACCATTTATCACGATTGAGCAGGAAATACAGATAGTGAAAGATTACACCGCCCTGCTGTCCCTGCGCTACGAAGAGCTTTTCACTGCCACATATGAGGTGGACGAAGCTCTGTACCAACATGAAATTATCAAACTTCTCCTTCAACCACTGGTCGAAAATTCCATCTACCACGGAATTAAACCACTTGGAGAACCTGGCATAATCCATATTTCTGTCAGACGCCAGTCTGATCTTATATGCATTACAGTCTCCGACAATGGAATCGGCATGGAAGAGAATCTGATAAAAAGTCTTCTTTCCTCTGCCAGTCCTTCTGCAAAAGAAAGCTTTGGATTGGCTGGTACGATTGAGCGGGTCTATATTTCCTACCCGGAAAAAGGTTCCGTAGAAATCTGCAGCAAAAAGGGAATGGGAACTTCTGTCATGATAAAAATACCGTTTTAGGAGGTGTACTGACATGTATCAGCCACGGCCAATAAAAGTGATGTTCGTAGATGACGAGGATAAGATGAGAGGGCTGCTCCGAATCTTCATCCCTTGGGAAGAACTGGATTACGAAATCGTGAATGATGTGTCCAGCGCAAATCAGGCACTGGAACTGATTGCCTGTGATAAGCCGGATGTCATCATCACCGATATTGAAATGCCTTTTATTAATGGTCTGGATTTTGCTGAAATGGTTCTCGAGGAATATCCCCATATCAAGATCGTTGCTCTGACCGCTCATGATGAATTTGATTATGCCAAACAGGGCTTAGAAATCGGAATATCAAACTTCCTGTTAAAGCCTATTAAAAAAAGAAGAACTGATCCGGGTTATGACCGATATACAGAGTACCATCAGAGAAGAACAGAAAAAGCTTTACCAGCATGAATTGCTGCAGAGAAAGCTAAACGAAAACCGCAGCTTTATTATACAGAACTTTCTCAGCAACATGATGGTAAGCAGCCTCCCCTCTGATTATCTATGGGAAAACCTTGCCTATTATCAAATTCCGCTGCACCAGGATTCAGGTTTTTTTCAATGTTCTTCTTTTAACTCTGAATGTCAGCCAGGATATCGAAGAAAGCATCTTGCAGCAATTCCAGTGCAAGGAAATTATCCTTTCCGCTGTCACACGCATCAGCGGCGTTTTGGTTTTTCAGGATATTCACATGAATTTGATCCTTTTAATCGAGAACCGAAAAATTAACTTATACAATTATGGGTTTCATTTCTCTACATTGATCAGAGACCGGCTTGGTATAAATTCTTATGTAGGAGTCGGAACACCCGTGGAGCATCTGGAAGACATCCCCAGTTCCTACCGCCAGGCCTACCAAAACGCCCAGGTCGCCAAATACAGCCATAACAAATCTTTTCTCGCCAATCCACCGTTGGAACGAAACCAGCAGGCGCTGCAGAATCTTATTAACACGGTTACCGAGGAACTCTCCTTGTTCATGCAGATTCCTCAGGAAGATACTGCCTTGCAACGCGTAAAAAAAGCCTATGACTCGCTGGAATTCATTCCCGGCCACGGCCTTTCCGACGTAATGGTGCTGTCTCTTTCCATTGTCAACATTGTGCTCGCTACACTCAGAGATAAGGGAATTGCATACAGTGAGATCTATAACACAGATCATTTGCCTTATACTCATATACTGAAGCTGACAGATGAAAAGGATATCAGGCAATACGTCATCCAAATGGTAGGTTTCACTCTTCACCAAATTAATTTATATACCGATGCAAAAGGAAACAAGCTCATTCATACTATCCTGCAATATATCAATGAAAATTTAGCTCAGTCAACCCTGACACTCAAGAAGATCGCCGAAATGAATTACGTCAATCCCTCTTATTTAAGCCGGATTTTCAAAGAAGTCACACAAATGAATTTTATAGATTATTTAACTTCCATTCGAATTGAAAAAGCAAAACGGCTGCTGCAAAACAGCTGCATGCGGATTTATGAAATCGCAGAAGCGGTCGGAATCAGTGATCCAAACTACTTTTCAAAATTGTTTAAAAAAATGTACCAACATGACACCTGCTCAATATAAAGAAGAGATACAACAACGGGAGGATTTTTAATATGGCAGATTTTTCAACATTATCTGACTACATTATCCGCATACGGCGAACAATACACAAGCACCCAGAACTGAGCGGAAAAGAATTCCTGACTCAAACCCTTGTAAAAAAAGGAGCTTGAACAGATGAAGATTCCTTACCGCACACTTCATGAGACCGACGTCATTGCGGAGATTACCGGTACCAAGACAAATGGACTTAATCAAACAGTTCTTCTTCGTGCCGATATGGATGCCCTTCCTCTTACGGAAAAAAACAGCACCGAGTATGCCTCTGAGTGTCCCGGTGTCATGCATGCCTGCGGACACGATTCTCATACGGCCATGCTGCTGGGTGCGGCAAAGCTTCTTTCTGAGTGCCATGATATCTTTTCCGGTACCATACGTCTCGTTTTCCAGCCTGCCGAGGAAACCGGCGGCGAGACCCAAAGGCTGATTGAAAACGGTATGTTAGACGGTGTAAATACGGTTTTTGCCATTCATGTGGCGCCTGATATTCCATCAGGTAAAATCAGCATCCTGCCCGGCCCCTGCATGGCAGGTGTTGATGATTTTTCCATCCGAATTACAGGTACAGGAAGCCACGGAGCGACACCCCAGCTGGGATCGGATGCACTTCTTGCCGGTGCCCATCTGGCCGTCAATCTCCAGCAGATCATCAGCCGGGAAATTGATCCCCAGGAACCAGCCGTGCTGACCATTGGCATCTTTCAGTCTGGTACAAAGATTAACCTGCTGGCACAGGAGGCAGTTTTGTCAGGAAATATCCGTTTCTTCAAAAAAAGAGCTCAGCAGTTATTTCTGTGAAGCGATCACACGATACAGCGATCACACGGCCACCATGTTCCGTTGTTCTTCCGCTGTCACCTATAGGCCTTCCCTGCTCCCAACGGTTAACGCCCCAGACTGCTGCAACATTGCAAAGGCCGCAGCACTAGGGGTATGGGGAAAAGAGAATCTTATGGAGCGGCCTGCCAGCATGACCTCCGAAGACTTTTCACGCTACCTGAACGCAGTTCCTGGCGTCGTGGTATTCTTAGGAACAAGTGATGGAACTAAACGAACCTCATGGCCGCTTCATCATGAATGCTTTGACCTGGATGAATCCGTACTGGTAAACGGAAGCCGCTTATATGCCACATACGCACTGGAATGGCTGTCCGGAAAATTTGATCATGCTATAATTAAACCAAACGCATAGCTAAGAGAGAATTCTTGTTTCCATAAGCGGAATTTTCTCATCAATAAGCACGTTACATCTGCTTTCGCCTGGCTTGTGTTAATTAATTTGCCGGGCACAATCATGGCAATATCTCAAATTCCTACATATAATATAGAGATTATATAAAATCTCTAAGAGGCGGCCACAAATGCACAGGAATGTTTCAGGTACACTCACACAAATGGGACAAATACTGCAGGTTAATAATGCAGTGGTTACAGAGGTTTTTACCCGCAGCAGAACTACCGGATATATTGACATTATTTACGCCAGGCCTGAACGAAATGAAATTATAGCCGAACCCTTAAGACTTAATGCAGGCATTTACACTGACATTATTAATTCATTCGGTCAACATATGTGCTTATGTGACATCCAGGAAGGCATGCTGGCAGACTCCTTATTTTCACCAATTATGGAAAGGCGCATTCCGCCACAAGCTAATGCTTATTTAATTGTTGTAAGAGAATACGGCCAGCCGCCATTGAGCTCTACTACGGCTCGTATCACAAAAGTAGATATCGATAATCTTCTTCTCTATACTAATGATCCTGATAATCCAGAAAATCAAATAGAATTTAGTGTTAGTAATATGGCTACTGTCCGCGGTAAAGATGGCTACCCGGTTCCTTTTCTTTTGCTTCGCCCTGGTTTATTAGTAAACGTGACTCATTCCGATATCCAAACTGAGGTTTTCCCGCATCTGGCTGATGCTTTCCATATTCAAATATTATAAATTTTACTTAAAGATGCCGGCAGGTCCCAGTCAGAAAGCAAAAATTATGACGGAACCCCATCAAAGGATTTTCAATGTGATGCAATCATTGGGGGCTGAAAACAGGATTTAAGCTGATCTTTTATATGGAAGCCTGTAAATGGGTTATGATAATTAAAAAGGTGGGACCGGAATCCCGGATCCCCACCTCTATCTTTGCGCTGACAGCCCCGGATTCTACACTCTTCGGCTATCATCTGGAGCGGTCTTTACCACCACCAGTTACATCTATTATTACAGAACCAGCAGTTATTACAAAAGTTGCATCTGCAATTTCTTCGGCAGCATCTGTTAAAACAGCACATGTATTACCCTCCTTTCAAACAATGATATTATACCTTATGGAAAAAAAGAGACAAGATGTGAAAATCGGATCATATTCCATAGGCCCGGGGCCTGGAGACTTGGTACCATTATGATCCGTCTTTGCCAATTACTTCTTTGCATTCCGCTTTTTATATATTACAATTCTGTTACATAAGTGTTACAATAAAGTTGTTTCAAGAAAGCGAAAAATAATAAGGAGGTTACGTATCATGTTTTTTGACTTCAGCTCATGTAACTTAAGCGATTTATTAGATTTAATTTCCCAGTTCTGCAAATAATTTTTTTAAAAAGGTTCAGCCTTTACGG
>BBDR01000025.1 GCA_001312405.1 Clostridium sp. NkU-1 | reverse complement strand
CTTGAGTCAAACGGAACTGATACTCCTTCTTCCCTTCAATATGTAAGGATGAGTATCAGCATAATAAATGATTTTTTTCTATCATAAAGTTTATCTTTGGCAAAAAAAATATGGTAAGAAACCACATGGTACTGAAACAGGAAACATCATAATCATGACGGGATGCAGGTGAGGAGTACCAGGCGAAAAACTTCAAATACAATCAATTATAAAACAAAAACTAAAATTACCAATAGAAAATGAAAGGAGGAACCTATTATTTATGAACCGACCGGAATGTTTACATGTCCCCACCTTCTACGAGGGAGAACAAGTACAAATCAGCTGGGGAGCGGTGGAAACAGATAAAAATTATATTGTAGAACGGGTATTTAATGAATCTTTTTTACAGGCCCTGTACGGATATACCTGGGATAATATTGACAGTATCATTGAACCATGGAGCAGGTATGATCAGGCAGCCCTAGACTGGCATCAAATCGAAACCAGAACAGGCAAAGGGCAGCACTGGGAACGCCTGGATTATGAGCAGTTAAGCTGGTCGCAGCTTGAGAATCATTCATATACCTGGCAGCAGTTAGAAAGCCGGGAAATCAGTTTTGAAATATTTAACGGCCCCGGCGTTAAACGGCCAGGTGTTGAAAAGGGATGTACCTGGCTGGAACTGGGTGAGCTTAATATAGCCTGGAGCGGCCTAGATCAATACGGATATTCATGGGAGGAAGGGGAGAAGGTGATGCTGCCTGGCCTCTCATGGGAAAGTATTGACTCCAGATGGCTGACGTTTAACGAATGGGAAGGAAAAGAATTGCCCTTCCATGAACTGGATACACAGAAACATAAAGAAGAACACCGGGGAATGACAGATTCCATCCCAATTGGAGCGTCCAGCGCAATGTACTGGATCAAAGCATATGGTTCTAACGGTGATGAGTCTGATTATTTAGCAACAGCACAATTGCCGGTTATTCCTATATTTTATCGCAGCAGCATCATGGAATACCCAGTAAAGACTGGTAAACGTTACGCAGTCGTGTTGAAAGCCCATGAGGTAAGCGGTTTGAACAAGATCCGCATGAACCTTCGGTATAATCCATACTTACTGGAATTAACCAGCCTCGCAGCCGGCAGCCTAAAAAGCATAACAGAACCAGGAAATTATCCGGAAGAAAATTTAAGAATATATTCCAGTATTCCGGGAAAGCTATGGTTTCAATCAACTAGACAGTTAAGTCAGAATGAATGCTTTAGCGGTTCCATTGCAGTTGTCGAATTTATCGCAAAGGGTTCTGGAAGCGCAATAGTATCACTATTTTAAGATAAGAAGGGATTAGATGGACAAAAAAAAATTATAGAGGACTATATAGACAAAAATGAATGGGATGCGCCTGATACAAATACGGATGAGGATGTATCAGGCGAAGAAGAAAGGGAAGAAAAAAAGCCCGAAAAAAACAGTTGAGCCGAGCGGTGCTGTCTTCAGAGGAGGACGGTATTTCCAATATCAAACAGTATCCGGAATCCCCGTTTACCTACTTTGAAACAAATCACGTAAATGTTCAGTTAAACACCGGAAATGTCCAATATGAGACAACCGATTTTGTTCTGCCCGGCAGGAATGGCTTTGATGTAACCATTGCCAGACGTTATGACTCAGGCTGCGCAAATTTAGTGGATATGGCTCCATATGTCATGAATTCAAGGTTAATTACAGGTTCAATAGATAACAGTTATTATACTACGACTTATGGGTTGGGACACGGTTGGTCATTTGTTCTGCCGTCAATTGAGACTGTGCAGAATCTTAGGTGGGCTTGGCGGCCAAATTTAATAGGAACTCGCAGTTATGACTACATTTTACATCTTGAAGACGGAAGAAATTTAGAAATAAACCGGATCTCAAACACATTTGAGGATTATAGGTTAATAGATGTAGAAATTCTTACTAGATCGGGTACGATTTGGCACCCCTATGCAACAGGTATTGCAAAACGTTATCATATTATAATTAAATACAAGAATGGAAATATGGACTATTTTAATTCAGATAGGGACGATGGTGACCGGGATATACCGAATCCTAATAATTTTACACTGGTCGCCCGTCAGGATAAGTTTGGAAATACTGTTTTCTACGATCTGAGAAGATCCGGTGGTATGGAGATTGTAGACACCTGGGGGCGCACAATCAAACTGGAGAGAACGAATTACGGACTTGTATGGAGATTACCGGAAAGCACGCCTGGAAAAGTATGTGAACTTTCCTACCATATCGATAAGCGTGGCACTCATAAACTAACCGAGGTAACAGACCCCACAGGCTGTAAGACCCAGTATAGCTACGAAGAATACAGGTGTAATATGAAGTGTGCTTCCGATGGAAGAGTTGGAAACAACACCAGAACTCAAGCGCGCAAGTATCTGCTGCTAAGGAGCGTCACATACCCAAATCATGCCTCCACACAGTTTACCTATGACAGAGAAATTAGCATTGAAAATGATGCCGGTGGATATATAACCCATTTTGCATTGACGATGAAAAAGGATATTGTTGACGGAGCCGAATACAATCAGGGAGTATATAACTACACGCTTGATTCTGAACTCCAAAATGGCAAGTATATCGAATATGCAAAAGTAATAAATCACCAGGACATTGTGGAAACCCATCGGTTCGATAGCGAAGGACAGCTTAAAAAAAAGGAGGTTAAGCATCATGATAACCTTATTTCAATGAGCGATTATACATATAACAATAAACTACTGGTAAAAGCAGTTGACCAGGTATTTGACAGGAACAATAAATCCAAGTTTCTGAAAAAGGAAACCTCCTGGAAATATTCCTCAGATCAAAAAGCAAATGTCATCCAGCTCATTGAAAAATATCCTGATGACCCTTCCTGTAACCAGGAAATCAATACTAGTTATGGAGACTACAGCATCATTCTTGAAACAGAAAGAAAAAAAAGGCTCTGACCAGATCAGAGAAACAAATGAGCTGCATACGGAATTGGGAAAACGGGTCATAAAATATCATCGGATCTATGAAAATGGAGTCTTAAAAGAAAAGACAGGATATGATTATAAGGATGGGGCAAATCCCTACTGTGTGACCAACGAAAGAAGGTATTTCTTGGCAGACGGCGGTAACCTGGAGCAGTCAGGTGAGTATGCAGAAACCATCTATCAATACAGTTCTCCTTCCGGTACTAACAGCAGATACACACATAACTTTATATCAAAAGAACAAACCGACATGAGAGATGCAGACGGCAAGCCCTGCGATCCAATCAAGGAAGAATTTCAATATGACAATTGGGGACGGCTTATCTCCAAAAAGGATTCCAGGAATCAGGTCAGTACCTACCGCTATGACGAGCTGGGACGGATTGTAGCAGAGACGCTCCCTCCGATAGACGGCAAGCAGGCAGTAAATGAAACCTATTATAATGACAGCTTAAACTATATCACGGAAACAGATGCGAACCACCAGAAAAAACGAATTCAATACACACCGTTTGGACAGATTCAACAGGTTTGTCTTGCTGTATCCAATGAACCGACTTCCGGCGATGTCGTGCTTCAGGATTTCCGGTATAATTCATGGGGCGAGCTTACAGAAGCAGTCACATATGATGGGATCGGCACAGCAGCGGATAATATAAGAAAAACTGAACGTTATTCCTACGATTCATTTGGCCGGGTGCTATCCTACACGATTCCACAAGTGGGCTATGAGGAGAAGCATGAATACAATGAGGTATTTACCGATCCGGCAGATGGCATGAAATACTTTCGCGAGGTAAAAAAAGGTCATAGGAGACGCTCCGCTCCGGATATAGTGACAGAATGTTATAAAGACCAAAAAGACCAGGTTAGGAAGGAACTTTTAGATGGAGAAAGGGTGTTTACCTACAAATATGACAATGCAGGAAACAATATCAGTAAAATTGATGACAGAAACACAGAACACTTTGAGTACGATTATGCAGGCCGTGTAGTAAAATCTATACGGACAGACTCCGGTCAGGAGAGAATCACCAGCATTCAATATGATGCGTTAGGCAATAAACGGTTCCAATGGGATGAAGCTGGAAAGAGAACCGAATTCCAATACGATAAAGCAGGACGTCTGGTTCAAACCTTAGCGCCGTTTGACCACCGCAGCCAGAAAGTAAAATATTACTATGATGGAGCCGGTAATATCATATGGGAAAAGAAGGCACAAAAAGATGGCTGGCAGGAGACTCAGTATGTGTATGATGCCAGGAATCGTTTGACTGATACCTACCAGTACCTAAGCCCGGGCAATTGGATTAAGACCATCTGCCGGTATGATGCGATGAATCAGGTCATTCTAAGGAGAACCGGGGATACCCCATCCGGCGAAGGGCGGGAGGTAACAAAATACACCTATGACCGCTTTGGAAATGTCACGGCAATGACGGATGCCCGTGGCTGTACGGAATACTATGAGTATGACAAAGCCGGAAGGCTGCAGAAAAAAAACGGACAGAAACAAAGACCAGACCATTTATCAGCATGATGCCCTGGAACATCTAATAAAGGAAACCGTACAAAAGAGAACTCCTGATGGAATGGCAGTCAGTGAGCGGGAGTACGCCTATGGTAAGAACGGCAAGCGGATTCGGGAAGTCAGCCGGGAAACCGTGGGAGGAAAACAAAACGTCCTGCTGGAGACGAAGTACCGTTACAATTATAAAGGCCAGCTAACCCGCCAGGAAGATCCGGGAAATGTAATCAAAGATTATACTTATGACATATATGGAAACCGTCAGTCCTTTCAACTAATTTTTGAAGGAAAAGCAAGTCCGGATGTCAGTCTGTATTATGTATATGATGACTTATATCGTCTAAAGCAGATAAGGAAAAGTAACGCTGCCGGGGTGATACTGGCAGAGTACGAATATGATGAAAAAGGCAACCGAAAAACCCTCCGCAATCCGCAATCCGGTATGGAAACCAATTATAAGTATAATGATGGCAACCGTGTAATATCTTTAGAAAATAAACGACAGGGAACCGTGATTTCTGCATGGGAATACGTCTATGATGTGAATGGGAACATTCTAAGCAAGATTAACAAAGCCGGTTCTGCGCCAGTCACCATATCATATCAATATGACCAACTAGGCCGTCTGACAGAAGAAGATTATTCCGGCTGGAAGCGGACGCTTTATACCTATGACGCTTATTCCAACCGTATGAAAATGATGGTGGAAGGACGAACAAAGGATGAGTGGGTCAGTGTTACCAGCTATGAATATGGTTTGAACAACCGGCTGGAAAAGGAGACAAAAAAGCAGGGGAAAACAACGGAAACGTATCGATACCGTTATGATGATAATGGGAATGAAACCTTCCGAATTTGGGAAAAAACAGCGCCAACACCAGACTATCCGGGAAATGTCAAGTTATCGGGGAACTTTCAAAAGGAGACTCCTACCGTTTATGAGTGGAGACATTATGATGGATTCAACCAACTGATTCGTATCAATCAGGATGAGAAAGAGATTACATATCAGTACCGGGGAGATGGCCTACGCCACAGCGCCCAGGTGAGGAAACTGACCGAAAGCCAGGGGAAAACGAATATATATTACTGGGATGGAAGCGATATTGTAGCGGAACAGACTGATGGAGAAAAGATTAAAACCTATTTAAGAGGAATCAATTTGATTGCCAGAGAAATAGATAGTGTGGTATACTACTATATATTTAATGAACATGGGGATGTAACCCAGCTGTGGAGTCAAAGCGGAACGTGTAAAGCCTCGTATGAGTATGATGCTTTTGGAGTTGAGAGAAACCCAGACAAGGAGGACAAGAACCCGTTCAGGTATTGTGGGGAGTATATAGACTTAGAGACGAATACCTACTATTTACGAAGCAGAATTTATAATCCAACAACAGGCCGCTTCTTGACGGAAGATACTCATTGGAATCCGAACAATATGATTTATGGGGATAATCCCCTGAAAATCAATGAGCGTAAAGTAGACCCCAATGACCCGCTGGGCTTGAACACATATACCTATGTGCCGGATATCACTGCTATAATGCAGAGTAGTAATAGGTATGTGTATGGCATGAACAATCCTATAATGTATATAGACCAAAATGGGAACTTTGTTATCACTGCTACAGTTCTTTTGATTGCTGGTGGTGCCGCTCTTGTAGGAACAATCGGTGGAGTTGTAGGCAATCATATTGCCAACCAAAAAGGAGCTACTGGCTGGGCTAAGGCAGGGTACATTGCGGGAGGTGTACTTATTGGTGGTACAGTTGGTGCCGTCGCGGGTGCAGCTGCCCTTCCGGCAGCTACAGCTGCTGGTTTTGGAGGCGTATCAATTACAGCTGCTGGCGTTTCAACGATAGCCGCTGCTGGAACCAGTTTTGGCACTATGGGAACGCTTATAGCACAAAACCCCAATATTTCTGTTAATTGGTCTACCTATGCTCAGCATGGATTAAGAAGAATGGCTGAACGCGGGATTACTCAGCAAATGGTAGATGCTTGGGTGGCTACTGGTAAAATTCTACAACAAGGAGCAGATAAATTTGCATATATTACAAGGGAAGGAATGGCTGTAGTAGATAAAGCTGGTAAATTGATAACAACTTATTCGAGCGCACAATATGATGCGGCTATGCAAGAAATTGTGAAGAAGCTTTTTGGAGGTTAAGATATGTCACTTTCATACACTGATATAAAAAGCATTATTGATGAGTGGGATCCCATTGAATTGCTTATTACTCATGCACCACCAGATGAGTATGATTATGAATCTAAGGAAATATTTGATGCAATTCAAAAGAATCATAAAATATGCGTTGATGATTTAACCAATATTATTTTTCGGGTTTTTGCCAATGAGTTTGGGAGTGATACTTTCACTAAAGATGTAGAAGAGTGTCAAGAAATAGCTGAGAAAATACTTTCTTCTGTAGTGTAGCAAGCAATTTCACAACAGCCGCCTTGGGTCACTCCCAAGGTGGCTGTTTTTTGCCTTGATTTTCATAAACAAAAAGAATACAATAATATTAATCAGCTTGCAGGAGGTGATTCCCATAAAAAAATACTGCTCGACCTTAACCGAGTCCCCACCCCTCGCTGGAATACTTGCAGGGGGAATATCATCGGAAGTCTATTATAACGGTATAAAACAAAAATGTCCACCCCGCTCAAGGAAAGGATGGACATTTTAAGATGGAGTGATTATGGTGGTGGGCTTGCGACAAGAGCCAGAAGCTCGTTGTTATTTATTTTTCGGATTCATGGCTATTACTATGCTTGTGAGGCTTTTTTAAGCTGCTCTTCTATCATGGCTTTTTTTACTAAGATTACGGTAAAGTCTCTCTGCTGCAATTGTTGATGCCCGATTATCTTGATTTGATATAGCTTCATAAATATTTGTAAAAAGTTTATATGATATATTCATTGTATATTGCAAACGATATGTTTCATAAGAATCCAGTACTTGTTGTGCAAATGGATTTTCGTTTTTAATTGCCTGTGTAAGAATAGCTTTACCAAGGTAAACATTCTGTTTTACTCCCATACCCCACAAATAAATCATGCCAAGCTGTAGCTGTGCGAAAGAATTGTTTTTATTTGCAGATTTCATCAAATAAGATACTGCCAGGTCCATATTATAAATGGGAATATCTTCATTGGAGTACATTCTCCCCAATTGATACATTGCAGAATCTTTCTCTTGTGCGGCTGAGTCATTCAGGTAAGAAATGGCAAGGGGATAATCCGGTTCCCCATAGTCAGGAGAGCTGAAGATCCTGCCCAGTTGGTATTGAGCGAATTGGTTTGCTAATTCAGCAGAACTTTTAAAATAATCAATTGCTTTACCGATAGCATAAAATTCAAGATCGGAATTTTTGTAGAGTACAGCCAGCCGGTACATAGCAAAGTCGTTGCCCTGTGCGGCCGAGGCCTCTAGGTAAGAAATAGCTAGAGAGTAATCAGTTTTCCCTAAGTCAGGAGAGTAATAGATCTTGCCCAGCTGGTATTGTGCAAATTGGTTCCCGTCATTGGCTGATTTTTCTAAATACTTTTTATCTTTATATAAACTAGTATCATCTGTTATGATGGAGTTATCATATACTTGGGATTTATAAAAGTGATCAATTTGATCATCTTCAACATGATGGCTATTGTATTGGTCAAGGAGAGCAGTGACAAAGGCTGTAAAGCCTGAATGAATCGCAATTTGTTTTTTTAATATCCTTGAGAATAACATTACTTAAATCTTTGCGTATATTAGCAATTGCATTATCTATCCATGCAGCATGTTTTTGTTTTGCTTCTGAAGGAGAGCAAGTCATACTAATTTTATTAATACTGCTTAGATACTTTTCATATGCCTCATTAACAGATGTATTTTTTTATATAATATCCACTATTTTATTAATCTGCTCTTTAACATGGGGGGCATGAGCTTATAATTCAGACGGCCTTTCTGTGGAATCATTGAAATAAGGGTCAATGCTCCTCTGTAGTGTTCTCAAGCTGTCTTATAGGAATTTTTTTGAGATAGAGTAGTATTATGTCTGATGCCAGAAGTCATGGTACTGATTTTATTTATTTCCTCAGAGGACCAAAACATATAATGAACGTGGGGATGTTCAATTTCTGCGTGATAAGCGGCTGCCCACTCCAGTTTATCTATGCCTATACCAAATTCTTTCGCTACATCTGGTATTACGGATCGGATATAGGTTTCCCACTTGGATTTATCATAATATCCCAATTCTTCTGCATCTCTTGAATCAAGAGATACGATTCCACGATAAATATTACGTTTTTGCTTTGATATTTCATATATGTCTTTACTAAATTTATTAATATCATCTAATGGTATATTTCCAAATAATCCATGGCTATGTGGGCGTTTTGCGATATACCGGGCATAATCTTCTGATGAGGCCATTTCTTTCTCAAATTTATCTGTATTTTCGCATTTTAATGGTGTAAGATCCGTTCCTTCTCTGGTCCCTATATATAAAATGATTTTTGTTATATATAGCAGCATTTTTTTGTTTGGGTTGTTACATCTTATTTTTGAGACTAAAACATTATGTGGCAAATTAGTACCTCCTTATGTTAATAAATCAGCCACATGATCGTTTCAGATTATGTGACTGATTTTCAAATTTATTATTCGTCCTCCTTTATTTTTCCCTTCATGTATGCTATCGATTTTTTCCTGGCTAATTCGTAGGATATTTCTACTTCCTGTTGCCTAGACGTCGGCGCAAACCATAATATGGCTTCTGCGGCTATATAAGCGGCTGTTCCCGATTGACATACAAGTCTTTGCGTTTAATGTTGCTAGACGGTCAATAGAAGGGCGTAAAACATCTTGTAATTGGGTACGGACTATATCGGTGATCAGACCAATGCTCTGAGCGTTATGATCCCCATTTAATCCCTGCAAAGACCAGTTTCTTACGACTTCGGCCATGGACTTTTTTTTGTTTGGCAGCAAGAAGTTTAATATGCTCATAAGATTCCGGATCAAAAGATACGTTGATTCTAGGATTTTCGCCTGTAGTTTTCGAAGCTTTTTTTACTCATCGCTTTACTCCTAATTAGGTTCTGATGCAACAGGCATAGGAACTGCCGGTTGCTGTCTATGCAATTCCTGGTACTGTAATTCCCGGACAAGTTCATGTATAATGGGCTGTTCCTCTTTGGAAAGAGAGTTCAAATTGCAGAACTTATTATGTATATCTTTTAAAAGATATGAGTTAGAAAACGGAATTGTAAGGGAACGGAATAAATCAGCTCGAAAAAGCAAACCTAAAGGGACTGGCCGGGTGCATCTATTAAGGGGCGATTCGCTTACCAGGCACGTAAATACAATGATTACATAGAAAGAAATATTTTATCGCGAATTGATTATCAGAAATTGTTTGATTCCTACCATACGGAAGATATGGAATATGCAAAGGGGATATTCAATCTATTGCACCAGGCAATGATAAAAACATATGGCAGTGATACTATTTCAGACGGAAATTCCTCTGAATCAATATTGATACCTGGTGCAGCTGCTGGAAATGGGGAAATATGTTTGGTATTATTAGTGCTTGATCTGGCCGGAACAATCAGGAGAGTTGATTTTCTTACAAAATATGGTTGCTGTACAGATTATGAGGACATGCTACCTGAAGAGAAAGAAAGATACAAGGAGGTAGCCCTGAGGTACACTCCTTATATGTGCGGATATGCGGTTGAACTTCTGGATGATAATTTTAATATGAATACGCTGCCAGATAAAGCTAAAGAATTGCTGACAAATTTTATAATTGCGAAGTAAGGCTGTTGTGCGATTGGAATATAAATCTAAGTTAATGTTAAGAAATGAATTATTCTTCTTGGCACTAACACTTAGAAAGGGTTTATTTATCTAGAAACTCTCTATAAATTTCGGCCGGTATTGCTGTTAGTGGTACTATAACAATAAAATTATACACTTTTGTTATGTAATATAGACATATATTTATTAAATCATTTGTTCCGCCTTCAGGCATTTTTCCGTAATTACTTATTGCATTATTGAAACTTTTAACAGTTAATTCATTAGGGTTCTGATAAGCGGTATATAAAGATATAATACAAATAAATGCTAAAACTAGCAAGAAACTTGTGTATATAAATCTATTGGCTTTTTTTTTCATTTTCTTTAGAGCAAGTTCTAACATAATCATGTAAAACAAAATTAGTATAAAGGCTATCACAGTAAAACGATTTGAACCTTTTATTATTATAAGTACACAAAAGTATAAAATAAAAAAATGTTATAAGAATGATAAAAAAAATAGCAATGATTGTTGATGGTATAGTGTCACTTTTTGTAAAAAAAGTAGATCATAAATATGGCTGCTATAAAAAAAGGCGACGATAATAATTATTGAATTTATAAAATTAGGTAATTCACCCATGTTCATTGAATATATTCCTGTATTCAAATATTGTAATGCGAGTAGGTATATTAAATTTTTTTTAGCTTACGTAAACTAAAATTGTATTTATACTTTCCTATTTCAAAAAAGTATGACTAAACTTATAAAAAAAATAAAAGAGAGAAAAAAACAATTATATTAAGCATTACATTAACCCCTTATTATACATTGTCTGTTATAATTATATATGGTAATAATTGGAAAGTAAATAGTAATAGTGTGATCAAAAAGTACACAAATGTGGAGAAAAACAGCCTGATCGATGATCTTATAGAAAAAGAGGAGCTTTTAAAGATTGTTCATATGATTCAGTATTTAAAGGAACCCCATCAAACAATAATTATTCAAAGGCTTTTTTTTAGAATTAGATTACTCTGAGATTGGAGAACAGTTTGGAAAAACGGAAAATTGGGTTCGTATAAATTTTTACAGAGCCAAAAATAAACTGCATGATATGATTAGTGAAATGGAGGATGTTGGTAATGAAATGTGAAGTTATTAAGGATTTACTGCCACTATATGCACAAGACTTGTGCAGCGAAGAAAGTAAGATAATTGTTAATGAACATATAAGTACATGCAGCGATTGCGGAAGACATCTGGATAGTATTACAAAGAAAATAGAGCCCCTTATTCCTTATGAAGCGGAAATCAAAAAAAAGAATGTCTGAAAAAGATCTGCTGTCTAAAAGTAAACAGAGCATACAAAATAATATATTGAAAAAGATACTAACGGCATTTAATATTATTTCAATCGCAATAACAATTCTTGCTATAATTATAAGTGTTATTTTTATGTTTAAAGAATATTCAATAAAGTATCCAATGCTTCACTATACACCTGGCATTAGCTTTTTCTACCTTATTTGTTTTATTATAGGATTATCACCTGTCCTTATTGCATTATTACAGTTATTTAGTATCATTAAAAATGATAATACACAACATTATATCCGGAAATTCATTTTTAATATCCTACTGCAAATCGCAGCATTGCTTTTGAGCTTAATTATAACTATTACAATATTTTTAATTGTTCCCCCATTGGAGTCACAAACAAATAAGATAAAAAAATATTTAGATGTGGATAGGGATATAATAAAGTATGAAGCTGTTTATAACAGTTTCTTCCCGGCAGAAATTCCGAAAGCTGCAGAAAATTTAGAATATCATTATAAGAAATACAGTAATCTAATTAATACCAATGTTCAAATACAATTTTCTATGGTACTGCCTGAAATGGAGTACTTAACTGAAAAAGACAGGGTGTTAGAAAATAATGCAGCCCCGATTACAGGAGAAGAAAATGCCTTTGATATTACACTGCATGGAGTAAGGTATCCAGGTAAAATTAAATTAGAATTTAGATTTGATGATGTAAGTAAAAAAATTAATTTATAATTTATATTTAGATGATAATTAAGTAATCTATGGTCTTTATATCTTGACAAGGAAGAGGATGCCCCAAAGGCATTCTCTTTTTTTGTGGAAATTCCATGATGTATGAAAAAGATGCCTCTTTCAGAGCAAATATTTTCGCACGCCTCCTAAGCGTTTTCCAGGAACTTCATATTAAAAATACTTGTTTAATTTGGCCGAATAGGAATGACCATTAAATTCGACGACATTCCTGTTCTTTACTCCTGTCTGCATGTTGACATACAGGAGCTTTTTTGTTGATCGATAGACCTGGATAATGCATTATCTGGTTAAACATTCGTAAATTTTTTGAAAAAAACAAGAATAATTTAACAATAATATAAGAAGAAATATAGATTATAAGTGAAAAATATAGATTTAAATTTAATAAGTTTGTATATAATGACGAAGTTTTGTCAGCGATAAGTCTATTTTTCACACTGGAAGAAATTAGTTGTTTTTTTCATATACAATTAAATCGTTATCAAAAATATTTAATCCTGTCGAGGTTTACATTTACTTCCTTTTTTTTCTTTTTTTCCTTTTAGGAGGAAGAAAAATATGGAGATAAACTAAGTACACTAATACAAGAATTTAAAGGCGGTGACAAAGAAAAATTTCTATTAATTTTAGACAAGATGGAACCTATAATTAAAAAGTACGTTCGTCTTTTATATAAAGATGAAAAAGAGGATACATATGCAGAGTTGGTACTTTGCCTTCTTGAGTCCGTAAACAAGATGGAATATTACGAGGACGAGGGTCAATGTGTGCGTTTTTTTGAGTCAAGCCATAAAAAACAGGTTTTATGAATTGTATAAAAAAAAGTAGAAAAAAATTTTGATAATAAGGTTGAAGTAGAGGAAGAATATTTTGACAGTCTATATTGCAAACAATCGGAATATGAAGATATTGTGATTAAAGAGGATTTAAGTAAATTACTATTAAAGGTAAACGGTAAACAATATCAAATATTTTATTCCATGATATTTAATGAAGAAACTGATGCTGAGATAGCTAAGAAGTTCGGGATATCCAGGCAATATGTAAATCGTGTAAGAAAAAAGTTAATTAAGTTACTTAAAGATGAGTATTTTTAGGTAAGTAAACAGAATAGAAGCAGCTTGTACCGTACCATTTTGAAAAGTATAATATAATATAGAAATGGAGACGATATCAGAATGAAAATAAATTTCATACAGGACGCTAAAAAAATATATGTAATTTTGAAAGGAGGTGGCCGCGTGGACAATCATAAAGACATACCCAATAGATTAATCAAAGAAAAATCCCCTTACCTGATGCAGCATGCCTATAATCCGGTGAACTGGTATCCATGGGGAGAAGAAGCATTTGAGAAAGCAAGGCAAGAAGACAAGCCTGTTTTCCTATCTATTGGGTATTCGTAACTTGTCTGCAATAGTTGACTTGTCATTGGTGTCATGTCATGGCTCATGAGTCCTTTGAGGACCAGGAAGCAGCAGAAATTCTTAACAGGTATTATGTGGCGATAAAGGTGGACAGGGAAGAGCGGCCGGATATTGATTCCGTATATATGTCGGTCTGCCAGGCTCTCACCGGTTCCGGTGGATGGCCTCTTACGATCATTATGACGCCGGAACAAAAACCATTTTATGCAGGGACTTACCTGCCCAAACATTCGAGATGGGGATCCGCCGGTCTTCTGGATGTTTTGACCTCCATACGGAAGCTTTGGGAAAATGAGAAACATAAGCTTCTGGAAGCGGGAGATGAGATAACCGGATATTTAAACAAAGAAGGGACATCTGTTAATAATGAGGGCAGGGAACCTGCAAAGGAAATGTTTCTGTCAGCTGCGGATCAGCTAAAACGGTCCTTTGATAAGAGATGGGGAGGTTTTGGAAGGGCGCCTAAATTTCCCATGCCCCATAATCTGATTTTCCTTTTAAGACATCACTTTTTTTGAAAAAGATAAAGACGCTCTTCTGGCTGCGGAAAAGACCCTTAGGCAGATGTACCGGGGGGGTATTTATGACCACATTGGAGGCGGCTTTTCCCGTTATTCCACCGATGAAAAATGGCGGGTACCCCATTTTGAAAAAAATGCTGTACGACAATGCCCTTTTGCTGTATGCCTATACGGAAGCCTTTGCCATAACGGAAGACAGTCTTTATGCCAGAGTATCCAGGGGAATCCTTCGATACGTCCGGGAGGTGCTGACTGATGAGCAGGGTGGATTTTACTGCGGTCAGGACGCTGACAGCGAAGGAGTGGAAGGAAAGTTTTATACGTTTCGGAAGGAAGAGATCGAACAGGTCCTTAAGGACGATGCAGATGAATTCTGTAAATGGTTTGGAGTTTCGGAAAAAGGCAATTTTGAGGGAAAGAATATTCCAAATCTCATTGATAATGAAAATTACGGCACTGGCAGCGAAAAGTTGAAAAATCTGTGTAAAAAGCTTTCTGATTACCGGATAACAAGGACCACCCTTCATACGGATGATAAGATATTAACTTCCTGGAACGGACTTATGATCGGAGCACTTGCAAAATCATATGAGGTTTTGGGAGATGACTGGTGTCTTGATGCGGCAAAAAAATGCGCAGGCGTTTATAGGGAAGTATCTGACCTCTGATAAGGGCAGGCTCTTTATCCGCTACAGGGAGGGCCAGGCGGTTCACGACGGGCAGCTTGATGATTATGCGTTTTATGCATTTGGCCTGTTGGAGCTTTATGAAGCTTCCTTTGATATCAGGTATCTAAACATTGCCTCTGAAATCTCAGAAAAGATGCTTGAACTGTTTTTCGATGAAGCTCAGGGAGGCTTTTATATGTATGCCCACGACAGGGATAAGCTGATCAGCCGCCCAAAGGAGCTTTATGATGGCGCGCTTCCTTCCGGGAATTCCGTGGCAGCATATGTACTAAGCAGGCTCTATCACCTGACCGGGAAAATCAAATGGCAGAGCGTTCTTGAAAAGCAGGTTTCTTATCTGACGCAGGAAGTGGAGAAAAGCCCTGCAAACTACTGCTTTTCTTTGCTGGCATTCCAAAGCCTTCTTTATCCGTCTACGGAAATTGTATGTGTTTCCGGTGAGGATTCTATATTAAAAGAAATACAGGGGCTGCAAAGAAGCCGGACGCCTGATGTAAGTATAATTTTAAAAACTTCTCTGAACCAGGAAGCCCTGACAGAGGCTGCTCCGTTTACAGCGGATTATCCCATTCCGCCTGAGGGAAGCAACTATTATGTATGCCGCAACGGGGCTTGTTTAAAGCCTGTAAAAGGCATGGATGAATTAAAAAAAAGTAATGCAATCCCTGTAAATTGGAGCTGCAAAAGAAATTTGTAATGGCAGATTATTTAATAAAATAGTGCTTTTGGCAGAAGATGAGCTTTGAAAATGGATTATAAAACCAATCAAAGCTCATTTTTGCACACTTTTCCAGTGAGACTATTTATGGCAGCCCCTTTGATCTTCCCCCTATTTTACATACATAAAAACCACAGGCCCCCATATAAATAAGTAAGCAATTTACAATATGGGAGGTAGTTTATATGTGCACGGCATTTACCTTGAGATCCCGGCAAGGGGAAACCTTTTTTTGGAAGGAATATGGATTTTTCTTATGATATTGAGCCTCATCTTTACATTGTTCCAAAGAATTATGAATGGGATAATGCATTAAGCAGGGAAAAAATCCGTGATATCTACTGCTTTATCGGTATTGGACAGGAACTGGAGGGGGACCTGGGATTTTTTGACGGGGTCAATGAAATGGGGTTTGCGGCAGCCGTTCTTTATTTTGCAGGCTATGCCCAATATAATAGCGGGCAGGATTCGGGGGCACGAGAACAAATCGCCTCCAAAGATTTCCTTCATTATATATTGGGAAGATGCACGGGTATAGATGATTTACGGGAATTATTAAAAACCATCTCAATCGTTGGCCTTGAAGATCCGGTGACACAGACCGTGGCTCCCTTGCACTGGATAGCGGTAGACCGCAGCGGGGAATGCGTTGTCATAGAGCAGACAGAAAGAGGCATGGAAGTAATAACTAATCCGATTGGTGTCATGTCTAACAGCCCTGATTTCCGGTGGCATATGACGAACTTAAGAAATTACATGGAGGCCTCTCCCTATCAGTCCGAGGAGGCTGTCTGGGGGAATGTCCGGCTGACTCCATTTGGACAGGCAGGAGGTACCCAGGCTCTGCCGGTGGGTATACATCTCCAGAGCGTTTTGTAAGGACCGCTTATTTAAAATCATTTATTCCAACACCTCAAAGCCGTATGGAAGCGGTTATTTCATGCTTTCATGTTATGGAGAGCGTTTCCATACCAAAAGGAGCAGTCGTAACAAGCAAGAATTCTTATGATTACACCAAATATACGGCCTTTATCAATACGGCCACCTGTGAATATTTTTTTAAAACCTATGATAATATACAGGTAGAATCGGCGAGCCTTTTTGAGAATTGCTGCCAATTTCCGGAGCTTGTGAATCTGGGGGGATTATAGAAGCAAGCCGGAATGACAAACGGTCAATTAATAAAAGGCATGGCCAAAGAAAAAGGCGTACTGCATGGCTGATTCTGAGAACCAGTCATGCAATACGCCATGCAAAAGTTATTTCAAAAAGGGAGGAGAGCTGATAATAAATTACCAGCTCGAGTATTATGAAAAAAATCTTATAAGCAATTTGTATTTCATGTTTTAAGTATATCCATGAAACATGAAGAAATCATGTTATTTGTGTAAAAGGTTTTTGAATGAAATTTAAACAAAATATGAACGATCGACAAATACGTTTTGATATTTTTGCAGAAAATCAGGTAATGCTTGTTGCAAAAAGGGGTTGACAAATCAGAACTACGGAAATATACTGTTTTTGGATGATTTTTTTCCGTTTCGGTAGGTGAGGCTACCACAGGGATACGGGTTGCTGCCGCAGAGTAGTGGAGACACTATGAGAAGGTTAAACAGTCCATGTCGAATCCAAGGCATGGAATAACGTAACTTCATCGCCCTGTGAAGCTAAAACTTGAACGATGGCGAGAAAACGCTTTCGAGCAATCAGGCGTTATATGTATGAGGATATATCCTCTGTTATCGTTGTCGTTATGAAACGTTAACAGAGGATTTTTTTTGTAAGGAGGTGAGGTCATGGATAGCGGCAGTAGTTATAAACAATATATAAATGATGGCAAAATTAGGAAGAGCGCCTTTTTTGAGGGCGCATGGCAGCTGCGTGTTCGTGGCCGTCTTAAAATTGATACACCTGCTGGCATTTAGGCCGGCCGGATATCTCCTTATGCCATCGTTTAGTTTTCCGAACGGTGGTTTTTTTCATGCCCTTTTTAGGGCGTTAAGATACTCGGCAACACCCTGTCAGGGTTTTATATAGATATTTCAAAGATAAGCGAGGTGAACGGAATGGAAACCGGAAGTCAAGGCAGCCCTGATCCTGACGGGCAGCAACATATATGGTTATGGAATGAAAACGTGGTTTCTGTTCCGTTACCATAAAAAGTGATGTGGCTCATCAGTTATGGGCTGTGCTTTCAACCATCTTTTTAAAATCAAGAAATGGAGGTACAGACCAATGAAGAACAAAAACAATCGCATAGAAACAAAAAAAATGCTTGCAGAAATGGTACGCCGCAACGAGGTGAACGACAGGCTCACCTTTGCCGCCGCTTCTAAAACTGATATTCTGCTCGACAAGCTGGGGACGGCTCAAGAGGGGTTAAATGATGCCCTTGTAGAGGCTTCCCGGGAGAAATATGGTGACAACAAGGTTACCCATGGTAAAAAAAATTCCCTGTTTCATCGTATCTGCACAGCATTTATCAATCCATTTACCGCTATCCTGATCGGGCTGGCGGCGGTATCGGCTTTCACCGATATTATTTTAGCGGAGCCGGGAGATGCCGACCCCATGACCGTCATGATTATTATGACAATGGTAATGATATCAGGTATTTTACGGCTGGTTCAGGAAACAAGAAGCGGAAACTCGGCGGAGAGCCTGCTGAAAATGATTAAGACTACCATCTGCGTCCAGAGGCAGGAGGCCGGAAAAGAGGAAATTCCTCTTGAAGATGCAGTGGTGGGTGACATTGTGCATCTTGCGGCAGGCGATATGATTCCTGCTGATATGCGTATACTGCATGCCAAAGACTTATTCGTCAGCCAGTCGGCCCTGACCGGTGAAAGTGAGGCGGTGGAGAAATTTCCTGACTCCCCCAGAGACGGTTACGATACTGTGACCGAATGCCCGAACCTTGCCTTTATGGGTACTAACGTTATCAGCGGCAGCGCAATTGGTGTAGTAGTGGCAACGGGTGATGACACAATTTTTGGCAGCATGGCGAAAAATGTCAGCGAAGAGTCTGTTCAAACCAGTTTTGAAAAAGGTGTAAATTCGGTATCATGGCTGCTTATCCGCTTTATGCTGGTGATGGTACCGGTGGTGTTGTTTATCAATGGCTTTACCAAAGGCGACTGGATGGAAGCCGTCCTGTTTGCTCTTTCCATTGCGGTGGGGCTTACACCTGAAATGCTGCCGATGATTGTCACCACCTGCCTTGCCAAAGGTGCGGTGGCTATGTCTAAGGAAAAGACGATTATCAAGAACTTAAACTCCATACAGAACATCGGTTCCATAGACATTTTATGCACAGACAAAACGGGTACGCTGACGCAGGATAAGGTAGTACTTGAGTACCATCTAAACATCCACGGCCAGGAAGATGCGCGGGTGCTGCGCCACGCGTTCCTTAACAGCTATTATCAGACGGGGCTTAAAAACCTTATGGACATAGCTATCATTGAGCGGACACAGCAAGAACAGGATGTTGTGGAGGAACTGCGCGGCCTTACGGACAGATTTACAAAGGTGGATGAGATTCCCTTTGACTTTGAACGCCGCCGCATGAGCGTAGTGGTGAAAAACGGCAAAACGCAGATGATAACAAAGGGTGCGGTAGAGGAAATGCTGTCGATTTGCAGCTTTGCTGAATATGAAGGAAAGGTTCTGCCGCTGACCGATGATATCCGGGCATATATTCTCAAAAAGGTGGATGAACTCAATGAGGACGGGATGCGTGTCATCGCCGTGGCACAAAAGACCAATCCATCTCCCGTAGGTGCGTTCTCTGTAGCCGATGAATCGGAAATGGTATTGATGGGTTATCTGGCGTTTCTTGACCCGCCGAAGGAATCTACGGCTGCAGCGGTAAAAGCCTTAAACGCCCATGGGGTAGATGTGAAAATCCTTACCGGAGATAACGACAAGGTGACACGATGCGTGTGCCGCCAGGTGGGCATCCCAGTTGACCGCATTTTGCTGGGCTCTGATTTGGATCATATGACTGACGAAATGTTGGGGAAAGCTGCTGAAAAAGTAAGTGTTTTTGCTAAGCTGTCTCCACAGCAAAAGGCGCGCGTCATCACTGCTTTACGGAATAACGGCCATGGTGTGGGCTATATGGGCGACGGCATAAACGACGCAGCGGCTATGAAGCTTCCGATGTGGGTATTTCAGTGGATACCGCCGTGGACATTGCCAAGGAATCTGCCGATGTTATCCTGCTGGAAAAAGATTTAATGGTGCTGGAAAAGGGGATTATCGAAGGCCGCATAACCTATGCCAACATGATCAAGTACATCAAGATGACGGCAAGCTCCAATTTCGGAAATATGTTCTCAGTTCTGGCGGCAAGCGCCTTTCTGCCCTTTATGCCGATGATGCCGATTCATCTGATACTGCTTAACCTGATTTATGATTTAAGCTGCACAGCCATTCCGTGGGACAATGTGGATAAAGAATTTCTTGCCGTGCCGAGAAAGTGGGATGCATCCTCTATAGGCAAGTTCATGGTATGGATAGGCCCTACAAGTTCAGTATTTGATGTCACAACATACCTGCTGATGTACTTCATCATATGCCCAGCCATGAGCGGCGGGCAGTTGTTCCACCAGCTTACTGACCCGGCGATGCAGGCGTACTATATTGCTGTTTTCCAGGCAGGCTGGTTCGTGGAATCCATGTGGAGTCAAACGCTTGTCATACACATGATCCGTACGCCGAAAATACCGTTTATCCAGAGCCGCGCGTCGCTGCCGGTGACACTGCTCACCTTTACAGGAATTGCTGTTCTGACCATCATTCCCTTTACCGGTCTTGGTGTGTCAATTGGTCTGGCTGCGCTGCCGCCCGTATACTTTGCCTGGCTGGCGCTGACCATATTACTATATATGGTTCTGGTGACTATTTTTAAAAAAACTTTTTGTCAGAAGATATGGGGAACTGCTTTAGGATTTTTAGCACTGAAATAGGGCTATACAAAAACATGAGGATTTGATAAAATATATCCATATGCGGAATTTGATGCAAGAGATACCTTACAGGTATACATTTTATGTCCCAAAACAAGGGCAGGAAAGCAGAAATACCTTGCAGGCATACCTTTATGCCCAAAGAACAAGGGCAGGAAAGCAGAAAGGGAGAAAAACATGAAAAATCCGGTTATAACGATTACAATGGAAAACGGCGATGTGATGAAAGCAGAGCTTTATCCGGAAATTGCGCCAAACACAGTAAATAATTTTATCAGTCTGGTAAAGAAAGGTTTTTATAACGGACTGGTCTTCCACAGGGTTATCAATGGGTTTATGATTCAGGGTGGATGCCCGGAAGGTAGCGGAACGGGAGGCCCTGGCTATTCCATTAAGGGAGAATTCAGCCAGAACGGCGTTTCCAATGCTTTCAAGCATTCAGCGGGAGTGCTTTCCATGGCAAGAGCTATGCATCCCGATTCTGCAGGTTCCCAGTTCTTCATCATGCACAAGGATGCGCCACATTTGGATGGCTCCTATGCTGCATTTGGTAAGATCACTGAGGCATGGATATTGTAAACAAAATCGCCGAGGTGAAAACAGATTACAATGACCGCCCCATGAAAGAGCAGAAGATCCAGTCCATGGCAGTGGAAACCTTTGGGGAAGAATATCCGGAACCAGAGACCTGCTAAAGCAATGAACTGGGAACGGGAAATCACAGTAGAAGGAAAGATTTTCCAGGTGACCATATCCGACGATCATGAGGCCCTGCGTTCTGCTTTTGCGGAAGGCAGGGCCGTTGTTGGTTTATGGGATCGGAAACGGACGGACCAGAACCTTGCGCCTGCCGCCTATGTGGTGGAGGATCTTGAGGACATTGACGATGTGTTTCTAGAACGGGTCGTCCGGAGAAGAGAGGGACTTCCATGGAATATTGCCCAAACACCGCGCCTGACAATCCGGGAATTGGTCCCCCAGGATTTTGCTGATATACCGGATGAGCCTGAGGCCGGGAAGTCGGGAGCCCTGTTTTTAAAGGAAGAAACCCTGAATGATTACATCAGACATCAATACGTTTTTTATGAGTACGGTATCTGGGCCGTAGTTGACCATGTTACCGGGCGGCTTGTGGGTAAGGCAGGAATATCCAACCTGGAGCTTACCGGGCAGGAAGAGTTTTTAAGAGAAATAAAAATAATGATACCCCGGTGGAACTGGGATATCACATTTTTTCCTCATACAGGCAGCAGGGATATGGGAAGGAAGCCTGTATGGCCATCCTTTCCTATGCTGCTCTGGCTGTTTCCGAAAGAATCTATGCAAGGATCGATGAACGGAACCTTGCGTCAATAAAGCTGGCAGAGGATCTGGGGTTCCGGCTTATTGCCCGAACACATAGCGGATCAGTTCCACGGCTGTGTCTGTATGAGTGGAATTGCTCATGACCGAAAGAACCGGATCATCTATAATAAGACCGGTTTTTTTGGAGAAATCGGTGCTGCTGATGAGAATTCCGCAGGCCGTTTTTTTCACCAGTCTCCTGATTGGTTACAAAATAGAGGTTCTCCTTTACCTTGTTGTAAACGTCGGCAGGAAGGAGTTCCTTTAAATCAATAAATCCGCCCATTTCGCCGAAGTGGTCTATGGTATCCGGCTTTCCGATCATAACATCCAGACTCTTGCTGGATATCATGGCGGTGATTTTGGCCAGCTGGGCATAGGTAAACTCATTCATGGAGGATTCGTCAAAGGTGGGGGACATGGAGTAGTCCACATCGATCTTTACATCTTCCTTAAGGTCAATGTACTGGCGGAAGCTGGTTAAAGTAATCATCTGCGGAATTGGCTTCACCTGTAGGGCTGCTGTTTAAAATGACGCAGGAAAGAGCGGTTTCAAACCGGTTGTTATACACGGCTGATCCGATGGAAGAGATAAAGACTACGGCAACTACGGCAATGATAATGGGGATCTTGTAATATTCCCAGATGTACCAGAGCCTGTCTTTTACGCTCATATTTTTTTAGCTTGTCCCGTTCCTCCCGCAGGGAGTCCTTCAGGGTTTTGTCCTCGTATGGGGTCATGATTTACGCCTCTTTCTTTATTATTGCAGGTACTTTTCTAATTATATCATGAACCTGCGGTTCATGACCGGCATTCACCGTTCGCGCTGATGAGCAGGCTTATCTTTGCTCTCTTGCGCTCATTATATCATGAACCTGCGGTTCATGATCAACATTCACCGTTCACGCCGATGAGCGAGCTCATCTTCGCTCTCTTGCGCTCATTATATCACACAACGACAGATTTTTATTAAAATAAAAATAAAATTTTGGTGAAAAAAAGAAAGAAATGTTTGCTTTTTAAGGGCAAATCCGCTATAATATCCTTTAATGCCACTATGAAAAGGGGAAGAACATATGTTTTCTGGCTTTTTTTAATTATGATAATCCGGTATGGCGGTTTATCGGTAAATTTGGAGATTTGATTATTTTAAATATTCTGTGGCTGGTATGCAGCATTCCTATTTTTACCATAGGAGCTTCTACTACAGCCGTATATTATGTAACCCTGAAACTTGCAAGAGATGACGATGGATATACCATCCGCTCTTTTTTTAAGTCTTTTAAAGAGAATTTTAAACAGTCCACAGCAATATGGCTTATCCTTTTAGCAGTGGGAATGATCCTTGGGATAGATATGTACTTCTTTACCAGATTGTATACAGGATCCGGGTCCTTACGGACGGTAATGGTTACCGTATTCCTGGCAATGGCTCTTATTTATGCGGCTGTTTTTACGTATATTTTCCCGCTTCAGGCCAGATTTTTCAACACAGTAAAACGCACCTTTTTCAATGCCTTTTTTATGTCCCTGCGCCATTTATTCCGCACCATCGGGCTGATTGCCATTGATGGGGTACTGCTGGCAGCAGGATTCGTATTTATGATACCGCCGGTGCTGATGATATTCATGCTGTTCGGTTTTCCGCTGCTGGCATTTATCAATTCCTATATCCTGACTCCTGTATTTAATCAGTACATTCCCAAGGAGGAGGAAAAGAGGGAGGAGCTAAGGCCGTTGTTTACAGACGAGGAAGAGTCTGTGAGCAGCATTTTGATGGCCAAGGGTGACGAGCATCAGGAAGAGATGCCTGAGAATGAGGAAACAGAAGTAAAAGAAACGCAAGACGGGCAGGAATAATTTCTGCCAACAGCCGGCCGGGATCGCCCATGCATCCCCTTCCGGCTGTTTTTTTGCGTATGAGGAAATTTCTTTGGAATTCCTGATATATAAAAACCATTCCGTTTAGGATACTTTTATGCGGAGTTCATACTATGGACACCATATAGACACAAAAAAAAGATATACTTAATAACTGTGACAAGGAAATGCCTGGGAGGTGGAATATGACTGAAGAAGAGTATCTCTGTTTTATTCAGCCCTATAAGGATGCACTTAAAAACATCCGTGTGAGAGTGGATGTGCTGAATAATGATTACAGGAGAAAGAACCAGAATTACCCCATCCATCATATCCAGCACAGAATCAAGCAAAAGGAAAGCATTGAGAACAAGCTGGAAAAGAACGGATATGAGACCAGCGTGGATTCGGCCAGAAACTATCTGACGGATGTTGCAGGAATCCGGGTCATCTGCTATTTTGTGGAGAATATCTATGACATTGTCTGCCTGTTAAAGAAGCAGTCGGACATTGTGATTATTAAAGAAAGTGATTATATTGCCAATCCAAAGCCCAATGGATATAGAAGCTTTCACATTGTTTTTGGAGTTCCTGTCTATCACACCGATGGCATGGAATATTATCCGGTAGAAATACAGCTGCGGACCATGTCCATGGACTTATGGGCCAGTATGGAGCACCGGATCTGCTATAAGGGAGAGAAGAAGGAACTGGCAGCTGCGGAATTTAAGAAGTATGCCATAGCCTTAAGGCAGATGGAGAAAGAGATGGAGGAATTTCTCTGAGATAAAAATGAGAGACCTATAAGACGAAGAGCAGCACTGCCACAGAACTTTACATAGCCGTTTGTTCAAAAAGGAGCAAGCGGCTATTAATATTGTTTATGAAAATTTAACAATGAAGGAAGCATATTAGGGAATAAACCTCTTGTACTTTTTCCTGTTTCGTTATATACTAAATACTGTATACAAAAAAATGCAAAAATACAATCCTAAAGAATAAAAAGTGAGGGATGTTTGCCTATGATAAGACATCTGGGGTTAAAAGCATATGGAAAGGTTAATCTGGGACTTGATGTTTTGAGAAAACGGGAAGACGGATACCATGAAGTACGAATGATCATGCAGACCGTAGGCCTTTATGATAAGATTGATATTTACTTAAAAGAGACTCCGGGAATTGAGGTTGTGACAAATCTGTATTATCTTCCGGTGAATGAAAACAACCTGGTTTATAAGGCCGCCAAGCTTCTTATGGAGGAGTTTCACGTCCTTCACGGCATCCGCGTTCACTTAAATAAATTCATTCCTGTTTCTGCAGGCATGGCAGGAGGCAGCAGCGATGCGGCGGCAGTTTTATTCGGAGTCAATAAGATGTTCCAGCTTGGCCTGACAAGAGAAGAGCTGATGGAACGGGGAGTAAAGATCGGAGCAGATGTTCCCTATTGTCTGATGAGAGGAACTGCGCTGAGCGAAGGAATCGGGGAAATATTAACTCCCCTTCCGGATATGCCCCAATGCCAGGTGCTCATAGTAAAGCCCGGGGTCAGCGTATCCACGAAGTTCGTTTATGAACATCTGGATTTATCCGCCTTAGGTCAGGAGGACCATCCGGATATTGACGGAATGATCGAAGCCATTGGGAACCACAACATATACCAGATATCAGAGCGGCTGGGAAATGTGCTTGAAACGGTTACGATCCCGGAATATCCGGTGATTGCACAGATTAAGGACAAAATTAAAGAATTGGGAGCTGTGAATGCCTTGATGAGCGGAAGCGGTCCCACGGTTTTTGGCATTTTTACCAGTCCCAGAGCCGCAGAAAGGGCTTATGAGGAATTGAGATACGGCGAGGCAAAGGGCCTTGCAAAGCAGGTTTATCTGACGAATTTTTATAATACCAGGGAGGTTACAAATGAGCAATGATTTAAAGGTTAATATGAATGAATATCTGCCGCTTCGGGACGTAGTCTTTAACACGCTGCGCCAGGCGATTTTAAAAGGAGAACTGGCACCGGGAGAACGCCTTATGGAGATTCAGCTTGCGGAACGCCTTGGAGTCAGCCGTACCCCTATCCGTGAAGCCATCCGGAAGCTGGAGCTGGAAGGGCTTGTATTAATGGTGCCCAGAAAGGGAGCTGAGGTTGCAAAAATTTCGGAAAAGAGCTTAAGGGATGTATTGGAGGTCCGCAGATCCTTAGAGGAGCTGGCCATTGAACTGGCCTGCCAGCGAATGACCCCGGAGGCCGTGGAGGAGCTTGAAAGAAAGCAGGAGGAATTTAAGACGGCCGTTGAAGAGGGCAATGCCATGGATATTGCGGAGACGGATGAAGCTTATCATGATGTGATTTATAAAGGTACCTGCAATGACAGGCTGGTGCAGATGATCAACAATTTAAGAGAGCAGATGTACCGTTACCGTTTGGAATATATCAAGGATGAGGACAAACGCCAGATTCTTCTGCTGGAACATGACAACATATTAAAGGCAGTCAGACAGCGGAAGGTACAGGAAGCCAAGGAAGCAATGCGGGAGCATATTGATAATCAGGAGATCACCGTATCAAAGAATATCAAGGAACAGGATTAAGAAGAGAGGTATTTTATGGCATTTAAGGAAAAGTATCTGGCTGGTGAGATAAAATTTGAAGCCATTGATGATTTTATTGAAGAATGGAATAACAGCAGCACAACCGAAACTCTTGCCCAGTTCCTCGGCCTCAATGAAGAGGAAGAGGATGTGTGGATTGAAGAGAGCGATGAAGCCTTAAAGGAGCTTCTGGACAGGAAATAGTTAATCATAAACAGAATTGGAAAAAATTATTAAATAAATATAACCTTTCTTGACAAGGTGACAACATGTCATTATAATGAGTGACATATTGTCACCTTTTTGTGTGGTCACAGGATTCACATAGAAAAAGGGAAAGGAGAGAAGAAAAAAATGCCAACGGAGCGGTTTTATAATCTTCCGGCAGCGAAAAAGAAAACGATCCGCGATGCCGCTTTGGGAGAGTTCACGAGGGTACCGTTTGAAAAGGTTTCTATTAACAAGATAATCCAGACTGCAGGAATATCAAGAGGAAGCTTTTATACTTATTTTGAAGATAAGCGTGATGTCCTGGGATATATTTTTGAAGATGCCACTGAAAAATTTCAGAATGCTGGGTGAACTGCGCCGAAAGAAACAGCGGCGATTTATGGAAAACAGCGGAATCGTTTTTGCAATACAGCATAGCCAGTACAAAGGAAAATGTATTACGGCTGGTTAAGAACATTGTTGACAGTGAAAAAATGTTCGGTACAACCCACTGCTTATGCCATGAAAATACTCAGGCCCAACGGGAACTGCAGGAGGTAATGTATCGTTCCATCGATACATCGGATTTTAAAGATCAGAGCATTGAGACTTTCGGAAAACTGGTATCCATGATTTTCTTTGAACTGGTTCATTGCATGGGCTGGTACTACCATCATCCGGAAGATGAAGAAAAAAATTAAGAAACTTTTCCAGGAAAAATTAGAAATTCTGCAATATGGAATTCGTAAACAACCGTTACAATCTTAATATGGCCAAATAAGGAGTTACTATGACTAAGAAAAAAGCATTCATCATTGCAGGAGTGGTTGTGATTGTAGCAGCCGCAGCAGGACTGACTCTTCCAAAGGTATTGGAGGGTAAGAAGGAAGAGCTTGTGGCAGAGGTCCCGCCTGCAGTAACTGCGGAAAAACCTGAGACCAGGACCATTGAGATAAACAATGAGCTGATCGGAACAATTGAGCCAGACAGCATTGTCCATGTTACGCCTCTTGGAGCGGGGGAAGTTACAAGTGTAGGAGTTAAGACCGGCGACGTGGTATCCGCGGGCCAGCTTCTCTGTGTTATCGACACAAAGCAGGTAGAAAGTACACGGATCGCTGCGGAAACTGCCAGAATCACCTATGAAGACGCCAAGAAAGGTCTGGACCGGTATACGGTTCTTTATGCAGCCGGCGATGTGGCGGAAGCAGATTATCAGTCTTTGTCTGATAAAGTGGAGATGGCAAGGCTTCAATATGAAAATGCCAAGATCGCATATAAGATCCAGATGGAAAGCAGCCAGGTAACGGCTCCCATTGCAGGACGTGTGGAAAGTTTTAACATCAGCGTCCATGATATGGTCTCCCCTCAGACCACCCTTTGCGTTATTTCAGGGGAAGGAGGGAAATCCCTGACATTTTATGTTTCGGAACGCATTGTAGGAGGCTTGAAGGCAGGAGATTCCATAAGGGTGGAAAAGAATGGAACCGACCATGAGGCTTCCATTACGGAAGTGAGCACAATGATTGATCAGGAAAGCGGCCTGTTTAAGGTAAAGGCTTCCATTCCGGATGGGGATACCCTGGCTACGGGGACTTCCGTAAAGCTTTATGTAATCGCCCAAAGAGCGGAGAATGTCCTGACAGTTCCGGTTGACAGCGTTTATTATGAGGGCGGGAACCCGTTCATTTATACATATGCAGATGGATTACTTAAGAAAAATGCGGTGACCGTAGGACTGGCGGACCATAAGTATATGGAAGTCCAAAGCGGCATTACTGCAGAGGATCAGGTAGTGACCACATGGACCAGTGAATTATATGATGGTTCCAAGGTTACCCTTGCAGGCGGGAATGAAAGCGATTCCCAGACAGCACAAGGTACGGCAGAAGAAGGAACTGGAGCAGAGCCTTCCGGCCCTGCACAGTAAGGAGGCGGTAAAATGGGAATCACAAAAGGCGTTTTAAAGCGGCCCGTAACCACCGTCTTAACAGTGTTGTGCTTGCTTGTATTCGGTTTGTCCTCTGTCCTGTCTGCTAAAATGGAGCTGACGCCGGAAATGAACTTTCCAATGCTGCTGATCAGCAGCGTTTATGCCGGAGCTAACCCGGAGGATGTAAATGATCTGGTCACCAGGCCGGTGGAAGAGGCCGTAGGTACCCTGTCCGGTATTAAGAATGTTCAGTCCAGCTCCCAGGAGAATGTCTCCATCGTGCTGCTGGAGTATGAATATGGTACGGATATGAATAAGGCGTATTCGGATCTGAAAAAGAAAATGGATAATGTTAAGCTCCCTGACGATGTGGAAACTCCCAGCGTTATGGAATTCAATATCAATGAAATGCCGGTGGTGACTCTGGCTGTAAAGGACCCATCTCAGAATAATCTTTACAACTATGTGAACGATAAGATCGTACCGGAATTTGAGAAAATATCTTCCGTTGCAAGCATTGGTGTAAGCGGAGGCCAGAAGGGCTATGTGAGCGTCCGGCTGATTCCGGAAAAGATGAACCAGTATCATCTTACCATGAATTCCATCAGCCAGGCCATCAAAGCAGCTGATTTTACATACCCGGCAGGAAGTACGGGAGTGGGAAAAAGGGATTTATCTGTCAGTACCGGTGTAGAAGTGGGGAACATTGAAAGCCTTAAAAAGGTTCCTGTAGTAGCTGGAGATGGAAAGACCATTTATATGGAGGACATTGCCGATATTTCGGAAACCTCTGAAAAAAAGGAAGCCATCGGACGGTATAATGGAGAAGATACCATTACCTTATCCATAAATAAACAGCAGAAAAACAGTGCGGTGGATGTTTCCAAGGCAATGACAAAGACCATTGAAACTTTGAAAAGGGAATATCCCAACCTGGACATCGTAGTTGTTGACGATACCAGTGACCAGATCACATCGGCTCTTAACAGTGTTAAGGATACCATGATCATGGCGGTTATCATTTCCATGATTATTATTTTCCTGTTCTTTGGAGATATCAAGGCATCTCTCATTGTAGGAAGCTCCATTCCGGTATCCATTCTGGTGTCGCTGATCTTAATGGCGGCCATGGGCTTTTCCTTAAACGTTATCACCATGAGCAGTATTGTTCTTGGTGTAGGTATGATGGTAGATAACTCAATTGTGGTTATGGAGAGCTGCTTCCGATCCAAAAGGGTACCGGGTTTAGGGAATATATACAGGCGGCGCTGGAAGGAACCGGAGTTGTGCTGCAGTCCATTCTTGGCGGAACGATTACCACCTGTGTCGTATTTATCCCTCTGGCGCTTTTAGAAGCCTTACAGGCCAGCTCTTTAAGCCCCTGGGCTATACGATTGTATTTTGTATGCTGGCGTCTCTGCTTTCAGCCATTACCATTGTCCCTCTGTGCTACAGCCGGTTCCGCCCTATTGAAAAGCAGAATTCTCCCATGGGAGGAATTGTAAAAGCAATGCAGAATGGTTACCGCAGAATCGTGGATAGCTGCTTAACAGACGTGCCATGGTTATGATCATATCGGTTCTGCTTCTGATCGCTTCCTTTGTCCTTGCCACCAGGTTGGTTTTGAGCTGATGCCCGAGGTAGATCAGGGAACTGTCACGGTTTCTGCGGAAATGAAGCCTGGGCTTAAAGTGGAAGAGGCGGATAAAATCCTAAAGAGACTGGAAGACATTGTTACCAGTGAGGAAGATTTAAAGTCCTATATGGTAAGCTATGGAGGGAGCGGCCTAAGCTTTAGCGGAGGTAAGAAGGGAACCTTAACCGCTTACTTAAAGGATAACCGTAAGCTGTCCACCAAGGAGGTTGTAAACAAGTGGAAAAAGGAGATGAACCAGCTTCCTGACTGCAATGTTACGGTAGAGTCCACCTCCTCCATGAGCGAAATGAGCAGTAAAAATGATTTTGAGGTAATCCTTCAAAGCTCCCAGCTGGATAAATTGAAAAGTGTTTCCAGCCAGATGGTAGAAGAGCTGATCGATAGCCCCCAGCTGATCAAGGTCCATTCAGACTTAGAGAATGCAGCGCCTGTATTAAAGGTCCGGATTGATCCTATAAAGGCGGCGGCAGAAGGCGTTGTTCCAGCCAATGTGGGCGGCTTATTAAACAGCATGCTGAGCGGTACTAAGGCGGCCACCATGGAGGTGTCAGGCCAGGAAGTTGATATTAAAGTGGAATATCCAAAGGATTCCTATGATACTCTTGATAAGGTGGAGGGAATCATGGTTCCAAACAATTCCGGCGGCTCTGTGGGGCTTACAGATATTGCTGATATCGGTTATGAAGACAGCCCTTCCGCAATTAACAGGAAGAACAAACAATACATGGTTACCATAACAGGCTCCTTTACCGATGTAGTTAAAACGAAAAAGGATAAGGAAGCAGCCAAAAAGGATATTGATGAAAAGATTGTAAATAAGTATTTGAATGATATCGTTACAAGGGCAAAGAATAGTGAGGATGAATCCATGCAGGAGGAGTTTACCAGCCTGTTTAAAGCGATTGCTACGGCTATATTCCTGATCTTCATCGTTATGGCTGCCCAGTTTGAGTCTCCCAAATTTTCACTGATGGTCATGACGACTATCCCCTTCAGCCTGATCGGTTCCTTTGGTTTCCTGGCGGCTGCGGGAGTTGCTATCAGCATGCCGTCACTTCTTGGCTTTTTGATGCTCATCGGTACGGTGGTAAACTCAGGAATCCTTTATGTGGATACGGTGAACCAGTACCGAGCTACCATGGATAAACGCACCGCCCTGATCGAAGCAGGAGCTACCAGACTACGCCCTATCCTCATGACAACACTCACTACAGTGGTATCCATGGTTCCTATGGCAATGGCCATCGGGAAGAATGGGGAGACCATGCAGGGGCTTGCATTAGTAAACGTGGGCGGTCTGACAGCTTCCACCATCCTGTCGCTGCTCATGCTTCCGGTATATTATTCCCTTATGAGCGGTAAGACGGATAAGAGTATATTGCCGGATTAAGAGTCACCAGGGGGCCGGACCTTCGGAAAATCCGGTTCCCTTCTGGAAGAAAGTGGATTTCATGTTCAAAGCGTGATATGATAAAATAATGACAGGTATATAGCATAAAAATCCCAGTTAAGGAGGATTAAGGATGAGAAAATGGAAACATATTTGTACATACTGCCTTGCAGCAGCATTGACTGTTTCCGGACCGGCTGCAACAGCCTGGGCCGGCAGCCCGGAGTTTGCAAGAACCGCAGAAGAGTGGGCAAGGCTTAGGGATAATGTGATGGAATACGATGAACTGGCTGGCTGATCCGTGAATATAATGTGACGGTCCAGAAAAACCAGCTGGATATTAATGACAAGAAAAAGGATGACAGGATCACCAGTGACCAGAATGCCCAGTATTACCGTGATGCGGCAAACGATTACAGAAACATGATTACCGGAGATGACCCGATGTCTGATGCAAGCGGTGCGGCAAGTGCCAACCGGGCGGAAGCCGCGGCAGATACCAATGTGGAGGATTTAAAGGTATATCAGCTTACCTATGACCAGGAGGAAGCCAATCTGGTAGCAACAGCCCAGTCCTCCATGGTTGCCTATTTTCAGCAGAAATATGAGCTGGAAAGCGCAAAGAGCAGCCTGGAGTTTTTAGAGGCTGTATACCAGTCCACGCTGGTAAGGCAAAATGCAGGAATGGCAACCCAGGCGGATGTGCTGGGAGCTTTAGAGAGTATTCAGAGCACCCAGGCTTCCATTGATAAGCTGACGTCTTCTGTGGAAGAAACCAGGCAGAAGCTTTGCGTGATGCTGGGCTGGAAATACAACGATGCACCGGAGATCCTTGAAATTCCGGCTGTAAATATGGAACGCATTGCCGCCATGAACCGGACACTGATAAGGAATCGGCCCTGGGCAACAGCTATACCTTAAAAATCAATAAAAGAAAACTGGAAAATGCCGTCGGGGATGTGACGAAACAGACCTTGAACCGGACGATTGTAAACAATGAGCAGAATATCGGCTCCGATTTAACAAAACGCTACCGGGCGGTTCTTCAGGCAAAGGCAGCATATGACCAGGCAGGAGCAGAGCTTGCCCTGGAAAGCAAAAATATGGATACTGCCCAGAGGAAATTTGACCTGGGTTCTTTAAGCAGACTGGATTATCTGAAACAGAAAAATGCATATGACACAAAAAAATCTTGCTATAAAGACAGCAGAGCTTGCCTTGTTCCAGGCGGTTCAGAATTATGATAATGCAGTGAACGGACTGGCTTCGGCAGGAGGTTTATAAGATATGAGAAAGAAAGGTTACTTATCTGCCTGTATGGCAGTGACCCTTACCCTTACCGCTGCCTTGCCGGTTTACGGTGCAGCAGGACCCGGCAGTACGGGAACTGCCATTCCTGACGGGATGGCAGAGGAAACGTGGAGCAGGCTTCACGATCAGACCATAGAATTTGATGAGCTTTCCGATCTGGTAAGGTATTTTAACCCTGATGTTCAGAACATTGCCGATTCGGCCGGAAATGAGTTAAGCAACCAGCAGTATGTCTATGACGAAATGAGAAGGCATATCCGTGATCTTAATGACGACGCCCAGGCGCTGAAAGATTCAGGGGCCACAGACAGTGCGGAAGGGCTGACGGAATACAATGCTCTTAAAGGCACGGCAAAGGCACTGGATAGCAGAGCGGAGATGATGAATAACGGAATCAAACGTGCTAACACAGGGGTCAAGAAAAACGTTGACCGCTATTCTAGGACCTTTTCTTCTGCTGCAGATCAGATCATGATAGGCTATAACACCGCCCTGGCCAACCGGGCCGTGGTTCAAAAGGCGCTGGACGTAAGCATGGCAGGCTATGAGGCCCAGACCTTGAGCCTGAAACAGGGCATGGCGACAGAAGCAGATGTTCTGGCAGCTAACAAAGGGGTCCTGGCAGCCCAGGCAGCTCTTGACCAGCTTGACAACACCATTGACGGGCTGAAGCGTTCCTTATGCCTGATGACCGGATATCCGGCGGATGGGGCAGTCCAGATCGGAGAGGTTCCTCAGTTAGATCTTTCCGTCATTTCCACCCTGGATCTGGCAGCAGATACGGCAAAGGCCATCGGAAATAATTATGACCTGATTGATAAACGTCACGGGGCTTCGGGCAAGACCACCACCGGCGTAAAGAACAAGGAAGCCTCTGTTTCAGAGGAAGAGCAGAATCTTACGGTCACCATGCAGTCCTATTACCAGGAAATCCTTCAGGCGAAAACCGCCTATGACGCCGCCTCTACCGCTTATGAAAAGGCGGTGCTGGAAAAAGAAAAGGCAGACCGTTCTTATCAGCTTGGCATGCTGAGCAAAATAAACTATCTGCAGGCCCAGATGGCATTTGCACAGGCAGAGGGAGAAAAGCAAAGCGCTTATAACACCCTGTATCAGGCATATAATACCTACCAATGGGCGGTTAATGGGCTTGTAACGTCTTCTGAGCAGTAGGTTCCGGCTTGGAAAGCAGATCAGCCAGCTTGAAACGGATATGGATCTTCGGATTTTCCCGGCTTATCTTCATATAATCAGATTCATCCATGGAGCTTTTCAGTATTGCTTTGGAAGCATCCGGCACAACCGCATAAGAAGAATCTGTGAAACAAAGCGGAGGATAAAGGACGCACCACCAGTTGCGTCCTTTTCCTTCCCCTATTTTTACCCGGACGGCCTCATAATTGCCGCAGGGAAATACCATATCTCCATAGGTTTTGGTAGGAAAGTAACAATTGGTCAGTTCCATATGTGCGGGATAATCATATCCCAGTTTTTTCATGTAGTGTTCTGCTTGTCTTTCCAGACTGTTCTTGTGGGAAAGGACATAGTCTTTTGTTTCCTCAAGGGATGCTTTTTCGCCAAGGTCCTCATATATTGAATTGAGCAGCATGGTGCGCACTTTTAATTTCAGGGTTTGATCTTCTGAGCTGTCGCTGTTTGCAAGCACGTGAAAGCGCAGGATTTCCGGTGCGATCCGTGCGGCCAGAGCTTCCTCCTTTTGCCTTCCGCCTGATAAGGTAAGCAAAAATGCAATCAGAAGACAGGTAATACATAGAAATAAATCGCGTTTCTGTTTCATTGGGGTTCCTCCTTTTTTTCTGGAATCTATTTGTAATTGTTACCATATGTGCTATAATATAAACACTGTAAATTTGAGAAATTAATAAGGAGAGCAAAATGGACAGAAAAACTGCGGTTGTACTATTCGGCGGCCAGTCATCGGAGCATATTGTATCCTGTATGTCGGTGGTCAATGTTATTAACCATATTAATATAGAGAAATACAATATAGTTTTAATTGGGATCACAGAAGAGGGCCGCTGGATTAAGACAGACTCAGTAGAAGATATAGAAAAAGGCACATGGAAAGATGGACCGGTCTCTGCTGTTATCTCTCCTGATGCAACCATGGGTGGTGTTATCCTGATCGATGGGGAAAAGACGGAAATTGTCAGAGTTGATGTGGTATTCCCGGTGCTTCATGGATTGTTTGGAGAGGATGGGACTGTTCAGGGACTGCTTGAACTGGCGGGAATTCCATATGTGGGCTGCGGAGTACTGGCTTCCGCAATTTCCATGGATAAATTATATACAAAGATCGTTGTAGAGGATTTAGGGGTCACTCAGGCGGCTTATGTGCCGGTGATGCGCCATGACTTAAAGAATATAGAGGCGGTTGTAGGAAAGGTGGAGGAAAAGTTCTCTTACCCGGTATTTGTAAAGCCCTCCAATGCAGGCTCTTCCAAGGGGGTAAGCCGGGCAAATGACGGTAAAGAGCTTAGGGAGGCACTGGTGGAGGCCGCTAAACATGACCGCAAGATTCTGGTAGAAGAGATGATTGTCGGCCGGGAAATCGAATGCGCCGTATTTGGAGGTGGAAACATGCCGGTGGAAGCTTCCGGAGTGGGGGAGATCCTTGCGGCAGCAGAATTCTATGATTTTGATGCAAAGTATTACAACTCTGATTCCAGAACGGTTGTAGACCCGGTTCTGCCGGAGGGGGCAGCAGAACGGGTAAGAGACGCCGCTAAGGCCATTTTCCAGGCAGTAGATGGCTATGGCCTGGCAAGAGTTGACTTTTTTTGTGAAAAAGGACGGCGTTGTGGTATTCAATGAGATCAATACCATGCCCGGATTTACTGCGATCAGCATGTATCCCATGCTTTGGGAAGCGGCTGGGATGAATAAGGACCAACTGGTTGACCGGCTGTTGGAGCATGCAATGGGCCGCAATCGGGTATAGCAGGCAGGAAAGAGGAAATTTAATGGCAGACAGAAATTCACCCATAGGAGTATTTGATTCCGGCGTAGGCGGGCTTACGGTTGCCCGTGAGATCATGCGGCAGATGCCTGATGAAAGAATTGTATATTTTGGAGATACGGCAAGAGTGCCCTATGGCAGCAAATCCTGCAGCACGGTGGTCCGCTTTACCAGGCAGATCATCCGCTTTCTCATGACCCAGGATGTGAAAGCAATCGTGATAGCCTGCAATACAGCCACTGCCTGCGCTCTTGAAGCTGTGGAAAAGGAAGTGGACATTCCCATTCTTGGTGTGATCCATGCAGGGGCCAGAACCGCCGTAGAGGCTACCAAAAACGGGAAGATCGGTATCATTGGGACCGAAGGCACCATACGGAGCGGGGTATACACCAGAGTGATGAAGGAAATGAAAGAGGATATTGAAGTGACTGGAAAGCCATGCCCTCTTTTGGTACCTCTGGTGGAAGAGGGATTATTGCACGATTCCGTTACAGATGAGATCGCTTCCAGATATTTAAGTGAATTAAAGGGAAAATATATTGACACACTGGTACTGGGTTGTACCCATTATCCCCTTTTACGTTCAACCGTGGGAAGGCTTATGGGGCCGGAGGTGACATTGGTCAATCCTGCCTATGAAACTGCCTTGGAGTTAAAGCAGGTTTTGGAAGAAAACGGCCTTTTATGCGGGCAGGAAAGCAGTGATCTGGAAAAGTACCGTTTCTATGTCAGTGACCTGGCAGAGAAGTTTACCAGCTTTGCCGCTTCCATCCTTCCGGGACAGGTGAAAGAGACAAAACAAATCAACATTGAGGATTACTAAAGGAGTTCTTACTATGACAAGAGATGTTCTCATCAGCATCAGCGGGATGCAGATTGCAGAAGATGACAGCAATTCGGTTGAGATGATAACAGCCGGCGATTATTTCCTGAAAAACGGCAATCACTATATCCTGTATGACGAGATCCAGGAGGAAACAGGGGGAGTGACCAAGAACACCATCAAGATCCGCCGGTCCGGACTGGATATCATCAAACGCGGCAGCTCCAGCGTTCATATGACATTTGAAAAGGATAAAAAAAATATGTCCTGCTATGCCACGCCTTTTGGAGAACTGATGATCGGGATCAACACAAAGGATATCCAGATTAATGAGGAAGAGGACAGCTTAAAGGTACGGGTGGCCTATTCCCTTGATATCAATTACCAGCATGTATCGGAATGCAACATTGTGCTGGATATTCATTCCAAAGCCACAGCGGATATCCGCCTTTTAAATTAAAAAAGACATATGCCATTTTGATATGACCTCTGTCAAGCAGACAGAGGTCATATCATTTGGCAGTATGCCTTTTTCAGTTATCAGTTATTTTAGAAAATACATTCTTTAAGAAGCGGAATTGCCCCATATTTGCCTAAAAGATAGTCTTTGGAAAAGCTGGCGTCAGACCGGACTTTTATGTCTGCTAAGGTGTAGAGCCTGGATTCATGATATTCGTTCATATCCACAAAAGCTACTTCATCGCGGCGGAACTGCTGATTATTTAATATGGAGATATCATAGGTCGTGAAAATAATCTGTATGTTTGAGTTTTTGTCCTGCTGAAAAGTATCAATAAAGAATTTTGTAACAGCAGGATGGAATTCATTTGATATGTTATCAATGATCAGAATACCGTCGCCTCTTTGGGAAAGATGGTAAACCTGTATAAATAATTGAAGGTATTTCATTGTACATGGAAACTTTTGTGTAGTCCCTATATTGTATCTGGAACTGGCCGGTTTCCCGGGATTTTACCTTATATCCAAGCTTGGGAAGTCCCTTTTCAACAATAAATTCCACAGCCGGGATTCCAAGCTTTCTTAGCTGTGCCAATGCATAATTAAGGGCCTCCGGGTTTTCGAGGGCTTTGTATGCCCTTCCATCCATGATCAGATGGCCTGCAAGCTGGAATGGTTCAAGGAAATCACAGTAATAAGCGATCTGCTTCGAAAAAAAAGGTTTCAAAAGGTTCCATGATTGCGGTGATTTCGGGTATATCCAGGCATGATAAAATAGAACAGAATAACCGATCCTCGCGAGGAAGGATTCCTGTCTTTTGACGTAAGATTTTTTCATACTGGCGTCCAATGGTAATCTCATCGGCATTACGTGTGTATACCACATGGTTATCCACTGCCATATTTTCCGAGAGAATTTTCCCTTTGAGGACAGAAAAGCCGTATTCATAGACCTGCTCTCCGCTGATAAAGGAAAGTTCCATTTCCGTAGGCTGGGAATTGGAGTCCTCATCCAGGAATGGAAGGATTTTGTCCAAAGAGCTGATCTGCAGGAGCGACATAAAATGTTTTCTGGGAATGTCCTCCATTGAAAAGAGCTGCCAGAAAATAAAAGAATGAAAACTGGCAAAAGCGAGAAAAAGATTGGTTTTCCCGCTGGAGTTTGCTCCGTATACGGCCAGAGTCTTAATCAGTTTTTTTTATTTCCTGTCATTACCAGGTGGTTTGGGTGTTCCTTGTAATTAACTGCCTTCATATCAATAAAAGTTTCATCCAGGAAGGAACGGAAGTTTCTAAAACGAAATGAAATTATCATGGTATATTATCCTCCTTTTCGAGATTATACTGTAAAAATCTGTAAAAATAAATAAGAAAGTAAAAAAGTTGTCTACCATGTGATAATTTCGTCGAGGAGCTGCTGCTGTTCCTGGCTGGAACGGGTGAGATAAATTCTTGTAGTCTCAATGCTTTCATGCCCCATTAAATCCGCCAAAAGAGAAATATCGTTAAAGCAGGCCAAAAAGTTTTTGGCAAAACGGTGGCGGAAGGAATGGGGATAGACGGTGTCAGGATCTATCCCATAGCGTTTGGCCAGATGCTTTAGCTGAAAATTGATCCCCCGTGGGGTGATCAGGCGTCCTTCTTTATTTAAAAAGAGGAAACCGCTTTTTTTACCTTTGCTGTGACACCATTCCAGTGCCTCTTCGCATAGAGAGTCCGGAAAATAAATGCGGCGCACCTTTCCGCCCTTGGAATAAAGGTCCAGATATCCCAGGTTTAAATGTTCCACCTTGATTTGGATCAGTTCACTGACCCTGGCACCTGTTGCTGCCAGAAAGCGGACGATAAAATACCAGAAATAATTTTTCTCTTCTTTTAATTTAATTTTAAAGAGTTCATAATCTTCATTTGAAATAACGGTATCCAGGAATGTCTTTTGCTGGACTTTCACAGAAGGCAGATGGTAAGAGGCGACTAAAATATATTCCTCTCCATTGGTTTCCGCCAAAAAGCGGGAAAAGTGATTCATGGCATAGATCCGCTGGTTGACTGTTGCAGGACGGTAGCGGGAGATCAGGTAGCTTTTATAATGCTGAAGGCTCTCCGGTGTGATTTCTTTATACATACTGTAAAAAAAGCCGGACGCTGCCGCATAGGCCGTGATGGTATTACTTGATAAATTCTTTTTCTTCAAAAATTTCTTAAAATCATTCAGCAATTCGTCATTTAACATAATATCCTACCAATTCACAATTTGATTAACAATCTGTTTTTGTTCCGTGCTGCTTCGATGAAGATAGATTCTTGTGGTTTCAATGCTTTCATGCCCTAAAATATCGGAAAGCATGGAAATATCCCCGCAGGTTTCAATAAAATTCTTTGCAAAGCGGTGACGGAAGGAATGAGGATAAACCACTTTTGGATCCAGATCATATAAAACGGTAAATTTTTTTTAGCTGTCCCCGGATTCCGGCAGGTGTAATCGGATCTCCGTAGCGGTTTAAAAACACGTATCCGCTCACCCGGTCAATCTGGCGCAGCCATTTCAGCGCATCCTCACGGAGGCTTTTAGGTATGTAGATTCTTCTTATTTTATTATCCTTGGAGTAAATATCCATATAACCGCGTTTTACGTGTTCTACCTTGATCTGGACCAGCTCGCTGACCCGGACGCCTGTGGCTGCCATAAAACGTATGATAAAATAAAACAGCATGTTTCCGGAACGTATCAGGCACTTTTTTTAAGTATTCGTAATCTGCCTGGCTGATAACGTTTTCCAGGAACGTTTTCTGTTGGACTCGTATCATCAGCATTTTGGAAGAAGACAGCTTTAAAGACTCTGTGAAACAATTAAGAGCTCTGATTCTTAAGTTGACTGTCTGGGGCTTGTAATGTTCCATAAGGTAACATTTATAAAGCATGAGATTATCATGGCTGATCACATGATATAAACCAAGAAATTGTTTTACTGCAAATAAATACACATGAATGGTATTTGAGGACATGTTGTTAAATTCCAGATAGCTTTGGAAATCATCAAGGCTTTGCTCCACGACACTTTTATTTTCTTCTTCTGAACCGGTTACAGTTTCTTCTTTTATCATATCTTTTTCCTCCTTGTATAATGATACAAAAACAGTTTTATATAAGTATATATGTTACGCAGAAAAAAAATCAAGAAAATTTCGAAAAAAACTGCATTAAATAATGAATAAATGCATGTAAAGTGCGTGTTGCTTACGATAATTTCCAATATTAGAAGTATAATTACCTCGTAATGCAATTAGGAATTTCGAAGAGTATTTCAAAAAGAAAAAAAAGGAGAGTGCATTAATTATGAGAAAGCAGACAAAATTAGTTGCTGTATTATCTACAGCAGCACTGCTGGCTTTAGGTGCTTCCATGTCCTCTTTTGCAGCAACCGGCTGGCAGGAGGAAAATGGTACATGGGTGTACTACAGTAAGAGCGGCGACTTAGAAACAGAGAAGTGGGAGAAATCAGGAGATAACTGGTTCTATCTTAATGAAGATGGCGAGATGGCTACCGATTTTATCGTTGAATATAACGATAACTACTATTATGTAGATGAAAATGGTGCTATGGTAACCAATAAGTGGGTTTCCGTTGAAAATAATGATTATGATGGAGATGACGATGAGGAACCAGTAAATCACTGGTACTACTTCGGTTCCAATGGTAAGGCTTATAAGAGCTCTTCTAACAGCAACAGTGCTTCATTTAAGGTTGTTAACGGAAAGAAATATATCTTTGATGATGAAGGCAAGATGCTGTATGGCTGGATTGGTGAAGACGGAGATAGAAAGACAGATGATGACGCTTGGAAAGATGGAAATGGTCTTTATTACTGTGGTGATGAGAATGATGGCGCACAGAGAATCGGTTGGGCTTATCTTGACATTGTAGACAATGACTATGACGAAGATGATGCTTGGCAATCCAGCAAAAACGTATTTGATGATGAGAATCAGACACGTTGGTTCTATTTCAAAGATAATGGTAAAAAGGTGACAAAAGAAAATGGCAAAACTATTAATGGTAGAAAATATAGTTTTGATGAGCACGGCCGTATGAATGCTGAGTGGGTAATCTTTGATGCTACTCCAACAACATCTGAAAAGGCTACTGGTAGCATTACCGCAACACAGGTTCTGCTGATTATACCAGAAATTGGAGATACTATGGATCACCGGAAGATGGTGCCAGAATAACTAAGGGCTGGTTTAAGGTAGTTCCTGACGAGAACCTTCATGAAGGCGATTATAATGACGATGAAGATGCATGGTACTATTCTGATAAAGATGGTAAATTAGTAGCTTCTGAAATCAAGACTGTTAATGGTAAGAAGTATGCATTCGACTCTTATGGTAGAATGAAGGATGGTCTGAAGTTTATCCGTTTCGAGGAGGAAGCACAACTAAGATTGTTGATATCTTATCTGATGATGATCGTGACGATGCTAAATTTGATACAGAAGACAACTTCAAAGATAATGCTAATAAGCTGTTAGGCGAGAAATATTACTGCTATTATTTTGGCAAAGACACTGATGGCGCAATGAAGACAAATAAGCAGACTGTTGAAATTGACGGTGACAACTTCAACTTCTTATTTAATAAGTCCGGCAGCTTAAAGGGCGCTGGTAAAACTGGTGTTGATGACAGCAAGTATTACTTGGCTGGTATGCTTTTAAAAGCGGACAAAGATGATAAGTATTCAGTTATTAAGATTGAAACTAAAGATGGAGCTGCTGAATATTCAGTATTAACTACAGATGACTTTATTAAAGAGACTAAGGATAAAGGATATGCTACACCTGATGAGGAAAAGTTAAAAGGTAGCAAGTATACTGAATACTACAATATAGACTATAAAAAGGCAGAAAAGGATAGTATTGTTTATAAATTAGTCAATACTTCTGGTTCTGTTCAGAAGAGTAAGTCTAAAGCTAAAGATGGTAACGATCGTTGCTATGTTCAGAGCAGTGAGAATATCACAGCACTTTATGTTGAGGATTAATTTTAATCTAATATAAGTGTTGCCTAATGTAAAGACGCATTGTATGCCTGGCTATTTGATAGCCGGGCTGCAATGCGTCTTTTTTAGCACTTTATGTCGATTCAATATTAAAGTAATGATGAGAATAGCTTAGTTGAATCCCAAATCAAGACTATTCCCCTAGTTATGTTCACTGCCTCCGGACTGACCTCTCAACAATGATACAACAGCCCTTGAAAGACAACTGGATTTATTACATTCAACAACGAATTATTCTTCTGCAAATACAGATGTGATTTCTTTATTGCTTTCAACTTTGTAGCAGTGATCATCGCCGCCTTTTGCTTTACTCTTGCTCCCAATAGCCCGTTTTTATAAAAAAAGCCAATGCAAAAAATACCGCTTCCTTACAGTATTTTTCAGAAAGCGGCATTTCCATGTTTAAGGGACTTATTTAGCTGATATATGACTTCAGCATCCATAAAAGCTTCTGGTATTCGGCCAGATAACCGTTAAATTGATCTGCAGTTGCTCCATCATCATCATTTTCGGCCAGCTTAACGATTTCCTTTGTATCCCGGATCCAGTATTCCACATCCGAAATCAGGCTGTTAATGGTTTCATCTGAGGAAATAGGAACATCCTCCAGTTCCTTGACGGAAGTGAGGGCCAGGGCCTTTTTTTAAGCTGGCAACAGGGGAACCGCCCAAAGCCAGCAGCCGCTCTGCAACCTCATCCATGATCTGGGCGGTCTGGTCATATAATTCCTCCAGCTTTGCATGGAGTGTGAAGAAACTGCGGCCTTTCACATACCAGTGCAGGTTATGAAGTTTGATATACATGACCTGCTGGTTGGCCAAATATTCATTAAGTTTTTCAAATAAATTTTTGCTCATGATATTCCTCCTTTTCTTAACTGTGTATTATTCTTTCATAGTTTGAAGCAACAGCCTTCCAATCAATCACATTGAAAAATGCTTTAATATAGTCAGCTCTGAGATTCTTATATTTCAGATAGTAGGCATGTTCCCAAACATCAATGCCCAGAATAGGGACAAAACCTTTGCCTTCCATGAGGGGATTGTCCTGATTAGCACTGGCGGAAAGAACCAGTCTGCCATCCCGGTTTGCCGACAGCCAGCCCCAGCCGGACCCAAACTGGCCGGCAGCCAGACCGCTTAACTGATTCTGAAAGTCGGAAAAGCTGCCAAAAGCTTTTTCCAGGGCATCTTTGAGGGGGCCTGCAGGTTCTCCGCCGCCGTCAGCTCATGGTTGAAAAATACAGGTTATGATTGTAGAAGCCGCCACCATTGTTGCGGATGGCCTTTCTGAGAGCTTCATCGGAAATGCTGTCCAGAGAAGAGAGCAGGGAGGTGATTTCCTTATCTGAAACACCGGCTTTCTGAGCAGCGTCATTTAAGTTTTTGGTGTAAGCCGCATGATGCTTGAAATAATGGGTCTCCATTGTGAGCGCATCGATGTGGGGTTCTAAAGCGTTATATGCGTAAGATAATTGTATTTGATTAAACATAGTAGTTCTCCTTTCGTTTCTGATTTTATCTTGTAAAGGTTATTTTATAAGTTGGTTAGTTAAAACTAACTACCTTGTGGCTTAATTGTATAATATAAATATGAGTTTGTCAATCAATTTATTAAAATTTAATTGAGAAAAACTATTATAGTTATATTGACCAAAAAAATGTTTTAAAATTGAGATTAATATGAGATTAAAACCAAATCGAAAAAAAGTTAATTTAAATTTTTATATCATTGACACGATGATGTTGATAAATATTTTCAAATAATAGTAATTATATAAATGCTCATAAACGCCTTATTGCGATCGGTACTTCTTCCTTATATATAGGGAAGCAGGACAGGTCTTTTTCATGAACCAATTTTCTGCAAAGAACTGACAAAATAATACCTCATAACCCCAAAATGTATTTTTATCAACAAAAATGCCGGAGCGCGATTGTAATCACACTTCGGCATTTTGCACAGATCTTATTATGATACAGATCATTTTCTAAAAATCGGGTATTGATGTATCCGTAAATACAGAAACCAGATATCTTACTTACCGCCCTTTTTAAACCTGTCCAGGAATTTCTTCTTTTTTTGGCGCCGGAGGAACCGCTTTGCCGCGAAGGCTCTTGATTTCGGTTATGTAGATACCGCTTACCACAACCTTAGCTTCTGTTTTGACCGGAAGCACTTCGAATACCTTGGCGTCAGCGATCAGTGTCATAACCTTTGGGCCAACCTTTGCCTTTACAATGGGCAGCTTTGTGCGGCGCATATACCATGGGGTTTGTTCGTACACGATCTTAGGAAGCCCTGCATCCTTTAGCTTCATCTTCTTTTTATCGATTACCAGCATGGATACGGACTGTGCCGCAGCTTCCAATGCCTGCTGCTGTTCCACCTGACGCTTTTCCAGCTTTCTTCCAAGAAAATAAAGGATTGCCAGAGCCACGGCTGCGATGAAAAGAATCACTAATAATACGTTTAAAAATGTGCTCACCGGGAATACCTCCAATAGTTCATTTTGTAAAATTGGGCCTATCTGCAATAGTATAACACATTTTATTGGAAAATACAAGCAAAAAAATGCTTGACACGTTGACATTCCCATGATATTATGGAATGTGCACTATTGTGGATTTGTGTGCCTTGAAGGCACATTTATGCCCAAAAACAGAAACGATTAGAAAGAAAACAGGGGTGAAACGTCAATGGAGAAAAGCAGAATGCGTCCGGTCCCAGCCGGTAAGAGCCTGAGAATGAGCTTCTCAAGACAAAAAGAAGTGCTTGAGATGCCTAACCTGATTGAGATTCAAAAGAATTCCTATCAGTGGTTCCTTGATGAAGGATTAAAGGAAGTCTTTGAAGACATCTCTCCGATTGCAGACTTTGCAGGACACTTAAGTCTTGAGTTTGTCAACTTTACATTATGTAAAGATGATATCAAGTACACAATAGAAGAATGCAAGGAAAGAGATGCAACTTATGCGGCTCCTTTAAAGGTAAAGGTAAGGCTTTGCAATAAAGATAAAGATGAGATTAATGAACATGAGATCTTCATGGGCGATCTTCCGCTTATGACAGATACCGGTTCCTTTGTGATCAACGGTGCCGAGCGAGTTATTGTTAGCCAGTTGGTACGTTCCCCAGGTATATATTATGGCATTGAACATGACAAGGTAGGGAAGGAGCTTTATGCCTGCACGGTAATCCCCAACAGGGGTGCATGGCTGGAGTACGAAACAGATTCCAACGACATCTTCTACGTGCGTGTAGACAGAACCAGAAAGGTTCCTGTAACCGTGCTGATCCGTGCCCTGGGCTTTGGCACCAACGCGGAGATCATTGAATTGTTCGGTGAAGAACCAAAATTATTAGCCAGCTTTGGTAAGGATACTTCCGACAATTACCAGGATGGCTTATTGGAGTTATATAAGAAGATCCGCCCAGGTGAGCCTTTATCTGTTGATAGTGCTGAAAGTTTGTTAAATAGTATGTTTTTTTGACCCCAGAAGATACGATCTTGCTAAGGTCGGAAGATATAAGTTCAATAAAAAGCTTCATTTCAAAAACCGCATTACAGGCCATGTTCTTGCCGAGGATGTGGTTGACACCACAACCGGGGAAATTCTGGCAGAGGCTGGAACCACAGTAGACAAGCAGCTTGCAACCGATATTCAGAATGCGGCTGTTCCTTTTGTCTGGCTGGAAGGAGTGGAGCACAAGCAAAAAGTTCTTTCCAATTTAATGGTTGATCTGACTTCATTTGTGAATTTTGATCCCAAGGAAGCGGGTATTACAGAGTTAGTATTCTATCCTGCACTTGAAAAAAATTCTGGCAGAAGCTGGAAGCGAGGATGAAGAAACCCTTAAAAAAAGCCCTTCACAGAAATATCAATGAACTGATTCCAAAGCATATTACAAAGGAAGATATTCTGGCTTCCATCAATTACAACATGCACCTGGAAGAAGAAGTGGGTGCGGCCGATGATATCGACCATTTGGGAAATCGTAGAATCCGTGCCGTTGGCGAGCTTTTGCAGAACCAGTACCGCATCGGTCTTTCCAGAATGGAACGTGTGGTCAGGGAACGTATGACAACACAGGATATGGATGGCATCACGCCTCAGTCCTTGATCAATATCAAGCCTGTTACTGCAGCGGTAAAGGAATTCTTTGGAAGTTCCCAGCTGTCACAGTTCATGGATCAGAACAACCCGCTGGCAGAGCTGACCCATAAGAGACGTTTATCCGCATTGGGACCTGGCGGTCTTTCCAGAGACCGTGCCGGATTTGAGGTACGAGACGTTCACTATACCCATTATGGACGTATGTGCCCGATTGAGACACCGGAAGGTCCTAACATCGGTCTGATCAACTCCCTTGCAACTTATGCAAGAGTAAATCAGTACGGATTTGTAGAAGCTCCTTACCGGGTGGTAGATAAGACCAATGCCCAGAATCCGGTGGTCACTGATGAAGTTGTTTATCTGACCGCTGACGAAGAAGATAATTTCGTGGTTGCACAGGCAAATGAGCCCCTTGATGATGAAGGTCATTTCATCCATAAGAATATTTCCGGACGTTTCCGTGAAGAAACCTCCGAATTCCAGAGGAAGAACATTGACCTTATGGACGTTTCTCCGAAGATGGTATTTTCCGTTGCAACTGCCATGATTCCTTTCCTTGAAAACGACGATGCCAACCGTGCCCTCATGGGATCCAACATGCAGCGTCAGGCCGTGCCCCTGCTGACAACAGAGACTCCTGTGGTAGGAACCGGTATGGAATCCAAGGCAGCGGTAGACTCCGGTGTTTGTGTTGTTGCCAAAAACTCCGGCGTTGTGGAGCGTTCTGCTTCCAATGAAATCATCATTAAGAGAGACTCCGACGGCGGAAAAGATGTTTACCGTCTGACCAAATTTAAGAGAAGCAACCAGTCCAACTGTTATAACCAGAAGCCGATCGTATTTAAGAACAATCATGTGGAAAAGGGAGAAGTTATTGCAGACGGACCTTCCACTCAGAACGGTGAGATCGCTCTCGGTAAGAACCCGCTGATTGGATTCATGACCTGGGAAGGTTATAACTACGAGGATGCGGTCCTCTTAAGCGAAAAGCTGGTACAGGAGGATGTTTATACCTCTGTCCATATCGAGGAATATGAGGCGGAAGCCCGTGACACCAAGTTAGGACCGGAAGAGATCACAAGGGATGTTCCTGGTGTGGGTGAGGATGCCTTAAAGGATCTTGATGAGAGAGGAATTATAAGAATCGGTGCGGAAGTCCGTGCCGGTGATATTCTGGTTGGAAAGGTTACTCCTAAGGGAGAGACTGAGCTGACCGCAGAAGAACGGCTGTTACGTGCGATCTTCGGTGAGAAGGCAAGAGAAGTCCGTGATACTTCTTTAAAGGTTCCTCACGGTGCCTATGGTATTATCGTGGATGCAAAAGTATTTACAAGAGAAAACGGTGACGAGCTTTCTCCAGGTGTGAACCAGACTGTCCGCATTTACATTGCCCAGAAGAGAAAAATCTCTGTAGGTGATAAGATGGCCGGCCGTCACGGAAACAAGGGTGTTGTTTCCCGTGTGCTTCCTGTAGAAGATATGCCGTTCCTTCCTAATGGCCGTCCTCTTGATATCGTATTAAACCCTCTGGGCGTGCCGTCCCGTATGAACATCGGCAGGTACTTGAGATCCATTTAAGCCTTGCAGCAAGGGCTCTTGGATTTAACGTATCAACCCCGGTATTTGACGGTGCAAACGAAATCGACATTATGGATACCCTGGATGTAGCCAACGACTATGTTAACATGGAGTGGGAGGATTTCCAGGAAAAATATAAAGAAACCTTAAAGCCTGAAGTTATCGATTATCTGGGCGATCACCTGGAGCACAAGGAATTGTGGAAGGGCGTTCCCTTAAACCGTGACGGTAAGGTCCGCCTTCGCGACGGACGTACCGGCGAGTATTTTGACAGCCCGGTTACCATCGGCCACATGCATTATCTGAAGCTTCACCATCTGGTCGATGATAAGATCCATGCCCGTTCCACAGGACCATACTCTCTGGTTACCCAGCAGCCTCTCGGCGGTAAAGCCCAGTTCGGCGGCCAGCGTTTCGGAGAGATGGAGGTTTGGGCCCTGGAGGCTTATGGCGCTTCCTATACGCTGCAGGAAATCATGACCGTGAAATCCGATGACGTGGTAGGACGTGTGAAGACCTACGAGGCTATTATCAAGGGTGATAATATTCCTGAGCCGGGAATTCCGGAATCCTTTAAGGTATTGTTAAAAGAGCTTCAGTCTCTGGCACTGGATGTAAGAGTGCTGCGTGACGACAATACAGAGGTACAGATTGCGGAAAGCACCGAATATGAAGAAACTGATTTAAGGTCCATCATTGAAGGCGACAGACGTTACCGGGATGAAGAATCCTTTGGCAGCTACGGTTACCAGAAGCAGGAATTTAAGGATGCAGAACTGGTAGCTGTGGAAGAAGAGGAAGTAGAGGAAGTAGAAGATGTAGAAGATGTAGAAGCAGACGGTATCGACGATTCTTTTGAGGAGTTCGATGACGTAGAATTTGAAGATTCAGACGAAGAATAATAGAAGGGAGAACCGCTCATGCCTGAAAATAATGAAACTTACCACCCAATGACATTTGATGCCATAAAGATCGGTTTGGCATCTCCGGAGAAGATTCTGGAATGGTCCCATGGTGAGGTGAAAAAGCCTGAGACAATCAACTACAGGACCTTAAAGCCGGAAAAAGACGGTTTGTTCTGTGAACGGATCTTCGGACCCAGCAAGGACTGGGAATGCCATTGTGGTAAATATAAGAAAATCCGGTACAAAGGCGTTATCTGTGACCGATGCGGCGTTGAAGTAACCAAGGCCAGTGTCCGCAGAGAGCGCATGGGTCATATCCAGCTTGCGGCTCCTGTTTCTCATATCTGGTATTTTAAAGGGATCCCCAGCCGAATGGGCCTGATCCTGGATATATCTCCAAGAACCCTGGAAAAGGTGCTGTATTTCGCATCTTATGTGGTGCTTGATGCCGGTAATACAGGACTGCAGTATAAGCAGGTCTTATCGGAAAAGGAATACCGGGAAGAAATAGATAAATATGGCTACGGCGCTTTCCGCGTAGGAATGGGAGCAGAAGCCATTCTGGAGCTTTTACAGTCCATTGACCTTGAAAAGGACTCTGAGGAGTTAAAGAAAGGGTTAAAAGAAGCTACCGGACAGAAACGTGCGAGAATTATCAAGAGGCTGGAGGTTGTGGAGGCATTCCGCAATTCCGGCAACTTGCCAGAGTGGATGATCATGACTGTGGTTCCGGTAATTCCGCCGGATATCCGTCCTATGGTACAGCTTGACGGCGGCCGTTTTGCAACTTCTGACTTAAATGATTTATACAGAAGGATCATAAACCGTAACAACCGTCTTGCACGTCTCTTGGAGTTAGGCGCTCCGGACATCATTGTCCGCAACGAAAAGCGTATGCTTCAGGAAGCGGTTGATGCTCTCATTGACAACGGCAGAAGAGGAAGGCCGGTAACCGGACCAGGAAACCGTGCATTAAAGTCCCTTTCTGATATGTTAAAGGGAAAACAGGGCCGTTTCCGTCAGAACCTTTTAGGAAAGCGTGTGGACTATTCCGGCCGTTCCGTTATCGTAGTCGGACCGGAGCTTAAGATTTACCAGTGCGGTCTGCCAAAAGAAATGGCGATCGAGCTGTTTAAGCCTTTTGTTATGAAAGAGCTGGTTTCCAACGGAACCGCTCATAATATAAAGAATGCAAAAAAAGATGGTGGAACGTCTTCAGACAGAGGTTTGGGATGTGCTGGAAGATGTAATCAAGGAACATCCGGTTATGTTAAACCGTGCGCCTACCCTTCACAGACTTGGTATCCAGGCATTTGAGCCAATTCTGGTAGAAGGTAAAGCCATTAAGCTTCACCCTCTGGTTTGTACCGCGTTCAACGCCGACTTTGACGGTGACCAGATGGCGGTCCATCTGCCTCTTTCTGTAGAAGCCCAGGCAGAATGCCGTTTCCTTCTGTTATCACCTAACAACTTATTAAAGCCGTCAGACGGCGGCCCTGTGGCAGTTCCTTCTCAGGATATGGTTCTGGGAATTTACTACCTGACCCAGGAAAGACCGGGAGCCAAGGGCGAGGGAATGGTATTTAAGAGCGTGAATGAAGCGATTCTTGCTTATGAAAATCAGGCAGTTACCCTTCATTCCAGAATTAAGGCCAGAGTGAGCAAAAAAATGGCTGATGGAACCGTAAAAACCGGAGCAGTAGAATCAACGGTAGGCCGTTTCATTTTCAATGAGATCGTTCCTCAGGACCTTGGCTTTGTTGACCGGTCTGTTCCAGGCAACGAGCTTTTGATGGAAGTTGATTTCCACGTAGGAAAGAAGCAGTTAAAGCAGATCCTTGAAAAGGTCATTAATGTCCATGGCGCAGTTCAGACTGCAGAAACCCTGGATGACATTAAGGCTATCGGTTATAAGTACTCTACCAGAGCTGCTATGACCGTATCCATTTCCGACATGACAGTGCCGGAGAGCAAACCGAAGCTGATTGCGGATGCACAGGCAACGGTTGATCAGATTGCAAAGAACTTCCGCCGCGGACTTATTACGGAGGAAGAGCGTTATAAAGAAGTTATTGACACATGGAAAGTTACTGATGACCAGTTGACCCATGACCTGCTGACCGGGCTTGATAAGTACAACAACATCTACATGATGGCCGATTCCGGAGCCCGTGGTTCCGATAAGCAGATCAAACAGCTGGCAGGTATGCGTGGACTTATGGCCGATACGACTGGACACACCATTGAACTTCCTATCAAGTCCAACTTCCGTGAAGGTCTTGACGTACTGGAGTACTTTATCTCCGCCCACGGTGCACGTAAAGGACTTTCCGATACGGCTCTTCGTACCGCTGACTCCGGTTATTTGACCAGACGTCTGGTAGACGTTTCCCAGGATATGATTATCCGTGAGATCGACTGCTGCGAAGGCAAGGATTCACCGTTTATGGAAATCAAGGCATTTACAGATGGCCAGGAAACCATTGAGGGGCTGCAGGAGCGTCTCACAGGACGGTTCATTGCGGAAACCATTGTTGATCCGGATACCGGAGAAGTGATCGTAAAAGCGAACCACATGTGTACACCGAAGCGTGCGGCTGCGGTCATGAACGTGTTAGGGAAGCTTGGCCGTGATTCCGTGAAGATCCGTACCGTATTAACCTGTAAATCCCATCTGGGTGTTTGCGCAAAATGTTACGGTGCCAACATGGCCACCGGACAGCCGGTTCAGGTAGGCGAAGCCGTCGGTATCATCGCTGCCCAGTCCATCGGTGAGCCCGGTACCCAGCTGACCATGCGTACCTTCCATACCGGCGGTGTTGCCGGTGGCGATATCACACAGGGTCTTCCCCGTGTTGAGGAGCTTTTTGAGGCCCGTAAGCCAAAGGGTCTTGCAATCATTGCAGAGTTCGGCGGCGTAGTGGCCATTAAGGATACTAAGAAAAAAAACGTGAGATCATTGTGACGGAGAATGAAACAGGCAACTCCAAGACCTATCTGATCCCTTACGGATCCAGAATCAAGGTTCAGGATGGCCAGGTGCTGGAGGCCGGTGATGAGCTGACAGAAGGTAGTGTGAACCCACACGATATCTTAAAGATCAAGGGTGTTCGTGCTGTCCAGGATTATATGATCCAGGAAGTACAGCGTGTATACCGCTTACAGGGTGTTGAAATCAATGACAAGCACGTTGAGATGATCGTAAGACAGATGCTTAAAAAGATCAAAATCGAGGAAAGCGGAGACAGTGATGTGCTTCCGGGAACCTCTATGGATGTTCTGGATTACAATGATTTAAATGAATCACTTCTTGCTGAAGGAAAGAATCCGGCAGAAGGAAAGCAGGTTATGCTTGGTATTACAAAAGCATCTCTGGCTACAGATTCCTTCTTATCTGCCGCTTCCTTCCAGGAGACCACAAAGGTTCTGACCGAAGCTGCCATTAACGGCAAGGTCGACCACTTAATTGGTCTGAAGGAGAACGTAATCATCGGTAAGCCGATTCCGGCAGGTACTGGTATGAAGCGTTACCGCACCATTGGACTTAATACAGATTCTGCTTTCGAGGAAAAGGATGAGATCAAGCTGTCAGAGGAAGAGGATGAGATCAAGCTGACAGAAGATGAATTTAATGAGGCGGAAGAGGTTCTGGATATTGACGAGAATGAGATGGTATAATAAAGCAATGAGGTAGCCCATAAATTGCAAAGCCCGGAGATGGATCTTTCTTGGAAATCCCATCTTTGGGCTTTAGCCATTGATCGCCTTTACTTTTATGACGTTATGCTTTTTAATAGGTTATCAGCACATATAAAAAAAATCCTTGACAGAAAAAACACAAAATGTATATAATAATTAGGCGTGCATTAACGCGTCATGTTTTTGTGCGTAAATTAAGCTGAAGATAACAGCAACCACAGACAATATCACAGGAGGTGAATGGAATGCCAACATTTAACCAGTTAGTAAGAAAGGGTAGACAGACAAGCGCAAGGAAATCTCAGGCACCAGCTCTGCAGAAGGGTTACAACTCTTTACAGAAGAAAGCAACTGATATTTCTGCTCCACAGAAGAGGGGCGTTTGCACGGCAGTTAAGACTGCTACACCTAAAAAACCTAACTCAGCTCTTAGAAAGATCGCCAGAGTACGTCTTTCTAACGGTATCGAAGTAACAAGTTACATCCCAGGTGAGGGTCATAACCTTCAGGAGCATAGCGTTGTTTTAATCCGTGGCGGTAGAGTAAAAGACTTACCAGGTACCAGATACCATATCGTCAGAGGTACACTGGATACCGCAGGAGTAGCTAACAGAAGACAGGCTCGTTCCAAGTATGGTGCAAAGAGACCTAAAGAGAAAAAAATAATTAGAACCACACATTTAAATTTCTAGTGCCGGACTTTAGATATTGAACCTGTAGGTTGCAGGATTATATAGATAGAAACCGAGCGCGAACGCAACTTGAATGTTTGTGAGTACCTAGGATCTAATGAATAGCCGATTAGCCGGTAAAGGCTGAACGGCCATATTAAGGAGGGAAGTAACGTGCCACGTAAAGGACATACTCAAAAAAGAGACGTATTAGTAGATCCGCTTTACAATAATAAGATTGTTACAAAGCTGATCAACAACATCATGTATGATGGTAAAAAAAGGTGTTGCTCAGAAGATCGTATACGGTGCATTTGCCCGTGTGGAAGAAAAGACCGGCAAACCAGCCGTTGAAGTATTCGAAGAAGCGATGAACAACATTATGCCTGTACTTGAAGTAAAGGCAAAACGTATCGGCGGAGCTACCTATCAGGTGCCGATCGAAGTAAGACCAGAGAGAAGACAAACATTAGCCTTAAGATGGATTACTCTGTACTCTCGTAAGAGAGGCGAAAAGACTCAGGAAGAAAGACTTGCTAACGAGCTGATGGATGCTGCCAACAACACAGGTGCTGCTGTAAAGAAGAAAGAAGATATGCACAAGATGGCTGAGGCAAACAAGGCATTCTCTCATTATAGATTCTAAGAGGAGGAAAAAGCTTTGGCTGGAAGAGAATATCCATTAGAAAGAACCAGAAATATTGGTATCATGGCCCACATCGATGCTGGTAAAACCACATTGACCGAGCGTATCCTCTATTATACTGGTGTAAACTACAAAATTGGCGATACTCATGAAGGTACTGCCACCATGGACTGGATGGAGCAGGAACAGGAAAGAGGTATTACAATTACTTCAGCTGCAACAACCTGCCACTGGACCATGCATGAAAACTGCCAGGTGAAACCGGGTGCTCCTGAGTATCGTATTAACATTATTGATACTCCAGGACACGTTGACTTTACAGTAGAGGTTGAGCGTTCCTTACGTGTACTGGATGGCGCTGTAGGCGTATTCTGTGCAAAGGGCGGTGTTGAACCACAGTCCGAGAACGTATGGCGTCAGGCTGATACCTATAACGTACCCCGTATGGCATTCATCAACAAGATGGATATCATGGGTGCAAATTTCTACGGTGCTGTTGAACAGATCAAAACCCGTCTGGGCAAGAATGCAATCTGCATTCAGCTGCCTATCGGTGCGGAAGATGAATTCAAAGGAATTGTCGATCTGTTTGAAATGAAGGCTTATATCTTCAACGGCGACAAGGGCGATGACGTTTCCATCATTGATATCCCAGAGGATATGCAGGATGACGCAGAGCTTTACCGTGGTGAATTAATTGAGAAAATCTGCGAGTTAGATGATGACTTAATGATGATGTACCTGGAAGGGGAAGAGCCTTCCGTAGAAGAATTAAAGAAAGCATTAAGAGCTGCAACCTGTAATTGTACAGCTATTCCTGTATGCTGCGGAAGCGCATACAGAAACAAGGGTGTTCAGAAGCTCCTTGATGCAGTTCTTGAATATATGCCTGCTCCTACTGACATTCCTTCTATTAAGGGCGTTGACATGGATGGCAATGAAATTGAGCGTCATTCTTCTGATGAAGAGCCATTTTCAGCTCTGGCATTTAAGATCATGACAGACCCGTTCGTTGGAAAGCTGGCATTCTTCCGCGTATATTCCGGTGTTATGAATTCCGGTTCCTACGTGCTGAATGCAACCAAGGGCAAGAAAGAGCGTGTTGGACGTATCCTTCAGATGCATGCCAACAAGAGATCTGAGCTGGACAAGGTTTATTCCGGTGATATTGCTGCTGCCGTTGGTTTTAAGGTAACAACAACAGGTGACACGATCTGTGACGATCAGCATCCGGTTATCCTGGAATCCATGGAATTCCCAGAGCCGGTTATCGATATTGCTATCGAGCCAAAGACCAAAGCTGGTCAGGGCAAGATGGGCGAGGCTTTGGCCAAGCTTGCAGAAGAAGATCCTACCTTCCGTGCAAAGACCAACCAGGAAACTGGCCAGGTTATCATTTCCGGTATGGGAGAGCTTCATCTGGAGATCATCGTAGACCGTCTGCTTCGTGAGTTCAACGTAGAAGCCAATGTAGGTGCTCCTCAGGTTGCTTATAAGGAGACATTTACAAAATCTGTTGAAGTTGACAGCAAGTATGCGAAACAGTCTGGTGGACGTGGTCAGTACGGACACTGTAAGGTTCGCTTTGAGCCGATGGATCCTAACGGCGAAGAGACCTTTAAGTTCGAGTCTTCCGTTGTCGGTGGTGCGATTCCGAAGGAATACATTCCGGCAGTCGGCCAAGGTATCGAGGAAGCTACTAAGTCCGGTATTCTGGGCGGATTCCCGGTACTGGGTGTTAAGGCCAACGTATATGACGGTTCCTACCATGAGGTAGACTCCAGTGAAATGGCATTCCACATCGCCGGTTCCATGGCGTTTAAGGATGCTATGAACAAGGGCGGCGCTATCCTTCTTGAGCCGATCATGAAGGTGGAAGTAACCATGCCTGAGGATTATATGGGCGATGTTATCGGTGATATCAACTCCCGTCGTGGCCGTATCGAAGGTATGGAAGACATCGGCGGCGGAAAGATGGTTAAAGCATATGTTCCGTTAGCAGAGATGTTCGGTTATTCCACAGATTTACGTTCCAGAACACAGGGACGCGGTAACTACTCCATGTTCTTTGAGAAATATGAGCAGGTACCGAAGAGTGTACAGGAAAAAGTTCTTGCAGATAAAAAGGGCAAATAATTCCTAACTGGTTCCACTGGGTTCCAGGCGGCTATGACTGTCTGGAATCCATCAAATAGGCTTGAAAATAGTGCACAAATAGCATATAATAAAAAAACAGCCTAACATAAAAATGAAAGCTCAAAAAGAGCATAAATTAAGGAGGACGTTATAAAATGGCTAAAGCTAAGTTTGAAAGAAACAAAACCCATTGTAACATCGGTACCATTGGTCACGTTGACCACGGTAAAACTACTTTAACAGCTGCTATCACAAAGACTCTTCATGAAAGATTAGGTACTGGACAGGCAGTAGCTTTCGAGAATATCGATAAGGCTCCAGAAGAGAGAGAGCGTGGTATCACAATTTCTACTTCTCACGTTGAGTATGAGACAGAGAAGAGACACTATGCACACGTTGACTGCCCAGGACATGCTGACTACGTTAAGAACATGATCACTGGTGCTGCTCAGATGGACGGCGCTATCTTAGTTGTAGCTTCTACTGATGGTGTTATGGCTCAGACAAGAGAGCACATCCTGCTTTCCCGTCAGGTAGGCGTTCCTTACATCGTTGTATTCATGAACAAGTGCGATATGGTTGACGATGCAGAATTACTTGAATTAGTAGACATGGAAATCCGTGAACTGTTAAACGAGTATGAATTCCCAGGCGATGATACACCAATTATCCAGGGTTCTGCTTTAAAGGCTCTTGAAGATCCTGCCAGCTCTTGGGGCGACAAGATTCTTGAATTAATGGCTGCAGTAGACGAGTGGATCCCAGATCCTGTACGTGAAACAGACAAGCCATTCTTAATGCCAGTTGAGGACGTTTTCTCCATCACAGGCCGTGGTACCGTTGCTACCGGTAGAGTAGAGCGTGGTACATTACACGTATCTGATGAAGTTGAAATCGTTGGTATTCACGAAGAGACACGTAAGGTTGTTGTAACCGGTATCGAAATGTTCCGTAAGCTGCTTGACGAAGCTCAGGCTGGTGATAACATTGGTGCATTACTTCGTGGTGTTCAGAGAACTGAAATCGAAAGAGGACAGTGTCTGGTTAAACCAGGTTCTGTAAAGTGCCACAAGAAGTTTACCGCTCAGGTTTACGTTTTAACAAAAGATGAAGGTGGACGTCATACTCCTTTCTTCAACAACTATAGACCTCAGTTCTATTTCAGAACAACTGACGTTACCGGCGTTTGCGATTTACCAGCTGGCACAGAGATGTGTATGCCTGGCGATAACGTAGAAATGTCTGTAGAGCTGATTCATCCGGTAGCTATGGAGCAGGGTCTTCGTTTCGCTATCCGTGAAGGCGGCCGTACAGTAGGTTCAGGTAGAGTTGTTACTATCGTTGAATAATTAAATTTAAAAGCCGAGCCCTTTGTTTATAAGGGTTTCGGCTTTTTTGTCTTGTGGTACTAAAATGGTACTATTTTAACCAAATTAAGTAAGCCCTCTGTTTCAAATGTGAAAATAATTAAGTGGTGAGCGGGGACTTGCTTGTGTCAGGTGGAGTATCATCATCTTGATGCTTCGCGACAAGATGCAAGAGCTCCGCCTGACAAGCAGCGACAGCTACTGTTCGGTTATACTCGGTAGAGCGGCGCACGCTGCGAGCAAGTAGCGAAGCGGGTTGCGAATATCCGCTTGACTGAATTGAACTTTTGGACTCCTATATTTTGATACTAAGCTCTCTATAGGCTGACATGGCTGTGCTAAAGTTGTGAATACGAGTTTGTATTATGCAGCTGGGGCTGTTCTTTATATTTGACAGATGCATATTTTATGCGTATAATATACTTAACAAGAGAGCCGGAAGCTGGGTGAAGTCCAGCCGCTGGCAAAATAATTTACTGTTTAAAGTAGCGCCTTATCTTACCAGGACGAGGGCGCTACTTTTTGTGTCTAACAAGAGTGATAATTGCACAAAGCATAATTACAAACGTAAATAAATCAGAGTATGTAATCATAACACCAGCCCCTTTCAAAGTGTCCAGTGGCTGGTATCGCCCCTCCGGTTCCCCGATTAAATATATTATAAAGGTACTAATTCGATAGAAAAACGGTTTTCTTCTTTCAGTATGAAAGATTATTTTTTAAAATTCTTAGTGTATTTCTTTAATCTTATTCAATTAAAATAAAAGAGGGGGATCAATACTTTCATCTAAAAGTATCAACTGTTCCTGGCCTATAGGTAGTTCACAGTCTATATAATAAATCCACAGATAATCTTCGGTATACCTCCCCCACGTATATAATCCACATGATATAATTCTTCCTCTATGGCAGAGAAGAAGAGCTGGAAAGTTATACGGAACCAGAGGTGCAGTTTAAAATACTCAAACCAATATTAGAAATTAGGGAAAATAGCGTCAGTTCGGCTGCAGTCCTCCCTGACGCTGTTTCTACCTACGTCTACTGAAAATAATTAAGTAAGCGCATGCTGCAAAGCATACAAAACAAAAAAATCTTTGGGTGAATGACAACAAGGGTGTACATATATTGCATAGTGTCTCTCCCATAAGTGCTCAGCAACGTAAGCATTAAAACTGTGATTCTCTCTGAATTTTTTCTCATACCACTTTCTCCTAAGTTTTTTTCTTGGGCAGGTTACCATATTCGTACGAAACCTACCCAAGCGCCAGAGATAGTGATATAAATTCAGAGATGGAAAAGGGTATGAGATAGCATTCAGAGTAGCTATAACATAATTGGTTTAAAAATATGTAGCCATGAATTCTGGCAATTAGTGTTCATTCCTGAGCTTCCCTTCTTTCCGTAACGTACACCCAATCATATTATACAATATTTTCCATCAAAAGCGAGAGTTAAATAATAATTAGGTATTAATTTGATCAGCATAAGGTCCTAAGAAAAGGTATTATTTTTGTTAAATAATTAATATTGGGAGCCAAGCCCTTTGTTTACAAAGAGATTTGGTTCTTCCTTGCACTTAATATCGTACTTTTATTCAATTTAAGATGTAATCATGTAAAAATTTAGACACATTACGCATAAAACCACTCAAATTTTGTTGTACTTTTTACTAAAATATCAACCATAAAAATGTTACTTATGTACAAATCGTATTATTTTTAATAAAAAAAGGACATAAGTCCTTTAGATAGTGAAAAGTAATTGCTATAATGTGAATATTTCAGGGGTATCAGAGATATAAGTCCTTTTATGATGGATAAGACTTGAAATGAAAGAGGTAGGATGCATGAATAAAATTTTAGACATTGTTACATCAAAAAAACCTGACTTATGAGCAAAAGGTTGTGGCCCTGGCCCATGCGGCGGAAAATAGTCTGGAGGTGCTTTCCATACCGGAAAAGACCCGTCATTATATGGACACAGGCGCGATTTGTGATCTGGATGAAGGGCATGCCCCTTACCGTCCAAGATACGTAATGCCGGACTACGAAAAAGCAGTAAAAAAACGGCTGTGAGTTTTTACAACTGGATCCACCTAAGGACCTGGACGAAGTATTGCAGTTTCTGATGATTCTGTACCGCCATGTCCCCTCTATCACCAGTTATCCCGTTTATCTAGGTAATATTGATAAACTGATCGAACCGTTTCTTGAAGGGGTGACAGATGAAGAAGCGGAAAAAAAGCTGAAGCTGTTCCTTATTTATTTAGACCGGACCATAACCGATGGCTTCTGCCATGCCAATTTGGGACCGGAAGAGACGAGAGCGGGCCGCCTGATTTTAAAGCTTGAAAAGGAGCTTCAAAATGCAGTTCCCAATTTAACGCTGAAATATGACAGGGACATGACACCGGATTCTTATGCAGAGCTTGCTCTTTATACCTCCCTGTACTGTGCGAACCCGGCTATCTGCAATCACAAGATGCATAAAGACACCTACGGCGATTACGGAATATCAAGCTGCTATAATATTCTTCCAATTGGCGGAGGTTCCTACACATTGACGAGAATCGTCCTTCCCAGGCTGGCGGCGGAAGCAAAGAACAGGGAAGAGTTTCTGACAGAGCGATTGCCTGATTGTCTTTCCTGCATGGGAGACTACATGAATGAAAGAATCCGTTTCCTAGTAGAAGAATCCAATTTCTTTGAGACCTCTTTCCTTTCCAGGGAAGGCTTCATCTCCAGGGATAACTTCCTTGCCATGTTTGGAGTCGTAGGACTGGCGGAATGCACCAACATGCTGATGGATGATCCGGAAAAAAACATATGGTCACAATGAAGAAGCAGATGACCTGGCAGAGCAGATCATGCAGGTGATTGCAGATTATGCAGGTAATACAAAAGCCTTATATTCAGAGGTCTTTGACAATCATTTTGCACTACATGCCCAGGTCGGCATTGATTCGGACCATGGCATTACCTCTGGCGTACGGATCCCGGTAGGAATGGAGCCGGAGCTGATGTTTGACCACCTTCGTCACAGCGCCAGATTCCACAGGTTTTTCCCAACTGGCTGTGCGGATATTTTCTCTTTTGATCCCACGGGAAGAAACAACCCGGCTGCCATGCTGGATATTGTAAAGGGAGCATTTTCTCTGGGAGACAAATATATAAGCTTCTATGCCTCAGACAGCGATCTGGTCCGGATAACGGGATATCTGGTCAAACGGAGCGAGATGGAAAAATATTATGAAGCGAAGCCGTACTCCAGAATACAGTACATTTAGGCGGTGACAATTACCGCAACGCCCATCTTGAGAACCGGAAGGTAAGGGGGCTGCAGTGAGAGCCGCGATCAACAAAATGATCCCCTTAAGCGTAGTGGACGGGCCGGGATGCCGGACTGCGGTGTTTGTCCAGGGCTGCAATATCGCCTGCGCTTACTGCCATAACCCGGAGACACAGAGATTGTGCAATGGCTGCGGCATTTGTGTCAGCCAGTGTCCGGCAGGCGCATTGTCCCTTTCAGGCAATCAAGTGATATGGGATGAGGCGGTCTGTACCCAGTGTGATCATTGCATTCAGGTCTGTCCCAATCAGTCATCTCCCAAGGTGAAGTGGGTGGAGGCGCCTGATGTCTGGGAGCAGATTTCAAAAAAACATACCTTTTATACAGGGGATCACCGTATCCGGCGGTGAATGCAGTCTTTATCCGGAATTTCTTACAGAGTTGTTTACGCTTGCAGGGGAAGCCGGGCTATCCTGTTTTCTGGACAGCAACGGCTGCGTGGATTTCACAAAGTATCCAGGTCTCATGGCGGTAACAGATAAAGTCATGCTGGATGTAAAAGCCTGGGACTCCCATGTGTTTCACCGGCTGACAGGCAGAGATAATTGTATCGTTAAAAAAAATCTGAAATATCTGGCACAGGCAGGAAAATTATATGAGGTAAGACTAGTATGTCTGGATGGAGAATCTTCTTCCGGTCTGGCAGAAGAAAAAAGATGTGGATATGGAGGAGGTCATTAAGGGCGTGGCCACCGAAGTGACCCCTTACCTGGAGAATTTCAGGCTAAAGCTCATTACATTCCGCAATTATGGAGTAAGAGGAAAAATGGAAAAGAGAAAAAGCCCTTCGCCGGAACAAATGGAGAAGTTAAAGGAACTGGCGGTTCAATGTGGGTTTAAAGAAATACAAATTGTATAGAATGAAAAATGGAGGAATCAGGTTATGATGAGAAAAGGTATTGTATTTGGTTTAACAGCGGCTATGGTGCTGTCACTTACGGCTTGCGGAGGCGCAAAAACAGAGACCACAAAGGTCCAGGAGGAAACTTCCGGAGGAAAGAGCAGCTTTTCCGTTGCAATGATTACGGACACAGGCGGAATCAATGACCAGTCCTTTAACCAGTCTGCATGGGAAGGGCTTACCGAGTTAAAGAACAAGACAGGTGCAGAGGTCAACTACATTGAGTCAAAGCAGGCATCAGATTTCGTAACGAATTTAGAGAGGCTGGGAGACAGCGGCGCCGATTTGTTATGGGGCGTAGCTACGCCTGTGCCGATGCAGTGCTGGAGGCAGCCGGCAGCAATCCTGATATCCAATATGCGATCATTGACAACGCTTATGAGGATACCCCTTCCAATGTGACTGGAGTTATGTTCCGTGCCCAGGAACCCTCCTTCCTGGTTGGATATGTGGCAGGACGGACTACACAGACTGGAAAAGTAGGTTTTGTAGGCGGAATTTCCTCAGGCCTGATCGACCAGTTCCAGTACGGTTATGAAGCCGGCGTAAAGTATGCGGCAAAAGAGCTTGGCAAGGATATTGATATTTCCGTGCAGTATGCAGAAAGCTTTAGTGATGCGGCTAAGGGAAAGGCCATTGCTGCAAGAATGTATTCTGATGGCTGTGATGTTATCTACCATGCTGCAGGCGGCACAGGAACCGGCGTTATTGAGGCGGCCAAGGAAGCGGACAAGTGGGTAATCGGCGTAGACCGTGATCAGGCATATCTGGCACCGGAAAATGTGTTGACATCAGCTCTTAAATTAGTTGGAAAAGCAGTACAGGAAGTATCTGAAAAAGCGTTGAACGGCCAGGAAATCGGCGGTCAGACCCTAACCTTTGGCTTACAGGAAGACTGTGTGGGAATTCCTGAGGAGCATGGCAACATGCCGGAAGGGGTTTATGAGGATACCTTAAAGGTGAAGGATAAAATTAAGAGCGGAGAACTGACACCGCCGACCACGAAAGAGGAATATGAAGCGTTTATTGCTAAATAGAGGAGAAAAAATTTTACACCGCAGGAATCGAAAGAGCCTGCGGTGTAAAAACGAAACACCCTGCGGGTATACCTTTATGTCCAGAAAGCATGGACAATAATGAAAGGAGAAGTATTGACATGATCACGGGAAACAGCGATTATGCGGTCCAGATGCACGGAATTACAAAACGGTTCGGGGCATTTTACGCTTTGAAGGATATGAGCCTGGATGTTAAGAAGGGGAGCATTCATTCTCTTCTGGGTGAAAACGGTGCGGGGAAATCTACGCTGATGAATGTGCTGTACGGATTGTATCAGGCCGATGAGGGAGAAATCTTTATCAATGGGAAAAAAGTAGACATAAAAATCCCAATGTGGCCATAGCAAACGGCATCGGCATGGTTCATCAGCATTTTATGCTGGTGGAGGATTTCACGGTCACACAGAATATTATTTTAGGAAATGAAACGACTTCCCGTGCGGGTATTGTAGATATGAAAAAGGCCAGGAACCAGATCCTGGAAATCGTTGAAAAATACGGGCTGGAAGTAGATCCGGATGCCAGAATCTGCGATATTTCTGTGGGAATGCAGCAGAGGGTGGAAATATTAAAGGCGTTGTACCGGGGAGCGGAATTATTAATTCTTGATGAGCCGACTGCTGTTTTGACTCCTCAGGAGATTGAAGATCTTCTGTCCATCATGCACAACCTGGTAGATGACGGAAAGGCCATTATTATCATCACCCATAAACTAAAGGAAATCAAGGCATCTTCCGATACCTGTACCATCATCCGCCGCGGCGAATACATTGACACGGTCCCGGTAGAGAAGGTTTCCGGACAAGAGCTGGCTGCTCTGATGGTAGGCCATGAAGTAAAGCTGGTGGTGGATAAGACTCCGGCAAAGCCGGGCGAAACGGTATTGGAAATCAAAGACCTTGTCGTGAAAAATGAGAGAAAGCTTGAAGCGGTAAAAGGCTTAACTTAAGGGTCCGCAAGGGAGAAATCGTGGGGATCGCCGGAATTGACGGAAACGGGCAGAAGGAGCTGGTGGAAGCCATCAGCAGCCTGGTTCCTGCAGAGAGGGGAAGCATTACGGTCTGCGGGAAACCGATCATCAACACAAACCCAAGGACAGTCATAGACAGCGGCGTCAGCATCATTCCTGAGGACCGTCAGAAAAGGGGTCTTGTCCTTGACTTCACTGTAAATGAGAATGCGGTATTGGAACGGTGCCGCAAAGAGCCATTTTCCAGAAAAGGGATCTTAAACAGAAAGAAAATGGAAGAGTTTACAAAAACCCTTATCGAGGCGTATGATGTCCGGCCGGATGACTGCGGTTCCAGACGGGTGGGGGAACTTTCAGGCGGAAATCAGCAGAAGGTTATTATCGGACGTGAAGTCGCCATGAATCCGGATATATTGATTGCAGTACAGCCCACAAGAGGACTTGACGTAGGAGCCATTGAGACCGTGCATAAGACCCTGATCCGTGAAAGGGATAAAGGAAAGGCGGTGCTTCTGATCTCTTTTGAATTGGACGAGGTTATGAATGTTTCTGATACCATAGCGGTGATTTACGACGGAAAGATTCAAGACACGTTTCAACAGGGAACCGTAGATGAAAATACGATCGGTCTGTTAATGGCAGGAGGAAAGAATCATGGATAAAGCTATAAAGATATTAAAAAAACCATTAACAATGACTTTGATCGCTGTTTTCTTTGGATTTATCGTAGCGGGGATCATACTCGCGGCGGCGGGATATCCGCCGGTTCATTCACTTGCCGTTTTATTTGACGGAGTCTTTTCCAGTCCGAAACACATTTCCAATGTAATTATCAAAAGTACGCCTATTATTCTCACGGGAATCGGCGTTGCATTTGCGTTTAAGACCGGACTTTTCAACATCGGAGCAGAAGGCCAGTTTATTATGGGGTGCGTGGCATCTACCGTGGTCGGCATTCTGTTTGATTTTCCTCCGGTGATCCAGGTTCCTCTCGTTGTCCTTGCAGGTGTGGCTGCCGGGGCAGTGTATGGAGGAGTTGCAGGTTTCTTAAAGGCGAAGTTCGGAATCCATGAGGTTCTTACCAGCATCATGCTGAACTGGATCGCACTTTATTTTTCCAATTATATATGCACCTTAAACCGGTTCCATAAGCCGGATACCATTGGAACTTATCCGATCAACCGTTCCGGCTATACGATGATTCTGGGAAATTACAAGACAACAGAGGCAGGAAAGGCAGCTCTTGCACAGAATGAATTTCTGCGCAGCACCATTCTGAAAACAGATGTAAACGTGGGAATTATTATTGCAGTCATTCTGGCTGTGTTTATCTGGTTCCTTCTATATAAAACGGCTAAGGGATTTGAACTGAGAGCGGTAGGATTCAACAAGAGCGCAGCGGAATTTTCTGGAATTTATGTAAATAGAAACATCCTGCACTCCATGCTTATTTCCGGAGCGATCTGCGGGCTGGCTGCATCTCTTTATATTACCGGAAATTCTCCTCACGGGATTGCCACATTGGCAGCCTTTGAAAACACGGG
>BBDR01000024.1 GCA_001312405.1 Clostridium sp. NkU-1 | reverse complement strand
ATGTTTTTTTTCCACAACCGGCCGGATAATACAGAGAGAATAATAGCTACAATTTTTAAATTTTAAAATTTAATAAATGTTTGTTGACACTTTTTCAGAAAAATGAGTTATATTATTAAATGTAACCCCCCCCCAATACATTATATAGTTTTTGCTACACCCCATAAGAAACGAAATACCTTCTCCGAAAAAGGACCAGCTTCCCCAGCTGGTCCTTTTCATTTTCTTTTATTCTTATTTTCTCTTTTTATTCCGGCGCTGCTTTAAAATCCGCTCAAATGCTTCTTCTGATCCTTCCGCTTTTAAACGCCGCCTTCTCTCTTCTCGTCGGAGAGCGATCTCTCTGGCCTCTTTCCGTTTAAAATAAATAAAAAATCCGGTTCCGCCGCCTGCCAGTCCAAGAAAGGCCGCAATTCCTGCTGCAGCAAGCACTCTGCTGCCCTTTTTCCCAGATGACTTTTTATTGCCTTCTGAATTTGCTTCTGATTCCGCAGGTTTACCATCTGTTGTTCCCTGTTCCGATTCCTGGCTCGTTGGCTCTGGACCTTTCTTTTCCATTAAGTAGGCCTGGCCCACCTTTCTGTCATTGTAGGTATACTGGATCATGGCAACCGCCTTTTTAGGGCTTCCCTGAGGAAGCTCCGTCACCAGAGTTTTATCCGCCTGAGAAAACTCAGCGCCCTTAGGAAGGGTTATGACGCGGTCCGGTTCCAATTCCAGATCAGAGGGTTTATAAGATGTGCCGTTAATTTCAACAGGATCTTCCCCTGTTATATAGCTGGTTTCATTTCCTGTAACAGGGATATTATCAAAACGGCCGAAGCCAAATTCCAGAAGAGCTTTTCCATCGATAAAATATTGCTTGGGGCTTCCCTTTAAAATGACGGAAATAAGCCTTTTTCCATCCTGCTCCCCATAGGTAACAACGGTATTTCCGGCCTTAATCAGATATCCGGTCTTTCCGGCCACTGCCGACGGACAGTAAAACTCATTCTTTGGATCCTTGGTCTTAACCAGACGGTGCTCGTTGTAAATGGTAAGCCCCTCCGGATTATTGGAAGTGGGAGGGATATTATAGCTGATCGCAGAGCTGATCTCCACAAGCTTCTTATTGCTGTAAGCCGCCTTTGCTATGAGCGCCATATCATAGGCAGTCACATACTGTGTATCTCCGTTAAGGCCTGAAGGATTGTCAAAATGGCTTTCTGTACAGCCAAGCTCTTTGATCCTGTCATTCATCATGCGGACAAATTCCTCTCTGCTTCCTGCCACATGCTCTGCAAGAGCATTGGCTGCCTGGTTGCAGGAATGGAGAATCAGAGAATAAAGACAGTCTTCAACAGAAAGCTTGTCTCCTGTATCCACATTTAATTTATTTCCGCTGCCCTCTTCCACATTGTAAATGGAATCCTTTGAAAAGGTCACCATGTCGTCAAGTTTTGCGTTCTCCAAAACAATAAGGGCAGTCAAAATTTTCGTTATGCTGGCCGGCGGATAGGGTGCATGGATATTCTGGCCGAAAATAACGGCTCCTGAATCCCCGTCTATCACAATCCCGGCTTCCGCTGGATGCCTGTATCAGACGGCCAGTCCGGTGCGCCAAATACAGTCATAAGAAACAGCTGACTAACCAATATGCAGCTAATCAGTACTTTTATCCTTCGATTCACGTATCATCCTCCTGACATGAAATATGCCCTAAAGCCGCATTCAGATTATTATACGGTTTTAAGGCATTATTTTACTTCGCATAATCTATAACCTGCCCCGGGATTTCTTAAGTTTAAGTATCTTTCCGACCTCAGACCGGTCTGAAAAAAAGGGCATATATATTATAATACATCAAATCTTAGCTATATTCAAGAAAAACATTTAAAACTATATTGCCTTTGTATACTCTTTTTTATACTGAGAAGGCGTAACACCATACTTATTTTTGAAAATTTTTGTAAAATAGGATGGTGTTTCATAACCAAGAAAACTGATGATGCTTTTAGCAAAACATTGGACACTTATACTAATATTATTACTGGCAAAAGTGATATTATTTCATTTGACGAATTCGTAGACTTGTTTAATAATAAGATGGGCGTTTCTATTATTAAAAATGAATTTAACGCAGAGATGGGGAATCCGTTATGGATCATATGAAAAATAAAGAAAAGTCCGAGTTAAGCTTTTCACCGGTCAGAACCTTGACATTGGCAGAGCAATACTAAAGACACTGGCCGCTTATCACCATGCTGTCTCCTGTACTCCTCAATTATCTATCTTCCTATATGCACCCATGACAGACATTATTCTGGCATTTAAAGCTTTCAAGTTTAATCCTGGTATTTTTAATAGTCCATATGCAAAGGAGAATAAGCTCCAGAAATACTAATATTATTGGCTTTTAAAAAAATAATTTTCGATTTTCCCGTACCAATTATCTTAACATTGTTGTTTAATGAAATAAAAAAATGTTAAATTAAAAAGGCAGCGCAGATAACTACATATATGCCTTATTTCATTTCATGGATTGTCCTTGCAAGTATTGTTATTGAGGTACTGTCTCCATCAAGAAATTTTGTCAACTGCTTCCTGGGACTATTTGGAATAAAACCTAAAGTAACAACTATATAAGCGATAAACATTTAGCAAAAACAAAAAAAAGAAAGAAGGAAGAAAAACATGTTAAGAGAGCAGATCCGTGAATTTAGAAACACACTGGATTTAAAGGCATTTTTAGACAGCTATGATTTTGTTTGGGATAATCTAAAATATCACGGAGGAACTATACGGGAAATAATCAATGACAGAATCGCTCATATCCCAAAAGATTGGGGAAATGGCGGACTGATCGGCAACGGTTTAATCGGTGCGAATATTTACAAAAACAGCATCAACTCCATGAGGTGGGGAATCGGCCGGGGTGACATAGACGGGCCAACCAACTGCCCAGAGTTAGGCTGTTTACAACAGCGGCTTTCCCTTGGGGATGTTATTCTTGAAGTAAAAAATCCCATCAAAAAAGAAAGCTTATCCATCTCACTGCGCAAAGCAGAGGTTGATGGAGTAATTGAAACAGATAAAGGAATCCTGAAATACTCCAGTATTGCGTATGCAATAAAAGACTGCATCATCATTGATGCTGAATGGGAAGGTGAAGTTGAGTTTGATCTGTCATATGTCCCAAGCCATGGCATGACCTTAAAACACCATGCCGCAAAAGCTCATGAAGTACCGGAAAGGTATTTTCCTCCGGCAGCAGAGCGAAAAATGGCAGATAACATTGAAATTTATAATCAGAAAATCCTTAATGAGTCCTTATCTCCAGAAGGGCAGTTTTCTATAGGCCTTGCATCAAAAGAAGCAGGTAATAACCACAGGATATGGTATATATCAATAGGATTCAGCCGGCATGGATTCACATCAGAAAAAGAAGCAGGAGAAGAAATCAAACAGGTCATGGCAATTGATTTAAAAGAAATATACAGAAGCCACCAGAAGCATTGGGAAGATTTCTACAGGAAAAGCATCGTAAAATTACCTGAAAAGTATTGGGAAAGGTTTTATCTCATGCAGCTATATAAGCTGGGCTGCTGTACCAGGCCGGGCAATCTTCATGTCATTGATAATATGGGTGTATGGCCGACTCTAAGCGCATGGCCGGCCGCATGGTGGAATTTAAATGTCCAGCTTATTTATTCCTCTATGCAGAAAGCAAATCATTTAGAGCTGATGGAATCTCTCATAGATACTTTGGAGCACTATGACGGAACGCTTTCGGAAAATGCAAAGCCATTGGGAATCCATGACGGCTGGTTTATCGGACGTTCAGCCGGATGTGACATGAAATCTTATATGCCTTCTTATGAGGATATCATGGAAGAAAATCCGGAACGCGTCATTATATTCGAGCTTGGCAACATTACCTGGGCGCTCCATTGTGTATATCGGTATTATAAAAGTACTATGGATCAGGATATTTTAAAAAGGTTCTATCCTATGCTTAAAAAAAGCTGCAAACAGTTACCTAAGGATCACCTATAAAAAAGAGGATGGCAAGTGGCATCTGCCTATGACTAGTTCACCGGAATATCCCGGTCCCATTGATCCTACCTCAAATCCTGTCAGAGATGCCAACTATGACCTTGCCTTGTTCCGATGGGCGCTTATTACTTTGATTGAATCAGCAAAAAAACTGGGCATTGATGACGAACCCCTTATGGATACCTGGACAGAACACCTTGCAAACCTGACAGATTACTCCATGGATGAAACAGGCTATACGATCGGAAAGGATTTGCCACTTACCGTATCCCATCGCCATTATTCCCACTTATTACAGTTTTTCCCGCTTCACATAGTAAGCGAAGATAAGGAAGCAGAACGAAAGGTTATTGAAAAGTCAATAAAAACCTGGATGAGTATGCCGGAATATCTGCAAGGATATTCCTTTACCGGAAGCGCTGCTATGTTAGCAGCATTGGGTGATGGCAATTACGCATATAAGCGATTAAGCGGCCTGAAAGATTTCTTAAATCCAAATACCCTTTACACAGAAGGCGGCGGGCCCGTTATTGAAACGCCCCTTTCAGCAAACGAATCCATCCACTATATGTTAATGCAGTGCCACGGAGATAAAATAAAAATTTTCCCTGCAATGCCAGATGTATGGAATCATGCAGAATTTTATGGACTGCTGGCAGAGGGCGGTTTTGAGGTATCAGCCAGGTACACCGATGGTGAAACGGAATTTGTATATATAAAAAGCATAGCCGGAGAACCACTAATCCTAAATCCTAATTTCAAAGAAGGGTTTGTAATAGAGTCAAATCAGGAAATGAAATATGAAACATTGAAAAACGGCTGCTATCAATTTGAATTAAAAGCAGGAGAAGATATGCTGCTTTTAAAGAATCCCAGATAATTTTAAGCTTCACCTGACTAATCTTTATCTGCATACGCCAATTAGCGTTGAAAAAACAAAAAATGCCCTAATCCCGCCAGAATATAGCTTCTACGGTTTTAGGGCATTATCTTATTTTGCGTAATCTGTAACTCTGGACTCCCGGATCACGTTGACCTTGATCTGTCCCGGGTATTCCATGGATTCTTCAATCTTCTTGGAAATATCACGGGCTAAAAGCACCATATCGTCATCGTTAATCTGCTCCGGAACCACCATGATCCGAACTTCGCGTCCTGCCTGGATGGCAAAGGACTTGTCCACTCCCTTAAAGGAGTTGGTAATATCTTCTAACTGTTTTAATCTGTTTGTATATGTCTCCAGAGTCTCTCTTCTTGCTCCAGGCCTTGCTGCAGAAATAGTGTCTGCTGCCTGGACAATGCAAGCGATAAGGCTCTGAGGTTCAACATCGCCATGATGAGATTCCACAGTGTTCAGCACGATTGCAGATTCCTTATATTTCTTACATAACTCCACACCCAGCTGAATATGAGAACCTTCCATCTCATGGTCAACGGCTTTTCCGATGTCATGTAGTAAACCGGCACGCTTGGCCATGCGGATATCAAGGCCGATCTCTCCGGCCAACAGCCCTGACAATTGGGCCACCTCCATGGAATGCTTTAAGGCATTCTGTCCGTAGCTTGTCCTGTATTTCAGTTTACCCAGCAATCTGATGAGTTCCGGATGAAGTCCGTGAATGCCCACTTCAAGGGCAGCGGCTTCTCCTTCTTCACGCATATTGGTTTCTACCTCTTTTTGTGCCTTTTCCACCATTTCTTCAATTCTTGCAGGATGGATCCGTCCATCCACAATAAGGCGTTCCAATGCGATTCTGGCTACTTCTCTACGAACCGGATCAAATCCGGATAAAACAACTGCCTCAGGGGTATCGTCAATAATGAGTTCCACGCCCGTAAGGGTCTCTAACGTACGAATGTTACGGCCTTCCCTTCCGATGATTCTTCCTTTCATCTCATCATTGGGAAGCTGCACAACAGAAACTGTAGTTTCTGCCACATGGTCAGCAGCACATCTCTGAATGGCTGTCACCACATATTCTTTTGCTTTTTTCTCAGCTTCTTCTTTTGCTTTGTTGTCAAGTTCCTTAATTAATTTCGCAGTGTCATGTTTTACGTCATCTTCAACAGATTTTAAAAGATATTCTTTTGCCTGTTCGGAGGTAAGTCCGGAAATTTTTTTCCAGTTCCTGAATGCCTTTTTCATAGAGAGATTCCACTTCGGTATTTCTCTTATTCAGGGCGTCCTCTCGAGCAGCCAGACCTGCTTCGCGTTTTTCCATAGCCTCGGACTTCTTGTCCAGGTTTTCTTCCTTGTTTAGTACTCTTCTTTCATAACGTTGAAGCTCAGCTCTTCTTTCCCTGGTTTCCTTCTCCAGTTCATTCTTAGTCTTTAAAGACTCTTCTTTTGCCTCAAGGAGAGCTTCGCGCTTCTTTGTCTCAGCGGTCTTTAATGCTTCATCTATTATTTCCCGGGATTTTTCTTCTGCAGAGCCAATCTTGCTTTCGTAAGCATTTTTACGATATGCGATGGCAGCAGACCAGGCAATAAAAGCAACTACTACTGATGCGACGATTGCAATCACTGCAGCCGTGAATACTGATACTGACACAGGAGCACCTCCTTATTTGATTTTCATTGTACAACAATACAACACTACAATTTTAAACTGTTTTATACATTATGTCAAGTATTTCGCCCCTGTTTCCGGTATACTTATACACATTTTCCTTGTTGTCAGTCATCACTATAAATGCCGCCTAAAACACGGCTTATGGCGTCATAGGAAAAACCTTTTCTTCCCAATGCCGCCATCATTTTGCTTCGCTGTTTAAAGTCCATTTCTTCCGGGTTTAAGCACTTCTTTTTCACATAGTTCTGTATCTGTGCCACCTCATCTACTGGCTGTTCACTAAGGAGCTCCTGGATCACCTCTTTGTCCAGTCCTTTTCTCTGCAGCTCGTACCGAATCTGCCGTTCGCTTTTCCGTCCTGAATTGAACTCCACGTATCTGCGTCCATAGTCCTGATCATTGATAAAATTATGCTTTTTAAAAATCTATGGCGTAATCGGCAGCCTCTTTCGGATATCCTCCGTCTTTTAATTTCCGTCTCAGTTCCTGTTCCGTCTTATCTGAGGATTTCAGAAGGAAAAGGACCCTCTCCCTGGCCCTTTTAAACAAAACCTCTTTAAGGATCACCTGATAAGTTTCCTCTGAAAGCGGCTTTCCTTCCTCAATTCCAAATTTTCTGATTTCCCCTCGATAAAGGACAAGAGTAAAGTCTTCCTCCAGAATGACTTTACTCCTGCGTTTATCAACGGGCACTATCTCTGTAACTGTCATATATGCACCTTATTATACTTATTTACCTATTCCGGTGTTCATGAACCCGCCGGTAAAATACTTCCTGGAATTATTCCTTAGAAGCCTGATCCTTGCTTTCTTCTGCCTTAATCCTCTTGCTTTCCTTTGGGGCAGCTGAACCAGTACCCTCCGGCGTTATGCTGCCTTCTTCATGAAGTCCATAATTTATACGGACCTTGTTCTCGACCTCCAGGCAAACAGCCGGATTATCCTGAAGATAGGTCTTGGCATTCTCACGTCCCTGGCCGATCTTAACGTTATTATAAGCAAACCATGCTCCGCTCTTTTCCACGATATTCTCTTTTACAGCCAGATCCAGGACATCTCCTTCCTTGGAAATACCTTTGCCGAACATGATGTCAAACTCTGCCTCCTTAAAGGGCGGTGCGATCTTATTCTTCACAACCTTTACGCGGACCCGGTTTCCTACTATATCTCCACCCTGCTTCAAGGTCTCGATCTTACGGATATCCAGGCGAACAGACGCGTAAAACTTAAGGGCACGTCCTCCTGTGGTAGTCTCAGGGCTTCCAAACATCACTCCCACCTTTTCACGGAGCTGGTTGATGAAGAGAACAATACAATTGGACTTGCTGATGATGGCCGTCAGCTTTCTAAGAGCCTGGGACATCAGACGCGCCTGAAGGCCCACATGGGAATCACCCATATCTCCTTCGATCTCTGCCTTTGGTACAAGGGCTGCAACCGAGTCCACGATTACAATATCAACAGCCCCGGAACGGACCATGGTTTCCGTGATCTCTAATGCCTGCTCCCCGTTATCCGGCTGGGAAATATAAAGGTTATCAATATCCACTCCTATGTTCTTGGCGTAAACAGGATCAAGTGCATGCTCCGCGTCAATAAATCCTGCGATACCGCCTCTCTTCTGAACCTCTGCGATCATATGAAGGGCAACGGTGGTCTTACCACTGGATTCCGGTCCATAGATTTCCACAACTCTTCCTTTGGGGATCCCTCCCAGGCCAAGAGCGATATCAAGCTTAATGCCCCCGTAGGAACTGTCTCCACATTCATATTTGTGCCTGAGTCGCCCAGCTTCATAACAGAGCCTTTTCCATATGCCTTTTCTATCTGAGTAAGGGCGGCATCAAGCGCCTTTAGCTTATCATCTTTATTCATATTATCCTCCGACGCGAACAAACGTTCTTTTTCTATTTATAATAATAGTATACTTCCGGGTAAATGTCAACCAGATTTTTATACTTCTAAGCTCAATACGCATCACACTCCTGGCCTGTCCGGCTGAAATTGATTCCTGATCTTTAGGAAAATGGTGGCGAAACGCCTGAAACTGAATGAAAAGGAAGGCGGAGCACCTCCTGACTTCAAGGCTACTATAGCATATATGAAAGATGGCTGCAAGCTATTTTAAGGGGGATATATCATACCATGGGACATTCTCCTTCTGAGGGGCCTTTGCCCCTTCAAATTTAAGACGAATAATGAGAAAAATATTAAAAGGCACTTGAAATTTTCAAGTGCCCTGTGTATAATCAAGTTAGAAAGAGGCTCAGATACAAAATCTGATGCCCTCTGTAGAGAATTTTAAAAATAGCATCCTAAACTTTGGGCGTAGAGGATGCTATTTTTGTTGTATTTATTGTCTATGTATGACAACGCCGTAAATATCACAAGCAATAATGTCAGTATTTCCATCATGCTCATAGGCATCACCCTTCTTTTTATAACAGAGGGCTCACAACTTTGCATCCTTATCTTTCTTTCTTGTTACACAAAGTTATTTTATCATGAATCTGTCAGCTGATCAAATCTTTTTACATATAAAAACACCCCTTATTCTTTCAGTTCCCAGCAGTATAATAAACTCCCAGTCCTTGATTTATCCGTCTTTAAAATTATTTTTACTAAAGCCCCTTTTTGTTGATTTATCAAGAAAATATCAAGGCTTCCACAGGTGCAAGTTCTCCCGCAGAAGCCCTGACAGCACTCCTACATTACCTTGTTACATCAGAAGCCTCTCCACATCAAGCATCCCCCAGCCCTGCTGATTCATGGGAAGCCCAAGATCCACTGCCCGCTCCCTTAACATCAGCTTCACATCCCGGTTGCTCATATAGGGATATTTCTGAAGAAGAAGTGCAATTGCCCCGGAGACCAGAGGCGTCGACATGGAGGTCCCGCTTTTGGCAAGGTACTGCCCCGCTTCATTGGCACAGCTAATGATCCCCGCCCCCGGTGCGATAATTTCCGGCTTGCAGATACAGGCACCGGTGGGACCTCTGCCGGAATAGTCAATCATCCGGTTTCCCATTACATTGACCTCTTTATAATCGTCTGAGCACCCTACCGTGATCACTTTCCGGCTGATCCCCGGAGTTGTGATCGTGTTCATGCCCGGTCCCATGTTTCCTGCAGCCACACAGACCACCAGCCCGTCATCCCATGCCGCATTTACCCCCCGCACAAGAACAGAATTCTCTGTCATTCCTTTTTTTCGAAAAGGAACCAACGGAAATATTTACAATCCTGATCCCATACCTTTCTTTGTTGTCACGAATCCATTTAAGTCCGGCAAGCACATCGGAAGCATAGCCGTTCCCTTTTTTATCCAATACCTTAAGCATGATGATATGGCACTCCGGTGCAACGCCCATATACATTCCGTTAGAAGCGCCGCCGCTCCCTGCGATGATTCCTGAAATATGGGTTCCATGACCGTTATCGTCATAGGTATCCCTTCTGCGGTGTACAATATCTACAAACGCCGCCATTCTATGTTCAAAGTCCTCATGAAGATAAATCCCCGTATCGAGAACTGCAACTCCAATTCCACGTCCTGTAAAGCCCATACGCTGGGCAGCATCACAGTGTATTGCTTCTCTTACTTGATTCACAGTCCATTACCTGATTCCTTTTTTATTAGGATATTCCGGTTTGGCCCTAGTGGTTTCTTTTCCTCAGAAATACAATGGAAGATTTTAGCCAAATACCATTTACTTTCTGCCTGTCCCTTCCTATAATGGAGATAAAATAACAAATAAGGAGATTATTATCATGGAAAATCATCGATCCGATGCCACTTTGCTGACACAGAACCTGATCCGCATTGACAGTACGGATCCCGGTGCATACGAAAAAAATATTGGGAAATATATTTTTGACTGGCTTTCTTCCCTGTCTGTTCCCGTCATCAAAAAAGAGGTCCTCCCGGGCCGTTATAATATCATGGCAAAAATTAAAGGAGAAATTGACGACCCGGCCCTTGTTTATATCTGCCACATGGATACTGTGACCATTGGAGATGGCTGGACAAAAGACCCCTTTGGAGCAGAGGTCATAAACGGAAGGATCTACGGCCGGGGAGCCTGCGACATGAAATCCGGACTGGCCTGTGCCCTCTCCGCCTTTTCCGCCATGGCAAAGGAAGCGGCCTCCGGAAAAATCCCCAGGCATTCCTTTGTTTTCATCGGCACTGTTGATGAAGAAGACTTTATGCGGGGAGTTGAGGATGTGATAAAGGAAGGCTGGGTAACGGAAAAAAAGCTTTGTTCTGGATACAGAGCCTACCAACGGGCAGATGCAGGTTGCCCACAAAGGGCGCACCTGGTTTGAAATCACTGTTACCGGAGTGACCGCCCATGCAAGCACTCCCTGGAAAGGAGCCGACGCCATTGCCGCCATGCTGAGATCATTTCTGCCATACGCCGCAGGATAGGAGAATGCCCTTCCCATGAGGATTTGGGCATATCTACTGTCACATTCGGCCAGATCGAGGGAGGATACCGCCCCTATGTGGTTCCTGACCGCTGCAAGGTCTGGATCGACATGCGTCTGGTCCCTCCTACGGATACGGCTGCTGCCGTCTCCATGGTGGAACAGGCCATCAGGGAAGCCGCCGCCGCTGTCCCCGGAATCACCGCTTCCTATGAGATTACAGGCGACAGGCCCTATATTGAAAAGGATGAAAGCTCTCCTTTATTAAAAGCCCTGAAGGCCGCTGCAGAGGAAACTACGGGGGAGCCGGTGCCTGTTTCCTTTTTCCCAGGTTATACCGACACCGCCGTCATCGCAGGTAAGCTCCACAATCCTAACTGCATGTCCTACGGTCCCGGTGATCTGGAACTGGCCCATAAGCCGGATGAATTTGTTCCCTGTGAAGATATCCTGAGATGTGAGAAGGTGCTCACCAGGCTGGCACGTTCCATTCTCTTTTAAATATTTTCTGCGGGAAAATGATATTAAGAAAATCTTCATAATCTATTCAAACAATATACAAACTTTTCTAGAGTCGGTGTGCTATACTAATAACATAAGAAATGCACAATGTATCAAATATCCTTTCACCCTTTTTGAAATCCGAAAATCCTAAGAAAAATCTCCCCTGTGTCATGTGGCACAGGGATTTTTCTGTTCAACTGAAAAAAGCACGCTTTGCGGGTTTTTCTCAGCTGACGGGGCATTCGCCAAATGAATATGCAAGCATATTTGTTCGGCTCATTGGCCGCGCATAAATAAGAGAGGAGCTTCTGAATCCCCGGAAGCCGCCTCTCCTATTTTTATATTTTCTTACAAAATTATTAATATTTTATATTTTTCAAAACGTCACAGAAGTCAAAGGTAGCAAAATAATCCCTGGGAGTCTCTGCCCTACGGATCATCTGGACGGACCCATCTTCTTTTAAGAGCAGTTCTGCAGATTTTAATTTCCCGTTATAATTATATCCCATGCAAAGCCGTGAGCCCCCGTATCGTGGATGTAAAGCAGATCACCTATAGATATCTCAGGAAGATTCCGGTCAATGGCAAATTTGTCATTGTTTTCACAAAGAGATCCCACCACATCGTATTTATGGCTGCACACATCTCCCTCTTTCCCCATAACAGTGATATGATGGTAGGCCCCATACATGGCCGGCCTCATTAAGTTCACCGCACAGGCATCCACGCCGATGTATTCTTTGTGGGTATGCTTCTCATGGATGGCCCTTGTTACCAGTCCGCCGTAAGGCCCCAGCATAAAGCGTCCAAGTTCCGTGTAAATTGCCACATCCCCCATACCTTCCGGCACCAGAATTTCCTCATAGACCTCTCTGACACCTTCTCCAATGGCCTTGATGTCATTAGGCTCCTCTCCCGGACGGTAAGGAATTCCGATCCCGCCTGACAGGTTAATGAAAGCAATATGGGCTCCCGTCTCTTTTTTAAGCTTTACCGCAAGTTCAAAAAGCACCTTTGCAAGAAGGGGATAATATTCATTGGTCACCGTGTTGCTGGCTAAAAATGCATGAATTCCGAAATTTTTGGCTCCATTGTCTTTCAATATCCGGAAAGCCTCAAACATCTGCTCAGTGGTCATCCCATATTTGGAATCCCCCGGATTATCCATGATGTCATTGCTGATCTTAAATATACCGCCTGGATTAAAACGGCAGCTGATGGTCTCCGGAATATGGCCGATGGCTTCTTAAGGAAATCAATATGGGTGATGTCATCCAGGTTGATGATGCCGCCGATTTTGTCCGCATACTGGAATTCCTCTGCAGGCGTGTCATTGGAAGAAAACATGATATGGTCACCGGAGAAGCCCAGGCTGTCGGACATCATAAGCTCCGTCATGGATGAGCAGTCCGCTCCGCACCCATAATCCTTTAAAATATTCAGGATAAATGGATTAGGTGTGGCCTTTACCGCAAAATACTCCCGGAATCCTTTATTCCAGGAAAATGCCTCCTTTAACTTCCGGGCATTCTCCCTGATCCCTTTTTCATCGTATATGTGAAAAGGCGTTGGATATTCTTTCACGATTTCCTCTAACTTCTCCCTGGTAACAAATGGTCTCTTGTCCATAGCGTTTCTCTCCTCTCGTAGCTTACCATATGCAAAAAGAGCCTGTCTCCGGCACATCTGCTGGTAAGCTACATTGTACCGGGGATAGACTCCTTTGTCTACACTTTTTTTTGTATAAATATTCATAGTATGGGTAATCCGCAGTGCGCGCTCCCAAAGCCTGCGGCTTTACTCGCTCACGGGCATTTGCCCTATGAAATAGGCCACAGGAAGATTTTCTTATGTGCAAGCACAACGAAAATCTTCCTAAGTCCTATTTCGCACTGCTCATTGCTTTCGTGAAAATCAGTCTACGGTTACTACTCTCATAATGTTTGTATGTGCTGCCGGTTCATTCTTTCTCACCGGATTTACCACCCCGGCAGTAACCACTACCGTTTCATTTTCCTTTACAATGCCTTTTGCCTTTAACAGTTCCATGGAGGAATAAATCAAAACGTCAGTAGACTCCGCACGTTTTGCATGGAACGGCCTTACACCCCAGTATAACTGCATCTGGCGAAGGGCGGAAGCGCTTGGTGACAGGCCGATGATCTGGCTTTCCGGCCTCCATTTGGATAACATCCTTGTGGTAAAGCCGGTGATGCTTGGCGCCACGATCGCACTGGCTCCCAGATCATGAGCAGTAGCAACGGAAGAATAACATACGGCATTGGATACATTATGCACATTGACTGCAGAAACCTTACGCTCTCTGTATGCGCAGTAATCCAGATGCTTTTCTGTCTCCTCCACGATGGAAGCCATCATGGAAAGAGCTTCAACCGGATACTTGCCCATAGCGGTCTCGCCGGAAAGCATTACTGCATCCGTTCCGTCATAAACTGCATTTGCCACGTCCGTTACCTCCGCTCTGGTTGGGCGGGGATTGCGGATCATGGAATCCAACATCTGGGTTGCCGTAATAACAGGCTTGCAGGCTTCATTACACTTTTCTATGATTCTCTTCTGGATAAATGGAACCTCCTGGGCCGGGATCTCAACTCCCATATCGCCGCGGGCAACCATGATTCCGTCGCTGGCTTCGATGATTTCGTCCAGGTTTTCAATGCCTTCGGCATTTTCAATCTTGCGATAACAGCCATATTGGAACCATACTCATCCAGTATTTTCTTGATTTCGTAAATGGCATCAGCCGTACGGACAAAGGAAGCTGCGATGAAGTCAAAGCCCTGATCAATACCGAACTTTATATCCATTTTATCCTTATCTGTAAGCGCAGGAAGCTTTACCTTAACATTGGGCACGTTTACGCCTTTTCTCTCTCCCAGCTCGCCGCCGTTAATGATCTTGCATGTGATTTCCTTGCCCTTTACCTCAAGGACTACCAGCTCGATCAGACCATCGTCAATGAGGATACGGTTTCCCGGGATTACATCATCATTCAGGCCATCATAGTTGATATGCCCTATTGTTTCATCTCCAACGATTTCTTCTGTTGTCAGGGTATAGATTTCTCCCTCTTTCAGATTCACCTTTTTGCCGTCCTTCAAAAGTCCGGTACGGATCTCCGGTCCTTTTGTATCAAGAAGCGCCGCAATCGGAAGGTCAAGTTCCTCGCGAATGCTCTTTAATGAATCAAGACGCATCTTTTGCTCTTCATAATCACCGTGTGAGAAGTTGAATCTGGCCACATCCATGCCATGTTCGGCAAGTGCCTTCATCATTGCGCGATCGTTGGTATTAGGTCCCATGGTGCAAATAATCTTGGTTCTCTTCATTATTATCCTCCGTAGCTAGTTGGTCGTATCACCGTTTGTGGGGTTGGACGGTGTTACATGTTTATGTGTATATAAATGCTCGGAACAGTATTCATAACTGCCTTCGCATTTTGAACAATAACGGAATTCCAGGTTTGGAGCGTCCTTTTCGGTCCGCCCGCATACGGCGCACCGGTGGTGTGTCCAGCCCTGGGGCTTTATCTTCATCTGCTTATGAAAATTCTGCTTTCTTTTGATCTCTTTCGGATTGAACCGGCTTAAATTCCTTGTCAAAAGGAAAAAGAGGATAAAGTTCAATAAGGACATGAATATCGTGACTCGGGTCGCTATATTGCCAGTGATAAAGCCATACATGAAATAAATCCCGTTAAAAATGGCCAGCCACTTGGCTTTTATAGGCATCACGAAAAACAAAAGGAATTCCAGATCCGGAAATGTGGCGGCAAAGGCAAAGAACAGGGAATAATTGAGAAATTCCGTCGTAAGATACACCGTCTTTCCCATGAAAATATACACGACCAGCGCCGCCGCCACATGGCCGATGACTCCCATGAAGAAATAGACATTAAAACGGAATGCTCCCCAGATCCTCTCTAAATTCACTCCCAGCATATAGTATAAATACATGCTGATCAGGCTCATGAAAACGCCGCCGCCCGGCGGGTAAATCATGAAGGTGGCAATCCTCCACACCTGGCCGCCAAGTATCTTCCCGGCGTCAAGAGACAGGTACTGCCAGTAAAATCCCGGTGCAAGCATCTCCATTAAGAGTCCCACACCATACATGCCGATAATATAGTACATCAGATTCGGAATCGCATACTTTCTGAATCTGCGTTCAAAATTTAAAAAAAACTTCATGCTTTCCTCTTTTCTGCCCACGCCTTTCAGGTACAGCGCACCCCGTTTTACCGGGTGTAAAGGTATAGCCGCAGGATATTTCATCCTTTTCTATTTTTACCAGGTTCACTGGCATTAAAACAGATCCTTTTTGGAGAAAATCCACGCTACAATCAGCGTCAGGGCCAGCGTCAGGCCTAAAACAATGGCAAAACCATGGGGATTATCCGCAAAAGGCATGCCCATGGAATTAACATTCATTCCGTAAAAGCTTGCCACCATGGTCGGTATGGACATAACAATGGTAATGGTCGCCAGAAACTTCATTACAATATTTAAGTTGTTGGATATAACGGAAGCAAAGGCATCCATGGTTCCGCTTAAAATCCCGCTGTAGATGTTGGCCATCTCAATGGCCTGCTTGTTTTCTACAATGACGTCTTCCAAAAGCTCCGTATCTTCCGGGTACTTTTTGATTTTTTCATTTCTCATCAGTTTTTCAAGCACCATCTCATTGGAGCGCAAGGATGTGGTAAAGTACACAAGGCTCTTTTCCAGTTCCAAAAGCTCGATAAGCTCCCGGTTCTTAGTGGATTTGTGAAGCTTCTCTTCGACCACCCCGCTCTTTTTATCAATGATCCTTAAATATTGCAGATACAAAGATGCATTCTTATACAGGATCTGCAGGATAAACCGGGTTTTCATATACGTGTGGAAATCCCTGACCCTGCCGTCCATAAATGCATTGAGAACTGTGGTATCTTCCAGACAGACCGTAATAATGGCATCTTCCGTCGTTATGATACCCATTGGTATGGTAACATACCAGTCTTTGCCGCCACGTTCCTCTATGGTGGGAACGTCTACCAGGATAAGCGTGTAATGATCCTCTATCTGGATACGGGAACGCTCTTCCTCATCAAGAGGAGCCCTTAAGTCATCGGGATCGATTTTACAGGTATTGGCGATTTCCAGAATCTCTGTGGCAGTAGGATTGGTAAGGGCGATCCAGGAACCAGGAGAAAGCTCATCCTTTTGCTGAATCAGGCCGTCTTCTGTTTTATAAATCTGAATCATAGCTTTTCTCTCTTTCACTGAAAATCTAAATAAAAACATTGGCAGACTTTGACTTATACATTATAATTTCCCAGGCCATTTTTGTCAAATGAAAAGGAAACCCTTTTCGTGAACTTAAACAAATTTTACTAGTTTTAACATTTTTTTTAGCATGTTATGGCAATTGTATTATTTCTTATTTTATGTTAAACTGATGTTCGGTGAGTCAGCAACTTACTTTTACACAAAAGGAGGCAGGGGGAGACCCCGCACATATGATTACATATCGCACATTAGGAATCGATATCGGTTCCACTACGGTTAAAATAGCTATATTAAATGAAAATCATGATATCTTGTTCGCTGATTATGAGCGGCATTATGCAAACATACAGGAAACACTGGCAGGCCTTTTAAAGAAGGCCTATGATAAGTTGGGCCCTATGAATTTGCGCCCTGCCATCACAGGCTCCGGCGGATTAACTCTGTCCAGGCATTTAAAGGTTCCCTTTGTCCAGGAGGTGGTATCAGTCGCTACCTCTCTTAAGGATTATGCCCCGCAGACCGACGTGGCAATCGAACTGGGCGGAGAAGATGCAAAAATTATTTACTTCACCGGCGGCATTGACCAGCGCATGAACGGGATCTGTGCCGGCGGTACCGGGTCCTTTATCGATCAGATGGCAGCACTTTTACAGACCGATGCCTCCGGATTAAATGAATATGCGGCCAATTATAAGGCCATTTACCCCATTGCAGCACGCTGCGGCGTATTTGCAAAAACAGACATCCAGCCGCTCATCAATGAAGGGGCTACCAGGGAAGATCTTGCAGCTTCCATTTTTCAGGCAGTGGTGAATCAGACCATCAGCGGCCTGGCATGCGGAAAGCCGATCAGAGGCAATGTAGCTTTCCTTGGCGGTCCACTGCATTTCCTTCCTGAGCTTCAGAAGGCGTTTGTCCGCACCCTCCATTTATCCGGGGATGAGATCATCTCTCCGGAGCATTCCCATTTATTTGCCGCTATCGGTGCGGCCATGAATGCAGAGGAAACACAGGGAGGGGACATCTCCCTGGAGGAAATGATAAACCGCTTATCCTCCGGCATCCGAATGGAATTCGAAGTAAAACGCATGGAACCCCTGTTTGCGGATCAGGCTGATTTTGACGCATTCATAGAACGCCACAACAGCCACTGCGTTAAAAAGGGTGATTTATCCTCCTACCATGGAAAATGCTTTTTAGGAATCGATGCAGGCTCCACCACCACAAAGGTGGCCCTTGTAGGTGAAGACGGCACCCTGTTATATAAATTTTACAGCAGCAATAACGGAAGCCCTCTTGCAACAGCGATCCGGGCCATGAGTGAAATCAAGGAACAATTGCCAAAGGACAGCCAGATCGTATGGTCCTGTTCCACCGGATACGGAGAAGCCCTGTTAAAATCAGCGTTCCTGCTTGATGAGGGCGAGGTGGAGACCATCTCCCACTACTATGCGGCAGCCTTTTTTGAGCCAGAGGTAGACTGCATCCTGGATATCGGCGGGCAGGACATGAAATGCATCCGCATCAAAAACGGTACCGTGGACAGCGTCCAGTTAAACGAGGCCTGCTCCTCGGGCTGCGGCTCCTTTATTGAAACCTTTGCAAACTCCTTAAATTATCAGGTAGAAAATTTTGCACAGGAAGCTATATTTGCCAAGAACCCCACTGACTTAGGGACCAGATGCACGGTATTCATGAATTCCAACGTAAAGCAGGCCCAAAAGGAAGGGGCCGAGGTATCCGATATTTCCGCAGGGCTCGCTTATTCTGTTATTAAAAATGCCCTGTTTAAAGTAATAAAGATCACAAACGCCTCCGATCTGGGCCAGCATGTAGTGGTTCAGGCGGTACGTTTTACAACAATGCCGTTTTAAGAAGCTTTGAAAAGATTGCAGGCTGTGAAGCCATCCGCCCTGATATTGCAGGCATTATGGGAGCCTTCGGCGCCGCTCTCATTGCAAGGGAACGCTATGAGGAATCCAAAACAACCACCATGCTGAGCCTGGATAAAATTCTGGGACTGCATTACGAAACCTCCATGGCCCGCTGCAAGGGCTGCACCAACAACTGTGTGCTCACCGTTAACCGTTTTGACGGAGGCCGCCAGTTCATTACGGGAAACCGCTGTGAACGGGGCCTTGGCAAGGAAAAAGCAAAGAGGGAAATACCAAACCTTTTTGATTATAAAAACCGCCGTATGTTCGATTACGAGCCCCTTAGCCCGGATCTTGCGGAGCGGGGCACCATCGGCATTCCCAGGGTCTTAAACATGTATGAAACTACCCCTTCTGGGCTGTTTTCTTTAAGGAACTGAAATTCCGGACCGTGCTCTCCCCTCAGTCCACCAGAAAGATCTATGAACTGGGCATTGAATCCATACCAAGCGAATCGGAATGCTATCCGGCAAAGATCGCCCACGGCCACATTGAATGGCTGATCAAGCAGGGAATCAAAACCATTTTTTATCCCTGCATTCCCTATGAGCGGAATGAGACCCCTGAGGCGGGAAACCATTTTAACTGTCCCATTGTCACCTCCTACGCAGAGAACATCAAGAACAACGTAGAAGGTATTAAGACGGAAAATATCCGCTTTTTAAACCCGTTCATGGCCTTTACCAACGAAGAAATACTTACCGGACGCCTGACAGAGATATTTACAAAGGAATTCCAGATCCCGGCGTCTCAAGTTGCTGCTGCTGCCGAAAAGGGCTGGAAGGAGCTTATGGCTTCCAGGACCGATATGGAGAAAAAGGGCGAGGAAACCTTAAAATGGCTGGAAGACAACGACCGCCATGGAATCGTGCTTGCGGGCCGCCCCTACCATGTGGATCCGGAAATCAACCACGGCATTCCGGAGCTTATTACCTCCTATGGATTTGCAGTGCTTACAGAGGATTCCGTCTCCCATCTGGCTGAAATCGAACGCCCTCTGGTGGTTACTGACCAGTGGATGTACCACACCAGACTTTACCGGGCCGCCGCTCTCGTAAAAAAGGAGAGCCGCCTGGACTTAATCCAGCTCAATTCCTTTGGCTGCGGTCTGGATGCAGTTACCACAGACCAGGTTAATGACATCTTAACCGGGTCCGGCAAGATCTATACGGTATTAAAGATCGATGAGGTCAATAACCTGGGAGCCGCCAGGATCCGCATCCGTTCCCTGATCGCGGCACTGCGGGTGCGTGACAAACGCCACTACGAGCAAAAGGTGGTTTCCAGCGCTTACCACAGGATTATGTTTACCAAAGAAATGAAAAAAGATTATACCATCCTGTGCCCTCAGATGTCACCCATTCATTTTGACTTAATTGAACCTGCCATCCGTTCCTTTGGCTACCGGGTAGAAGTCCTTCAGAACGATAACCGCTCTGCCATTGATACCGGATTAAAATACGTGAACAACGATGCCTGCTACCCGTCCCTTATCGTGGTGGGCCAGATTATGGATGCACTTCTTTCCGGCAAATACGACTTAGACCGCACTGCGGTATTCATGAGCCAGACAGGAGGCGGATGCCGGGCTTCCAATTACATCGGATTCATCAGGCGGGCCCTGGAGAGATCAGGCATGGGACATATCCCGGTCATTTCCGTCAATGCAAACAACATGGAGACAAACCCGGGATTCACCATCACCCTGCCCATGCTGACAAAAGCCATGCAGGCAGTGGTATACGGCGATGTCTTTATGAGAGTTTTATATGCGACCCGCCCTTATGAGAAGGTGCCTGGCTCAGCCAATTCCCTTCATGAGAAATGGAAGGAACAGTGTATCAGGTCCTTGTCTAAGAAATCCCCGGACATGATGACCTTCTCCCGCAACATAAAGGGAATTATCAGGGATTTTGACAATCTTCCAAGAAATCCCGGCCAGAAGCCTAAGGTAGGAATCGTAGGAGAAATCCTTGTTAAGTTTTCTCCCCTGGCCAATAATCACATTGTAGAGCTTTTGGAATCGGAAGGCGCGGAAGCCGTTATGCCGGATTTGATGGACTTCCTTTTATACTGCTTCTACAATAATAACTTTAAGGCCCAGAAATTAGGCGGCAAGAAAACCACCGCAGCCTTATCCAATATGGGGATTTCCCTGTTGGAATATTTCCGCAGGACTGCAAAGAAGGAGCTGTTAAAGAGCAAACACTTCACAGCCCCTGCCCACATCGGAAATCTGGCAGATATGGCAAAGGATTTTGTTTCCATCGGAAACCAGACCGGCGAAGGCTGGTTTTTGACCGGAGAAATGCTGGAGCTGATCCACAGCGGCACCAACAATATTGTGTGTACCCAGCCCTTTGGCTGCCTCCCCAACCACATCGTTGGAAAGGGCGTTATTAAGGAGCTTCGGAAAGCTTATCCTGGCTCCAATATCATTGCCGTGGACTATGATCCAGGTGCAAGCGAAGTAAACCAGTTAAACCGAATCAAGCTGATGCTCTCCACTGCCCAGAAAAATATGCGCAAAGGGGAAACCCCATCGGAAACAGTGTAAAAAAGATACCGGGAAGAGACGAATCTTCTTCCCGGTATTTTTGAATTTCACATCAGCCACGTACTTTCTTTAATTCATATCTTTTGCATTGCGGGCTGAGATCCGGGTTTATAGAGCATATTAATTATGCTCCCAAAAGGACCTTCCATAAACTTTGGCAGCATAGCACAGACGCTGCGTTTGGGCGGTGTTCTCCCCTCTTCTCATATTTATATTGCCAGAATGGAATCCAGGCATTGGTTTTTCACTGCATTTTTCAGTTCAAAACAATAATCATGCAGATCGGCCTTTAGATAATCTCCCATTTCTTCCTGTCCATCATATACAGACCGAACCAGTTCATCAACCAGCCCTTCCATCTCCTGTTCCAATGAGACTGTATTGCTTCGGTTTACATAATTTATCAGCCGTTCCAGTTCACCCGGGGTATATTCCAGGGTATTAACCCTCTTACCAGCCATCCGGCAGCCCAGAATATTCCGCAGCACAATGCCTGCAAGGTTAAGGATCAGCTCCCCATGATCCAGGGAATAAGCTCTCAGCACATGGAGAACATACTCATCCGGCAGTTTTCCAAAGAAAACCTGTTCCAGGCTGACACACTTCACAAAGGCGCTTATGGCATCAATTCCCCGCAAAGAATTCACCGGATACAAAACCGGATAATCCAGGGTAATAATGTGATTCTGAGGCTGGAAACGGGGATCATAATACAAAAAGAAGGAGGGGATTCCCTTGACAAACGTATCATAATAACACCAGTCTCATAATATTTAAAATCCGGTATTATTTTATTATACAGGATCTGGGTTTCCTTCACATTTCTTAACACCGTCTCATATCCCAGTCTATAAACCATTTTTGCATCCGTCTTCCCATTTACAGAAATAAGCTCCTGTCTTTTTTCCGCATCTGCCTCGTACTCATGGATACAGTAAAGAACAGCTTCCATGAGCTGCCTTGCCTTTTCATAGGTAATGGAGGTGCTTTCCTTTCCCGTATATTTATCTGCTAATTCTGCCACGATTGGCATTAACTCCTCCGCCTCAAAGCTCATCGTCTTCTTCCTCATACAGGTCCGGACCAAAACGGGCGCGTCTGGCAAAGGCCTCCAATCCGGTATCCTCCAGATGATCAAGAGAGCCCTGGCATGGTCCGTCAAACTGGTCCTTCATAAATTCAATCAGTTCATCATCGGAAATTTCATCCAAGGATTCATTTTTATAAAGGTAGAACATATCCTGAAGCCTTCCCAGGGTATCCACATAATTATCCTGATAAATATACGGGGAATCACAAAACGCAAAAATCAGTTTCGGAAGATTCCCGCCCCGAATTCCACCCGCTCCTGTTCCTTTAATGCATCTTTTCTCTCCCCGATAAGCAAAGCTGCCTCCTCATCCGTTAAAGCAAGTCCGAATTTCTTTGTATAATCATTGGCCTCTTTTACCCTGGCGATCTGAAAGCTGTCACTTGCAGTCTGCAGCCACTTCCCATCATCCATAAAAACTCCTCCATTCTTTTGATAAATACAAAGTCTACTCCAGACAGGGCTAAATTACAAGACTTGAAAAAAAAGTCATTTTTGTGGTATTATTATTGCATAAGAGATAGGAAATTCCTGTCTCTTTTTTTATTTTATCTTCCCTTTGCGGTCCAGGCTATCTCTGACTCCAGTCCCCTATTTCCAGTCACAGGAACAGCTTCCAGAATATGGTGAGATTACGGTTTTCTTAACTTCTACGGCTTTTCTTACGCATTCTTACGCCTTTTTTACATCACTTGACCTTAGACCAACTCCATGGTTTAAAGTCATTCCATCAGCAAGACCTGCTGAAAAAAGTAACAAAAAGGGTTCTTATGAAAGGAGAACAAACATGAGAAAACAGAAACTTAAATGGCTGATTCCCTGCGCCGCAGCGATCTTTACCATAGGTGCATCCATGACCTCCTTTGCAGCACAGGTTGGACACAGGAAAATGACACCTGGGTATACTACGATTCCAACGGAGACGTAACAACCGAATCTTGGCGCAAATCCGGTGACAACTGGTTCTATCTAAACGAAGATGGCGAGCTGGCTACAAGCAGCTTAATCGAATCCGACGGCAATTACTATTATGTAAATTCATCAGGGGCCATGGTTGCAAATGAATGGCGTGAAATTAATGCCGACCAGGATGAAGAAGATGCGCCTGATACCTACTGGTACTATTTTGGCAGCAACGGAAAGGCCTTCAAGGCTCCTACCTCCGGCAAAACTTCCTTTAAATCCATAAAGGTTGCCAATGGAGAATTCCATAACTATTCCTTTGATTCAGAAGGAAGAATGCTGTTTGGCTGGGTCAATGAAGAATCCACACGCCAGACCGGTGACGACGCATGGAAGGACGGAATCTATTACTTAGGAGATTCCTCTGACGGCGCTCAGGCTAACGGATGGAAATCCATTGAAGTTGAAGATTCAGAAAATGAAAAAGACAACTTTAACGGTGCTTACTGGTTCTATTTCGGTACCAACGGCAAGAAGGTAAAGGATACCACCAAAACCATCAACGGCTTAAAATACCGCTTCAATGAAAATGGAGCCGCTGAATCCGAATGGTATGATTTAGCCTCCGCTTCAACAACAAGCTCTGGAAACCAGTATTACAATCTCCCAGAACAGTGCTGGCTTGCAAAAGGCTGGTTCAAGACTGTTCCAAGTGAAGAGGTTGATGCAGAAGCTTATGATGACGGTACAGAATACTGGTTCTATTCTTCTACCAACGGACAGCTGACAACAAGCCAGATTAAGTCCATTAACGGTTTAAGCTATGCCTTCAACGAAAAGGGCGAAATGCTTCAGGGTCTTTATAAACTGACCTTTGAATCAGGTAAGACAATCGCGACCTACGACGAGATCGAAACTGAAAGCGATTTCCCTGCAGTAGATGATGCAGCAGAGGTTTACTACTTCGGCACATCTCCAAAGGAAGGCGCTATGGCAACCGGAAAGACAACCATTGATATTGACGGCGAGAAATACACCTACAACTTCCGCAAGGCTGGAAGCAACAAGGGAGCCGGCTACAATACCATCACCGATGACAGCATCTACATTCAGGGCAGACTGATCAAGGCTGACAAAGATGAAAAGTATAAAGTAGTGGAATACAATGAGAAAGAGTACTTAGTCGGTACAAGCGGAAAGCTTGCAAAGAGCAAGACAAACATCCAGGATGGCGACGGTAAATACTACAAGACCAACAGCGATGGAACCATCAAAGAATCCAGCTACGATAAGATAAAATAATAACATATAATAAGGCGGCAGCATTGGAATTTCCATGCTGCCGCCCTTTTATTTCTTTATGAAGCTGCATACACTTTTGCCCCTTCATAGATCTCTTCCGAGTCCACATGGTCAATGACCTTCTCTCCCTCTGTCAGCCCTTCTTTTATGACCGCCTGGGATGCGGTCCTGTATTCGATCTTAACGGGCCGCTTTTCCGCCTTTCCGTTTTTAATCACAAAGACGTACTTCTGGTCATCCAGTTCAAAAACAGCGCTTGAAGGGATCACCAGCTTGTTTTCCCCCTGATACAGGGTAAAGCGGATATTGGCCCCATACCCTTCCTTTCCTTCCAGCTCCGGATTCTCCTCCATATCGATCTTCACATGCACCCTGTATTCATCCATTCCCAGGGCAGAGGTCCCTTTAGCTGCATAGTCATAGACCTGGCTTATGGTCCCGCTGTACATTTGGTCCTGATTCCTAAGCTGCAGGATCACTGTCACCTTATCTCCCGGGGAAAGATAGGGCGCAATGCTGGTAAGCACGTCAGACTCTGCCTGGACCTTTCCCCGCCCGCTTATGGTCGCTGCAGTTTCCCCTGCCTGTATGTAGGACATATCCTTCACCGGAAGGGAGGTAACGATTCCAGCCCTGTCCGCAGCCACCACACATTTTTTCAATCTGTCTTCCAGCTGCTCCATGGTAGTTTCCTGGGATTTGATCTGGGCCTTTAACTGTTCCTCCACGCTTTCATAAAACCTTCCGTTAATGGTAGTTTCATCAATGCCGCCCGCCTTTAAGCTCTCTAAAAACCGGCGGCTTTCCTCATACCTGCTCTTTGCCTGCTCCCATGCCAGAGAGGCGTATTCATAAGAAGCTCTGTCTTTCTCCCATTCGATTTTGGAAATGCTTCCGGCCGAATACAGGGACTGGGAAGCGTCAAAAAGAGTTTTTGCCGCCTGATAATCTGCCTCCTTTGCCGACACTTCCGCTCTTATGGAATCCAGATACTCCTGAGGGGATGACGTCATCACCTGTCCGATCCGGCTCTGCTCCAGCTTGGCCTTATACCCTGCCAGTGCGCTTTCACAAAGGGATTTTTCATGTAATAGGTCCTTGTCATCAATGGTAAACAGGATATCTCCTGCCTTCACCCCATCATTCTCCCTGACCATGACCTCCTTTACCGGCCCTGATACCTCTGAAACCAGGCGGTATTCCCCTCCCGCCGTAATGGTTCCTTCCTCTGTATAACGGTCTTCTACATTTTCACAGGAAGCCACCGCGGTCTGCACCGGGGTGCCCTTAAAACTTTTAACTGCAGTCCACCCTATGATCAGCACAAGGGCGATTCCTGCAGCCAGAAAGCACAATTTCTTTTTCCTGCCTTCCATTCGGATCTTCATAAGCTTACTCCCTTTCCTTTAAAATATCCGTGAGTCTTATCTTTCTTACAAACCGCGTCTGGGCCAGCAAAGAAGCCCCTGCCATTAAAAGACAGGTAAGAAACGCTATCCCATAGCAGGATGGCCGTATAGCCAGATCAATGGTATAGGAATCGGATATGACCAGATGCTCCAAAAGGTACTTTACCCCAATACTCCCAAGCACTCCTAAGACAATCCCCAGAATAAAGTAGACCACCTGTTCAAACAGGAGAATCCTTCCGATCTCCTTGTCCGTCCCTCCCATGATGATAAACGTTCCAAGCTCTGCGATCCGTTCCCTGATATTGATCATGGAAATATTATAAATGAGAATCCCTCCCGCCGCCACAGCCATAAGGGAAAACATCTGGACCATTGCCATCATGCTGCCCATCATATCCCGGTAGCTCTCGGTGATGCGGCCGGTATCCACCATCCAGGTCACCCGGCTGGTTTTTAAAAGTTCTTCCCGGACTTCATTAAGCCTTCCTTTTTCCACCTTTAATAGAATGGTTCCTGCCATTGGGACTGAATCAAAAAAACGGAAAAATCCCTTTGCCGACATATAGCAGCCGCCTCCCAGGCTCTCCTTTATGACAGCTTTTACCGGAACCTTTACCGCTTCTGCAGTCAGGCCGGGAACAGAAACTTCCATAACATCCCCTTCCTCCAGATGGAGCTTATCTGCAATCCGGCTGTTTATAATAATCCCATCCTCCGGCGGTTCATAAAACCGGCCGTAGAGATCCATGATCCTCCACATGTCAGATCCCCGGTTCAGTCCGTAAATCATGGCAAATTCCGACAGATTTTCATGCTTTAATTCCACTGCCTTCTGGATGACTGCTTCGCTCTTCCCCACGCCTCTGATTTCTTCCCCTGCCGATTCCCCCTGGAAGGGGGACACATAACGGTCCAGGGAAATTTGTATATCATAGGTCTGCACCTTGCTGAACTGATCGAGAAACATCTGATCTGCTACTCCATTAAAAGAAAAAAAGCACAGAAGACATGGAAAAAGGAAATGCAATGGCCAGGATAATCAAAAAACCGCGAAAAGGGTTCCTCACTACAGAGCGGAGCCCCATTTTTTTCCATGGCACCAAACCTGGAGGCCAAAAAAGCGGGCAGCCTTAAATTCCCTGCGGCAACAGGAGCCTTTGCCTCATGGCCTGGGCCGGAGTGATCTTTAAGATTCCCCTGACCCCTAAATAAACCGCCAGAAGTCCGGTCCCCACCGCGATGCCCATGCCGCTTATCCTTGTATTCATATAGCTGTGATAGACCGTGTCCGGCAGATTAAAAAAAGTCCACATATATAAGAAACATATACTTACCAAAAGGAACCGCCAGAATACTTCCGGCCAAAGCACCTAAAACCCCCACCTCGGCGCCTGGTAAAGGTATGCCAAAATCAGTTCCCCGTCTCTCATTCCAAAGGATTTCATAGTGCCGATAAGGCTCTGATCCCTGTCTATCATCTTTTTTAATACCACATAGAGCATGAACACGGAAATCGACATAAACAGGACAGGGAGTACCGTTCCCATGGAGTACAGCTCATTGATCTCTCCCTTTACCATATTATAGCTGACCTGGTCTTCCTTGGAAGAGAGAGAAATCAGGCCATACCCGGAAAGGCGGTCCATCAGCTGATAGCGCACGTCTTCATAGGTATATCCTTTTGCCAGCCGGAACCCCAGCTCATTCATGGAATCATTTTTCCCTGTCAACTCCTCCATCCTGTTTTTTTCTATACAGGCAATGTCGTAAATCTCACCGTCAGATCATGGCTCCTCCGGGAGGAATGGCATATATGTAATCCGGCCCGTAACAGGTTCCGGCAAGTTCACATCTCACGCTTTTCCCATCAATCATGAGAGTGAGAGGTGTTCCGTTTTCGTATCCATATAATCCGGCCATCCGGTTGCCCAGATAAATGCTGTCCTTTCCCGTCCCCGTCCCTTTTAACATTAATCTGTTTAAGGAATCCGAGGAATCGTAAGACAGCAGATGCACCGTTACGATCTCCGTCTGGGAAGGGGCAAACAGTCTGACATCAACGGCCATTTTTCCGGAAACCTCTTCAATCCCCGGAATCTCCTTTAACCGTTCTAAATCCACTTCAGAGATTCCTGAAACCTGGGCAAATACATCTGCATGGCGCTTCTGTCATAATAATGCTGCACCTGGTCCCCTAAGTTTCTCAATGTGTCCATCATAGCCACATAGACAAATATGCCGATGGCAATGATGAAAACCGCCCCAAGAAAAGACCCTGGATTTTGCCTGGCACACCGGACTACGTTCTTGCGGAAGCTTTTCACTACCAGACCACCTCCTCCGGCTTTAAAGGTTTTTCATTGACACGAATCCGTTCCAGACATCCATCCTTAAAATAAAAAACCCGGTCTGCAATCTCTGCAATGTTTTCATTATGGGTGATTAAAAGCACCGTCTTTTCATACTGCCTGTTAAAGTCTGACAACAGCTTTAATATCTGGCTTCCTGTGGCGCTGTCTAAGGCCCCCGTAGGTTCATCGCAAAGAAGGATATCAGGATTCTTGCACAAGGCCCTGGCAATGGCCACCCTCTGCTGCTGGCCTCCCGACAGCCTGCTTGGGAAATGGCCAGCCCTGTCCAAAAGCCCCACCTGCCCAAGCAGCGTTTCCGGGTCCAAAGGATCCTTAGAAAGCTCTGCCGCCAGCTGCACATTTTCCAGTGCAGTCAGTCCCGGCATCAAATTATAAAACTGAAAGATAAACCCGGCATGGGCCCGGCGATAGGCCGTAAGGCTCTTTAAGTCTCCCCAGGAAAGAGGCGTACCGTCGTAATAGACAGTCCCGCTGGTAACGGTTTCAATTCCGCCTAATATATTTAAAAGGGTGCTTTTTCCAGACCCGCTTGGCCCTAAAATCACAATAAATTCTCCCCGGAGAATCTCAAAAGAAACATGCTTTAAGGCCTGGACCCTGACCTCACCCACTTCATAATCCTTGCACACGTTTTCTGCTCTGATTAAAGCCTCCATAAATCCTCCCTTCCTTTCTCTTTTCCCATCATACACCCATGTTATTATCAATGCAATCACCTGTTCATAGAGTCAGGTGATTGTTTTTATCAACAGTCATCATTTATATAATCAAACGAAAAAAAGAGACAAAAGAAAGCACCGGAACCAAATGTCCGGCGCTCTTTCTATTATCCCTCTTCTATCACACCAAGTTCAAAGACCTGGTCCTGATCATGAAATATTACTGCTTCATTCCCCAATACACCTTTTCAGCCGTAACAGGCAATTCCCTTATTCTCACTCCTACCGCATTGGCTACTGCATCCGCAATGGCAGGAGAAGGCGTATTGATCACGATCTCACCAATGGACTTGGCTCCAAAAGGCCCTGTAGCTCATAGCTGCTTTCAAATTCCACCCGGATATCTCCCACATCCTGCCTGGTCGGAAGCTTGTACTGCATGAAGGAATTCTGCAGCATCTGCCCCTTGGAAGAATAAGTGATATCTTCGTACATTGCCATGCCAATGCCCTGGGCGATTCCGCCCTCGGTCTGGATCCTGGCCAGATTGGGATTAATGGCTGTTCCGCAGTCCACAACCGCCACATAGTCCAGAAGCTCTACCTCACCGGTCTCCTTATCCACTTCAACCTCAGCCATTCCCACCATAAAGGGAGGCGGCGATACAGGAGACGTATGGCTGGCTCCGGCAGTGAGCATGTCTTCATTAAAGCACATGACCCTGTTTCCTATATCCTTTAAGGATATTTCCAGCTCTCCCGACGGTTGGTAGACCCTATTTCCGTCAAATTCCAGGGAATCCTCCGGGCATTCAAGAAACTGGGCACCTTTTCTTATGATTTTTTTCCCGCATCTCCTTGCAGGCCTTTACCACAGCCATTCCGGTCAGATACATGGTGCTGGAAGCGTAAGAACCGGAATCATAAGGGGAAACATCCGTATCCGTTCCGTGGACCACGATCTCATCTAAATCGCATTCCAGGCAATCAGCAGCCACCTGGGCAAGGGTGGTGTCGCAGCCAGTTCCCATGTCGGAAGCTCCGATCATAAGGGTGTAAAAGCCATCGTCATTAAGGCGCAGCTCCACGGAAGCCACATCCAGTCCGGATATACTTGAACCCTGCATGGACATGGCTGCACCTACGCCCCGCACCTTTCCATTTCCCATATCAACCCTGGGATACTTCTCATCCCAGCGGATCATCTCCCTGCCCGGGCCATACACCGGTCTAAGGCACAGCTGTTTAAAGTTTCCCCATAGTAAGCAGGCATGACATCGCCTTCCTTTACCATGTTTAATTCCCTTAATTTTACGGAATCCATTCCAATCTTTTCCGCCAGCTCATTGACCGCAGATTCCACCGCAAATATACCCTGAGTGGCTCCGTATCCCCGGTAAGCCCCTGCGGACATGCGGTTTGTATAAACCACATCATATTCGAATCGGAAGGCTTTGGCCGTCCGGTAAAGGGGGATGGTCTTATGTCCGGATAAGCCTACTGTAGTAGGTCCGTGTTCCCCGTAAGCCCCTGTATTTGACAGCGTATACAAATCGATTGCCTGAAGGATTCCTTCCTTATTGGCTCCCACCCGCACATGAACTTCCATCTCATGGCGGGGAGAAGAGGCGATCTGAGACTCATACCGGCTATAGATCATCTTGGCCGGCCTGCCGGTCTTCATCGTCACGATTGCCGGATACACCTCAGCCACCACGGTCTGCTTTGCGCCGAAGCCGCCGCCGATCCGAGGCTTGATCACGCGGATCCGGGACTTTGGAATATCCAGGGCATGAGCAGGATCCTTCTCACATGAAAGGTGATCTGTGTGGATGCCACCAGATTCAAACGCCCATAAGCGTCCAGATAAGAATAGGCCCGGAAGGTTTCCATCATTGCCTGCTGGTTTGCCTTTGTATGGTAAACCTGTTCCACCACATAATCACATTGCTTTAATACCTCATCAACGTTGCCATGCTCTTCCCTTCCGGAAGCGCACAAATTCCTTTTATTATCCCCGCCCACCGGACAGAGCGTGAGCCAGTCTTCTTCCGGATGGACTAACACCGGATGATCCTTTGCCTGCTTAAAATCCAGTACCGGTTCCAAAACCTCATATTCTACCTTTAAAAGGCGCAGGGCATGATCCACCGCATCTTCCGTCTCACCGGCTACGATGGCCGCCGCATCTCCCACAAAGCGCATCCTCTGGTCCAGAATCAGCCTGTCATAGGGGCTTGGCTCCGGATAGGACTGTCCTGCCATTGTAAACCGCTTCTGTGGAACATCTTTATAGGTAAGAATACAGGCGATTCCAGCCACCTTTTCCGCCTTTTCCTTATGGATCTCCTTGATCAGCGCATGGGCATGAGGGCTTCTTAGGACTTTTACGATGAGACAGTCTCCGGGAGCCAGGTCATCGGTATACACAGGCTTTCCGGTTACCAGGGCCATGGCATCCTTCTTTTTCACAGAAGTATTTACCGTACGCATTTTATAATTCATCCCTATTTTCTCCTCTGCTTAAATATTTCTTTATCGCCCGAAGCTGTCCCATATAGCCGCTGCACCGGCACAAATTCCCGGCCAGATACTCTCTTATCCCTTCTTCATCAAACACTTCTTCCCTTTCCATTGCCAGCACATTCATAATAAGTCCCGGACTGCAGAATCCGCACTGTTCCACTCCTTCTTCCGCCAGATACGTTCCAAACAATTTGGCTTCCTTTTCCACGCCTTCTAAGGTCACCACCTCACAGCCGTTTGCCCTGGCAACTAAAAATGAGCAGGAAAGCCTTGATTTTCCATTGACTAACACCGTACAAAGTCCGCAGTTTTCCGTTTCACAGCCGCATTTCACGCTGTAGCAGGCCTTCCTTCTAAGCAGCTGGAATAAGGTAGTGTCATCTGCAATTTCCTCATACACCAATTTTCCGTTCAATGTAAATTCGACCTCCATTTACCGTCCCTCCTGATCCAGCGCTTCTAAAAGCCTTTTTATGTATATTTCAGCCAAATGCTTCCGGTAATCTCCGCTTCCCCTCATGTTGGTACCATAGGTAAAGCCTTCTGATGCCTTTTTGGCAAGCTCTTCCTTAAGACAATCCTGGCCTTCTAAAAGCACGACCAGCTCTGCCTTTGCCGGTCTTGCCCCTACGGAGACATAAAGCTTTCCAGCTTTTCGTGCCGCACAGCAGGCGATCACAGGAAAATCCGTTTTCGACATGCGCTGGGAGGCATAGCCCGCTTTCCTTCCATCCTTTTTTATATGAATGCGGACCAGGATATCCCTGTCACTCTTCATCCGGCAGAATTCGTCCAAAGGAACCATGCCTCCCTTGTACAGCTCCACATAGGTGTCAAGAGCCAGAAGGCAGGTGATAATATCAGAAAATCCGAACCGGCCAAACACGCTTCCTCCTATTGTCGCTCCGTTGCGGAACTGGACACCTACAATAGAACGGGTGCACTCTTTAAAAACGCCGTTAAAGCAGGCATTCAGACCTTCATGGGTTTCCAGCTGTCGAAGGGTGCACATAGCGCCTATGGAAAACTCGTCTTCCCTTTCCTCAATCCCGTCAAGCCCCAGCCCGGATAAATCCACCAGCGTCATCTTCACCCGGTTCTGTACCTTCAGCCACATCATGCCTCCGCCTATGACACTGCTCTTTTTCTGATTCAGCGCAAAGGCCTCCTCCAGGTTTTCTGCTTTTACATAATTTTTAAATCGAATCATTGGAACTATCCTCCTGGCTCTCAAGCTTTCCTCGTTGTCTGCTAGCCGGTTTTCCCTTATCTATCAGTAAAACGTCATTTTATTTATTAGTATTGATTATAAATAATGTATTATATATTAGAAAAACCGAAAAGAGTATATCATACTCCTTCCGGTCTTGACAATGGCTTTATGGGTTTTTTTATTAAATTCGTCAAAATTCGACAACAGGTTCTCCTATTAAGGCATGAACATATTCAGGGCTTTCATCAAGGCATTTCAAAAATCCTTCCACTGTTTCAGAAAAGCCGATCCCATGGGCCTTAAGCTTTCCCATATCCATGGTCAGATTTCTGGGATTATCCCTGGCCCCTGTTTCACGGGGAATCACAAAATCCCCTCTGTTTCCGTTTTTATCAAGCATCTGAAAGACCCTGCTTCCTATTTCATAGGCGGAAAGGGTGCTTTCACTTCCAAAATTATAGATTCCCCCAGGCAGCTCCATGGCAGGGTCTATATTTTTCACCACCTCCTGTACCCAGGTAATGCCGCGGTAATCGGAAACCGAAAGCCTGATGGGGCGGTTCTGCACCATGGATCTCAGCAGGCTGACTAAAAGGTTTGGGCTGCTTTTAAGGCCCCTGACCGGGAAATCATACATCCATGAAAGGCGTAGACAGATTCCCTCAGGTAAAATCTCCAGGATCTCATCCTCCGCCTGCTTTTTGTGGGTTCCATAAACATTGATAAGAGGGACTTCATCGGTTTCCTTATTTGGTCCTTTTTGCCTGCTGCCCCCATAAATCTGATCGGAACTCATAAAAAGCAGCCTGCTGCCGCTTTTCCTGCATGCTTTGGCCATGTTTACAGGTCCTCTCCGGTTCACCGCCTCAGAAAGCAACCGGTTGTCCTCACATACCCTGGTGTCTGATATGGCAGCGCAATGGATCACCGCATGAGGACTTTTATCCTTTATATATTCTGCCACTGCCTCTTCATCCCTAATATCCAGGTTCCTGCGGCCCACACGGATCACATCATACTCTCGTTCATAATATGCGGCAATTCTTCCTCCAAGGAAGCCCTCTGAGCCTGTAACCATTATTTTTTTTCTTCATCCTTTTCCCTCCCTTTTTTAACCGAATCAAGCAGCAAAGCGGATTACGAATATCCGCTTAACCAGTATACCACATCTTTTTCCTGGCTCCAACAGCCTGTGGGGTGCCGTGATTCCTATATGGGAAACCAGAAAACCCCCGCCCGGCTTGTCAGCCGGACGAGGGCTCTATCTATTATAATTGCTGGAATACAGCTTATTTCTCTGCAGCCTTTTTGGAAAATTCCGGTTTTAAAAGGAGACAGGCCAGAACACTTACGATACAGACGGAAGCCACTGGTTCCGCAAAGATAAAATGGAGCACAGCAGGGAAGTTTTCTTTAACTGAGTCGCTTAAATTCCCTACACCAAAGCCAAGACCAAGAGTGATGGCAAGGATCAGAACTATGGCGCCCATAGCAATACAGAACCGGTTAATGACCTTAGTCATTGCAATGATACCTACGTTCTGGCCAAACGCCGTATTTGGAAGAACATTGAAGATACCTGCAAATGCACAGCTGATAGCATCAGATATAATTCCGCCGGAAATCTCCTCTGCAGTAGCTTCACGTCCAAAAGCGGAAATGGTGATACCATTTGCATTGCCCATGGTTTCAAGACCTGCAACCACATATACCGCAAAGAACGGGAAAATAATGTCTGACCGGAACAGGGGCTTGATCATAAATGGCATCGGAACGCTGAACCATGCTGCATTGGCAACCGTATCAAAATTCACCATTCCCGAAAAAGCAGCCACAACATAGCCGACCACGATACCGATTAAAATAGCAGTAGCCTTTAACATACCGGTTGCAAAACGGTTAAGGAGAACAATGACCAGCAGCACGATGCCGCCAACCAGCCAGTACTTTCCTGCACCGATATCCGTTGCACCTGCACCGCCTACAAAGTAGGTAGCACCAGTCGTAAGCAGCTTAATACCAATGGTAATAAGAACCGCACCAACTACCAGCGGTGGAAAAAATCTTTTCAGCGGCTTTAAGAAAATGCCCATGATCAGCTCCACAATGCTTCCTACGATTACACCACCCAATACGTAACCCATGGCTTCAACCGGAGCGATCTGCTCCGCTAGCAGCTTTGCCCCAAGCCCCTGCATGGTCGGAACGAATGCAAAAGCGGTTCCCATAACGATAGGAAGGCGTGCACCTACCTGAATGATTCCCAGTTTCAGCGGATAAAGCTGAAGAAGAGTGGCAAGTCCGGATACAAACATGGCACACTGAATCATCATGATCCGCAATTCCGGTGGAAATGGAGCATCCTGTGTGCTCATAGCGCCGGTCAGAATAAAGATCGGAGCAAGATTACCAACGAACATTGCCATAACATGCTGAAGACCAAGAGGAACCGCCACTTTTAACGGAGGTCTGCCGTCTAGTTGGTAAATAAGATTGTATTGCTGTGAATTGTCCATATACTACACCTCCATAGTTGAATACAGCAGAATTTTGTGCTGTTTTGACAAAAAATTAGAATAATACAAAAAAAATTTTGGTCAAAAAAAAATGCTTAACAAAAAATATAACATACTTTTTTTTTAAGAAAAAAAATTGCCATAATAATTCAACTGATTTCGTCCACAATATAAAATGTAATAATCAATCAAGGAGGGTTTACCCATGCTAGTAAACGGAAAAAACGAATGTATCCAATGCTCCATCGATAACTGCACTTACCATGCAAAAAGCGAAGATTATTGCACTCTGGAGAAAATTAAAGTAGGAACTCACGAACAGAATCCTACTAGGAAAGAGTGTACTGACTGCGAATCTTTCAAGAACCAGGCATAACAGCCTAATTTAATTTCCTCCTGAAAAAACTGCGCGGCTTTTATGCCGCGCAGTTTTTCATGTGGTTTATTTACTTTACAAGATGTTCTTCCAGATTATCGTATTGCGAACTTAAGACAATGATATCAATACGTCTGTTTTTTTGCTCTGCCTTCTGCTGTTGAATTGTCTGCCACAGGTTTAAACTCTCCATAGCCCACAGCAATAAGCTTATCCGGCGAAAAATTACATTTATTAATAATAAGCTTTACAACATTTACAGCTCTTGCAGTAGACAATTCCCAGTTAGAAGGATAGTCACTGCGTTTAATGGGAACATTGTCGGTATGGCCTTCCACACGTATGTAATTATCAATGGTATTTAAGAGGCCTGCGACTTCAACTAAAGTATCCTCGCTCTGTTTTTTTAATCTCCGCACTCCCGGAGTCAAAGAATATAGCATTGTTTAATCTGATAACAAGACCGCGCATATCAATCATGGTTGATACCGATTGATCCATGCCTTGATCATGCAGTTTTGTATCAAGCTCAGTCTTTAAGTTTTCCAGCTTTTTGAGTTCATACTCCCCCATAAAGCTCTCCAGTTCGCTTTGCGTCTCAATATTTAAGGGACCGCCTGTCTGTGCTCCATTTCCACCGGAACCAGTACCTGACGACACCCCGGCAGCATAGCTTTTATCCATCATTGTTCCGGCAAACTGCTGGGAAATCTGCTGGGCTTTTTCGGCATCTATCTTACTGACAGCAAAAAGTACAATAAAAACTGCCAGCAACAGGGTCATCAGATCCGAATACGGCAGAAGCCAGGCTTCTCCGGCTTCCTCTTCCTGATGTACATTCTCTCTCTTTTTTGACATACGCGATCACCCTATCCCTTTTTATCTTGATCAGATGCTGTGTCCTGCTCAGATAATTTCTTCTGCAATGATTTCGGAAGAGCGGCAAGCAATTTTTCCCTGAGTATAAAGGGAGAATCACCATGTTGCATGGATAACACACCTTTTATAATAATTTCTTTCGCCATTACTTCCTGCTGGCTTTTTACCTTCAGCTTTTTTGCAAACGGATTCCATAGAACATATCCGGTGAAAATACCAAGAATCGTTGCAATAAACGCCGCAGCAATTGCTTCCGCCATTCTTTCCGTATCATTGATGGAAGACATGGCAGCGATCAAACCGAATACCGCCCCCAAAACACCCAGGGTAGGAGCATAGGTACCTGCTGATGAAAAAATACTTGCATTGATTTCATGTCTCTTTTCCATTGCAGCAATTTCCGTTTCTAAAATCTCTTCGATCAGTTCTTCCCCAGCGCCGTCAACAAGCAAACGGATGCCCTTTTTAAAAAAGGGTCTTGAAGTTCCTCTGCCTTGGCTTCCAGGGACAAAAGGCCCTCAGAACGGGCTTGTTTTGACAAAGTATACATTAAATCAATCATTTCAGCTTCAGTGCTTCCTTTTTGTTTTATAAAAAGGACTCTGAACAGCGATCCAATGGATTTAATATTCTTCCCTGGAAATGAATTCAAGATTGTAGCCACAGTACCCACAATAATAACAAAAAAAGGCTGCCGGGTTAAGAAGGACAGAAAAATCAATGTGCTTAAAAATCATAGCACCGACAACGGCGACAACGCCGACTATAACACCTAAGACGGTAGTTAATTCCATATTTTCTCCTTTGTGTATCTGATTTTATGGTTATCATGCGGCTGGACTCACCAATATCGATGTGCTCAGCCTGTTATAGTATAATATATTTGATACAGCTCTTGTATTAAATAATTGTTAAAAAAATGAAAAGGCTGCCATGAAAGAAATCACATCAGGTACAGCGCATAAATAACCCAATTCATGCACAATATCCGTTATAACTCCTCTCATGGCAGCCTCTTTTTTATATTCCTTTATTCATACAGCGGATATTTATCACAGATCTTTGTCACTTCACCTCTGATGTAATCAGCTTTACTTTCAAAATCCGTAGCAGCCAGCCAGATACACTCCGCGATCTTTTCCATATCCTCTTCCTTTAAACCTCTTGAGGTAACAGCAGGTGTTCCCACACGGACACCGGAAGTTACAAACGGGCTTCTGGGGTCATTGGGCACTGCGTTTTTGTTCAGGGTGAGATAAACCTCATCGCAGCGGTTCTGCAGTTCCTTTCCGGTTACCTCCATTCCTCTTAAATCGATCAGCATCAGATGGTTATCCGTACCGCCTGTCAGGATATTGAATCCCTGCCTGATCAGGCAGCAGCCAGGGCCTTGGCATTTTTCACTACCTGCTCCTGATAGGTCTTAAACTCAGGCTTTAAGGCTTCACCAAAGCAGACGGCCTTGCCGGCGATCACATGCTCTAAAGGACCGCCTTGGGTACCGGGGAAAATAGCCTTATTAAAGTTAAATTTATCCGCAGCTTCCTGATTTGCTAAAATCATTCCGCCTCTCGGTCCGCGGAGAGTCTTATGAGTGGTCGTTGTCACTGCATCCGCGTATGGGATAGGGCTGGGATGAATTCCGGCTGCAACAAGTCCGGCAATATGGGCATATCCACCATAAGACAGGCTCCTGCCTTGTCTGCAGCCTCACGGAATCTCTTAAAGTCAATGGTTCTTCCGTAGGCACTGGCACCTGCCACGATTAATTTGGGCTTGTGTAAAAGTGCAAGCCTTTCCATCTCATCATAATCAAGAAAGCCCTCATCATTTACGCCGTATGGGACAATATTAAAATACAAACCGGAAAAGTTGACGGGGCTTCCATGGGTTAAGTGACCGCCATGGTTTAAATTCATGCCCATAACCGTATCCCCTGGCTGAAGCATGGCAAGAAAGACCGCCATGTTGGCCTGAGCTCCGGAATGGGGCTGAACGTTGGCATAATCACAGCCAAATATCTGTTTCGCACGCTCTATGGCAATGGTTTCAACAATGTCCACATCCTCACAGCCGCCATAGTAACGCTTTCCAGGATAGCCTTCTGCATACTTGTTGGTAAGCACGGTTCCCATTGCCATCATGACCGGTTCTGAAACAATGTTTTCCGATGCAATCAATTCCAGATTTCTTCTCTGTCTTGCGCATTCTTTTTCAATGGCTTCTCCTACTTCCTTATCGTAGCCGGTGATAAATTTCATTACTTCATTTACCATGTCAACACCCTCGCTTTTCCTTTTTATTTTTACCACATTTCCGTTGTGGTAGATTATAAGACATTCTTCCTCACAATGTCAAGGATTTCTCATCTTCTATTTTGGCCTTTCGCATCTCTTCATACAGCCTGTCACACACTCTTTGGAATTTTATAATTTTTTTATCACGATCTGCAGTGTTTTATTTCCATTGTATTCATTTACGGAAGGATAATAGATTACATCCAGGGCCCGTCTGTCTCCCAGCTCTTCTAAAAAGGAATCGCCGTCAGCAAACAGCATGGCATCCATTGGCGTTCCCTGTTCCGTTGCAAGGGAAAATTTCACGGCATTCCTGTTTTTTTCCCAAAACCCGGACACTTCGGATGTAGAGGCCCTTTTGAGCAAACAAAGGCTTTTCATTCCCCTGGCCGAAGGGTTCCAAAAGCTCCAGTTCTTCGATCAAAGGCTCATTTATGTACTCCAGAGGCATGGGAACATCGATCCACACCTTTCGTATGAAATCTTCCTCCGTCAGCCTTGCCTGTTCATTTAAGCATTTCCTGAATTCATCACATTCTCTTTAAGAAGGGATAAGCCGCTGCCATCGGGTGGCCGCCGAATTTTAACAGCAGATTCTTCACCCCTACCAGGGCGTCAAACATATGGTAGGTATCAATGGAGCGGCCGGAGCCTTTGACGCACTCCTCCCCATCCGTAAGGACAAATGCCGGCTTCTGGAAATATTCCCGAAGCCGTCCTGCAATGATCCCCGCCAGGGATTCATGGCAATCCGGCAGGTATACCACCAGAACCTTATCCTCTCCATAAAGGGCTTCCACCTGTTCCACTGCCTCGCTGGTCCCTTCCTTTGTCATGGCCTTTCGCTGGTCATTTAACGCCTTTAATTCCAGTGCCATTTGATCCGCTTCCTCTTCCTTCCGGCAAAGAAGCAGGGACAGGGCCAGCTTGGCTGTCTGTAAACGGCCTCCCGCATTTAAACAGGGACCGATCACAAACCCGATCTGGTAGGCGGTTATCTGATCCTTATCCAGATCATTCCTCTCAATAAGCTTTAACAGCCCCAGGCTCTTTGTCCGCCCGATCCGTTTCAGCCCTTCCTTTACGATGATCCGGTTTTCATCCTGAAGCTTCATCACATCGCCCACTGTTGCAATGGCAGCGAACTCCACCATCTCAAGCCATTTCTCCATGGGCACATGAAATGCCTCATAAAGAGCCTGAACCAGCTTATAAGCCACCATTCCTCCGCAGATTTCAGGATAAGGATATTGGCACGCCTCCTGCTTTGGGTTTATCACCGCATCTGCGGGAGGCAGAATCTCACCGCCGCCGTCCTTCATAATATCATGGTGGTCTGTAATAAGAACCGTAAGTCCCAGCTCCTTTGCAAGCCTGATCTGCTCTACTGCGGCGATTCCATTGTCGCAGGTGAGTATGGTATCAATGCCATCCGCAGCAGCAGCCCGGATAATGGATTCATTGATCCCATATCCATCCTTTAGCCGGTCCGGGATCTCATAGTCCACCACAGCCCCTACCTGGGACAGGGCCTGGAACAAAAGATAGGTGGAGCAGACTCCGTCAATGTCATAATCCCCCACAATCCTTATGGGCTTTAACTGCCCCGTCTTTTCTTTAAGGATTGCCACAGTCCGGTCCATATCCTTAAGAAGGTGCGGGCTATACAGATCCTTTAACTCCCCGTTCAAGTACTTTTCCACTGCTTCATGACCCATCACATTCCGGTTTCTAATGATTCTCGCAGTGACCGGTGAAATGTGGTAGCATCTGGCCATCTCCTCAAAATCAGCCCTTTTTGTCTGAAGCATCCATTTCTCTTCTGCCATGTTTCGTTATCTCCCTGCAAACGGCTCTTTTAGCCAGTTCTTCTTTTTCATTTTCTGCTGTTCCGGCTGACCCGCCGCTTTCTTTTCGTTTTTTGGCCGCATCAAGCCGGCTCATTAAGCTGGTAATGGAATAGAGGATAGGGGCAAAATCACCGCGGTATGCATGCTCACAAGTAGATTTCACCTCAAAATTCTCACTTCCGATCTCCCGGAACAGGTATTTCTCATCATCAATGATGTGCTTAAGCCGCTCAATCAGCTGGTTGACGGAATTGGTCAAAATTCCGATCTCGTCTTCGGAACGGTAGGGAAGGTGTACCTCCAAATCTCCGTTGGCAACTTTCCTGGTTCCTTCCACAAGGGCCTTTACAGGCTTGTCAATGGCCATAATAATATAAATCACCAGAAGGGAAATAATCCCGCTGATCAGACAGATGGTTATGATTTTTTTCCTTCGCAAGCCGTTCATAAAGATTATCCCCGTGAATGCTGGCCGCTTCAGATCCTTTACGGTTGAAATCGGCTACCTTTAAAAGCCCGCTGCTGGCATCATCAAATAACTGCCTGGAATCCCCTATGATCATATCAAATGCTTCCTGGGTGTGGTTTTGGCGGCTGATGACCAGCAGGCGGCCGCTGCACTCTAAATACTTATTCCACTCTCCTTCCGCCTCCTCCATGAGCTTCCGGTCCGATTCACTGGAGATATAAAGCTCATAATCTTTAAAGCCGCGTGCAATATCTTCCCGGATCCGGGCCATGTCTTCCTCCAGCCGGTCCATATCCTTATTATCGGTGGTGATGACGTGGTTATATTCCTTTATGCGGTAGTCTGATGTCCTGGTATTCAGTTCTTCGGCAATGATAATGGCCGGTACCCAGGACTGGGAAATTTCCGTACTTGCTTCATTGATCTGCCTGGCTGTTATCACCGATTCCGTTCCCATAAAAATCAGTCCCATAATGCTGATCCCACCTAAAAGCAGGAGCTTTGTTTTAATATTAATATTTCTGATAAATTTCAGCTTCATAGCGCTTTAATTCCCTCCTCCTTAACCGGTAATCCGGTAATACGCTTTCCACAACCGCCCAAAATGCATGGGAATGGTTCATTTGAATGCGGTGTGCCAGTTCATGCACCACCACATAATCAGCCAGCTCTTCAGGAAGGAGCACAAGCCTCCAGTTAAAATTTAAATTCCCCCTGGCGCTGCAGCTTCCCCACCGGGTCGCCTGATCCCGTATTGCAATTTTCTCATAGTCCACCTTCATAACAGCAGACCACCTGGCCGCCTTTTCCTCCAGATACCCTCTGGCTTCCCTCCTGTACCAAAGCTTCACCGCCTCTTTTACGGCTGCTTCCTGCTCTTTCTCCTTATCGGATGCCATTGGCCCGGAAACCACCAGGCTATCCTTTGTGTCCTGTATACAAAAAGCATTCTTCTTATTATCAGGCTTCACATGAAGGATGCGGCTGTTTCCGTAAAGAAGCACCAAAGCCCCTTCCGCCCAATGAAAATCATTCTTCTGCTCTATGGCTTTTTGGAGCTTTTCCACCTGTGCAAAGACCCATTCTTTATTCTTCTGCACCAGCTCATGTCCAGCCCGAAAGAAGGCGCCGTGGAAGCCTTACGAAAACCTCTCCCTTTTTCGTGACCTGCAGGGCCATGGTTTGCCTGTCTGATTTTATGATTTTATAGGAACATGAGCTTCCATCATCAAAGGAAATCACGCCTGTTTCTCCTCTGCTGTCAGGACTTTCTGATTCCATATACCTGTTTCCCAACTTTTTATCTTCCTCTTTTCTCTTTCCTATGCCTAGCCCGTAACCCCAATTATAGCGAATAAATGGAAAAGAAACAATACATATCTGAAAGGCCCAAACGCAAAATAAAAGAACCCGGCAGGCAGGTTCCCTTCTTCCCTATGATACGAAACCGTCGGAAATTTCTTTCAGTCTTTCATAATCCATGATCCGGTATCCCTTATCTTTTTTTTAAGAATTCCGTCATCACAAAACTTCTTTATGACAAACAGTACATGGCGGTAGCTGATATTCATATACTCTGAAACATCCGTATGGGGTATGGTGTATCTCCCATTCTGCTGATATTTAAGAATAAAGGAAGCCAGCCTTTTTTCCAGGGAATAATTTAAGTATTCACTCAACCGGTAGCTCCTAACCATCAGCTTATTGGCAATATAGGACGCAAAGTAATAGGAAACTTCCGCATCCTTTTGGCAGATTTCTTTTAACCGGTCCAGCCCAAACTCCAGACAGACCACATCCTCCATCACCTTATTCTCCTTGATGTAATCCTCCTGGCGGAATAAAGAAAGCTCTCCAAGCCAGTCCCCCTTTCCTGCAAAATCAAGAATGGACCGGCGTCCGTTTTCATGGTCAATATAGATTTTTACCATTCCGGAAAGGATCAGATAGCAATGAGTGATCCTCTCATCCACATGAAAGATATTTTTTCCCGCAGGAAAATGCCTTTCTTCTCCGGCTGCCTCAATGCTTTCCGGTATTTCATATATACTGTATTTTTTTCACTTTTTGCCTCCTGATAAATCAAGTATTCCATATATGATAATTCTCATAGCCGGCAGCCTGTATTTTATGGTATCATATTCCCGAGGTGAAAACAATGAGCAGAAAAAAAAGAAACGACCTGGCCGTAACCATTATATCCTTTGTGTTTTTCGGCTTCGGAATATCGCTGCAGCTAAAGGCAGCCATCGGGCAAAGCGTTTTAAATGCAATGGCAGTAACATTATCTTACACAATTCAAATGAAGGTTGGCACCATACTCAATATGATCAATACGCTGTTCTTCATTTCCTATTTACTTTTAAGGCGCTCCCGTTTAAACTATAAGGATGCAATACAGATTATCGCGACCATTACAAGCGGATATATCATCAATCTGTTTCTGTATCACTTACTTTCTATTTTTACCGTTGAAAGCTATTTTTATAGAATCATGATTTATTTTTCCGGCCTTATAATCGCTTCCATCAGCCTGGGAGCCGTCCTTGCCATCGGAATCATAAAATTTCCCCTGGAAAGCCTGTGCCTTATTATCAGTGAGGCATATAAAAAGAAGTTCACCACTGTCCGCATGAGCTTTGATGTGATATTTTTGATCGTCACCTTGTGCCTGACCATAGTATCACATGCCCCTCTGCAAATAAGGGAAGGAACCGTTATCAGCATTTTTCTCCTTTCACCGCTGCTGGGAATCTGCTATGATTTTTTTCAAAAAAACATTTAACTATGGAGGAATAAATATATGTACCGGATTTTTTTACTGGATATTGACAATACTCTGCTGGATTTTGACGCTGCCGAAGAGCAGGGCTTTAAAAAGATGATCCAATCCTATGATTTGGAATATAATGATGAAATGCTGTCCCAATATAAAAAGATGAACCGCCACTTATGGGACTTATTAGAGCAGGGAAAGATAGGAAGAGATGAATTGCTTAATACCCGTTTCCATGAATTCTTCCGCCTTTATGACATGGAAATAAACGGAGAAGAGGCGGAAGGGCGTTACCGCGTTCATCTTGGTAATAACTCTGATTTAATCCCCGGCGCCAAGGAAACCCTGATCAGGCTGAAAGAAATGGGGAAGCAGCTATACACCGCATCAAACGGCGTTTATTCTACCCAGATCCAGCGTCTTAAAAACGCCGGTATCTTCCATCTTTTTGACGGAATGTTCATATCGGAAAAAGTGGGGTATGAAAAGCCAGCCCTCCAATTTTCCAGTACTGTTTTAAAAATATCCAAGACCTGGAAAAGGACAAGACCATTATGGTGGGAGACAGCTTATCTTCTGACATTCAGGGTGCAGTAGGTGCAGGCATTGATTCCTGTCTTTTTTGCCGCTCCCTTAAGCCCCTGCCCACCGGCGCGACCTACACCATTGGTGATATTTCCGAATTGTTAAACTTTTAACTCTTTCTTTTCCATGATTGCCCGGCAGTGCCTGCTGCCGGGCTTTCTGCTAGATCCCTTTCATAAACTTTGAGGGTGATTTCAAGGTATACTTTTTAAATACCGCACAAAAATGCTTGTAATCCGTAAACCCGGTTGCATCGGAAACCTCACCGATCCGGTATTGTCCGGTATTTAAGAGAGCAATGGCCTGGGAGATCCGGTACTTGTTTAAAAAAAATCCAGAAAGGTCTGCCCTGTCACCTCTTTGAATTTCCGGCTTAAATAGCTGGCGCTGACTCCCAGCTTATCTGATATGGATTCCACGCTCAGCTTATCCCCATATCCTGATTTGATTTCCCCAATCGCCCTGGATACATACTTGTTTTCTGAAAGGTCCAGCTGCATATAATATTCCAGGTTCATAACACCAGCATCTGATTCCGCCTGTTCCATCACATATTCCACCTGGCGGCTGCTTGCAATTTCCTCTCCCAGCCTTTTCAAAAGAACGGAAAGCTTCTCTTCATCCACCGGCTTTAGAAGATATTCGCTGACCCCGGCGGATATGGCCCTTCTTGCATATTCAAATTCCGCATAGCTTGTCAGAAGAATGCTTTTAAACTTTACGCTCCTGGAGGCTTCCTTTATCATCTCGATCCCGTCCATAAACGGCATGCAGATATCTGCAATGACCACATCCGGCTTATGCTCCAGTATCTTTAAAAGCCCCTCCTGTCCATTGGCCGCCTCAGCTACCACTACGCAGTCCATTCCTATCCAGTCCATGGTATAGATTAATCCCTTGCGGATAATATCCTCATCTTCTGCTATCATCACCCGTAACATTACATTTCCTCCCTTTGTGCCGGAAGGGTCACAACCAGCGTTGTGCCAAGCCCTTCTGCACTACGTATCTCTACCCCATACGGCCTTCCGTAAAGAATCCTGCACCGCCTGTGTATATTATAAAGCCCGGAATGCCTTTTGTTGTTCTCCTCCTGTTCCAAAAGAGCCTGAATATCACTTAAGACCCCTGGAGTCATTCCGATCCCGTCATCCCTGCAGATCATGATCAGGCGGTCTTCATGAATATAGGCCTTAAGCTCCACTTTTAAATTTTCCTGGTTGCCAAACCCGTATTTCACGGAATTTTCGATCATGGGCTGCAGCACCAGCCTGGGGATCCGGCAGGGCAATGCCTCTGCTTCCACATCAACCACATAAGAAAACCGGCGGTTAAACCGGTATTGTAAGATGGTAAGATAATTCTCCAGGTGCTCTAAATCCTCCTCCAGGGTCACCTCTGCCCTGCTGCCATCCAGACTGTAGCGCAGCAGGTTTGAAAGGCTGAACACCATTTTTCCGGCTGTCTCCGGCTGGATGATACACATATACCGGATATTTTCCAAAGTATTAAACAGGAAATGAGGGTTAAACTGGGATTCCAGCTGCTTATTCTGTGCGGCCGCCACCAGCTCCGTCATCTTTCTGTTGTTCTCCATCTGCAGCTTTAAGCTTGCAATGGTTTCCCGGTAGGCATCGGCTATGATCCGGAATTCATTTTCACTTTCTATCTCTATGGGAGCGTCTAAATTCCCATTCCTGGCCTTCTCCATAACATGAAGGAGACGGTAAAAATCCCTGGTCTTCCGCTCCGTTACCTTTTTCGTGCTGATCAGTACCCATATGGTCATCAGCACAAGGGCCGTTATAATGAGAGCGCTGCTAAGCCCCAGGGAAAACACGATGTTCTGGATATCTGTCACAGAATAGACCAAAAACATCCGATGATACGCCGGATGAACGGATATGAGAAACATCTTCTTTTCATAAGGCAGATACCTGCCTGCCGTCTCAAGCACCTTTAAAACCTGGCTGCTGCCGCTCACCAGATTATAATTGCTGCTTAAATATACCCAGCCAAACCGGTCTGCAATGATGGTCTGGCTATCCGACCGGTCAAGCAGCGGCTTAAACTGGCTGCTGTTAATGGTAAAAACCAGATATCCCGCCTTTTTATCTCCCTGGGCCACCCCAATGCCCATGGCAATATCCTTATCCGGGCCCTTCCAGGCCTCCATTAAACGCACCCTGGTTTTCCCCGGCTTCTCGTCCATTGCCCCAAACATTCCCCAGCGGATGTTCTCCCTGCCTGATAAGTAATCCGGAATATCCTTTCTGGTGGATAAAATCATCCGCTTCTCTCCGTCAAAAACATACAGCTCCGCCTTATATCCCAGCTGGTCGGACATCCGGTAAAATTCCTCAAACACGGCCGTCCGTCCAGCCTCGCCGGAACCGGCATCAAAAAGCAGATCAAAATCCGAAAGCGCCTTAAGCTTCTCCTCGTACCCTGAAAGGACTTTTTCCAATTCCTCCGCCACGAAAGCATTGTGGGACTCATTCCCGCTTTTCTTTCCATAGAGCAGGACCGCAAGAAAAACCAGGGTACAGATCAGGGTAAAGCCTACAGCCGGAATGATGGCATACCCCATGATCAGGTGGCGCAGCTCATCTTTGAAATACCGTCCCTTTTTCATGCTCCCTCCCTATTCTAATTCAGGGTGCCTTGAAAAACCTCTGAAAAACGCCTCATCCATTCCAGTTTGTTCTCCTTTACCACAGCTTCCTCATCATAAATAATGTGGATCGCCTGCTTATCCAGCAGATATTCCGGTTCCTCTACATCCGTCCTTACGGAACGCCTTCCAAGGCTTTCAGAAATAACCGTCTGGGCATCCTTACCCGTTACAAAATCCACAAACTGCTTAGCCTCCCACATATGGCCGGACCCCTTGATGATGCATACCACATCCGGTTTGGATATGACGCCTTCCTCCATATACACCACACGGACGGATATCCGGAAGCAATGTAATGGCTGCCCCCTCTTCAAAGGTAAGGCCCACCGTATAGCGTCCCTCGGCCACCCCCTGATATACCTCAGAGGAGCTTTGAAGCAGCTTGCCGTCAAGGTTTTTGCAAAATGCCTCCACATAATCCCAGCCTTCCTCCGGTTCCCCTTCTCCCATGGCATAAAGCATATTGATCAGATGCTCAAATGCCGAAGAAGAGGTGACAGGGTCACACATGGCAATCTTTCCGGAAAGCTCAGGCTTAAGAAGATCCCCATACCCTTCTATGGAAAGATCCCCGGCCAGGTTGGTATTCACCATAAGAATGCTTGGAACATCTGTAAACCGGGTCATGTTCCCTTCTTTATTCCTGTAATCTTCCTGGATCATGGATTCATTTTTGCTGATATAAGGCTCAAACAGCTCACTTTGGGCCATGGTAGTAGACAGGGAGCCTCCCCAGAAAATATCACATTCGGGTTCCTTCCTGTCCTCCGCCATTTTTAACAGTTCTCCCGTCCCTCCTGTGCATACCTCCACCTTAATCCCGGTCTGTTCCTCAAACTCCGATACAATGGGATTAATAAATTCCAGGGGATGAGGCAGTACACCACCAACTCCTCGTCCGCATGAAAATCTGCCGGCACTGTCCGGGAACTGCGGTCGCAGCCTGCCAGACAGGCAATGCACAAAAGGCCCCGGCACATCCGATCCAGCCTTTCATATCCCTGTTTCCTGCCCTTCAAGCTTATTATTATCATTTTAACACAGTACTACAGGATGTAAACACCCTTTGGATCAAAATCCAGACAAGCCTTTTCTCCCACTTCATAAATCCTGCGGTTAACCGGATTATAATCCGTAATCTGAATTTCCATATCTCCCACCATGACCTGATAATACTGGTAAGATCCCATAAAGGTGGATAAGGTGACCAGTCCTTCCAAAATGCCCTGCTCTGCCAGAATCGCTCCCTCCGGCCGGATTACCAGGGTTGCCTCATCCCCGGAACGGGCCCCGGCAAAATTATTTACCTGGAACTCCTTGCCTGCCACCGAGATCATGGCCTTTTCCCCTTCTTCAGACAAGACCTTTGCCTTTAAGAAGTTGGCTTCCCCAATAAAATCAGCCACAAATCTGGAAGCAGGATGATAATAGATCTCCCTGGGGCTTCCGATCTGCTCTACCTTGCCCTTGCTCATGATAATGATCTTATCGGAAATGCTCATGGCCTCAGACTGGTCGTGGGTCACATAGATTGCCGTGATCCCGATCTTCTGCTGAATCTTCCTTATCTCAGTCCTCATGGTCACCCGCAGCTTGGCATCTAAGTTGCTTAAAGGCTCATCAAAAAGCAGGACTCCCGGCTCAATGACCAGGCTCTGGCTAATGCCACCCTCTGCTGCTGCCCGCCGGAGAGCTGGTTCGTCATACGGGTTTCCATTCCCTCCATCTCCACCAGCTTTAATATGTTCATGACCCGTTCCCTGATCTCCTCCTTTGGAACCTTCCGGATCTTTAGGCCATAGGCCACGTTGTCAAACACATTGTAATGAGGCAGAAGGGCATAGCTCTGGAACACCATGGCAGTATCCCTTTTATTGGGGGTCAGATGGTTGATCTCCTCTCCTCCCAGATAAATCTCCCCTTCATCAGGCTTTCAAAGCCCGCGATCATGCGGAGGGTGGTCGTCTTTCCGCAGCCCGACGGCCCCAAAAGGGTGACAAAGGTTCCCGGCTCAATATCCAGAGTGGTATCCTTTACCGCATAAAACTCCTTGCCTGTCTTTGGATCGATGTATATTTTTGAAATGCGTTCCAGCTGAACGCCTTTTTTTCTGTTTTTCCATGTTATCTTCCTCCTGTTTCTTCTTAATCCTGGACTTCCTTCACTACCCTGCTGACGCCGAAGAATTTCATCATGGCATTCATAATGAGGACCGCGCCATAGGTAATGAGGATCAATATGGTTGCATAAGCGCAAGCCACACCGTAATTCCCCTTTTCCGCCTGCTCATTGATCTGGCAGGTGATCAGCAGAAAATCTGGGGTCACCAGCAGAATGATGGCAGAAATAGCGGTAATGCTGCGGACAAAGGCAGTTACCAGACCGCTGAAAAAGGAATCCTTGATAAGAGGAAGGGTCACGGACATGAACACCTTGGCAGAGTTTGCTCCCATGTCATAAGCAGATTCCTCTATGGATTTGTCAATCTGGCGCAGGGCGGATATCCCGCTTCTGGTGCCGGTGGGAAGGCTTCGGACAATAAATACGATGATCAGGATAAGTCCTGTCCCGTAAAGGCCGCTCATAAATCCGGAGCGGAACAATCCGTTTGCATACCCCCGGATATATCCGATACCAAGAACCGTTCCCGGAACTGCCATAGCCAGCATGGAAACAAACTCAATAAAACCCTTTGCCTTAAACTTCTTTTTAACCACAAGATAAGAAATGACCATGGAAAGAAAAGCCGTGAGAGGCGCAGCAATCAAAGACAGCACAAAGGAGTCCTTAAATGCCTTTAATCCGCTGGTCTTAAACATGTATTGAAACCACTTAAGCTTAAGCTGTAGTCCCTTCCCCACAGGGTAAACATAGCGCCAAATGGAACCATGATGTACATCAGCAGTACAAAGGCAGCAACTATACCGCAAAAACAGGTCAGCGGGACGGTCACACTCTTATCCTCAATGAGCATTCTCATTCGGGAAGCCTTTCCCGTTAAAGTAGCTGCTGTTTTCTTTTCCAGATAATACTTCTGGATCAGGAACAGTACCACTGTTAAAGACAGCAAGACCACTGACATAGCCGCCGCTCCCGTGGAATCATAAGCTCCCGTCACCTGTAAGTAAATGGTGGTAGCCAAAGTATCATAAGACCCGCCGATCAGCATAGGATTTGCAAAATCCGCTACAGACTCGATAAAGGTCACCAGGAACGCATTGCCAAGACCCGGAAGCAAAAGAGGAAAGGTAACACTGGAAAACACCTTCCATCTGGTGGCTCCCATATCCCTGGTGGCTTCTTCAAGAGAAGGATCAATGTTTTTTAACAGCCCCTTTAACATTAAGTAGCATACGGGGAAAAATGTCAGAGTCTGGACAATGGCAATTCCCTTAAGCCCATAGACATTGGAATCATATATATGAAACAAAGACCTGCTGATCAGGCCGCTTCTTCCGAAAAGCATGATCATGGACAGAGATAAAACAAATGGCGGGGATACCACTGGAAGCATGGAAACAAGCCCAAAAAGCCTTTCCAAAACCTTGGTTTTCAGCTTCACATACACCTCAACATAAGCAAACAGCAGCCCGATTGCCGTAGAGGCGATCCCCGTGATAAATCCAAGAACAAGGGTATTTTTAAAAGCATTCTGGAACCGCTCCAGGTTTAAAACCCTTTTAAACACATCAAGTGTAACAGTGCCCTCCGCATAAAAGCTGTCGATCAACAGCATAAACAGAGGATAAAGAATAAACAGTGCAAGAAAAATCAGCAGAACTGCGATCATACTGACCAAAACCGGATCTGAAAAAAAACTTTTTCCGCTCCAGCCGGGCACTCTGCAAACTGGCCATAAAAAAACCTCCTTTCGTCATTTCAGGCAGAAATCCTGGCTCCCATGATGTAAAAATGCTGCGTAATGGCCTCTTACGCATTACGCAGCATGTTTCTCCATACAGCCGGACGTTTATTTCCTGCCTTTTATCTCCTACTGTGTCAGGAAACGGTTGGCATCTGCCTTATCAGCAGAGCTTCCCAGGGCTTCAAAGAAATCTTCCACATATTTTGCACTGTTTTCCTTTGCATCCTCAAAATCATAATCAATGGTATTGTTCATATCCAGTCCAAACTTTACAGCCTCTTCCGGCTGTGTGGCGTTCTTTAAAACCAGGAACTGATAAGCGCCGTTTTCCTTTGCAAGATCCACGCACTCCGGTGACAGGCATATTCGATCCACAGCTTCGCTGCATTGGGATGAGCAGCGCCATTAAAAATCGCAGTTGCTCCTACCTCAAAGGAGGTTCCATCCTCTGGAACAATCAGCTGAATGTTGTCATATCCCTGAAGGATCTGGTAAATCCCGTCATGAAGGAAACCGATTCCAATGACGCATTCTCCAGGTCCAACCATCTTAGATGGGCCGGAACCTGATTTTGTATACTGTGCAATATTCTTGTCCAGCTTCTTAAAATATTCCATTGCCCCATCATGACCCTTCATCTGGACCATGGTATTGATCACCAGCTTTGCCGTGCCTGCCGTATTGGGGTTGGACAGCATGATAAGTCCCTTATACTCATCTTTTGTCAGATCATCAGGTCTTCGGAGCTTCCAGTCCAAGCCTCTCTAATTCTTCCGTATTCACCATGAATCCCAGAATTCCCTTATAAATACCATACCAGCTGTTTGTAGGATCCTTATACTGGTCTCCCATAAGATTCTTGGCATTCATTGCTTCATAAGGCATTAAAATTCCTGCTGCGACCGCCTCATTATAGGGGTCTGTGGTTCCGCCGAACCACACATCTGCGGAAGGCTTTCCTCCCTCCTCAGAAACCTTGGTATAAACCTCTGAGGTAGAAAGTCTCTGGAACTTTGTCTTAATGCCATATTTCTTTTCAAAATACTGGCATACTGCAGACAGATGCTCCTCTTCACAAGAGCCATACACAGTTAATTCCCCTTCTGCCTGGGCTGCCTTGATCAGTTCAGATAAGTCTCCATCTTCCCCTGAATCCTTTTTCTCTTCTCCAGCAGCAACCGTTGTCCCATCAGCCGTCGTCTCAGCTGCGGTCTCCGCCTTTGTAGCCGCTGCCTCCTGCTTGGAACCGCATGCGGTCAGGCTGAGAGCCGCCGTAAGCGCCAGCAAAAATGCCGTTCTTTTCTTCATAATAGATATCCCTCCGTTTTTTCTGTTACTTTACTATAACAAAAAAAATCCAAAGCAAATACCGAAAAACCAGTAATAATGTCGTGATTTTTGAACCCATTTAAACTTTTTTTTAGTAAAACTATACTATTTTTATTTTAAAAATCTTCCTTCCAATGCCAAAAACTGATCCAGGATCATCCGGCTGACCCTTGCCCCGAACACAGTAGCCGGATGATCCGGATAATACATGGCATCAGAAAATTCCTTGTGGAACATGACGATGGCATAAGGCCCATAAGGGGTATACACAAGACCGCCGTCATTTCTGCAGGCATCCATGCTTCCGCTTTTAGAGGCAACGGAAATCAGGATGTCATCCGTATTATCGCTGTCCATGTAAAATGGAGGAAAATTCTTAGTGATCATGCTGTTATAATGCTGCTTTTTAAAGATTTCCAGCATCTTTTCATCCGCCTTTGGACTGATCAGCTCCCCCTTTGCCAGCCGGGTAAAAATGCTGGCATAATCTCTCGGCGTGCTGGTCCCAAGCCTGTCATACCGCTCAAAGTGAAGGGGATTGTGGAGCACCGTATCCCTGCAGCCAAGAGCTTTGATACACCGGTTTATGGTATCCAGTCCCAAATAGTCTATCATCATATTGGTTGCAATATTATCACTTACAATAATCATAAAGCTGCCGCATCCTTTACCCTGAGCATTGCTCCCGGCTCCAGTGCAGGAAGCACGCCGCTTCCATCTACCACATGTTCTTCCTTGTATTCAATAATGTCCTCAAGGCTTTTATTTCCCTTTTCCACCTCATCAAACAGGCATGCCAGTATGTAGGTCTTTATGGTGCTTGCAGTCTCAAATGCCTCATCTGCGTGAACGGCAATCACATTTCCATGGAAATCATCCAGATAGATCCCCATCTTCCCATCATAACTCATGATCTCCGCTTCAATTCTTTTCTCTAACGTAAGTCTGGAATCCATTTTATCCGACCCTTTCTCTTAATTTATTAAATATAAAATCTCCAAAGCAGACTCTCCCATAGGAGAATCCAAAGATTTTTCTAATTTACAAAAATACTTCCCGACGCATACCAGCTTTCCGCAAGGTCAGCCCGGTAGTCCTCTGCCTGGGGATTTAAGCTGTTGATCACTACACCGCCGCTGCCAATTTTTCCCGTAGAATGGATGTAGGCCCCATTTCCCATATACATGGCGATATGCCCCGGAAAATACATCAGGTCCCCTGGAAGCATTTCATCCTTTGAAATCTCATATACAGGAAATCCCGGCTCTATCCTGGCATCCCGAAAGATAAGGATTCCGTTTAAAAGATAGCTTTCCGAGGTCAGCCCGGAACAGTCGATACCAGCGGTGGACCTTCCTCCCCAGCGGTACTGGGTCCCTAAATACTGCTTTGCCGTCTCTACCACGGACTTACGGAATGACGCCTCATCCACAATCTCCTTTTGCGGAAGCTCCCCCGTCCACAGTCCGGACTGGGAAAATTCCTTTGCCCTTAAAAACTGGTTCCTCATATAGCCTACCCGTCCATCCAAAAGCTCCACCTTGGCCCAGCCCTCCTCTTCCGAGTCAAAGGAAAGCACCTTGATAAGAGAACCCCTGAAAAGGCTTAAAAGGCGTACCCCCTGAACCTTTGGAAGAGAAACAATGTCCATGTAGACTCCATCCGTAACCATAAGCCCGCCGTCTTCCCAGCTATTCAGTTCTTCCAGGCTCACCATTTCCATATCCTCTTTCTTTATAAAACCGGAATAGCCGTAAAAGGTCCGCACCGGATAAAATCCCTGCTCCTCCGCCCCGGTTATCAAGAGCCCCATTCCATACAGCACTTCATCCGAAACAGCCGACACCATTTCTCCTAAGCTGTTCTCTTTTATCTCCGACGGGCCTTCCCAAATGGTGGCAACCGGTATATTTACAATTCCATAAGATTCCATGGCCATTTACTCCTGTCCTTCCTGTTATATTCCTTCCGGCACTTCATGGACCATTGCAGTGCAGTCCAAATAGTTTTCGCTTATCTTCTAATCGCAGACCAGGCTTCACACATAAAACGCTGTCCGGAAACCGTTCAAACCCATAAGCTTACTGATAAATACCGTATTTTTCATTATTATATGGTCAGATATGTGGAATGTCAATGAAACTGAAAAATATGACAAACAGAATATTGGGGCATTCCTGTCTGCTTTTTAAACACCCCTTCAAAATAAAGCGTTATCCGGAAGAAACTCCCAAATGAGCATTTCTTCCGGATACCGCCTTATTTAGTCTCTGTACAATTTTTTATATTCTTCCGCTTCCTTCCGGTTTGCCAGCACAAAATGATCCGGCCTTATCTCCCTCCAGGATGACTTTTCCCATGAGTAATCGTGAATAGAAGGATCGTAGACCAACAGCTTTTTCTCCTTCTCATGCTTCGGATCAGGCATGGGGATTGCGGAAAGCAGGGCCCTGGTGTAGGGATGGAGGGCATGGGTGATCAGCTCCTCCGTTTCCGCCATTTCAACGATCTCACCTTTGCGGATCACTGCGATCCGGTCCGTGATAAACCTCATGACAGATAAGTCGTGAGCAATAAAAAGATAGGTGATCTGCCGTTTTTTTCTTCATATCTCCAAGAAGGTTTAAAACCTGGGCCCTGACGGATACATCCAGGGCAGAAATCGGTTCGTCAGCAATAATAAAATCCGGATTCATAATAAGGGATCTGGCAATTCCGATTCTCTGCCTCTGCCCTCCGGAAAACTCATGGGGAAAACGGCTTGCAAATTCCGGAAGAAGCCCAACATCAAGAAGGGCCTGGTCTACCCGTTTTTTTCCGCTCCTTTTCCCCTAATCCTCTTTCCATGTTCATCAGCCCTTCGCTGATGATATAATCCACCTTGGCTCTTTCATTTAAGGAAGCCTGGGGATCCTGAAAGATCATCTGTATTTCCTTAATGACCTTCCGGTCCAGCTCCGCCGGGATTTTTCCATTGATCTTCTCACCCTTGTAAAGAATATCTCCTCCGCAGCTTGGAACGATCCTCATGATCGCACGGCCAATAGTAGTTTTTCCTGATCCCGATTCCCCTACCAGCCCAAAGGTTTCGCCTTTGTATATTTTAAAATTCACCTTTTTTACCGCTTCATATTTCTTTCTGCGCTCTCCAAAGGTCACATCAAGGTCCCTTACATCAAGCAGTACTTCACGTTCCATCAAAACAGCCCTCCGTTCCTGATTTTTCTGACCACAGGCGGCGGGTCTGCCTTAGGCGCCCTGGGATCCAGCAGCCAGGTCTTCGCTTTATGGGTAGGCGATATCTCAAAATAAGGCGGTCTTTTTATAAAATCGATTTTAAGAGCCTGAGGATTGCGGGGAGCAAAAGCATCTCCCTTTATCTCTGCATAAAGATTGGGAGGCGTGCCGGGAATGGAAAAAAGATCCGTTCCCTTTACCCCCACCTGAGGCAGAGAGGAAAGCAATGCCCAGGTATACGGATGCCTTGCATCATAAAAAATATCTTCACAGGTCCCTATCTCCACAATATCCCCGGCATACATGACAGCCACCCTGTCTGCGATGTTGGCTACCACCCCCAGGTCATGGGTGATCAAAATCACTGAAAGCCTGTATTTGTGCCGCAGTTCTTTAAGCAGGTCCAGGATCTGGGCCTGTATGGTCACGTCAAGAGCCGTAGTCGGTTCATCACAAATAAGGATCTGGGGATTGCAGGCAATGGCAATGGCGATCACTACCCGCTGACGCATCCCCCCGGAAAATTCATGAGGATACTGGTTAAATCTTTGTTCCGGGTCCTGAATTCCCACATCTGCTAAATATTTAAGGGTCCGTTTCTTCGCTTCCAAACGCCCCACCTTCTGATGAAGCAGCACCGCTTCCATGATCTGAACCCCAATGGTTTTTAAGGGATTTAAGCTGGTCATGGGATCCTGCATGATCATTCCAATCTCACGCCCCCGTATCTTTAACCAGTCCTTCTCCCTCTTTATGGCTGTTAATTCAATTTCCCCACTGTCATCAGCCCCGTAATAAACAGCCCGTCCGCCATCCACATATCCGTTTCTCTCCAAAAGCCCCATAAAGGATTTGGTGAAAACAGACTTTCCGCTTCCCGATTCTCCTACAATCGCCAGAATCTCTCCCTTATATAATTCCAGGGAAATCCCCCGTATGGCATGGAGGGTTTTTCCTCTTAATTCAAATTTGATGTCCAGATCGTTTACCTCTAAAATCTTCTCCTGATTCATGCTGTCCCTCCTTACATGTGATTCTTGGGATCAGCGGCATCCGAAAAGGCATTGCCGATGATATAAAACGATATGGTGACAAAGGATAAAATAATAGTTGGGTAAACCAGCTGGTAACGCAAAGCAGGGGTAGTAATCAAAGCCCGTCCCTCGTTGATCAGATTGCCAAGACTGGGAATATTCACCGGAAGTCCTAAACCAATGTATGTAATAAATACTTCATTTCCAATGGCAGCCGGAATGGTTAATGCCATACGCAGCATGATCACCGACACCAGATAAGGAAGCAGGTTTCTTAAAATGATCCGGCTGACAGGAGTCCCCAGACAGCGGCTGGCAACATTATAATCCCTGTCCCGGATAATAAGGATCTGATTCCTGATGAACCTGGCCATCTGAATCCAGCCGGTCAGGCACATGGCAAACACCAGGGTCTTCACACTGGGCTTTAAAATATAAGAGATCAAAATCAGGACAATGGTATTGGGAATGTTGTCAATGATATTGTAAATTTCCGTAAGAATGAAATCCGCCTTTCTCACATATCCCCAGATCACGCCCACGGTTATGCCAATAACTGCCTCCGCTAAAGCCACGGACAGACCGATGATCAAAGAGGTCCTGGTTCCCGCCCAGATCCTTGCCCAGAGATCCTGTCCAATGGAATTGGTTCCCAGAATAAAGTCTTTTCCCGGAGGAACATTGCGGTACTGCATCCCCTTTGCATCATTGATGATCATATTGGGATCATACTGTCCCGGCAGATAGGGCTGGATAAATGTAAATGCCAGGAGAAGAATCAAAAGCACCAGAAGGACAAAGGCTCCCCTGTTCTTTAAAAAGGCGCGGAAGGTGCTGTACCAGTAGGAATAATTGCTGTATCCTGTTTTCTCCGCTTCTCTTTCATTAAAGCCTGCAAAGGAAAACAACGATCCTTCCTCCATGGTTTCCATGAATTCCGCTTCCTTTGTATGACGGTAAGAGAACTGCTTCATCATCTGTCACCTTCTTTCTTTCCCAGGCTGATCCTGGGATCCAATAATACCATGAGAAGGTCACCCAGTAAAAGCCCCATAACGCCTACGCAGGCATAGAGTAAGACAATGCCCTGGACCATGGTATTATCGTGCTTTTTAATCACCGTAACAAGAAGCCCTCCCATTCCCGGAATGCTGTACAGGGATTCAATATAAATGGACCCGATCACAGTATTTAAAAATGCGGTGGGGATATACTGGGCCAAAGGAACAAAAGCATTGCGGAAAATATGCTTAAACATGACTCCGCCCTCTGACATCCCCTTTGCCTTCGCTAATTTTACATAATCCTTATTGCTTTCATCCACCATATACCTTCTCAGCCACATGCCGTAAAAGGCTATATTTCCAAGGGACATGGATAGAACCGGAAGGACCCAGTATTTCGGATCATTGATCTGGAATAACAATCCCACCCCCATCAGCTTGGTGCCGTAGAGCTGGATATACAGAAAATAAACAGCCGCCGGAACTGCCTGGATGCAGACAACAAACAAGGTTCCGATCTTATCGAACCACCTGTATCTATACCGCGCCATCAGGGCACCCATGGGAAGTCCCACAAGAAGAGAGACTGCCATGGACCAGACTCCCAGTTTCACAGAAACAGGAACCTTGTCCTTTAAAATATCCGACACAGGAACATTGGAACGGTAAATCCTGGACACGCCCAGATTCCCGTGAAGAAGGTCTTTAAAGAAGCGGATCACCTGAACCGGAAGAGGATCCGTAAGACCCATCTCCTTTAATCCCACCTGGATCTGCTGAGGGGTCATCTTATCAAAATTCTGGAAATATCCCTCAATGGGCATCAGACGAAGCAGACAGAACACCACGGTCAGGATGATGATCAGTGTAAGAAATGAACGTGCGATTCGTTTACCTAAATACTTTAACATCTGTTTCTCGGCTCCTTTGTGTTTTCTTTTAAAAATACCCTCGGAAGAAGACGTAGCTCCGGCACATCCTTTTCAGACGGTATTTTTCCGCCGGACCATATGCTTTACAGCCAATGATCCGGCGTATATACCTGCCGTTTATTTCTTCAGGCAGTGAGCCATGCTCTTTAGCCTGCTATAAGGGATTACTTCCCGTTTGCTTCCCTGTTAGCCTTATACTCATCCATGGAAACGTAATGGTCCAGTAGATGCTGGCCTTTATACCTTAAGTTTGATACGCCAAAAGGTGCATACTGGCCTTCAAATACATCCAGCTTGCAGGCTACATATTTGCTGACTGAAATGCTGAAAGGCAGTACAAATCCATGGTTTACCAAACTCGCTTCCGCTTTGGCAAATGCCTCATAGCGGGCGTGATATCCACCTTGATATCCTTGGCTGCCTCTACCAGAGAAAAGTATTCCGCTGCCGCATCTGCGGAAGGGGTCCCCTCTTCAATGGCCTTTGCAATATTTCCATACTTATATCCAAGGTCATATCCCTCCTCGCCCTTTGCCTGGTAGAATGGATCAGTCCAGGTTTCCGGATCTGCATAATCAGCACCCCAGTTACATTTCATCAATGCAAACTTGCCGTTTCGGCGCACTTCCGTTAAAAACCCATCCGCAGGACCGGCCTCCACAATGATATCAATAAAGTCCGTGCCAAGCAGGCTTTCCATCTGCTGTTCCACCACCTGGCATTCCTTATCCCAGTTGACCTCGGAAGGGTTATAGGGCATCAGAACCTTTACCGGGAAGGTAACCCCCTCAGCCGTAAGCTCCGTCTTTGCCAGGTCACGGTATTCCTTTGCCTTTGCTTCGTTAAAAGTCTGCCCAAGGGATGCCATATCGCCCACTGTAGTGTAATCCGCTCCATCTGCGTTGAATGTAAAGTTGGCCGGCGTAATGGAATTGATCACAAAATCATCAGGAGCCGCAGGCTCCAGAACCGCCACTTCTTTTGTCTTATTTAAGCCTGCAAATAATGACTTGCGGAAGTTTTCATTATTCACCGCTTTTCTCCAGTTATCCGGCTCATACTGGGCATCAAACTGAGGATTAAAGTTAAAGCAATAGAAATAAGAATAGCTGGTTTTCGGCCTTTCACGGCTGACCAGGTTCTTGGTATCCTCGCTGCTCATCCAGTTGTCCAGAATGTCTGAGGAAATCTCCGCATAATCGATTTCCCCGCGCTTTATCATTTCAGGTCCAATGGTATTGTATTCCGCATTATAGATTTCCTGGATTTCATTTATGTAAACCATATCCGCATCATAATTTGCGGCATTCTTTTTGAATACATGCTTCTCCTGGGGAGAAAATTCCTCCAGATAAAACCCACCGTTATAGTACATCTTATCCACGCCCGTACCAAAATCCTTTCCCAGTTCCGCAAGCTGCGGGCCATAAGCCGGCATATATACTACGTAAACCAGGGAAGAAAGAAAATACGGAACCTCTTTCTCCAGGGTGTAGGTAAGGGTATGTTCATCAACCGCCTTTACACCTACCTCTGAAAAATCAATTGGTTCCCAGACCGTTCCGTCCTTATCCGCTCCGCCGTTATATGCCAGTCCATTATAATATTTCTCCGCATTGGCTATGACACCAAAAAGGTTCTGTACATTTGCACTTTCATACTCAGGGGACAGCTCATATTTCATGGCATCAACAAAATCCTGGGCAGTCACATCCGCAGCCTCAGTGCCGGTATGATCCACCCATTTTGCCTCCCTCAGCTTAAAGGTCCATGTCAGCGTGGCCTCGTCATAGCTCCATTCTGTTGCAAGCCCCGGCTTAATCTGTCCCTTGTTATCATATTCAATCAGGGTGTCCACACAGTTTGCCCCTATTTTGTGATCAACTTCCGCTGAGGAAGTAAGATAATTAAGGGTCGTCGCCTCAGAACCATACAGCTTGGTATAGACAGCAGAAGTTCCACTCTCCGCTGCTCCGTTTTCATTCCCTGGGGCCTTAGAGCCATCTCCTGTGGTCTTATTCCCGCTACAGCCGCTCAATGCCGCAGAAGCAGCCAGAACTGCGCATAGCACCGCAGCCATCAGTCTTCTTTTTTTTCATAAATTCTCCTCCACTTTCCTATTATTTCTAACCCGAACGGGATTAGTACCTTTTCATTACATCAGTCACAAAATGCCGCCACCTTGCTGATTCCCATTCCAGGATCTTCATTCATAATAATCCTGGGTCCGTCAAAAACAGGTCCTCCTATGTATGGATCTTCCCTGCAAAGAGACGGTCCATCCAGATCTACCCGGGTAATGATCCCCTTTCCGGCTGCCAGATGAGCTGCCGCGGTCACTGCGATCTTGCTCTCCAGCATACATCCGATCATGCACTCCATTCCAAAGCTTTCCGCAATGGCGCAGATCTTTAAAGCCTCATAGATACCCCCGGTCTTCATAAGCTTAATATTAATGAGATCCGCCGCCCGTTCCCTGATGATCCTTAATGCATCCTCCGGAGAAAAAACGCTCTCATCCGCCAGGATGGGCGTATACACCTGGCTGGTAACAAGCTTCATCCCCTCAAAGTCATGGGCATTTACCGGCTGCTCCACCAGATCCATGCCAATTCCCATATCTTCCAGAGTCCTTATGATCCTGACTGCTTCCTTGGCAGACCAGCCTGATTTGCATCAATGCGCAGCCTGATATCCGGCCCCACTGCCTGACGGATGGCCTGAATCCGCTCCACATCCTTTCTGCTTTCTTTTCCCACTTTGACTTTCAGGATACGAAAGCCCTGTGAAACCGCCTTTAGGCTGTCAGAAACCATCTCTTCCACACCATTGACGCTAATGGTCAGATCCGTTTCGATCTCCTCACGCCCGCCTCCCAGTATCTTATATAAGGGCTTCCTGCAGGACTTTGCAAAAAGGTCATAAACAGCCATGTCCACCGCGGCCTTAGCAGAACTGTTCTTCAGTATGCAGCCATGAAGTTTTTTCATGATCCCATCCAGGTTTTCAATCTCCATGCCAATAATTGCCGGAGCAATGAACTCCTCAATGGCGGACAGGATGGAGCCACGGGTATCCCCTGTGATCACCGCAGTAGGAGGCGCCTCACCAAACCCAGTCTGACCGTCATCCGTTGTGATCCTCACCACAATATCGTTTACACTGTCAACCGTTCTTAAAGCCGTTTTAAATGGTGTTACAAGAGGAATATTGACCTTTGCTGTTTCTATCTTTACAATTTTCATTCATTTTCCCTCAATTTCCTGGATTTTCTTATTGGCCTGCTTAAATAAGTCCAGGGAAATCTCAGCCATGGCCCTTTCAAAGGCAGGAGTATCCGTCTCATTTCCGCAAAAGCAGACCAAAAACGGCTCCTTTCCATAGACGATCCCCACATCATGAGTGATCCCCGTATCTTCCCCGGTCTTGTGGGCAATCTCCGGACTATCCGAAAGAGCCTGCAGATAAAATGGGATCTTACTGCATAGCTGCTGTTTTTTTAGAATTGAAATCATTGTTTCACTGGACTGCTTATCGATAAGAATTCCGTCATACATCATTTTCAGAAGCCTGCCTGTTTCACAGGCAGTTATGTAGTTCTGGATTCCCCGGCTGACTTTTCCATATCATACATTTTTCTCTGGAGAAGGGTCTGCCGGAACCCAAGCCCCTGGATCGTTTCGTTGATCTCCTCCATTCCAAGAATATCAATCAAAACATTGGTTGCCGTATTATCACTAAAAATGATCATTAAGGTGACCAGGTCCATACCCGTTACCAGAATTCCCTCGTGAAGATAAGTAAGAGCGCCGCAGGAAGGAACGCAGTCCTCCCTTTTCACTGCAAACAGTTCATCCACCTGGAAGGTTCCTTTTTTTCTCTTCTCAAATGCAGCCGCCATGACAAACAGCTTGATGACGCTTGCCGCCATCATGGGTTCCTGTCCGTGATAAGCAAACCCGTCTCCTGTCTTCAAATTTTCATATAGAAAACTGATTTTTCCAGGAAGCTGTTCCAGCTTCTTTATTATTTCGTCTTTCATACCTATAAATAAACTCCCTGCTGGCCTGATTTGACGGCCTGATATAAAAAAAGAGGCACTGCACCTATTGTCTACAGCTACCTCATCGCACCTGATTTTATCTCCCCCAAAGCCCTAAGCTTAGTATAATAAATTCTGAAAAAAAATCAAGCTATTATTTGTATAAATACGGACTTCCAATGAAATCCACCGAAGCAGATATGAAAAAAAGAACAGTTTCATGATTAAATAAAACTGTTCTTTTCATGCGCCGGACAAGATTCGAACTCGCGGCCTTCTGGTCCGTAGCCAGACGCTCTATCCAGCTGAGCTACCGGCGCATTTATGATACATGGTTAATATACACCCATTTGCTGATTTTGTAAAGTGATAAATTAATTGTACAGCTATTTGTCTCCGGTTTTTTTTAAAGGCTATCCAATTTACAATTACAGAACTACGGTAACTTTTGTTCCAATGTTAATTTTGCTTTCTAAAAGAATCTCTCCGCCATGCCGTTCTATAATCGCCTGTATGATGGACATCCCCAGGCCGTTGCCGGGAATCTGTTGTAAGCGGGAACGATCCGCTCGAAAGAACGGCTCGAATGCCCGTGCCGCATCTTGTTCTGTCATTCCAATACCTGTATCACATATTAATACAGAGATTTTTCCGTCAGGAGTATTTTGAAGTTTCGCCTCCACCGTGCCGCCGTCCTTGTTATACTTGACAGCATTTTCAAAAAGGTTGTAAAAAGCGGATCTCAGCAGCATACGGTTGCCTGTAATCAAACAGTCATTTGGGGGAAGGATACAACAGAGATTTTTACTTTGAATAGCCTCCTTGAGTTCTTCAGCTATCTCACAAAGCAAAGTACGGAGAGAAATTTCGTCATCCAATTCCGTTTTTTCCTGAGAGGATAATAAAAGCAAATCACTGACAATACAAATCATCCGGTCGACATTTTGCTCCATAACCAAAATGGTATCCTTATAGTCGTCAGTGCTTGGTAAATCGTCCAGCTGTAACACCTGTAAAGTAGTCTTCATTGTGGCAAGCGGCGTTTTTAACTCATGGGCTGCGCTGGCTGAAAAGCGTTTTTGTTGCTCAAAAGAGTTCTTAAGCCTGTCAAGCATACCGTTAAATGAAGCAGTGATGCTGCCCACCTCATCTTTAGCAGTAGTTTCTTCAATGGACTTGCTTAAATTATGCTCGTTGATATCGTGTATGGTTTCACTTAGTACCGTAAGAGGCCTCAATGCCCGCCCCATAATCCAATAGGTGACACCAAGACCAAAGATAATAATTACAATTAGCACTGTAATGCTTTGAAAAGAAAATCCTCTTTGTGCGGCCGTGATTTCCATTTGAACCGAGAGGTTATTAAAAGTATCGGCATTCACATCCTGGTTGCTGTCTATTGGAGCGTTATCCAGAATTACTTTGTTCATCTTCCCATAAGAACCTTCCTCTAATTGCGGAGCAACAAAGTAATAGTTTGCGCTCAGAATTGAAACTATTGTCAGTACGGTTGTAAGCAGTACAAGAAGAAGTCCTACCAAGAGAGTAATTCTAAGCCTGAGAGAAATTTTATGCATCCTGGTTCCCCTCTCTTATGACATAACCCTGCCCCCGGATATTTTTTTATGCAGTCTCCCCCGCCAGCTGACAACTTCTTTTTCAGCGAGTGCATGTGATATTTAAAGGAGTTGGAAAATAAATCAACCTCGCTGTCCCATACATGCTCAATGATTTCTTCGGCACTGATAACCTTTCCTATATGGAACATCAGGTACTCCAAAATGGAATACTCTTTATTGGTAAGGTTTATGGGTAAACTGTCTACGGAAACAGCCTTACCAAGCATATCCAGTTCAAGACCGCCGCAAATTAAGAGACTTTCCTTATAAGTAAAAGACCAGCGCAAAAGATTCCGTATTCTGGCAGTAAGTTCTTCAAAATCAAAAGGCTTTGCTAAATAATCATTTGCACCGCAGTCCAGCCCCTGTACCTTGTCCTCGATCTCGCTCCTCGCGGATAAAATCAATACCTTCAACTCGGTGTCTGTTCCGCGAAGCGTCTTCAAGACTGTAATGCCGTCCACCTTTGGCATATTAAGATCGAGTATAAGAAGGTCATATTTATTTATCTCAAGATATTCCAACGCTTCCTCCCCATCATAGGTTTGGTCTACCGCGTAGCCCACTTTTTTAAGTCCTTTGGCAATTGCTGAGGACAATAATTTTTCATCTTCTGCCAACAGTATTTTCATAACTTCTCACCTTCTTTAATGCCTCAAAACCGCACAATATCTGTGCGGCTTTGAGATAATTTTACCATTTGTCCGGTTATTCTTCAACAACCACTTTTTGAAAAAGTTCAGCACCGTCTGGTATCGATGGCATCTCATCCTCATCATAGACTTTCAGGTCTGCGTCAGCAGATACGGTTACATCTACAACTTCTTTGTTCAGCATGACAGCATCTTCAGGAATACCCGGCATTTCACCTTCGTCATAGGTTTGGATATCAGCAATAATACTGCCTATTGTTCCCTTCAGTTCGTGGCTGGCTGCGTATGCGCTTACCCCTGTGGTTGCGACTAAAGCCATTGCAAAAGCTGGAATCATAGTTCTCTTTAATTTCATTTTTAAAACCTCCATTAATTTTTTTTATTTTGTTTCCCGGCTACATCTTGAGTATACATGGATGAAGGTTAGATGAAAGTTAGGTTTAAAAAATACTTTTTTTCTTTAACGCTGATACTCTTCATAAATATCTTTGCTTTCTCTAATGATTTCAAAAAAACACGGCAAAAACCTTTGACCATGGCAAATACAAAATGCTTACAATTGAGCCTAAGGGATTACTGTCTTATTATTGGTATGACGTGGCAACGCTATACAGGACGCAGCCGGCCGCCTTACCGGCAAAGCCCGTCTAAATTGATCATTTACATATCCCACATTTTTGTATATGTAGTGCTATCATATCCAAACTTCACTTTTTCTACCGCTGATAAAAGTACAAAGTCATTTGTTAATCCATTTAAATTGCTATTTAATGAATTAAGAACCACTGTTAAATTGGCGTCTGCTGTTAGGCTCTATACTCGTATCAATGCGCTCCACCAGTGTGTGTGTAAGCTGCTGTATTAATTTTATTTTGATCATTGATATACATGTTAGCAAGCACGAAAAAGGCACCCTTTACAGGATGCCTTAAATTTTGAGAACCCTTATAAAATAAGGGTTCTCTGTACGTGCGTGAGAAGATTCGAACTCCCGACACCTTGGTCCGTAGCCAAGTGCTCTATCCAGCTGAGCTACACACACATATTCACTTTTTTTGCCTTATCAGGCAAATGCCGGCGACCGGAATCGAACCGGTACGGGAGGTAAGTCCCGCAGGATTTTAAGTCCTGTGCGTCTGCCTGTTCCGCCACGCCGGCATTCTCATGATTTGCGCGAACAATGAACCAAGCGAACATGCAAGCATGCAGTTGGCGACTGCCGCGACAACGAACAAAATTCGCAAAGCGTATTTCATCTCGTTATCATGGAAATGGGACCTATAGGGCTCGAACCTATGACCCTCTGCTTGTAAGGCAGATGCTCTCCCAGCTGAGCTAAGATCCCATATACGATGCAGTAAATATTATACAACTTACTTGCTGGTTTGTAAAGCCTGTACTTTTTTGTACAGAACGACCCGGATGGGATTCGAACCCACGACCTCCGCCGTGACAGGGCGGCGCTCTAACCAGCTGAGCCACCGGGCCAGATTATCAAATATTTAGTTCAGTGTCAGTGGACCTTCGGGGACTCGAACCCAGGACCGACCGGTTATGAGCCGGTTGCTCTAACCAACTGAGCTAAAGGTCCTAAACATTATAATCTGCGGATATATTAAATTTTCCAAAAGCCGATGATCGGACTCGAACCGATAACCTGCTGATTACAAATCAGCTGCTCTGCCAATTGAGCCACATCGGCATTAAATGACCCCAACGAGATTCGAACTCGTGTTACCGCCGTGAAAGGGCGATGTCTTAACCGCTTGACCATGGGGCCAAAG
>BBDR01000023.1 GCA_001312405.1 Clostridium sp. NkU-1 | reverse complement strand
TCTGCGGTGATGACTGTGACTTCAATGGTTCTTCCATTATATTCCTCTAAGTCCTCCACATATTCCCCCGCCAGCTTGGAAGCCGGAATAAATCCCCGGATCCCTTCCAGATAAGCAACGGCTCCGCCTTTTACGATCTCCGCGATTTTGACCTTGACAACGGTTCGGTCCCTTAACATGGCTCCAAGGGTTTCCCAGGCCAGATGGTCACTTGCCAGCTTCTTTGAAAGAACTACATTACCTTCCCGGTCATTAGGGTTTATGACCGTTGCCGTGATTTCGTCTCCAGGCTGGATTTCCCGGATCAGGCTGAATTCCGGATCATTGCTTAAATTTTCTTTATCAATGATTCCCTCCGCATAATATTTTAAATCCAAAGTGACCTTGTCCTCATCTACGCTTATAACGGTCCCTGTGAGAACATCTCCTTCTTTTACCCTTTTAAAGGAGGCTTCCAGCTCTGCTGCATAATCAGCCATAGTCTCTACTGTTTCTTCCCTTACGTCTGTTTGCTTCATCTCTTCGCTCATTGATATCTCCTCCACTCATATTACACTTAGTTCTGCATAAAATCTACCTATATATTTATCACATCCCGCCTGATATTACTATAGTTTTCTCAGTAAAAATATGTTATATTTATATTAACGGCAATAAAAACACTGCCTTTTATCTTCACTTGCGTTGCAAGTTCAGATAAGTTGTATTATATGAAATATTTTCCACTGGGAATCTCCCAGGCCAGATACAGAAAGGACAAGAATCATGAACGACATAATGGACCTGCATACCCACACCGTAGCCAGCGGACATGCGTACAACACTTTATATGAAATGGCTAAATCTGCTTCTGAAAAGGGCCTTGCCTCATGGGCTCTACGGACCATGCACCTAAGATGCCAGGAACCTGCCATGAGTTTTATTTCATAAATTTTAAAGTGATCCCCCGTAAAATCTACGGAGTCAACATACTCATGGGCGTTGAGCTTAATATTATGGATTACACGGGACGGGTGGATTTGAGAAAAGGTCTTTTGGAAAAAATGGATTACTCCATTGCAAGCCTCCACGAACCCTGCTACAAAAGCGGAACTTCCGCCGAAAATACAAATGCTTATCTCGGAGCCATTGAAAATCCTCTGATCCACATCATCGGCCACCCTGACGACAGCCGTTTTCCAGTGGATTATGACACCCTGGTTTCCGCTGCCGCTGAGAATCATACCCTTTTGGAGCTTAATTCCAGTTCTCTTCATCCCTTAAGCCCAAGAATGAATGCCGCGGAAAATTACCGGACCATGCTGGAGCTTTGCAAGCACTACCGGGCCTCCATCATCATTGACAGCGACGCCCATACGGAAGCTGATGTGGGAAACCATGTAAGAGCGTTAGAGCTTATTGAAGAAGTGAATTTCCCGGAAGAGCTTATTGTAAATACTTCCCTTGAAAAGCTCATTCCCTACATTCCCAAGCTGGAGGCTTATCTATGATCAACTTCCTGAACCTGGAATATTTTCTGGCGGTTGCGGAGGAATTAAATATCACCCGTGCTGCCAAGCAGTTATACATCTCACAGCAGTCCTTAAGCAGCCACATTTCCAATCTGGAAAAGGAATTCGATGTCCAGCTTTTCAACCGCACCATGCCCCTTACCCTGACCTACGCAGGCCGGGCCTTAAAGGTCCGGGCAAAGCAGATGCTGGACTTAAAGGATGAAACCTACCGGGAACTGGCCGATATCAAGGATTTTACTACAGGACAGCTTTCTATCGGCATCTCCCATACCAGGGGACGCTTCCTTCTCCCCGCCATCCTTCCCGCTTATAAGGAAAAGTTTCCAAACATTGAGATCCATCTGGTAGAGGGAAATTCTTCCGAATTAAGTACTGCTCTGATACACGGAAACATTGATCTGATGATCGACCTTCTTCCTTTTAAAGCCGATCATGTGGAAACCATTCCTATCTGCGAGGAGGAGATCCTTCTTGTGGTTCCTGACCAGATTCTGGACCGGTATTTTCCGGGCCAGCAGGAGGAGATAATAAAGATACTGGATGAAAATGCGGACGTACAGCTTTTAAAGGACTGCCCCTACCTTCTCATCAACAAAGGAAACCGGGTGCGCACCATTGCCGATGAAATCTTTGAGGAAGCCCAGCTCACTCCTTCCATTCTTCTGGAGACAGAGAATATTGAGACAGTGCTGGCCCTTGCAGCCAAAGGAATGGGGATCACCTTTTACCCCAGAATGTTCATGTCCGGAAGCCCTAATACCGGCATGAAAAAAACAGGGCTGCATTATTTTTCCTTAAATTACAGGCGCAGCACGGCGTCCTGGCATTTGGCCGCCACAAAGGCAGATATTTATCCCAGGCTACGGAAGAATTCATACGGATCGCACGGGAGAACATATAGACACTATTTAACTCTGGATTGACAAAAGCGCTGAAATCCTTTATTATTAAATAGTAACAATTACTAATATAATTATTATTTTAGAAAAGGAGCGGCCATGAAAACATTAAAGTATAGCCGTCAACGGGAATCTATTAAAGCCTGTCTAATGTCAAGGCACGACCATCCCACTGCCGATGCCCTATACACATTGATTCGCGAAGAATATCCCAATATCAGCCTTGGAACGGTATACCGCAACTTAAACCTTCTGGTTGAGCTGGGAGAAATCCAAAAGCTGACTTGCGGAGATGGCGCGGATCGCTTTGATGCGGACACATCACCCCATTACCATTTTGTGTGTAAAAATTGCGGAAAGGTCAGCGACCTGCCACTGGACCCCCTGGTAAATATCAACCACCTTGCTCAGGAACATGCGGACGGCACGGTGGAAAGTCACACCATTTATTTCTATGGGACCTGCAAGGAATGTTTTGAAAATAATTATCGATAACGCTTGACATAAAGATAAAGATATGGTAAATTAATATCAGTAATCATTACTATTATTGATTGCCATTAAAATAACAAAACTATATTACAAAATAAAAAGGAGATATGAGATCATGAAGAAATGGGTTTGTACTGTATGCGGTTATGTTCACGAAGGAGAGACAGCTCCTGAATTCTGTCCAGTATGCAAGGTTGGTTCTGAAAAGTTCAAATTACAGGATGAAGATATGTCCTGGGCCTGCGAGCATGAAATCGGTGTTGCACAGGGTTCTCCGGAAGACATTATGATGGATTTAAGAGCTAACTTTGAAGGCGAATGCTCTGAAGTTGGTATGTATCTTGCAATGTCAAGAGCTGCTCACAGAGAAGGCTATCCTGAAATCGGCTTATATTATGAAAAAGCTGCTTTCGAAGAGGCTGAGCATGCTTCCAAGTTTGCAGAATTATTAGGCGAATGCGTAACTTCCAGCACAAAGAAGAACCTGGAGTTAAGAGTTGCTGCTGAGAATGGCGCAACTGCCGGTAAATTTGATCTTGCAAAACGTGCAAAAGCATTAAACTTAGATGCAATCCATGACACAGTTCATGAAATGGCAAAGGATGAGGCTCGTCATGGCAAAGCATTCAAGGCTTATTAGAAAGATACTTCGGTTAATACATCTTAGGGAGCGGCAGAACAGGCTGCCGCTCCCTGTTTATAAAGTACAAATCATTCAAAATTCAAATCAGGAGGGTTTATACGATGTCCAAATATGCGGGAACAAAAACAGAACAGAACTTAAAAGACGCCTTTGCAGGTGAGTCCATGGCAAGAAACAAATATACATATTATGCTTCTGCCGCCAAAAAGGCCGGCTATGAGCAAATGTCTGCCCTGTACTTAGAAACTGCTGACCAGGAAAAAGAGCATGCTAAGATGTGGTTCAAGGAATTGCATGGCATCGGCACCATGGAAGAAAACTTAGCAGATGCCGCTGCCGGTGAAAACTACGAGTGGACCGATATGTATAAGAGAATGGCAGAGGATGCAGGGCAGAAGGCTTTGAAGAGCTGGCTCTGAAATTTGAATTCGTAGGAAAAGTAGAAGCTGCTCATGAAAAACGTTACTTAAAGCTTCTTGACAGCTTAAAGAACGATAAGACCTTTAAGGGAGATGCTCCTCTTGGCTGGAAGTGCCGCAACTGCGGTTACATCCACGAAGGACCGGAGGCTCCGGAAATTTGCCCGACCTGTGCTCATCCTAAGGCCTATTTTGAAAGAAAAGTGGAAAATTATTAATGCAGTCTGTTACGGCTGCCGCAAATGATTTTGAAGCAGTGTTTTAATCAGAGAAATCACAGATAAAATAAGAACATGCACCTTGAAAGGGCTTATCAAAGCCGATCAAGGTGCATTTCTTTCTGTCCGGAACCGGTTAATTCTCTTCTCTTAAAAATGAGATAATATGACTTCAAAGGCGATCCTGTAGCCGTCCTTCAAGCTTTCTGTTTCAATCCATTCCTGTCTTGTATGGGCCAGGCCTCCCCTCACAGCTCCAAAGCAGACGCTTGGGATTCCCATGGATAGGGGGATGTTGCAGTCTGTGGAGCCTGGGCCTGTTTTCGGCCTGTTCCCCGTGTGTTTATAAATGACTTCAGAAACATGTTCAGCCAGTTCCTTTTGCTGCTTCTCATCCACGGCTCCGGTGCAGGGACGCTCTCCAACCAAAGTGGTGTTTACTTTTATCAGCTTTGCCCGATAGCTTTCGATCACACTATGAAAATGCCTGTCCATGAATTCCAGATCTTCTCTGCTGTCCGAGCGGAACTCGTAAAGCATCTCAGCCTGCTGGGCAATGGTATTAACGGAAGTCCCTCCTTTAATCGTCCCCACATTATAAGTGGTCTTCGTCTTTGTCTCCGGCACTTTCAGTGTGTAAAGGGTATCGATTAAAGATGCCAGATAGGCTATGGCATTGCGGTTCCCGAATTTTCCAAAGGAATGGCCTCCCTCCGTTAATATCTCCACCTTATATCTTTTAGAGCCTACCGCATCGTTTACAATCCCCTCCATGTACCCGTCAAGAGAATAAAACGCAGTAATGCGGCTTCCAAAATCCTTAATGATCTGCCTTGACCCTTTCAGATTTCCAAGCCCCTCTTCTCCGGCATTTGCCACCAGAAGCATGCCGTCCCTTTGGGGCACAATCTCTTTTTGGGCGATGTACTTACCGCACATGAGAAGTGCGCATAAGTTTGCCGTATCATCGCCGATTCCCGGGGCCTTTACCTTTCCATCTTCCACAACAAGGGGAAGGGGTTCCGTATCCGGAAATACCACATCCGTATGTGCTGCAAACACCACCACAGGATTATCTTCGGTACATCCTATGGGATATATAACATTCCATGCAGAATCTATATACACTCCTTTTGCACCCTGTTTTTCCAGCCACTCCTTACAGAACCTGGCCCTTTGTTCCTCATGATTAGAAGGTGCAGGTATCTTTCCAAGGGTTAAAAGCAGTTCATAAGCTTCCCCGCTGTGATCCTCAACATACTGCCACATGTCTTTTATCTGTTCATTCATGCTCCTTTTACTCCTTTTCCATAGATTTGTTTTCCGTTCTGATCCCGCACCCTTTTCTCCCCCTCCAAAAACCATATCCTGCAGCGCTGGGGTATAAACAGAATCCGGAAGAAAGTCTCATGTTTCAGATTTTCTTCCGGATTTTTGCAATAGAAACTATATGATCTTACACGACCTTATTCTTAATGGCCCCGATCCCCTGGATCAGGCATTCCACTTCATCTCCTGCCGCTAAAAACTTCGGCGGTTCAAATCCCATTCCAACTCCCTTAGGCGTTCCGGTGGAAATGATGGTTCCTGCCCTCAGGGTCAGCCCTTTAGACAGTTCGCTGACAATATGGTCTATATTAAATATCATGAGACGGGTATTGCTGTCTTGTCTCAGCTCTCCATTAACCTTTGACTGAATGTCAAGCTCCGGCGGATAGGAAATGGAGCCTGCAGTCAGAATACAGGGCCCATAGGGGCAAATCCGTCAAGGCTCTTTCCAAAATACCACTGCTTATGGGCATTCTGAACGTTACGGGCACTGACGTCATTAATGATGGTATATCCGAAAATATAATCCTTCACCTGTTCCGGGGCAACATCCTTTGCATCCTTTCCAATGATAACCCCTAATTCTACCTCATAATCCAGGCTGTCCACCATATCGCTGTGACTTAAGATTTCTCCATATGGATCCACTGCCTCATTCACTCTCTTTGAAAAATAAACGGCATTGGGGCGTGTCCCGTCAAAATCTTCTTTTTTATAGCGGGCAGACTCCTCGGCATGTTCCATGTAATTAAGCCCCAGACAGATGATGTCCTGATCCGGTGTCCGGATGGGCGCCAGAAGCATGACCTCTTTCATCATGGCAGCTCCAACGATGTTGCTATTGTAAGGATCCAGGCCGGAGGCATGTTCCAGTAAGTCAAGCTCAGACTGGGTGAGCCCCTTAACGACCTCCAGCATCTCCTTATACTCCATACCAAATGCCCTGAGAGGAAAGACCCACATTTCATCCTTACTCACTACCCCGATATCTTTTCTCCGGTCAACCTCGTATGTAACTAATTTCATAACATCCTCCTTTTACATGAACCATAGCTCTTCCTTTGTGGTAGAGATTGCATCCGCACCTGCGGAAAAAGCCGCCATGATATCCTTTTTGTCTGATATCAGTCCGCCTGCAATAATAGGAATATCCGTATAGGCGCGAATCTCTTTAAGTACCTTGGGCATGACCCCGGGCATGATCTCGACCAGATCCGGATGAAAGGTGTCAATCTGCTTTTTTGTCGTACTCATGGCAAGAGAATCAATGATAAAGGTTCTCTGTACCCCAACCAGGCCCAGCTCGACCGCCCGCTTTACAAGAAGAGGCTTTGTGCTGATAATTCCGTCTGCATGAGTATTCCGCTTAATAAAATCTACAGCAATCTCCCTGGAGCTTAAGCCCTGTGCCAGATCCGCATGGACGATGACATATTTCCCATGCTCCTTTATCTGCCTTACAATGCTGCTGATATTACAGATATTTCCATACAGAATAAATACCACCTGGCATTCCGAATCCAAGCATCTTTTTAATCCACTATCATCCTTAACCGCCGCAATCACCGGAGAAGCCTCCAGTAGTTCAATCGCCTTCATTAATATTCCTCCGCCCCACAAAATATGGATCTCGTTCTACTTTATCAATCCTTTCCCCCACCGTCAAGGCAATTTTTGCCCTTTCCGGGTTTTCCTTGGAAAGAAAAGCACATTTTAACGTTCTTTTTCTCATACAAGATAGCAGGAGCTGCAGTCTTCTGGAAACCAGATGCCTCGCTCCTGCTATGTATTATCTACAGTTCTTTGCTCTGGACCCACCGCTTGCAGATTTCAGGAAAGTTGGTTATGACTCCGTCACAGCCCCATTCATAGACCTGTTCCAATTCGGACATGCCGTTGACCGTCCAGACATTCACTAAAATTCCGTATTTCCTGCAGTTGTCCACAGCCTCTTTTGTCAATCCCTTAACCCCTGGGTGGTAGCATTCGAAATGATACCGGTCACAATAATATCCTGCATTTCCAAGGCCCTGATCCCCAAGAAGTGCGCCGCACTGGATCCCGGGAGCCAGCTCCTTTAAGCGGATTATGGAAGTATGGTTAAAGGAAGAAAAGATGACCTTTTTTTCAAGCCCGTATTTGCACACAAGTTCCAGGGTTTTCTCTTCCAGGCCCTCGTAATAATATACGCCTGTCTTAATTTCGATATTTGTGACAAGCTCCTGATCCTTCGCCCATTTACAGTATTCTTCAAAGGTCGGAACAGGCTCAAATCCATGAATCCCTCCGCAGACAGCATCTCCATTGAATTGCTTCAGTTCCTCATAAGTGAAATCCTTCACAAAACCGGTTCCGTCTGTAGTCCGGTCAATGCTTTCGTCGTGGATCACCACCACGGTTCCATCCTTTGTAAGCTGTACATCCAGTTCGATCCCGTCACAGCCTGTCTCTGCCGCCTTTTGAAACGCCAGCATGGTATTTTCCGGATACCTTCCACTGTAACCCCTGTGCGCGAACACCCTCATAGCAACCCCTCTTTCTCAAAAATCTCTCTCCAGTATATCATTTCCTGTATAAACTTTCCATAGATTCCCCTGTTTTTATGCAAAATAGCCTTGTAAATCCACAAGCTGCCAGAAGTTATCCAGACAGCTTGCGGCAAATACAAGGCTATTTCAGAAAATTACATTATATTTTTTCAATGTTCCTTGTAGCTACAATGGAAACGCCGGTTCCTGCACAGTCGGGAATGATCACATCTCCAATGAGAACAGGTGCAGAAATCTCCACCTTCCTGATTTCCTCCATGCAGGCAAAAATCTTATCCTTGGGAATGTCCTGCTTTGTCTTTACCGGCACCATTTCCAAGCCGCCGCCTATGACGCGGACTGAGGAAGTCACCACTCTGGTAGGGCTTAAAACCTCTTTTTTTCCATATTCTTCCCCGCGGCTGCAGGAATTCCCTGTAACTTCCACCTGATCCCCTTCGATGCGCACCGTCAACGGGCAGCCCAAAGGACACCGGATACAGATCATTTCTCTTGCCTCCATATTATTCCACCTCCGTACAGACAATGATTCTCTTAAGCTCCGGATAATCCTTAAAGCTGTCTTTCTTTAATACAACCTGCTCCATCTCACCGGGAGCCAGAACCTTTTTCTTTTTGTGGGAAACCCTTGCATCATCATAGTAAACACTGATAAAGCGGTCCTTGTACACATCGGCCACGCGGAAACGGACCGTGACCTTATCCTCCATATTCTCCACATCAATCATCTGAGGCACCGTATAGCGGACTCCGTTCTCAGCTGCCAGCTCCACGGTATGAGCCGCCTTTTTTTCACCAGCCGCTTTTACGTAGGCGGCTGCACTTGTTCCGGCTAAAGCTGCTTCCTCGGATACATAATCAACCAGGTCATGAACGTGAAGCACATTTCCACAGGCAAAGATGCCTTCCGAGCTGGTTTCCAGCTGGTCGCCTACTACAGGACCAGACGTCACCTGGCTCATCCGGACGCCAGCTCCCCTTGAAAGCTCATTTTCCGGAATCAGGCCTACGGAAAGAAGAAGGGTATCGCAGCTGTAATATTCCTCTGTACCTGGAATGGGCTTTCGGTTTTCATCGACCTGGGCAAGAGTAACGCCTGTCACCCTTTCTTTTCCCTCAATGTTTATTACCGTATGGCTGAGCTTTAACGGAATTCCATAGTCATCCAGACACTGGACGATATTTCTCTTTAAGCCGCCGGAATATGGCATAAGCTCTGCCACCACCTTTACCTTGGCACCTTCTAAGGTCATACGCCTGGCCATGATAAGCCCGATGTCTCCGGAGCCTAAGATCACTACCTCTTTTCCCACGCTGAAGCCTTCGATATTCATTAATCTCTGGGCAGTTCCTGCAGAATAGATTCCTGCCGGACGGTAGCCCGGTATATTAAGGGCTCCTCTGGGACGCTCCCTGCAGCCCATGGCCAGGATTATGGCTTTGGCTTTTATGGTTGACAGTCCATCTTCTCTGTTGATGACTGTTACTTCTTTGTCCTTGCTGATATCAAGGACCATTGTATTTAATTTATAAGGTATGTTTTCCGACTCCGCCATCTCAATATAACGGGCCGCATATTCCGGTCCTGTTAATTCTTCCTTAAAGGTATGCAGGCCAAAACCGTTATGGATGCACTGGTTTAAGATGCCGCCAAGGCAGGATTCTCTTTCCAGAATCAATATATCTGTAATGCCCGCCTTTTTTGCTGCTACTGCTGCAGCAAGACCAGCCGGACCGCCTCCGATTATCACTATATCATGCTCTGTCATTTTGCTGTCCTCCTTATTTATGACCGGTTACTATATTGGAGCCGGGCCTGTTTTTGCAGATATCCTCCATGGTCCTGTCTGTTTCCCTTGCCAGGATCTCCATGGTCCTGGGGGCACAGAAACCGGCCTGGCACCGTCCCATGCCGGCACGGACACGCCGTTTGATTCCATCTAAGGAAACCGCTCCCAGTGTCCGGGTGATGGCATCTACAATCTCTCCCTCACTGACCCCTTCGCAGCGGCAGATAATGGTGCCGTACCGGGGGTTCTTCTTAATAAGCTCTGCCCGTTCTTCAAAAGACAGCTTCTGAGGATCCAGGATTCCCTTCCGGGTTGCCTTAAAATTCTCCTTTCGGGAAGCCTTTGCCTTTTCTGCAACCAGATCGGCAATGTAAACGCCGATGGCAGGAGCGCTTGTAAGCCCCGGTGATTCAATGCCTGCCGCATCAAAGAAGCCGGCGGCATCGGAAACCTCGCCCAGGATGAAGTCATCCCCGGCTCATGGGCACGAAGGCCGGAAAAAGAGGTGATTGTCTGGCGGAATGGTATGTTCTTTACTCCCCAGGCAGCTTTCACCATAATATCCGACAGATCCGCTGCATCTGTATTGACGCCTTCTTTATCCTCTACATCGGTTGCCGAAGGGCCGATCAGCAGGTTGCCGTGAACGGTAGGGGTTACCAGCACGCCCTTTCCCATCTTGCCCGGAAGCTGGAAGATGGTATGGGACACATGGGTACCTGCCTCCTTATCAAGCAGGCAGTAATCCCCTTTTCTCACCGTGATGTGTATCTTCTCTTCGCTTACCATGTTGTGGAATACGTCGGCATAAACGCCGGCGGCATTGATCACATAGGCGGCATGGATTGTTCCTTCCCCGGTTTTCAGGCCATAGCCCTTTTCCGTCTTTTCAATTACTTTTACCTCAGTATTAAATAGAAACTCCACGCCGTTGTCACAGGCGTTCTCCGCCAATCCTATGGTTAAACCAAAGGGACATACAATCCCTCCCGTAGGCGCATACAGGCTGCCACAACCGTCTCCGTCACATTAGGTTCCATGGCCCTCACCTCATCGCCGGAAAGGATGGATAAGCCGGTAACTCCGTTTTTTTATGCCTTTCTCATAAAGCTTCTTAAGAGCGGGTATATCTTCCTCCGAAAAACAAAGCACCAGAGAGCCATTTTGAATCATTGAGAAATCAAGCTCCTCTGAAAGCTCTCCCATCATTCGGTTGCCTTCTACATTGAATCTTGCCTTTAAAGACCCGGGCGCCGCATCAAATCCTGCGTGGACAATGGCGCTGTTGGCCTTTGACGTGCCGGAGCAGACATCCTCCTCCCGTTCAATGACACAGATGCTAAGGTCATAGCGCGCCAGTTCTCTCGCAATTGCACAGCCGACTACGCCGCCGCCAATGATCGCTGCATCGTAATTCATTTCCATCATGTTCTTCTCCTCCATATCTGTAATGGTCACCCTAATAAGTGGCAAATCATATAAAAAAAGTAAGGAAAACAAACGGATCACTCCGCTTTATTCCTTACTCTTTCATCTCAAAGGTTGTATATTTAATTGTCTTAATGCTAGCATAATCCCGACTGGATTGTCAAGATTTTTCTGCCGGGTCCTCCCCCCTCCTATTCGCTGACTGCCATGACGGTATTCTCCTCTGCCAGCTTGGAAAGCAGGACTCCCTTGTTAAAGCCCGGCGGATAAATGACTTCAAATTCCAGTTTGATCTCATCCTTTTTATTCTTGTTGATCTTCACAGAAGCAATCTCAACCTTTTCTTTTTCCAGAAACTCTTCCATGTTTTTTACTGCCCCGGATTTTTGCGCTATGGTCATCCGCAGACAGCCGCAGGAAGGCACCTGGCAAAATAGTTGATCCGGTGAGTCAGAGTCTGCATGGCAATGATGAGAACCGCAGACAATATGCCCACAATGTACTGGCCCGCCCCAAGAGCCAGCCCTACCCCGGCGGTAGCAGATCCCGGCTGCCGTCGTTAAACCATTTACCAGATTGTTCCGGACAAATATGACCCCTGCTCCTAAAAAGCCCACTCCGCTTACCACCTGGGCCGCAACTCTGGCCCCATCGCTGTTTTGGATGTCAGGGAATCCATATTTGGAAACCACCATCATGAGTGCTGAACCGATCGCCACAATGGCGTGGGTCCGGATTCCAGCCGATTTGTTCCGGTTTTTTTCTCTCACTGCCGATTAAAAACCCCAAAAAGCCTGCTGTTATAATGCGAAGCATAAATTCCAGCTGAATCATGACGTATGTTAAGGTAATTCCCCCAAATAATAAATATGTACCCTCCAAATCCTACCCCTCCACGTTCTACTCTCCTTCTTGTGACCAGTAGAGCGCGCATTTAACTGCCCTCTTCCAGCCTTTTACCAGCTTATTCCGGCTTTCCTCCTCCATCTGGCTGTCAAAGGCCCTGGATACCTTCCAGTTTGCCTTGATTTCTTCCCGGCTCTTCCAATATCCGACTGCAAGTCCGGCCAGGTACGCGGCTCCAAGGGCGGTTGTCTCAATGCATTCCGGCCTTACGATCTCCGTGTTTAACAGATCAGACTGGAACTGCATGAGGAAATTATTGGCACAGGCTCCCCCGTCCACCTTTAGCTGCTTTAAATGAATGTCCGAATCCTGTTCCATTGCCTCAATGAGATCACAGACCTGATAGGCCATGGATTCCACCGTGGCCCGGATAAACTGTTCCTTGCTGGTCCCTCTGGTCACCCCCACAATGGTTCCTCTTGCATACTGGTCCCAATAGGGTGCTCCAAGCCCTGCAAAGGCCGGTACCACGTAAACGCCCCCCGTATCCGCCACAGCCTTGCAGTATTCTTCTGTCTGGGCGGCAGTACGGACCATCCGCATCTCGTCCCTTAACCACTGCACCGAAGCACCTGCCACGAACACACTTCCTTCCAGGGCGTACTGAATGCTCTCCTGGTCACTTGCAGCTATAGTGGTCAAAAGTCCATGTCCGGACCTCACCGCTTTTTCCCCTGTATTCATAAGGAGGAAACAGCCGGTTCCATAGGTATTCTTTACTTCCCCCGCCTCAAAGCAGCACTGGCCGAATAACGCAGCCTGCTGGTCGCCTGCCGCTCCTGCAATGGGGATCTTTCCTCCCATGACATCCGAAGAGGTGTAGCCGTAAATACAGCTTGAGGGCTTTACCTCCGGCAGCATGCATCTGGGAATGTGGAAATAGTTGAGAATCTCCTCATCCCAGCACTTCTTGTGTATATCGAACAGCATGGTTCTGGAGGCATTGGTATAATCCGTCACATGGATGCAGCCCTTGGTCAGATTCCAGATCAGCCAGGTATCCACGGTTCCAAACAGCAGTTCCCCGCGTTCGGCCCGTTCTCTTGCCCCCTCTACATGATCCAGGATCCATTCGATCTTGCTTCCTGAAAAATAAGCGTCAGGGATCAGTCCGGTCCTTTCAATAATAAGCTCCTCCAGACCGTCCTGCTTTAGCTTCTCGATCCTGTCCGAAGTCCTGCGGCACTGCCACACGATGGCATGATAGACCGGCTCCCCTGTCTCTTTATCCCAGACCACCGTAGTCTCCCTCTGGTTCGTGATCCCGATTGCAGCAATATCGCTGTAATGAGCCCCGATCTTTCCCATGGCCTCCATGGCCACGGAAAACTGTGAAGACCAGATCTCCATGGGATCATGCTCCACCCAGCCCGGCTCCGGAAAAATCTGTGTAAACTCCTTTTGTGCTGCACTGCAGATGTTCCCCTGCTCATCGAACAGGATACATCTGGAACTTGTCGTGCCCTGATCTAAGGCAATGACATATCTCCCATAGTTTCCTCCTTCTCGCCTCTACTCTTTTGTCATACAGATATGCCTAAGGGTGCCCCTCCCCCTTCCAGCAGCTGCCACTGATTTTACCCTTTGTTAATTTTTTCTCAAGGGATAAAGAAAGAGCCTTGGAAATGAACGGTTACCCGCACTCATCACCCGGCTCTGTCATCTCTTAGGCTATCTATTTATGTATACTTAATAGTACCACGGACCAAAAAGTATGTCAAGATTTCAGGGTATTTTTTTTCTTAATGAAGACTCTCTCTTATGGTCTTAAATGCCTGAATTACAAGCGTAGGAATAAATGCAAATATGAAAATGGTAATAAACTGCCTTACATTTAAATCTGCCACATAAAAGAAGGTATGAAGGCCTGGTATAAACAGCACGGCTGCCAAAAGAATTGCTCCTGCTTCAAAGGCCATAATGCTCCACAAATTACTTTTAAACCCGATCTTTAAAATGGAATGGCCGCTTCTGCAGTTAAAGCCGTGGAACAGCCTTGCCAGAGTCAGGGTGGAAAATGCCATGGTACTGGCGGCCACCTCGCTTCCGGTCACCATGCCTGTGTGGTAGGAGGTCATGGTACAGGCAGCTATGAGGGCCCCCTGAAGGAGGATCTGAAGTACAAACCGCTTTGTTAAGATTCCTTCTTTGGGATTTCTGGGCTTTTGGGCCAAAAGGTCTGCTTCCGCCTTTTCCATTCCAATGGCAATGGCAGGAAGAGAGTCGGTCAAAAGGTTGATAAACAGCAGATGCACCGGTGCAAAGGGAGGGGGAAGGGCCCGGAAGGATGTGTACAATACACACAGTATCCCTGCCATATTTCCTGATAACAGAAATTTAATGGCATTCCGGATGTTCCGGTAAACATTACGGCCGTTGGCAACCGCCTTAATAATGGTTGCAAAGTTATCATCCGTAAGGATCATGGCAGAAGCATCCTTTGACACTTCTGTCCCCATTTTTCCCATGGCAACCCCGATGTCAGCCTGCTTTAAGGCAGGGGCGTCATTGACTCCGTCTCCTGTCATGGCTACGATATGGCCTTTTTTTCTGCCAGGAGCGGACGATTCGTATCTTATGCTCCGGCGAAACCCGGGCATAGACGCTGATATGCTCCAGCCTGCGGCTTAATTCCTCTTCCGGCATATCATCAAGCTCCGGTCCGCTGACCGCCAGGTCATCTTCACCCAGAATGCCAATTTTCTCCGCAATGGCGGAAGCGGTGATCTTATGGTCTCCTGTAATCATAACCGGACGGATGCCCGCTCTTTTGGCGCTTAATACCGCATTCTTTGTCTCCGGACGGGGCGGGTCCATCATTGCGGTCATTCCAAGAAAGGTATAGCCTGCCTCCGATTTTTCCGTCAGCTTCTCAGCCTCATGCATTTCCCGGAAGGCAAAGCTCAGAACCCTTAGCCCCTGCCTGGAAAACTCCATGTTCTGATCCATTAAAGTCTGCCGGTCCCCTTCCCTCATAGGACGGATCCCTTCCCCTGTCCATATATGGCTTATCCGGGGCAGCAGCACATCCACCGCTCCCTTTGTGAACAGAACCCTTTTACCTTCGATCCTGTGCATGGTGCTCATAAGCTTTCTCTGGGAGTCAAAGGGGATTTCCCCTGCCCTGGGGTAATAGGATTTCATGGCTTCCTCTTCCATGCCCGCCCTTTCGGCCATCTGTATCAGCGCGGCCTCCGTCGGATCCCCCACCAGCTTTCCTTCTATGTAGGCGGAATCATTATTTAAAACAGCATCATACAACAGATATTTATGTACTGGAACCTGTTTGTTTAAGAGTTCCGGAGGATAAAGGCGGCTGTTTACATAGATTTGCTGTACGGTCATGCGGTTTTGGGTCAGAGTTCCCGTCTTATCGGAACAGATGACCGAAACACAGCCAAGGCTTTCCACTGCCTTTAAATCCTTTATGATGGCATTTTCTCCTGCCATTTTCTGTGTGCCCATTGCCTGAACGATGGTGACAATGGAGCTTAACGCTTCCGGAATCGCCGCAACCGCCAGGGCTACTGCAAACATCAGGGAATCCAAAACCGGCATCCTGCGGTAGATGCTCAGACCGAAAATCACTGCACAGATAAACAGGATGGCTGCTGCCAGCTTGCTTCCAAACTGGTCTAAGCTCACCTGAAGAGGTGTCTTCTTTTCCCCGGTGTCATTCATGAGGGAAGCGATCCTGCCGATTTCCGTATCCATTCCGGTACCTGTTACCAATACCTTTGCCCTGCCCGCTGCCACCAGGGAACCGGAAAACACCATATTTGTCTGCTCTGCCAAAGGCACCTTTTTTTCCCGTATCCTCCCCGTCCGCTTATCAACATTAACGGATTCTCCGGTCAGAGAGCTTTCATTGACCAGGAGAGAATAATTTTCCAGAATCCGGCCGTCTGCCGCCACCATATCCCCTGCTTCCAAAAGCAGGATGTCCCCCGGTACGATTTCCCCTGACAGGATTTCCTGCCTCCGCCCCTCTCTTACCACCTTTGCTACCGGCGATGACAGGGCCATAAGGCTGTCTATGGACTTTTCCGCCTTCTGATGCTCTACTGTCCCCAGCACCGCATTCAGCAGAAGCACCGCAAAAATTACCCCTGTGCTCTCTACGTCACCGGATATCATAGAAATTACTGCAGCTATAATCAGGATGATGACCAATAAGTCTTTAAACTGGTCCAGAAATACCTGGAAAGCGCTTTTGCGTTCCGCTTTTTTAAGTCTATTTGGACCATATATCTGTCTGCGCTTCAATACTTCCCTGGAATCCAGTCCATTCTTTCCTGCGCCAAGCTTTACAAGGGCCTCATCCTCTGATAAACGAAACCATTCTTCCATTCTGACGCTCCTTCCTGTTTCTCATATTACCGGAAGCTGAAACTGCTTCCGGTAATCAGATGGACGGGCTGAAAAGCAGCCCTTCTATCAGAAATCTAAAAGGCGATTTCTGATAACCTATACTATGTTATGAGACAGGAAGTGAATTTCATGAATGATTTTGCCTTGCTATTGACATGGACCGGACAACAGGCACTAAATCAATAAATTGCTATTGGCCCATACGGCCCTTCGATAATTTCTATTTTGGTTTCAAAAATATCGGTCAAAACGTTTGAATCCATAATCTGGTCTACCGTGCCAAAAGCGGCAATTCGTCCGTCTTTCATCGCACAGATTCGATCAGAATATTTGGCCGCAAAATTAATATCATGCATAACAGCCACAATTGTTCTTCCAAATTCATTGGCCGCATGCTTCAAATGCTCCATCATCTGAACAGAACGGGCAACGTCAAGATTGTTCAAAGGTTCGTCCAAAAGTACATATTCCGTCTCCTGGCACAGAACCATTGCCACATATGCCCTTTGCCTTTGGCCGCCGGAAAGCTCATCCAAATATCTGTTTTCCAAATCAGTCAACTCTAAAAAATCAATATATTTAGAAATAATGGCTTCATCCTCTTTCGTTAATCTTCCTTTTGAATAAGGAAAACGGCCAAATCCAGCCAGCTGCCTGACAGTAAGCCTCGTTACAAAATGATTTTCCTGCCGCAAAATGGTCAAAACTTTTGCCAAGTCCTCTGATTTCGATTCAGTCACATCCATATCTGCCACCTTAATATGGCCTTCTTCCATATCCAAAAGCCTTCCAATCATCAAAAGTGTGGTAGATTTTCCAGCACCATTGGGCCCGATCAAAGAAGTGAGACCTGCTTTTGGTATTTTAATATCCAAAGGTCCTATTTCTACCTCATCATAGGACTTTCTGGCATTATCTATTATTATCATAAGGTACCTTTCCTTAAAATCACGATTAAAAATACTATTCCGCCAAACATCTCGATAATAACCGAAACTACACCTTGAGCCCTGAATATATGGTACATAAAAAAAGTATGCACCTGTTATTATCAAAAATCCAATCGCAAGAGCCATTGGAAAAATATATCTGTGATCATAGGTTGACGCTGCCTGATAACTCAAAGTTGCAACTAAAAATCCATAAAAAGTAAGCGGTCCAACCAAAGCCGTAGAAATTGACATCAAAACAGATACTAAAACCAGAGCATAAATCACGTGAACCTGATGTTTGACGCCTAAAGAAGTAGAGCAATCCTTTCCAAGTGACACAACATTTAACTTCTTAGAATAAGCCAGAAGAAGCAGTGCTGCAATTATTACAACCGGAATTGCAAGAGGAAAATATTCCGAATCCGCATTGTTGACAGAGCCAAACAATCTTGCCTGTAAAATATCAAACTCTGACGGCGCAAGAAGTTTTCTCATAAACGATGATAGAGACTTCAGACCAGTTCCCATAATAACGCCAACTAAAAGCATAAGCTGTAAATTTCCATATTTTCCGGAAAGCAGCCAGCCATAAAGGATCAGGCACATCAAGACCATAACAACAACTTGAAATACAAAGGATCCGATCCCACTAAAATTAATAAAGGCACTGGCACCAAAGAAAAATATGGTACTGGTATGAATGGTTGAGTAAAGTGCTTCAAAGCCTAAAAGGGAAGGGGTTATAATCCTGTTGCTCGTAATCGATTGGAAAGTGACTGTCGATAGACTCTGGCAAACTGCAGAAATGATCATTGCCACAAGAGCGAACATCCTTCTTCTGACAACCGGGAGAAAAGAAGGAGAATCAATTGGAACCGGATTATTATAAACCAAAAGCCCATAGGAAGCAAAAACGCCCAAAACAATCAAGGTTATCAACAAAATCCAATATTTTTTTTCTTCCTTCTTAGAACGAAAAGCTCTCGCTGATCTGTGTTCATGACGAAGGCCGGTATTGTATTCTATTCCGTTCATCTTAGCCTCCTTTGCCTTAATAAGATAACAATAAATACAATTGACCCCACTGTTCCAAGAATCAAAGAGACAGGAACTTCAAAGGGCATTATAATTGTTCGGGAAATTATGTCACAAAGAGTTATCACACCCATTCCCAGCACACATACCCAAGGCAGATTACTCCTAAGATCATCTCCTCTGTACATGGAAACTATATTTGGTACAATTAAGCCTAAGAAAGGTAAATTTCCAATAACAGCTGTTACAATTCCAACTGCAAAAGAAATAAGACCGGTCCCCAAAATAATTATCTTATTATAATTTACTCCAAGACTTGTAGCGACATCTTCCCCCAGACCGGCTAAGGTCAGCTTATCCGCATAAATAAAAATAAGGCCGGTAACTATAATAATCAGCCATAAATATTCGTATCTTCCGATTTGAACGGCTGCAAATGAACCTACAAACCAGCTTTCAATATTTTGCGTCATTTGGAAGGTAAGTCCTACAAAAGTAGAAAATGCTGAAATAACTGCTCCAAGCATCATCCCAATGATCGGTACAATCAAAGAAGAACGGAGCTTCACTCTTCTTAAAAACAGAAAGAAAATCATAGTTCCTATAAAAGAAAACATGATTGCCCCGGTCATTCTTAAAACTAAAGTTGGTGCCGGAAATAATAAATAGACAATGAGAAGTCCCAAACCCGACCATTCAATCGTCCCTGTTGTTGTAGGTTCCACCAAACGATTTTGTGTAATAAGCTGCATGACCAGTCCTGACATTGACATTGCAGCTCCGGTAAGCATGAGTGCAGCTGTTCTAGGTACCCGTGTTATGAAAAACATATCCCTTCCATCCGCTTGACCCTGTATATCATAAACTCCGGTAAACAGTGATATAATACCTAAAATAATAACAACGATAATCGCTGATATAAAAGGTTTTGTCCATTTCTTATTGTTATAATAACGTTGGGGCTGAGAATTCCCAGCCCCAATCGTTTTTTTCGCTGTATTTTTCAACTCTAAGCTATACTCCTATATACTATTCAGCCAAAGCCTTTGCAAGGTCTCCAAATAACTCCAGATAGGTTTGTATGGATTCATTTGTGTAAGTATCAGCTGGTGCATAAACGATATGTCCTTCAGAAACAGCAGTTACGTTTTGAAGAGCAGGTGATTGATCGATAACGTCCTGAGCAGGAACCGCATCAGTTGCAGAAGATACTGCAGCATCACGGTCTAATACGAAAATCCAATCCGGATTACTTTGTGCAACCGCTTCAACAGAAATATCATCCCCTTGATGATCGGAAGTGGTATTGTCAATATCTAATGCCGGAACCCAGCCGAACACTTCATACATGGGCCCCCAAACACGACCGGAATGAGGAGCTGAAAAACCGATATTTCCACCGGAAACCACAACACTCATAATGGTATCCGTTCCATTATATGAAGATTTGACAGATTCAATCGCCTGATCAAAGTCAGCTGTCAATTGTTCAGCTTCTTTATTTTTATCAAAAATTTTTCCAAGTGCAACGGTGGAATCCTTAAGTCCGTTTACTAAGTTTTCTCCAGGTGTATCCGTTTCCTCAGAAACATCAAAGTTTAAATCAATAACTACTGCATTTGGCACTAATTTTTTTATTTCTTCATAATAGGACGCAAATCTTTGACCGACTATTACGAGGTCAGGGTCTGCAGCTGCTATAATTTCAAGATTCGGTTCGCGGTGATTTCCGATATCCAGAACAGACTCATCGGCTACATATGGGGAACCCGCCGGCATTACGCCCTTTGGAGCAGCGACTAATTTAATTCCCCAGTCTGATAATGTTTCAAAAGTTCTATTATCCAAAGAAATTACCTTTTGAGGATTTACAGGAACTGTAACCAGTCCATGAACATCTTTAATTTCAACCGTTAAAGCTTCCCCGCTCTCAACAGCTGCAGTGGTTTCAGCAGCTTGAGCCGCTTCAGCTGCAGTGGTTTCAGTAGTTTTTGTAGTGCTTGGACTTGAGCAGGCTGTCATCATTAAAACGGCCGCCGCCATAATGGTAGTTAATTTTAATACGTTGTTTTTTTTCATTTCATCTCCTCGTTTAATAAATGTATTAAGTTAGTTGCGACTAACTTTTTTCATTATATTATTATAAATGGTTATTGTCAACAGCTTTACTGATTTTTCCGCGGCAAACGCATGAAGGTGTTCCATCAGACTGGTATTCAGACCAGTTAAGCGGAGGGCAGGGGCAGATGGCAGATATCACCGTAAAGCCCTTATGAAAACTATTTTTTTCCATAGAACTTAACAACTGCAAGCTAAAGAATATCCATGATTTCTATTGCATGGGACCGTTTTATTTATTATAATTTGACCATGGGATAAGCAACCCGCAAATCGTAAGCAACCATGTTAAGAAAGGACATGATAACCATGGAAAAAATAACAAGCTTTACCATCAACCATTTAAAACTTCTTCCAGGCATCTATGTCTCCCGCAGGGATCAGGCCGGGGACTCTGTCATTACCACCTTTGATATCCGCATGACCCGCCCTAATTTTGAGCCTGTTATGAATACAGCAGAAATCCACACCATTGAACATCTGGGAGCCACCTTCCTGCGCAACCATGAATTCTTTTCTTCCCGGATCCTGTACTTTGGCCCTATGGGCTGCCGCACCGGCTTTTACCTTCTGCTGTCCGGTGATTACAAGTCCAGTGACATTGTTCCATTGATCACGGAAATGTATGAATTCATCCGGGATTTTGAAGGCGAGGTACCAGGCGCAGCCGCAAAAGACTGCGGAAATTACCTGGACATGAATCTTGGAATGGCTAAATACCTGGCTGGAAAATTCCTTGATTCTGTGCTGTACGGAATCGATGACGACCAGCTTATTTATCCTGAGGACTAAGGGACGTTTATACCTGGTGGCCGCGTTTCTTTATGACAAAGGCCCCCTGTCTGACAATATTTCATTGTCAGACAGGGGGCCTTATCCCATGATCATACCCGCTCTTCTCTTTGCTCCAAAGTCTCATATTCTATTTTATTTGACTTGCCTATTCATGTTTCTGGCTGCGATACCATACCCATTTACCCTTCATCCAATTCCTCCACCATCCGGTATCCAACGCCCATTTCCGTGAGAATATACTGGGGCGCTCCTGGATTTTCCTCTATCTTACGCCTTATATTCGCCATGTTGACGCGAAGGGTATGGCTTTCATCGGTATAAACCCCCCATATTTCCCGTATGATGAAATCATGGGTAAGCACCTTGCCTGCATTCCTGGACAGTAAAACCAACAGCTTATATTCAATAGGCGTTAAATGGACTTTTTCTCCATCTTTGTATACGACCCGTTTATTATAATCGATTTCCAGCTTCCCAGTGGTAAACCTTTCATCTCCCAGAGCTTCTGCGGCAGCCGATTGAGTGCTGTGCCGCATTGCCGTCCGTATACGGGCAAGGAGTTCTGAGGTTCCAAATGGTTTTACAATATAATCATCAGCACCAAAGTCAAGGGCAGCCACCTTCTCACGTTCGTGACCACGGGCGGAAACCACAATCACAGGCGTTTTTGACCATTGACGTATCGTTTTAAGGATCTCTACACCATCAATATCCGGCAGGCCAAGATCCAGAAGGATGATATCGGGAACACGGGAGGTAAACAGGGAAAGCCCTTCCTTTCCTGTTTTGGCTTTAACCACCTGATAATCATTTGAAGTCAGAATGGCAGATATAAAATTGCAGATCGCATCTTCATCTTCAATGATCAGCACCATTGGTTTTATATCCATATTTATTCACTTCCTTTCAAGGGCAGAGTGAAGCAGAATACCGTTCCTCCATCCTTTCTGTTTTCAGCCTCTAAGTTTCCCTGATGGGCATTGACAATGGTTTTGCAGATGGACAGGCCGATCCCCATTCCTCTGGAGGAATCGGCGCTTCTGTTTTCGCTGGGCTTATAGCCTGAAAACAGATGGGGCAGATCCTCATTGGGAATCCCCCTTCCCCTGTCAAACACTTCAAACCTGGCCCATATTCCATCTCTCTCCAAGCGGACTTCAATGGAGGAATCCTCTGGAGAATATTTTATGGCATTCTCAAGAAGGTTGATCAGCACCTGTACGATCAAGGTTCCATCCATCGGAACCTCTAAGAATTCCTCCGGAACATGAACAAGGATTTTACTCTGAGGGAATCTCCGCTTGATACGGCTGACAGCCTCCCCCACAACCTCTTCCGCTGCCTCCGGGCTTTTCTTAAGATTGGAGCATTCTCATTGATCCGTGTCACGGAAAGCAGATTTTCCACCATGCGTATAAGCCACTGTGATTCTTCCTGTATGTTGGCGACCAGGCTGTTCCGGGTATTTTCATCAAGCAGATCTCCATTTTCACGGATTACAGAGCTGGCCCCCAGAATGCCTGCAAGAGGCGTGCGCAGATCATGGGATATTGCCCGCAAAAGGGTGCTCCTCATCTTTTCCTTTTCCGATTCCACCATAATGTTCCGCTGCTCATCGGAAAGATGCTGCCGCTCCAGGGCCATTGCCACCTGGGAAGCGATCATGCGCAAAAACAGGCGGGCATTGTGGTCAAGGTTTTCTTTCCTGCAGGAAATTCCCCAGACGGCAAGAACCTTTCCCTGAGAGATCACAGGCATATAGAATGCTGCCGCTCCCATTAAGGTATCGGTTCCTGCTCCCGCCCGTTTCTGGTTTAAGAATACCCAGTGGGCAACCGCCTTTTCATCGGCGGAATTTAAAACAGAAGAACCGATGTCATCAGCGCCTGCCCTACTTCCCCATCCTCTCCATGTTCCGGATCAGTGGTGAAAAAGATTATAGACCGTCCAAACAACTTCACAACATAGTCATTTGTAAGAGCTACGATCCGGTCAAGGCCCCTTGTGGCAAGGAGCTTTTTATTGATCTCATACAGGATCTCCGTACGGTGTTCCCTCTTTACTGCCAGCCTCGCTTCCGCTTTCATGCGCACAGTCAAAGCGCTGGTGATCAAAGCTACTAAAAGCATAATGGCAAAGGTAAGGGGGTAGCCGGCTTGAATTGCGTTTAAGGTAAAATAAGGCTCTGTAAATAAAAAAATTAAAGGTCAATACGCCGACTGCGGAGGCAAGGATCCCGTATCCATATCCTTCTGTCATCCGGGAAACCAGCAAAACGGAGAAAATATAAACCATAATAATATTCTGGTTCATGACGTCAAACCTTCGAAGCCCAAGGGACAGCAGGGTGGTAGCCATCAATATAGAAAGGGTCTTTCCGGTATCCGCCCAGGTAAAGCGGAAATTCTCATGCTTTATATTTTTCCCCGGCTTCTTATAGCTGCGTTTGATGATATTCCCTGGTATGATGTGTATTTCTATGTTAGGCAAAAGAAAGATGAGCTTGTCTTCAAAATCCATATCAAACAGATTTTTAAGGGTTTTCTTATTTCTGCTTTTGCCCACTACTATATTGGTGATACCGGAAAGCTTGGCATATTCCGATACGGTGGCGGCAATATCATGTCCGGTCAGGTTCACGATCTCAGCCCCCAGCTTTTCTGCCAGATCCAGGTTCGCCCGGATCGTCTTCTGTTGTTCAGCAGTAAAATCTTCACTTTCTATATCTTCCACGTATAATGCGGCCCAGCTTGCGTGAAACGCCTCCGCCGCCCGCGCAGTCCACCGGATGCATTTTGCCGATGAGGGTGACGGGCCGATGCAGACAAGCAGCTTGGTATTAGCCATTTTATCAGATAAGCTCCGCTCGCTCTGATTCTCCGAGCTGATCTTATCCGCAGCGCAGCGCAGGGCGATTTCCCGCAAAAGCCGCAGGTTCTCCTGTGTGAAAAAATTCCGCATGGCCGTTTCCGCCCGGTCAGAGCGATATATTTTTCCTCCTTCCAGGCGGAGCAGCAGTTCATCCGGTTCAATATCCACCAGTTCGATTTTTTCCGCCCGGTCAAAGATATAATCCGGGACAGTTTCCCGGATCCTGACCTTTGTGATGTTCTCGATCACGTCATTTAAGCTTTCCATGTGCTGGACATTGACTGTTGTATAAACATCGATCCCTGCTCCCAGAAGTTCCTCAATGTCCTGATACCGTTTTTTATTCCTCCCGCCCTCTGCATTGGTATGGGCCAGCTCATCCACAAGAATCAATTCCGGTTTAAGTTCCAGAGCCTTATCTAAGTCGAATTCCTTTAACTCTATATTGCGGTATGACACGGTTTTGGGCGGAAGCAGCGGCAGACCATGCAGCTTCTGCATGGTCTCAGGACGGGTATGAGGCTCGATATAGCCGACTAAAACGTGGATCCCGCTTTTTAGGCGTTCCTGGGCGTCGTCAAGCATTGCATAGGTTTTTCCCACACCCGCAGCATATCCAAAAAATATTTTTAACCTGCCCGGCCTTTGGTCCCGGTGCGTCTGAATATCCTCTAAAATGGCATCAGGGTCAGGTCTGTAATCAAACACTTCCATCCATGTACCACCACCTTACTTTTTAGATATCATACCACCTTTTTTATCTGCAGCAAACCATCAAGAGCTAAATTCACTTTTAAAACATTGACGCCCGGTTCACCGATAAATCCAAGAAAGCGCCCCTTTGTACAGGTCTTAATAATGCCTCTCACTTCATCCTCTGTCAAATTCCTGGCGGCTGCAATCCTTGCCACCTGGTATTCTGCCGCTTCAGGGGAAATGTGAGGATCAACGCCGCTTCCTGATGCCGTAACCAGATCCATGGGAATATCTTCCTGATTGCCGGGATCAAAGGAATGCCACCAGTTTATGCGTTCCAAAACAAGGGTCTGCTGCTCTTTGCTGACAGGAGAAAGGTTTGACACGCCGGAGGGCCTTCCAATAAGATATTGGGGCTTTGTAAACTCCTGGGCCAGCAACTGGGATCCATATTCCTTTTGTGTTCCATCCTTTTGGGCGGCAAGGATCATGCTGCCGTTTGCCTGATCCGGAAACAGCAGCTGGGCAGCCTCCGTAACTGCAGCCGTATAAATGATACCGCACAATATGGTCATTATGCCAAAGCATACAACAGCGGTTCTGAATAATTTCATGATTTTCATAGTTTCTATTTACCTCACACAAGACCGCACGCGGCCAGAATCATATCGATCAGCTTGATTGCGAAAAAAAGGCGCGCAGATCCCGCCCAGGCCATAGACCAACAGGTTTCTTGTCAGCAGCTTTTCAGCCGGCAGCTCCCGGTATTTAACCCCTTTAAGAGCCAGAGGAATCAGTGCAATAATGATCAGCGCATTATAAATGATCGCTGAAAGCATGGCACTTTTGGCGCTGGTCAGGCCCATAAAATTCAGGGCTTCCAGCTGTGGATAAATGCCGAAAAACAATACAGGAATAATGGCAAAATACTTTGCCACATCGTTTGCCACACTAAAGGTCGTCAAAGAGCCCCTAGTCATCAAAAGCTGCTTGCCGATCCGGACAATATCGATGAGCTTGGTAGGACTGGAGTCTAAATCCACCATGTTTCCTGCCTCCTTGGCAGCCTGGGTCCCTGAATTCATGGCCACCGCAACATCAGCCTGTGCCAGGGCAGGAGCATCATTCGTACCGTCTCCGGTCATGGCAACCAGATGGCCTTTGGCCTGGTAATCACGGATGAGGCCAGTTTTGCTTCCGGCGTAGCCTCCGCAAGAAAGTCATCAACACCCGCTTCTGCAGCGATAGCCGCTGCCGTCATGGGATTGTCACCGGTGATCATAATGGTCTTGATGCCCATTTTGCGCAGATCTTCAAAACGTTCTTTTACACCGTTTTTCACGATGTCCTTTAAATAGACCACGCCCATCACCTGATTGTTTTTTTTGCCACCACAAGAGGAGTACCTCCTGCCTCAGCAACACGCTTTACAAGCTTCTCACATTCCTCCGGGTAATTTCCTCCCTTTTCCAGCACATAGGCTTTGATGGTATCAGCAGCGCCTTTCCGGATCTCGTTTCCCTGATAGTCGATGCCGCTCATCCTTGTTTTTGCTGTAAATTCCACAAAGCTTGCACCCAGGCTGAAAGCTCCCTGCCCCGTATCCCAAACCGTTCCTTTGCCAGAACCACAATGCTTCTTCCTTCCGCTGTCTGGTCTGCAAGAGAAGAAAGCTGGGCCGAATCGGCAAGCTCCTGCTCCGTGACGCGGGCCACCGGCAGAAATTCGCTTGCCTGGCGGTTTCCCAAGGTAATGGTCCCAGTCTTATCAAGTAGCAGTACATCCACATCCCCGGCAGCTTCAATGGCCCGCCCGCTCATTGCCAGAACATTTGCCTGATTTAAGCGGCTCATGCCTGCAATGCCGATGGAGGATAGGAGCGCGCCAATGGTAGTAGGCGCAAGGCATACCAAAAGGGCAATGACATTGGTGATGGAAATGGCGGAGCCAGATCCTGCCTGAAGGCTTGCAAAGCCGGTAAAAGGCCGCAAGGCTGCCGTAACCACAAGAAAGATGATGGTAAGGGTTATGAGCAAAATCTGCAAAGCCACTTCATTAGGAGTTTTCTTTCTGGATGCACCTTCCACCATGGATATCATCTTATCAAGGAAGCTTTCTCCTGCTTCCGCCGTTACTTCGATGATCAGCCAGTCAGACACCAGGGTAGTTCCCCCTGTTACAGCACTTCGGTCGCCGCCGGATTCCCGGATGACCGGGGCTGATTCCCCGGTAATAGCGCTTTCGTCCACAGAGGCTGCCCCATCCATCACTTCCCCATCCATTGGGATCTGCTCCCCTGCCCTGACATATACAATATCTCCCTTTTTCAGGGTATTGGAAAGAACCTCAGTATAATCGTCTATATTGGATGGCGTTTTCAGTTTTCTTGCCTTTACGTCTTTTTTTGGCACTGCGCAGACTGTCTGCCTGTGCCCGTCCACGCCCCTCTGCAATGGCTTCCGCAAAGTTGGCAAACAGAACAGTAAACCATAAAATCAGGGATATGGTTAAGGTATAACCCGAATTTTCTTCCTTAAGACCTGCAAAGGAAAAAAATATACAAAACACCGGTCAGGACCGCTCCTGTAAAAACTACCAGCATAACAGGATTTTTCACCTGCACCCTGGGAGACAGCTTAACAAAGGACTGTCTCAGCGCATCATAAAAGATGCTCTTGTCAACACTCTTTTTTTCCATTTTAATCACCTTCTGTCACTGCATTGTAAAGAAATCGGCAATCGGGCCAAGAGCCAGCGCCGGTAAAAAGCTCAGCGCGCCTATGATGAGGATAACTCCGATCAAAAGTCCCACAAATATGCCATTGCTGGTGGATAATGTGCCCTCGCTGACGGCAACAGCCTTTTTCTTCCCCATATTACCAGCAAGGAAAATGACAGCTGTCATGGGAATGAACCGGACCATCAGCATTATGATCCCGCCTAAAATATTTGTAAACGGGGTGTTTCCGTAAAATCCTCCAAAGGAGCTGCCGTTGTTATTAGCCATGGAAGAAAAGGCATACAAGATCTCCGAAAATCCATGAGCTCCTGAATTGGTCAGCCATGACCGGGCACCTGGCATGGAGACGGCAGCGGAAGTCCCCAGAAGCGTTAATAGCGGGGGGACAAGGACAATTAAGCAAACCATTTTCATATCAAAGGGCTCTACCTTTTTCCCCAGATACTCCGGGGTCCGGCCAACCATCAAGCCTGCAATAAATACTGTAAGGAGCACAAAGGCAAGCATTCCGTAAAGTCCGCTTCCCACGCCGCCAAATACAATTTCCCCAAGCTGCATGAGAAACATGGAAACCATTCCCCCAAGGGGAGTAAGGCTGTCATGCATGGCGTTCACAGAACCGTTTGATGCCGCCGTGGTCACCACCGCCCATAAAGAGGAAGCGCCGACGCCGTGAACCACCTCCTTGCCCTCCATGCTGCCGGAGGCTGCCGCGTGTTCAAACACAGGCGCCCCAAACTGTTCGCTGATGGTTGTTGCAGCAAGGGCAGCTATAAAGAAAATCATCATAGTCATGTAGATCGACCGCCCCTGCCTTCCATCTTTTACTGCCCTTCCAAAACTTACGCAAAGGGCCGCAGGAATCAGCAGAATGGACAAAGCCTGAATCAGGTTGGAGAAGGCGGTTGGATTCTCAAGAGGAAATGCAGAGTTCATCCCAAAGAAGCCGCCCCCGTTTGTACCAAGCTGTTTGATGGCAATCTGGCTTGCGGCAGGGCCTAAGGGAATGGTCTGCAAGGCCCCATTTTCCAGCATGGCAACTTCTTTATAGGGGCCAAATGTCTGAACAACACCCTGGGAAACAAGCAGCAAAGCCACGAGAAAGGAAAGCGGGATCAGAATGTAAAGCGTGGACCTTACCAGATCTGCCCAAAAATTCCCAATGGTCTTTTTCTGCTTCAAAACAAATCCTCTGATCAGGGCAAAGAGAACGGCAATTCCCGTTGCCGCTGACACAAAGTTCTGGACGGCAAGACCTGAAAACTGGGTGAAATAGGACAGAGTGGATTCACCTGAATAGGATTGCCAGTTGGTGTTTGAAATAAAGCTGGCGGCTGTGTTAAAAGCCAGATGCCAGCTGGTTCCTTTCAGCCCTTCCGGATTAAATGGCAAAGCTCCCTGAAGCATCAATAAACCAAAAAGAAAAACAAATCCTGTTCCGCTGAATAATAAAACAGAAAGCACATACTTTCCTGCATTCATCTCTTCCCCGGAGGAAATGCCCATAAGCTTATAAATCCCTTTTTCCACAGGGGCAAGGGCAGGAGTCAGAAAAACCTTTTGCCCTGTCATAACCTTGTATATATAAATCCCAAGAGGAATGGACAATCCAACTAAAACAGCAATATAAAATATATCCTGCATAACAATATGGCTCATAACCGGTCACCTCGAAATAAAATGTAAAATAAATAAATTAACAATAAAACACCGATAATGCTTACCAGCATCAAAACAGCTCCCATGATTTCATCTCCTGATCCTTTTATTTTTCTTATCCCTATGCTCACAATCATATCAGAGAAAAAAATCAAGACGGTGTCAAAATGAAAAGGGACCATGTCAAGAAGTTGTCAAGAATATACGCTGCCATGCAGCCTTCTCTGAAAAAAACGCAGAAGAAAACACACCAGGGAATAAACTGTCCTCCAAAAATCAGACTTAAAAATCTAACGAACGGGTTGCTCATGCCAGGTAAAAAAAACAAAAAATGAGGGCAATCTGATTGACTGCCCTCAAAAACATCGTAACCGTAAATTAACTTTTCAAATACCACTGTTTATTTCTTACCCATAAACACCACAATGGACCTTGGCGGAACCAGAAACCGTTTCCCTCCTGCCGCAGGCTCCTTTCCTTCCGGGTACATGCCGTTTGCTTCTCCTTTATCCGTATGAAAGACCACATGCCATTGTTCCTTCTTAGGCAGGTTGGGAAGATCAAATTCATGAGGTTCCCAGTGCATGTTATAAGCCACATAAAAGTTGTCATCAGCGGTTCCATCCGGTTTTCTTCCATATTCCCCGCAGTAAAAGATTCCAAGCTGGCGCCGGAAATTATCAAATTCCGGGCACCATGCCTTTACTCCATGATAGGAAACATCCGGAAACCCGCACGCCAGATAATCCATGATCCTTGGCTCCTTCGGCATATGGAACACCGGATGGGCCTTTCGAAAGGCGATCACTGCTTTTACAAACTCCAGGAGATCCCGGTTTGTCCTGACCAGATTCCAGTTTAACCATGACACCTCATTATCCTGGCAGTATGCATTATTATTGCCTGACTGGGAATTGCCGAACTCATCTCCAGCCATAATAAGGGGCGTTCCCTGGCTCAGAAGCAAAAGAAGGAATGCGTTGCGCAGCTGCTTTTTCCGAAGCTCCATCACCTTTTTCCGCTTTGTGGGACCCTCAACTCCGCAGTTCCAGGAATAATTATAGGGACTGCCATCATGGTTCTTCTCTCCGTTTTTCTCATTATGTTTGGTATCATAGGACACCATATCCATCATGGGAAACCCGTTGGTATTGGCCATATAATTGACGACGCCGTACCCGGCCGGATTTCTCCTGGTACGGAAGGCAAGATTATTCATCTGTTCCTCGTCCCCCTTTAATACCCGGCGCATATCCACCAGAAAGCCGTCATTATACTCGCCCAAGTGCTTAATCTTACCTTCAGAGGCTGTATCCCAGGATATGGCAAATAGCTTGATGCGGCTTAAATAGGGATCCCGGCGGGGGAGGTCTAAGGGCAGGGTCCCCACCAGATGAATCCCGTCCACATGGAATTCATCCGCCCAGAACCGGACCGCGTCAAGAACCAAAGAAGGCGGTTCCTTTCCGGTAAAGAAAAGCTCCACGATCACTTCCAGCCCCTCCTTATGAAGTGCCTTTACAAGGCTTTTAAACTCCAGGGCCGGATTCTTCTTGGAAGCGTAAGAAGCCTTTGGAGCAAAATAATAGCCTGAGGTATATCCCCAATAATTCAATTTCCCAACAGGTTTATCCACACCAAAAGGATTTCCATACACGTGTTCTGGCATAATGACCTCGGAAAACTCATTTACCGGCATCAGCTCCACCGCTGTAATACCCAGTTCTTTTAAGTAAGGGATCTTCTCCCGCAAGGCATCAAAGGTTCCTTTATGCTTTACTTTGGAAGAGGCATGCTTTGTAAATCCCCGGTTATGGAGCCTGTATATGATACTGTCCTCATATGGAATCTGAGGAAGCTTGTCCTCTTCCCAGTCAAAATCAACAAACTCAATGGGAGTTCTTAAAAGGGTTGACGCGTGTTCAAAATCCCCCCATACCTCCCGTCCGGTAAAACGCTTTCCATAAGGATCAGAAAACAGCTTTCCATCGATTTCATAGCAGTATTCCAGATTGTTAAAATCCTCTCCCAGAACAGTCATGCTCCATACATCGCCTTTTCTTAACTCTGCCGGAAAGGAAATGGTCTGGACCGGCGTTTCCTCTCCTGCCTTAAAAATAAGGACCCTGCATTTCTCCCCTTCTGCAGCCACACAAAGGCGGATTCCGCCGGATACCTTTGATAGCCCCATAGGATAGGTTCCCATCTCATGCTTTGCAATCCTGTACTGTTCCATATCGCTTGTCTCCTCCGTCTCTTGATCCGATTCCGGGTTAGCTTCTGCTCCTTTTACTGTGATTCTTATTGATTCTCAATCTGTTCTGCCAGGTCGTTTAAATACATCCACCGCTCCATCTTCTCCTCCAGCAGCCTTTCCTGCTCTGTCTTTTCCTCCATCAGCGCATTCAGCCTGCTGTAATCGCTGGCAGCTTCTCCCATCTGCTTGTCCAGAGCCTCGATCTTCTCTTCCAGAGCCGCCAGATCTTCTTCAATGGTTTCCCATTCTCTCTGTTCCTTAAAGGAGAATTTAAGCTTCCGCTCTCCCTTTGGTTTTTCCTTGCCCTTTTTCTCAGAAGCCTCCGGACTTTTTGAAAATTCCTCATCCTGGCCTGGAAGGCTTCCGGATATTTCTCCTGAAAAGCCGCCTGATAATCGGTAAAGCCACCCTCATACTGGGCCACCTGACCCTGTCCCTCAAAGGCAAAGATCCGGCGTACCACCCGGTCCAGAAAATAGCGGTCATGGGAAACCGTTACCACAATCCCCTGGAAGCTGTCAAGATAATCCTCTAAAATAGTCAAAGTCTGAATATCCAGATCATTGGTCGGCTCGTCAAGCAAAAGCACATTGGGCGCTTCCATCAGGATCCGGAGCAGATAAAGCCTTCTTTTCTCCCCGCCGGACAGCTTGCTGACAGTGGTGTACTGGACGCTTGAAGGAAACAGAAAGCGTTCCAGCATCTGAGAAGCGCTGATGCTTCCATCCTTTGTTTTTACGTACTCCGCCACGTCCCGGATATAGTCAATGACCTTTACGCTGCCATCCATGTCTTCGCTTTCCTGTGAAAAATATCCCATTTTTACGGTCTGCCCTATGGTGACCGTTCCGGCGTCAGGATCCAGCCACCCTGCAATGATCTTCATCAAGGTGGATTTACCGCTTCCGTTAGGTCCAATGATGCCGATGCGGTCATTTTTTTAAGAAAATATAGGAAAAGTCCTTCATCAGCACCTTTTCCCCAAAGGCTTTGGTGATATCATTAAGCTCCACCGTGGTACGCCCCAGGCGGCTTGAAACGGAATCCAGTTCCACCGTCTGATCGATCTCAATTCCCTTCTGGTCACGAAGGGCCTCATAACGCTGGATATGGGCCTTCTGCTTGGTAGAACGGGCCCTGGCTCCCCGCTGCATCCATTCAAGCTCCACCTTAAGAAGAGACTGCCGCTTCCGCTCTGTGGCCGCTTCCATGTCCATACGCTCTGCCTTCAGCTTTAGATAGCCTTCATAATTCTCCTGATAGTTATAAAGCTTCCCCTTATCAAGCTCCACAATCCGGTTGGTCACGCTGTCTAAAAAGTACCGGTCATGGGTCACCATTAAAAGCGCCCCTCGAAAGCGCCTCAGATAATCTTCAAGCCATTCCGCCATACTGCTGTCCAGGTGGTTGGTAGGCTCGTCAAGGACCAGTAAGTCGTTATTCCCAAGGAGGACACTGACTAATGCCACCCGTTTTCTCTGTCCCCCTGACAGGGTCTCCACCTTGGAATCAAAGTCCGCAAATCCCAGTCTGGTCAGCATAGCCTTTGCCTGGCTTTCCAGGTCCCAGACGTGCTCATGCCCTTCATTGTCCCGGACAATGCTCTCTAAAATGGTATCGCCTTCATGAAACACTGGATTCTGGGACAGAAAACGGATATCTAAATTCCTCCCCTTTACCACGGTCCCCTGATCCGGCTCCTCAAGACCTGCCACGATCCTAAGCAATGTGGATTTTCCTGTTCCGTTAATGCCGATCAGCCCGATCTTTTCTCCTTCATTGATGCTGAAGCTGGTATCGTCAAAAAGCAGACGTTCCGTATATGATTTAGTTAAATGTTCAATGGTCAGTAAATTCATTCCTTATCGTTCTCTCCTGTCTGGTTCTCTCTATCGGATCACAAGCTCCACAGGGCAGTGGTCGGAGCCTAAGACCTGGGTATGGATGTCCGCGCTTAAAAGCCTGTCCTTTAAGCTTTCTGAAACGCAGAAATAGTCAATGCGCCAGCCTGCATTTTTCTGTCTGGCACTGAACCGGTAAGACCACCAGGAGTATATGCCTTCCTGCTCCGGATAGAAATAACGGTACGTATCAATAAATCCGTTTTCCAGAAGAACGGTAAATTTCTCCCTTTCTTCATCGGTAAAGCCTGCATTTTTCCGGTTGGTCTTAGGATTTTTTTAAATCGATTTCCTTATGGGCCACATTTAAATCACCGCAGAAAATTACCGGTTTTCTCTCCTCCAGCCCTTTTAAATAGGCAAGGAATGCCTCCTCCCAGGTCATCCGGTAAGGCAGACGGGCCAGTTCATTCTGGGAATTGGGGGTATAGCAGGTAACCACATAGTATTCCGGAAATTCGGCTGTGATCACCCGGCCTTCCCTGTCATGCTCCTCTGCGCCGATTCCATAATCCACTGACAAAGGCTCCTCCTTCGTAAATATGGCAGTCCCGGAATAGCCTTTCTTTTCCGCATAATTCCAGTACTGATGATATCCGGGAAGATCAAGGTCGATCTGTCCCTTTTGAAGCTTGCTTTCCTGGATACAGAATACATCCGCATCCACTTCGTTAAAATAATCCAAAAAGCCCTTTTCCACGCAGGCGCGAAGGCCGTTTACATTCCAAGAAATCATTTTTTTCATTTTTTTCACCTCTGATAAAAGATAGAAATAGTATATCATTTTCCCGTAGAATAAGAAAGGGATGAATTTATTTACCGGCCTTTGTGAATTTAAAATGGGTAATGCAAAAGGAAGCAGCTCTTCTGCATTTTTAATGATCGGAACAGGCACCGGTGGGTGTTTATGGTAAGGATGGCTATGCAGGAGAATTTCACAGCCTGTCATTTATGAATTTTAAGACTGGAAAAATTGACCAGCAAGGAAATGATTCCTCAATGACAGCTTTAATTGAAATTTATAATAATAAGATAACCTCGGAAGATAAAGCGATCTATGGGAGCGAAGTATGTGATAAATATTTAAAGGGAGACAAAACAGCCAAGGAAGCGATGGAGGAATATCAGAAGAAGCCTGGTTTATCGAAGCTGTCAAAGAAAAGTTTAAAAGCATATGCAAAAGCTATTTGGGAGACCAAGGATTTATAACGACTAGAATTGATAAATGTAACTATAACAATGATTCCAATATATTGGGCGCAATTATTAATGTAAATGAAATGCTTACATAATAAATATTGCAATCAGGAAATTTCAGTGCGGGTTGCCCTGGAAAAGATCTTAAGAATCTGGTGGAAGAGGGTGCCTCAAAGACGATTTTTCCTCTGAGACACCCTCAATCAGGTTCTTATCCTGGTCAAGCGGATATTCGCAATCCGCCTCGCTACCTGCTCATAACCGATTTCCCTTTTTCCTGCCACTTTTTCCGTTCCACGAACCGTCCCATAAAAAAGGCCAGGATGCCTACCCCGATACCGGTCTGGATACAAAAGAGCAGACTTTCCACTTCTCCGGGAAGCTCTCCGTCGATGAAGGTTTCCATCACCGGCGTAAACCATGGCTCATATGACCTTCCCTGGATCTCCGATATCATCTGGCTTCCTGCATCATCAGAACCGCCGAATTCGGCTCCCTTTAATGCAAAGAGGGGGACCGCTGCAATCAGAAAGGCTAAAATCAGGAGAGTTACTACGATCTTTTTATTTTTACTGGTCATATTACTGAACCTCCTTTGAAAATCCAACTGCTTTCAGCTCCGGAAGGGCATAAGTTTCAAGGGTGATAATGATCACTGTGGTAAGGATTCCCTCAATAATTGCAAGGGGAAGCTGAGTCGGTGCGAATACCCCTAAAAATTTAACAGCAGAAGCAAAGACGCCGCCTGTCTCCGACGGGTAAGCCAGCGCAAGCTGAATGCTGGTCACACAATATGTAAACAGGTCACCGATCATCGCTGCCAGGAAAATGCTGACCATTTTGTTTACCTTCAGCATTTTTAATAATTTATAAATTCCAAAAGACACGAAAGGACCTGCAATTGCCATGGAAAAGGTATTGGCACCCAGCGATGTAAGACCGCCGTGAGCCAGTAATATGGCCTGAAAAATCAGTACGATCATTCCTAGGATGCTGACCGCTGACGGCCCGAATAAAATGGCTCCAAGGCCGGTTCCTGTCATATGGGAACAGCTTCCTGTTACGGACGGGATCTTTAAGGATGATATGACAAAAATAAAGGCTCCCGACATGGCCAGTATGGTGATGGTCTTCCGGTTCTCCTGAAGCCTCTTCCTGATGGAGAAAAATCCTGCTGCCAGAAACGGCAGACAGACGGCTCCCCAGGCGATACAGTATCCCACAGGAAGGTACCCCTCCATAATATGCATTCCATAGGCGCTTGGAACAATTCCAAAGGCCAGGGCAAATGCGACGACAAGTTTCATGACTCTTTTTTTCTTTCTTACTCATTTTCATTCTCCTTTCTGTTTTCCCACCCAGCTTTATCAGGTGTAAAGGTATACCCGAAGGGTGTTCCAATAAAATAAGCACCAAATTCCGATGATTCCCACACATCAGACCGGCGCTTACGAGGCAAATCTTTGTACAACAAAAAGACTTCCCGGCATCCGGTCATCGCTCGTAACCGGATGCATCGCAGGCATAATTTACTTAATAAAGGCGCAGCCTGAATTTCGTAAATCAGCCGTTCGATGAGCCAAAGGCAAATCGAACTTCCTTATGAAAGGCAGGTCTTCTGACTCGTGCATCAACACAGCAGCTCCTCTTCCCGGTTTCCCAGTGATTTATTGAGCCCTGCTCCCCACTTACAGCGGCGGGACCGTAAGGGATTTACACCCTTTTCCCTATTATCCTGCGGAGAATTTTCACAGGCACCTTTCACATAATACTTTTGTATTGTAGCTGTTTAATAGCTTTCTGTCAATTTCTTTGTGCCTCCAAGAGCATTTCCAGCTCTCCGGCATCTTTAGGAGAGCTCCCGCCTGCTGCTAAAATGCGGTGCCTCACCAGACTGTTATAAACCTCCAGGAGGATGGGCCTTTTTAAATTGGCCTGACTTAATACATCCTCATCTTCAAACACTTCTCTCACCGGCCCATCGGCAATAATGCGGCCACCGGCAAAAATCACCGCCCTGTCTGCAAAACGGTATGCGAAATCCACATCATGGGTGGAAATCAGAAGAGTTTTCCCCATTTCATTCATCTTATCCAGAACCCCTTCCAGCATTTCCACATTGACCGGATCCAGGGAGGCCGTAGGCTCATCGAATATGATCACCTCGGATTCCATGGCAATGATATCCGCTATGCTGACCCGCTTTTTCTCTCCTCCGCTTAAATAATGAGGCGGCCTGTCCCTCATGGAACTTAAATTCATGTATTCCAGGGCATCCTCCACCCGTTTCTTCACTTCCTCTCTTGGAAGCTTTAGATTCATAGGGCCAAAGGATACCTCTGCAAAGACCGTAGAAGCGATGATCTGGTTGTCCGCATCCTGAAAAACGATACCCACATTTTTTCTCAGCTCATTTAAATCCTTTTTCCCTATTTCTTTCCCGCGGTAAAGGATTCTTCCGGAATCCGGACAGTATACCCCGTTTAAATTGAGAAAGCAGGTGGATTTTCCCGCACCGTTAGAACCGAGAACAACGATTTTTTCTCTTTTTCTTACGGTAATATTGATTTCCCTTAACACCTGTTTTCCCTGTCCATAAGAATAGCACAGGTTTTCTGCCTGCAAAAGAATTTCCTCCATCTTCCCGCACCTCCTTCGTCTGTAATCTCTGCCACACAATTAAACCAGCAGACGCACCCATACCAGGATCAGAAAATAACCGGCTGCAGTCCAAAGCTGCCACCCCTTTACCTTCTTTTCCTCCTCCAGAAACAAAAGTTCCCCGTCATAGCAGCGGGCGGTAAGCGCATCATAATAGATATTGGCCTTTTTTTTAAGGAAACAACGAACAGATTTCCAGCCGTATTTCCAAAGGAGCGGCAGGAGGTCTTAAAATCGCAGTAACCAAGCCTTGACTCGGCTGCCTGCTTCATATAACACTGGGTATCCATCATCACGAAAATGAACCGGTAAATCATGTTCATCAGCTCCAAAATTATTTTGGGAACATGAAGCCTTCGGAATACACAGATGATCTCACTTGCAGGAGTGGAAAGCACCAGCATGTACATGGCGCTTAAGGCTGCCAGCGCCTTTAAGATCAGTCCCAGGGCCAGCTCCGGCCCGCCTTCCGTCAGATACAGGTAAACCCCATGAACAGAAGCAAGCACCCGTCCATGGGGCACCGGCGACAGGTCAATGACAATGGCCGCTGTCCCCAAAAAGAGAAATGCAAGAGGGATCTTAAGCAGGCCCAAATAATTCTTCCAGGGAATCCCGCCTGCCAGTATGGTGACTGCGGCCATGGTCAAAAGCACCAGTACCGACACCTTTCTGTCATTTGCCCCGATACAAAAGAGCAGGGAAGCCACCGCCGTCACCGCCTTAAACTGGGGATTCCAGTCTCTCATAGAGGACGCATAGGCATAATAATCTATGGTATCAATGATTTTCACCTCCTTTCCAAGTCTGATTATACGTCATGAGGAAAAAATACGCAATAATTCCCGAAAAACCGGCAAACACCGGCACTTTCTATTCCAGGCAAAAAAAACAGACGCCCAAGTTCCGGCCTGATATTTCTCCTGCCAAAACTGCGGCGTCTGCCTAAATATTTATTTCTGCTATTCGTTCTCTTCGACCTGTTCTTCCGTTAAGGTAAATACCTGTCTCTTACGAGCCATTTCATCACTTGCCAGGTACTCGTCATAGGTGGTGATCTTATCGATCAGCTGTCCGTTTACGATCTCCATAATGCGGTTAGCCGTTGTTTCAACGATCTGATGGTCACGGGAGGAGAAAATCAGAACTCCCTGGAATTTTACCAGACCATTGTTAAGGGCTGTGATAGACTCCATATCCAGATGGTCCGTAGGCTCGTCAAGCATCAGCACATTAGCGCCGGAAATCATCAGCTTGGAAAGCATGCAGCGCACCTTTTCTCCACCGGACAATACCCGTACCTTTTTCACTCCATCCTCTCCGGCAAACAGCATACGGCCAAGGAATCCGCGCACATAGGTGGCTTCCTTTTCCGGAGAATACTGGGTCAGCCAGTCAACGATGGTGTCATCGTTATCAAACTCCGCTGTGTTGTCCTTCGGGAAAAAGCACTGACTGGTGGTAAGGCCCCATTTGTAATCGCCCTCATCCGGCTCCATTTCTCCTGCAAGAATCTTGAACAGAACGGTCTTTGCCATCTCATTGGGTCCCACTAAGGCAACCTTATCCTCACGGGTTAAGGTAAAGGAGATATTGTCTAAAACCTTTACTCCGTCAATGGTTTTTGATAAATTATTAACACTTAAAACCTCATTGCCGATCTCACGGGCCGGACGGAAATCAATGTATGGATATTTCCTGCTGGATGGTTTGATGTCATCCAGTTCGATCTTCTCCAGTGCCCTCTTTCTGGAAGTCGCCTGCTTGGATTTGGAAGCATTGGCGGAGAAACGCTGGATAAATTCCTGGAGCTCCTTGATCTTTTCTTCCTTTTTCCGGTTGGCTTCCTTCATCTGCTTTACCATAAGCTGGCTGGACTCATACCAGAAATCATAGTTACCTGCATAAAGCTGGATTTTTCCGTAGTCAATGTCCGCGATATGAGTGCAGACTTTATTTAAGAAGTAACGGTCATGGGAAACCACGATAACCGTATTTTCAAAGTTAATGAGGAATTCCTCAAGCCATGCGATGGCATCCAAATCCAGGTGGTTGGTAGGCTCGTCAAGAAGCAGAATGTCCGGATTTCCGAACAGAGCCTGGGCAAGAAGCACCTTAACCTTTTCTGCACCGTTTAATTCACTCATTTGTTTGTAATGAAGATCTGTCTCGATTCCAAGGCCGTTTAAGAGGTTCGCCGCATCGGATTCTGCCTCCCAGCCGTTCATGGTAGCAAATTCACCTTCCAGATCCGCTGCCTTGATGCCGTCTTCATCGGTGAAATCTTCTTTCATGTAGATGGCATCTTTTCTTTCATGATCTCATAAAGTCTGGCATTTCCCATGATAACGGTGTCAAGCACCTGGAAGCCATCGTATTTAAAGTGGTCCTGTTTTAAAAAGGAAAGCCTCTGTCCCGGCGTTATGACGATATCGCCGTTTGTAGGCTCCAATTCACCGGAAAGTATTTTAAGGAAGGTGGACTTTCCCGCGCCGTTGGCGCCGATCATCCCGTAGCAGTTGCCTTCGGTAAACTTAATGTTCACCTCTTCAAACAATGCCTTCTTCCCGAGTCTTAATGTTACGTTATGTGCACTAATCATCTTAAATTCCCTTTCTGCAATCTGGTTATCGTTCGCTGCGCCCTCCGGCTGCTTTCCCTTCCTGTTTCCAGTCCGCCTCCAGATAGCCAAAATCATCAAAATAGGGGTCCATTGGCCCCTTCTTCTGTCATCTCTATTATTGTACATGAAAATCCCGAATTTGCAAGCTTTTTCTACTCTTTACTTGACTTCCTTAAGTAAATGATACCTGCATATTCGGGATTTTAATCTTTTTACTTTACGGCTTCCACCCTTAAGGGGAAGTTGGATTTGCTTCCTGCATCATAGGTCACAGTCACATAGGTCACTTTTATCATAGCTCCGCTTCCGTTGCTGTCATCGGCAGCGGTTCCAAGCACATCGCTGTCCAGTCCCTCACAGTTGTCCTTTATAAACCCGATCTCTTCGCCGGATTCCGTTTTAATGGTAAAGGTGCTCATGGCCTGGTCTGTCACACTTCCGGTCACCTCCTGCACCTTCATGTTCTGCTGCCCGTCCAATACCAGGACAGGCTTGGCATTTGAGGCATCGGAACCGGAAATCTCTCCTTTATAGATAACGGAAACCTCCACCTTTGACTCCGACTCCAGCGCATAAGAGGTCTCCACTACCGTACCGCTTAAGTCGAAACTCATTTCCTTGCCGCCGCTCTCCACAGTCAAGCTCTCTAAGTTATCTCCAACCTTTTTGACCGTGCCCACCAGTATCTTAAATTCTGCCCCATTGCCCGGCGCTACCTGGCTTACCTCTTCTGTATTCTCAGAGCTGGGAGCTGTACTTTCCGTTACAGTATTTGCCACGCTTTCCGTATTCTTTGCCGATTTTCCACAGGCCGTAAATAAAACTGCTGCACAAACAGCCAATGCCATAATCCATGTTTTTTTTCATAAGCTTCCTCTTCTTTCTTTCCTAAATCACCTATGATTTCACATTAAGTATACCATCCGATTGTGAAAAATCTTTATCTTTTTTTCTTAATAAATTTTATAAATTGCCTAAAAATGGTAATTTATATGCTTATAGTCATGGGATTAGAGACTTTTGGCTTCACCAGCTGCGACTGCTTATGCAGCAGCCCATCTCCAGGTTAGAGATAACATATTATGAACTTAATGACATTCACGATATAGGTCAATGCTTTTCTTTATCTTCCCACAGATATTTCAAATTAAAATAAAGTCCCCAATCTTGATCATTGGCCCACGGATCAGCATAATTTGCTTCTATTCCATTTACTTCCATCAGATATAGGTATGCACAACTAGCACCTCCATCTTCATGAATCATACTTAGTACACCACGAAATGTCTTTTCTATCTTATCTCTATAATCTGCTTTTTTTACAGCCTTCATATCAGACTCATCATCTTTCATTACTGCCTTACTTCTTAGATACGCTATAGCCGAAAGCGCACTCCAATAGTGGGGAAATGTATCTCCATACAGCCTCTTCTTACCAAACCAAAATCCATCCCAATGTCTTATAGCTACTTCATTTAAATGATAATCTGGTTGTGAACCTTGGAATAAACCTAACACTTCCAATTGTTCTAGTGCTGCTTTCCTATATCTTTCATCACCAGTTATCATATAAAGTTCACACATATATATAGCGGCAGGTGCCACGATACTTTGCTCATACTTTACTTCATGGGAGGGGTAATGTTTCCCTGTTATGGCAATATTCATCCCATGTTCTTCATAATGTTCCAGAAGTTCTCCCGCCTTATCCTCCATGCCATTTTCTCTAAAAAGCTTTATAGATTCATACATAGGTATACCTATCGCATAAAACTTCGCTCCATCATCTTTATAATACGCCTTTATTACTTTATAAGCCAGTTCCAGATAGTACTTATCTTTCTTTAATTTAAATGTCTCTATAAACAGCAGGCTAATCCAGGGAAAGTTATATGGTCTTCTATAATCCGCATTACGTTGCGCATCATTATAGACAACACCTGTCTCTTCATCCATCAGCTCTCTTTTTACAAAAGTCAGAAACTTATCTAAACTTTGTTCTAATTTTTCATCTTTATAGTGTTGCAGATAGAGTGCCATTGCTACTCCCATTCCTACTCTCTCACGCCCTGCATTGTGATCTGGGAAATAACCATAATACTGGCAATTTTCTTCTGTATCATAAACCAGATATGCGCCATCCAGATAACTATTTGTATCGTAACATTGCTGCTTATCTGCTATATATTCTAATCGTTTCTTTGCCAATGTCATAATATCGGAGCATATTAAAAATCTAGCTCTAGCAGTTTTACCATTCCATATGATATCATAAATATATTCTCCAACTTCTGTGGGTTTTTCTTCTATCTTAAATACTCCATCTTCAAATATATATGGAATTTTTTTATTATTTCTGATAACTTGAATACTTTCAAAATTATCAGAAATTCCAATAATGCTACTCTCCTGCGAACCAGTGCCTACTTTTAAATTAAATCTTATACATTCATCACCTAATACTACAAAATGATCAGAAGAAATAGTGATAAAATCTTTATAATCACTGATTTTCTCCTCGAAATTTGCTTTATCTTCAAACCAGAATAATTCCCATGATATCGTATACGACTGCCCTGGTTTTAGATGAATATTGTCTGGGTGAAGTATAAAATCCCCGCGTTCATTACTGCTATTTTTGATATCTCTTTCTACACTATATCCTTTCAGAGAACCTTCTACTAATACTAATCCTAAATTTATATCCCCTCCACCCATTCGCAGTGCACAGATATAGCTGCTGGCACCACCACACCAAATATGAGTATTGCAGCACGTAGTAGTGCAGATAACCGAATCTGTATAATAATCTGGAAATGTCGTATAAATTCCCAGCATAGTCCCTACCGCGCATATATCATATTTAGTGTCATTGGTAAATGTATATGTTTCACGAAATGCTCCTTTTTCCGTAAACTTACGTGTTATGTCTACACTTAAATCTAATTCAGTCCTGATACTCCCCCAAGTATTCGTTCCCCTTACCCAGTTCATTTGATATTTATCTCTTGGATGCAATAATGATATTATTTTACCCCCGTTATTTAATTCAATTTTAAAATTTTCAGATGTATTTTCTATTTTATTATATTTTATACCTCTCATTCTATTACTCCTCTTCTTATCAATGCTTTTAAATTACCCACTCCTGTATATCTAAATAAAGGTACTTCTCCTTTATAAGGCGGTTTTTCCTATGTATTACAACCATACCAATGATGTGTTTTATATACTTAACTTTGTAAGATTATAGCTCCACACGAAGCTTATACCTTTTAATGTTCTCCATATCACTAACAGAATGATCTGTTAAAGAGAAATGTTTAGAACGTTTAAGACAGAATGGCATCTATTCCTTCACACCGCCCAGCGTAATTCCAGATACAAAATATTTCTGTAAGAATGGATATATACATAATATAGGCACCATGGAAATGAATATCTTCGCTGCATTTAAAGTAGTATTTGACATAGTAGACATTTGTTTTACTTCTTCTGCTGTCAAGGTGGAAGTATCTACCTGAAATACTAATTGTTTGATATAAGTCTGTAATGGATAGTGATCTGCACCTGTAGAAAGCACCAAGCCCTGGAAAAATTCATTCCACTGTCCAACTAAAGTAAATAATGCTACTGTAGCGATAACTGCTTTAGATAATGGCACTACGATTATAAATAGGATATACCATGGTCCGGCACCATCTACCATGGCAGCCTCTTCTAATTCTTTAGGTATTCCCTGAAAGAAATTGACCATGAGAATCAAGTTAAATACTGGTATACCACCACATACTGCCAGACCAAATACACGATTGGTCAAACCATAATCTTTCATGACCATATACCAGGGTATCGTACCACCTGAGAACATCATACAAAATATGAAAGTCCACATAAGCATATTTCTAGGCGCAAATTCTTTCTTTGACTTTGCAAGTGGATATGATGCTAATATAAGCACACTCAACGATATAATAAGCGCCAATCCTACTCTTTGAATCGATACCCAAAATGAGTGAAAAAAAATTCTTATCTTTCATAATCTCATCATAAGCATACGTAGTAAAATCTACAGGTACAAATCCAACTAATCCTGCTTCTGCTGCTGATTTAGAACTAAAAGAAAGTGCCAGCGTATATAAAAGTGGAAGGATGCAACTAAGCGCTAATATAACTAATATGACTACAAATAAAGCTTTAACTAAAAATGAGCCCAACGTTTTCTTTTCGACCACTATGTCTTCCTCCCCTTAGAAGATTCTATAATCTGCTTTCTTATAAGCGATATAATATGATGTAGATATAAGTAAAAATCCCACTACTGATTTTAGAAGACCCACTGCTGTGGCGAGTGAAAATTGAAGATTATTAAGACCCACTCTATAAACCCATGTATCTATTATATCACCAGTTGAATATACCGCTTGATTGTATAAATTATATATTTGGTCAAATCCAGCGTTTAATATATTGCCAAGGGCCAGTACGCTCATAAGTACGATAACTGATTTAATACCTGGAAGCGTGATATGTAACATTCTCTGCCATTTGCCGGCTCCATCTATGCTGCCGCCTCATATAGATTAGGACTTATTCCTGTGAGTGCTGCCAGATATACAACTGCATTAAATCCAAACTCTTTCCATACATCTGTACCTACAGCCATACCTCTAAATAGAGCAGGTTTAGTAAAAAAATACTGTCCTTGTAAATCCCAGACCCGAAAATATATTATTCACTGGACCATACAGCGCAAATACGTCTAATATGATACCTCCCATTACGACCCATGAAATAAAATGCGGCAGATACACTATGGTTTGTACCATTTTCTTAAAGAGTGCATTTTTAATTTCATTAAGTAAAAGTGCAAATGATACAGGAACTATGATATTGAGTACTAATTTCCATACAGCTATTATAATAGTATTTAAGAATATCTGCCTTACATCCCTCATCTCAAACATATACTTAAAATTTTCTAAGCCTACAAATTCCGAACCCAATATCCCCCTTCCTGGTTTAAAATCTTGAAATGCCATAAGAGCACCGAACATAGGCACTATATTGATGAATACCATCCATATAACTGCTGGAAATACCATTACCCAATATGTCATTGTAACAGGCTTTAATCCACTCTTTTTCCTATTAGTGACTTTTACAGCTGCTGCATTCTTTTTATCCATGCTGCCTCCTTATAAAGTAAAGTCCCAGGCATTGATTCAATTCATCAAACACACTGGGACTTCACATATCATATAGCGTTTAACTCATTCATGCAAATATCTTTGACGAATTATTTCGCTGCGTATTCTTTAACTTCTTTGGTGATTTCGTCTCCGCCTTCTGCTTTCCATTGCTCTACAAATTTATCAAATTCATCGACAGAAGATTCCCCAATGATAATCTTTAAGAATGTTTCATCTTCTAACTTCTTTAAGTTAGCCCATTTCTTTTCCATAGTAGTCGTTTGATTGTAGATCTTACTATATACTCTTTCGATATTGCCTGCTTCATCTGCTTCATTTACTCTTGCAGAGCCACATAGCATACTATAAATTCTGCCAAAGTTATCATCATCACGATTCCATGTAGCAATTCTTAAATCATCATAAGGTTCTAATTTAACATTCTTTAAAGAATCAAGATCTTTTGTCAGATTCTTATAGATCGTTTTATCATAGTCATCGGGTGCTTCACCATTTAATACTTTTTTTGAGCTGTGTAACAGTATATGCATTCTCATCCGCCGGAGACATAACTACACGCCCTGGATAATATTGTGGATCTACTGCCGTAGTATCAAAAGTAGCTTCATCACGAAGCAGATAGTTGTTTAAAAGCACTGCTGCTTCTGGATGTTCATAACCTTTTCTAACTACTAAAAAAGTAGATGTAGAATTGGCCATTTTAGGATACCATTTCCCATCCTCTGCCAGTGGCAATGCATATGCGATCCATGATGCTTCCGGATCATTAACCAATGCATCTTTTATGCTATATCCCTGCCACCAAGGAGTGAATAGTATACCTGCTTTTCCAGATTTCCATGCTTCATCTGCATCTTTTCTGGCACCTAACTCTTGATCAAGGGCTCCACTTTTATACATTTCCTGAAGCTTTGCCAAAGTCTCCTTTGTCTCTGGCGTTATAGAACCATATATAGGATCCCCATTCGTATCTTCGATCCAAAAGCCTGGCCATGCTTTGTAAGCTGAGAATATAGCATCAAATGTCAAAAGATTGTTTGCTGGTGAGAGGAAATTGTTGTAGAGATTATTATTAGCCGATGCTCCAAGGATACCTACTGTTTGTTCTCCACCCATCTTATTATCTACGAATGCTTGCGCTACCTTTTGTAAATCCTCTACAGTTTCAGGAACTTCAAGGCCAAGCTTATCCAGCCAATCTTGACGAATCCACATAAGATTGTAGCTATCTGCTTCTGGCGTAACTCCAGGAAGTCCATATAACTTACCATCCATTGTTGCAGTCTCGATCGCCTCGCCTTTCGTTGTATCTAAGACATATTTCATCGTATCAGAGGCATATTTTGCATATACATCTGTCAAATCTTCTATAAGATCAGAATCTGCCAGCTCTTTAAACTGAGTTTGGCCTACTCTCATGATATCTGGTAAATCATTGGAAGCTATTGCCAGATTTTGTTTTTGAGTATAATCATCACCATTTGCAGCCTGCCATTTGATCTTTATATCTATATTCATAACTTCTTTGACATACTTGGTATATTGATTATCTTCTACGGTTTGACCTGCTGGAAACGATTGCGTAGGATTGATACTTTGTACTATCTCCACAGTTACAGGCTCTTTATACTTACCCAATGCACTAGGATTACCACTCTCATCTACCGGTAGATTGGTACTTTCTGCGGTTTTGCCACTATTAGCAGTACTTGTCCTGCCTCCGCAAGCAGCCAGGCTTAAAACTGTCAGACTACCTGCAAACATCAATGCTCCATACCTTACGATTTTTTTCCTCATACATTTCCTCCATTCAAGATTAATGTTTTCTCGGAATCTTTCATACTTATTCCCAGAACCCATGATTAAATTTATTGCTATTGACCAATCAATGTATAAATAACGACCTTTACTCATACAAATACTTTACAACTTTTTCACAATTTTAACACTGTTTATTTTGATTTCATAGTGGATTTTTTTAGTTATATTTCTTTTGTTTTTATTCAAATTTTACTTTCAAAGCAAAATAGTCCACCTTTTTTTATTGTTTATGTCCAAACAATTGACTTAAAATATAGATTTTTGTATAATATAGGCAGTAATTTGATAACAGTTCAGCCTGATTTATAGCTTACAGACTGAACTGTAAAATGATTTATACTGCTTCCAGTCAAAATGCTGTATAGTATAAGGATTATTTACCATGAAGATCTTGCAGGTTTCTCTTAAGAGGCGCATTTTTATTTTTTGTTCATTACTGATATTGCTTAGTATCTCTACCTATATTTTTATCACATATCAGTTTATTAATAGTATGCGAACTAAGATAAATGATAATTATAGCCGTACTCTTTATGAAGCTTCCAATTCGCTGGAAGATGTGATATGGCAGCTAACTCTTACTTCTGAACAGTTATCACAAAGTAATGACATTAGGTCCAATCTTTTAGACTATATAAGTTCCGCTAATATTATAGATAAGAATAATTATTATGTAAATTTACGTAATACTATTAACTTGCTTACTATGCCAATGAAGACATTGGCCTTATATATATCTATGATACCAAAGATGATAAAGTAGTATTTTCCAGCTTTCCACTTAGCGAGGATTTGACCGTACGCACAGATAATGACTATTTATATCGTGGTGACGAATTATCCTTTATAGCACCAAGGCAAAGTCAAAGTCATTTTATTAACAGACCTGTCATTATTCTCAACAGAAGATTAAAATTAGATTCTGAAGATCGGTATATGATATCTATAGAATCTGGTTTCTATTCAATTTCTAAAATTTTAGGCAAAGCATACAGTTCCTTTGACGATATATACTTTAGGTCTTCCGATCAATCCAAGAATAATATCCAAAATAATACAAATATAAAGTATACCTATACCCATGCAGCTAATCAAGGCTGGATTATATATGGTACGATTTCCTATGATACTTACAATAAGGAATTGTCTTCTATTACCATTAACTTTTTAATTTCCAGTATACTGCTGCTTATTATTGTATCTATTGTAGGAATTGTATTTTTTTAAGAGTACTTATAAACCACTCACTTTAATAGAAAAGCAGTTAAATAGTTTTCTTTCTGATGATATGCAGAGCGGCGAACTGCAAACTAATATTCCTGAATATCATAATTTATTTGTACGTATTAAAAGTTTACAGAAAGAAGTAAATTATCTTTTAAACAAGACAAAAGAAGAGGAGAAAATCAACTACACGATACAGCTTGAAAAATTACGCAGCCAAATCAATCCTCATTTCATTATGAATACACTCAACACTTTGCATTGGCTGGCCTTGATTAATGATGAACCAGAGATAGATAATATCACTCAATCTTTATCTCATTTACTTAGTTATAATTTAGATAAAGATAATATAAGTACCACATTAAATAAAGAACTAATCACTATTACTTATTATGCCGATTTACAAAAAGTCAGATATAATTTTTCCCTCAATATAACCAAAGAACCTGATGATGATCTGCTAGATTATGCTTGTCCCAAGTTTATACTGCAGCCAATTATCGAAAATTCCATTTTACATGGATACAAAGACAATATGCAAATAAATATTCATGTAGTTGTACATGATCATATTACCATACATATTAATGACAATGGCACCGGAATAGGTGCAGATACCCTTAACAAACTAATCATCTTATATAATAGCAAACAGTATTGTAACAGGCCGTATATAGATTTAAAAGATGAGCAAAGCGACGAACACTTTGGTATCGGCTTATCATATATATTTCAATCGCTTGATGATTTCTATTCTGGCCATTATTGTTTTAATATTAGCAGTGTATATGGGGAAGAAACTCATATAGAAATCACCATACCTCAAATGAAAGGAGACTATGATGATCAAAGTTTTAATCGTAGATGATGACCCTATTACTCGTAAAGGGATCAAATTACTTATGCCATTTTCTTCTTATGCCATGGAAGTAGTCGCAGATGTATCAGACGGAAAGAAGGCATTAGAATTATTAAAGGATATCACAGTTGATTTAGTACTAGTAGATATCGAGATGCCTGTTATGGACGGTGTGACTTTTATAGAGACCGCGCGGCCACTCTATCCACATTTAAACTACGTTATTCTCACTATGCACACTGAATTCAATTTACTTCAAAAGATGCTTAGACTGGGGGTTATTGATTATATAGTAAAAACAGAGTTTGACAAAGAAAACTTTCACAGTATATTAGAAAGAATTGCAGGTAAAATTTCAAAACCTGATCTTGAACTTCCTGATAATTCTTACTCAAAAGAAACTACTCATGACATATTAAAAATCAAAAATTATATAGATAATCATTTTTCCAAGTCTATCATCGTATCAGATATGGCCCAAAAAGCCAATTTAAGCTATGGATATTTTAGCCATAGTTTTCGCGATATAGTAGGCGTTTCTTTTAGTGATTATTTAATTAATATCCGTATAGAAAAAGCTAAAGAATACCTCACTACGACCCATCAGTCCATCAGTCAGATATCCAAAGATGTGGGTTATACTGATGAGAAATACTTTAGCCGTGTTTTTAAAAAAAGTGACTGGTTATACACCTAGTGGTTATAGGAATAAATGTTTTTGATGTGTATGAATACTTGAAGAAGAATACAGGCTTAATCACAAACAAAAGAAAAAGGAGAAATGAGTATGATTGATTTTAAAAATGGTTCTTTTGCAAAACTAAAAAAAGGTGGATAATTCTACTGCAAGTGACGTTGCTAATCTTTTTATTCCTGGCGAAGAAATAATAGGATGCTATAAAGGAATCCGTGATTACATCGTTTTTACAAATAAGCGCATTATCTCTGTAAATGTTCAGGGAATGACCGGTAAAAAGAAAGACTATACTTCTCTGCCCTATTCCAAAATACAGGTATTTTCCGTTGAAACTTCTGGAGTATTTGATCTGGATAGTGAGTTGGAACTTTACTTTAGCAGTGTTGGAAAAGTGAAGTTTGAATTCACTGGTACAAGCGATATAGTGCAAATTGGTCAGCTTATAGCTTCTTATGCCTTGTAATATTGTAAATTGAAAAATAATACCCCCATATAGGAATTGTTATATTTCAATGTCCTATATAGGGGCAGCATTTCAACGGGTTCCTTGGGTTTAATAAAATTTTCTTATTCTCACCCTTCCCCATACCTCCCCAGAAAGCTCTGTCCGTACATTGCTTGAGGAAAATACTTCTTCCGGCCTTCCCTCTTCTACGATCACTCCGTCAGCCATAAAAATAATCCTGTCTGATATATCCCTGGCAAAGGCCATCTCATGGGTCACAATGACCATGGTAATGTGCATGTCCGCAAGGGACTTAATGACCTTTAGTACCTCTCCCGTAAGCTCCGGGTCCAGAGCGGAAGTCGGCTCATCAAAAAACAGGATCCTGGGGTTTAAGGCCAGAGCTCTTGCGATGGCTACCCGCTGGCGCTGTCCTCCGGAAAGCTGGCAGGGATATGCTTCTGCCTTATCTTCCAGTCCCATCTTCTTAAGAAGCTCCATTGCCTCAGAAAAAACCTCTTCCTTATCCCGTTTCTGCACATGGATCGGTGCATCGGTAATGTTTTTTTAAAACCGTCATATGGGGAAATAAATGAAAGTTCTGGAACACCAGGCCGTAATTCTTCTGTATTTCCTTACGCTTTTCCCCTTTGGCATAGACAGCCCTTCCATCAGGCCCGTCCCATGCGGCCTTTTCTCCAAGATAATTTAGTTCCCCTCCATCCATCTGTTCCAGCATGGTAGCGCACCGAAGCAGGGTGGATTTTCCCGAACCGGATGGACCGATGATGGATACGATCTCGCCTTCCTCTACCGACAGGGAAATATCCCGAAGCACGCCCTGGCCATCAAACGCTTTTTTCACATGGTTCATTTCCAGCAAGTACATCTTTTCTTCCTCCTATTGATAATAGTTCATCCGCTTTTCTAAGTATTCCATCCCTACTGCCACAATAAGGTTGAAAATATAATAAAACAGGCCTGCCGCCACAAAAGGAATAAGGCTGGTCTGGGAAGAGGCCAGGGCCTTGGCAGTCGCAAACATCTCTAAAACACTGATGGAAAAAGCCAGAGAGGTATCTTTGACCAGGGTAATGACCTCATTGGTCACAGACGGCAGAATCCGTTTCACCACCTGGGGAAATATGATGCGGAAAAAGGTCTGGGTCTTTGTATAGCCTAAAAGCTTTGCCGCTTCATACTGTCCCACCGGCATGGACTGGATCCCGCTCCTGTATATTTCTGCAAAATACGCCGCATAGTTGATGACAAAGCCGATGAATGCGGCCCAGAGGCGGTATCCATTCCCCACCTTTATGCCAAACAAATAGTAGGGGCCGAAATACACCACCATCAGCTGCAGCATCAATGGAGTCCCCCTCATGACAGAAATATAGAATTTAACAATGGCCTGTATGACAGGATTTTTTTGACATCCTTCCAAAGGATATTAAAAGTCCCAGGGGCAGAGAAAAGACCAGCGTTACCACAAATATCTGGATGCTGACCCACATTCCCCCTGCCAATTGTGAAATTATCTTCGTTAAAGCCATGATTTCTCCTCCATGTTTTCAAAATGAGGTCCGGCCCATAAATGCGGGACCGGAACCCATTTTATCTTTATTTATTAACCTTGGTTACATCCTTGCCGAACCATTTTTCCGAGATCTTTTTAAGAGTCCCGTCAGCCGCCATGGCGTCTAACTGTTCCTGAACCTGATCCCTTAAGGTATCATTGCTTTTCTTAAAGCCTACGCCGTATTCTTCAGCAGCAAGGGCTTCATCCAGTATAATAAAATCCGCTTTCCTCTGTTCGATCTGATACCCTGCCACAATTACATCCATTGCAATGGCATCCACCGCTCCCATCTCAAGATCCATAAACGCAGTGTTGTAATCCGGCGTTGTCTGAAGGGTTCCAAAGGTTCCGGAAAGCTTCTCATCTGCCTGCAGTGCCTTTTCTGCAGAGGAATCCGCCTGAACTTCTACGATCTTTCCTGATAAGTCAGCTAACGTTTTGATGCCGGAATCCTTTCCCACTACAAACACCTGGCTGTTTTCCATATAGGGCTTTGACCAGGTATAGCCTTCCTCACGTCCTGTAATAGTAAAGCCATTCCAGATGCAGTCAATATTTCCGGATTCCAGCTCCATGTCCTTGGCATCCCAGGCAATGGGCTGGGGAACAAATTTCCTGCCAAGGCGGTTTGCCACCTCCTGAGCCAGTTCTAAATCAAAGCCCGTGTATTCTCCATTGTCTCCAACAAAGCCCATGGGCGGGAAATCCTGATCAAATCCAACGGTAAATGTATTGGCAGCTGATTCTGTTTCTTTTCCAGTCTCTTTTGCTGTTGATGCTGCGGTATCAGAAGCCGTGGAAGCCGTAACTTCGCTCTTTTGCCCGGAACAGCCACTAAGCAGGACTGCCGCTCCCAACACTGCCGCTATTAAAATCTCTTTTTTCATAATTGCATCCTCCTCTTGTTTTTCATGTGTTACCATGGTAGCACACTAAAGTGTTTCTGTAAAGAAGAAATTTGCATTTATAAAAACAGTTTTAAAAAAAAGAACAAAAATAAAACCAGAATAAGAATTACGGCCAAAGCTCCCGCCAGGAAAACAGGGCCTGTTACACCTCCCTTCCTCTGGCAGTATGCTCCGGTTCTGCAAGCATTCCCCAGGGGCTTAACTCCAGGATTCCCAGGGGAATCCCGCCTAAATCCTCTCTTCCCATAAAAGACAGAAATTCCTTCCAATCCCGTTCTACAATCCGCTTTCCCTCTTTCCAGTCCTCCCTTGGATCATTTTTTTCCTTTGTAAAAAAAGGATCCGGAATCTTCCCTGTTTTCCAAATATTCCTTTTTCTTTAAGAACTGCTGATAGGCATGTCTTATTCCTTTGTTTGCTGTTTCAGCCAGATCCCTGGTGGTCTGATAGAGGTTCATCATATAATAATAGACCTTGTAAGCAGCTCTTGGCTGAAAGAGTGTATTTCTTCCTCCCTGCCTTTTCATAACGCCCTCAGACTGCTTAAACGCCTCCTGTATGTAAAAATCAATCATACGGTCTACCGACTCCCTAAGGTCAGAGGCAAGCCCTTTATTGATCCCGGAATAAGCTCCAAAGGTCTGGGATTTAATTGCCATCAATGCGGCCAGAAACCCATAAAGCTCCTCACTTCCTCCGGAAAGACCGGAGGTCCTTAATAAATTTCCCCTGTTGTTCATATACCCGGCAAATCCCTCAGCCGCTTCGAGATCAGCAGGAGAATAAACCGTATTTTTCCCCATGGAGGAAATGGAAGCCTGGGCGCCATGAGCCTTATCTGTCTTACTGCCGGGCATACCCCTTCCTTCCAGCACGGACAGAGGAGTCTCTCTTCGAATCCGCCAGGTATACCGGGGATCATTCTTTATCCGTCCTTCCCCGGCAGGCTGATAGATCATTCCCTGTTCTGCTTCATTTCCAGATTCATTTACCGGAGTTCTAATGCTGCCAGGCGTTAATTTAACTGTATCTCCGGCATTTTCCGGCTGTTCCTTAAAAACCCTTTCCAGCTCCCCGCTGCTTAAAGTATTTCCTGTTACACTGCGGTAAAGGGCAGCCTTTAAGGCCGATATGGAGCTTTGGGATCCGAAATTACCAAAAAGGGTTTCCAATTCTCCCATGCGGCCCTCAAGTACCTTTATAAGGATATCCGATAAAGCAGCTTCCAGGGCGGCAAGCTGATCCTCTTGCACTCCTGCTGTGGTATTCAAAAGAATGGCCTGGAGCAGCTCCTTATAAAGCGCTGCAAGGCCCTCCAGTTCCTCAGGAAACGGCTTTACAGCAGACGGACTCCACGCCAGGATGTCCTCCCATGCCAGATCAGCCTCTTCCTTCCCCCACATTTTATCAAGATCAGAAAGCTCCTCAGGGCTTAGTTTACAATAGGCACTTTCATCTGACAGGGCGGCAGTATCCCGGGGTGTCCTGGTTTCTCTCCTGTTTTCGCTGCCTTCCTCGTTCTTTTTCTCACGGTTTTCCTCGACGCTCCGGCTCAGTTCTTCCACAAACCGTTCACCGGCCTGGATCCTTCCCTTTATGTCCGCTTCCACCACAGCCCGCTGAATGTCTGCAGCCGCAGATTCACCTTTAGCAGCCGCGGCAGAGGGCGGGTCCTGTGCCTTTATCTCCATGTTTTCACCCCCTTTGGATCTTTTCTCAAAAGGTCTTATTGATCCGGTAAATTCAGTCTTTTTCATCCTGGTAAACGATCCGGCCGCCGCAGATGGTATATTTCACCTTTCCAAACAATCTTTCTCCCGTAAACGGGGAATTGGAAGACTTGGATGCATATTCTCCTACCGTCCATTCCTCATTGGGATCAAAAATCACCAGATCCGCAGCGTTTCCTTCCTCTATGCAGCCAAACTCCAGCCGGTACAGCTTCGAAGGATTTAAGCTCATCTTTTCCATCAGCTCCATCATAGTCAGATGTCCGGGCCGGACTAAGTTTGTCACACCCAGCCCCAGTGCGGTTTCAAGTCCTATTATCCCGCTCGGAGCCTCGGTCAGCTTCTTTGACTTTTCCTCTGTACTATGGGGAGCGTGGTCCGTTGCAATGATATCAATGCTCCCGTCCTTTAATCCCTGGATAATGGCCTTGCGGTCCTCTTCCGTCCGAAGGGGAGGATTCATTTTTGCCAGGGTTCCATGGGTTAATACCGCTTCCTCTGTCAGGGTGAAATGATGGGGCGTCACCTCTGCATATACATTGGCCCCAAGCTCCTTTGCAAGCTTCACCATCTTAACGGAAGCAGCGGAGCTGATATGCTGGATATCCACCGCCGCACCGGTGTGAAGGGCGATCATGCAGTCTCTGGCAACAAGGCAGTCCTCTGCCAATGCAGGGGAACCAAAGATTCCAAGCTGATCAGATACCTTACCATGGTTGATCCCATTATTTATGATAAAAGCAGGGTCCTCCTCATGAAAGCTCAATGGAACATTCAGCTTTGCTGCCCGCTCCATGGCTTCCTTAACCAGCTTCTCATCAAGGAGAGGAATCCCGTCATCAGTAAACCCCACCGCTCCATTGGCCTTTAATTCCTCCATGTCCGTCAGTTCTATCCCATGAAGGCCCTTAGATACGGCTGCTGCCTGCAGCACATGAATGCCTGTTTTTTTCCCCTTCCCGCTGCACATATTGAAGGATTTCCACATTATCCACAGGAGGCCTGGTATTTGCCATACAGACAACCGCGGTAAATCCGCCTTTTGCCGCCGCTCTGGCTCCAGTCTGGATATCCTCCTTATAAGTAAGACCAGGATCACGGAAATGAACATGGACATCAACAAACCCTGGGGCAACGATAAAACCGGAAGCATCGATTACTACATCCTCCTTTGAAACAGGAACGGCATCCAGCTTAAGCTGTTCTCCCATACCGGCAATCTTCCCATCTGCGATGCAGATATCCATATTTCCTTCCACCTGGTTCCCAGGGTCTACTACATGAGCATTTTTAATCCAAATCATCATCTATTCCTACCTTTCTCTCTTATCTATCGTCCACTTTCTCCTGTTTCTTTGCAGCAAATTTAAAAAAATCTCTGGGGCAGCTCAAAAACGAATACAATACCAAGCACAATGGCAACCGCCACCTTACACGCAAGAAAACCGGTCCGGACAGCCAGAGCCAGTTCATCCGTCACAATATAATAAGCCGTCCAGTATATTCCCGCCCCAGGTACCAGAGGAAAAATACCGGATATTAAAAATATGGTGACAGGGCACCGTTCCCTTACGGCAAAAGTCCTGGAAAGAAAAATTACCACAATAGTGGCCGCCAAAGCGGCTGACGGAGCAGACAGGCTGTTCATAAGCCCCCCATAGACCAGCCAGCCTGCTCCGCCGATCAGCCCGCAATATGGATAAAACCTGGCGGGAACCCCAAACAAAAGTGAAAAGGCAACCGTTCCCACAACCGCAGCAGCAGCTTCCAAAACCACGCTCATAGAAGTACACCTCCCGTCAGCCGGTGGAACAGGCTGAATACCAGTCCAACCCCTATGGCAATACAGAAAAATACCAGCAGTGCATCAAGCATCCGGACAGAGCCGGAGATATAGTCCCCGTCTGCAATATCCCGGATGGCATTGGTAAAAGCAACCCCCGGAATCAAGGGCATGATGGAACCAATGATCATAAAATTCAAATTCTCCCCAAAATGAAGCAGATAAAGAACCGTACATAAAAAGGTGACCAGAGCTCCTCCTCCGATGTTTCCTACGATCTTAGAGAGATGGGGCGCGCTTAGAAAGATCACATATACATATAGAAGAATCCCTGAGCCAAAAGCTGATAAGCTGTCTCTTAAGTTTCCTCCAAACAGATAGCAAAAGCAGGCGCTTCCAAGGCCGGAAGCGAGGATCTGCATGGTTTTGGGTTTTCCCGGCATGACCCGGATCTGATCCAGCAGGCGCTTCACATCACCAGGACTTAAAAATCCTGTCTCAATTTCCCTGGAAAGCTGATTTACCGCCGCAACCCGGTCCAAATGGGTCCCGCTCACCGGAATATGCTGGACCTTTGCAAATATTTCTTCTATCTCATTGCCTGAGGTCATAAAAATCCCATTGCTGAGGACAAAGAAATTCCCGGATTTGATCCCATAGTGGAGGCAGATACGGTCCATGGTCTCCTCCACCCGAAAGATCTCCGCCCCGTTTTCCAATAAAATATGACCTGCTTTCATGGCGGCCTCTAAAACATCTCTCTGCTCCTCAGGGGTCAGCCCCCCTGGCTGTTCCTTCTCGTTTTCCATAAAACCCTGTCTCCTACCCGATTTCAAAGCTCTCCCCGCCTTCGCGGATCTCCACAATCCGTTCCCGGTAAGGGGCTGAAATATCCATGCCCTTTAACCTGCCGATCACAGAAAAATCCCCCAGAAGTGCATGGGAAATGCATGGCTTACCCGGACTTTTCTCATAAATTCGTCAAAGCCCAGCAAAAAAAGCCTTCTCCTGTCTGGGATCCAAAGGAAGAAAAGCTGCATCTATATGCATGCCTGACAGCTTGTCCACTTCTTCGGAATACTGCTTTGCCATTTGGTCGTTCCAGCTTTCCGGCTCCCCTTCCCATCTCCAGTTGTTTAAATCTCCGGCATGGTAAATGGTCTTTCCCTCCGCTTTTATAAGGAACGCAACACCTTCATCAGTAGAGCGGAGAGTGAGAACCTCTGCATCCGCCTTTTCTTCCTCCGTGACAGGGCCTGTGAAATTCCCTTCTGAAACGGAAAAACCAATCCTTTCCCCAGGCTTCATAAAGACCACTTCATCGAGAAGCTCTTTGGGCAGCCGTCCCTTTGAAATATCATCAGAAAGAATATACCTGGTTTTCTCATGCTCCTTTATAAGCTCCAGAATTTTTTTCAGAATAATGATCTCCGTGCCGGTGGCTTGCAAAAACCAGCAGAGGTTTCTTAACACTGATCTTTGGCAAAGTCCCCTCTGTATAATCAAACAGCAGGCTTACTGTCTCAAGCTCCGCCAGAAATGCGCTGTGATGGATATAAGTGATTTTCATTGGAAAAGGCCTCCTTATTTTATAGCTATTTGGGAGAATTATATCACAACAGCTATCACTCTGCATAGCAGGTGAACGCAAAAAGAGCGGGGACAATTGTCCCCGCTCCGTAAATTTGGCATTCCTGACCGATCCGGTAATCCTGCCGATTAGTTAGCAGCTTTTGTAGATTCTACTTCTGCTTTTGCAGACTCTGTTTCTGCTTCATCTGCTGCTGCATCTTCGTTGCTCTCTTCTTCAGAAGATTCTTCTAAAGTAACATCTTCTGCATCAGACTCTTCTACAACTTCTTTAGATTCGTTCTCTGTTGTAACTTCTTCTGTTGTAGCCTCTGTTGTAACAGTAGCCTCTGTTGCTGCTGTTGTTTCTGCAGTCTTAGTGCTTCCACATGCAGAGATAGATGCCATTGTTAATACGGCTACGCCTGTAAGTACCAGTTTTTTTTGCTGTTAATTTCATAATTATTCTCCTCCTTGCGACTACATAGGTATTATTGTTTCATGTATCTGTCGCGGTTTCATGTTGTCCTATGACCCTGAAACTGAGTCTCAGTTTAACACCTTAGGAAAATAAAGTCAATGATTCCAACTTGCTTTTTTCCCCAGTCAAAAACTGGCAGAATCTAAAAATTAATTACAACTTGCACCGTGTATTTTCACAATAAATTATGAAATTATGCTCTTGAACTTTTTTTTATTTCACAGTTTTTCATTTTGTCCACTCTAAAAACTTAACAATAATTATATATAAATCAATATTTTTTTGTTTAATTTAACTACTGTTTTCCCGGCAAAGCAGGATAGTCAGATGGTCAGATCAAAGCTTTCCCCAATCATTCTCCTGATGTCTTCTTCCGGTACGGATCCGTCAAGAAGGATTGTGTTCCAATACTTTTTGTTTAAATGGTAACCTGGAAGCACGCCGGAAAATGCATTTCTCCAAAATTCCACCCACTCAGGATCACATTTTAAATTAATGCAGGCCAGTCCATCCCGTTCATAAATCCAGGCAAATACCTTTTTGTTTTTTCTGTGCCGGATAACGGCCCACTGGTGGTCACGAAAGGGATAATCTTCGTAAACATCAGCATAGCTTAGGCAATAAGCAATCAGTTCCGCTTTGGTTTTCATCATATTCTCTCCCTTCCTTCCCCTTGTCCATTGCAGAACAGACCAATACCTGCTATACTTTTATAATAAGAAAACGGATAAAATACAGACAAGACAGGAGGAATTTATATGTTAAAAGAACTGGTTTTAAAATGCCGCACCTGCCGCCGGTTTTATGAGGATGAAGCAGTTTCCACGAAAGACTTGAGGGAGCTGGTGGATTTAGCCAGGCTCACCCCCTCAACAGCCAATTCCCAGGCGTTAAAGTTCCGGCTTTGCAACACCCCGGAAGAAAATGCCAGAGTGTTCGATACCCTTAGCTGGGCCGGTGCTCTGCCGGACTGGGACGGCCCTGAAAAAGGGGAACGCCCATCTGCCTACATCATCATTCTATGCGACTTGTCCCTTGGGAAAAACAAGCTGTATGATGATGGAATCACTGCCCAGACCATCATGCTTGGAGCAGCGGAAAAGGGATATGGCGGATGTATATTTGGGACTGTACGGAGAAATGATCTGGCAGACGCTCTTTCCATTGATCCTTCCCGGTACTCCATCGACTTAGTTCTTGCCCTTGGAAAGCCCAAAGAACAGGTGGTCATTGTCCCGGTGAAAGAAGACGGAGATACCCGCTATTACCGGGATGAAAATCAGGTGCATTATGTTCCCAAAAGAGCCCTTGATGATATCATCATTTAGCTGAAACAGGAACGGCTCATTCTTCTTCTCTTTAAGCTCCTTTGCTTGGGCTGGAGCCAAACGGCGGGGAGGGGACATTCTTTCCTCCCTCTTAAAGCCTCTGTCCGCATTTGGGGCAGTACTCAAAATCCTCTGCGGTTTCATAGCCGCAGTGAGAGCATTGCTTCCGGTTCCAGTCTGAGGTCCTGCGGCCTGACTGCACCAGAGTTAAATCCTGCTCGCTAATATCCACGGATTCCCCATGGTTCAGTCTTTTCCCTTTTTCCGGGTCCAGCTGGTAAATAGTATTACAGCAGGACATCTGGACGTAATAACGTCTGTCCCATTTTATGAGGGGAATGAAAAAAATACTGAAATAGCTGTAAGTCATAAACACCTGATATCTGCCATAGCCTCCGCACAGGCCGCAGATCACTGTTTTGGTGTAATCGAGTATTTTCTTTCCCTGGCTCATGCCGCATATGAAAAACATAATTTCCTCCTGAAATGAAACGTTGATTTTTTATGTGTATTATGCTACAATACAGTTAGAAAAGGAACAACCGTCCACAAGGCGGTTGACCGTTATAGAAGAAGAAATTCCACCCTCTCAACTGCCAAGTATCAGGGTGGTTTTTCTATGTATGGCTACTTACAAAATGTAAAAACGAATGTAAGTAATGCTAAAAGGAAAAGGCCAAAGGTCAATAAATCCTTAAAATCAAAATTATTTTGACTTTTCATAGACATCATCTCCATTCTTATAGAATGAAGGACAACACACCCTGTAACACGATTGTTCCATGTTAATATTCTAGCATAATTCTATATAGCTGACAACTTATAATAGTCCAGGTACATGGCAATCAGCTAAGGTGCTTTCGTACTGCTATAAAACACTTATCTATTAAAACCTTTCTATATAAAAGAGGATTAAACGGTCTATAGATCTATAAACATAGATATAAGTCACAATATGTGGGATAACGATTGTATCATTGCCCCATAAAGGAGAAATTGCAAAGCCAAAAATGCCGCAGAACGACTAGATTATAGTCATTCTGCGGCACCTTTCTTATTATGCTATCAGATACAGAACAAATCTGATTACTTTAATAACTGCAATACACCTTGAGGTACCTGATTTGCCTGAGCCAACATTGCCTGGGATGCCTGAACAAGAATATTATTCTTTGTATATGACATCATTTCCTTAGCCATATCAACATCTCGAATACGGCTTTCAGCCGCAGTCATGTTCTCTGAGGTAACACTTAAGTTATTTATTGTATGTTCCAAACGGTTCTGAAGGGCGCCAAGGTCACCACGGGTAGAAGATACTGTGTTAATTGCATTTTTAATTAAATCAACCGCGTTTTTTTGCACCTGATTGAGTACCGGCATCAACAGCACTTAATCCTAAAGAAGCGGTTGACATAGAGCCGACCTTAACGGTGAGCTGGTTAAAACTCTCTGCACTGTCACCAATCTGCAGTGTTAAACCGCCGCCTGCGGAAAGTCCTGTACCGCCAGCAAGAACATAATCTGCAGTTCCAAATGTATCTGCGGCTGCAGCCCCTGCCTTTCTGGTTCCTTCAAAGCTGACAGACATATCTGCTCCTGATTTAGCCAGCATGTTGTTGATTTCTGCTGCCGTATATTCCTTATTAGAATCCAGACCAAGTGTTATATCTCCAGTGGCATCTATAGAAACTCCCTGATTTCCAGCAGTAGAAAATGTAAGTTTTCTTGTATCTGCTCCTGCATGATTTGATGTTATGGTTACCCCCGTAGTGGCATTAGTAAAGCCAGCTTTTTTTGCCTCAGCTGCTGTACCAGTACCAAAAGCTGTAGTCTGAGCACCACTGGCAGCGGAGAATGTAATATCATCATCCAGTTTTACCTTAATGTTCTTTGCCGAATCTGGTGCACCGCTGGCATTTTTTATTGCATTATTAATATCTTCCTGAGTAATTGAATTATCTCCTGCTGTGTTGCTCTGTAATGAGAAAGTAAGCTTTGAACCATTCCATGAAGCAGTAACTCCAGCACCTGCATCTGCACCTGCTGTTGCTACAAACTCCACGGCAACTCCGATATCAACTCCGCTCAATTCATATTTAAATGCATTATTCTTTGCTGTACCATCAGCAGTAACAGTAACACTTGCTCCCGTTGTCCCTGTTCCCATAGAACCATCCAGCAATTTAATGCCATTAAAGTTTGTTCCCTCAGAAATACGATCAATCTCATCTTGCAAAGATCTTACTTCCTTTTGAACATTTTCGCGATCCACAGCATCCTGATAAGTGCCATTTGCAGACTGGTGGGCCAACTCTATCATACGATTCAACATAGAATGAACCTCTGTCAAAGCCCCTTCTGCTGTCTGAATCAAAGAAATACCGTCATTAGCATTCTTCTGAGCGGTCTCAAGACCTGTAATCTGTGCTCTCATTTTTTCAGAAATAGCAAGGCCAGCCGCATCATCGCCTGCACGGTTGATCCTGTAGCCAGATGATAATTTCTCCAGATTTTTGGAAACGGTATTATTGTTTCCTGTTAAGTTCCTATAAGAGTTTAAAGCCGCAATATTGTGTTGAATTCTCATATGTATTACCTCCTTGAATTATGCCGGGGACTTCCTTTTCCCCCGTGTTTCTTTTTATTTATTCCAAACTTCCCATTCGGGCCCTGAATAAGAAGCTGAAACCAGTTTTCCTTTTACCATCTCATGCTCTTTTCTTTCAAACGCTTTAAGCATTGGGGCATTGGATGGCGTTTTTCATATATCTCTCCTCTGACAATGGAAATATCCTTGGGGGCATCAATAGCAAGTCTTAAATCCCCCTCCACAGAAACTACCTGAATGACAATATCCCCATTGATGACAAGATACTCTCCTGGATTCCTTCCTAACGATAGCATTCGCATCGCCTCCTTGTTATTCTGCAAATTACAGTTTGTTTAAAAATTAACATATTTACAAATCTTCCCAGAATGTGTATTACAACAAGTGCCTTATAACGATGAAATGACGGATATTTGCAGGAAAGTAAAAAGAATTTTCAAAAAAACGCTTATGAAACCTTTCGGAATGACGATATATGAAATAGTACAGAAATTATGTGTTTATAAGGACAAAATAAAGCAAATCAACTTTCTTTATGTTCTTATAATACACATTATCAGAACATACCGATCCTTTTTATGAATTATCCCGTAAGAATTACAAATACTTTTTATAAAATCAAAGGCGCAGCATCATGACCATACTTTGCCATGATGCTGCGCCTTGTTTTTTTACCATGTAACGATCCTGTCAATGAGGCTTTGCTGCTCCGTTGCCGTTCTTCTCAAATAAATACGGGTAGTCTCGATGCTTTCATGCCCCATTAGATCCGCCAGCAATGCGATATCATTGCACTTATCCAGAAAATTCTTTGCATACCGGTGGCGAAAGGAATGAGGATAGACAAACCGTGGGTCAATCCCGTATTTTTCCGCATAGCGTTTCAATTGCAGCCCAATCCCTCTGGTTGTAATCCGTTCTCCAAAACGGTTTAAAAACAGATACCCGGAGGTAATATTTACCTCCTCCAGCCATTTTATAGTCTCTTCCTTTAATTTCTCAGGAATATAGAGTCTCCGGATTTTTCCGCCCTTTGAATAAAGATCCAGATATCCCATTTCCACATGCTCCACCTTGATCTGGATCAATTCACTCACCCTTGCTCCCGTAGCAGCCAGATACCATACAACAAAATACCATTGCATATTCCCATCCTGCTTTAACCGCTTTTTTAAAAATTTATAATCCGCATTGCTTATCACGTTTTCCAGAAAATTCTTTTGCTGTATTTTGACATTTTTTTAACTGCAGCGGTTCCTGCCTGATATAAAGCAGATATTTATTAATAGCCTGAACCCTTAAGTTTACTGTCTTCGGCTTATAATACTCCATTAAATATCCTTTATAAGCCAGAAGATTTTCTTTACTTATGTTCTCGTAATGGGAAAAATAAAAATTTATTGCAGACATATAAGAGAATATGGTGCTTTCTGATAAATTTTCTTTATGAAGATATGATTCAAACTGCGTTTGTATTTCCATCTGTGATCCTCCGTTCAGTAAAATTTGGTTTTAATGAGCCTTTATATTAAGGATATCATAAAATCCAAATTTTCCTTATTCTTATGTAAATAATGAAAGGCTCCCCGGCAAGCCCAGGGAATATCCCGTAAAATGAGCGAAGGCATTGCAGCATGATAAATGGTCCGCCCATGCTGCAATGCCTTTGTTTAAATCATCTGCTATCCTCTGCGCCTGCTTCTGAACGGCCAAAAAAAGGTAAGCAGGTACAACCCGCAAATTCCTACCAGAGCATACACGATTCTTGTAATCCATGTCATGCTTCCGAAAATAAATGACACCAGGTTGAAGTTAAAGAAACCTACCAGCCCCAGTTAACCGCGCCGATAATGGCTATGGTCAGAGCTGTATAACTCAATGCTTTATTTCCCATGGCACTACCTCCTTTTCTTTCTTTATTATGGAGAAGCTTTCTGGTTTTTATACATTATTTTCCCAAACTATCGATCCTGGCCTTTATTTCATTCTCCTGGTCCTTGAATAAAAGCCGCTCATTATATTGATAATATCGTTCACAATCGTACTCTTTTAAAAATTTAACGCTGTAATACCCGGTATTTAGTTCCGTTATAAATACCACCATTTCCTGCCCGTCCCCAAAGGCAGCTTCCATGAAATCAAAGGCATGCTCCAGGGCTTTTCCTCCCTCTGCCAAAAGCGTCTCATACCTGGCGTTTTCTTCCTCAAACATCTCCCGTATCCGGTTCCAGGCCGACTCATTCTCTCCGGCTTCTTCCATTCGGAGGGTTTCCTCATACTTAAGGAGAATGGCTTCCACATCCCGGCGCAAATAATCTTCTCTTCTGTTTAAAAGGCCGGCTTTTCTTTTTCTGTCCCAATCCTCATTCCAACGATTCCTTAAGTCTGCAAGGCGGGCTAACATGGAGGTATCCGGACCGCTGCCGGTTTCCGGGCTTATTTTCTTCAATTCTTCCATTAAAAAGCCGGTTCTGTCTCCCTGATCGGACACAGAGCGAAAGCTCTGACCCAGCCTGGACAATAGAAGGCCGATGACATTCAGCTTCTCATCAAAAGGCGCCCGCTTCAGCCTGTTGCACAGGCTCTCTCTAATAATGCCGGACAAAATCTCATCAATCTGATAATCATCCCGGTACTTATAGTATAGCTCCAGATAGTTTGTGAAATCCTTGGCAATCATAGGAAACTGGATATACTCTCCCACCACATCCCGGTCCACCTTTTTGCCCAGGCGTTCATAAATTTCAATAAATTTTGATAAGTCTTCCCAACCCCTGGGAGTGGCGAAAAACTTTCCATCAACAGTCGTTTCAATCCGGCAGAAGTATTCGGTTCTGGTATTCAGATAGGAAATGACCGCCGGATGCAGGGCCTGCTCATAGGCGTAGGCCTTCCATACCTCAAAATCAGGCTCCACATAGATAAGCTTAATACGGTCTAACGTAACCACATCAAAATCCCGGACTGACTTGTTATATTCCGGCGGATTTCCCGCAGTAACGATGATCCAGCCTTCGGGAATCTTATGGTTTCCGAAGGTCTTATACTGGAGAAACTGGAGCATGGTCGGCGCAAGGGTTTCGGACACACAGTTGATCTCATCGATAAAAAGGATCCCTTCCTTAAGGCCGGTGCTCTCGATCTTATCATAAATAGAGGCCACGATCTCGCTCATGGTATATTCTGTTACACGGTAAGTATTTCCTCCATATTCCTTTTCGTTTATAAAAGGAAGTCCTACCGCACTCTGGCGGGTATGGTGGGTGATGGTATAAGCCACCAGTCCGATCCCGCACTCCCTGGCTACCTGCCCCATGATCTGGGTCTTTCCCACTCCCGGAGGTCCCATGAGAAACACCGGTCTTTGCTGGACCGACGGTATCTCATAAGCGCCGTATGCATCCTTTAGCAGATAGGCTTCTATGGTATTCTTAATTTCTTCTTTTGCTCGTTTAATATTCATATTAAAATCTCCTGTCATGTAACTTCCAGATCCTCTTCTGTCAGGATCACCTTCATCGCCCAGCCCGGTACGGAAATATCCTCATACTGGTCCTCCATAAAGACAAAGGCCGTATCATAGGGCGGCATTTTCACCGGATATATTCCTTTTCCGTCGGTAAAATACAAAAGACCCCGGAGCTTCTTAAAAGCCCCTTTGCTTAAAAGTCCGTTCACATATTCGAAAGCCGGACGGAAATCCGTCCCTCCAAATCCGGATAATGAAAAATTTTCCATATAATTTTCCATCTCCTCCCTGCTTGTAATGGTCACATCAGAGCGGATCTCCTCGTCACACTGGATGATATGGATATTGACCTTACGGAAATAGCTTTCCGACTCTCCAAGGACGCCGTAGGTTTCCTGAAGGAAATGCCGCACCAGATCCCCGGATACGGACATGGATGTATCGATCACAATTACAAAGTCCTCAATTCTATAAACTTCTTTTGTTTCCAGGGGCTCAATAAGAGGCATATTCCGGTAAAGAGACATGCCGTAAGTATAAAACACGGGATCAAAGGAATCCGGGTCGATCTCGGCCTCCTCCCTTAACACTGCAAACTTTCTTAAAAACTGCTTGTAATCATATTTTTCCCGGTTTTCTATCCTCACTTGTTCCAGAAGGTTTCTTGACGAATCCTCATTTTTCTCTCCAAAGGACTCCATTTCTGTCTGCATCGTTTCCCTGATGTTCTGCCATTTATTCTGGCGCTCCATCTGAAATCCCGGAGGAGCCTCATCTTCCCAACGTTCATGGTTGTCCACATAAAATTCTGCCGCCATTCGTCCATATTGTTCTGCGGTCAGTTTCATATCCTGAAGCTCCTTATAAATCCCTTCAGCCGTAAATACCTTTCTCTTTTCTGCCAGCCTGCCGTATACCTCCCTTCGGTAAGAAGTCTGGTGCCGGTAAACGGGTTTTACATAAAATCCATCCAATATGGATTCAATGGTGATATCACATGCCAGATCCCAGTATTCTTTTTCCCGTTCCCCTTTTCCATTCAAATGGCAGAACAGGCAGTGGAAAAGCATATGCAGATAGGCCCTGTTCACCAGGGCCCGGCTTCTTTTATATATGGAAAACAAGTGCTCCGGCTGATAATAGATCACAAACCCATCTGTCCCCACACCCCGGCCTGTCCAGTCAGCCTCAAATCCAAAGCTGCTTAAGGCCACATCCAGATAGCGGAAGCTTAAATAAAGTTCGTTGCGGGCATTGGTCAGGATCTCATGGCCCAGTTCTACCTCTGCCAGCTCATCAAGCTGCCTTTGTCTCACCGGATCGATCATGTTTCCACCCTCTTTCTGTTTTATTCTATACAAGGAAGGACGATTCACCTTGCCTTCATTAAGTAAGTTATGTCAGGGAAAACTTCCGTTTCCCTGCCGTAAAGCGTTGGCGGCGGAGATTCATAAGGATACTTAAAAGCTCAGGCTTATCTGCACTTGCCGCCATATCGACCATTCCATCGAAGTCCTCCTGCTTATGACCATACTCCATGGCAAGCCAGAGGAAAAGGGACGGGTCCTTTTCCTTAAGCGCCAGTCCCGCCGCTCCTATAAAGTGCTCCTTCAGGTAAGCCTCGTACACCTCCCTGTCCCTTTCAAGAAGTTCCACAGGAGTAAATAGCCTCCCCAGAACCAGGGCTGCGGTTACCCGCTCCGGCTCCTGCACCAGGATGTGAGGAAACAGGGCGTCGTATTTATGAAACTGAAACTCCGTCTTGTCAAAGCAGTAACGGTACATATGCCCGCAGCCATGCATTTCCCTGAGGATGATTCTGGCTGGCGTATGTTCCACAGATTCCTCAAACATTTCGGGAAAAACCAGCCTTGCATTCCCTTTACTGCTATAATAGTTTACATAAAGTTCCTGCCGCAATTCCGCCAGCAGTTCTTTCATGCAGGAGCGTTCTCCATCGATCATATGAATATCCAAAAACCGGATTCCCGTACAGCCGGTAAAAAGTCCTGAACCTACATCAAAAATGGAACTAAAGCATTCCACTTGGCTTAACTCATAACAGTTATAGAATGCATAGTTTCCTATTTTCCTAATCGTATCCGGTAAATATATCTCTTTCAGCCTTTCACAGCTTATCTCCGGCGGAATATCCTTTTCTTCTATTTCAATTGGGTTGCCTTCTTCATCGCACAGGCGTATCTCTTTTCCTGCCGATGAAAGCATCTCTTTTTTCCCCCAGCCATCAGAAAATGCATAGGCAGCCAGTGACCTCACCGGCAAACCCCCGATTTTCTCAGGGATCCGTATGGAACCATCATATCCCCGGCAACCCAGAATCCGTACATGGTCATCTGTAATCTGATATAAAAACATCCTGAAATCCTCTCCACTAACCGTTTAACAAATCAATATAACAGAAAAATGGAAGAATTGCAACGGACTTTTCATGGAAACTGGTAAAATCAGTCTCCAATCCTTTTAATATCAAACATCTGCTCCAGCAATAGCCAGTTCGCCCGGAAAAACTGCATGAGCTGCCAATATCCAGCCCCAGTCAGGCCAAACTCCTTGATTAAGTCAAACTTGGCCTTATAGCTTCTCACATCCTCAAACCACACCTCATGCTGAATTCCATACTGCCAATAACGGAAATATGGGGACATGGCAACTTCGTCAAACTGGATCTCCACGCCATGGTCAATGGCAATCTGGACCGCCTCCAAGTTATTTATGGTCCTTGCCCTTGTCACCCCTCTCTCATAGGGCAGTGGCCAGTCATACCCGTAATTGGGGATTCCAAGACTGATTTTTTCTGTGGGGATGGCTGTCACAGCATATTCTACCACTCTTCTGACCATGTTGATGGGGGCAACGGCCATTGGGGGGCCGAAA
>BBDR01000022.1 GCA_001312405.1 Clostridium sp. NkU-1 | reverse complement strand
AAAACGAAAAAGAGAATGCTATAGAACGAATCTTTTCTACCATTTACTTCGGCTTTTCCCTATTAATAAGAAAAAAATCGTTTTCACTACGTTTGAGGGGGACGGGGGATATTGCTGCAATCCTCGCTACATAGCGGAAGAGCTGCTGAAAAAGAAAGAGAAATTCGAAATTATCTGGTTAGTCAATAACATGGAAAAGCAGTTCCCAGATGGCATTAAGAAAGTGAAGAATACCTTTTTTCAACAGGGCGTATCATTTGACAACGGCTAAAGCCTGGGTAGATAACAGCAGAAAGGCATATGGTACGGCTAAGAGGAAAAAACAGCTTTATATACAAACATGGCATGCTGCACTAGAGTTTAAGCCTGTAGGAAAATTCCGAGGAAAACTTTTTCCTCGTATCGCTTATCTGGTGAGCGAATATGATTCAAAGCTTGCGGATTATGTTACTTCTAATTCCGAATGGTGTACGAAGCTGTATCCTGAAATGCTGCTTTATAATGGAGATATTATCAAGACGGGTTCGCCTCGTTGTGATATCTTTATTAACAGAAGAGAGGAGATCTATCAGTACATACGGGAGCGCTATCATATGCCGCAAGATGCAAAAATAGTATTGTTTGCTCCGACATTCAGGGGAGGAAGTCAGAAAGGAAACCGTCAGGTATTTACGGAAGAGTCTACAATTGATTTTAAAAGGCTGGTAAATGCACTGGAACGAAAATTTGGCGGTACTTGGTTTGTATTCCTGCGTTTGCATCCGCAGTTGGCGGCACAGCTCGCACAATTTCCGTTAGCAAAAGGAATCGCTAATACGATTGATGTTAGCCAGGCAGATGATATGAATGAACTGGCGGCGGCTTCGGATGTGTTAATAACTGATTATTCCAGTTCGGCGTTTGATGTTATTAATATGTATTTGCCTGTCTTCCTTTACGCGGATGATTTGGAACAGTATACAGGGGAACGTGGTCGGTTGATGTGGGATATGTATTCTTTGCCGTTTTCGGTGGCAAAGGATAATGATGAATTGGTTGAAAATATAGCGAAGTTTGATGTAGAGAAATATAAAAAGAAAATAGATGAATTTTCCCAGGAACATGGGGTGCTGGAAGATGGGCATGCTAGTGATAGAGTTGCAGATGATAGAAAAGTTTTTTTGGTTATTATTAAAAACTATAACTGGAGTCTGGAAAATGAATAAAAAAATTTCAATTATAATACCAATATACAATGCGTCAGCCTATTTAGAAAAGTGTTTGCAAAGTGTATGCAATCAGACGTATACGAAATTGGAGGTTATTTGTATTGATGACGGTTCTACAGATGAGTCTGGAGACATAGCAGCGGCATTTGCTCAAAAAGATGATAGATTTGTTGTGATACATAAGGAAAATGGGGGAGAAAGCAATGCGCGTAATGTTGGGCTTTTACGGTGTACAGGAGATTGTATTGGATTTTTAGATTGCGACGATTGGATAGAGCCGGAAATGTATGAATCATTATTAGCGACAATGGAAAAGTATGACGTTGATATGGTAGCATCATCATGGTTTAATGATACAGAAACACAAAGTACTGAAATTATAAATAAATTACCTGTTACAGAAAATGTAATTCATAGAGAACTGCTTTTGGAGTATGTGTACAGGAGAGATTCATATAGGGGATTTGCCTATATGTGGAATAAACTGTATAGGCGTGAACTTCTCTGGGATGAAAATAAACCCATTTTATTCAATGAAAGGTTGCAGTTAGGGGGGATGTCTTATTTTTGTCGGAGATGATTCTAAAGACTAAAAAAAGCTAAGTATGTGGATAAAGCGTTTTATCATTATTTTCAAAGAGAGGATTCAGGATGCCACACATTGAATATAGATAAAAGAATGGACTGGCTTATTGCTTATAAAATAATTATAAATAACTTTGAAAAGGAAAAAAATAGATGTTCATATACTGGAATTAGTGAAGAGATTCCTTGCATACCATAGCAGCAATGTTGCGCAGATTGCATATGAGCAAAGAGATAAAAAAAGCTTTACAAAGATGTCAGGACATTATGAAACAATACAGTTTTGAATATATAAAAACAAATGAGGATCATATAGACCGAATAAAACGATTTAAAAAAAATTTTGAATTATATATAATAAAGCACGTTTAGAATATCTTTTATTTTTAGTCAAGATGATACTATTGGAACAATTTTTTTCAACGATTAATATATAAAGAAAAATTATATGTTGATCTCTATTTACAGAGTGGTTATCATTAATTCTACTGGGATATGCTCTAAGTAAGCAGATATAGTTATTCTTGAAGAATGGGCATTGGCCCTGTTGACATAACTATGTTAAAGGGGGGCATGATAAATGTAGATGTATACCATACCTGTTTTTGTTTTGTAGATGTTATCTTATAGCATAGTAGGTTTTTGATAGGTATAATGGCACAGACCTTGTAATTGATAGATATAAGGAATTTTGCAGGTGGTTGCTGTAGTGACCTATGTTTACTAATGATGACACTGCCCTGCTCGAAGAAATTGGACTTAAAGACCGGCTTATGAAAGCATCATTGTCATTTATGAAACTAAAGGGCTCAATGTATATTTCGCCATTATAATATCTAATAGTGGTGAAATATTTTATTGAAGTAAGTAGTCGGGAACCGAAATGGCTTAGGCACATTCAGTTGATAAATAATTCAGAAGAAGCAGTAGCAATACTCTTTTTCAAGTAGTTGATCGCGGAAAAATAATCTAAAGTCCACATTATCTGAATGTATTATAGCCATAAATATAAAAGAAAGGAAAATGTGATATTTAGCTTCTATAAATATCATACAAGATTAATATGGAGTTAAAGAGAATACTTAATACATATTTTGATAAAAAGCATATGGATTCAGAAATAGTATTTGTTATATTTGGAGCAGGAATACGAGGACAACGTTTATTTGATATGCTTAAAAAGAATGATGTTGATGTGAAATTTTTCTGTGATAATGATATTAGAAAACAAGGGGGCGTTATCTGTGGTATTCCAGTTGTAGGTATCGAGCAACTTGTGGGAAATAAAGATAATTATCATATATTAGTTTCTCCGTATAATGGTTGGGATATTGCAACAGATTTAGCTGAAAAAGGATTCACCTTTGTTATGACGCCTGATGTCGTGGAATTAGTGGTATATTGGGAGAATATGAGATATTCTAAAAAGAAAGTAAGATTTTTTCCATATGGTCACTTTTATTCATTATATCCTGACTTTGAAGAGATAAAAAAAATAGAGAAGAGTTATTGTTTCTGAAAGAAAAGAATATAAAGGATATAGATTTTAATGAAGAGGAACAGATAGAAACATTACGTAAAATGAGCCTCCTATATGACTCCATACCTCAATGGGAAGATATCACAGCGTCTTCAATTGCAAGTATATTAAGGTATAGGTATAACAATCCGAATCTAAGTCCAGGGGATGCAGTTGGCTTGCACTGTATGTTGCGCATTTTAGAGCCTAAAAGAGTGATTGAGGTTGGATCAGGATATACTTCTGCGGTTATGCTTGATACAAACGAATTTTATTTAAACAATCAAATTAAATTAAAATTTATTGAACCCTATCCAAGTTTATTGAAATCTTTATTGAGGCCGAACGATGAAATTGAATTGTTACCAATAGGATTACAAGATGTTCCACTTAGTGTATTTGAAGAATTGGAAGAGGGAGATATTTTATTTATTGATTCAACTCATGTGTCTAAAATTGGATCAGATGTTAATTATTTATTTTTTTGATATATTACCAAGAATTGCAAAGGGTGTTTATATACACTTGCATGATATCTTTTACCCATTTGAGTATCCGAAGGAGTGGATTTTTAGTGGAATGATTTGGAATGAACTATATCTTTTAAGAGCATTTTTGCAAAATAATAATGATTATAAAATTTTGTTTTTTTCAAAATATGATGGAAAAAAGACATATGGATAAATTTTTGAAAAGATGGCCACTGGATACTCCTGTTAGTGGAGGAAGTATTTGGTTGCAAAAGAAAATATAAGTGCAAGTTTTACACTATAAAAAAAGTTAGTTTGATTGAAATGAAGGTAGTTCAATCAATAGAATATATTTTTGTATGTGAGGCAGAAAAAGCAATGGCAGCGAATGTATTCAAAAAAATACTTGTAGTATTTTTACAGATCCGTTAAATACTTAGAAAAATTTGATTATTCTTGAGTATAGTGTTTATTCAGAAATATGGAGGAAAAGTATTGCTTAAGTAAGGAGTACTATATTTATATAGTAGGAAATGCCTCTGAAGATACAATTGGAAAATATATGCAATGTTAGTAAGAAGACTAAGAGACAGGAATAGAAAGAGGAAGAGGAAGAGCCCCTCTTTTATAAGAAGATGGAAATAATGCTTTTAATACTTGCCTTTTAGACGTGCAGGTAAACTGCTCTTATGGGGCTAATATCAAACTACCATTTGAAATGGTAGTTGGTATTTTATAGGCACATTCAGGAGGAAAAAGATGAGCCAATGCAATTATTTTATTTCTGTAGTGATACCGACCTTTAATAGGGCGAAATCATTAGAAAATTCGGTAATGAGTGTTCTGAGACAAACATATAGTGCATTAGAATGTATTATTGTAGATGATTCCTCTACAGATGATACAGAAGAAATAGTTAAGAAAATGAAGGATGGACGTATAAGATATTTGAAAAATTCTAAAAATGTGGGAGCTTCCAATGCAAGAAATATAGGTATAAAAGCAGCCCAGGGAGATTTTATTGCTTTTAATGATAGTGATGATATATGGCAGGAAAACAAGCTTGAATTACAATTGAAATTATTTGAAAGTGATCCTAATTTGGCAATGGTATATTGTCCCTACTATTTTCATAAGGGAAGAAGGATAAGTCAGGTACCACCAAGTTATATACCAATTGAGAATAAGCAGGGTGATATTTTTAAAAGGTTATTAAAAAGAAATATGGTTGGAACACCAACTATTTTAATTAGATATAAATGTGTGGAAATGATAGGAGGATTTAATGGGCAATTATCGGCATCCGAGGATTATGAATTTGTGCTTAGGATAGCGGAAAAATTCAAGATAGGTTATGTTGACCAATGTCTAGTAAATGCATTTCGACTGGATGAAGGAATAAATTCTAATTGGAATAAGCAGATTAATACATATAGATATCTATTGAAAAAATATGCATCTATAAGTAAAGAAGAGTTGCTTCCTATGATATTGTCTACTTATAATTATATACAGAAATCGGAAGATAAGAATGATTTGAAAGAAAATATGGAGTGGATATGGGATTTTATTTGTTCTATTCATGCTAAAAAGGAATTTGCAATGATGCAGTCAAATCAAAATAAGATGTTGTTATACGAAAAAGATATTTTATATAGATTAATTGAAGATAATAAGAACAGTGAATTATGGGATACTGTTATTCGGCATAAAGGCTATAAAAATGTTGCGATTTATGGAGCTTGGAAATTAGGGATTATTTTAGCAAGACATTTAGAGGAGAATAATGTTGCAGTTAAAGCTTTTATTGATAGCAATAACGTGGGGATAGAGGGTTATAAGACTGTAAAAAAGGAGAACATCCCATCAGAGATAGATTTTATAATAGTTTCACTTCATGAAGATATTATATCTGTAAACGAAATACAAAAGTATACAGACGCAAAAATTGAAAACATAAAGAATCTTTTAATGGTTTAAAGATCCTTTAAGCAATTCAGAAATTTAGTTTTATAAAATAGTTTTTAAAAGGGAGTAATAACCACATGCCGATGTTTAGTATTATAATGCCAGTTTATAATAATGAAAGATATTTCCCGATAGCCGTACAAAGTGTTTTAACACAAGAATATAGAGATTTAGAATTAATTATTATAGATGATGGCTCCGCAGATAGAACACCTCAAATTGCAGACTTAATTGCAAAAGAGGATAGGCGTGTACGTGTAGTTCATCAAAAAAATCAATGGATTTATGCGAGCCTTAATAATGGAATTCAAATTGCAAAAGGGGATTATGTTTATATTGTTAATTCAGATGACAGATTAAGACCTGGAAGTTTAAAAAATATGGCAGAAAAAATAGAGTGCTTTCATCCGGATGTGATATGGACAAAGGTATTAATACATAAGTGTGATAAAAATCAAGGGATCATCGAGTATGATTGTAGTAATTTTGATAAGAAAATTGAAAGTGATATGTTTTTTTGAGAATGCAGATGAATTTCGGGATAATTGGATTTTTTTTAAATAAGAGTAGTTTAACGAATAACCAGATTAATTTGTATAAACGGAGCATAGTTAAAAAAGTACAAATTTAGAAATGATATTTATGGGGCAGATAGACTATATAATATAAGTATTGCTTCAGATATAAAGTCAGCTTTTGTATTAAAAGAAGCGGTATATGATCATTTTAATTATAAGTCGGATGAAATGAATGTTTCTATTGGAAAGTATTATGGATATGAGCATGAAATGTTTAATCTTTTTTATAATGAAAATAGAAAGCTTTTAAGCAATTGGAATCGTTTGGATAATGAAGCATTGCATTATTTAGCGTCTACCAGGCTCCGTGATTTAAGTATTGAACTACGTTCTTTTAATAATAAAGGCTGTGAATTGACTTTAGAGGAAAAAGTAAAAAAAAGTTTTTAATTCATTTTTGGATAAAGAAATTTATGAACTAGCAGAAGAATCGGGGAAATTAGAAGAATTAGAAGCAAGAGTTTTGTCTGGAATGAGAGAGTTATTTATAAGGGAAGCGTTAAGTCCGCAAAGCAATTTGTACTTTGCATACGAACTGATTGAATCATTGCTAATATATGAAAAAGACAAAGAGGATTATGTTAAGATAAAAAATGCGATTTATCATCCTTTTAATAAATATCATATAGGACAGTGCTTTTATAAAAAGTTAATAGGAGATATGGAAGATGTTTGAGGATAAAATATTATTGATAACTGGCGGCACTGGTTCTTTTGGTAATGCAGTTTTAAAACGTTTTTTTACAAACTGGTATTAAGGAAGTTAGAATTTTTTTCTAGAGATGAGAAAAAGCAGGATGATATGAGGCACACTTATCAATCCGAGAAGATAAAATACTACATTGGAGATGTCAGAGATAAAGAGAGCCTGAAAAATGCAATGTATGGAGCAGACTATATATTTCATGCTGCTGCACTAAAACAGGTACCTTCGTGCGAATTTTTTTCCTTTAGAAGCAGTCAAAACGAATATACTGGGTACTGACAATATGCTGACGGCTGCGATTGAATCAGGAGTAAATAAAGTAGTCTGTTTGTCCACGGATAAAGCAGCTTACCCAATTAATGCCATGGGAATTTCTAAGGCAATGATGGAAAAGGTAATTGTATCAAAAGCTAGAACGATATCAGAAGATAAAACAACCATGTGCTGTACCCGGTACGGGAATGTGATGTGTTCCAGAGGCAGTGTTATTCCGTTGTTTATAGATCAAATTAAGCAAATGAAGCCGCTGACGGTTACAAATCCTGATATGACAAGATTTCTTATGAGCCTTGATGAGGCCGTAGATTTAGTTCTTTTTGCTTTTGAACATGGGCATACAGGGGATTTATTTATTAAGAAGGCAGATGCATCTACGATCGGGGATTTGGCTCAGGCCATAAAAGAATTGTTTGTTTCAAAGTCAGAAATAAAGGTTATTGGAACACGCCATGGAGAGAAAATTTATGAGACGCTGATGACAGAAGAAGAGCATATGAAGGCAATTGATTTAGGAGAGTATTTTAGGATTCCTATGGATGGAAGGGATTTGAATTATGAGAAATACTTTACAGAGGGAGATCATCGGATAAGTTCAGCACAGGCATATACATCGCATAATACAAGGATTTTGAATATCGAACAAATTAAGGAAAAATTATTAATGATAGATTATGTCCGGAATGAGCTGGCGGAATGGAGATCGTTATGAAAGGCCCGGATATGCAGATACTCATAACAGGTTCAGATGGCTTTATCGGGCGGAATTTGATTGTCGAATTACAAAACCAAGGATTCAAAAAGCTGCTTTTGTGCACTAGAGAAACTACACTGGAGAGGCTAAAAACTATACGAATAAGTGCGATGTGGTGTTTCACCTTGCCGGCATTAACCGACCAAAAGAGGAGGAAGAATATCACAAGGGGAATGTGGATTTTACGAGAATTTTGGTGGATTTTTTTAAAGGATAATCCCAAATCTCCAATGGTTTTATTTTCTTCCTCTGTGCAGGCTGGGAAGGACAATGCATATGGAAAAAGCAAGAGGCAGGCTGAGCAAATTTTAAAAGAATATGCTCATGAAAGAAATGCTTTCGTAATTATCTACAGATTGCCTAATGTTTTCGGTAAATGGTGCAGGCCGGACTATAATAGTGTAGTTGCCACATTTTGTCATCATATTGCTCACAATGAAGATATAAAATCGATCGGGAAGAGGCCAGGATTACCTTGGCTTATATAGATGATATACTTCATACAATCATTGGTCAGTTGGTATCCTCTAGGGCCTCCGGCGTTATTTATCAAGAGATACCGGAACAGTACCATTTGACGGTAGGAGAATTGGCAGACATTATAAAAAAAGTTTAAGAATTTTAGAAATAATCTTGAGATACCTGACTTATCCAATATATTAGAAAAAAAAGTTATATGCTACTTATTTAAGCTATCTGCCTGAAAATGAGTTTAAATATCCCTTAAAAATGAATCAAGATCAAAGGGGGGCATTTACAGAGTTTCTTAGGAGCAAAGAAAAAGGACAAATATCTATTAATGTAACAAAACCAGGAATTACAAAGGGAAATCACTGGCATCATACAAAAACGGAAAAGTTTCTAGTGGTAAAAGGAAAGGCGGCAATACGATTGCGCCATATGATAACTGGTAAAATAATAGAATGCTCTGTATCAGACGCTGAACTTGAAGTAGTGGATATTCCTGTCGGTTATACCCATAATATCACTAATGTAGGACAAGAGGATTTAGTCACAATTATGTGGACTAATGAAGTGTTTGATATTAATCACCCCGATACTTATTATGAGGAAGTGTAACATGAAGCGATTGAAGGTAATGACAATTTTAGGAACAAGGCCTGAAATTATAAGGCTTTCTGAAGTGATAAAAAAAATGCGATTCATATTTCGAACATATATTGGTCCACACTGGACAAAATTACGATTATACGTTAAATCAAGTGTTTTTTTGAAGAATTAGGATTACGTAAACCTGATTATTATTTAAATGCGGCTGGAAAGAATCTAGGTGAAACAATTGGAACCATTATATCAAAAAGTTATGATTTAATGGTTGCGCATAGTCCGGATGCACTTCTTATATTAGGTGATACTAATTCTGCTCTGTCATCAATCTCCGCTAAAAGGTTAAAAATACCCATTTTTCATATGGAGGCAGGCAATCGCTGTTTTGATGAAAATCTGCCTGAAGAAACAAACCGTAGGATTGTTGACCATATTTCAGATGTAAATATGTGTTATTCGGAACACGCAAGAAGGTATCTGAATTCGGAAGGAACAGCAAAAGAACGAACTTTTGTGATTGGTTCACCTATGCCGGAAGTACTTGCAAAAAAATTGGGACAATATTCTGAGCAGTAATATTTTGCAGAAATTAGCTTTAAAAAAAGGACGGTTATATATTATTGTCGGCACACAGGGAGGAAAATATAGATTCAACAGAACATTTTTATTCTTTAATGAATGCCATAAATGAGATGGCTGAATACTATGCTCTCCCTGTTATATATAGTATGCATCCTAGAAGCAGAAAATTTATTCAGGAACGAACTTTCCAGTTTAGTAAATTAGTGACACCCATGGAGCCATTTGGTTTCTTTGCTTATAATTACCTTCAGATGAATGCAAGATGTGTTGTGTCTGACAGTGGTACGCTTCCGGAGGAAAGCTCCTTTTTTTGTACGAAAGGATATCCGTTTGCATCAGTATGTATCCGCACTTCAACAGAAAGGCCGGAGGCCATAGAGACAGGAAATTTTATCTTGGGTAATATTACTGCCGATTCAATTATACAATCTGTGGATATGGCAATTCAAATGAACAAAGAAAAGCAAAAGCCTTCTCTAGTTTGTGATTATGCAGATGAAAATGTAAGCATAAAGGTAGTTAAGCTTATACAGAGTTATGTTTCTGTTATTAATGAGATGGTCTGGAGGAAATAAAAGAAGATAGATGGAATTTCCTAAGCATTATTAAGATACCAATAAACTGTTACATGGAAAGAACAAGAGTAATAAAAAAATGGAAATGTTATTAGGTACTTTAATAAATAAGAGGTTAAATGACAGATGCTAAAAATTTTAATTTGGGGAACTGGTGTGAGTGCTCAGAAATATGTGTTGGGATATCATAAACAGATGCAGTTTTTTTTCAGAAATACAATGTTTTATTGATAATAATGAGAAAAAACAAGAAATCCCTTTTTATGGTTATTGTGTAGTTCCGTATAATCAGACGAATCAATTTGAGTACGACTACATTGTTATTATGAACTCTTATGAAAAGGAGATAAGGAAACAAATAATAAATAATTCTGGAAGTGATGAAAAAGTTCTTTCACGCAATGATTATTTTCGATTATTTATAGAAACAGGGTATTGGAATAATACGAGTGTGTTATTTTTGGGTGACAAAATGCAATATGATTTAGTCAAACATCAAGCCCAAAATACCTTTTTAGAAATCAATTATTTAAAGGATATTGACGACATTGAAAAGTACGGGTTTGATGTTATTTTTATTTGTCCACCCAGGCTATTAAGTCAAGAAGCTACTGAGAGCTATGAATGTAGTATTAAGGAAAGAATTTATTCTGCTGTTCATATAAGTCGAGAAGCAGTATTTGGAGTAGGGGACTGGATAAATTACTTTGTATGTGACAGAAGGATAAAAGGAGGAGACATTAATAATGGTAATACATTTTTAGTTATAGGTGCCTTAGATCCAATACTTGGACTTGGAAATATATTGGAGAGCGTATTGGGGTCAATTACGTATGCAAAGGAACATGATATGATTCCGGTGGTGGATATGCAAAACTCTGAAAACCAATATCTACAAGAAGAATTATTGGGAAAGCATAATGCATGGGAGGATTTTTTTGAGCCTGTAAGTGAATATAGATTACAGGATGTTTATCAAAGCCAAAATATAGTATTAACCGGTATTGTTGGACATTTAGAATGTAATATGAATTATAAGGATATAGCCCTGAATACTTATGTAAAAAATTATATTGATAGTGTATATGTAAGCTTGTTTCCAAAAACAAGTAAAGTACTGGGAGTTATTTATCGTGGAACTGATTATAACATGGCTTTTGGCCATACATTGCCAATGGCAATCAATGCTTATATAAAATATATAGAAGGTTATTTAGAAAAGATAGGATATGAATATATTTTTCTTGCGACAGAAGTAGAAGAGGCGACAGTAGAATTTAAGAATTATTTTGCAGAAAAGGTTTTCTTTACGAATCAAAAAAAGATATTCAAAGCATGAAAGACGTTGGTTATATTCAATACATTTTGAAAGAGAAAATGATACATATTTAAAAGGATTAGAATATTTAACTGTTTTAGAACTACTTTCAAGATGTGATTCGCTTATAGGTACAAATACAGGGGGACTGCGTGCAGCTATTGTAATGAATGGTAATAATTATGAACATATAGAAATTATTTCTCATACTATTTAAAACTTTCAATTTCCTGGTTCTAAGGAAATAAACTTATATGGCGAGGATAAGGAGTAAGAATTTATGGAAGAAATAAAAATTGCAGTCTGTATACCAACCTATAATCGCAGCCAAATTATAAAAGAATTTTTAGACAGATGTTTAGTGGACTATGTGAGTTTTGGGATAGATATTTACATTTATGACTCAAGTAGTAATGATGAAACTAAAGATGTGGTTAGACTATGGCAGGATCGATTGAATGATTTGTATTATATTCGTGTTCCATCATGTTTACATGCTAATATAAAAGTTTTTAAAATTTTTCAGCAACAGGGTTTTAGAAAGCCATATGATTTTATCTGGGTTTGCGGAGATTCATTGAGATTTAGTAAAAGGGCACTTTCTTATGTTTTACAAAATATAACATTTGAATACGATATGATTGAAGTCAACGCAAATGATGCGGGGAAACTTGGAAGAAGAGTGTATGACGATCATAATGATTATTTCAGAGATTGCGCATGGCATCTTACCCTTTTTGGAGCGGTTATTCTTAATGTTAAAACTATGTTAAGTGATGTGGATTGGAACGATTATGAGTTGAGGTATAGTTCAAAAGAATTTATTAACTTTTCACATGTAAGTTTTTACTTTAATAAGTTGGCTTCAAAAGAATGCTTTAAAGCATTGCATTTAAGTTTGAATCCTTCTTTTTTTTGAAATATCAGCTCTTAAAGAAAAATCCGGCTGGTATGATGAAATGTTTTATGTAATGTGTCATGGATGGGTTCAGACGATAAAAGCCCTTCCGGGGTGTTATAAGGATAAAAAGGAAGCTATAGTTAACCACGGAAAATATACTTTATTCAAAACCTTGAATTTATTGAAATTAAGGGAAGATGGATATTTTAATATGAGTATTTATAAGAAGTATCGATGCGTTTGGAAAGAAGTTTGTGATATACCTAATATAAAGCTGTATATGATTGCCTCAATGCCTGCTTTTGCAACTAGATATGTGAGAAAAGTTTTGAGATATCTTAATACTTTAAAAAAGCAGAATGTATTTGAAAAAATTTTTAAAGAGGTATCCGGAAATTATCATATATGGAGCAGGTAAGAAGGCCTTAAGGTATGGAAAACATTTTACTGAGGAAAACATACCATATAATGGTTATTGTGTAACGGATTTAAGTGACAATGATAGTAAGATTTTAGGACATCCGGTTTATAAGCTGAAAGATATAGAAGAATCACTGAGTAATGTTGGTATTGTATTGGCATTAAATCCTGTTAATGCAGAAGAAGTCATTGAAATACTTCAAGCAAGAGGGTTAAAAGAAAATGTGTTTTATAATGATAACTTATACAGTGTATGAATAAGTGTATGTTCGGGTTTAATGGTTTAAGGATATATGATCGAAGAAAAAAACAAAGGTAGCGAAGTCTCTGTAGATAATATCACGCTTTATAAAATTGTAGTGTGGTAGATATATGCGAAGAGAGTTGATTTTCTTTTGATAATTTAAAAGGAGAGAAAATTGGAAAACTCTAGGATCATCTAGTTATGTCATTGTCAGATTTCAAAAATCCATAGGAAGGAATAGGAATTATTAATGGTTTAAATCAACAAAAGATGAAAGAGATCCAACCTGTTTAAAAAAACAGAGCTTATGGAAAATACATTTTAAGAATATAGTTTGCCGATTATGCCGAAAGACTGGAAAAGTAGATTTTAACATAAAGACGCCTAGATGGATTGAAGAAAAATGTATTTGCATTTTCTGAAATAGAGGTTCAGGATAATAAGTATGTACTGGTTACAGTTACTGTTCATAGGCAGTATTAACGTGAATATGAATATGGAAATATATTTTACAAGATCTAGTAAGATAGGTATAGAAATACAAAAAGGGAGTAGAGAATTATGCGTACATTTATTAAAAAGCAGCTCATGGATTTGCTAGATTCTATGGAGCAATCACAATGTTCGATAACCACAATGATGAACAGAGAACAAGTAATTCAGATGCTTGCGGATTGTCAAGATGCCGCTGTTGCAATAGGTGAAGCTTTGGAAAGGGATTCATCAGATTATGAGCTAATTGTCTCTCTTCTTGAAGAATACTGTGAGGAAGCCTTTTATGTATCAGAATTGCAGGAAGAAATCATTTGCAAGAAGAAAACATTGATATTAGATAAACTCACAGATAAGATCAAGGTTCTTCTGGCGGAGATTCCTTCCACTTATCATGTGGTCTTTATGCCTTATAAGGCTTCTATGTGGGATAGCCTGGAGAGCATCTGGCAAGCCTGCAGAGAGGATGATCGGTGCGAATGTTATGTGATGCCTATACCATATTACGAGTTTGATTCACAAACTAACAGATGGGTATATCACTATGATGGGGATCAATTTTCAGAGAAAATTCCAATTGTCCATTACCAAGACTATTCCTTGGAGCAGATTTGTCCTGATATAGCTTATGTTCATAATCCATATGATGACTGTAATTTGGTCACAAGGATAGAGCCAAAGTTTTATTCAGGGGAATTGAAAAGGTATGTTAGAAAATTAATATATGTACCTTACTATATTACTAGTGGACTTGTTCCTAAAGAGCATCTGTCATTTCCTGTCTACCGACATATGGACTACATGGTGGCGCAGTCAGAATATAGCAAGCATTCTTGTTTGGGCATGTATTATTATGATAAAATCTTACCTTTTGGGTCCCCTAAGCTGGACCGAGTGATTAGGCTCTGCAGGGAAGATATACTTATTCCAGATGCATGGAAGCCTTTATTGAATGGGAAAAAAAATATTGATGCTTAATACCAGCATCGGATGCTTTTTGCAAGAGGGAAGCGTTTATCTCAAAAAAATCAAGAGGCTTTGTGAAGTAATAAGCTGCCAGAGTCAGGTGGCGCTTATATGGAGACCTCATCCTCTTTTGACTGCAACGATCAGATCTATGAGGCCTCACTTGATGGCTGAGTATCATAGCCTTAAAGAATATTTTATCGAAAACAAGATCGGTGTATTAGACGAAACATCAGATATCTCAAGGGCAGTCGCCATATCCGATGCTTATATAGGCGAGGAGGCACATCGGTAATCTATTTATTTGGAGCGGTAGGGAAACCGATTTTTATATTAAACAATTACATTACAAATGCTTCTTCGGATACAGAAAAAAGAAAAGTTCACATTACGGATATGGTAAGGCAGGAAGATAAGATATGGTTTACCACTAACCGTTATAATGCTCTCTTCTATATGGAAAACGATATAAAGTCAGTGCACTATGTAGGGCGTGTAAAAAAACAACCTAAATGGTATGGTGCATATCCTTTTCTTGCGAAAACGGGAAAAAGCTTTTTCTTTCACCCTATATTGCTAGGCGTCCTGCAGTATATGATATAGATTCTAAAGAGATAAAGTTGATAGGGGAAGGGGATATGGATGAGAGTGCATTCCGAGGTCGGATTATATCCTATGGCAATCGAATATTTTATCTGCCTTTCGTAGATGATCACATCGCAGAGTTTAACACAGAAACAGGTGAATGGAACTATCATACGGAATGCATACAAGAACTATGGGAGGAGGTGGGCCAAGAAGAAGCTGCTAAACAGGGAGTGATTTGGGGGTATGCAATAAGCGGCAAAGATATGTGGCTTACCGCTACCTATACTAATCGTATCTTACGTTTTAATATGGAGGATGGAACGTATACACTTTGTTCTGTAGGAAGCGTAGAAAGTGGATACTCAGGAATCGTAGCGGAGGAACGTTACTTATGGCTAACTGAGGTGAATTGCGGTAATATTGTTAGATGGGACAGGCGTTCAGGGAAAATCAAGACGTTCCCCATGCCGGAGGGCTTCCGGTCTTGGCCTTGCACATCACCGAGCAGGAATCTGGCTCACATATCACTGATAGATATGGGAAAATGGATGGTGACTGTACCTGGGTTTTCCAACTGCATGGTAAAATTGGACAAGAAAACAGGAAAGTCAACTCTGTTGCTAGAAGATTTCTGGAAGAAGGCAGAGGAAAATGCCAATGGCTATAAGCCTGAATTTTTCTTATCCTGCGAATTTGGTGCAAAGATAGATCAGAATGTTATCATAGTCCAGAGGCATTATGATGATGCCACAGCATTGATTCATGTGGAGAATGAAACATATGAGATGCACTATCCTACCCTTGGCGAAAAGGACTTCGCTAAACTGACAGAAGGTGAGGATGGCTTTGAAAAGATGGATAAAAGGTGTGGATTTTTCCGAAGAGAAAGCAAGATATTCTCATTTGAGGGATTTGTGGAGGATTTGATTAATAATAAATTAGAGGCGGTTAGAGGAAGACAAATAGAGGAATTATCCACTCTGGCAGCTAATCTTGATGGAACTTGTGGAATCAAAGTACATGAATATATGATGAATGTCCTGGAAAATAAAGAATAATCAGTGAATTTTATGGAGGCATCTATGGAGGTAGATAAAATAATTTGGGATATGCCCAAAGGATTGCTTAACTGGTATGATTTTTGTGTGGAAGGAGAGGTTCTTTGTATTGAGGATAGGGAAAGCAGTATCAAAGAGCTTTTGCAAGAAAAATGCAAGAAGGTCATCTGCATAGATAGAACTGCCGCTTTAAATAAAGAATTTTTAAACCAATATAGGGAAGCTTTTGATTATATTGTCGCGATTGGTATGGTAGAGCGTCTTACCAATCCCATTCAGGCTCTTTCCTCATGGAGAGGTTTGCTGAAAAGTAAAGGAAGGCTGTTACTTGGCATGGATAACCGTTTGGGATTACGTTATTTTTGTGGTGATAGAGACCCCTTTACTAATAGGAGCTTTGATGGAATTGAGAATTACCGCACTCTTTTGAAAGAGGATAGTAATAATCTTAAGGGTCGGAATTATTCAAAAGAAGAAATATGCAATATATTGGATTTATCGGGGTGGCCGAATAGGAAGTTTTATTCAGTTTTGCCAAACTTGGATATGCCTCAGCTAATTTATTCAGAAGACTATCTTCCTGTGGAAGAATTAGATATCAGGCTTTTTCCCATGTATCACTACCCTGATTCTGTATTCCTTGAAGAGGAGTATCTATATAAGAGTATCATTAAGAATGGAATGTTTCATGCGATGGCTAATTCTTTTTTTAATAGAATGCTCGAAAGACAATACATTTGAAAATGTAGATCATGTGACTGTTTCCATGGATCGGGGCAGGGAAAATGCCATGGCAACGATTATCAGGAATAATCATACGGTAGAAAAGCGGGCATTGTATGAAGAAGGAGATCATAAGCTGCAAGAACTCAAAGAAAACGAGATAGATTTGAGGAATCATGGGCTGAATGTCTTGGCAGGAGAATACCATCATAATTCCTATCATATGCCTTATGTAGAAAGTGAAACAGCAGTATCCCACCTGCGCAGGTTGGTGAGAGAAAATCCGGAGTCATTTAAAGAAGAAATAGAAAAGTTTCGGGAGTTCATTTTGCAGTCTTCAGAGCATGTAGAGGCGGAAGAGTCTAAGAAAGAGCTGGGGATTTTATTACGAAGAGGATATATAGATCTGATTCCTATTAATTGCTTTTATAATAACGGGAAATATGTCTTTTATGATCAGGAATTCTATGAAGAAAATTATCCGGCCAACGTTATTATTCTCAGGATGATTGAAACAGTTTATGCTGGTGATTTGGAGATGGAGTCAATTATTCCAATAAAATACTTTTTTTAATAAATATGGCCTGGAAGAAAAAATGGCATTATGGCATCGTATGTCCTGGGAGTTTCTGGCAAAGCTGAGAAATCAAAGAGAATTAAGAAGCTTTAATGAAAAATTCCAGAGAAATAAGGATGTAGTACATACCAACAGACAGAGAATCAATTATTCTGCCCCAGAGTATCAAAAGATTTTTGTAGATATATTCCGAGATGCAGAAAAGAAGAAGCTGATTTTATTTGGTTCAGGAAATTTTACAAAAAGTTTTCTTGCACAATTTAAAAACCAATATGAAATTTATGCTATCATTGACAATGACCGATCCAAGTGGGGAAGCAAACTGGAAGGGATAGAGATTTTATCACCCCATATCATTGAGGAAATACCGAAAGAGGAAAGCAGGATTATTATATGCATTAAGAATTATATCGCTATTGTGCATCAACTGCAGCAAATGGGGGTGGAAGATTATTGTATATATGATTCAAATACAGAATATCCAAGAAAACAGGAAGTGTTACCGGCTGCTGTTAAAGATATGGATTCATTGCCCAAAAAGTACCATACCGGATATATTGCAGGAGTATTCGATTTATTTCATATAGGGCATCTGAATATGTTCAAAAAGGCAAAAGAGCAGTGTGATTATTTGATTGTGGGCGTAGTGACAGATGAAGGTGTCATGGACTATAAAAAAGCATATCCATATATTCCGTTTCAAGAAAGATTAGAGATAGTCCGTTCCTGCAGGTATGTAGATAAAGCAGTCGAGATTCCGTATCACTATAGCGGAACAAGAAATGCTTATAAAATGTATCACTTCGACTGCCAGTTTTCAGGAAGCGATTACATTGATAATCCCGACTGGTTAGGAGAGAAGACTTTTTTTGGAAAAACAAGGTGCTGACCTGGTATTTTTCCCATATACAGAGGGAACAAGCTCTACAAAAATAAAGAGTATGATAGAAAGATCTTTGCTGTAAATTTGATACCCTGGTTTTGGCTGAACGTTCTGTTCTGGTAACAGAATGCACTTAGCCAAAATCAGGATTTTTTTCATCTATAACACTTTCTTAAGATTCACAGAAATTTTCCTGACAACTTTCTTGACAAAATCTGTAATTAAATGTAGAATATAGTAAGAAAAATTACAGAAAAAGAGGGAAAAACAAAAAAAACCTGTCGAAATTTAACTGAAAATAGGTAATTTTTTTGTGACGAAAGACAATTCCCAGAGATCCAAAGGGAATGAAAGTGAGGAACAATCGGATGAACGGTATATTTGGGAATAGCATTTCAATGGCTGAGAAAACTTTGGATTATCTGTGGTCAAAGCAGCAGGTAACGTTGAATAATATTGCTAACGGAGAAACTCCGGGCTATAAGGCTCGTTATGTAACGTTTGAGGACGAATTCCGAAAACGTTTGCTGGCAGGAAAAGAGGGTACGTCAAGAGACATCGGGAAGGCCATAAGCAGTTCCAGACATTATATCCATGAAACAAAGGATGAATCAGCAAGAATGGACGGGAATAATGTTAACATGGATGTAGAGAATGTAGAGCTGGCAAGAACGAATCTTCAATATCAGTATCAGCTGAATGCATTGAATAGTGAAATTAGCAGGCTTCGTACTGTTATTAAAGGTTAAGACGGGAGGTATATGAGATGGAGCAGATGTTTATAAGACCTATGATCAATGGAGTCCATCGGGAATATAGGAATCGAAAAGAAAGTGACAACCGGACAGGATGGAGGTTCGGTGTTTCGTGATATATTTAAAGAAGCTATTCAGAACGTAAGAACCACGGATGAAGATTTGACGACACAGGAATACCTGCTGTCAACAGGCCAGATTGACGATGCGCATACCGTACCGGCGGCAGCAGCAAAAGCCCAGTTATCTGTAGAACTTTTATCATCTCTTCGGAATAAGGCGCTGGAAGCCTACAATGAGATTATAAGAATCAGCGTTTAAGTAGATAACAGGGCGGACGGATGCGATGGAAAAGATAAAGGAACTTTTAGGAAAACTGAATGATAAAGTAAAAAAAAGCCATAATCATCGGCGCTGTCGGCGTGGCGGTTGTGGCGGGCGCAATTGTGATCGCGCTGTCCATGCGGGAGAAGCCTTACGAGGTGATGTTTCCAAGTGTCAGCAGCGAAGAAGCCAAACAGATCATTGGAAAATTACAGGAAGACGGAATCGATTATCAGTATCATAACGGTGACATTCTGGTGCCCACGCCCCAGCTGGACACCACCAGAGCAAAGCTGGTTTCGGAAGGATATCCCAAAAGCGGTTTTACATATGATGTATTCAAAAATAATGTAAACTTAATGACTACGGATTCAGACCGGCGGAGGTTTGAGCTTTATGATCTGGAAACCAGAATCGGTTCTACTATTAAAGTGTTTGATGGCGTACAGGAGGCATATGTAACCATAGCTTTGGGAGAACCCTCCAAATATGCACTGTCTGATGACACGGCACAGGAGTCCAGTGCCCAGGCTGTTGTGGTTATGAAGGATGGAGGATCTCCCACGGAGGAGCAGGCAAAGTCTATCCAGCTTCTTATATCCAGAAGCATACCTGGATTGGTCATTGAGAATGTCTCTGTATTTGACGGAAATGGACGGGAAGTTTCCACCGGTTCCGATGATGAGGACATTAATAACGGTAAGGCAGGAGAAGAGATCACCAGGATGATCGAAGATCAGATTTCTGCAAAGGTCTTGAATGTCCTTGGACCTGTATACGGAAACGGCAATGTTCGTGTGTCCGTAAAAGGCACGGTCAATATGGAAAAACTGATTCGGGAGAGCATTGTTTACAATACCCCCGAAAAGATCGATGAAAAAGATAAAACGGGTCTTACCTCCGAAGAATCCATATTCAAGGAATATTCCGGAAGCGGACAGAATGCTTCCGGTGTGGCCGGCTCAGAAGCCAATGCAGATATTCCTCAGTACAATGCAGGAGGGACAGATGCGGAGAACGCATATGGTTCCAGCAGCCTGACCAGAAAATATCTTTTGAATCAGATAAAAGAACAGGGCCAGGTCAATCCGGGAACTTTGGAAAATCTCACTGTTTCCGTAGTGGTAAACGGAACCGGATTCGGCAGCATGTCCATTGACGACATAAGGGATTTAGCCGGAAATGCGGCAGGAATCCCTCAGGGAGAGCGTGCGGAAAAAATAACAGCCGTGGCAGCACCCTTCTATACCGTGGAAGTACCCCAGGCACCTGATATTCCTGCGGAAGCAAATACCAGCGGCATTTTGATCAATCAGTGGATTCTGATTGCGGCTCTGGCAGGAGTACTTCTCCTTATTCTGATTATAGTTTTGGCAGTAAGGCACAGAAGGAAAAAGAATGCTCTAATGGAAGGCACAGAGATAAGCCAGGAAGATGTTCCGGAACTGCCGGTTATGGGGGAACTGTCGGAGGCAATTGAAAAAGAACAGGCAATTCTGGAACCTGAAGAAGACAGGGGAGCAGAGCTGCGCCAGAGCGTCCGCGATTTTGCAGAGCAGAATCCAGAGATATCTGCTCAGTTGCTGAAAACATGGTTGAATGGAGGCGGTAACAATGACAATTAATCTGACGCCTGAACAAAAAGCGGCAACAGTAGTTGTTTCACTGGGAGTGGATAAGGCTTCTAAAGTGTACAAATACTTAACCGAAGATGAAATTGAGAAATTAACTCTTGAAGTGGCAAAGCTTGGACATGTGGAAGCAGAGCAGACGGAAGCTACTTTGGATGAATTTTATAAGACCTGCCTGACTCAAAAGGTGGTCACTGACGGAGGCTTGGAGTATGCAAGAACTGTTCTGGAAAAAGCTTTCGGCGAAAGCACGGCCAACAGCCTGCTTCAAAAGGTTACCCAGTCCCTGAAATCCAGATCCTTTGGGTTTATCCGGAAAAGCGATGTAAAGAACCTGCTTTCCGTCCTCCAGCATGAAAGAGCCCAGATCATTGCCCTGGTTCTTTCTTATACAAGTGAGGAGATGGCGGCTCAGATCATTTCTGAGCTTGCCCCTGAAAAGCGCATGCAGGTAGTGGAGGCCATTGCCAGAATGGAAAGCGCTTCTCCTGAAGGAATTAAAATTGTGGAAGATGAGATCAAGAAGCGGTTCTCCGGCATCCTTACTACCGATTACACCAGTGTGGGAGGTATTGATTACATAGCAAACGTTATGAACCACATAGACAGGAGCAACGAAAAGCTTATCTTCGACGAACTGGGCAGAAAGGATGCGGAGCTGGCGGATACCATCCGCAAGAAGATGTTCGTATTCGAGGATATCATTACCATGGACAATCGTTCCATCCAGCGCTTTATCAGAGAGTGCGATATGCGTGACATGGTTTATGCCCTTAAGAATGCAAACGAGCAGATGACAACAGTTATTTTCTCCAATATGTCAACCCGTATGAAGGAAAGCATCCAGTCCGATATGGAAGTTACCGTCAATGTACGCTTAAAAGATGTGGAAGAGGCTCAGCAGAGGATTGTCGGTATCATAAGGCGTCTGGAAGAAGAGGGTGAGCTGATCATCAATAAGGGCGGAAAGGATGATGTCATTGTCTAATATTATAAAGGCTATGCAGATGGCAGACCGTGTTCTGGAGTACGGATTTACCAGGGAATTTGAAAATATCAGGGTAAATGAAACAGAGAATCCGGAAAGGGAATCGGAGCGGGAAGATTCTGCAAACCAGGGATATGACAGGTATCTTCACACTACCGAGTTATACGAAGATGCCATAAAGAAGAGCCAGGTGATTCTGGACCAGGCAAAGGCGGATTCGGAAGATATCCTTAACCAGGCTAAGTCGGACGGGGAAAAGCTCCGTGCTCAGCTATGGAAGAAGGGCGCCAGGCCGGATATGACACGGGATATGAGGACGGCTTTAGAGAAGCCTATGAAGCACATAAAGCGGTTCTTGAGGCGCGCCAGGAAGAATTCCTGGAGGTCATGAAAAATACGATTGAGAGCGTTACGCAGGAAAAGGAAAAGATACTGGATAAATATATTGATGACTTAAAAAAAAGTCACTCTGACCATTGCGGAAAAAGTGATTCAGACCAGTCTGCGATCCAGCGGTGAGATCATTAAACGCATGATCGTGGCTGCCGCGGGAAAGCTTAAGAAAACCCAGTGGGTGAAAATTTATGTATCCCAAAGAGATGCGGGAATGATGATACAGGGAGATGTGGGGCTGTTAAGCGAATTGTCCCACATTTCCGGGAATATCAAGATCATAGCCATGGATCATGAGGAGGACGGAGCTTGTATCATTGAGCTTCCGGAGGAAATTATTGATGTCAGCGTGAATACCCAGCTGGAAAACATTAAAGGAATACTTAATAACGCCAGACTGTAACAGGAGGAACCTGCATGTTTAAGGAATTGACGGATCTCATTACAAAAACTGAGACAATCGACCATATCGGGAAGATTGAAAACATTGTGGGGATGTCCATGGAAGCCTCCGGTGGAAGGGCCAGTATCGGAGACATTGCCTATATTTACAATGAAGACCGGCAGGAACAGATACCGGTTGAAGTGGTGGGCTTTAAGGATGATAAAATACAGCTTATGGCCTATGAAAATATGAATGGCATTGCTGCGGGCAGCTTTGTCCGGAATACAAAACGCAGGTTAAAGGTACCGGTAGGAGATTTTTTAAGAGGTCGGATCATCGATGCAAAGGGAGAACCAATGGATGGGAAAGGACCTTTTGAATCTCCCCGGTACTATTACGTAGAAAATCCTTATATCAACCCCATGACCCGTCCGCCTATTACGGACAAGCTGGAATTTGGGGTCAAGGCCATTGATGGCTTAAATACCATTGGAAAAGGCCAGCGTATTGGGATTTTTGCAGGTAGCGGTGTGGGAAAGAGTACCTTGCTTGGCATGATTGCCAGAAATGTAAAGGCAGATATTAACGTGGTGGCCCTGGTAGGGGAGCGTGGAAGAGAAGTCCGTGAATTCATAGAAAAAGACTTGGGACCGGAAGGAATGAAACGTTCCGTGTTGGTAGTAGCTACCTTAGACCAGCCGGCCATGCTTCGTATGAAGTGCCCGTTGGTTGCTACCACCATAGCCGAATACTTTAAGAATCAGGGCAAGGATGTATTGCTTATGATGGATTCCCTGACCCGTTTTGCCATGGCTCAGAGAGAGATTGGGCTTGCAATCGGAGAGCCTCCGGTGGCAAGAGGATATACTCCCTCTATTTATGCGGAATTTCCCAAGCTGCTGGAACGAAGCGGCAACTTTGGAGAAGGTTCCATTACGGGAATCTACACGGTTTTGGTGGAAGGTGATGATACCAATGAGCCGATCGCGGATACAGTAAGAGGTATTGTTGATGGACATATTGTACTAAGCCGAAAGCTGGCCAATGCCAACCATTTCCCGGCCATTGACATAAGCGCCAGCATTTCGCGTCTGATGACCAACATTGTTTCAGAGGAACACCGGAAATTAGCTTCCCAGCTCCGGGATATGTTAAGCCTTTATGAGAAAAATGAGGACCTTATCTCCATTGGTGCTTATAAAACCGGCACGAACCCAAAGCTCGATATAGCTATATCCAAAATTGATAAAATCAATCAGTTCCTGTGTCAGGGAATACAGGAGCAGGCCAGTTATGAAGAGGTCTTAAAGAAAATGAAGATGATTTTAGCATAGATGCTGAAAGGGGAAGTGGAGCATGAAAAAGTTTAATTTTCCACTTAATACAGTATTAAATTACAAGGACCAGGTTCTGGACAATTTAAAAAATGAGCACGCTCAGATTGTGGATCAGGTAGTCAGGCAGGAAAAAAAAGGTTGAGGCCTTGTCGGACCGTAGGAAAGAGGCATGTAACCGGTTTCAGGAGGAGATAGGCCAGGGCATTGCCGTTAGTATGATGCGGGAATATGAGACCTATATCACCTTTATGCAGCAGAAAATTCTTGCCGAGCAGGGAGTTCTTCAGAGATTGAAAAAAAAAGAGGAACAAAAGCGGGAAGAAGTGGTGGAGGCCAGAAAAGAAGTGGTCTCCATCGAAAAACTGAAGGAAAAGAAGCTTTTGCAGTATAACAAAGAGGTCCTGCGCAGCGAAGAGCTGTTTATTGAGGAATTCGTCTCCAATACGACCTCGGTCCATGGAAGCAGGTAATCCTGCCGGAAAACTTCTGGCAGTTACCATAAAATCAAATGCCTGACGGCATGAAAAGAAAGGAGTGAGAAGATGACAGAGGTAAAAAAACAGCAGTGTGGATCTATTATCCAGACAACTGACCAGCAGTAGGAAAAAAAGAAGAAAAGGTAGCTGACGGCTTATCCGAGTTTAAGGCCATGTTAAAAAACGGCACTCAGAAGAAGGATGGAAAAAGCCAGGAACCAAGGGAATCCTTTGAAGAAAATCCGCCTGCAGCGGAAGTTGCATCAGAGGCTGCAGCTCTGGCTGCTGCGGCTGCAATGGCGAAAGTTCAGGGGGCGGAGGAACAGCTTCAAATAGCCGGACAAGAACCAGAGTTCCAGATTATGGAAGCTATTGGAGAGGCCCAGACTCCGGTTTTGGTGCCGGAAGAAAGCGGAAAAGTCCAGATAATGGATTCATTCCGTGCTTTGGATCAGCTTCGTTTTCAGCAGCTTGCAGAAAATGGCGTGGGAGCAGAAAAACTTGACGAGAGAAGTTTCACGACCTTGACGGATAGTTCAAATGAAACGCCGGAACCCACTTTCCTCAATACAATGGCAATGTTGCAAAAAAACAGGGAAAAAGGAACCTGTGATTCAGGATATAGCAGGGCAGAACCCGGAAGCAGCTGTAGACCCAGATGGGAAAAAGGATATTTTATCGGAGCAGCCGCTTATGAAAGCAGCAGAGACAGTTTCTGATTTAGCTGAAGAGGAACCGGTGGCGATTCTTTCCAAGAGCGGTTCTCAGGAAAAACCAGGCCCTGTGGAAGAAGATCAGGATAAAATCGGGAAAAGCCTTCCGGAAAAGCCCTATGAGCCTGAACGTCTCTGGAACAGACACCTTGAAAAGCCTGAGGAAGTCCCTACAACTGTAAGAGCAGAGAATTCGAAAGAATTGGAAGCAAAGTTATCGGAACAGATTTTAAAACAGATCCGTGAAGGAAATGGGGAACTGGACATCCAATTGGAACCGCATAATCTGGGAAAAATCCGCATAAAAATTTCTTATGAGGATAATCAAATCAGTGTTTCCCTTCTGTGTACGGAAAGCAAAACCCTAAAGCTTTTATCGCAGTCAGCGGGCGATTTGGGTTCCATTCTGGAAACTAATTTAGAGCGGCCCTTCCAGGTTCTGGTAGACAAGCAGGAGCCGGATTACTTAAACCAGCAGCAGGAGCAGGGCGGCAGGCAGGAACAGCGTGGACAGCATCAGGAAAGCCAGAGAGAAGAAAACCGCGAGGATTTTATACAAAAGCTGAGGCTTGGGATTTTTGAGACGGAAAGCGCCGAAGAAAGCGGTGTTGGTTACAGATAAGGAGAGAAATAATGTCGACTGTAAATGGAGTAAATTTGTATGGTTCTCTGGAAGATTTTAAGGCTAGAGCGAAAACCACCAGTAACAGTGAAATGACAACGGAGGGATTTTTCAGGCTTTTGGCAGCACAGCTTCAAAATCAGGACATGTCAAACCCAATGGATAACTCGGAGATGATGACTCAGATGACTCAGATCGCCATGATGCAGGCTATGAATAACTTCTCCACTGCAATGGGGGATTTTGCCCAGGTCAATACAATCAATTATGGAACTTCCATGATGGGAAAAGAAGTAATGGTTGCATACCACGATAAGAACGGGACGGTTAAAAAAATCACGGGAACTGTGACGAGAGTCGATATTTTTAATGGTGTGCCAACTATTTACATTGATGACGATGAAAAGACAGGCTATCCGGTTTCCAGCATTATGTCCGTTTATGAAAAAGGGCATAAGCCTCCGGATAATGTGGATGATCCAAACAAGGGCGATGGAGTCAAGGATCCGGAAACAGATAATAATACCGATGGAACCAAGGATCCGGAAACAGATAATAGTACCGATGGAGCCAAGGATCCGGGGACAGATAACAATACCGATACCAGTACCGGTTAGAATGCGCAGGTGATGATCAATGCTAGGTAAAATAAACCAGCATGAGGAACTAAGGCAGCTAAAGCTGCGGAATGCTGCCGCAATATCAAAACCAGCAGGCGGCTTCAATGAGATACTTCAAAATAGAATCGAGGAAAAGGAAGGGCTTCAATTTTCCCGCCATGCAGCAGAGCGGGTCAATCAGCGCGGAATTGAAATGTCGGATTCATTTTTGCAGGATTTGCAGTCCGCAGTGGAAAAAGCCCGTTCCAAAGGGGCAAAGGACGTGGTGATTATCAGTGACAGAGGAGCGTTTATTGTAAATGTACCTAATAATACGGTGGTAACAACCATGTCTGGCAATGAAATGAAAGAAAATATTTTTACAAATATCGACAGCGCCGTCCTACTATAGCTGGACCATTTATGGAGGCTTTTCCTGTTTGTCTGATTGACAGCAGGAGGAAGGCGAAAAAAACGAAGGAGAACAAAAAAACTATGGTCAAATCAATGTTTGCCGGTGTGGCAGGTCTTAGAACACACCAGGCCAAAATGGATGTTATCGGTAACAATATAGCTAACGTGAATACATGGGGATTTAAGGCAGGTACCATGTCCTTTAAAGACACTATGTACCAGAACACTTCAGCCGGTTCAAAGGGCAGCACGTCTGCCGGTGGCTATGGAGGAACCAATGCCAACCAGGTAGGGTACGGCGTAACGACAGGAAGCATTACCTATGATTTCTCTATGGGAAGCCCGTCGCCCTCTTCCAGAGGCCTTGACTGCTATATTGATGGTACGGGATTTTATATCGTAGGTCCTATGGTTGGGAACGGAGAGGGCTTTTCCCTGGAAGATGAGGATGTCATTTCCTCCAAGGGCCTGAGTCTTTCCAGAGTAGGAAAGTTCAATGTGGATAATCAGGGATATCTGGTTGATGATTCGGGAAATTATGTATATGGATTTGAGAATACCAATACAGGCGATCTTTCCGCCGGAGGAGAATTTAATACAACTACATTAAAGCCTCTGAGAATTCCCATGAAGTCAGATATGGCGGCCATAGGGAATAAGGAGGCGGCTAATGCGGTAGAAGCGGCTAAGAAGCAGCTTGAGGAAGCAAGGGCTGACTTAGCGAAGCTGAATGTGGCCTTAGGGAATGCAAGAAATGAGTATATTGATGCGAATAAAAAATATGAGGATGAATGTAAAAATCCAACTAATGCGACTCCGCCTAAAAGTATAAACGAGTTTATGGTAGATCGGGACGATGCAAAGAAAGCAATGGAAGATGCATATTCAAAGTGGGTAGCTGATAAAAGTGATCCACTAAAGGAATCAGCTTATAATACGGCAAAAGTTGATTATGAGAATGCAGAATTTGCTTTAATTAAGGCTCAAACAGCGCTTCGTCTGAAAGACCCGAGTACAACTCTTGGCGGTCCGAGTAAGTGGGATACGATCAGGGGTGATTATTTAACTGCTCTGGCGGCTTATAACGCAAACCCCAATGATACGACTAAAAATACATTGGATACAACGAAAAAAGGCTTTGGATGATCTTTATGCTGCCTTAAGCAAAATTGAACCAGGCTCGCTGGAAGGCATACGCGACGAAAAAAAAGCAGGCCGCAGATAAGGCTAAGGCCTTTGTTGATGCAGCAGAAAAGACAGTATCTGACAAAGAAAAGAGTTTGGAAACAGCCCAGAACAGCTCAACCAATACCCAGGTAGAAAATGCAGGATCAAGCAGTGAGAATGAACTTGCCAGCTTAAGCAACTACACAATCAAGGAAGATGGTACCCTGACAGGTACTTCTGTAGACGGCAGCGCCACAGTTATCATCGGTAAGGTTGCTTTAGCCGGTGTCCAGAACGTCAACGGTCTGGAAAAGACCACGGGTTATTACTATGTCCCAGGTGCTAATGCAGGCAGTGTAAGCATTTATGAAGCCGGTGGTGTCCAGGGCCGGATCATGGGAAATTATCTGGAAATGGCAAAGGTAGACCTTGCGACAGAGATGACAGATATGATCACTACACAAAGAGGATTCCAGGCCAACTCAAAAATCATAACAGTTACAGATCAGATGCTGGAAGAACTGGTAAATATTAAGCGGTAATAAGCTTTTGCAGATTTGGGGAGGCGGTGCTGCCGCTTCCCCCAATGAGAGGAGTTGAGCCATGATTCGTCTTACGAGACTGAATGATGAAGAATTTATAATCAATTGCAATCAGATTGAGCGGATTGAAAACATACCGGAGTCCAATGTTATACTGGTCAATGGAAAGCATTATGTGGTAAAAGAAAGTATTGATGAGATCATTGACCGGGTGATTGAATTTCAGGCACAGATATATGCGCGTGCGCAGAAAAAGAACGTTTAATCCAGCACTGCCTGGAATATAGGAGGTTACTTATGGATGTATCATTGATCGTTGGCTGGGTGCTGGGAATCGCATTGATTATCTACGGAATCGGCATGGAAAAGCTGATGAATTTTGTGGACATGCCCAGTGTTATCATTGTTGTGGGAGGTACAGCGGCAGCGCTGATAGCCAGCTTTCCATTTAAAACCCTGGCACAGATTCCAAAGCACATCGGAATAATGATCAGCTCCAACCGGTACAATTCGGAAGCCGTTATTCATACTCTAGTGGATATGGCGAAAACGGCAAGAAAAAAAGGGACTTTTGGTTCTGGAAGAACAGGCTGCCACCATCAAGGATCCTTTTCTGAAACAGAGCGTAATGTTGATCGTAGACGCCATGGATGCGGAGAAGATCAGGGAGATGCTGGAAAGTGAAGTGGCAGCCATGATGGACCGCCACGAGCAGGACGTCAGCATCTATGACAGGGGGTCAGGAGTGGCTCCGGCCTCGGAATGATTGGTACGCTGGTAGGATTGGTTAACATGTTAAAAAGTATGGATATGTCAGGAAATGGAGCGAACAGCCTTGGGGCTGATATGTCCGTGGCCTTGATCACCACCTTTTACGGTTGTATTCTGGCTCATCTGTTATTCAATCCCATGGGCAAGAAGCTCCGTATCCGGAACGAGGAAGAACTTTTGTACAAGCAGATTATTATTGAAGGCGTTTTATCCATTCAGGCTGGAGATAACCCCAAGTATCTGGAGGAAAAGCTGCTATCTTACCTGTCTCAGAAGCAGCAGGGAAAGATCACAAAGAAAAAAACCTGAAGAAGGAAGCGCAAATCCTGAGTAATGAGATTGCGAAAGAGGGAGTGCTTTAAGGGCATATCTTAATCCCAAAGAACATGGGTAGGAAAGAGAAAAACAGGTGGTTGTATGATAAAGAGAAATAAGCAGCCGGAGGAAACTGGAAGCTGGATGGATACATATGGGGACATGGTTACTTTGCTGCTGTGTTTTTTTCGTTCTTCTGTATTCCATGTCTTCTATGGACCAGACCAAATGGAAGAAGCTGGTGCAGAGCTTTAATCCCAGTGCTCTTGAAAGCATAGAGTCCAAAGCGAATGAAAGCGAGGGAGAATTCCGTGGAGATCCGGCAAAAGAAGAGGTTACGGATTTTGACGCACTGTATACGGCTCTGAAAGAGATGGTTTCAGAGAGAGGAATGCAGGATTCTGTAGAAATTACCCGCGGAGACGGTTTCACTTTTATCTCATTCCGCGACAAAGTATTTTTTGACGGGGACAGTTCTGTGCTCCGGCAGGAGGGCAAGGACATCCTTGAGCAGTTTGCTGTCGCTATGACGCAGGTGGATTCTTCTATAAAAGAAGTACAGGTATTGGGACATACCTCCCAGGGAGACCCAAACAGACCCAACAACATCCGAAACGACAGGATGCTTTCCGCTCAGCGTTCCGCAGAGGTTGTCATTTTTCTCCAAAGCAGACATGCTGTTTCACCGGAAAAACTGGTGAGCGCCAGCTATGGTCAGTTCCGTCCCATTGCGCCTTTTGATACGGAGGATGGGAGGGCGCAAAACCGTCGCGTGGAAATATTGATAACCAAGAATGATACGGTAGAAAAATCCCTGGAAGAGTATTACAACCAGATATATCAGGATTATCAGAACGTGCCGGGTAATTAAAAAATGAAGCGGAGTGAAACAAATGGCTGAAGTATTATCCCAAAATCAAATTGATGCGCTGCTCAATTCCTTGCAGGGAACAGATGAGCTGAGCCAGGAGATTGAAAAAAAAGAAGATGAATTAAAATATAGGAAATATGATTTTTACAGTCCTAAAAAGTTTACAAAAGACAGGCTTAAAGTTTTAGGCAGTATATTTGACAATTACTCCAGAATTGCAGGTTCCCAGATCAACAGCCTGTTTCGGACTTCCAGTGAACTGTCAGTCGTTACGGTAGAGGAGCAGCGGTATTATGAATTCAGTAACGCCTTAAGCGATAATGATGTCCTTACCCTTGTCAATGTGACTTTGCCGGATCATTCCAAGAATCCGCCGCTTTTAATCAATGCAAGCATGCCATTAATGCTTAGTTTGATTGACCGCATGCTTGGAGGTGTAGGGAAGGAAACCAATGTTAGCCTGTCCTATTCCTATACGGAAATTGAGATGGCTTTATACCGCAGAGTGATCCAATATGTAATAGGACCATTAAAGGATTCCTGGTCAAGTTATATTAATTTAAATTTTGAACTGGAGAGGCTGGAGGAAAACCCCAGCATGTTTCAGGAAATCGGTGTGGATGAAACAATAGTAATTATTGTCATGGATGTAGAAATGGAAGGCTGCTCTGGAAGACTCAGTCTCTGCATTCCGGGGAATCTCCTAATGAACACGTTCAGTATTATAGATAAGCGAAGAGCCAGTGCCATGGGAGATGAAGAGAACAGCCAAGATACGAAGCTTGAAATCTTAAACAACATCAGGGCAACTGACTTGATGATCCGAGCCAAGGTAGGAGAGTCTGTCATCACTCTGGATGATGTTTATAATCTTCATGTTGGAGATGTTATCAACTTAGGAACGCCTAAGGAATCCGACATCAAACTGTATGTGGAAGACCAGCCGTGGTTTAAGGGACAGTTAGGTGTTCACAAAAGGAATACAGCGGTTCGTATTGAAGGTCTTGTAGAAGAAGGAAATTACCAGGCCGGTGAAAGCTGAGTCAGGGATTATATAAAGAATTAAGGATAATAAAGGAGATGTAAAAAAATGGCGAAAATATTATTGGTAGATGATGCAGCGTTTATGAGAATGATGATTAAGGATACGTTGTCAAAAAAATGGATATACCGATTTATACGAGGCATCTGACGGGGCTCAGGCTGTGCAGATGTTCTCTGAAATCAGTCCGGATCTTGTAATCATGGACATTACAATGCCTAACATGGATGGTCTGGAAGCATTAAAGGCTATAAAGGCAAAATCCCCGGATGCAGCGGTTGTTATGTGTTCCGCCATGGGACAGGAGAGCATGGTAATCGAAGCCATCAAATCAGGTGCTAAGGATTTTATTGTAAAACCCTTTAAACCGGACAGGATTCTTAAAACTGTCACAGGCATTATCGGTTAGTTTTACCGCAGAGGAGGGGACAAATGTCATTTTTAAGTTCCATGAACATTAGTGCGTCGGCAATGACCGCCCAGCGTCTCAGACTGGATGTTGCGTCGGAGAACATTGCTAATATTGATACGACGAGGACGGAAGCAGGCGGGCCATACCAAAGAAAAATGGTGGTGCTTGAATCCAGGAATGAAAATAACTTCCGAAGAATTATGATGAATGCAGCCGGCATAAGCAGGCAGCAGAGCACAGGAGGTGTCAGGGTTTCACAGATAGTGGAAGACACCAGTCCCTTTAAGTCCGTTTACAATCCGGAGCATCCGGAGGCGGATGAAAACGGCTATGTGCAGATGCCCAATGTGGATTTGCTAAAAGAAACAGTAGACAGTATGTCTGCATACCGGTCCTATGAGGCCAACATAACAGCATTTAATGCCATAAAAATGATGGCCTCCAAGGCATTGGAAATTGGAAAATAAGGCGTGACTTGGCATAGAGGGCTAATGAGTATAAAGGGAGAAAAGTTGTATGGATTCAAAGAATTTTAGCGCATTTGAAATTGATGCCATAGGTGAAATACTGAATATAAGCCTTGGTGCCTCGGCCACTGCAGTATCTACCATGCTCAATGCCAGAGTTGATATTACCACACCGGTGGTAAAGGTATTATCAAAGGAAGAATTTGAAATTTCAAACCTGGAGCCGGCAGTAGGGGTGGAGATTACATATATTGCAGGACTTAGCGGAAGCAATCTAATGCTTTTAAAGAGGCATGATGTAAAAGTGATTGTAGATATGCTCATGGGCATGGAAACGCCGGAGGAAGAATTTGAATTAAATGAATTGAACATCAGTGCGATCTGTGAAGTGATGAATCAGATGATGGGGGCTTCTGCTACGGCACTGTCCGAGTTTTTAGGCAAGGCCGTTAATATTTCCACACCCAGCTCTTTTGAGATCGGCGATGTAAATGATTTCAAAGAAAAATATTATAACAATGAAGAATTCATGGTTGTGGTCGGATTTACTTTAAAAATTGCGGACCAGTTGGAAAGTGAATTTATTAACGTAATGTCTCTTGATCTTGCAAAGGACCTGGTCAGTGGATTCTTGCCCCAGGAAATGCTGGAACCGGTTCCGGAACCAAAGCCAATCCCGGAGCCAAAGCCAATTCTGGAACCTGTCATAGAGACGAAAACGGAATTAAGGGAGCCGTCTTCAGGCGGAGTCTTATCTCAGGAAGAGATTGAAAAGCTGTTGTCAGGCAGCTTTGGAGGTGAAGAGCCGATAAATGCTGTACAGCCTGCCAACAAGGAGACGGTTTTAGAAAGTCATGAAATACCAAAGATGACAGGAGATAACCAGATGGCAGTACAGCAGATGATGGGCCAGATACAGATGCAGCAGCAGATGATGACTCAAATGCAGCAGATGATATCACAGCTGCAAAGTGAACAGCAGAATATGAAAAAAAACAGGATCTCCAGAACCTAAAACCATAAATGTGAAACCTATCCCCCAAAACAGCTTAAAAGACGGGGGCAATGGATTTGAGGAACAGGAAGAAAACCGGGAACTTATTATGGGAGTGCCTCTTGAGGTGTCTGTTGAAATCGGCAGAACCAGAAAGCTGGTAAAGGAAATCCTTGAATTCACCAAGGGGTCCTTGTTATCCTTGATAAGCTGGCGGGAGAACAGGTTGATTTATATGTAAATGGCCGCTGCATTGCGAAAGGCGATGTGGTGGTTGTAGATGACAATTTTGGCATCCGTATTACAGAGATTACTAAAAAAAGCGGAGAATAGAGAGGAAGTGGCTGCATTTGAATAGCGTGATCAGTCTGTTATCTGCGCTGCTCCTTACCGTAGTCATTCTGTATTTGAGCTATGTATTTACCAGAAGCCTTGGAAAAGGAATCGGGCTGAAGCGGGGAGGAACCTGTATGCAGATGTTGGACAGGCTTCCCCTGGGACAGGATAAAGCGATAGCAATCGTCCGTGCAGGGAGTCACTATTATCTTATCGGCATTGCTTCTTCTCAGATAACCCTTCTATCTGAACTTTCAGAAGAGGACATTCCAGAGGGAATTTCAGCCCAGACCCCATTTACCGGGGCAGAAGGGTATGAAAGCTTTAAAAAAACTGTTAAAAAAATATACAGACAGACACAGATGATGTGTAAGGAGGAACCATGAATACAGATGCCTTGATTAATATTAATGGCGGCCGGGTGCCGACTCTGGAGGTTTTCCTCATTTTGACCATCATTTCCCTGCTGCCATCTATTCTGGTGATGATGACTTCCTTTACAAGGATTATCATTGTTCTATCTTTTACCAGAAATGCCCTGGGAGTCCAGCAGAGTCCCCCCAATATGGTGCTGGTTGGAATTGCATTATTTTTAACACTGTTCATTATGGATCCAGTGATAAAGGATGTGAACACCAATGCTTACCAGCCTTACATCAGGGAGGAGATAAGCCAGAAAGAGGCACTTGACCGGGCGGCAGTTCCCATGAAACGGTTTATGCTCAAGCAGACGAAGACGGACACATTGAATCTGTTTATTGATTTGTCCAAAACCGACAAACCGGAGAACGTTGAGGAACTTCCAATGACAGTAATCATTCCGTCATTTATGACTCAGAGCTGGAGCGGGCTTTTACAGCGGGATTTATGATTTTTCTGCCGTTTTTACTGGTTGATATTATTGTATCCAGTACCTTGATGTCCATGGGTATGGTCATGCTGCCGCCGGCCATGATTTCACTTCCATTTAAACTACTGTTGTTTGTAACGGTTAATGGATGGGAGCTGCTGTTTTCTAATTTGGTTAACAGCTTCCATTACTGACAGGAGGGATAAAAGATGACGGATGTTGCAGTAAACAGCCTGATGTATGAGTTATTCGGGCTGGTGGTCAAGCTGGCCGGTCCGGCGCTTATTGTCAGCATGATCATCGGAATCATTATTTCTATTGTGCAGGCGGCGACCCAGATCCACGAGCAAACGATTACCTTTGTTCCGAAGCTGATCGTTATAGGCCTGATACTTTTGATAATGGGTGATCATATGATGACCACTCTCAGTGATTTTACTATCAATATTTTTAATACCATGCTGAAATGAGATGGGCATGAAACACCTTCCAGGGTCTTATGATGGCCGAAAGATATGGAGAAAGAAGAGGAAACACCCTACGGGTATACCTTTACACCCGGTAAAACGGGGTGGGCCCTGTCCAAAAAGCTTGGACAGTAATGATGAAAGGAAGATTTAGATGCCGGAAATAGGACAGGTAATGCTGTTTTCTCTTATTTTTATGAGAATGTCAGGTTTTATTCTTTTAAACCCGATTTTGGGCAGAAGAAATATTCCGGCACAGGTCAAGGGCGGTATGATCATGGTATTTACGCTGTTGATTTATTCTTTTTCCTCGGCTCAGGTGCCAGAGCCTGTGAATTCCATTGAATTTGCAGTACTTCTTTTAAAAGAGTTTGCCGTTGGGTTTACCATTGGCTTTGTTATGGAATTATTTCTTATGGTCATTACTTTTGCAGGGGCAGTAATGGATTTTCAAATGGGTTTGTCCATGGCAATGATCTATGACCCTCAGACTAACGCTCAGATCGCTCTTACAGGAACCCTTTATCAGGTGTATTTTATCCTGTTGTTTTTCGCGGTGAATGGCCATCTGGCACTATTTAAGCTTCTCATAAAATCTGCAGAAATAGTTCCTTACGGTCAGGTTGTTTTTGGAAGCCGTGTGGCGTGGGCAATGCTGGAAGTTTTTATCCAGTGCATAGTTATGGCCGTTAAGTTTGCATTTCCTATCGTTGCCATTGAATTTTTAACGGAGATTGCAGTCGGGGTTTTAATGAAAATAATCCCCCAGATCAATGTGTTTGTTGTAAATATACAGGCAAAGATCGTAATTGGTTTCATTATGCTGATTTTTCTGTTTTCTCCTATGACGGATTATGTAAGCGGTGTGATAAGCCAGATGCTTTTAACAGTTCAGGATATAATCAGACTTCTATAATGCAAAGGATGTGATGAGCGGCCATGCAAGATCCTTCAAAAACAGAAAAGGCCTCAGCGAAAAAAAACGGCGGGATGAACGAAAAAAAAGGGTCATGTTCCCCTCAGTAAGGATGTGGTCATGATAGCTTCCTTACTTGGAACCTTCGTGCTGTTGAAAATGTTATTTCCTTTTATGTACCGGACCATGCGGGATTATATGATAAAATATTTGAGCCTGGCTCCCGGGGTGGAGAATCTGTCTGATTATTCCACCGGAATTTTTGGAGATACAGCGTGGGCAATTTTAAAATCGGCTCTTCCCATTCTTCTGGCAGGTATTGTACTGGCTGTACTGGGAACTGGGGTACAAACTAGATTTTTGTTTACAAAAAGCAATTTAGCCCCCAAGTTTAGCCGGCTCAACCCCATTCAGGGAATTCAAAATTTACTTTCTCTAAAAAGCCTGATAGAGCTTTTGAAAAATTTGCTGAAGATTACCATACTGGGAATCATCCTGTTCCAGATCATAAAAGGGGATTTAAGGCCAATTGCAAGAACCATTGATATGGACTTAAAAGAATCTGCTATGTATGTACTGAATGCCATTATGGATATGGTATTCAGGGTTTCTCTTATTTTCCTGGCTGTTGCCGGTTTTGACTTCTTTTATCAGCGGTGGGATTATGAACGTCAGATCAGAATGTCAAAGCAGGAATTAAAAGAAGAATTCAAGCAGACGGAAGGAAATCCTGAGATTAAGGGGCGTATCCGCAGCCTCCAAAGAGAGAGGGCACGTTCCAGGATGATGCAGTCGGTTCCTGAAGCGGACGTGATCATACGTAACCCCACTCATTATGCGGTGGCTCTGCGCTATGATATAGAGAAGGACAATGCTCCCGTTCTGGTTGCCAAGGGCCAGGATGAACTGGCCTTGAGGATTGTGGCTATAGGCGAGGAACATGGGGTATATGTGCTTGAAAATAAACCTTTGGCAAGAGGCATCTTTGCCGCCACCCAGGTTGGGGCTGAGATTCCTTCAGAATACTACGGTATGGTCGCTGAAATTCTGGTGTATGTATACCGCATGAATAACAAGATCATAGAATAAAGAAAAACAGCAGAGAAACTGAAAGATATGGTGTAAAAGAATGAAGACTTTACTGAAAAATTCTGTAGTAGTATTTGTCATTTTGATCGTACTTCTATTGATTATTCCATTGCCTCCGTTTTTTTGTGGACGTAATGATTATTATAAATATTTCCCTTTCCATGATTATCCTGCTGATAACCATGAACATAAAAGAGCCTTTGGAATTTTCCATCTTCCGGCCCTGCTTTTAGTGACAACCCTGCTGCGTCTGGGTCTGAATGTGTCTTCAACGAGAAATATTTTGTCCAATCAGGGGTCTTCGGGACAGGTAATCAAAGCCTTCGGTGATTTCGTCTTACAGGGAAATGTTGTAGTTGGTTTTATCATATTCCTCATTATCGTTCTGGTAAACTTCCTGGTTATTACAAAGGGTACGGAACGTGTATCAGAAGTTGCGGCCAGGTTTACCTTAGATGCCATGCCCGGTAAGCAGATGGCCATTGACGCGGATTTAAGCTCCGGTCTGATCAATGAGCAGGAAGCAAAGATAAGAAGATATAAGGTTCAGAAGGAAGCGGATTTCTACGGAGCCATGGATGGTGCCACCAAGTTTGTAAAGGGAGATGCCATCATGTCCCTGATCACCACTGCCATTAACTTTATTGGAGGCGCCATTATTGGTATGGTGCAGTCAAATCTGGAGTTTGGCCAGGTGATGTCCATTTATTCTATTGCAACGGTGGGTGATGGACTTGTTTCCCAGGTCCCTTCTCTTCTGATCGCTACGGCTACCGGTATGGTGGTAACAAGAGCTGTATCAGAAGGCACCTTAAATGATGACGTATCCAGCCAGTTTATGGCCCAGCCCAGGGCTATTATGCTCACTGGTTTTGTAATGATCGTGTTAATGCTGGTACCTGGAATGCCTAAAATTCAGTTGACAGTTATGGCAGCGGTTCTTATTATAACTGGTTACCGGTTAGGGCAGAGGGTTCGTCTGTCAGCCTCCGGTCTTCCGGAAATGGCGGCAGCCATGGCCGCGCCCGAAGAAGCGGCACAGCCGGCTTCCGATGAGGAATCCTACTACCGGGATGTGAACAATGTTTACGCTCTCATTAACGTGGAACCTATTGAAATGGAATTTGGCTATAGTCTGATTCCGCTGATCGATGAGAGCAGCGGCGGGAAGATGATCAACCGGATCGTTATTTTCAGAAGGCAGTATGCACAGGACATGGGGCTTGTTATTCCCTCTGTCAGGCTCAGGGACAGTTCCAGTTTAAATACAAACCAGTATGTCATAAAGATCAGAGGCGAAGAGGTGTCCAGGGGAGAAATTCTGGTAGATTATTATCTGGCATTGGAACCGCCCTCTCTTTCCGGCGAAGTAGACGGAATTGAAACTGTGGAGCCGGCTTATGGAATTCCCAGTAAATGGATCAGGCCGGAAAACAAGGAAATGGCGGAAATTTACGGTTATACCGTTATTGATCCACTTTCTGTCATGCTGACCCATTTATCAGAGACCATCAGGCAGCACGCTTATGAGCTGTTAGGACGGCAGGAAGTCATGCAGTTACTGGAAAATGTGAAGAAGCATTCTCCGGAGCTGGTGGATGAACTGTTTCCGAACCAGTTTACATATGGAGGCATTCAGAAAATTCTCATTAATTTATTGAAGGAAGGGGTTCCAGTCAAAGACATGGAAACGATTCTGGCAACCATAGCAGATTCTCTTCCAACCACCAGGGATATGGATGTGATTACAGAAAACATCAGAATTGCTTTAAAGAGAACCATAACCAGAATGTTCTGTGAAGGAGGACAGATGAAGGTTCTCACCCTGGATGCAGAACTGGAGAAAAATATTATAGGCAGTATGGCAAAAGGAGAACAGGGCATCTATCTGGCCCTCAGCCGGATGTGATGCAGTCTGTGATTGGACAAGTGGGAGAACAGATGAAGAAATTCACGGATTTGGAGCAGAAGCCGGTGGTTCTTACAAGCCAGGTTGTCAGGCTTTATTTCTATCGGTTGATTGAACAGTTTTATCCCAATGTATATGTCCTTTCCTTTAATGAGATTGCAAATAATATTCAGATTCAGGCAATCGGGAATATCACCCTTTGACCGGATTTTGTTACAGAAAGGCAGTGTTAGTCGGGATGGAACAGGATTTAAGCCAATATACCAATGAAGATTTATTAATTAAATATAAGAGAACAAAAGACATCAGGGTCAAGCATGAACTGGTGATGCGGTATATAAATATGGTCAGGAACATATCTCTCCAGATGCGGGACGTATATTTAAGTTTTGCGCAGGTGGAGGATATTGTCAATGAAGGCGTATTGACGATTATGAGCGGAATCGAAAAGTTTGATCCGGAATTAAACGTAAAGTTTGAAACATATATTTCCAAGCGGATTCGTGGAATGGTTATTGATATGGCGAGAAAGCAGGATTGGATTCCCAGAAGCGTAAGAAAAAAACGCTAAAATGATGGATAATGCGGTCGTGGAATTGTGCAACCGTCTGGGCCGTTTTCCTACTTCAAAGGAAACAGCAGATTATATGGACATCACCATGGAAAAATACCAGGAGACTCTTGGCAAGACAAATGTTTACAGCGTCATTTCCCTGGACATGGTCCTGGAGGTGGGAAGTGATGATAAAAAGTCAATGCAGCTTCCGTCAATGAGCGAACATGACCAGCCTGAGAATCATTATCTCCAAAAAGAGTTTAAAGAGATTTTGGTTTCCGCCATAAATGATTTAAAAGAAAATGAACAAAAGGTTATTTCATTGTACTATATGGACGAATTAAATATGAGGGAGATTGCGCAGATTATGAATGTCAGTGAACCCAGGATCTCCCAGATTCATTCCAATGCGCTTCAAAAGCTCAGATTGAATCTGACTAATTTCATAAATGAGTAGCAAGAAGGGAGAAATGAAATGTTTCAAGGATTCTATAATCTGGCATCAGGAATGCTGTATCAGACCAGAAACTTAAATGTAATCGGAAACAATATGGTCAATAGTGCAACTCCGGGGTATAAACCAGACCGCATGGTCAGCACTACGTTTCGGGATGAAATGCTTTACCGGAGCGGAAACCGCGATAAAAGCAATCCCGTTCAGATTGGGTCCGTATCAATGATACGTGCTTCCAGAAGTACAGTGACCAGCCATAATCAGGGGGCAGTAGAGGAAACTGGAGGAAACCTGGATTTTGCTTTGACAAAACCAGGATTCTTTGTCATTCAGGATTCTGCAGGAAATCAGGTTTATACAAGAAACGGCTCTTTTACTACTGATGGAGATGGATACCTTTCTTTAGGTTCCCGGGGCAGGGTAATTGGAGAAGATGGAAACCCCATTGAGCTTCCCTCAGACCATATTATGGTGGATCAGTCAGGCAATATTTATGAAATGCCCATAAAAGGACAGGGAACCGGAGAGGACGATGGGGATACGGAGGAACAGGAGCCGGTTCTCTTGGGAAAACTCCGGGTTGTGGACTTTGATGATTACTCCCAGCTTGTGAAGGGAGACAACGGCGTTTTTACCACGACTGCTGCGGGTAATGGGGTGGATGGAGGAATCCAGTGGAAGTCACTGGAACGGTCCAATATTGATCCCATTGAAGAGATGACTCAAATGATCACCAGCCAAAGAGCGACTCAAAGTGCTGCCCAGGTACTTAAGATATATGACCAGCTTATGGGCAAGGTGGCCAGTGATATAGGCAGAGTATAAGGGGGAAGAGTAGATGAACCAGTCTTTTTATATTGGAGCTTTGGGCGCCTTAAATCAGCAGACAAAGCTTAATGTGGTATCCAATAATATTGCTAATGTAAATACAACAGGCTTTAAACCTCAGTACAGTGTGTTTTCAGATCTGATTTATGCCCAGGCAAGAAGCACTCAGGGCGGCAATGCGGCTAAAACGGGAAGTGGAACCAGAGTAGACCTTGTCAAGTCAGATATGACTGATATGCCTTATCGGGAAACAGGGCTTGAGAACGACTACGCCATAGAAGGAGAAGGCTTTTTCATGTTAAAGGACCCGGTTACAGGGGCTATTACCTATTCCAGGGACGGACACTTTCAGCTTTCCATGATGGGAGATAATTTTTATCTGGTGAATTCTTCAGGAAAGAGAGTCTTAAACATGGACCAGCAGGAAATTTCCTATCCTGTCAAGCCTGCTGTTTATCCCGGACAAGAGGAGGAAATTGAGGAAGAGGAAGAAGAACTGGAAGAAGATGAGCATGATCCCAAAGCCATAGGCGTGTACACCTTTGCAAGAAGAGACGGTATTTCTGACATAGGAAATAACGAATACGCTGTAACGGAAAAAAACGGAGCTCCCATTCTGCTTGAAAAGGCAACGGTAGTAAAAGGCGCCGAAGAGGTGTCCGGCACGGATTTTGCCAAAGAAATGACCAGAATGATGGAGGCACAGAGAGCGTATTCTTACTCTCTTAAAATGGTGCAGACCTCCGATGAAATTGAAACAACCATAAATTCACTTCGGCAAGGCTGAGGATAGTTTATCAGGAAGGAGGGTGATATCATGAAGATAACACGTTACGATGAAATGAGTGGATTAGGGCTGGACTTAATCCGGGAGATAGGCAGTATCGGCACAGGAAATTCAGCCACAGCCCTTTCCTCCATGTTGGGAAAGGCTGTGCGCATGACTCTTCCGGATGTGCAGATTCTCGGTTATAATGATGCAATTAAGTTTTTGGGAGACCCGGAAGAAATTGTGGCGGCTATATTGGTAAAGATGTCTGGAGAGATCAACGGCCTGATGCTGTTTGTTCTTAAGCTGGATTTTATCAACGAAGTTTTATCCAGTCTTATGCAGGAGGAAATTGAAGATTACTATCAGTTAAATGTTTTGGAAACCTCTGCACTGGAAGAGGTGGGAAATATTATCATATCTTCTTACGTCAATGCAATTTCCTCCCTCAGTGACGTTTCCATTAGTTTGTCTGTTCCTGATATAGCGGTAAATATGCTGGGCGGAATTTTAAGCGTGCCCATGGTGGAATTTGGCTATCAGACGGATAAAATGATGATGATCAGCGGCCAGTTTATCATAGGTGGCAAGGTACTCCACAGTGATCTTCTGATGATGCCGGAAATTCAGTCATTGAACTTTTTAATGGAAAAGCTGGGGATAATCAATGGATAAAAATCTGACGGTTGGAATCGCAGACATGAAGTTTGCCAGGCAGGAGGGAATTTTAATCACTTATGCCCTTGGTTCCTGCATTGGGATCAGTTTGTATGACCCAATGATCAAACTGGGAGCTTTGGTACATATTATGCTTCCTGAGGTATTCGGTTCAGGTGATGGGAATATATTTAAATACGCAGATACCGGACTGGCTGAGACGCTGCGCAAGATAGAGATCATGGGAGCCAGAAAGCCCAGATTGATTGCTAAGATTGCTGGAGGAGCCAAGATGTTTGAATTACAGGGAAACAGTACTCTTGGTAATATCGGCGCCCGTAATATTGTCAGCGTGAAGCAGATTCTTCGCTCAGAGGGAATCCGCCTTGTGGCTGAAGATGTTGGAGAAAACTACGCACGGACCATGACTTTTGATGTAAGTACAGGAAGCGTCAGAATCAGAACTTACGGTAGGGCGGAAATTGATTTGTAAACATTATGAACCGGAAGAAATATGCCGATATTTTATTAGGCAGATGTTTTTGCCGGATTATATTGAGATAAAGGAGAAGAAGTATGGCAGAAACAGAGATTTTGTTAGAGTCAGGAACCAATGAGATCGAAATAATGGAATTTACCATTTACGGTGAATTATATGGCATTAATGTGGCAAAAGTACGTGAAATCATGATGTCAGATAAAGTAAAGCCCATTCCTCATGCCCACCCTTCTGTAGAGGGAATATTCAAGCCCAGAGATATCCTTCTCACTGTAATTGACCTTCCTTATTACCTGACAGGAAGCAAAACGGAGCAGCAGCCGAAAGATTTATTCATTATTACTAACTTTAACAAGCTGCATATTGCTTTCCGTGTTCACAGCGTGGTGGGAATAAGCGCATTTCATGGGAGGATATACAGAAGCCGGACAATACCATCAGCCGTGGGGAGGAAGGAGTGGCAACAGGCATTGCCCAGTGTGGTGATGATCTGGTGACAATCCTGGATTTTGAAAAAAATCGTAGCGGAAATTGCTCCGGAAACAGGGATTCAGCTGGAAGAGATTACCAGATTTGAAGACAGGGAAAAAAAATGAAAGTCCAATCCTCATTGCAGAGGATTCCATTCTGTTGACCAGGATGATAGAAACCTCACTCAGAAAAGCAGGCTACGATAACCTGACTTTTAAGAATAACGGACAGGAAGCGTGGGACTACTTAAATGAGATTCGTAACGATTCAGATCTTGATAAAAAAGTCAGCCTGATTATTACAGACATCGAAATGCCGAAAATGGATGGCCACCATCTGACAAAGCTGATTAAGGAAAATATGGCCTTACAGCATATCCCGGTTATTATTTTTTTCTTCCATGATCAATGAGGAATTAATGATCAAAGGAAAAAAAGCTGGGTGCAGATGAGCAGTTGTCCAAACCGGAAATCGGACATCTGGTAGAAGTGATCGACATTTGCTTCAAAGGAGGTAAAAGAATGGATAGATATGTCACCCGGCAGCCTATTAAGGCACTTGCGGAGGATAAGATCATCGGCTACGAGGTGCTGTTTCAAAAGGATTATGACGCCCTGTATAACAGTTCCGACGTGGCGGCGGCAGATACCATTGCAGGTTTTCTTATGCAGAACACGGAAAGGATTTTCCAGGATAAACTTACATTTGTAACATTTACTCCTTCTTTATTGTTTCGTAATATGCCGAAAATTTTTGATAAGGATAAATTAATTATTCAAATTGAAGATCATGTAATGATCCATCCCTTATCGCCCACCATAATCAAAAAATACCGCACAGAAGGCTATGTCTTTGCCATCAATGATTTCCAGTTTTCTCCCAAGTATTTTACCATGCTGGACTATGTTACCTACATAAAAGTGGATATCAGCAGCAAGCACGAAGGAAGAGAACGGATTTCCTTAAGTAATCTTATCAATACCATGAAAGGCTTTGATAAGAAATGCATCGCAACCGGAGTCAATACCAAGGAGGACTATGAGCTTGCCATGGAAATCGGTGCTGACTATGCGGAAGGCAGCTATGTGGCAGAGGCCATGGCCAGGAGAGTAAAGCGGCTGGAATTCCTGGAAGGGAATTTCTTCCAGCTTGTTGTGGAGGTATCGAAAGATGAGCCGGATATTGAACGGATAGAAGAGGTCATAAGCCATGATGCGGCGTTAAGCTACGCTCTTCTTAAAATTGTGAATTCCGCTTATTTTGCCCTGCGCAGACGGGTGTCCTCCATCCGTCAGGCGCTGGTAACCATGGGAATCAGTCAGTTAAAGCAATGGGTATATCTTTTAAGCTTTAACAATGATTTTGAAAGTGATGAGTCCCGTGAGGCCATGATGAAGCTGTCATTCCTTCGGGCTAATTACGCTATGGTTCTTTCCGACCATATCAAGGACCTGCCGATTATCCGGTCAGAGGTTTATATGATGGGAATGTTCTCCACCCTGCAGTACATGATTGATGCGCCTTTGGAGGAAATACTGGAAGAAGTGCCGGTAGCCCAGGAGATTAAGGATGCACTGCTTAGTCAGGAAGGGATATGCGGAGCGCTTTACAAACTCATTCTCAGCTATGAAAATGCGGACTGGAAAGCTGTAAAATCCCTGTCAAATGAATTAGGTATTCCTTCTTCTTTGCTGGCGCAAACCTATATGGATTGTGTGGAAACGGTAAATGAGATATGGGAAGGGGTAATAAGCAGCGGAGAACGGGAATCAGAGAATGTAATAAAAGAAGCCCACACCTAATGGTGTGGGTTTTCTTTTACCGTAGAACAGGCTTTGGTTAATTCTACGACCACCTGTTGGGAAAAGCGGGTGGTATAAAAGTTTAAAAGAGGAGAAGCGGTGGCTTGCTCCGCAACAATATATTTGGGAGGCAGATGGGACAAAGCCAGGGCCGTTACATCGGCAGTGCACCGTTCACAGCTGCATACATCAAATTTATCCATGTATTCTGGTGCCGCATTTTTTTATGATGTGTTCCATAACATTCAAATATTGAAATGGTGGAACCACTGGTTCCGGGATCTTAGGTTCTGCTTCCTGGGCAAGGGCTGGAGCCTCCGGGCCAGGAGCATGTTCCGTCTCCCTCATATCCTCTACATCTTTCATATCCTCTGTTTCCTCCGCCTCTTCTAACTGCTCCCTGATCAGTTCTGCTACCGGGTCTGGAGCTGAAGAGGACATGTCTATAATGGAAATAGGAGTCGGGGGAGAAGGCGGCTGATTTGAATCAGTAAGTTCCCTGATTTTCTCCGTAGAATCGGAGGTTTGTCTGGCTGCAAGATTTTCCCTGGCAGCTTCTTCTTTTGAGGACTCCGCCTCTTCCCCTGCTAACAGATTCATAACATGGGCTGTTTTACTGCTTTTTCTGGCCATAATTAAAACTCCCTTCAGGTAATTAATTTTTATGTTGCTTGATCAATTCCAGAACCTCGGAAATCAATTCCCTGTAGTCCTTGGCCGGATTGGATCTGGGAGCATAATCCAGAAGGTTTTCTCCCTGGGCCGGGGCCTCAGCCACACTGACACTGGATCGAATATGAGTGTTAAATACCGTAGAGTTGATCTGTAAGGCGATTTTCTGAGCCATCTCTTTAACCTCTTTGGAAAGGAGGGTTCTGGGATTATATTTGTTAAGCAATATTCCAAGGACTACCAGATCCGGATTAACGGAGGAACGGACAGTGTTGATGGTATCTTTAATCTGGGAAACTCCCAAAAGGCTTAGAATTTCCGGAATCATGGGAATGATCAGATAGTCGGCAGCCGCATAAGCATTTACAGTTAGAATATTTAAGGCAGGGGGAGTATCAATAATAATATAATCGTAATATCCGGCAACAGTAGAGAGAATATTTTTCAGAATACATTCCCGCTGCTTTCCTGTAAACTCCAGTTCAGCTCCGCTTAAGAGGATGTTGGAGGCGATTACATCGCAGCGTTTTGTGGACTGGATAGCCTCCTGCAGGGAAGCACTCCCCTTTAAAACTTCGTATATGGTTGCGCCGGATTCGATCTGCAGCCCAAGGCTGAAACCCAAGTTGCCCTGAGGGTCTAAATCCACTGCCAAAACTCTTTTATGATTCATGGCCAGACCGCAGGCAAGAGCACAGGAAGTGGTTGTTTTGCCTACGCCGCCTTTTTGATTTGTAATTGCAATGACTGTTGACAACTTCTATTCCTCCAATCGTAAATTGAAATAAAACTATTATCTTTAGTATACAATATGTCGATAAATAAGTATAGTAAAAACAACAAAAAAACTGGATTTTCGACAATCAGATGATGTGTGTCGTTTAGAAAGGAGCTTCAATATGGCATCAGTATACAATAGTGTGACGAATAGTAGTTATTCTTCTTCTGTCCGCGGTTTTGGCGGCCTTGCCAGTGGCTTAGACCGGGATAGTCTGATTGAAGGCATGACCGCTGCCACAAGAGCGAAGATTGCGAAGCAGGAAAAGGGCAAACAGACCCTGCTGTGGAAACAGGATGCTTACCGCTCCATCAGTTCCAAGCTGATTGAGTTTTCTCAAAAATATACTTCCTATACAAGCCCGGATACAAATATTTCCAGTGCTGCTTTCTGGTCAAGAAGCAGTGTGACGCCAATAGGAACAAACAGCAAGTATATCCAGGTATCAGGAAGTCCTTCTAATTCCAGTACCGTTTCCATTGTAGGGGTGAAACAGCTTGCAGAAAAGGCCTCCGCCGTTTCCGGCGATTATGTTACCAATGGAACCTTAAGTACAGGAACGATTGATGTAAATGAAATCAAGACAGTCGGCACGCTGGAAGGGGAGAGTTTAAAATTTCAGATTGGAAACAAAACGTTTAATGTTCGGTTAGACAGCGGTACCGATCAGGATGGGAATCCATATGATTTTTCAAATGGAGCACAAACAGTGAATTCCATTACAAAAGCACTGGAGGGGGTTTCCATAGGAGGGGGCAAGACTCTGGCTGATATGATTAAGGTAACCGCGGATCCTGCCGGTTCAATAAGCGATCCAGCGGGAACTCCATTTACGCTGGATTTTGTGTCCAAGGATACCGCAGGAAATGATATTCGTCTGGCAGGAGGAAGCGAGGGAGCATTGAAAGCCCTTGGCATTGCTGATAGTGATGCCCTTGCGGAACTGGATAAACAGGGCAAGACGGTCATCACTGCCAGCGGAATGGCGAATGAATTAAAGACAAATCAGGATCTTTTTAAGCCTATGTCCTTTCGCGATCAGGTTGATGGCAAAAAGATGACCTTTACTTATAACGGGGTTTCAAAATCCATAACGCTTTCCTACAAGGCCGGGGATAGTTTAAGTGATTTTGCGAAGGACATCCAGACAAAACTGGCAAAGGAATTCGGAGAAAAAAAGAATTGGAGTGGCAGCCATTAATGGAAAGCTCGAGTTTAAGACCCAAAAGCCTGATGGGACTGGTGTGCTGATGACAGATCTTCTGACCTGTCAATATCCTCTGCCGATGCAGGAGTGACAGGGAAGACTGGTGCTTTAAACGTGGAAAATGGGGAATCAAACCGACTGAGGATGAATGCCTCCTTTTTGGAATCAGGGTTAAATAAGGACTCATCGAAGGTGAAAACTGACCCATTAAACATCACCATCAATGGTGTTGATATCAAAGGGCTTACTTATGGTAGTAGTATAAATGAAATCATCAAAAAGATCAATGAGTCCGATGCCGGTGTAACTGTAAGCTATTTAAGAAATGCCGACAGATTCTCCATTGTATCAAGGGACGAAGGAGCATCCGGAAAGATAAAATTCGATGACAAAACTACAGATGGTCAAAATACAGATAACGTGAAGCTGTTTGGATCCTTAGCCGGAACAGAGGATTCTAATGGAGTGGTAACTCCTCCGGCTGTGATTCAGGGCAAAGATGCTGTTATCTTTGCGAAATACGGTGATTCATCCGCTCCAGTGGAATTGACCCGGGGAAGTAACTCCTTCAACCTGGATGGCTTAAATGTTACCGTAAGCGGAACCTTTAATGAGACGGGTGTATACGATAAAGCTGAGGAAGTCACCTTTGATGCCAAAACAGATACGGATAAGATCATAAAAGCTGTTACTGATATGATTAAAGACTATAACGATATCATTAAACTGGTAAATAGTGAAGTTTCCACTAAGCCAAACCGCAAATATGAACCGTTGACAGATCAACAGAAAGAACAGATGAAGGATTCTCAGATTGAGAAATGGGAAACAGAAGCCAAAAAGGGACTGCTTTTTAATGATCCTGAGCTGCGAAACCTTTCTGACAGTCTGCGCTTCGTTTTTTCGGCTGGTTCTGAGAACCAAAGAAAGCTGGAGTCTTTTGGAATATCCACAAGCAAAGATTATTCAGAGCAGGGAAGCCTTGTGCTTGACGAGGCAAAATTTAGAGCAGCTTTAGAAAATTCTGCCGAAGATATGAAAGAACTCTTTACCAAGCAAGCGGATAAGACGACAGGAGAAACAGGCGGCTTTATGTCCCGTCTGACTACCATAACCGATAACTATGCCTCTACAAAAGGAGCAGTTAAGGGCAGCCTGATTGAGAAGGCTGGTTCCATCTATGCTCCTACCAGCATTCTGTCCAATACCATTAAAAAATCTGTTGACGGAATAGATAGTATTATTACACGTCTTCAGTCACAGTTGAAAACAGAGACAGACCGGTATGTAAAGCAGTTTACCTCATTAGAGACATTGATTTCTCAAATGAACTCTCAAAGTAGTTGGCTGAGTTCAGTCGGCGGGCAATAAGGAACGGCGGTGCGTAATATGAATGCAAATGGTTATCAGAATTACAAAGCTCAGGCGGTAAATACCATGACTCCAGGAGAGATGCTTGGTCTCCTGTATGATGAGTTGTTAAAGCGTCTGACTAGAGCGGAACTTGCCCTGGAAAAAAAAGATTATATGCTTTTCGACCAATCCATGCAGCGTTCCAATGAAATTGTCAATTATTTAAAAAGTACCCTGGATCATAACTATGAAATAAGCTCCGAGCTGAATCGGCTGTATGACTTCTTTCTTTATGAGTTCAGCCGGATCAGCGCAGGAAGAAATGCAAAGGTAATCGCAGAAGTCAGACCCTTGATTGTGGAATTGAGAGATGCCTTCAAAGAGGCGCAGCGGTTAAGCAGTTAAAAAAAAGGTGCCGGAGGGAAAATTTTCTCTCGGTTATTTAATATTCAGTTATAAGAATGAGGGAGGATGAACATGGAAGATTCCATGCTGGTTGAAATTCTTAAAGAGATGCAGAAGAAATATATGTCTATAGCTGAAATTGAGCGCATTACCCGGGAGATGGGGGATTCCCTGTCCCGAAATGACAGGGAATCGGTTCAAATGTTGTTGGGAATGCGTCAGGATGAAATGAACAAAGCAGATGTATGTACCAGAAACGTAGAATGCCTGGTATCCGCCCTGTCGCCCGATGAAGGCAGTCAGGTAAAAGAGTGGCTAAACGGCAAAGGAGACAGGAAACCTGACAGTCCTACGGCTGAGCTGCTGGCGGAGAAAGGAAAGAGTATTCAGCTTGTGCTGAAACGGACCATTGAAGCGGACCGCCTCATAAGCATACGGTTATCAGGAAAAGACTCTTACTATCAATAACTAACATGGAAGTACGATTGATTAACCCGGAGGACCGATCATCCAAAGAGGTCCTCCGTTTGAAGCATGGTAGTTTAATTCCTTCAATATAAGAGAGGGATCCCAGTCTATTTGAGAATTATCGTATTGATTAGCATCAGCAATTTTCACCATTCCCCCTTCTGTAAAGCGGGTAAGGATAATAAAATGACCGTTCTGGGTGAAATGCCCCTTTTTCATAAGGGCTACGACCAAATGACCGGAATTTAATGCATCTGCCAGCCCCTGAACCGTATAATCTTTAACTGGTGCGGCATTCAGGCCGTAAGCAAGGGCGCTGTCTAATATCAGTCGGTGATAAGAACCCTGACCAGGGGCCCAGGACTTATTTGCTGCCGCCCACACAGCCATATCAGGTGGAAGTACCTGATTGCCGGTAAGGCTTGTGACAACCATGGCCATGACTGTGGGGCCGCAGCCGTAGGTGGAAAGAGGATCCTTTCCACCATATAGGAAGCTGCCCCATCTTGCGTCAGACTGGTTGTAGTAGGTAAGAGGGCCGCATACGCTGTCCAGCATGAGGTCATATCTTCCTTCTTGAGGGAAATCGGCTGTTGGCGTTTCAGGGCTTTCATTTTGAGAATAGTCTGAGATAATTGCTGTTTCTCCCAGGATCGCCTGATTAAAGGAAGGGGAGGACATAAAAGGAATTACAGTCAGAAACAGAGTTCGGAACATGATATATTGGATGGTATTCAACACATTCACCTTTTCTATAATAATATTCATTTCTATGTTATTTATCGAACTGCTGTCTGATAAAGTTAAGATTGCTATAAAAAAACCGATATATAGTATAAGAAGTATTAATTTTTCAGCGGTAAATGATCTGCTGACAGCAGGAAAACGTATATTGATTAAAGGTGGAATCGTGAATGAGTAAAGGATACGAAGAACGGTATTTAATGACATTGCTGTCATCAGTGCTGAACCAGAAAGAATCACCGGCGCCGCTGAGGTACTTAAATTGGGAAAAGATGTTTCGGATTGCTGATTATCACCGTGTGGCTCATGTTGTTTATTACGGAATTATGGGATTAGATGAAGAGATTCCTCAGTCTGTGCGTCAGCGTTTTTTTGGCAAATATTTAGAATCCGTTCATCGGGTCGAACGTTTACGTTCAGCAGAAAAGCAGGTTCGGACTCTTCTGGAAAGGAACGGGATTAACTGCTTTTTTTTAAATTATTCTGATTTTGTTAAATGTTATCCCATCGAAGAAATGTGCTGCAGGGAGTTTATAGAGATCGGCACGGAAAAAAAGTATGCCCCGGTTGTCAGAACACTTCTTTGGAACGCGGATTTTGAAGAACGATATACGGAGATCCGAGGGGAACTTTACTACCGGGTCCCGGGAAATAAAGTTTTATGTTTCAATCAGACCATGTTTTTTGGCAGATCCATGCAGAAGTTTTATACCAATCTGATTCATTCCCTGCCCAATAAAAGGGGCTTAAATCATATCCGGGAGATGAATGCCAGTGAGACGTATTTATTCCTTATGTGCAGGCTGACGGATTCTTATGCCAGAGGGGATATCAGTTTAAGCCAGATTATGGATTTTTGGGCATTTTATAAAGCCAGGGGGAATTCTTTTTATGGCCTTATATTTACGAACGTTTGAAGGAGCTTAAAATAGAGGAATTTGCGGAACGTCTGGAATATCTTATCCTCCGCTGGTTTGGCACTGGAACGGGAATTGAAAATGTGGAAATATATGATGCCATGGAATCTTACATCTTCAGCAAAGGAACGGAAGGGCGTGAAATCAGTGAGCAGTTCCTGCCCCTAATCAAAACGGTTGCCGATTGTTACTCCAGGGACAGGAAAAAAAGAAGAATTGAAAAGGCTGGTAGCGTGGCTGTTTCCGGATCGGGATTATATGGAAACCATATATCCAGCATTAGAGAAAGCCGGCGTATTCCTCCCTGTTTTTTTGGCTTATCCGTCTTGAACGATATTTTAGAAGGCTGGTTGTCAACAGAATGGAAGAAAAGTTCCGGATTTCAAAAAAAGACGTTTTTTCGGTTTATTTGGAGAAAGTATCAGGCAGTAAATGCGGAAGAGGCGGAAGAAATAATAGAAATAGAAGAGAAAAAGGAAATAGAGGAGAAAAAAAGAAGAAGAACAAAAAAAGTCAAAAAGAAGAAAAGACAGCGGAAATACCTAAATAATATCAGGTATTTCCGCTGTTTTTTTGACTGGCTCATCAAGTCCTTGATTTTGGAAATAGAGCCTGCGTTCAGATGAGAGGAAGCGGCCTCCTGATTGGCCGAGACAGCTTCCAATAACTCTGTACGAAGAATTGAAATTTCCTTTGGTGCATCGATCGCTAACTTTACCCAGTCATTTCCAATCTCGACAATTGTAACAGTTATATTGTCACCAATAGTAAGAGACTGGTTATTTTTTTCTTTGAAGAATCAGCATACTAATCCCCCTTTTTCGTAAAATCCTTAAGCGGATGACGGAAACGGTAAAGGGGATTATCCAAAATTATCTGTCTGGCTTCCCGGGTTTCTGTATTTACCGCAATAGGAGCCTTTAAATTTACCGTGCTGTTTTCCATGGGGTCATGGATCACGCTGATAACATAATAAGAAACCTTATCCTCGCTGTCTGCAATTTTTAAAAGTTTTTGATCCTCTTCCGATAATTCCGGTTCGTATTTCTCATAAAACTGGAATGGATTCATAAGAATAAAGGAAACGCGTGGATCATCTACGGACTGCAGGCAGATCAAAGCATCGCTGTTCTCCTGAAAGGCCAGAGGAACATAATTTTTTTAAGTCAGTAAAACCAAACAGCCCGTCAGAAAAATGTATGAATTCTTTTTCTGAACAGGAAATCTTGCCAAAATATTGTGTATTGATTTCCATAAATACCTCCAGAATACAGGATTAAGCGAGAATATCTACCGGAGTATGATTGAAGTAACTGGCCGCGCTGGGCGGAACATAAAGAGGCTTGCCGATATATTCAATATTCACGTCAGGCATCTGAGTGATAGATAACTCAACATTTCCCGGTATAAACTCAAAATTTCCATTTGCTACCTTCATGTCAAAACTTAATTTATCCATTTGGTATTGCATGGATAAATCAGGATCAGACCATTCGATATCAGGGCCTGTAGTGGGAAGAAAACGTAATCCGAATTCTCCCGTAGGCTGCGACGCACGCTGGCTGAATATCTGATCCAGGGGATTTGTAATCTTTGGGTCTAACAACATGGCACCTTCCTTTGCATATGTAGCAGTAGCCTCCATGGCTGCGGACTTGCCCTTGGCAGCGGCCTGGCGAACGCTTTCCATAGTAGTAGGGCAGACTGAATTACGTGCATCGTACGTATCCAGTTGTAATTTGATCGGGCGATTTTTTTATGGTCAGGCCGCCCTTGATTCTGTTGGCTATCAGTTCAGACTTAGAACTAGAATATTCCAACCTTGCTCTATGGATTTTCAGTTCGTATTCAATAGGTATGGTAGTAATCTTTAGCAATGTTTCCATTATAACACACCTCCATCAATTTTACTTCATGAAATCGATAAAAGATGGAGATAAGATGCTGGTTCCTACCTTAAGGGCGGCATTGTATGCGTACTGATTCCACATGTAATCGGTAATAGCAGCAGCAGGGTCCATTCCTTCCACCTTTAACATCTGTTCTTGCAGAGAAATATCGTTATTTTCAAGCCGGTCCTTTGTTGTATTTAAGAATTCTGATTTAACGCCCAGATTCGTGACTTCATTTAATACCTTGGTTCCTAAGTCTTTAAACTTGTTCATAAGCTTACCATAAGCCTCTGTATCAAAATCATCTGCCTCCAGGGCATCAGCCAGCTGGCCGGCTAATACAATGGCATTATCGCTCAATCCATCCGCATCTTTTCCGAATCCAATGGCTTTTATGCGGGAAGAGAAAGTTAAATGCACTGGAAGGCACGACACGGTCAATGCCATCGAGAGAAAGGCCCATCCCTAAGTCAACATAAAGGGTTTCTTTGGATAATTTAGTAAGATCTTTATAATCCTGGCTACCTGGTGCGGCATTCACATCAATTCCCCGGTAAGTAAGGCTTTTCCCATCCTCAGACAGCACAAAGGGCGGATTCTCTCCGTCTGCTCCGGCAAATAAAAATGTGTCTTCATAGGTGGAGTTAAGGCTTAAAGCCATGGATTTTTGAAACTGACGAATGGCAGCGGCAAAGGTCTCCCGCGCTTCCGGGGTCTGCTTGTCGCCGCTCATAGCCTGTATGTTATAATCAGAACTAATGGTTTTCATAGCATTGGATATCTGCATGAGGGCATCTTCCTGTCCATCCTGACGGGACTGAACATCCGATAAGGTGCTTAAATTATCCAGATTCTTGTAATATTTGCGGTGAAGCTGGGAGGCGCGGGCTGCAGATGCAGGATCCTCTGCAACGCGGTTAAAGCTTCGCTGAGTCATAACATGGTCTCTGGATTTATTTAAATTGGCTATGGAAGCTGCAAGATTGCTTTTATAATTCCGTATAATCGCATTGGTTGAAATTCTCATTGGAAACCTCCTATCGTCCTACGATGCCGGTATTGTTTATTAATGTATTCAGTGCTTCGTCAAGGGTTGTCATTAGACGGGCGGCAGCGAAAAGGATCTTTGGTACTGCATCAGGTTGATGCCTTCCTCATCTAAAGAAACACCTGATACCTCATCCTTGCTGTCTGCAGTCTGCTGTAGAACAGATATGTGGTTATCAAGGATTGCTTTATTGGCGGAACTGTCAATACCCTGAGTATTTTCCAGGTTAGAGTAGCACTGGAAAAAGCTTCCGGTATAATGGGTAATATATCCGGTCTGGGCAACTCCGTTGTTGTCCTTATAGGTGTATTCATATTTGAAAACCCGCTCATCACTCAAGGCTTTCAGCATTTTTAAAATGTTGTCATTGGCAGTGGAACCCGCATCCTCATCATGAGAGGGGATGATGTGAATGGTGTTGTTCATCCAGTCATCGGATATTTTAATGTTGCTGGCGGTAAAACGGCTGCTTCCATCAGAGGTCTGGAACAAATCAAAGTTTCTGATATTGACAGGATTTGCTTTATAGCCAAGGGATATATCTGTTCCATCAAGGTTCTTGATACTGTCCACATCCGTTGATACGGCACTGGTACTACGCCATTCCAGCTTTCCGGAAACATAGGACCATGCACCGGCTTCACTGTTGCCATCCACCAGCATGTTTAGATTAGATGACGGGTCATTCAATTTTGTGACCAGGTTGTTTATACTATCCTCAAGAGTTGCTCCAATGGGTATATCATTTGCACCGCTGCCAAATGTATAAGTCGTGCCATTAACTGTAATGGTTTCTCCTCTTAAGAAGTTTCCGGTCGTCTTTGAGAAATCCATACTGAATACTGCTTCTCCAGTAGCAGAGTCCTTTGATGCTGTGCCCATATCCGGCAGCAAAGTCACTCCGGTATAAGGTTTCGTATTTACATTCAGTTGATTAAAGGTCTTTGCAAAGGTCTGGACAAAAGCTTCAAAGGATTTTTCGTAATATCCGATTCCTCTGAAATCTGTGGAAGGGTTGTCCATTTCTCCCGATTTATTCAATACATCCACAGTTCCTTTTAAAGTTCCCTCTTTCAGATAAGCGGTAATATCCGTTTTCAGAGTGCTTACATCCGCGCTTTCAGGGAAATCACTGGCAGGAATTAATGATATGGAGACCGTACCATCCGGCTCTCCATTTATTCCTTTGTTTCGTTCCATAGAAAATAAAGCGACATTTTGGCCGTGTTCTCCTGCAGTAAGAGGATAAGTCATGCCATCACTGCCTTTGAATTTTATAACCGGATACTCAAATTTAGTTCCTGTGGCAACGACCACATCCTTGTAAGTTACAGTGATGGGAAGATAACCGGCAAGTTCATCGAATTTTTCATTTCGCTGATCCAAAAGTTCAAGAGAGGGATTGCCCTGTACCTGGCTCTTCCAGATGGCGTCGTTTAACTCTCCGATGTCAGAAAGGAGACTGTTGATGGCAGGGATATCCGTACTTTCCAGGCCATTGATGGTTTCCTCCCGAACACTTTTAAGGTCGGCGGCCTTTTGATGGATGTAATTTACAAGGATCTGAGCCCTGGAACGGACAATGCTGTCATTCTCGCTGCTGTTTGCTCTAGAGGCCAGTTCATCAAGGCTGGAGCTTAATGAACTGAGCGCTGTTTTTAGTGCATCTTTATCAGTCTCATCAAAAATATCCGCTAATTGATCCAAGGTAGCCTGTTTTGCATCTGCTGTTCCCACCTTGGCAATCTGATTCCGGAACTGAACATCTAAAAAGGGATCCCTTATCTGGGAAATGCCGGTAATATGAACGCCGTAACCTATTTTAGAACCAGGCCCTGTGCTTGTGTTATCCGCGCCTCTTGTATTAAAGCTTATTAAATCCACCCTCTGTCTGGTGTAACCCTTTGTGTTAATATTTGCTATATTCTGTCCGGTCACGTCAATAGCCCGCTGGCTGGCAGTCATGGCCAGTTGGGCAATAGTAAAGCCAGAAAAAGTAGAGCGTGTCATATTAATCCCTCCCATTTTGCTTTGTCTGGAGCCATTTCCCTTTGAGAATTCTGAATGGCTTTGTCTATCATGTGAAGATTGAGTTCAATCATGGTTCTTGCAGCATCACTTATTTCCTGAAACAGCCTGACCTGGCGGGAAAGTCTGTCAAACAGTTCTTTCAGCCGGTTACGGCTGTCGTCCTCTGAGACTTTTGAAAGGATCTGCTGAAAGGTATCACCCTTCATTCCAAGCTGCTCCTGGCAATCCTCCCGCTTTTTATCAAGCCTCTCAGCTTTAATATGGCGGCCTGTTCCTTGTTCATGCAATCTTCCACATAAGTGACCCGGTTTTTTTTAGCGGCCTCCAGCTTTACCTGTTCAACTGAAACCAGGTCCTGAAAAAGCTGGATCATATCCTCAATAACTGCGATAAAATCATTCATGAAAATCTTCTCCTTTGTATAAAAGAATCCTTTCGGCGATCTTGTTGGCATCCACCTGATAGGTTCCGTCCTCAATCTTCTGTCTTAAGCGGTTCAGCTTTTCTTCTGATGCGGTCTGTTTAATTTCTTTCATAAGGGCATCTTTGAGGGTTGAGATGAATTTGGTATCCATTGCTTCCTGGGGAGCGGAACGGATGGTGATTGCATCGTAATTGTTCTTACCGGATTCAGAAAGGCTGATTTCGTTTTGATCCTGGTTCTGCCGTGTCATGGAGGTATTATACCGCGTACTGTAATAGTTCTGTGAAATACGCATTTATTTACTCCTTTCTAAGAAGTTTATAAGGAAGTTCGATTTGCCTGGCGGCATATCAAACGGCTGATTTTCTAAATGACCTAAGTACCCATTATAGATATTATGAATAAGATTCAGGCAGCGCTTTTGTTTATTGTTATTAAGAAAACCATGCCACGAAAATTTTTTTATTACATCTATAATATCGTCAGTTTTGAGAAAATATTAACTTCGGGAACAGAACTTTCTTAATTAAAGAGAACTTAGATGCTTCATCAGGACGCCTGCTATATTTGCACAGGGTACCTGTCTGGTGACAGCTCCTATGTTGTAGGCTACCATTGGCATTCCGTAAACAACGCAGCTATCCGCATCCTGTCCAATGGTAAAGGCTCCCTTTTTTTTCATCTTAAGAAGTCCGTCGGCCCCATCACGCCCCATTCCGGTCATAATGATCCCCACGGAGGAGGCCCCGGCCGTGTCGGCTACGGACTGGAAAAGAACATCCACGGAAGGACGGTGCCCGCTTACCTTTTCACCGGAATAGCAGTTTACCGTGTAACGGCTGCCCATTTTCACTACCTTCATCTGTAAGTCGCCGGGAGCGATCAGCACCTGGCCCCTTTCTATGGTATCCCCGCTTTGGGCTTCTTTTACGTTCATGGCGCAGAGCCTGTTTAAACGGTCTGCATACATTTTGGTAAAGCCCTCCGGCATATGCTGGGTGACCACAATACCGGGTGTGTCCGCAGGAAGGTCTTTAAGCACCTGGAGAGTGGCTTCTGTTCCGCCTGTAGAAGCGCCTATGGCAATAATGGTATTGCAGGCATTCATGGAAAAGGTCATTTTTCCCACAGCAGGCTTACCAGGTTCAAGGGGAGGAGGGGTAGAAGCGGGGACCTTGATGACAGCACGGGAAGCAATAAAGATTTTGCTGATCAGTGTATTTAAAAATGTGCTGGCAGTATTGCTGCTGGATAAGTCAGGTTTTCTTACAAAGTCCACAGCGCCTGCAGAAAGGGCTTCAAACACGTTTAAATTAAGAGAAGAGACTAAAATGACTGGAACCGGGTGTTTGGGAAGAAGTTTTTTTACAAACTCAATACCATTGACCATGGGCATCTCCACATCAAGTGTTACTACGTCTGGTTTAAGTACAGGAATCTTACGTTCCGCGTCAAATGCATCAACAGCATATCCGATCACTTCTATATTAGGATTTTGAGAGAGATTATCCATTAATACCTTGCGAAACAGCAGGGAATCATCTACTATGAAAACCCGGATTTTATTGGCCATAATTTATTCCTCCTGTTATTTCTTTTTGCCTGCCCACGTTTTATTGGCAGAGCTGCCTCACTTTATCGGGCATAAAGGGATACCCGAAAGAGATTACGTTCATAAGTCGTTACAGTTCAGCTATGCCATATATAATTGTATACTGGTGAATCAAGGGAATATGTTTGCATATCCGGCTGATTCATAAATTCAAGCTGAAAGCTTTTTTTCTTTCAACCTTTGGCGGATAGAACATTGATTCGCCGCTGACTCGTCGAACCGCAGCCCAAAATCCGTGTAATATAAAATCCATTTACTGAAATGGAGAGACAGTAAATAGATTTTATATTACGCAGATCATTCTTTTCGGTAAGTAGCCGGCATTAAGTACCGGTAAGGTGTTTTTTTCTTTGTTGATTGTTTCAGAGTGACCAATAAATAAGTATCCACCTGGGGCAGTTGCGTCATAGAATCGCTGAATCAGCCCATCTTTGGTATTCTGATCAAAATAAATCATGACATTCCTGCAAAAAAATAATATCAAACTTCAATCGGAACCGAATGGGGTCCATAAGATTGAAGGTCTGGAAAATTACATTTGATTTAATTGCCGGAGCTACGGAATACAATCCCTGCTCCGGGGTTTTGACAAAGTATTTGGATATCCACCCAGGAGATAAGTTCTTTAAAGAATCCTCATCATACACCGCTTCCTTTGCAGCTTTTAAGGCATTCTGAGAAATATCCGTGGCAAGGACCCTGGTGTCCCAGAGGGCGGCCTGGGCCCCCAGGGTATCCTTGATGATCATGGAAATGGTATAAGGTTCTTCGCCAGAAGAACAGCCGGCACTCCAAATACTTAAAACTTTATTCTTTTTTTGTATTTATTAAATTAGGAAGAACAGTATTCTGAAAAAAGTTAAAATGAGCCTCTTCCCGCATAAAGTAGGTGTAGTTGGTTGTAAGCTTGTTGAGCATTATTTCCAGATCAGCCTGATTCTTTGATGAAAGAATGTGATCTACATAATCTGTGAAGGAAGTGTATCCCATGGAAATGATGGTGTTTGACAATCTTCCCATAATGAGCTGCATCTTTTTAGACAAGTCGATTCCGTAATTTTTTTTCATGAAATCCACCAGTCGCATGAAATCATGCTGCGAAATAGTTAACATAGGGCGGCCATCCTTTATGAGTTATTGACTAAGGCTTCGCAATCCAGAAGAAGGACAATGTGGTTATCCGAAACGGATATCATGCCGCTGACCAGTTCTTCCCGGTTATTGGCCGGAACCGGTGAGATTCTGGAATAGTCAATATCAAGAACCTGCTCCACAGAATCCACGATGATTCCTATAAAAACAGAATCCACATTTAAAACAATGATACAGCTTGAGCTGGTATATTCAATGTCCGGTTTGCCAAGTCTTGACCGGATATCCATGATGGGAACGATCTGCCCTCTTAAGTTGATGATTCCCTTTACATAGCCTGGCACCATAGGCATAGCAGTAATGGTATGGTTGGTGATGATTTCAATAATATAATTGGTGCTCACACCAAAGGTCAGGTTCTCTGTACGGAAGGTTAAATAACGTTCCGTGGCTTCTGTCTGCGCAGAAGTAAAAACTTCGGATGTAGCTGTATTTTCTGCTGGCATTTGTATTCCTCCAATTCAATTCGGCTGCCCACACTTTCTGGGCTTAAAGGTATACCCCGTGGGTATTTTCATTAATAGTACTGATTTTGTGATGCGGCATGCAGGTTTAAAACGTCTAATATGATGCTGATACTGCCATCACCAAGAATGGTACAGCCGCTGATACCGGAATCCTTAACATTAAAGCTGTTTAAGAATACCGGGAGAGGTTTTACAACAACCTGCTGTTCTCCTAAGAGTTCATCGACAAAGAGGCAGTAAGATTTGTCACCGGATTCCACCCAAACCAGAATTCCATCTTCAATGCTTGTAATCTCGGTTTCAATATTATAAAGTCTGTGAATGCGGATGATGGGATAGAACTGATTCATGCACTTAACGATCTCATTACCTGCCGTATCATAGATCACTTCCTCATTCTTCACCTTAAAGGACTGACGGATATTCGCAATCGGAATAGTAAAGACTGATTTTCCCACTGAGATCTCCATACCATCCACAATTGCCATGGTAAGGGGGATTTTCAAAGTAGTGCACATGCCCTTGCCTAATTCACTGGAAATACTTATGGTGCCTCCAATATTTTCTACATTTTTCTTAACTACATCCATGCCAACTCCCCGGCCGGAAAATTCAGTGACTACTTCATTGGTTGAAAAGCCGGGAGCCAGAAGAAGACTTAAGATTTCTTTTTGAGAATATTCGCTTTCCGGTTTGGTGAGAATGCCGTTTTTCTTTGCTTTTGCAAGAATTGCTGCCGGATTCACGCCCTTTCCGTCATCGCTGATGGTAATGATGACTTCGTTGGTGGTGTGGCTTGCGGAGAGAGTCAGTTCTCCCTGAGGATTTTTTCCTGCGGCAATACGTTCTGCGGCAGTCTCTTCTATTCCATGGTCCATGGAATTGCGGACAATGTGCATGATGGGATCTCCGATGCTGTCTACGATGGACTTGTCAACTTCTGTATTTTCCCCGATAATGGTTAAGCGCACGTCTTTTTTTCAGCTTTTGCTTCATGTCCCGGACAATTCGGTTCATTTTCTGGAATACGCCGGATACAGGAACCATGCGCAGGGACATCACAATGTCCTGTAAATCATCGGTCAGCTTGCGAAGCTGTCTTGTGGCCTTTAAAAAGCTGTCAAGGTTCTTTAAATTCTGGATCTCAGGCGATGAAGTCACCATGGATTCCGTAATGACGATCTCACCGACGATTGCAACCAGGTTGTCCAGCTTTGCCAGATTTACGCTGATCAGATTCTGCTTGTTAGGCATCGGATGGCCGCTTCCTGGAACTGGAGAACCGGGGGCCGGGGTGGTTTCACCGGCAGATGGGGCTGAAACGGCCGTGGCATTCTGCTTTTCTGCAGTGTGAGCAGCCTTGGCACGTGGATTTTCAATCAGTTCATAGGAACGGATGTTGTTCATATTGTTGATATGGGATATGGCTGAGTCCGCTTCCTCACGGGATTGGAAGGTAAGGAAAAGCCTTTTTCAATAATAGGTCCGCAGCTCTGGCTGTTAGTCTCCACATCGGCAGGGTAATAGCCGAATTCCAGACCGGATTCTTTTAATGCGCTGATGATCATGAAAGCCCGAAGGTTTTCCATTCCGCAGCCTTCATCAAAGAAGATGCGAAGGAAAAGGCAGCCGCATCGTCCGGGCATTCTGCTAAGTCCAGACGGATTTCTTCCAGGCTGGAGACAGAGACCGGGGCTGAAATGACCGGCGCCGGCTGGGAAGCTTCTTTGGGACTGGAGGTGCCCGAAAGATCTTTTTCCCCGGCAGCGGCTGGAGTTTCATCGCTGATTTTTTTTAAGAAGCTATTAATTTCTTGGGTCAGATGGTCGACATTATCACTAAGCGGCTCATTATTTTCCACTTTTGAAACTTCAGCGCGAAGCATATCAGTAGATCGGAACATTAAGTCAAAAAGAGTGCTTTTGTGGGAACTGTCAAGGGATTCCAGACCATTCTCACGGATAAAAAAGAATAAATCTTCAATACGATGAGCTATCTGCATCAGAGAGTTAAACTCCATCATAGCGGAAGAACCCTTGATAGTGTGCATAATGCGGAAGATTTCATTTACGTCATCCACCGTAAAATCTCCTGCTTTTTCGGCTTCTATCAGGAGCTCGTCTAATTGCTCCAGGAGGGAATTGGTTTCAAACAGATACATATCAAGCATATTATCCATGCCGTTATCCATAATATTTACACCGCCTTGTCTAGTTTAGTATATGTCTATTTATCGGTATGGTTGGATAAAAAAATAATAGTAATTTAAATAACCTTTCGAAAAATATATAAAATACCAGTTTAATGGAGGCATAATATGGCAGATATTTTGAAAGTCACAACACCCCTTTCAGGTTATGATAATTCCACGATAAAGAACAACCCTCAGGCTGGCCAGGGAATCCATATTCAGAATCCCGTAGACCCTTCAAAAGTGACGAGAGGGATAACCGGACTGATTCCGGGGGAAACGGGGAACAACAGCTGGCATTCCAGTACGGGTCGAATTTTGGGGCATTTCTAAATCAGGTAAAGAACATACCCGATCTTTCCAAAATTTTTACCGATATTTTTTTTCAGGGCGAAGAAATGCTGACGGGCGGAGTCATGGGAGAGGAAGCAGCGCAGAAGATCGCTTCTTTTTTTGAGGCGGCCAAGATGCAGGGGGAAGAGATCCTGCCCTTTATGAAGGAACAGCTGAATCAGCAGTCCGCTTCAATGGAGGTATTTTTGACCAGCTGCGTCATGTGATGGCAGAAACAACTTCTGTGGATTTAAAAGCAGAGATTTTAAATTTTGTTAGAAAATTCAGTGATATGTCTTCCGGAAAGCATATACTTCATGATATATTTAATACAGTGAAGGATATGGAAGGATATGTTTTTAAGCAGACGAGGGAGCAGATCGAGGCCTTGCTTAAGGAACTGGACTTATCTGCACCCGAAGGGGATACTTCCCACAACAGCGCGCTCTTAAAGGAAAAAAATCCTCCCTTTTCTGGGCCGTTATATCGCAATGAATCACGACATGGGCACCATACGTGATAAGATTTCTCTTTTAACGATATTAATGGCAAGGTATGAGAATGGAAACAGGGAAGAAGTTTTACAATCCTTTTCAAGGCTTACAGGTTATCAGGGATTTCGTAAATTTTTTGGAACCATGACAATGGAGCAGTTCGATGAGCTGCTTAATCAGGTTGATTTAGAGCAGGCGGCAGGAAAAAAACCAATGGGCGGATAAGTTTATTGATTTTCTAAAGACCGGCGTGGATGGAGCACTGGCCTTGAGAATAAGCAGATGTTTCAGAATATGCTGCAATCCATGGTTTTAAATGAAAGTGTTTATATGCCTCTTTTACATCTGGCATTCCCCATGAATGTGGATGGGCGGAAACTGTTTTCCGAAATGTGGATTGATCCTGACGAGGAGGGCAGCAGCACCCAGGCAGGGGCAAAGCATACGACCAGAATTTTTGTTAAATTTGATATCAGGGAATTAGGTCAGTTTAAACTGCTGCTTTTTATGGGGACAATGCGGCTTCACTTCAGCTTTATTATCCGGAAAAGATGCAAAAATCAGAGGGCAATATTCATAAAGAGATTAAAAATATCCTTGACCGGTATCATTTCCGGGCAGACAGCATTTACCTCCAGGCAGGGGGCGGACCCACCTCCCCGGTAGAAGTATTCCCCAAAATCCAGGAAAGGAAAAATTCAGTTGATGTCAGAATTTAATAAAACGTTAAATAAAAAGGCGGTCGCGCTTAAATATGATGATGCAAAGAATTCTGCTCCGGTTATCGTGGCCTCCGGTATGGGATATATGGCGGAGAAAATAATAGAAACTGCCAATGAAAGCGGTGTACCCGTTTATGAGGATAATTCCCTGGCAACTATTTTGACCCAGCTTGAACTTGGGAGCCAGGTGCCGGATGAATTATACCAGACTATTGTGGATATTTACCTTTATTTCCTGAATTATGTACCTGGTCCGGTGGAAAAACCAACATCGGAGCCGGAGCCTGTACAGGAAACAGAGGAAGAAGAAATAATAAAAGAGGAAACGGTGGAGTAGGTTATGTTTATTGAATGTGAAAAAGCAAGTGTTTATACTTTGAATGGTGTCTATATCGCAGAGGTAAAGGTAGTTGATTCCCATAAGGACAGTATGGGACTTATCTTTGAAGAGGAAGATATGGATAAAGTGAGCACAGAATCCGTAATCGTATTTTATGACGGCGTTCAAGGGCTTGTTACATGCAAATGCCGTTTATCCGGAAGGGTAAAGATCAATGGCGATGAAATCGGAGAGATCGGAAATGCGATCTACAAGGTTCCATGCCTGATTGATGAATTGATCGGCATAGAACAAAGACGGCGTGACCTTAAGGTCAGGATTTCCTTACCGGTTACCTTGGAAACAGCAGATTCAGACGGAAAGGTAACACATATAGCCGCTAAAATAAAAGATATCAGTGCAGGCGGGATTGGGCTTGAATCAGCTGTTGAACTAAAGCAGGATCAGATCTTTTCTTTTTTTGTTTGAAACTGACAGCGATTGTACCAGACTCAAAGGCTCTATTCTATGGGTGAATAAACTGTCAGGTGAGAATGAACCGCCCCGCTACCGGTATGGCAGCCGTTTCTTTGATATGACATCTTATCAGGAATCCATGGTCAGAAAGTTCACTTTTCTGGAACAGCTGAAAAGAAGAAAGACACAGTAAATGTTTATTGGAGAATAGGAATATGATGGAACAGGTAAATGCAAAGAAACCATAATATGCTGTATATAACTTAGCGGTAGTTTAAACTGTTGAATAAAGGCGTATTTATTAAAAAGGAGCGATTTCATGAAACAACAAAAGAGGGGATTGGCAATAGTTATTTTAGCAGCTTTTTGCCTGTGTCTCTTCCCTGAAAAAGCAATGGCAACAGAGGCAATCAATTCAATCAGCATTAAGGTGGTACTTAATATCGAGGCAGGCGACCGTCTGCCTGACATACAGATTAATAAAACCGGTGGGGAATGCTATGTGAACTCCGGTGATAAAAAGTACACGGTCAGGGATGCGAAGTGGGTCACCTCCACCTCAAAGGATATGTCGGTAGGGGAAGAACCCAGGATGAGTGTGACCCTTACTCCTTCCGATGAATACGATGCTTATTTTAAGTCCTCTTATGAGGCTGCTAAGATGAAAATCACAGGTGGTTCCTATGTCAGCGCAAAGCGAAATGGCAGTGACCTGATTGTCACCTTAAGGACGAAGCCTGTCAAAGGCCTGTACGCGGAACCGGAAGATGTGGGCTGGAAGGATACAAGGCTTGGCCAGGCTGTCTGGTCCAAGGGAGATAACACTTCAGGCGCTTATGAATTATGGCTTTATTGCGGTAAAAAGATCATATTAAAAAAAAGAGCAGGTAAAAGCCACTTCCTATAATTTCTATCCGTATATGACAGAGGAAGGAACTTACTCTTACAAAATCCGTTCTGTCCCATATAAACAGGATGAACTGAAGAATGGAAAGAAAAGCGGCTGGGTGGAGTCTGACGAACTGGTTATCAGGGACCGGGATGTATCCGATGGAACAGGAAAAGACTCAGACACAATTGCCGGTTCAGCGAATGGCTCCGGGGTAAAAGAAGGCTGGGATCAGCAGTCCGGAGTGTGGTACTACCGGTATGCCGATGGAACGGTTCAGGCTAATTCCTGGATGGAACTTGATAACGTATGGTACCGCTTTGACCAGGAAGGAAAGATGGTAACAGGCTGGTTTATCCTGGATTCCGATATCTATTATATGAATTCCAAAGGGGCAATGGTGACCGGCTGGAATAAAATTGACAATACATGGTATTATTTTTATCCGGACAACGGCTACGAGGCCCCCATGGGAGCAGCCGCAACCAACTGGCAGGTCATAGATGGCTATTATCATTATTTTAACAGCCAGGGTGCCATGCAGAAGGATTGGATCAACCAGGCAGGAAGATGGTATTATTTAAATACCATACAGGGGAACTTAGAGGGAGCGATGCTGAAGGGCTTATTCACCCGGAATGGGCATACATATTTTACCGGGGAAGACGGAGTCATGGTAACCGGCTGGCAGAAGATCGATGGACTGTGGCGTTATTTTAATCAGGATGGCACAATGGCGGTTAATACGGTAATCAATGGATTTCCGGTGAATGAAGATGGAGTATGGGTACAATGATGAGAGATAAAAGAAGAAAACTGCATACGATGTTCCTTGCTGTGCTGGTGGCAGCATTTACATGCTTACCGGCTGTTATGTCCTATGCTGCCGATTCTGTTGTGATTCGAAGCGTGAATCTTAAGTTTGACAGCCAGTATGGGAATGAAGAAATACTGATGCCTGGTATTTCCACATCCACTGTCGGAGTATCGGTAAAGGAGGCAGTCTGGAAACGGGATATCAGCAAATGGAAGGCATCAAAGAATGAACGGGTCAGCGTGTTTTTAACATCAGACACTACGATATTTGCAAATGCCTACAACCGGTCAGAGTGCAAGGTTACTGGGGCGAAGTTCGTTTCCGCCAAAGCCCTGGATAACAATACCCTGGAAGTAAAGGTGGATTATGTTCCCGTAGTAATTTTAGGAAGAACAGCCAGGGCCGGCTGGAGCGACAGCAAAAAGACAAAGGCAGTGTGGGAAAAGGTTGAATTTGCTACGGGGTATCAGGTTGCCCTGTATGCAGATGATAAACTGAAGAAGCGCATTTCCGTGGAAACCAATATGGTGGATCTTTCTGAATACATGGATAAGGATGCTGTTTATTACTATGAAGTCCGGGCAATCGGCTATACTACCGATGACCGGAAATATATGAAGGAAGGGGACTATGTCACTTCCGATGATACGATTATGGAATATGACGGCGATACATCAGGTAAATGGAAGGGAAATACCTACAAGCAGGAGGACGGCGGAGTCCCCAGGAATAGCTGGAAGCAGATATTAAATGACTGGTATTATTTTGACGGGAATGGAGTTTACCAGACAGGCTGGCTCCTGTCAGGTCAAAGATGGTATTATATGAATCCCAAGGATGGAAAATTACTCACAGGCTGGCAGTTTGTCAATGGGAAATGGTATTATTTAAATCCGGGCGGAGGAGAGATGCTGACGGGCTGGATACAGACCCAGCCAGGAATCTGGTATTATTTAAATCCGGATGGCAGCATGGCAAGCAGCACAAATGTGGGCAATTATTGGGTGGATGCTTCAGGAAGATGGATTCCGTAAAAGCCGGAGATTGACGGGAGGATTAAATTTTGGCAACGATAGACCAGTTAAGGCTGTCTGCACTTACCAGTGCAAAGGCAGGGCAGGCAGGATATACGGCAGCTTCATCTGCCAAAGGGAATTTTAAGCAGATTTTAAAATCAGTAGTAAAGGCTCCGGAAAACCTTGAGGCCATATTCAAAGAGGCGTCTAAAAAATACGGTGTTTCCGAAAAACTGTTAAAGGCAGTTGCTAAGGCAGAATCGAATTTTAACCCATCTGCTACTTCAAAGAAGGGGGCTGCCGGAGTGATGCAGCTGATGCCAGCCACTGCCAGATCCCTTGGAGTGGACGATCCTTATGATGCAAGAAGCAATATTATGGGGGAGCTAAATATTTAAAAGAAAATCTGGAACGGTATAAAGGGAATGTGGATCTCACCCTGGCGGCTTATAATGCGGGCAGCAATAATGTAAGCAAATATGGAGGAATCCCTCCTTTTAAGGAAACACAGGAGTATGTAAAGAAGGTTAAGAATTATATGGGTGATTCCGAAACTTCAGGATATTTGGCGGACGTATCAAGTAATCTGCAATATCTTCCAGATCAGACATTGGAAGGTGAAAGCGAAAGCGAAAGCCTTGTACCGGCTAAATCCGATTATCTTTATTTGATCGAACTGATGAAGCTTCGGATGCAGATGGCTTCCTACAGCATTTCCGGTCAGTTTGATTCTGATGATTCAGCAGTTGGATCAATCTATAATTTATAAAATAAAGCCTAATGGAAAATCGAAAGAAATAGATTTCATTAGGCTTTATTTAATTAATAATAAATAACATATTATTTTAGTTATATATAAGATCTGTTTGTTGCGAAGATCTTACTTTTTGGAAATTGCATCACTTACTTTTACCAGCGCCTCAATAAAATATGATTTTTTAATGGGCTTAAAAACAAAAGGAATATTGGGACCCAATTCCTGCACCTTCCGATGTGTTTCATCATAGACAAGAGAACTGATGATGATGATCCCTGCCTCTGGATGATGCTCCAACAGGCGTTTGGAAGCTTCGATACCATCAATTCCAGGCATTATAATATCCATGGTCACAATATCAGGCTTTTCCCTTTCATAGGCTTCCAGAGCCTCCTCACCGCTTCTGCACTGGTAGATTACGTCAAAATTTGTACCTTTCAGTAATTGTTCTATCTCACTGCGTGTTACAATTGAATCATCGACGATCATAATAGTTTTTTTTCATATAGCTTCCCTCCTTCTGAGTTAATTACTTCCGATCGTAATTTCACCTTCGTTATTTTTATAAATGATACTTCTGGAGTATTCCTCCTGAACCAACAGGCTGGAAGAGCCGATTCGGATGCGAACCACGGGCAGCAGCTGCTGGCATTGAATGATTCCGGATTGTTCCTTGTCAATTGTGTCTATTTCTTCCAGACGGTTTGTGATCTCCTGTTCCCGGATGCTTAAATAGGTGGAAGCCTGCTTTAAATCCTCCAATAAATGCTGTTTATCCTGTCTCTGGGTGGTTTCAAGATAGGTGATATTTTTTTCTCACTTCCGACATGTTATGATGAAGCTGCTCCAGTTCCCTGGTAAGACGGGCGGATTCCTCCACGTTTTTAGGAACATTTGCAATTATTAATTCGGTAATGAGCCGCCGGACTTTGGAACCAATAATACGTGCATTGATGCTGTTGGCAGCCAGAAGGGTTCCGCCGATAATGACGCCCATGCCGGAGGTAACAATAATATCCTGACCGCTTTCTATTTTGGAGTTGATAATGCTTTCTGCATATACATTTCCTCCGGCGGTGACCGTGCAATGCTCCAGGTAGCGACATTTGATATCGGAGTCAGAGGTCAGAGTACCGCGGCCGTTTCCAGACATACCGCTGGCAATGGTAATGGCTCCCTGAGCAGTAATCTGGGCACCTTCTACGGAGCCCCGGACGTCAATGCTTCCGGTAGCCTTCACCGAAAAACCATTTCTTACATCTCCGGTAATCAATATATCGCCGTCATAATCTAAGTTTCCCGTGCTGTTATCAATATCACCACTTATCTTAAGGATAGGATCTACCTGGAATTTTCCATTAACAAATGTTACATGGCCGGTTTTTTGAGAAAGGAGCAGAGTCCGGTCCTCCGAAAGCTTTGTATTGCGGCCTGCAGGCACGGGAACATCAGTTCCCTTAATGGTACAGGGATAAGGCTGCCCGGTTATGGTCATACCATTTTCACCCGGAAAAGCAAGAGTAATACTGCAGATCGCTTCTCCATCTTTGACAGACTGAATATTATTTAATTTTTTTTGTAATCCACAGATCCGTTTTCATCTTCTATAAATTCAAGCTTAAGATCACGTTTAAAATGGTCTTTAATAGAACCATCAATTCCGTCACGCGCAAGGATTCCCTTTGCAATTAGTACGGCCTGGCCATAGACCTGATTTTCAACAATTGATTTCAGAGACTCCTCTATAATTCCGGTAGATACATGTTCCTGATTGAGGATTGATTTTAAGTCCTCTTCCTTTATATCCTGGCCGCCGTTAAATGGAGGGATCACATAAATCCACGCAGCCATCCGATCCTTTGAGATATTAATATAGGCCTGAGCCGCCCTTGGCTCGGGATCCTGCTCTTGTGCAGCTTCGGTTGTCCGTTTAATAACATTGGATAATGATTGCATTTTACTGGTGAACTGAGCACATTCAATGCATAATGCCTCTTCGTCGATCCGTACAATAAGCGGATCATCGGATGGCTCCCATATAAAAGAACAAGGAGGTTTGTTTTCCATTTCGAAAAATGCGGTTGTTGCGGCAGAACTTTTTTTGTGCGGCTGGATCGGATACTGTTTCAATAAGATCTTCATTTGGGGATTCTTCAGGTGAAACATCATCAGTTGTATCAGACATCTCTGAAGGCTCCGCAAAGCGTCTTACATTTTGGAAAAGGCTAAAGAATCCTTTTTTTAGTTTTTTTCTTTCATTTTCTTCCCCTAACATTAAAAAAATACCTGCTACTTTTAACCTGTATGCAAGTAATTGGCTGATTTCTATCGTTTCTTTGGCTGGAGTCAATAGACGTCACGTTATGACGCTGTTTGGCTTCGCAAGCAAAGAAATGCTGACTCCTGTTTCTGGTCATTCCATTCCTATGTATATATAGTCAGATGAGATTAGTCTTGAGCCTTTGTTAATCAGATTACCTGGATCGAGCCATGAGAATCTATTTCGTTGCACGCTGGATTTAATCCTGCCCGGTCTTTTTGGAATTACACTCCTTGAATTATCTATTAATGATAATAATCTGTCATACAGATTGCCGGGCATTGAATTACAGGGTACCGGGATCCTTGATCCAAGACACGTCATAGGAACACCTCCTTCTTAAATTACAAATCGGTTTTACTTTTATATCGGCAAACTATACTATAAATATAACATAATAGTTGCCTTTTGGTTACTTAATTTTAAATAAATATATTTGGTAACATAAAATAGTTACTAAAAACTGGAGTTGTGTAACCATTTCCGGTTTTATAAGAGAATTTTAAGACTAGGCTTACGGACATGCTGCCAGGTTTGCAAGGGGAATACAGCCTTTCTTGATACTTCTGGTGTAATCGCTTTATGGCAGAAGCATAGGCATAGGAAAAGCAAAGGCCATAATGTTTTTATGCTTTACGGGGCTGATCGTATCTATGATTGATTTTTGTATTTGCATATAGATTTTCTACTTTATATAGAAGCTATATACTCAAAAGAATAAATTATAAAAACAATTTAAAATAATTGTTGACTTTTGTCGAATGCTTTGGTATGATATAACTCGCCGCTGAAAACGGCGGCAAATTTCTTCTAAAACACATCGATGAACGATGAAAAAAAGTTTTAAAGAAAATTCAAAAATAGATTGACAGAAATAACCAGTTATGATATCCTATAAAAGTTGCTGCTGAGACAGCGACACAGGAAAAGCACTTTGAAAACAGAAGATTGAACAGTATGTAAAACCCTGAAAATTCTAATAAAACAAGTCATGTTTGATGGCTTTGAATGAGAAAATTTCAGAACGAATACAAGTAATTGTATACGAACCAAACAACAAGTAAAACGGGAAATAAATTAGCTAGTTAGTTGATTTTGACCCCAG
>BBDR01000021.1 GCA_001312405.1 Clostridium sp. NkU-1 | reverse complement strand
CTTGTTTTTCCTGGGCCAGGGACCCCTCTTTTTCTATGGGGCGAACGCCCCCCATCAGGGAGAATGGATTCGAACCGCCAATTCATTCTCCCTGATGCCCCTGCGGCCTCAGCTATTTTCCTCCCATCCCTTCAAAAATTTCTCAAATCCTTCAAAAAAATTCTACTTCCCATTCATAATCCATCAGAAGCCAGCATATGATATAAATAGTAAGGTTATGAAAACTAAACGAACCAAAGGAGAGGATATAGCTATGGCTGAGATACATTACTTAATATCGGATGCATCGAGGAAGGTCGATGTGGAGTCACATGTCCTTAGATACTGGGAGGACGAGCTGGAGTTAAAGATTCCCAGAAATGAGATGGGGCACCGGTATTACACTGAAGCACACATCCGTTTATTCAAGCAGATCAAGGACTTAAAGGACAAGGGGTATCAGTTAAAGGCCATTAAGACAGCGCTTGACAAGGTAGTTGAGGAGGGCAGGGACCCTGTCATACCAGATGAATTATTGGAGGGACAGGTGACTCAGGAATTAAAAGACAGTGCAATATCTGGTACGGAGGATGGGGCAGACCTGGAGGTACAAACATCAGCGCAGATTTCCATAGCCCAGGAAAAGATGGAACAGTTCCAGGAGATCATGAACCATATCATTGGACGGGCTTTAGAGGTAAATAATGAGCAGTTGAGCCAGGACGTAAGCTGCCTGGTTAATGACAAGGTCATTAAGGAAATGGAATATTTAATGAATTTAAAGGAAGAAAAGGAAGAAGAACGGTTCAAGCAGTTGGACGAGCTTATGCGTTCGTATCAAAAGGACAACAAAGGGCGTGCAGAAGCAGCCGCTTCCAGGATTCCATTTTTTTAACAAGAAAAAGAAATTCGGACGAAATGGAAAAAAAGTTATAAAACCACACTACTTTCAGATAATAGAGCAGTCAAACAGACTCTGGCAAGGAAATCCGCAGCTGCCGATGAAAGTAGGAACTGCGGATTTTTTACGCAAACAGATTATTCTTTACAAGCCTTTACAAAAGTCTGAAACAGTCGAAACGCTTCTTCATTCTTTTCCCATAGATATTCCGGATGCCATTGAACCCCGATAAAAAAGGGATAACCAGGCATTTCAATGGCTTCAATCAAATGATCGGTCGAGCAGGCTGAAGCAATAAGTCCGGGAGCAAGATCCCTGACAGCCTGATGGTGCATGCTGTTGACCTTTATGGAGGAACTTCCTGATATCCGGGCAAGGAGAGTGCCCTCGCTTAAAGCAACCGTATGGCACGGCATATCGTAATGAAACGGCTGGGAATGAGCCAGAGGAAATTCCCGTATTACCTGGGAGGGGATATCCTGCCAGATGTTTCCTCCGAGAGCGATATTTAAGACCTGAATTCCCCGGCAGATCCCAAGAACCGGCTTTTTAAGCTCCATAATCATAGGAAGCAGGGATATCTCCATCTGGTCCCTGGCTGCGGATACATTGCCGCAGTGAGCCTGTGTCTCTTCCCCAAAAAGAAAGGGATGTACATCCGGGCCGCCTGTGAACAGAAACCCGTCCAGATCCTGTGAAAGCTGTCTTAGATCCTCTTCCGGGGCATTGAGGGGCATTACGACTGGAATAGCTCCCGCAGCTTTAACGCCCGCATATAAGTAGGGCGCGCCTTAATATCACCGCTTTCGGTATCGTGGGCGGGGGTCAGGCCGATGAGTGGTTTTCTCATATTAGAAATGTCCTTTCCTAATGAAGGGTTGAAAGAAAAACATCTTTCAACCCTTTGTATTTGAATCAGCTGAATATGCAGGCATACCCGTCTGATCCATTATTATGCAGATATGAAGAACTTGATGATATAATGAGCGCAAGAGAGCGATGATGAGCTTGCTCATGGGTGCGAAGGCTGAGTGCCGATCATGAACCTGCGGTTCATGATATAACAAAATGCCTCTTCCGTAAAGGAAGAGGCATTTATGTATTCATAATTATGCTTCAGAAATAGCTCCTGTAGGACAGACGCCTTCACAAGCGCCACAATCGATACAAGCATCAGCATCAATAACAAACTGAGAATCACCCTGGCTGATAGCGCTTACTGGGCACTCACCTTCACAGCTTCCGCAACTAACGCAAGCGTCACTAATAACACGTGCCATGATAAATTACCTCCTTATAATTTATAGATTTTTCTATATTTTATACTATAAATCAGAAATATTCAAGTAGAAAATGGTACAATTATTGTTTAATTTTGGGAGCAATACCGATCAGGGATCCCTGTGCGGACATCCCTGATCCCGCTTAAGATGACCTTCTTGGCGGCAACGGCTCCTTCTTTGGACATGGGAGAATATCCGTTAAGGGATATTCCATACCCAGGCTTTCATATTTTACCTTTCCCATGTCATGATAAGGCAGGACATCAAGGGCTTTCACATTCTTAAGTCCGCCGATAAAACGCCCCAGCCTGTATAAATCAGGGGTCTCATCTGTGATCTGGGGTACTGCTACGTGGCGGACCCACACCGGGATATCCCGGTCACTTAAGTACTGGGCAAAATCCAGAATGTTTTCATTAGAATGCCCTGTAAGTGTTCTGTGTTTTGTGTCATCAATGTGCTTGATGTCCAGCATGACAAGATCGGTAGAGTCCAGAAGACGGTCTATTTTCTTCCTGTAATCCGGATCATTTCCATGAAATGTGACACCTGAGGTATCCAGGCAGGTATGGATGTTCTTCTTTCCTGCGGCTTCAAAAAGCTCAGTCACAAAATCCAGCTGCATAAGGGGCTCCCCGCCGGTGGCCGTTATGCCTCCGCCCCGGTAAAAGTTCCGGGACGATTCAAACTGCTTTAATACTTCTTCTGTTGTCATCGGCGTGCCGCCCGCCATTTTCCAGGTGTCCGGATTATGGCAGTACTGGCAGCGCATGGGACAGCCCTGTAAAAAAATCACCATGCGCACGCCCGGCCCGTCAACGGTACCGAAACTTTCAATGGAATGTATATATCCTGTCATACAGATCGCCTTCTTTGCTTTTTATTACATATTGTTGTGGAACGTACGGGAGATTACCTCATCCTGCTGTTCCTTTGTCAGCTTGATAAAATTCACCGCATAACCGGATACGCGTACGGTAAGCTGGGGATAACTTTCCGGATGCTTCTGGGCGTCTAATAAGGTATCACGGGTGAAGACATTGACATTTAAGTGATGTCCGCCTTCTTCCACATAGCCATCTAATAAATTAACAAGGTTATTGATCTGAGATTCGCTGATATTTGCCATTTTATAATCCTCCTATTTTATTTAATAAGTGTCTTCCATAAACAGCCGGTTGCTTTCCGGGTCTTCATCTTCTGTATCCAAAGCCTGGAATAAAGTGGGCACTCTGCAAGCGGAATTTCCGTCTGCACAATCCGTGGAGTTTGTGGTAGTAACTGATTTAGCCATTGTTCCATCGGTACTTACAGTACCGTCTTCTGATACGCGGATGTTCATATGTCCGCCGTTTCCACCCATGAACTGGTCAAGCATGGAGACGATATCGTCAATCTGTTTCTCCTTTGGATCTGCCATAATAACCACTCCTTATTTCTGGTCTTCGCTAAGAGCCAGCTCTAAATCCACCTCTAAATCTCCTGTAAAGATCTGATCTTCTTTACCAAGGGCTCCCGGTACGATGGAGAAGGTATTGGATATCCCATCCTGGGCATCTCTGAACGGAAGCTTTGCAACTGATGCCAGGGAAGCGACAGCACCGTGAGTATCCCTGAGGTGCATTGGGTTTGCGCCAGGTGCAAAGGCTTCGCCCTTCTTACGTCCGTCAGGAGTTGCTCCTGTATTCTTACCATATACGACGTTGGAAGTGATTGTCAAGATGGAGGTGGTTGGAATGCCGCCGCGGTAAGTGTGGTTTCCTTTTACATAGTTCATAAAGGTGTGAACCAGTTCGTTTGCGATCATGTCTACCCGGTCATCGTTATTGCCGTATTTGGGGAAGTCTCCTTCTACGATGTAATCGGTCACGATTCCGTTTTCATCCCGTACGGTCTTAACCTTGGCATATTTGATGGCGGATAAGGAGTCAGCCACTACGGAAAGTCCTGCAATACCGGTTGCGAACCAACGGGTTACCTTTTTATCGTGAAGAGCCATCTGAATACGCTCATAGCTGTATTTGTCATGCATATAGTGGATGACGTTCAAGGTGTTTACATAAACCTTGCAAGCCAGTTCATCATATCCTTATAGCAGCCATAACCTCTTCATATTCCAGGTACTCGGAAGTGATGGGGCGGTATTTGGGGCCGACCTGTTTTTTGGTGACTTCATCAATGCCGCCGTTAATAGCATATAACAGGCATTTTGCAAGATTGGCCCTTGCGCCGAAGAGCTGCATTTCCTTACCAACTCTCATGGAAGATACACAGCAGGCAATGGCATAATCATCTCCGTGTGTCACTCTCATCAGATCATCGTTCTCATACTGAATGGAAGAGGATTCAATGGAGGTTCTGGCGCAGAAGCGCTTAAAGTTTTCCGGAAGCTTTGTGGACCACAGCACAGTTAAGTTTGGCTCAGGAGCTGTTCCCAGATTAGTAAGGGTGTGGAGGTAGCGGAAGGAAGTCTTGGTCACCAGATGGCGTCCGTCGATGCCGACTCCTCCTATGGATTCTGTTACCCAGGTAGGATCGCCGGAGAACAGCTCATTGTATTCCGGAGTACGGGCGAATTTTACCAGACGAAGCTTCATGATGAAATGATCTACAAACTCCTGAATCTGTTCCTCGGTAAAGGTTCCTTCTTCTAAATCTCTCTGTGCATAAACATCAATAAAGGTGGAGGTGCGGCCTAAGGACATGGCTGCTCCGTTTTGTTCCTTGACAGCGGCGAGGTAGGCAAAATACAGCCACTGGATCGCCTCTTCTACGTTAGCGGCCGGTTTTGAAATATCAAAGCCATAGATGCTTCCCAGCTCCTTTAATTCCTTAAGGGCGCGGATCTGCTCAGAAAGCTCTTCTCTTTCCCGGATCACGTCAGAGTACATGGTAGTACGTGTTGTATCCTTCTGCTCTTCCTTATCTGCGATCAGGCGGTCAATGCCGTAAAGGGCCACCCGGCGGTAATCTCCGATGATACGTCCGCGGCCATATGCATCCGGAAGGCCTGTGATGATATGGTTGGAACGGCAGTCGCGCATTTCCTGGGTATAAGCATCAAAAACGCCGGCATTGTGTGTCTTTCTGTGAACCGTAAAAAAATTTCTTAACTTCAGGATCAATGGTATAACCATTATCTGCACAGGCTTTTTCTGCCATACGGATGCCGCCGTAAGGTGTAAAGAGCGTTTGAAAGGCTTATCGGTCTGAAAACCTACGATTGTTTCTTTATCTTTATCTAAATATCCCGGTCCGTGGAGGTGATGTTGGAAATGGTCTTTATATCCATATCCAACACGCCGCCGGCTTCCCGTTCCTGTTTGGATAAGTCCATAACCTGCGCCCAAAGAGCGTTTGTTGCTGTGGTCGGTCCGGCAAGAAAAGAATCATCGCCGTCATAAGGAGTGTAATTTTTCTGTATAAAGTCCCTGACGTTGATCTCCCGTTCCCAAACACCGCCTGTAAAAGCTCTCCATTCTGTTCTCATAGTTTTTACCTCCGTGAAATCTAACTGTATAAGTGTAAGTTATAAATGAGTGCCGTCAAAGATTATAATTCATACAATCTTTGTATGAATGTATTATACATAATACTGTATACAATGTCAAGGTTCCTAATTGAGAAAAACCATCAGAAGGGAATATGAATGAAAAAAATAGAATTTAGTCCTTGCTAATCAGAAGGAAAAGTATTATATTATAAAGACAGTAAGTACAATTTTTTTAAGGAGGAACACAAGATGCAGATCCAAAAGGATATGTTAATAGGCGCATTGCTTGAAATGGACGAGAACATTGCACCTATGTTAATGCGTGCAGGTATGCATTGCCTCGGTTGTCCGGCATCTCAGGGTGAGTCCCTGGAGGAAGCCTGCCAGGTTCATGGAATAGACTGTGATGTTCTGGTTTCCCAGATTAATGAAGTGTTAGCAGACAAATAGAATATGTTGCAGGAGGCAGTCCTTTAGGACTAGCTCCTGTTTTTTTATGGCTGCCGTTTTTCTTCCCTGTAATGCCTGGGGCTGACGCCAAATTCCTGCTTGAATATTTTGGAAAAGGTTAAAGGGTTATGATATCCGATGCCAGTGGCGATTTCCTGAATGGATAAGGATGTGGTGGAAAGCTGGTGGGCTGCAATGTTAAGCCGGAACCTCATTAAGTATTCCTGAGGTGAAACGTGAAGCTGCTTTTTGAAGATTGAGGTTAAATAGGAGCGGTTGATCCCAATGTAGTCTGCGATGTCCTGGACCTTGATGTGATCATAGTTCAGCTTAATATACTGAAGGGCATAATCTACATAAGTATCGATGGAATAGTCGTGCTGGTTCTTTTTAATGGTTCTTATGGTATTCTGCATTTCGATCAGGGTGGACAGTATTTCGTATAGGTATCCCACCCGCTTGATTTCATTGGCAAAGGTCAGCTCGCTGGTATCCAGTATTTTGTGTATCATGGGAAAATAAAGCTGATTGGGAATCTGGGAATGGATGGCCGGGAGCTGCGGGGACAGGCCTGCATAGCTTAAATAAGCTTCCGCCATTTCTCCGTCAAAGGTGATCCACATGTATTCCCAGGGATTTTTACAGTCCGCATTGTAAAGAACGGGATGGCCCTTGGGAATGAGAAAGATGTCATCGGTTTTTAAATCATACCGTTTTCCACTAACTTCCAGTGACCCTGCGCCGCCCATCACAAAGTGCAGGTGATATTCATTTGGAATCTTGTGATCGTATGTGTATCCCGGAGGACACTGCTGAATTCCGCAGTGGACCAGGTACAGATCATTGGTCTGCCGTTTGATGTTCCTTAAGCAGCGGAACCCGGCTACATTCTTATAAGTTGTCTGTTTTTCACTCAAATATATACCCCCTCAAAATGGTGAAAGACCCTGTCAGACGATCCGCTTTCATTAGGATGTTTGATAGGGTCAAGTATACAGATATTAAGCGCAGCTTGCAAATGACTATTTCCGGGAGATTCTGTTAATGGTACATTTTCATGTAGCTGCCATGGGCAGCAATGAGCTCATCCACCATAGCACGGATATCTTTTATGTTCAGTTCGGCAGCGGTGTGAGGATCCAGCATGGCTGCCTGGTAAATGGTTTTTATATCTCTGTTACGGGCTGCTTCTATGGTGAGAAGCTGGGGATTTATGTTTGTTATGTTCATGGCTGCCAGCTGGGTAGGAATGCGTCCCACATGGCAGGGAGTGATTCCGCTTCCGTCTACCAGACAGGGAACCTCTACGCAGGCGTCGGCAGGAAGATTATCGATCAGCCCATGGTTTAATACACTTGCCCCGATTTTGTAAGGCTTATTGGTCAGAATCGCTTCCATAATATAGGAAGCGTATTCATGAGAACGTTCATGGGTGATCTGGCCGTTGTTTAGAATAGAGTTCTTTTCTTCCTCCCATTCGTTGATCTGCTTGATACAGCGCCTCGGATACTCATCTAAGGGAATCTGGAATTCTTCGATCATTTCCGGGTATCTGGCTTTTATGAATAATGGATTGTATTCCGCATTGTGTTCGCTGGATTCCGTACAATAATAGCCCAAATGATTGATGTATTCAAAGCGGACCATATCTTTGTGTTTTTCTGTCTGGTTTTTCTCAAGGGCTTTTTGGCGGATGACGGGGTAAAGGTCGTTTCCATCCCTGTCATGGAGCTTTAAGAGCCAGGCCATATGGTTGATTCCTGCGATTAATTCTGTCCGCCCGTCCAGCTTATCCTCCATATCAAGTCCCTTTAATAAGGTTTCTGAGCATACCTGGACGCTGTGGCATAAGCCAATGGTTTTAATGGACGTATAGCGCTGCATGTATCCAGTTAAGATAGCCATGGGATTGGTATAATTTAAGAAGTAAGCATCCGGACAAACCTGTTCCATATCTCTGGCAAAATCCTCCATAACGGGAATGGTCCTTAAGCCCCGCATGATGCCGCCGATTCCCAGGGTATCCGCGATGGTCTGCTTTAAGCCGTACTTTTTAGGGATTTCAAAGTCAGTTATGGTACAGGGATCGTATCCCCCCACCTGAATGGCGTTCACCACAAAGGTGGCGCCGGACAGGGCTTCCTTCCGGTTTTCCTCTCCCAGATAAGTTTTTATTTCAGCCCGTCCCTGATTTACATTTTTGTTGATTGCATTCAGAATGAGCTCCGAATCCGAAAGGCGGGCCGGGTCAATGTCGTAAAGAGCGATCCTGGCGTCCCGGAGCACCGGAGTGCACATGCAGTCACCTAAGACATTTCTAGCAAATATCGTGCTTCCTGCCCCCATAAATGTTATTTTTACCATGTTCCTTCCTCCTTGCTTTTTCTTGTCTGTCTGATGAGGATATTGTATAATTGCAGCAGGAAAAAAGATAGGATGTTTGTTTCATAAAATTGTCGTTTTGTTGAATGGAGGGTTAAGCATGAATCATTGGGTACGGGCACTGACTATTTATTACTGCGGGCGTGAACAGTGTTCATCAGGACATTTTTTCGGACCTGCGATCCGGAAGCATTACCTGATGCACGTAATACTCCGGGGAAAGGGAATCTATCGGACGGGAGGCGAGGAATATGTCTTAAAGGAGGGAGATGCATTTTTAATTAAGCCTCAGGAGGTCACTTATTATCAGGCAGATAAGGACGAGCCATGGGAATATGCCTGGGCGGCTTTTGCAGGGACTGAGGCAGAACGGCTTTTAAGTGAGTACCGGCAGGAGGAAAGCGGGTATGTTTACCACTTTGATGAAGGGGCTGAATGGCGGACCGATATGGAACGGCTGGTGACCACCTTTCAAAACGGCGGACATCATATGGATGAGATGACGGGGCATCTTTATCTGCTGTTTTCCAGGCTCCCTAAACGGGGAAAGGAAGTGGGAGAGTATGAGCAGAGTTATTTATCCAGGGCGGAATCGTATATACGCCATAATTACAGTTATCCCATTCAGATCGGAGATGTGGCAAAATATGTGGGGATCGACCGGACCTACCTGTACAGGCTTTTTATAAAATATAAGGGAATTTCGCCAAAACAGTATTTAACGGCCTACCGTATCATGGAGGCAAAGCGCCTGTTAGAGGATACGGGCCTCAGCGTAACGGAAACCGGTTTATCCTGCGGCTTTCATGATGCCTCGGTATTCTGCAAAAGCTTCCTTCAGACGGAAGGAGAATCCCCTCTCCAATATCGGAAGAAGATGAGAGAAGAGGTTCGGTAAATATAACAAAACACCATGTACCTGTCACATTAGTCTATGTAATGTAGATAAAAAATAGTTTATAATCAGCAATAAGCAGTGAAAAATTACACAAAGAATGGCTATAAACTCAGTTTTAACTATATAAACTGACTAATTAAAGGGAGGTAACAAAATGAAACGCAAATGGTGGTTGACAGCAGCGATGGCAGCAGTTATGGCAGCAGCACTGGCGGGCTGCGGGAGCAAGGCCGGGAGTGGAACTGCCCCTGTAAGCTCAGGAGAAACAGCACAGGCGGCGGAAAGCTCCGGTGAATCGGGAAATACCGGTGCCAAGGGGACCCTGACGGTTGCAATCTGGGACAAGAACCAGGAGCCGGGACTTACGGAGATCATGAAGGACTTTACAAAGGAAACCGGAATTAAGACACAGATTCAGGTAACCCCATGGGAGCAGTACTGGACCATGCTGGAAGCAGGGGCAACCGGCGGATCTCTTCCCGATGTTTTCTGGATGCATTCCAATGAAATCGCAAGGTATTCCGAATACGAAATGCTTTTGGACTTAACGGACCGGATCAAGGAAAGCAAGACGCTGGAAATGGATAAATTTCCAGAAGACATTGTGCAGATCTATAATTGGGAAGGCACAAAGGAGTATGCGGTGCCAAAGGATATTGATACCATCGCGCTCTGGTACAACAAAACCATGTTTGATGAAGCAGGAATCCCCTATCCCGACAAAGATTGGACCTGGGATGATTTTGCAGAGGCAGCCAAAAAAACTGACCAAAGAGGACGGAAGCCAGTATGGATTTGCTTTAAGGCCCACCAATGACCAGGCAGGCTGGAACAATATTGTTTATGATATGGGCGGTTATGTGATCAGCAATGATAAGAAATCCTCCGGATTTGACCAGCCGGGAACCATCAAAGCCTTAACCTTTATAACCGACCTGATGAAAGAGGGATATGCACCGCCATATGAGGTGATGGCAGAAAATACAGAGGAGGCTTTGTTTGAAGCTGGCAAGGTAGCCATGGTCACAATGGGCTCCTGGATGCTTCCGGAGCTTTGCAATAATGATTACGTAAAAGCAAACGGGGACATTGCACTCCTTCCAAAGGATGGGGCTTCTGGAAAGAGAATCTCCATTTATAATGGACTGGGCTGGGCGGCTTCCGCCAATACCAGTATGCCTGAGGAAGCATGGAAGCTCATCGAGTATATGGGATCAAAGGAAGCTCAGCAAAAGCAGTCTGACCTTGGAATCGTTATTTCTGCCTATGAAGGAACAACGGATAACTGGATAAAGGCATATTCAGGCTTTAACCTTCAGGCATACTTGGATATGATGAGTGACCTGGTCATCAGGCCCTACTCGAAATCAACGGTTGCGTGGAACAATATGATCGGTGAAAAATTGATTGATGCGTGGACCGGAGCCAAGAGCGTGGAGGATGTCTGCAAGGATATTACTCAGGAAATGAATGCTATGCTGGCACAAGAATAAGAGGGGCTGGGGAGGCAGGCTTTTTAAGCGCCTCCCTTTTTAACCGGATCAAGCAGTGAAGCGGATTGCGGATATCCGCTTGACAAAGAAATACGGAGGGTCTGCATGAATAGAAAATCAAAGGTATCAAGGCGGGAGAGAAGCGAATTTTTATGGGGGTGGATGTTTTTGCTTCCCACCATGGCGGGTCTTATTATTTTAAACATCATCCCCATTTTCCAGACCATTTATCAGAGCCTTTTTAAAACGGGGGCTTTTGGCAAAGGCAACGTATTTATTGGACTTGACAATTACGGTCAGCTTTTCAGTGATGGGACGGTATGGCAGGCTTTGTGGAATACATGTAAATATGCCTTGGTGGAGGTCCCCTTTTCCATTGCCATTGCCCTTATAATAGCTGTCTTTTTAAACGGAAAGATCCGGGGCCGCTCGATATGGCGGACCATTTATTTCCTGCCCATGGTGGCAGCTCCAGCTGCGGTGGCAATGGTCTGGAGATGGCTTTATAACTCGGAGTTCGGGCTGCTTAACCATATCCTGCGGGGAATGGGCCTTTCCGGGGTAAACTGGATATCCAATCCCAATATTGCCTTCATCTCCGTTGCTGTTGTAGGAATCTGGTCCGTGATTGGTTACAATATGGTGCTGTTTTTTGCAGGCCTTCAGGAAATACCCCGTGATTATTATGAGGCAGCGCAGATTGACGGGGCGGATGGCATCAGCCAGTTTTTTACGATTACATTGCCTTTAATATCACCTACCATGTTTTTTTGTGACCGTGACAAGAGTCATAGGAGCCATGCAGGTGTTTGACAGCATCTATATGATGATGGGAAGAAGCAATCCGGCCCTGGGAAAGACCCAGTCCCTGGTGTATCTTTTCTATAAATATTCTTTTATTGAAGGAAACAAGGGATACGCTCATCCATTGTCATGCTGCTGCTTCTGGTCATCCTTCTGATAACGGTGATCCAGATGTTCTGCCAGAAAAAATGGGTGAACTATAGCTAGGAAAGGAGAACTATGGATAAGAATAGAAAAATCAGATCAGGCATCATTTACTTAATCCTTGTCATAGGGTCCGCCATCATGCTGGTGCCCTTTTTGTGGATGTTTTTAACCGCCTTTAAAAGTACATCAGAGGCCACCCAGATGAATCCGTTCATCATCTTTCCAACGATATGGCGGAAGGAAGCATTTCTTTTGGTAGTGAGCAAGATGAACTTTTTGAGGCTGTACTGGAACACTCTTTTGCTCATTGTGGAACGTGTCATTTGTGCGGTTCTCACTGCAACCATGGCGGGATATGCCTTTGGACGCCTTCACTTTAAGGGAAAGAATCTAACATTTTCCCTGGTTCTGTTTCAGATGATGGTGCCATCCCAGATCTTTATCATCCCACAGTACTTAATGGTGAGCAGGCTGGGAATGCTGAACACCTCCTTTGGCCTGCTTTTTCCGGGGCTTGTGACGGCCTTTGGAACCTTCCTGTTAAGGCAGGCCTACATGGCACTTCCCTCCTCCCTGGAGGAGGCGGCCAGGCTTGACGGCTGCAATATCGGCCAGACCTTTCTCTATGTGATGGCCCCCCTTACAAAATCTTCCATGGTGGCTCTTGGCATCTTTACTGCGCTGTTTGGATTTAAAGAGCTGATGTGGCCTCTGGTGGTCAACACGGAGCAGAATACCATGCCCTTGTCTGCGGCCCTTGCAAAGCTGCAGGGACAGTTTGAAACAAACTATCCGGAGCTTATGGCAGCATCCTTACTGGCCTGTATTCCCATGATTATCATATATCTTATATTCCAGAAGCAGTTTATAGAAGGAATTGCTACATCAGGAGGAAAATTATAAAAGGAGTCTAATTATGCCTATCATTTATCATGAACAAGCAAAAGAGTTTCACCTGTATAACCGGTCTGTGAGTTATATCATTCAAATTATGGCCAATGGACAGCTGGGAAATCTGCACTATGGAAAACGCATTGGGGACAGGAGATTACCGGTATGGTGCCTGCACGGTCAGACAGGAGAATGGCAGCAGGATCACGAACTTTACCTATGTGTCCCACTGCATTTTTGAGGGAAAACGTTCCATAGAGCCTCTTCCAGCCACCTATGTGGAGGAGGAAAAGGAGGCTTCCACCTTAGAGATCACCCTTCATGATGATGTGATGGACACGGATCTGCTCCTTTCCTATACAATCTATGAAGAATTGCCGGTACTTACAAGGCATGCCAGGTTTGACCATCACGGCAGGGAGGAAATCGTCCTCATGATGGCAATGAGCGGAGCGGTTGACCTGCCGGATTGCGATTATGAGATGATCCAGCTTTCCGGGGCATGGTCCAGGGAGAGATATTTGAAAAGACGTCCCCTGGAACAGGGAATTCAGTCCATCTACAGCATGAGAGGGATCAGCAGCGCAGAGCATAACCCATTCCTGGCCCTGGCAAGAAAAGAGGCTACGGAAAAAAAGCGGCCAGGTATATGGCTTCAGCCTTGTGTACAGCGGAAGCTTTTTAGGCCAGGTGGAGGTCTGCTCCCGGCCGCTATGATACGCCCAGCAGGAATCAGCATGTCCTTGATTTTTCAAGGAAGGAAATCATTACCAATGCAAGGATCTCTTATATTAAGTGGGATATGAACCGGTATCTGACAGAATGCTATTCCAGAGGAACCTCCCCTGACGGACAGGGAATGGTGATGCATAAATATATTCTGGGAGTCTATGACCTGTATGCCCGGCTTACCAGGGATTTCCCTGAGATCCTGTTTGAATCCTGTGCCAGCGGAGGGGCCAGGTTTGACCCTGGAATGCTTTCCTTTGCTCCCCAGGCATGGTGCAGTGACAATACAGATGCCATGGACCGGTTAAAGATCCAGTACGGGACCACCATGGTTTATCCTATATCCAGCATCGGAGCCCATGTCTCCGCGGTTCCAAACCATCAGATTCACAGGATAACGCCTCTGGAGTCCCGGGGAAATAGAACTGGTAAAGCAGCAGATCGCATGTTATAAGAAGTACCGGAAGCTTTTGCACCAGGGAACGTTTTACCGGCTGAAAAGTCCATTTGAAGGAAATGATACGGCATGGATGACAGTGTCGGAGGATTTAGAACAGGCAGTCGCTGCCTATTATCAGGTTTTGAATCCGGCCAATGCAGGCTGGCTCCGGCTGAAGCTTCAGGGCCTCCATGAGGATATGCTTTATCAGGTTTCCATGCCAGGAAAGACCGGTGAATATTATGGAAGCGAGCTTATGTACGCATTCCCATTGACAGAAGTCATATCTTTAAAGAATCAGGGGATATTGCTTCTTTTCTCATTTTTATTGAGAAAAAAACCGGAGTAAGAAAAAAAGTCCAGGCAGCTATTGTCTGGACCTTTTTAATGTAATAAATTACATTATTGTTAAGTAATGACTCTTTTTATTGAAAAATATTTTATAGCATGTTATAATTCCATAAATTAATGCATTATTCCTGATAAAACGAACATAGGGGATGATTACAATGAAGGATTATAATGTACATTTAACACTGATTGACCGAATTATACTGGAATCTTATAAGATCATGATGGAAGGGCTGGCGGATTACCTGGGGGAGGCTATGAGATGGTGCTTCACAGCCTGGAGGATACGGAACATTCCGTCATTAAGATCATCAATGGACACCACACAGGACGTACGGAAGGGATGCCGATTACGGACCTGGCTCTTCTGATGCTGGAAGAAATCGAAAAGGATGGTGAAAAAAAGCTATATTTCCTATTTTACCAAGAACAAAAAAGAAGAACCGTTAAAATCCTCTACCATTGTGGTACGGGGGGAGGAAAAAAAGGATTATCGGCCTTTTATGTATCAATTTTTACTTAAATACAGGCTTTTCCGAGATCCTGACCAGCTATATCCCCCAAATATCCACTCATTCCCTAGTTAAAACTGAAACCTTTGCAAATAATTTGGATGAATTGATTTTCAGCAAAGTCCAGGAGGTTCGGAAGACTGTAATGGAAGATGATGGGATCCTTCCGTCTCTTAAAAACAAGGAGATCATTAATTCCCTGCAGCAGCAGGGAGTCTTTACCCTGAAGGATGCGGTTGTAAAGGTAGCTGATTATCTGGGAATTTCTAAAAATACCGTATATATGCACATTCGGAATGCGGGCGTAAATACAGAAAAGAAGAATGAATAAACATTAATACAGCAGATTCGTTTGATAAAGAAAAATCCTGCAATTTTTTGTGCAATATGACAAAAACTATGCGGGATTTTTGTCTGATTATTAGAAATATATAATGATATTGCAATCTGAAGTCATCTGTGATAAAATAAATTACATCAAATGAATAAAAACAATAAAATTTATTTTATTCAAGTGAAAGGAAGGTATTGATATGGAGGAAAGTAAAAAGAGTAAGAAGGGATTGGGACTGGTACCAAGGCTGATTATTGCAATTATCATTGGTATTTTGATTGGTATGTACTGCCCCAGTTTTGTAACTTCGATATTGATAACAGTATCGGATTTGTTTAAACAGTTTTTAATGTTCATTATTCCGCTTATGGTGGTAGCTTTTGTTACTATGGGAATCGCAGACCTGTCTCAGGGAGCCGGAAAGCTGTTAGCGTTTACCGCAGCGATTTCCTATGCTTCCACACTGCTGGCAGGAAGCGCATCTTACGCTGTAGCAAGTTCGTTTTTCCCTTCTTTTGTGAATGAAGAGGTAGTTGCAAAAGTTGCTTCTGCAAGCGACAAGGCTATCAGCGGATATTTCTCACTGGAAATCACACCGCTGCTTGAAACAACGGCTGCTGTTGTACTGGCCTTTGTACTGGGAGTATGCATCAGCACCATGCGGGGCAAAGAGATCGGAGATGCCCTGTATAATGTGATCAAAGAGTTTTCCGAGATCATTACAAAGGTATTGGGCCGGGTGATCATTCCGCTTCTTCCTTTGTACATCTGCGGAACCTTTGCGAAGATGACTTATCAGGGAACTACCTTTGCGATTATGTCAGTGCTTTGGAAGGTATTTATGATCGTTATCCTTCTTCATTTGATCTATCTGCTTGCAGCTTTTTCCTTTGCAGGTATATTGACAAAGAGAAATCCGCTTACCATGCTGAAGAACCAGCTGCCTGGCTACCTGACTGCCATTGGTACCCAGTCTTCTGCTGCTACCATTCCGGTTAATATTAAATGTGCGGAAAGCATGGTATTTCAGAAGAAATCCGTAATTTCGTAATTCCGCTGTGTGCTAACATTCATATGGCAGGTTCCATGATCACCATTACCTGCTGTGTGACCGCGACCCTGCTCATTTACGGCATGCCTCATGGATTCCTTACTCTGTTCCCGTTTATCTGTGTGCTGGGAGTAGCCCTGGTTGCATCTCCGGGAGCTCCGGGAGGCTCTATCTTTACGGCGACTCCATTCTTCCCGATTGTAGGAATACCTGCAGTAGGAGATATTGCCAGCCTTTTACAGGCAATGTATATTGCACAGGACAGCTTCGGAACTGCATGTAACGTATCCGGAGATAATGCGATCAGCGCGTTGGTTGACTTGTATTATCATAAATATATTAAGAAAGATAACAAAGGTTAAGGTGACTGCGAAAGGAGAAGGCTGTTTATGCCGTCTATCAGTATTTTTGAAGTAATCGGCCCCAATATGGTAGGGCCATCCAGCTCCCATACTGCAGGTGCTGTGGCGATTGCTCTTCTGGTTAAAAAAATGTTCAACGAGCCGATCAGTGAAGTGGAGTTTGTTTTGTACGGTTCTTTTGCAAAGACCTATAAGGGCCATGGAACTGACCGTGCACTTCTTGGAGGAATCCAGGGGTTTGAGACGTATGATCTTAGAATTAAAAATTCCTTCCAACTGGCTGATGAATGCGGGATAAAGTATTCCTTCCGTGTAGATGAAAAGGAAACAGAAGTTCATCCAAACACAGTAGAGATCCATGTGTCCGGAGAAGAGGGCGGGACCATGTCGGTCCGCGGCGTTTCCTTAGGAGGCGGTAAAGTTAAAATTGTCAGGATCAACGGCATTGATGTAGACTTTACCGGAGAATATTCCACGCTGGTCATACGGCATTTAGACTATCCCGGTATGGTGGCCTATATCGCTACCAGCTTAAGTGAGCGCAATGTAAACATCGCTTTCATGCGCCTGTTCCGGGAACAGAAAGGGGCAACCGCTTACTCTGTGGTGGAATCTGATGAGGAAATTCCCCAGGAATTGCTGGAAAAGCTGCGGGAACATCCGAAAGTAGAAGATGTTATGCTTATTCAGGTTTAGGAGGCTTTTATGGATTTTATATCAGGAAGTGAATTATTGAAATTATGTGAAGAAAATCACTGCCGGATTTCAGAAGTGATGCGGGAGCGGGAAGCCAGTGAGTTCGGCGCCGATCCGGAGGAAACTATAAGCCGGATGAAAGAAGCTTACCGTATTATGAAGGAAGCCTGCCACAAGCCGTTAGATCAACCAGTGGCTTCCATCGGCGGATTGATCGGGGGAGAAGCTGCAAAGGTACGGAACAGAAGGAGATCAGGAAAATCCATATGCGGAAGCATGTTATCCAAGGCGATTACCTATTCTCTGGCTGTTTTGGAAGTGAATGCTTCCATGGGCCTTATTGTGGCGGCGCCAACAGCCGGAAGCTCCGGGGTGCTGCCTGGGCTGCTGCTTGCTCTGGAAGAAGAGTTTTCTTTGGACGATGAACAGATCATAGATGGCCTTTTTACAGCAAGTGCAGTTGGTTATCTGATTATGAGGAATGCTACCGTGGCCGGAGCGCAGGCTGGCTGTCAGGCTGAGGTTGGAGCAGCTGCCGCAATGGCAGCGGCAGCTGCAACTGAGATCATGGGCGGAACACCGAAGCAGTGCATGGATGCGGCTTCCTCTGCAATCGTAAACCTCTTAGGGCTGGTCTGCGACCCTGTAGCCGGTTTGGTGGAATACCCCTGCCAGAACCGTAATGTTTTAGGCGCTGCCAATGCACTGGTGTGCGCAGAAATGGCATTATCAGGAGTAGAACAGTTCATACCGTTTGATCAGATGGTGGACACCATGATGATGGTGGGGCGTTCCATCCCATTTGAATTAAGGGAAACATCACTTGGCGGCTGCGCGGTTACAGAGGCTGCCTGCAAAAAGACCTGCGAGATTTTTAAAACAAAGTAAAAAGTTATCGTGATAAGCGGTACCGGTTCTGCCAAACCGGTATCGCTTTTTATTTCATAAAAAAATAGTTGCGAATGCAACTACATTGTGATATGCTGTTTATCATCTAAAAAAAGATAAAATGCCATCCTTAAGGCTTGGAGGTGGAAAATATGAAAGAACATAAGGAAATCGGGAAATATATTTCGATTATCCAGAGACTGAACAATATGTATTTTGCAAATCAATTATCTTCTTATCAGATAGGCTGTGGACAACAGTTTTTTTTATTGCAGATTTTTAAAATCCGGGTATGAACCTGCACGAGCTGGCTTCCTTTGGTCATTACGATAAGGCGACCGCTACCCGCGCTGTTAAGAAGCTGGAGGAAGAGGGATATGTTGTGACGGAAATGGCGCAGGAGGATAAACGTATCCGGAGGATTTACGTTACGGACAAGGCGGCTTTTGTTGTAAAGAAGACCTTGGAGAGCGTAAATGAATGGGCGGAAATTATATTAAAGGGTTTTACCAAAGAGGAACGTGATATGGCGGAGCAAATGCTCATCCGCATGGCTTGTAATGCCCATAATCACATTGTGGAACAGAAAGGAAAGGAATAGAATATTTTATGGAACAAAACAGGATAAAACAGGGGGAAAATCCCCTGGGATATATGCCCGTGGGACATTTGCTGCTGCAGTTTGCACTTCCGGCGATTGTTTCCATGCTGGTAAATTCGGTTTACAACATTGTTGACCAGATTTTTATCGGACAAGGCGTCGGGTATCTGGGAAATGCGGCGACTACCATAGCATTTCCCATTGTCACCATCATTTTAGCCATATCGACCCTCTTGGGAGCAGGCGGAAGCGCCTATGCGGCCATTAAGCTGGGGGAAAAGAATGAGGAAGAGGCGGACAAGACTCTTGGGACCGTTTTCCTTGTGACCCTGGCAGCCAGTATAGCAGTTATGGCTGTAGGATTCCCGCTTATGACGCCTATGCTAAGGATTTTTGGGGCAACTGCCAATACCATGGAATATGCCAGGCAGTATACTTCCATCTTATTGCTGGGAACACCCTTTAACATGCTTTCCGTGGTGTTAAGCAATATGGCAAGGACAGACGGGAATCCGGCCTTATCCATGTTTGCTATTTTAGTCGGTGCTGCTTTAAATACCATTCTGGATCCGATTTATATTTTCGTATTTCATTGGGGCGTGACCGGAGCGGCCATTGCCACCATTACTTCACAGATCATTTCCACAGTTGTGCTTGTGCTGTATTTTGTGTACAGAGGAAAACACATGCGCCTTCATAAAAATGGCTTACGTATTAACGGGGGTATCTGCAGGCTGGCACTGCCTTTAGGGATATCAAGCGGCATCACCCAGGTGGCGTCTACCATTTTGCAGGTTGTCATGAACAATTCTCTGGTGTATTATGGAAATAAGACAGCCATCGGCGGTGATGTGGCATTAAGCGCCATGGGTGTTGTAAATAAGGTAGGAATGATCCTTATTTCCATCTGTATCGGGATCGGTATCGGCTCCCAGCCCATTCTTGGGTTTAATAAGGGAGCAAATCAGCCAAAGCGTGTGCGGAAGACCTTTCTTTTGGCGGCAGCGGCAGCGACCACAGTTGCCTTCACGGGCTGGCTGGCCTGCCAGCTATTCGCTGGGCAGATTATAAGCCTGTTTGGGACGGAGGATGTGCAGTTCACCCAGTTTGCCATCCGCTGCCTGAAGGTATATATGCTGGGAATCTTTACTGCCGGTTTCCAGGTTGTGACCACCAGCTATTTCCAGTCAACAGGACAACCCTTAAAGGCTTCTGTTTTATCCATGCTGCGCCAGCTTTTGTTATTGATCCCGCTGATTCTTATCCTTCCTCTTTCTTTTGGCCTGGAAGGAATTCTGTATGCAGGACCTGTGGCAGATATTACTTCAATGGTCATTGTCAGCCAGTTTGTTCTGTATGAATTGAAAAAATTAAACAGATTATGCAAGGAATCGTAACACATGGAATACAGGGAAAGGAGAGATGGAAGCCATGAGCATGAAAACGGAGATGACGAGGATTTTTGCCGGGCTTAAAAAAGCGGATAAAAAGATGGCTCTTGAGCTGGAGCAGCCTGCCAGAGGCAGGATGGCACTGGCCCAGGAACGGTTTACAAAAAGGGTGAGGGTAAAAGCCTGGAACGTGGATGGTTTTCCCGGAGTCACCATAAATGGCAGCTATGCAAAGGCTGCCCATATCCTCATGCTGCCGGGAGGGGCCTATACCCTGGAGCCGTCAGACTGTTACAGGGAAATGGCGGAGCAATTTGCCATAGAAAGGCAGGTAAAGGTGACCATACCTTCCTGCCCGCTGGCTCCGGAGTATACAGCCTTAGATGTCCACCGGTATCTGGTCAGGGTTTACAGCTGGCTTGCGTCGGAGTATCCGGAAGATGAGTTCTTTCTGTTTGGGGATTTTTCCGGCGGCGGTCTGGCTCTTTCGTTTTTACAGGAGCTGCGGGACATGGGGAACCTTCCTATGCCGGTGAGAACTGCAGTAGTATCCCCGTGGCTGGATATTGCCCTTAATAATCCAAAGATAAAAATAATGAAAAAAACAGATCCCATCCTTCCTGTGGAAGGGCTGAAAGAGGCCGGTGCCCGCTACTGCGGTCCTTTGGAACCGGATCATCCCTTTGTTTCTCCCCTTTATGGGAACTGGGATCATCTGGGACAGATTCTGGTATTTTCCGGGACAGAAGAGATTCTTACGCCGGACTGCGAGCTTTTGGCGGAAAAGGCGGGAAAATTGCAGGGAACGGAAATCATTTATAAAAAAAGGGGCTAAAATGGTTCATGACTGGATTTTGATTCCGTGCAGGGAAACCGATGCCACTTTTGAATTGATTTTTGCATTTTTTCTGGAAGGAGCTTTGGGATTTTAAAATGAGGTTCGGTCCTTTTAAGGGCCGAACCTCATTTTTGGTTTGTGATGAAGTACTATGAACAAAGGAACGGATTAAAGTTTGGCCAGTGACTGAAGGGCGTGGCTTCAATCAACACCTCGTAATGTTCCCTGTAGTACGCTTCAGAGGCGTAGTCCTGATGAATCTTGGAGCCATATTCTGCAAGCAGGTTGCAGACACGGCTGAAATTTAAAGATTTGTCAGGGGTATTCCTGATCACCAGATAATACTGTCTGGTATCAGGTTTTTTATATAATGTATTCTCGCCATCGTAAACCTGTCCGATGGTCCTTGCAGCATCAGATATCTGATCCAGGCTCTGAAAACAATAGATTCGTATAGAGGAAGCACTTGATTTCTCTTTTGGCTCTTCTGCCTCCGGTTCTTCTTTCTTGTCAATACCTAATAGGTTCAACAGTCCGTCGGCGCCTTCCAAAAGCTCGCTTGCCAGGTCTCCTGGCATGGAATCCAAGTCTTCGTCGGCTGCTGGAGAAAATTTTGCAAACCTTGTATCTAATTCTTCCGGGTCGTCGATTTTGGTGATTACTAACATTACGCTTTCGTTGGACAATGGAATTGCTTCTACCATGAGAGGAATGTCTTCTGCTTCGAATCCCACTTCGTTAGAGGCTTTTTGAATCATCTCGCGGAACAGGTTGCGGGCTTTTTCACTGCCATAGGCAAGCTCGCCTAAATTTAAGTTTCTGACGCTTAAATCAAAGCTGGTAAGCGTACAGCGAATTTGATTTTCGTTAATACGTTCTATCTTCATAGGATCACTTCCTGTTCTTTTTAAAATGGTGAATGAATATTTACATACTTCCTCAACATAACTATACTATATAATATAGCGAAAAAGCAATTACTATGTGAAAAAAATTTATATAATTTTAAGGTTTGTATGCTAATAACCGGGAATCCTATATGATTATTGGAATTTCCCGGTTTTATTTTTTGATGTGATGATGGTTTTATATTATTATGTGTAATTTCTACGGAATCTTTGATAGGAACAAATCCCAAAACTTGCATATAAAGAGAGTTTTAGATTTGTTCTTATTTTTTTATAATTTTTTTTATCAAAGTAAAAATTGTGCTTTGTATAAGTCAGATATAGCGGTGATCTTTTGCTGTGAATAAAAGTTTGCACAGGGCTTTGGATGATGATCCAATAAGAGACTTCTGTTCTGTCTGGCTGCGATTACTCCTGCAATGGTCTCACCGGAGAAAAAAGCCCCAGAAAAGCATTTCATTTTTAGAGATCCTTTGTTCAATAGAATTAATATTTATAAATTTTTTTGAACTCCTGAATGCTTTCATCTGAATAATCCGGGGCTTCAAATTCTAGAAAAGCCTGCCAGATCAAGTCCAGTACACCATATTCCTTTATGGAATCTATATTCAATTTGGTTATAATATAATCCTCAATCATGTTTACACCCCATAAATTCGTGTATTACCTTTGAGTTTGATTAAATTATAGCAGAAAAATACGGTTGGTCAAAGGGATTTTATCCGGTATGCAAACATTGTGGCCTGATGTAAAACGCTGCGAAATTGGCGTACTGGTGTGCATGAAATCTTGTTTATCCTTTTTCGAAGAAAAACAGCATTCGAAATCATCCTGAAGATGGTACATTCATGCCTGGGGTTAAATGGTATAAGTCTTGGGGCCTTCTGTAAAGCTGAAAGTTTCCACTTCCTCTACATCAATGTAAAAAAAGCTCAAAAACAGGATTTTCTGGTGTTTTGTATATGCCTTTTATGCCGGGATTCTCGTCCAGTGCACGGGTTTTTAAGGAAACATCGTTGACAAAGACTGCCTTACCATTAACAGATACCACCGGCGTAAAGTTGGCGGGATAGGTGCAGAAAGAAACATAAGGGCTGGCCTTGATCTGGCCGTAGACAGGCTTTTTGTTACTGGTGCAGAAATATACCTTGTTGCCGTCTGTAAACAGATACTGGAACACCCGGGTCTTTACCTTGCTGCCATCCTGTGTTGCCAGGACTCCGTTGGGGTTTTCCTTTAAAACAGCTGCATAATCAATCATGATTGATCCTCCATTCTCTAATTGGCAAATTGTATTTTGCCATGCTTTATGCTATAATTATAGTGTGCACAGATTAAATTACAAGTACGATTTTTTTAGTATAGTAAGTATCTAATTAGATAGTAATGGAGGATATATCGTGAAAGATGAAAGTGAAAAAAAGGATCTGTTCGGTATCTGCCCCTATTTTACCTCTCAAAAGGTATTGAGTGGGAAATGGGCATTGCTGATTCTTCACTATTTAAGTGAGCGGACATTACGGTTTAAGGAATTGGAGCGTGAATTAGCTCCCATTACCCAGGCTACTCTTACAAAACAGCTGCGCAATTTGGAAGAACATGGCTTGATCGCCCGTACCGTTTACAATACAATCCCGCCTAAAGTGGAATACTCGTTGAGCGAACTGGGCCGTCAATTTAAGCCGGTATTGGACAGCTTGGAAAAATGGGGAGATTCATACATTGCTCACATGGAAGGAAAGGGTGTTTTGAAAGATAAAGCTGATAACTGTTAAAAAGAAAAGATAGAAACAAGGGGCATGGCTTTGACGAACCATGCCCCTTGTTCTGGCTGTTGTTTATTTTTAGCATAAAATAAGGTTTAAGCGGTGGTAGGAGTCATGGAATCAGCTGGGATGCTGTTGGAGGCGTTAAATTCCTCCCGTATCAAATGGTGGTAAAAGGCAGCAAAACTATTATAGATTACTACCGGGAAAATTAATTGTGTGTTGAAAAGGGATATGTTACCATATTGATATGGAACAATCGTGTCACTACAAGGGCGTTGGCTTCCATCATTACATAGATGGGAGGTGGTGCGGATGAAATATGACTTTAAGGACCTTATGGCCTTTGGTACCTTCATTTTAGCATTACTTACCTTTATTTTTATTAATTGTAAGTAGCGTTTTTCTATAAAGTCCTGGGAACGGGCGTAGAAAAACCACCCTTGTATACTTTGGCGAGTGAAAGGGTGGAGTTTCTATCTTCTTCATGGCCAACCCCTTGTAGGGGGCGGTTGTTCCTTTAATATAATTCTAATATAGAATTATTATATATGCAAGAGAAAATGATATCATTTTGACATTATTCTAATATATAGTCTTTTTGATACTAAAATAATACTACTATTTCTGCAAGTGCAGTAAAAGGAATGGCAATCGGATTTCTACAGCGTAGAAGCAAGAATATTCAATGCTATTATAATAAGATACGATATCAAGGCAAAGAAGTGATGAAGTAATTAAGGCTGCGGAGTTTGTAACAATAGGGGAGCTGGTACGACTGACCGGTATGAGGTACAGTACCATTAAATTTTATTCTGAATTAGGTATCATTCCATGCGAACAGAAAGATATAAAATTGACGAAGTATTACAATCGTGAGTTAACAGTAAAATTACTGAATGAAATTAAGCATTTAAGAGAAAAAGGATTATGCTGGCATTGACTTTCATTAATTATTATAATTATAAATTTCAGGTTTTCATAAAAAATAGTTGAAAAAATAAACGGAATATATTAAAATATACTCCAAGAGATGATATTGGACAGACAAAGGGAGGTGGTTTAAGTAAGCACCGTTCTGTTTGGCAAGTATCAGCTATGCGGCATCTTGGGAACCGGCCGGGCAGGGACAGTATTTCTGGCGGTTCATCTTGGGCTTGAGGAGTATCGGGCGATCAAGCGGGTACCTAAAAGCTTTCTGAAATTTGAACTTCTAAGGCGGGAAGCATTTGTTCTTAAGGAATTGCGCCATCCTGGAATCCCCATTATTTTTGACGTAGAAGAAGACGAATTTTATAGTTATTTAATCGAAGAGTATCTGGAAGGAGAATCTTTATTTGACCTTGTAAAAGAGCAGGGCCATCTATCGCGGGAACTGGCCATATCATATGGAATCCAGTTAGCCGGCATCATCAGTTACCTGCATCTCGCAGGACCAAACCCCATATTACATTTGGATTTACAGCCGAAGAACTTATTATTGTGCCATGACACTGTTAAATTGATCGATTTTGGACTTGCTGCGTCCGTGGAGGATGCAAATATGCCCGGAGAGCGGTATGGAACCGTAGGATGTGCGGCGCCGGAGCAGTATTCAAAGAATGGAGTACTGGATGAAAGAACGGATATTTATGCCATTGGTGCTATCATTCATTATCTATTTACAGGAGAATTTCCCAAACTGCCCTATAAACCGGCTTCATCAATGGATACCGATCTGGCTGCCGTCCTGAAACGGTGCATAAAAAAGGAAAAAGAAGAACGGTTTTCATCAGCACAGGAGCTGAGGGAGAGGCTGGGACAGCTTAAAAACATGGGAACGGCTGCAAAAGACCGTCTACAATCATCATCTCTTACAATTGCTCTTGCAGGGAGCAAATCAGGGGCCGGAACGACTCATATTGGAATCGGCCTGTCTGTTTATCTTAGAAATCATGGATACCCCAATTTATTTGTAGAAAAGAATGACTCCGGCATGGGCACCGGGCTTGGTGACTATGCGCCGCAAAGAGGGATCTTTTTGGCTGATGAGGTATCAGGGCTTTATTTGGAGACCTTATTACGGCCCGGGGGTGAAGTTAAAGGAGCCGCCTTATAAGATCCGTATTCTGGATTATGGAAAAAGTGTTGATCAGGCGCTGATGGGAAGCCCCGATGCGGTGATACTGGTATGCGACGGCAGCAGCTGGAGCAGAAACAGTGCCTTTTTCTCCGCAGAATATGTGGTAAAAGGCCATAGTTCCTATGGGATCGTTTATAATCATGTGACCAGAGGAACCAGGATAAGGCTGCCTGACGGGACGGTTCCTTCCCGATGCTTAAAAGCCCCTTATTATCCGAATCCTTTTAAGGCGAATGCGGAAACGGGAGATTTTTATAAGACTCTTCTGGAAGAAATTTTAGATATAAAAAGCAGGAAGAAAAGAAGGGGAGGCTTATTTGAAGGATGGATCAGGGAGTGGATTTCCCGGATGATTCCAGGCAAAGGCCGTATCCCTGGGAAAGGGTGAACTCTTTATAAAGGAAACGGTAAAAAAGGTATGGAAGCTTATACGCTCCGGTAAAAAGCCCGTCAGCCAGGAGACCATTGGAATCATTGGAACCGGCAGAGGAGTGGGAGTGACCCATTTTACGGTTATGACAGCAGGATACCTGGGAGGAGTCCTTAGAAAGCGGTGCGCAGTATTGGAATGGAACAGCCATGGGGATTTCAGGAATTTAAGAAAGCTGTGCGAAAAGGAAAAGGCACAGGCCGGATGTTTTCAGGTGCTGGAAGCGGATTATTATGAAAGAGCGGGGATTGATACGCTTTTATTGTGTAAAAAATCCGGTTACCAGACAGTGATTGTGGATTACGGAACCGTAAAGGAAGGCAGCCTGGAAGAATTTTTAAGATGCGACAGACAATTTGTTCTCGGGAGCTTAAGCGAGTGGCAGCTGGAAGCGTTTCTGGAGTTTGAGAGAAAGGGGAAAAAAGCGGAAAAGAGCTGGAAGACGCTCGTGTCGTTCGGTAGCGAGGAAGCCAGAAGGAATGCGGAAAAGAGGCTTAATATACCCATCTCTCGAATTCCAGTTTCAGTAGACGTGTTTGCTGTCACAGGTGAAATCATAGGATTTTATCAGCGGCTTTTATAGATGCTGGGGGAGGAATTGTGTCACGGCATAACCCTTGTGGTCCTCCCCCTGCCATGCAGCACATAAGAGAAATGTAAGGGGATATGTGGATGAAAAAAAGAAGATGACAGGGAAAGAAACAGGCAGACAGATAGAGGTCAGTATCTGGCAGGGCTTAAAAAAATACCGCGATCAGGGAATCCCCATCCTTATAGATGGGAAAGAACTGCCGGAAGAAGACTGGAATAAAATATTTGAGATAAGAGAGGACAATAGTTTTTATATGGCCGATTACATTCCTGACGGAAAGACTGGTAAGCTGCGGGAAATAAGATTTGACCGGGTTTACAACCGGTAGATTTTAGTGAGTACCAAAAGGGACGCATAGTGGGATGCCATCTTTAGCCTTAAGAAGGCCGTTTAAGTGCGTCAGGGCGGGATCAGGGGATTTGTAATGTAATGAAAATGTAAATTTCAAAAAATAAGAATTGTGATATAATGAGCGAAAGAGAGCGAAGATGAGCTGGCTCATCGGCGCGAAGTCTGAATGTCGATCATGAACTGCAGGCTCATGATATATCTATAAGGATAGTACAGGCAAAAGATAATATGATCCATTAGCAGGAGGAAAGCAGATGAAGAAAAAAAGCAGTGCCGGTTTTTGCGGCGCTAGGATTGATTTTAATTGTGGCCGCCGGGTTTTTCGGGGAGCAGTTTCTGGAACGGTATATTCCGTCAAAGGAACAGGCAGATATAGCCGAACTGCTGGGAGTAAAAGGAGATGAAGTGGCCCTTTATCTCAACGAGGATCTGCAGGAGGCAAAGGGCCTTTACCTGCAGGGACAAACCTATCTCCCCATTGAGTGGGTGAATGATATGCTGAATGAGCGGTTTTACTGGGACAGCAATGAAAATCTTCTTGTGTATGCCCTGCCGGACTCCATTGTCTATGCGGATCATTCCACTGTCGGGGATTCAGGGAAGCCCCTGATATGGGTTGATAAAAAGGGAGTTTATTTATCTGTTGGCCTGGTGGCTAATTATACGGATATCCGCGTAACGGCCTATGACGGCATTCAGTATAAACGGATTTTTATAAATAACAGCTGGGAGGCCCGGCAAAAGGCGCTGGTTTCTGAAAAGGGCAATGTGAGGGTGAAAGGCGGACTGAAAAGCCCCATTGTAACGTGGGTTTCTCCCGGAAGCCAGGTTACTGTACTGGAATCCATGAAAAGGTGGGACAAGGTACGGACGGAAGACGGATTTGTAGGCTATGTGGAACGCAAGCGGCTGGGAGATGTGACCAGCGAGGTTCCTGTAAGCACCTTTGTAAAGCCGGTTTATACCAATGTTTCCATGGATGAACCGGTTTGCCTTGCCTGGCATCAGATGACCAACCTTGATGGAAATGGTTCTTTTGACAATTTAATCGCCAATACAAAGGGAGTCAATGTCATTTCCCCTACCTGGTTTGAGCTTTCGGATAATAAAGGAAATTTCCGGTCCCTGGCCCAGGAGGATTATGTAAAGAAAGCACATGACAAGGGACTGAAGGTCTGGGCCCTCGTCAATAATTTCAGCCCGGATGTGAATACGGAGATCCTGATGTCAAAGACCTCCACCAGACGGAAGCTGATTGAAGCCCTAATGTCGGAGGTGGACAGATACGGCCTTGACGGGATTAACCTGGACTTTGAAGGGATCAAGGAAGAAGCAGGAGCCCATTATATTCAGTTCATACGGGAGCTTTCCATCCCTTGCCGCAAGAAGGGAATCGTCTTGTCCGTAGATAATTATGTTCCCGCTCCCGGCAATCAGTTTTATAACCGGAAAGAGCAGGGAATCGTGGCGGACTACGTAATTATAATGGGATATGACGAACATTATGCAGGCGGGGATGCCGGTTCTGTGGCTTCCATTAATTATGTGGAAAACGGCATCAAGGATACTCTGGCCCAGGTGCCAAAGGAAAAGGTGATCAATGGGATTCCTCTCTATACAAGGGTGTGGACCGAGGGACCAGACGGAAAGACTGCCTCTTCCGCCATGGGTATTGCCCGTGCAAAGGAATGGGTCAGCGAAAATCAGGTGGAATTATACTGGCAGGAGGAGCTTGGCCAGTATTACGGAGAATTGCAGACAGAGGAAGGGCTTAAAAAGCTGTGGCTGGAAGAAGAGCGCTCCATAGGCCTTAAGATGAATCTGATAAAGCAGTATGGCCTGGCAGGTGTGGCCTGCTGGAAGCTGGGATTTGAACCGTCAGATTTATGGGATGAAATCCGGCTTAATAAAAAATAAACAAATGACGTGGAATAGACAGGAAGGTCAGATATGAGAAACAGGATCGTATTGGCGGCATTATTGGGCGCGGTATGTATGCTGGCAGGGTGTTCTTTGAAAGGAACAGTGCCGGAAAGCACCAGTGCAGAGAGCACTTCGCCGCCAGAAACAGAGACAACAAGAACAGAACCGCCCACCATAGAAGAATTCCCCCAGACTTCGGAGAACCCGGCTGCACAGCCTTCTGAGGAAGCCTTTGACAACGGCTGCAAGATCATTGTTGCCACGGATATCCATTATTTGGCCAGGGATTTAACGGATTTTCAGAAGGGCTTTCAATACAGTGTGGACCATGGTGACGGCAAGGTGATGCAATATATTTGGGAGATCACGGATGCTTTTGTGGAAGAGGTGAAGAAGGAACGGCCTGACCTGGTGATCTTAAGCGGGGACTTGACCTATGAAGGAGAAAAGGAGAGCCACGAAGAACTTGCCGGAAAGCTTGGAGAGATCGAAGATGCCGGAATTCCTGTGATCGTTATTCCGGGAAACCATGATATCAATAATTCCAAGGCCGCTCAGTTTGTGGGAGATACCTTTTTGGGAGCGGAAAATATAACCCCGGATGAATTTGAAGAGATTTATCAGGATTTTGGATACAATGAGGCGGTCAGCGGGATCCTGCATCCTTAAGCTACGTATATCAGGTAAATGATTATACCAGGGCTTTAATGCTTGATACATGCCAGTACGAACCGAAAAATCTGGTTGGGGGAATGATACGGGATGATACATATGACTGGATCGAGGATCAGATGGAGGAGGCCTGGAATTTGGGAATGAATGTGATTCCCGTGGGCCACCATAATCTTCTTGATGAAAGTGAAGTATACTTACAGGACTGTACCATTGAACACAGTGAACAGCTTATTGACCAGCTGGAAAGCTGGGAGGTTCCCTTGTTTTTAAGCGGACACCTTCATGTGCAGCACTATATGAGATCCCGCAGCGATTCCGGGATCTATGAGATCGTGACAAGCTCCTTGTCCACGCCGCCCTGCCAGTATGGGATTTTATATTATGGAGATGACGGAAGCTTCCGTTATCATACAAAGTCTCTGGATATGAAGGATTGGGCCAAAAAGACGGGAAGTACGGATAAAATCTTTTAAATTTTAATGAGTTTGGAAAAAGATTTTTAAGCAAGGTGTTTTACAACCAGGCTCAGGATGAATTTGAAAGGCTTGATACCCTAAAAGGGCTGACCAAATCCCAGAAGGAGCAGATGGCAAAGGTTTATGCAGAGCTTAATGCCGCCTGCTATGCAGGAAAGGTTACAGACATCAGGGATAAGGCCAAAGCCAAGGCCGGTTACAAGATGTGGGAGGAAGAAGGGTATCCCAGCATTTTGGCTCAATATCTGGAATGGATTACTGCCGATGGGACAAAGGACTATAATGTATTGAACTCAGAATGACAGGAAAGTCGCAGGGAGCAGTTCTTTTTTATTTCACTGAAAGATATAATTCATTAAGAAGATGAATCAGGTAGAAAATGTGAAATTTAAGAAGTGGGAACCTTTTATGGCGCTGGTTTTGCTGGTGCTGGTATATGTGATATCAAGTCAGGCTGGAAAGATGGCGGCAGGAGTCAATGCAAAAGCCGGAAAAGAAAAACCTGTGGTCGTTATAGATGCGGGGCACGGAGGAAATGATCCGGGAAAGATAGGCATTGACGGAACCCTGGAAAAGGATATAAATTTGCAGATAGCGAACCGGTTAAAGAAATATCTGGAAGCCTCTGACGTGAAAGTGATTCTGACCAGAGAAGATGACAACGGACTGTATTCGGAAAAGGACAGCAGAAAAAAAGATGGCGGACATGAGCAAGCGCTGTGAGATCATCAATGATGTAAGCCCGGCACTTACGGTCAGTATCCACCAGAACAGCTATCATCAGGAGGACGTTTTCGGAGGACAGGTATTTTACTATAAAAGATCCGATAAGGGAAAGGAACTGGCTGAGATTTTACAGAGCCGGTTTGATTATGTGCTGGGAGAGAAGAATACCAGACTGGCAAAGCCTAATGATAATTACTACCTGCTTTTGCATGTGAAGACCCCGATCGTAATCGTGGAATGCGGCTTTTTAACCAATTGGAAGGAATCTGCTCTTTTAAATTCCCCGGATTACCAGGACCGGCTGGCCTGGACGATCCACATGGGGGTCATGGAGTATTTGAATGGAAGATAAGAGAATACAGGAGTTAATGGGCTGTTGCAAAATAGATGAAGAATCATCTATGGAGCAGCAGCCTCTTTTTATTTGCCTGTTTTATATGAAGTGTGATATGATAAACGCTGTACATAGAAAAACCGGTGGTTTTCTGATGCAAAACCCGCTCCGGAAATGGGGCTGGTGGTACTTGACGAAAAATACAATGTCCTTAAGACATATGTACATGGAAGAGAATGCCGCTAATACCGGCGAGGAAGGATCTTGAAAAATGAGTGGTTATTTATATGGATTGTTTTTACTGATCAGCTTTGGCGCATCCATTGCAGGCGCCATTTGTGGAATAGGCGGAGGTGTTATTATAAAGCCCACCCTGGATGCATTTGGAGTATTAAGCGTAGCTGCAATAAGCTTTCTGTCAGGCTGCACTGTGCTTGCAATGACTTGTTATTCTGTGATTAAAGGGAAAATGAGCGGAGAGTCCCTGGTGGATATGAAGACGGGAACACCTCTTGCCATAGGGGCGGCAATAGGCGGAGTTGTGGGAAAGTCTATGTTCCAGGCGGTTTCTTCCTTATTTGCAGACAAGGACATGGTGGGAGCCGTTCAGGCAGCCTGTCTCCTGGTGATTACTCTTGGAACGCTGATCTATACCATAAAAAAGGACAGGATCCATACCCATCATGTGACTAATCCGGTGATTTGCGTGCTGATTGGACTGGTGCTTGGAATACTTTCTTCGTTTTTGGGAATTGGAGGAGGCCCCATTAATCTGGTGGTGCTGTTTTTCTTTTTTTCCATGGATACCAAGGCAGCCGCCCAGAATTCCCTTTACATCATCCTGTTTTCCCAGATCACAGGGCTTATGAATTCCCTTGTAACAGGAACAGTACCGGAATTCTCCGTCTGGCTTTTAGTTCTCATGGTGATAGGAGGGATCTTAGGCGGGATGAGCGGCCGGGTGATCAATAAAAGGATAGACGAGAAGGTGGTGGACAGGCTTTTCCTGTTTTTGATGGTAGTTATTATTGGGATCAATCTCTATAATATTTATCAATTTATGTAAACGATCAGATGAAGAAAGGACATGGGGGAAGAAAGACTCTTGAGATGGTCAAGGGCCTATTTATCTACCTTGGAAAGACGCTGTATTTACCTGCCGTTTAAGGCTGTGTATTATAAGGATTTGAATGTTCAAATGGCATGAGATGCATAAAGAGTTTCGGGATTCATGTTTATAACGATGGCACTGGCAGTTGGAGGGGTAGTATTACTTTTCCAACTGCTTTTTATGCGGTATTCATTTAAGTAAAATTGATTGATGATCCACTTCTCCCTTTGCAGATAAACAAAATCTTTATTTTGCTAAAATTATACCGAAACCTGTCGATATACACTATAACTATATAAATAAAAACAAGGGGTGCAGTTCAAATGGAAAAACAGGAAAAACAGAATTCAATTGCCCTTAGCAAAAGGATGGCAATAGGATTCGGCATAGTAAACATTATAACCGTTCTAATTTTTTTTGATAAGCTTTTTCACCATTTACGGATCCTATTCCGCAGGCAGCGTTTCATCTAAAACCTTTACACTTTTTTTCGGCAGCAATTCTTCTGCTGACCATCATATCCGCTGTTGTAAGCGTAATAATATGCAGGGTCTTAAACAGCAGCATTGTGCGACCTCTTAAAATACTTAACAATATTGCGAGGCAGCTGTCCGTGGGAGACGCAAGCGCAAACGTCCGGTCCTCACAAAGGATGAGGTGGGAGAATTGATGAAATCCTTTAAGGCCATGGTGGAAAACACCAGAGACCAGGCTCAGACCGCCGAGGCAATAGCACGCGGGGACTTAACCGTCCAAGTGAAGATAAATTCGGAAAAGGATGTGCTTGGCATCGCGTTAAGCAGCATCGTAGAGAAAAACAACTGCATCTTGTCTCAAATATGCGATACGTCGGGGCAGGTTCTGAGCGGAGCCGGTCAGATATCGGAAGCAAGCATACGTCTTTCGGAAGGGGCAGGCCATCAGGCAGGCTCCCTTCAGGAATTAGCTGCGGCCGTAACGGAGGTAAAAAAAACCAGATCAGCTTAAGCGCAGATAATGCGGCAATGGCCAGAACTAGTGCCAATGACGTCAGTCGCGGAGCCATGGACGGCAACAGGCACATGGAGGAAATGCTCAGAGCCATGGATGAAATCAATGTGTCCGCTTCAAATATCTCAAAGGTAATAAAGGCGATTGAGGACATTGCTTTCCAGACAAATTTACTGTCATTAAATGCCTCGGTAGAGGCCGCAAGGGCGGGCGAGTACGGAAAGGGCTTTGCGGTTGTGGCAGATGAGGTGCGGAGCCTTGCGGCCCGTTCGGCAAAAGCCGCAAAGGAAACCACAGATATGATAGAAAGCTCTATACAGAAGGCTGAGCATGGAATGAATATTGCAAAGACCACTGCAGATGCTTTTAACAAAATAGTGGGAGGGATAGAGCAGGTCGCTGAATTGGCGGAAAAGATCGCCGGCGCATCGTCAGAGCAAGCTTCCGGCATAGCCCGTATAAACGACGAGATCAGCCAGGTATCCGCTGTGGTGCAGGCAAATTCGGCAGCGTCCGAAGAAAGCACCGCCGCAACTACCCAGCTGTACAAGCAGGCTGAAACGCTGAAGGAAATGGTACAGACCTTCAGGCTGAAAACGCCCTGCTAAAGAGAAGAGGGTGCTGCTCAATAGCGATAACTGCTATTATTGCAACACCCTCTATTAATTTATTCTTTTAAGATAAGGTCCATTGAGCCTACAGAAGAATGATGTTATGCTTCCTGCATTCCTCCCGCATTTCCTTTGGCCAGATGCTTGCCTGGACTTCTCCCACATGGCTCTGTCCAGTAAAAGCATGCAGAGGCGGGATTGTCCGATGCCGCCGCCAATGGTATAGGGCAGTTCTCCATTTAAAAGCATTTTATGGTAAGGCAGGCTTTTCCGGTCTTCGCAGCCAGCCTTTTTTAAGCTGTTTTGCCAGGGATTCTTCATCCACCCGGATTCCCATGCTGGAGATTTCCAGGGCGCAGTTTAAATTCTCAAACCAGAACAGGATGTCCCCGTTTAACTGCCAGTCATCGTAGTCAGGAGCTCTTCCGTCATGGGGCTTTCCGCTTCCAAGCTTGTCCCCGATCTTCATAAGAAAGACGCAGCCGTGCTCCTTTGTGATCAGGTTTTCCCTTTCCTTTGGGGTCTTGTCCGGATATCGGTCCTCCAGCTCCTGGGAAGTGATAAAGGTGATGTCTTCCGGAAGGTGCTTTACGGCCTGTGGGTATTTATACCAGACCTCATGCTGCATGTGCTTGATGATCTTAAAAATATTGCGGACGGTTTCCTTTAAGGTTTCTTCGCTGCGCTCCTCCTTTGTGATGACCTTTTCCCAGTCCCACTGGTCCACGTAACAGGAGTGGAGGTTGTCTAAATCTTCGTCTCTCCGGATGGCGTTCATATTGGTATAAAGGCCTTCGCCGGGCAGAAAGCCGTATTCATGAAGGGCCATACGTTTCCATTTGGCAAGGGAGTGTACGACTTCAATGGCTTCGTCAGGAATGCCGGCGATGTCAAACCGCACAGGGCGCTCCACGCCGTTTAAATCATCATTTAAGCCGCTGCTGTGCTCTACAAACAGAGGGGCTGAGATTCGTTCCAGATTCATTTCCTTACCCAGTTCTTTTTGAAACGTATCCCTAATGTATTTAATGGCCTCCTGTGTCTCCCTGACAGAGAGCTTAGGGGCATAGTTTTCCGGTATGATGAGTTCCATGTAGTATTCCTCCCAAATAAAATGTTTTTATTATGGTATCATTAATATGAAAAACGTGCAACTATTGTTTTATCTTAAGGAACAGAAAGGAAAGCCTTTGACAGCAAGCAAAAAAAGTTGCATGGAAACTTGCCCTGTGATATGATTAATGGAAGTTGGGGCGTGTCTGAAAGGTCAGCGCCCTGGAAGAAAAGAGCAGAATGATATGAAGACAGAACGAATTATAATAGAAGATAAAGAACAACCGGAGGAAGAACTGTTAAAGAAACCTGCGGAAATATTAAGAAATGGCGGCCTGGTGGCGTTTCCTACGGAAACCGTGTACGGGCTGGGGGCCAATGCCTTAAACGAAGAGGCAGCAGGAAAAATATATGCGGCAAAGGGAAGGCCATCGGACAATCCGCTGATCGCCCATATAGCGGATTTTGATGATCTGCCTCCCCTGGTTTCTGTCATACCTGAGGCAGGAAAGCGTTTGATGGAAGCGTTCTGGCCTGGGCCTTTGACCCTGATTTTCCCTAAAAGCGAACTGGTTCCCTATGGAACCACCGGAGGGCTTGACACGGTGGCAGTGCGCATGCCTGCCGACCCGGTGGCTAATGCCCTCATACGTCTGGCAGGAGTGCCGGTGGCCGCGCCAAGTGCCAACACCTCCGGACGGCCCAGTCCTACTACGGCTGACCATGTATGGCAGGATATGAACGGAAAGATTGATATGATCGTAGACGGAGGAGCCGTGGGGATTGGTGTGGAATCCACGATCATCGATGTATCAGGAGGCGAACCTGTGATTTTAAGGCCGGGAGCATTACCCAGGAAATGGCTTTTGCTGTTCTTGGTAAGGAGGTTCCTCTTGACCCTGCCATAGTCTCTGGTCCTATGAAAGCGGATGTGAGGCCCAAGGCCCCTGGAATGAAATACAAGCATTATGCCCCCAAGGCGGAGCTGACTTTGGTGGAGGGAGAAACAGAGAACGTAATACGGACCATAAACCGGCTGGCAGAAGAAAAGCTTTCTAAGGGATTTCGGGTGGGAATCATCTGTACCGAAGAAACGAAAGAGAAGTATCCTGAGGGAATGGTACGAAGCATGGGATTGCGTGCCAGGGAGGAGACCATTGCCCATAACCTTTATGGAGTGCTGAGAGAATTCGATGACCTGGAAGCGGATTTTATTTTTTCCGAAAGCTTCTCCAGAGACCATCTGGGACAGGCTATTATGAACAGGCTGACCAAGGCGGCAGGATACCATATTTTAAATGCAGGCAGGAATGCAGACTGTGTTCATGAGTAAAGAGCGAAGCGGATTGGAAATATCCGCTTTCCCGATTAAGAGGAGGAAATACCCTTTGGGTATCCCTGTATGCCCCAAAAAGCATGGGCAAGAAGGAGGAAAACAAATGGCGGGAAAAAGAGAAGATTATATTACATGGGATGAATACTTTATGGGAGTAGCGGCTCTCTCCGCAAGGCGTTCCAAGGATCCCAGCACCCAGGTAGGAGCCTGTATTGTGAGTCAGGATAATAAGATTTTATCCATGGGCTACAATGGATTTCCCATGGGCTGCTCTGATGATGAATTTCCATGGGACAGGGAAAATGAGCAGGCTGATCCTTATAATGCCAAATATTTCTATTCCACTCACAGTGAATTAAATGCTATCCTTAATTACAGAGGGGGAAGCCTGGAAGGCAGCAAGCTTTATGTAACCCTGTTTCCCTGCAATGAATGTGCCAAAGCTATCATACAGGCCGGAATTAAAACCATTGTATATGGTTCGGACAAGTATGACGGCACCCCGCAGTCAATGCCTCCAAGCGGATGCTCAATGCGGCAGGGGTACGGTATTACCAGTATCAGCCTACCGGAAGAAAGATAGAGATCGAGGTTTGAGATGAAATTTCTATTGGTTGCGCTTAACGCCAAATATATCCATTCCAATCCTGCTATTTACAGTTTAAAGGCTTATACAGAAGCTCATGTAAGAGAAGCGGAATTGGAGGATGGAAGGTTTCAGATCGAAACCCAGGAATACACCATTAACAATCAGCCCGATGAAATCCTGAAGGATATTTTCTTAAGGAAACCGGATGCAGTGGGATTTTCCTGCTATATCTGGAATATTTCCTACGTATTAGAGCTTGTCCGGGACCTTCCGAAGGTTCTCCCTCATGTGGAGATCTGGCTGGGAGGTCCGAGGTGTCTTATGATGCCTCTGAAATCCTTTGCCGGGAACGGTCGGTCTATGGGATCATGATGGGAGAAGGAGAGGAAACCTTTTCTGAAGTGGTGCGGTGCTATCTGGAACGAAGCAGGGAAAGCCTTAATGGCAGGAACCCATCCTTTGAATCCATAGAAGGGACTGCTGTAAGGGCGGAGGAAGGAAATGTGGTCTTAAATCCGCGAAAAACAGTGGTGGATATGAATTCCATTCCCTTCCTATATAATGATTTAAAGAATTTTGAGAATCGCATCATTTATTATGAAAGCAGCCGGGGCTGTCCTTTTTCCTGCAGTTACTGCCTCTCTTCCCTGGATAAGTCTGTGAGGCTGCGGGATAGTTCCCTGGTTTTAAAGGAGCTGGATGTTTTCCTTGAAAACCGGGTTCCCCAGGTGAAGTTTGTGGACCGGACCTTTAACTGCAGCAGAAAGCATACCACGGATATCTGGCGCCATATCATAGAACATGATAACGGGGTGACTAATTTTCATTTTGAGATTTCCGCAGATCTTTTAAACGAAGAGGAACTGGAGCTTATGTCCCGCATGAGGCCGGGACTGATTCAGCTTGAGATCGGAGTCCAGAGCACCAACCGGTCAACCATTACGGAAATCAACAGGACCATGGATTTGAAGCGTTTAAAAGAAAGGGTTGCCAAAATCAACAGCTTTGGAAATATCCATCAGCATCTGGACCTGATCGCCGGACTGCCGGGAGAAGATTACCAAAGCTTCCGTAATTCCTTTAATGAGGTATATGAGATGAAGCCGGAGCAGCTTCAGCTTGGATTCTTAAAGGTGCTGAAAGGCTCCTATCTGTGGGAAAAAGCCGGGGAATATGGAGTGGAGTTTAAACAGAAGGCGCCTTATGAGGTATTGTCAACCAGATGGCTTGACTACGGCGGGATTTTAAAACTGAAGGCTTTGGAGGAAATGCTGGAGGTTTACGGAAACAGCGGACAGTTCCGGACGACCTTAAATGAACTTCATAAGGAATTTGAAACACCTTTTGATATGTTTGAAGCATTGGCTGAATATTATGATAAACGGGGGTACTTAAAGATCAACCATAACCGCATGGCCCGGTATGAGATACTGGAAGAATTCATTTGCGGTCTGGTGCCGGAAAAGCGTTCCATGTACCGGGATCTTCTGGTGTATGATCTTTACCTGAGAGAGAATTTAAAGAGCAGGCCCTTCTTTGCGGCAGACCAGGAGCCTTTTAAGGACCAGGTGAGGGCCTTTTTTTGAATCAGAGGCGGCGGCTTCCGGTATTTAAAGGAAGGATACACAGGTTACGAGGCCAGACAGCTTATAAAGATGGCTCATGTGGAGGTGTTCCGGGACGGAAGGGCAGTTCTTTTTGATTACAAAAAGCGGGATGCCCTGTCTCATAATGCAGCGGCTTATGAAATCGGCATGTGGAGGAAGTAATGGCAAAGAGAGAGACAAAAGCAGAACTTAAGAACCGGGTATTAAAGGTGCTTGAGGCCCTTGACCGGGAATATGGAAGGTCATATGTATGCTATTTAAACCATGAAAATCCATGGCAGCTTTTAATAGCGGTCATTTTAAGTGCCCAGTGCACCGATGCCAGGGTGAACATGGTGACACCGGGTCTGTTTAAGAAATATGATTCCCCAAAGAAATTTGCCCAGGCGGATTTAAAGGAATTGGAGAAAGATATCCATTCTCTTGGTTTTTATCATATGAAAGCAAAAAACATCATATCCTGCTGTCAGGACCTGGTAGAGAAATTCGGGGGTGAAGTTCCGCGGACAATAGAAGAACTGACCTCCCTTGCAGGAGTGGGGCGAAAAACGGCCAATGTTATTCTGGGGAATGTTTATCATGAGCCAGCATTGTAGTGGATACCCATGTAAAGCGGATTTCCAAAAAGCTTGGTTTTGCAAAGGAAGAGGACCCGGAGAAAATCGAATATGAACTGATGAAGGTACTTCCAAAGGAACACTGGATTTTATGGAATATCCAGATCATTACCCTTGGAAGATCCATTTGTGTTGCGAGAAATCCCAAGTGCGGCCAGTGCTTTTTGCAAGAGCTTTGTCCCAGCAGCCAAGTGGAGCCAGGTCAGAAGAGGGAGGCTTAATTTGGTATCATCCTATGTTGCGGTAGATTTGGAAACCACCGGTCTTGACCCAAAGCAGGATAAAATTATTGAAATCGGAGCGGTGAAGGTTGTGGAAGGACAGGAAACAGAGAGCTACGAAACCTTTGTTAATCCATACAGGAAGCTGGAGTTCCGGGTGGTCATGCTTACCGGCATCACTGACCGCCAGCTGGAGACTTCTCCGGGAATCGGAGAGGTGATCGGCGGATTTTTGGAATTTGCCGGAGACTTGCCGGTCCTGGGACATCATGTGATATTTGATTACAGTTTTTTTAAAGCGCGCCGCAATCAATGAGGGCTTTGGTTTTGAACGTCAGGGAATCGATACCCTTAAGCTTGCCAGAAGGTTTATGCCTCCTGATGAGAAAAAAAATTTAACGGCAGCCTGCAGATATTTTGGGATTGTTCAGACCTTAAGCCACCGTGCGTTTGCGGATGCAAAAGCCGCCCATGAGCTGTATCAGGAATTGGCGGAGCGGTATGGCAAGGAATCACCGGAAGCTTTTGACTCACAGGCTTTGATTTATAAGGTGAAAAAGGAACAGCCGGCCTCAAAAAGGCAAAAAGAACACTTGCAGGATTTATTAAAATATCATAAAATAGTTTTATCTGTGCAAACGGAACATTTGTCCAGAAATGAAATATCAAGAATCACGGATAAAATCATAGCACAGTATGGAAGAATATAAGAGAGGTGATACGCATGATTAACTTTAACAATAAAAACAACAGAAAATTTTTATCAGTAGTTTTGATCCTAGTAGTTATTTTATTGATTGCTGCTATGGTGCTTCCTATGATGCTTCAGTTTTTATAAGCGGCCAGGGAGGTGTATTGGCAGCATACAGGCACAGCAGAGCATGAGGAATGAATATGAAAAAGAAAACTTTGTCCATAAGCCTGGCAGCGATTGTAATAGGGTTGGGAATTGGATTTTTTTCTCCCACGTATGCCATGGCTGATACCCTTCCGGATGGGATATATGTGGGAGAATATAATCTGGGAGGTATGACGGAAGAAGAAGCCAGCCAGAAAATACAGAGTCTGGTTAATGAAATGGAAAACCAGAAAATAACATTGATCGTTGACGGACAGCCGGTGGAAACCACTGCAAAAGAGCTGGGCTTCCATTGGAGCAACCCGGAGGCTGTGTCCCAGGCCGCATCTTCCTGGCAGGGAGGCAACCTGATCAAACGATATTTGAATAAAAAGGACATTGAGCAGAATCATGTGATCATCCCTCTGGAAACGGCTCTTGACGACGGAAGCGTGGGGGCTTTTGTTGCAGAGAAATGTGCACAGGCGGTAATGGAGCCCAAGAATGCCACCATTGTCCGTGACAAGGGAGTATTTATTGTGACTCCCTCTGCCATTGGAAGGGCCGTGGATGTGGCGGCTACAAAGCAGGCCCTCGATGCAGCTCTGGCCAATGGACTTGAGGAACCAGTATCAGCTACAGCAGTGGTTTCAGAGGTAAAGCCTGCAATTACCACGGAAGATTTATCCACCATAAAGGATGTGCTTGGAACCTTTTCCACCAGCTTCTCCTCCAGCGGCGCTTCCAGATCCAAGAATCTGCAGGTAGGCGCGGGCAAGATCAACGGCCGTGTGTTGATGCCTGGGGAAACCCTGTCTGGTTATGAATGCATGCATCCATTTACCCTGGCAAACGGCTATGCAACAGCATCAGCCTATGAGAATGGCCAGGTGGTAGACAGCGTAGGCGGAGGAGTCTGCCAGATTGCTACCACCCTTTATAATACAGTGCTCAGAGCAGAGCTGGCGGTCGCCCAGAGACAGAATCACTCCATGGTGGTAGGCTATGTGAAGCCTTCTGAGGATGCGGCCATTGCCGGTACGTATAAGGATATTAAATTTACCAACAATTACAGCACGCCCATTTATGTTGAAGGCTATACTTCCGGAAAAACTCTTACCTTTACCATCTACGGAAAGGAGACCAGGCCTGCAAACAGGACCTTTGAGTTTGTTTCTGAGACCTTAAGCGTGACGGACCCGGGTGCACCAAAGGAAGTCGTGGATCCTGCCATGCCTCCTGGAAGCAGAAAGCAGGTCCAGTCTGCACACAAGGGAATGAAGTCCAGGCTTTGGAAAGTTGTATATGTGGATGGTGTTGAGCAGAGCCGTGAGCTTCTTCATACGGATACCTATAATTCATCAAAGGCTATCGTAAAGGTCGGGCCGGCTGCTCCTGCAGTTGCCATACCGTCTGAGACTCCCGGGGTTCCGGTGGAGACGCCGCCGGTTACGATACCTGCGGAAACAGCCCCGGCAGAGCCTGGGATTCCGGTACCGGAAGGTCCCCAGATAACGGATGATGCTTCATTGGAGGCAGGACCGTGAGCGTAGGCAGGTATATACATGAGACGGATTAAAAGAGAGAATACCGGAATCATAAGGCCCGGCCAGGATCTTGTTATTGCAGGATATGCCGGGCTTTCCGGAACAGTAGAAATCGTAAAGAATAAAAAAGAAGAATTGTATCAATGGTTTTCCAGGGATTATGTAGACCGGATTATGGAATCCGGGAACACTGCTCTGGAAGGAGATTTGGAAAAGTGGAAAAAATTCGGTGCAACTGAATGTGAACCGGCAGGAGAGGGCGGAGTTTTAAAAGCTCTTTGGGATTTATCCGGGGCTTATATGACAGGAATCCGGTTTTCTCTTCTTAAAATTCCGGTGAAACAGGAAACCATCGAGATTTGCGAGCGTTACGGCTTAAACCCATACCGCCTTTTCGGGGCAGGCTGTCTCCTTTTTTCCGCGGATAACGGAGGGGATCTGGTGCACGCCTTAAAGGAGCAGGGAATCCATGCTGCTGTGATCGGGAAAGTCACGGGAGGCATTAAACGGGTCATTGACCATGGGGAAAGCATAGGTTTTCTTGACAGGCCCTCAGAGGATGAGCTTTATAAGGTTTTACCACATAGGTAGGAACGCCCTGCGGGCATACCTCTATGTCCAGAAGGCATGGACAATAATAAGGAACGCCCTGCGGGCATACCTCTATGTCCAAAAAGCATGGACAATAATAAGGAAATCAGGAGGCAGGATATGAGAGAAAAAAATATTGGCAATTATTGAAAAAAACAGCAGGATTGATTTAAAGGATCTGGCGATTCTTTTAGGTGAAAGTGAGACCGCCATTGCCAATGAGATCGCCGAAATGGAAAAAGAACATATCATATGTGGCTACCACACCCTGATTAACTGGGATAATACCAGCGATGAAAAGGTTATGGCGCTGATTGAGGTTAAGGTCACTCCCCAGAGAGGAATGGGATTTGACAAGATCGCGGAGCGTATTTATCAGTACAGTGAGGTAAACGCTGTTTATCTCATGTCCGGTGCCTTTGACTTTACGGTTTTCATAGAAGGAAAGACCATGAGGCAGGTGGCACAGTTTGTATCGGAAAAGCTGTCTCCTATGGAATCGGTACTAAGTACGGCCACCCATTTTGTCTTAAAGAAATACAAAGATCATGGAACCGTTCTTGCTGAAGGGACAACCGATGAAAGGATGTTGATTACGCCGTGAGAAATCCATTGTCAGATCGAATCGTAGAGATTCCGCCTTCCGGAATCCGTAAGTTTTTTGATATTGTAAGTGAAATGAAGGATGCTATTTCCTTAGGTGTTGGAGAACCTGATTTTGATACGCCCTGGCATATCCGGGAAGAGGGTATCTATTCCCTGGAAAAGGGCCGTACCTTTTACACCTCCAATGCAGGCCTGAAAGAATTGAAAAATGAAATATGCAGCTACTTAAGCCGGCGTTTCGCTGCTACATATGATCCGGACCATGAAGTTATGGTAACGGTGGGCGGCAGCGAGGCCATTGATATTGCTCTCCGTGCCATGTTAAGTCCAGGAGATGAAGTGCTGATTCCCCAGCCCTGCTACGTTTCTTACGTTCCCTGTACCATTCTGGCAAACGGTGTTCCGGTGACCATTGATCTGGAGGCAAAGGATCAGTTTAAGCTGACCAAAGAAAAGCTGCTGGAGAAGATCACTCCAAAGACAAAGGTGCTGGTACTTCCGTTCCCCAATAATCCTACGGGGGCGGTAATGAAGGCAGAGGAGCTGGAGGAGATCGCTAAAATCGTAATAGAAAAGGATTTGTTTGTAATATCAGACGAGATTTATGCGGAGCTTACCTATGGAAGTGATCATGTTACCATTGCCGCATTGCCCGGAATGAAGGACAGGACCGTGCTCATTAACGGCTTTTCAAAATCCTACGCCATGACAGGATGGCGTCTTGGCTATGCCGCAGCTCCAAGAATGATTCTGGAGCAGATGTTAAAGATCCATCAGTTTGCCATCATGTGTGCACCGACTACCAGCCAGTATGCTGCGGTAGCAGCCCTGCGGGACGGAGATAAGGATGTTCAGGTGATGAGGGAATCCTATGACCAAAGACGCCGTTATCTGATCCATGCTTTTAAGGAAATGGGAATGGAGTGTTTTGAGCCTCATGGGGCATTTTATACCTTCCCTTCCATCAAACGGTTTGGAATGACCTCTGACGAATTTGCTACCAGGCTCCTTCGGGAAGAAAAGGTGGCTGTGGTGCCGGGGACGGCCTTTGGAGACTGCGGAGAAGGATATCTTCGTATTTCCTATGCATACTCTCTGAAGAACCTTAAGGAAGCCTTGAGCCGTATGGAACGATTTGTCAAGAAACTGGATGGAAAGGCGTAGGGGTATGAATATTGTATTATTGGAACCGGAGATGCCTGCCAATACCGGAAACATCGGCAGGACCTGTGTGGCTACGGGGACGAAGCTGCATCTGATCGAACCACTGGGATTTAAGCTGAATGACAAACTGATTAAACGGGCAGGGCTGGATTACTGGGACAAGCTTGATGTAACGGTATACAGCGACTATCAAGACTTTCTGGACCGGAACCCAGGAGCGAAGATCTACATGGCTACCACAAAGGGACTTCATGTCTATTCTGATGTGGAATATGAACCAGACTGCTTTCTCATGTTTGGAAAGGAGAGCGCCGGGATCCCGGAAGAGATTCTTTTGGAGAATCAGGACCAATGTGTCAGGATCTATGTGGGGAGATATCAGGTCTTTAAATTTATCCAATTCTGTTTCTATTGTGCTGTATGAGGCATTAAAGCAGAACGGATTTGAACGTATGACTATAAAGGGGGAGCTTCATCACCTTCAGTGGAAAGAATAAAAATACCGGTACAGTTTTCGTCTGGACAGACAAGAGAAAACTGTACCGGTATTTTTATTATTGACCATTTTCATTGTTATCAGGAAAATTGCCTGTGTTATGGCGCTCCCGCCTTTGGCAGGCTGAAGATGAACTCCGATCCCACCCCTTCTGTGCTGACCACATCAATATTTTCACCGTGGGACTGGATGATCTCTCTGACAATGGCAAGGCCGAGTCCGGTGCCCTTCTTATCCTTTCCCCTGGATAAGTCTGATTTATAGAACCTGTCCCAGATCTTTTTTTAAGCTTTCCTTTGGGATGCCGATTCCCGTATCCTTAATGGATACAAAGATCTTTTCATACTTTACTGAAGCCTGTATGTAGATGGTGGAATCTGCATGGCTGAATTTTATGGCATTGTCTATCAGATTATAGAGCACCTGCTGGATCTTCCCAAGGTCCGCATAAACCATCTGAATGCTTTCAGAAAAGGTCAGATCAAAGGTGATATTTTTTTCGCTGCATGTTCCTTCAAAAGAAGCGGCTGTATCCTTGATGACTCGGTTAATGTCAAAGCTTGTGCGGTTTAAATACCCCTTACAGTCCAGGGAATCAAGGGTAAGCAGCCCCTGGGTCAGCTTGTTCAGCCGGTCGGTTTCTGAAATGACCCTGTTTAAATATTTCTCATACATCTCCGGCGGTATGGTTCCGTCAAGGATGGCTTCCAGATAGCCCTTAATGGAGGTTAAGGGAGAGCGGAAGTCATGGGAAACGTTGGCAATAAAGGTTTTCTGATATTCCTCCATCTTACCCAGCTCTGCGGACATATAGTTAAGGGTAGCGGCTAGATAGCCCATTTCATCTCTTGTATTCACCTCAATGTGGTGTTCCAGGTTTCCCTGAGCGTATTCATTTGCTCCTGCCGTGATTTTTTTAAGAGGAAAGTAAACATTTTTAGTAAAAACCAGGAGGATGATAAGGGAAAGGCCAAACACCGCTGCTGATGTGATATAACGATGTTCAAAATCCCCTCCCGCTCCATTTTCAAATAGGATAAGGGCAGGTGGATCACTACATAGCCATAGGTGTTATAGTTCCCTGTAATGGGAGCGTGGACGCTGAGGACATCATAGGAGAACTGATGATAATAATCGCCGATGATGTAGGACTTGTTGCCCATGGAGGTAGGGTCAAAATTTTCAATGACATGTCCCTGTTTGTCAGACTGTGCGCTGTCTGACACCACTTTTCCCTGCCGGTCTACGATCCATATCTGTGCATGGAGATAATTGCCTTCTTTAATCAGCTCGGGATAAGAGGAGGTCAGCTTCATGTCCTTGCCCTGATACATGCCGCTGTAGGAGGAAGCGATCTGATTGGCTTCGTCATACAGGGCTTCGGAACGGCGGCCAAGGAGATACTGGTCCGTGATTTCAGAAGAAAAGGTGGCAATGGTCACAAATCCAAGGAGGCCGAACAGCAGATAGCCCAGGATGAATTTATAATAGAGAGAATGTGTCATCTAGCGCTTCACCTCGAATTTGTATCCGATTCCCCAAACAGTTGTCAGGCCCAGCCTGTGTGATCCTTGATCTTTTCCCGGAGCCGTTTGATATGGACATCAACGGTTCTGGTATCACCGATGTATTCATAGCCCCAGATGTGGTCCAATAGCTGCTCCCTTGTAAACACCTGGTTTGGTGAGGAAGCCAGGAAATAAAGAAGCTCCAGCTCCTTGGGCGGCATCTCGATGGAATGGCCCATGTAGATAACGGAATAATTCGTCAGATTGACAATGAGGTCCGGATATTCCACATAGTCTCCCTGGTGGTCCGTATGGAGAACGGCAGGAACGGGAGCTGTCTGGTAACGCCTTAATACGGCCTTTACACGGGCTACCAGTTCCTTGGAATCAAAGGGTTTGATCATATAATCGTCAGCGCCCAGTTCCAGGCCCAGAACCTTGTCAAAGACCTCTCCCTTGGCGGAGAGCATGATAATGGGGACCTGGGAGGAGGAACGCATCTCCCGGCAGACCTGGTAGCCATCCATGCCGGGAAGCATTAAGTCTAAAAGCACCAGGTGGGGACGGAACTCCGGGAATATCCGGAGCGCCTCCTCTCCGTCGCCAACGATTTCTGTTTCATAGCATTCTTTTAATAAATATAGGGAAATCAATTCTGCGATGTTGCTGTCATCGTCTACGATCAATATCCGCTGTTTTTCTGCCATAATGGCCCCTTTCTTAAATTATTTACGCGAAGCAGTAAGCCAGACGATATGCAGGCATATCCATTTGGCTGCTGCCCATAAAATACCTTCCAGCCTGCTGTGAGGTATTTTACTTGAATGTAACAATGGTTACGCCGGAATCCCCTTCGCCAAAGGCGCCAAGCCGGAATTCCTTTACATATTTTAATTTCTTTAAGTGCTTGTGCACTGCATTTTTTTAAGGCTCCAGTTCCCCGTCCATGCACCACCCGCACCTGCGGAAGGTGTGCCAGGTAGGCATCGTCTAAATATTTGTCCAGCTGGGGAATGGCTTCATCGGTGGTCATTCCGATCAAGTTGATCTCCGGAGAGATGGTAAAGGATTTGGATATGCGCGTGGAACTGCTGCCGCTTCCTGATCTCCTGGAACCGCTTGTGGCGGGAGTGGAAACAGACTCCTCGTGGAGCAGCTCTAAATCCGAAAGGTTGACCAGTGAACGGAGAATTCCCATCTGAACATATAAATCACCTTTTGCATTGGGAAGAGAACTGACGGTCCCGTTTAAGTTCATGCTTAAGACCTTAACGCCGTCTCCCAGCTTCAGCTTTTTGGGATCGATCCGCTTTCCAGGCTGTTTTTTCTCTTTTTTCAGGGAAAGGGAGGAATCCACATCCTGAAGCTTGCTTCTTAACCTGCTCCGCTGTTCTTCCAGCTCCTTGTTAACACCTGAATCTGCTGCCAGCTTATTAATGTTACGTATGGTCTGGTCTGCCGTATCCTTGGCATCCCGGAGGATTTTCTGGGCTTCCTCTTTGGCTGCCCGTATCATCTGATCCCGGCGCTCATCAAACCGTTCTTCCTTCTTGGTAAGACGGGCTTTTAACTGTTCTACCTCCTGCTTATAGGAGCGACCTGGATCCGTTCCTTTTCAATGGTGACCCGGTTCTCTTCCAGATGGGTCAAAAGATCCTCAAAGGTTTCATCCTTTGCCTCCAGATGGGTCTTTGCATCCTCAATGATATAATCAGGAAGTCCCAGCTTTTTGGATATGGCAAAGGCGTTGCTCTTACCCGGCACACCGATTAATAAGCGGTAGGTTGGCCTGAGGGTTTCTACGTTAAACTCGCAGCAGGCATTTTCCACGCCCGGCGTTGTGAGGGCAAATATCTTTAGCTCACTGTAATGAGTGGTGGCCATGGTGCGGCATTTCATATTGTGGAGAAATGACAGGATAGAGATGGCAAGGGCCGCTCCTTCCGTTGGATCGGTTCCGGCTCCAAGCTCGTCAAACAGGCAGAGAGAATTGCTGTCTGCCTGGCCCAGGATCTGGACAATGTTGGTCATATGGGCGGAAAAGGTACTTAAGCTCTGCTCAATGCTCTGTTCATCTCCGATATCTGCAAACACTTCATCAAATACTGCAAGCTGGGAACCGTCAAATGCCGGTATATGAAGTCCGGACTGCCCCATAAGGGTGAATAAGCCACTGTTTTTAAGGAAACTGTTTTACCTCCGGTATTGGGTCCGGTTACGATTAACAGGTCAAAGTCCCTGCCCAAATGGATGCTGATGGGGACCACCGTGGCCGGATCAAGAAGGGGATGGCGGCCATCCTTAATGTTTATGATCCTGTCTGTGTTAAATACGGGTTCGCTGGCATTATAATGCTTGGATAAGGCAGCTTTTGCAAAGATAAAATCCAGTTTGGTAAGAATTTCAAAATTTGTTTCCAGTTCCTCAAGATAAGGAGCCAGCTGGTTGCTTAAATCGGCCAGGATCATCTCGATTTCTTTGTGTTCCTGAATTTCCAGGGCCCTTAAGTCATTATTAAGCTTCACGATGGCCATTGGTTCGATAAAGAGTGTGGAACCTGTGGAGGACTGGTCGTGAACCATGCCCGGTACCTGGGATTTATGCTCGGATTTCACCGGGAGGCAGTAACGTCCATCTCTCATGGTGATCACCGCGTCCTGAAGATAGGTCCGGTTGGAATTTAATATGGAGTTTAACTGGGTGTGGATCTTATCGTTAATGGAACGCATGGAGCGCCTTACATGATGAAGTCCCGGGCTGGCGTCATCGCTGACCTCCTCTTCGGAGAGGATGCAGCGTTTGATTTCCGTGTTGACCGGGGTTAATGGTTCCAGCATCCGGAAAGATTCCTCCAGTGAGTCTTCCGGCAGTTCTGAGTCCTCGTGGCGTCCGTAAGCTTTGACCCGGGCTGAGGCGGTAAGAAGGGAGCTGATGGAAAGAATCTCCACGATTCCCAGGGAGCTTCCCACGTCCAGGCGTTTTATGGAAGGCCGGATGTCTTTAATGCCTCCAAAAGAGATGCCGCCTTTCTGGCGCACTCTTGTTGCGGCATCGGTTGTTTCGCTCTGGGCTCTTACGATCTCATGGAAGTCCGTTGACGGGACCAGGTTCCGGCACAGTTCTTTGCCGGAATCACTGGAAGCGTATTCCGTAAGCTGTGCAATGATTTTATGATATTCTAAAGTTTTTAATGCTTTCTGATTCATATATTATTCCTTGTTTTTCTGCTTTCTCTGCATTGTGGTCCGGTAATGATGGTATCTGTTACAGTATAGCATATCGTAACCGATGGCTGCAATCAAATAAAGAACAAAGATGAAATGCCTGAATTAAAAATTTAAATTCCGCACCCCCTTTACTCAAAGATGAAATCAAAATTCCAATTTCCATTTCAGAAAGGATACTTATGAATAAAGTTATATTAAGGTAGGAGATACAATCTTCGGTGGCAGGTCCCTAATATAATTTTTGTACATAATAATTAGGTAAGCAGGAGAATTAAGAATGATAACTTTAATAAATTACCGTAATTTTCATGTGCATCTAATTAAAATTAAAAAAAGGCGTTTTGACATCATGTTTCACCATAAAACCTTATGCTGAATCAGCACTACAAAATGAGAAATCACCTATGTATTTTATTGACATGATAGAAAAAAAGACTTTTTGCATTTTTTATGAGAGAAATTGAAAAAATATTGCTAAAAGATCTGAATTTTAGTAGACTTTTTTTTACTTAAAGAAAGTAGGCGGTTTTTGATTAAAAACAGGTAAGCAGTATATTTGGATGTAAAAATTATTTGCTAATATGTGCATATCATTGCAGTGCTTTCTTTTGTTACCGTTAATACAGAAAGGATTATCCGGTAAGATAGATATGTTTATGGACTTAAACTGTTATCTATGAATATTCTTAATCTAGCGACGGTTTTTGTGTCATGTATAGTTTTTAGAACAGTTATTTAAATGTTTCCAGTTTTAGTATTATTTATTCCATTGCGGTCCTATTTATCCTTTTATTATATATTTGAAAAGATATATATTAATAGGACTAATAGTATAAAATTATGAAAAGGAGGAAAATGTTATGTCTAAAACAGAAGAAATTTTAAATGCATTAACTGCTTTTTCAGAAGACTTGGAAGAAGACGCTCCTGAAATGCATGCTTATTCTTCAGACGTTAATGTAGAGTAATCGAGCACAGAATTGTAACTGGCATCCCGCAGGGTGCCAGTTACAATATTTCTCAACATAAAAATTTTAAATTATAAGTTGGAAATGGAGTATATTATTATGGATACTGGAGATAAAATCAATGAATATAGTTTTAGTATAATAGTTACCGAAAAATGTAATATGCATTGTACCTATTGTCATTTCTTTGAACACGTTACAAAAAAATCAGCTAGAGATATGTCAAATAGTCAGTTAATCAATTATTTTAACTTTATTAATTATTTTAAAGAAAATATTGAGGGACATAATGTTGATTATAGATTTAGCGGCGGTGATCCAATTGTATTAGGAGACAGATTGTTTGAAATAGCTGATATGGGTTATAAAATTACAGGAGTTAAACCATATTTCTTAACCGCTGGGAATGGAATTAGCGAAAACTGGATTGAAAAAGCAAGAAGAAGTTCATTGTCTGCATGTATGATTTCTATAGAAAATCCTTTAAATCCTGATCCAGGAGCAATGAATCCTTACGAAATAATGAAAATAATGAAAAAGTATGATTCTGAAGATTTCCGTTTGCTTCCTGGTGTAACTGTAGTAAGAAATGAAAACTTCAAAGATATTTATGAAATAAGTAGAATAGTTTATGAAGAAATTGGTTTGCTTCCTAAAATTCAGGAGATTAATTATGGAGCTTATGAATCCCCTACAGATGAACAGTTGGAATCTTTATATGATAACTTATATAGGGTGGTAAGAGACTTTAAAGGGAAAACATATTTTGATTATTTTTCATATATATCACCAATCTATAATGCATGTCATCATAAGAAAAAAACATATTTATCAGAATTGAATTTTGAAAACAAGCATATGATTGGTGTTGTTTCAGATAAAGAAGCAATGAGAAATCTTTTGAATTTTATTGATTTGAATTATCCGAAGCATGATTGTGAGGATAATGAATGTGATTGGTTCCCAGAGTGCTCAAATGTAAAATGGCTTTGGAAAAAGAAAAGCAAGTATGTGACGGCAGAAAAGAAAATCTTAGATTATTGCAGACTAAAAAAGACCATTAACGATGCGTATTATAATGCACTTGCTACAAGTATTTAAATGAATACTATCCATTAAATTTATAAAGGAGTTACAATAATGAATTTTATTATACATTATCCTGGAAAATTGCATATTGAAAATGAATGTGATTATAGCGGTTCATTTAATTCGATATGGTTAAAATTGATTGGTTATAACAATGAATTACAACAATTTGTTTCAATGGATACCTTTTTTTCGAAATTTTTAGTTTATAAAAATGGAACAAGGCTTTGGAATGCAAATTCATATTGTACAAAAGACGATAATATTATTATTGTAGCTGTTAATAAGGGTTCAGTAGTACCTTTTTCAAAGCCCAATACAGCTAAAGTTAAAATCTGCTCATGCTGTAAAAAACAAAATGCAGTTTTCATTGATGAATTAAATTTATTGACTAATGAAAAAGGTGAAGCAGACCATTCATCAATCGTAGCGTATTGCAAGGATTGTTTCACAAGAGCAGTTAAAAAATTTGCATTTAATAATATAAGTAAAAAGGAACCTTTGAGTGGATTTACTGTTGATATAGGGCTTTCAGGTGAACGGGATTCAACAATAGCGGCTTATTTTCTCGCTAACTACAGAGAACAGCATGGGAGTAATATAGATGTAAAATGTGTGTATAATAACATTGGTCTAGGACATTATGACGATGAGCGCCAAAAAAATGCCGAAAATGTGGCAAAAGAATATGGTTTTGATTTTAAAGTAAATAATGTTGACATAGGTATGCTCGATGATTTATATAAGAAAGATGCTGCCGGAAATATGAATACAAGATATTGTAATATGTGTACATATTTAACTGGATTTCGTGAATATGGGGAATACGCAAATATTAAAGTTTTATCTGCTACAGGATCCAGAACTCTTGAAGATGATTTTGTGAGTAAGATATATGGTACATATACTGACGATACAAAAACGCTTGCAAATCGCATATATATTTTAAAGGGATTGTCTGAAGATATAATTTCACTTTATGCTGCAATTAATAATATTAATTACTTCTTAGGTGATTGTCCTATGCAGGTTTCATCACCACATTATTTCTGTAGGAAAATTGCTGTTAATCCTTTGAAGGCAATTAGTCAATGGATATATAAGCGGGAAGATAAATATGCAGAACTTAAAGATTTATATCCATTTGGATATGTATCTTCCAAAAAAAATATATCATATTTTGGAAAATGCATAAGAAGAAGTGATAACGAATGGATTGACCTTCGAAATATATCAATGGCTAATTATAAAGAGTTAGGTGAAAAACATCTTAAAGAGCAATACCGGGAAGTTGATATTCTTGACAAGAATTTTTATAAGATGAGGCAAGCTTCTGAAAGTAAATGGCTTAAATGTAATATGGCCGACTTCAAAGCAGCTATGAAAGAAGATGAAATAAAAGCACAAAAATTATATTTGAGGTCTGGACTTAATTTCTTGATAACAAGATATATTTTGCTTTATATAAATAAAAGAGATTATAAAGTTATACTGGATTCAATAAATAATATAGAAGAACGTATAATTAATATATTATTGGAAAAGCAAAATGATGATGGTTTATCAATAAAAAAAATTAAGCGAATATTTCTTGTCTGATAATTATGATGACTATATTTCGTCTCTATACAGACTTTTTAATCATGGGGTCATATGTATAACTCAGAGAAAGAAAGAAAAAATTAGAAATATTTCTGTTCTTTTATATGATAAATATAAGTTATTTAATAAATCTGAAAAATCAGAATTGCTAGAGACATTAAATTTGTCAGAAAACGAAATTGTATTTCAAAAGAGTATAGATGAAATTGATAATTCCGATAAGATTAGAAAGTATGCAATATGTATATCAAAAGAAATAAATGATCTAATTAGGTTCGAATCGAAATTAAATGAAAACGAAGTTAATACTACTAAAATATTTATTCATATCTCAGATATAATAACTATTTTGAAAGGGTCTTTTACTAAACTAAATGAAAAATATTTACCGCTGGATATAGTTGGAGAAAAGGATTGTACCGAAGTATCTAAATTTTATAAGAAACAAATTTTGTATATCTTATCGGATATGATTAATTTTGAAAATAGGGTGGATTTAATTGAAAAGCCAAATGTTTTAAATATAATCAATATGAATACTATGTTTAAGAAACAAATAGAGTTTTAACTTAAGTGCTAAATATTCCACCATTTTAAAATTGTCGAATAACTGATGAAATTCCGTATATTGTAGACGACGTGACTATTAAAAATACAAACACTACATTGAAAACAAAACACTTGTGATAATCAAATGTATAAAGGCACAGTAAAAGTCGTTAAGATATGGAGCTTGTAGTAATATTTACTATAAATGTTATTGCACGAAAAAGTGAAAATATATAGGGTTTATAAAGCAGTTTTATAACTATTGATATGGAAAGGTGTATTTATAAATATGAAAAACTGGTTAAAAATATTAATGAGCCAATTTTTTTTCGACTTTTGGAACAGTACTATGCGAATTTGTATTAATAGTTTGGGTATATGAAAATACAACATCATCAATGGCTTTATCTCTACTTACATTATCATTTATTGTTCCTAGGATTATATTATCACCATTAGCCTCATATTTAGTGGATAAACTAAATAGAAAGCTTATGCTTTTAGTAAGCGAAATTGGAGAATTGATTGTATGTTTAAGCATTATCTTCTTATATACGCAGGATTTTTTTAACTGTTCAATTAATTATTATAATTAATCTGCTCGTTGGATTAACAGAATCATTTAGATTTCCTGCGTATTCTGTTATAACATCATCGTTGCTTAAAGATAATCAATATGCCAGAGCACATGGTCTTTATATGGTTGCTACAGCATTGCCATCAATACTGGCACCTGTCGTAGGAGGTTATTTGTACTCTGCTTTTAGCATTACCTTTTTTTTATATTATAAATTTATTAACATTAATAGTATCATGTATTCTAATTTGTTTCACAAGGCTTACTAATAGGTTACTTGAAGTTAATCAGGCAATATCTTTTAAGGAGGGCTGCAATTCGCTTAAAGATAGTATAACTTTTATTGGTGATAATAAAAATATGTTATATGTCCTTATCATTTGTGCAATATATATATTTGCAAGTAATTCAATTAACGTTATCCTGCCGGTTTACATATTGTCGGAGTATAGTAATGGTTCCATAATCTATGGTAATATTGAAACATTATTTGGCATTGGCGGAGTATTAGGGGCAGTACTTATAACCACTTTAGGTGTAGGCGATAAAATTGGAAGGTCATTCAAGATTGGTGTTAGCCTCTCATATTTAGGAATGCTGATCATATGTTATCAGAGGTTTGTATGGGTCAGCGGATTCGGAGTAATAATCTTTACCATAGCTAATCAAATCATGGATGCTTGTAGCCAGGCATGGTGGCAGACTAATGTTCCTATTACTAAACAAGGCAGATTTTTGCTGTTAGAAGATTTGCTATTTGGCTATTTGGAAGTATTGGAACTTTATTTGCTGGACTTTCAGATAAATTGGCAGGTATTATGCATCATCTTCTATTGCATTAACATATCAAATATTTTTATTAGCCATTGTTTTATTAATGATGCTTATTACATATGTATTGTTAAAAAATCTTAAATTAGACAAGGACGTTGTGAACGTAAATGGAGAAGATATATCGTGAAATATCTAATTGGGATGATATAACGCCATTCTATGATGATCTGCCAATATGGAGCGCTTATTTTGGCATTACGTTGCTAAATGAAATAAAGGTTGGAGTAAATCTGAATATACTTGATTTAGGGTGTGGGACAGGATTTCCTTCTCTTGAGATAGCAGCCAGATTAGGAAATAAAGGAAAAATATATGCCTTAGATCCATGGAAAAAAAGCACTTGAGCTTTTAGAATCAAAAGCAAAGGCAAGGTCATTAACAAATATTACAACAGTTAATGGCTTTGCTGAAAAGACACCGTTTGAGGATGAAAGGCTGGACTTTATTTTATCAAATAATGGTATAAGTGCATGTAAGGACAAGAAGGTGGTATTAAAAGAATGTTATAGGATACTTAAAAAAAGTGGCCGTATTATATTTACAGTTATATTACCAAGTTCAATGAAAATAATAAATGACATATTTATTAATACATTGGATGAATTAAACATTAAAGATGTTAAAAAAAAATATAATGAAATTTTATTTATGCAACGAAAAGATATTGACTATTATAATAAGGTTTTATTGGAATTATCATATAAAGTAATTAATATCAAAATAGAAAATTTCACAATGGAATTTATAGATGGTATAAGCTTTATAAATTATTATTTATTTCGCATGATGTTTCGTTATCAATGGTTAAACTTAGTTGAAAAGGATAAGCAAAGTTTATTGATGAAAAAAATTCGTGGAAAATATGAACTCATATGCAGATAATGAAGGTTCGTTACCAGTAAAAGTAGTCTACTCATGTATAATTGCAGAAAAATAAAAACTATTGTTAAAAGTAGTATTAAGTGCGAAGAAGGTGTTACTATGAATACAAGAATTATTGTAGCAAGTGATATATGTCCAAGCATGAAGGATAGGGAGTTATTTATTGGGGGTAATGTAGATGAATTATTTGGTGATTCTCTTCATCTATTCCAAAGTGCAGATATTGCTATTGCGAACTTAGAATCAACATTGTGTGAAGATATAAATCCAGTAAAAAAAATTGGATTCAAATTTGCTGCGAATCCACATTGCTTGAATGCAATCAAGAAAGCAAATATAAAATATCTATCTTTAGCTAATAATCACATTAAGGATTACGGTAAAGAAGGAATAATATCAACTTTAAAAGCGTGTAGCGAATATGGGATTGAAACTGTTGGTCTTGGAAAAAAATATATTAGAAGCATCAAAGCCTATGATATTAAATATTAATCATAAGACAATAGGAATACTATCAGCAGCAGAAAATGAAGATGAATTAGCTTCGGATTATGAACCAGGAGCAAATTCTTTAGATTGTTTCAGAATTGCAAAAACAATATACAATGATATGAAAACATGTGATGTAAAGATTATAATTTTACATGGAGGGAGAGAATTCTTCAGATATCCTAGTCCAAGGATGAAAAATATAAGTAAAAACTTAATAGATTCAGGGGCAAGTTGCATATTATGGCAGCATTCACATTGTACGAGTGGAACAGAATACTATAAAGATGGATTTATATCGTATGGTCAGGGAAATTTCATATTTAACTATGATATTAAATATAATAATTTTTTTAGGGGATATTTAGTACAAATTGATATAGATTTTTATAATAAAACATCGTATAAGATAATCCCATATGATCAGCACTGTAATTCGAATGGCATTGATCTTATGAAAGATGAAAATCTGATTAAGTTTAATACAGAAATCGAAGAATTAAACAGTGTTATTTGTGATGATGCAGCATTAATAGAAAAATGGAATAATTACTGTATAAAGGTCTGTGATAATTATCTTTCAGAATTATTTGGTTACGGAAAATTTTTTTGAAAGATTAAATATAGTGCTTGATAATAAAGAACTGAATAAAAAGCTATTCTGCAAATATGGGGCATCTGAGAAAGAAATATTAAAATTTATAAGTATGATAGGAAGTGAAACTCATAGAGAAATTATTTTGAATATATTACATATTTATTTGGACTCTATAAATATTAAAGAGCAATAAAAAGGTGAGAGTAAATAGAATGGTTGATGCAAGAATTGCAAAAGAAGTAGTAGAACTAGGGTTATCTCGTGGTGCAGATTATGTAGAAATATTTTCAGAACATACTACACAAAATGGAGTATCTATAGTAAATGGCGATATAAAGAACTTAATATATTCGGAAATATATGGGGCCGGTATAAGAATAATTGCGAAAGGTAAAACAGCATATTCATATACAAACAGCCTTTCTAAAAGTAAATTAATCCAGTTAATAAAAATATTAACATCAGAGATATCGCTGGGATATTTTCCAATAAGTTTACCAATGAGTAATAATAAAATAATTGAAAAAAAAGATATTTGATAATGTTACAAATGCTAAAAGAATCAAACTTATATCTGATATATATAAGTCTGCAAAAGGTTTTTCGAATGAAATTAATCTTGCTGGTGTGGAATATATTGATATTGAACAAGATGTTTTTATATGCGATAGTGGAGGAAATTTTCAATATGATAACAGACCAAGAACACGATGTACTGTGAAAGTAGTTGCATCTAATGAGAAGGATAGTCAAACAGGAATAAAGACCCTTGGAGGAAGTACTGGATATTCATATTGGAATAATGTTGATTGTGAAGGTTTTGGAAAAGATGTTGCTCAGACAGCAATTAATATGCTGCACGCATCAGAATGTCCATATGGAACATACCCTGCAGTTATAGAAAGTGGTTTTGGTGGAGTTATTTTTCATGAAGCTTGTGGACATCCCTTAGAATCTGATAATGCAGTTAAAAGATATTCAGAATTCAGTAATAAAATAGGTGTTAGAATAGCTGCGGATTGTGTTACATACATTGATGATGGAAGAATAAGAGGAGGCTGGGGGTCATCATGTATTGATGATGAGGGAACAGCAACGCAGCATACCGTTATTATAAAGAATGGTATATTACAGAGATATTTATTTGATAAATCAGGGGCTGAAAAATTAGGGCAGAAAAGTACTGGAAATGGTAGGCGCCAAAATTATACATATATTCCTTCATCAAGAATGACTAATACATATATTGTGGGGGGAACAGATGACCCTGATTCATTATTTAAAGATATTAAAGAAGGTTTGTATGTAAAAAAACGTTGGAGGTGGATCAGCCAATGTAATAACTGGTGAATTTAACTTCTCTGTTACCGAAAGCTACTGGATAAAGGACGGAAAAATAGGTTATCCAATTAGAGGAGCTTCCTTAATAGGAAAAAGTTCTGAAGTATTAATGAACATTGAAAAGGTGGCTAATAATTTAGAACTGGGACAAGGCATGTGTGTATCAAAGTCAGGTAAACTACCTGTTGGAATAGGGCAACCTAGAATAAAAGTCAGTAATATCTTAATTGGTGGTAAGAAAAAGCGTGGAAAACTATAATTATATTAAAAGAATTTTTGAGTATACTAAAGAAATAGGATGTAACTATGTAGAAGTAGTACATATTAAAAAAAGAAAAAAACACAGTTTAATATATTAAATGGAGAGATAGATAATTATATTATCGCATCAAAAGAAGTATTAGTTTATCTATTAATTGGGAAATTAATACAGGATGTGCGTATACTGAATGTTTTGAAAAGCCGGAAATATTGGTTATGCATGCAATTGATAATGCTCAATATGTTAAAGAGGTTGAAAAGGTTACAAAAGGCAACTGTGTTTATAAGCAAAAAAAGGAAATATTGTGAATTAGTAGATATGAATAATGTCTGTAAAATCAGCTTAGCTAAAAGCCTTGAAAAAGCTATATTTAATAAAGGAATCTCAGACTTGAAGGTTATTTCTATTCTGCATAATACCAAAAAAATTATAGTTAATATTTATAATTCAAATAGGATGAATTTAAGACAAGTTTATAATACGGGCTATTTATCTATCAATGTTTTGATGGAGAAGAAAGGAAGAAAGTATTCAGGGTTATCTTACATATCATGTAACGATCAAATAGATATAAATTTATGTGTTGAAGATGCTATTAATAAAACACTGGCAAAAATTGAATCAAAATCTCCGAAGTCTGGGATATATAACATTATTATTAAAAATGATGTCATGACAAAATTGCTTCAACAGATTGCTCCAATATTTTCAGCCGAAAGAGTTTATAATGGCCTGAGTATTTTATTAAACAAAGAAGGTACTATAATTGCATCACCCCTATTGACGATTATTGATAATCCATTAATGCATAATAATTATCGTAAATATGATGAAGAAGGAACACCATCTATAAAAAAATATGTTATAAAAAATGGTAAATTGATTACTTTATTATATAATGTCAAAATGGGCATAAAGATGGGGAAGAAATCAACATCAAATGGTTATGTTACTGGAGATGGAACAACTACAAGTATTTATCCAACAAATCTATACATTAAAAAAAGGAAGAACATCTTTTGAAGAATTAAAAAAAAAGGTCGATAAGGTAATTGTTGTTACGGAAATAAGTGGACTAAATTCAGGGTTAAATATAACGTCAGGAGATTTTAGCCTTCCGGCTAAAGGAATTTTAATTATTAAAAACAGAAACACAGCTATTGAGCAATTTGTTATTTCTGGTAATATTTATGAATTGTTTAAATCGATTCTTGCTGTTGGAAATGACATTTATTTTGGAATACCTTCTAAGTCTCTTTTTGGAAGTCCAAGTATATTATTCAGTAATTTTATAATAAGCGGAAAAGGTTAATAAATATATTTTTATGCGTTGAAAATATGTTTAACTGCACTTTATAGCTGGACAACAGATTTTAAGGAAAGGAAAATTCGGTCAAAATACTGAGTTATGATAATTGTTATGGATATACAAGTCAGAAAGGCAACAAAAAAACGATTATAAAACGGTTGATAAGTTAATGTGTAAATTGCATAACATTCATGCAAATAATAGGCCTGATTTGTATCAGAATATTGCACAACTATATACCTACGGAGATTATATTGAAAAATTGAAGGAAGAAAATTTAACTATATTTGTGGCATCCAATGGAGATGAGATTGCAGGCATATGTATTATAACTTTCCGTATTTCCGCCAATAATCCGGCAATGGTATCAAGCTTTATAGCCTATATTGATGGCATTTGCGTTAGTGATGAATATCAAGGTCTCGGAGTGGGAAGCAAATTGTATCAATATGCAAAACAATTAGCTGAGGCAAGAGGAGCAAAAAGGTTAGAACTCATGGCTTGGGATTTTAATAAAAATGCTTTGGAATTCTACAAACATAAAGGCATGAAAACACAAAGGTTATTTTTAGAAGTAAATTTATAAAAAGTTTTATATATTGACAACTGATATAGTTAATATGAACGGGGGAAAAGGGAAGAATAGAGGCACATCCCCCATCTTTATATATGCATTAAACTGCATATGATAAGAGCATTGTCAGAACGTATCTTTTTCATAAATTTTAAAAACGCTCCATTAAGAGAAACATGTCTGCTTACCTACAGACTGAAAATTCCATGTTGTTGCGGTAATTTATGTAATGGATATGTTATTTCTGTAGTTTTTTTCTTGCATTAAGGGTGGAACAACCTTATAATGGTACTTAGGTCTTCTGCAAAGGAGGGTAAGTATGCCGGAAAATAACGGGCCAGATGATAGAAAGACGGAGCCGCGTCAGTTTATCAATGAAAAGATAGTGAGACAGCCCATGTCAAAAAGGGATATGCTAAAAAGGGCTTTGGGCCTTATTGCGACTGCGGTTATTTTCGGAATTGTTGCAGCTGTTACATTTGCCATATCCCGACCTGTAGCTGAAAGATTTTTTTGCAAAAGGATCCACCAGTGAAAGTGTTCCTGTGACCATACCAAAGGATGATCCTGAAACTATGCCTTCTGAGGCTGAAACAGGGTCTGTGGCTGAGACAGAACCGATCGAGGATATTTTAAAGTCCGCTATGGAGAAATATCCGTTTTCAGTAGATGATTTAAATACCCTGTATGGAAACTTAAGGTCTCTTGTCCAAAAGGTGGACAAGGGGATTGTAACGGTCCACTCTGTAAAGACCCAGACAGACTGGTTTAACAACCCTGTAGAAAATTCCGGCCTGTTCTCCGGAGTGATCACTGCTTCTACAAACCAGGAGCTTCTGGTGCTTACATCAGATGAAGCAGTTGAGGATGCGGAGGCTATCCGTGTGGCATTTTCTGACGGGTCAGAGGTTCAGGGAACCATTAAGCAGACCGATAAGCTTTCCGGAATGGCCATCGTAAGCGTTTCCACGGCGGATCTTGGAAGAGCTTTGTTAGAGGAGATTAAGGCAATCCCGTTAGGGAATTCCTATTCCGTAAAGCAGGGGGATCTGGTTGTGGCCATTGGCGGCCCTGCCGGCATGGTCCATTCTGCTGGATATGGATTTATATCGTATATAACGAAAAATGTGCAGATTACCGATGGTATGACGCGCATCCTTTATTCTGATGTGAAGGGAAATGCCAGAACCGGCACGTTCCTCATGAACACATCAGGCCAGATCATCGGCTGGGTAACGGATGATTATAAAAATGACGACAGTAAGGATATGACGGCAGCTATGGCCATATCCGATTATAAGACCATTCTGGAAAAGATAAGCAATGGTGTGCCATTCCCATACTTTGGCATTAAGGGACAGGAAGTAAGTGCCGTTATGAATGGCAACGGTATGCCTCTTGGGGTGTATGTGGTTGATGTGAACGCAGATAGTCCTGCCTATAATGCGGGGATCCAGTGCGGCGATATTATAAGGACCATGGGAGATGAAACCATTGTTACCATGAAGGACTTTCAGGCAGTGCTTGAGGATTCCAATCCAGGAGATGTGATTACTGTGAGTGTTTCCCGCAATGGAAGGGAAGAATATAAAGAGATACAGTATCAGGTAACCATTGGAGCCAGGTAATCTTCCTGGCTTCCGTGTTGCCTGGGGCTAAGAATGTGGAGGAAAACAATGAGGTATGTAGATTCATTCCGTGAAGGAATGCATGTGTCAGATGTGTATTTATGTAAAAATAAGCAGATTGCTTTGACGAAATCAGGAAAAGAATATGGAAACCTGATTCTTCAGGACAAGACCGGAACCGTGGATGCCAAGATCTGGGATCTGGGTTCACCGGGAATCGGAAATTTTGAAACTCTGGATTATGTATACATAGATGCAGATGTGACTGTTTTCCAGAATTCCAACCAGTTAAATATCAAACGGATCCGGAAAGCGGATGAGGGAGAATTTGCCCCCGGCGATTATCTTCCGGTTTCCTCTAAGAATATCGGACTAATGTTTGAGGAGCTTCTGGGCTTTATCCGGACGGTTAAGAACCCTTATTTAAGAAAGCTGTCAGAAAGCTTTTTTTGTAGAAGATGCTGCTTTTGCTAAAGCATTTCAGTTTCACTCTGCGGCGAAAAGCGTTCACCATGGCTTTGTGGGCGGCCTTTTGGAGCATACCTTAAGTGTTGTAAAGCTGTGCGATTATTACGCCGGCTACTACCCGTTCATTAACCGGGATCTGCTCATTACCGCTGCCATGTTCCATGACGTCGGAAAGACCAGGGAGCTTTCCACATTTCCGGAGAACGACTATACCGATGACGGGCAGCTTTTAGGCCATATCATCATTGGAACGGAAATGCTGGGAGAGAGGATCCGGACGATTGAAGGTTTCCGGAAAGACGGCTTCTGAGCTGAAGCACTGCATTCTGGCCCATCATGGGGAGCTGGAATATGGTTCTCCCAAAAAACCGGCTTTGATTGAGGCATTGGCTTTGAATTTTGCAGATAATACAGATGCCAAGATGGAGACCATGATCGAGGTGTTAAAGGGTGCAGGAGACAATAACGGCTGGCTGGGATATAACCGGCTGATGGAAAGCAATATACGGAAGACATCGGAATAACATAGGAAAGGCGCATTAAGGATTTTGGAAATCCTGATGCGCCTTTTCTTTTATGGAAATGCCTGATAAAGAAGGAGATGAAAATTTTAGAATTTCTTTCGTTTTCTGTGCCCTTCCATTTAAGATTGCTCCCGTATCCTTTAATTAAAGTAAAAAGATAGAAAATGTGGTATCATAAATGGGGATACCTTTTTGCCTAAAAACCGGGCAGAAATGAGGAACGCCTTACAGGCATACCTCTATGTCCAGACAGAATGGACAGAAAAAGGGAAAGGAGAGAAAACATGGAAGCAAACCACATTTTATTGGTAGAGGATGATAAAGAGATCAGAGAGGGGATCGTGATATATTTAAGGAGCCAGGGATACGAGGTGTTTCAGGCGGCGGACGGTGTGGAAGGCCTTAAGATATTAGAGAAGGAAGAGATCCATCTGGCTATTGTGGATGTGATGATGCCCCGAATGGATGGCATTACCATGACCGTGAAATTAAGGGAAACCTATGATTTTCCTGTGATCATCCTGTCGGCAAAGTCTGAGGAAGTGGATAAGATCATGGGGCTTAACATCGGCGCCGATGATTATGTTGCAAAGCCATTTACTCCCATGGAGCTGTTGGCAAGGGTGAATTCCCAGCTTAGGCGCTATAAAAATATATGGATATGCTGGAAGCAAAGGAGCAGAGGGAAAAAAGCAATGTTTATTCTATCGGAGGACTGGAGCTGAATGAGGATACGGTGGAAGTGACCGTTGATGAAAAGCCGGTAAAGCTGACTCCCATTGAATTTAAGATATTGGCTCTTCTTATGAAAAACCCGGGAAGAGTGTTCTCCGCGGAAGAGATTTATGAGCGGGTCTGGAATGAACGGGCCATTAACACAGATACGATCATGGTTCATGTAAGGAAAATCAGGGAAAAGATCGAGATCAACCCGAAGGAGCCGAAATATTTAAAGGTGGTGTGGGGAGTTGGATATAAAATTGAAAAACAGGCATAGAATCAGCATACTTCTGGCGTTGTTCGTAATTTTAACGGCGGCCTCGGTCATGGTGGGGCTGTATCCGTTTTTTAAAAATGAATCAGCCAGATATGAGGAGCCTGTTTACGAGCAGGATGCATTCCTTAAGCGTCTGGTGCTAGGCAATTATGTGCTTTATCTGGAACAGGCCCAGTATGAACAGGGCAGTGTCATTTCTCCCTTCCAGTTCTATTTCCCTCTGGCAGAGGAAGAATTAAAGAATGGTATGAACAACTGGACGGCGGCTTCGGAAGGAGAGGCGGAAGTCATGGAAGGAGCAGATGCCATTGCTGCTGCCGGGGAGGAATTTAGTGAATTGCCTGACCAGGAGGAGCGGCATGAGTATTTAAAGGAGCTGCGTCAAAACTGTGTCAGGGAATATGAATCCTGGAACCGGAATTTTAATGGCATAAGAAATTTCGTGGATTATCAGATTCTTGATGGAAACGGCAAGGTTTTGGCCGATCATGCAGGAGGCCGCTCCATTGGAGGAAGCGGTGAATATACGTTTAAGGCTGAGCTTCGTTATGATGATCTGGGGCGTATGCAGGCCGGGGCCGTAAACGGAGATAATACGGTCAGGCTTTTGAATACCCTGGGGATGTTAGGGGACAAGGACCCCATGAGTGATTATTATTGGGAACAGTATCGTTATGAGGCGGATTTAAAGCTGAAAAACCCAAGAAATGTAACCTTTGCTTATGGAATGAGGCCTCAGCAGATCGCTGCATATGAAGAGGAGAGAGAAACTGTCTGGAATGCCTATAATTACTCAGGCAGTGTTTCCAGGATATTTATTGGCCTGGTCTGCGCCGTAGCGATTGCAGCCTTTTTCTTTTCGTTTTTTTGACCCGGATCTTCCGGAGTGCAGCAGGATTTTACGAACGCCTTTGGAAGTCGTCGCGGGAGTTATATGCGGTGCCGTACTTTTTGGAACAGGGCTTACAAATCTTGTGGCAGTGACAAACCGGGGTGATTTATATGACGCTCTTATGCGGGCCAATTTTCTGCCCCTGGTGGCGGGTATTATGATAAAGCTCTGGAACCTGATGTGGTGGTCTATCCCCTTTGCAATCGTCTACTGGGCGGTTTTATGCGTGCGGGATGCCATTCATATCGGTCTGAAACGTTATATTTATGAACGGACCCTGTGCGGTTGGTTTTGGCAATGGGTGAGAAACCTTTGCAGCAAAGTTTATAATTTTGTGGGGAATATAAATCTTCAGGAACGGTCTGACCGGACTATTTTCCGGATCGTGGGAGTGAACTTTATTATTCTGTCTGTTCTCTGCAGCCTGTGGTTTTTTGGAATCGGCGCTTTGATAATTTATTCTATCATTTTGTTTATTGTGATGAGAAAATATTACAGGGATCTAAGTGATAAATATCAGATCCTTTTAAGGGCCACAAACCAGATCGCAGAGGGAAATCTGGAGGTTTCCATAGAAGAGGACTTAAGTGTGTTTGAGCCGTTTAAGAAGGAGATTCAGAAGATACAAAGCGGGTTTAAGGTGGCAGTGGGTGAAGAGGTGAAAAGCCAGAAGCTTAAAACGGATTTGATCAGCAATATGTCCCATGATCTGAAAACTCCCTTAACAGCCATTATCACTTATGTAAGCCTTTTAAGGGATGACCAGGCGACGCCTGAGCAGAGGAAGGCTTATATTGATATACTGGAACAGAAATCAATGCGTTTGAAGGCACTTATTGAGGACCTGTTTGAAATCAGTAAGGCTAACAGCAATAATGTGACGCTGAATCTGGAGGATGTGGATATTGTCAGCCTGCTAAAGGAGGTCAGCCTGGAGCTTAGTGACAAAATAGAGGAATCTACCATTGATTTCAGATGGAATCTGCCGGATGAAAAGATCGTTCTTCCTCTGGACAGCCAGAAGACCTACCGGATATTTGATAATTTGCTGACGAATATTATTAAATATGCAATGCCTTATACCAGGGCTTATATTGATATGAAGAAGGACGGAGACTATGTGGTCACCACTCTAAAGAATGTTTCGGCTGCAGAGCTAACCTTTAATCCGAATGAAATAACCGAAAGGTTTGTCAGAGGGGACCAGTCCCGGAACACGGAAGGCTCCGGTCTTGGAATGGCAATTGCGAAAAGCTTTGTGGAGCTGCAAAACGGCAGGCTTCAGATAGAAGTGGAGGCAGACTTATTCCGGGTGATTATCCGGTGGCCTATTTCTCAGGATTGATTTTGGCATGGAAGGAGACAGGCGCAGAAATCTATGGATCTTCTGCATCTGGCGAATGATGAACGAGTTAGATACCCTGCAGCTTGCTGAGGGTATTTGTCTATGGCTGGAAAAAGAATGGAATCTGTGCTTAATCATCTTGAAAAGGGAGAGGGAACTGTTTATACTATAGGTAAACACAACAGTGTACCGGCAGATGGTGCTATGACTGGGAAATATTCTTTGAGAGTATCCCTTTACGCCCAAACGCATGGGAAGAAAATCAGGAAAGAGAGGGTTACGGTTATGATAATACAGAGCAGACGGGTCTGGATTGCAGGACAGTTCATCCCGGCACAGCTACAGGTGGAAGATGAAAAGATTAAGGCAGTCCATGAGTATGGTAAGATGGCGGCAGATCAGGATTATGGGGATGACAGGATTGTCCCGGGATTTATTGATATCCATACCCATGGAGCTTATGGATATGATACCAATGACGGTGAACCGGAAGGGCTGCGGGAATGGATGAGGCGGATACCGGAAGAGGGAGTAACCTCTATCTTACCGACCACAGTGACCCAGATGCCGGATGTGCTGACTAAGGCGGTTGCCAACGTGGCAGCTGTGGCGGAAAGCGGATACGAAGGCGCGGAGATCCTTGGAATTCATTTTGAAGGGCCTTATCTGGATATGGAATATAAGGGGGCTCAGCCGCCGGAGGCGATTGCGACCGCTTCTATCGCGCAGTTTAAGGAGTATCAGGAAGCGGCAAAGGGCATGATTAAATATATTACACTTGCGCCCGAGCATGATAAGAATTTTGATTTGACAAGGTATTGTACGGATAATGGTGTGGTAGTGAGTATGGGACACTCGTCTGCAACCTATGAGCAGGCCCTTATGGGGATCGCAAATGGGGCTACTTCTATGACTCATGTGTATAATGGCATGACACCTTATCATCACCGGAATCCGGGGCTGGTAGGTACTGCTTTCAGGGTGAGGGATATATTTGGCGAGATTATCTGCGATGGATGCCATTCCCATTTGGCGTCGCTTAATAATTATTATACGATAAAGGGCAGGGACCATGCGATTATGATTACGGATTCTCTTTGTCCAAAGCATTGCGCTGTTGGAACGGATTTTCAGCTGGGTGGGCATAGCATTGAGATTCGGGAAAATGGCCTGGCTTATTTGAAAGGGACGAATACCATCTCGGGCAGTACGCTGAAGATGAATAAGGGTCTGAAGATTTTGGTGGAGGATGCTATGGTGCCGTTTGATTCGGCGCTGAATTCCTGTACTATTAATCCTGCTAAGTGTTTGGGGGTTGATGATAGGAAGGGGAAACTGGTTGCAGGGTATGATGCGGATTTTGTGGTTCTCCGGGATGATTATGAGGTGGTCCAGACTTATTGTAGAGGTGGGGCGATGTTGTAGAGTGGGAGATGGGGTTGGGTTTGATTGTGTTGCCCGGGAGTCCGCAGTGTTCAAGCTCGAATCCGCTGCGCTCCTTCTCGCTTGACGGCTGTCGCCGTATGTCCATAAAATTAAAAGAACCCATAAGAATGCTGGCATTCTTATGGGTTCTTTCACTTTTATGAACGCACTGCTCGTAGCTTTACAATATCCGGACATTCTTCAAAGCTCCGGTTTTGGAAAACTCTGTCCACTCACATACATTTACAGCATGGTCGCCAATGCGCTCTAAATATTTTGCCACCATTAACAAATCAATACACTGGTCAATATGCTCTGTGGATTGTTTTAATAAATCAACTACATCATTTTTTTACCTTATCAAATAATTCATCAACCACATCATCCTGCTTTTCGATCTGCTTTGCAGTTTCTAAATCCTGGTTTATAAAGGCTTCGATGGAGCACCGGACCATTTCGCGGGCGGCTGTGGCCATGGAGGGGATGTGGCGGACTACATGGTAAACGTGTTCGCCCTTTATGCGCAGGATGAGCTCGGCGATGTCGGAAGCGTGGTCGCCGATACGTTCTAAGTCTGTAACCACCTTTAAGGCGCTGGAAACCACTCTTAAATCTCCTGCAACAGGCTGCTGGCGTAAGATGATGGAGAGGCAGCGGGCCTCGATGGAACGCTCTAAGTCGTTGATGGTACGGTCTCCTTTAATGATATCCTCTGCCTTCTCAAAATCCTGGTCCTCAAATGCTACAAAGCATTGTTCAATAGAGTCTTCTACCATACGCCCCATTTCTTTTATGTCATGGTTTAAGAGGCTTAATTCGTGTTCATAATTAACTCTTGTTGTCATTTTTTTCTTCTCCTTATTTGTTCTATCAATAAAATGGATCAGCCGAAGCGTCCTGTGATGTAGTCTTCGGTCCTTTTGTCCTCAGGGGCAGTGAAAAGCTCGGTTGTGGAAGCGTATTCCACCACCTCTCCCACAAGGAAAAAGGCGGTATAATCGGCAATTCGGGTTGCCTGCTGCATATTGTGGGTAACGATTGCAACTGTGTATTTTTCTTTTAATTCATCCATCAGGTCTTCGATTTTCAGGGTGGAGATTGGGTCCAGGGCAGAGGTGGGTTCATCCATAAGCAGTACCTCAGGTTCAACTGCCAGGGCCCGGGCGATACAAAGGCGCTGCTGCTGGCCGCCGGATAGGCCGAGCTGATTTCTTTAAACGGTCGGATACCTCATCCCAAAGAGCCGCCCCTTTTAAGCTTCTTTCCACGATATCGTCAAGTTCGGATTTATTCTTTATGCCATGAATTCTTGGGCCGTAAGCAACATTGTCGTAAATGCTCATTGGAAACGGATTTGGCTGCTGGAATACCATGCCGATTTTTTTGCGTAAAAGGGTGGTGTCGACCCGTGGATCGTAGATGTTTTCTCCGTCTAAAAGAACTTCTCCCTCTATTCTTACGCTTGGAACCAGGTCATTCATTCGGTTTAATGTTTTTAAGTAGGTAGATTTTCCACATCCGGAAGGGCCGATAAAGGCCGTAATTTTATTTGTATAGAGATTTAAGTTTACATCTTTTAGGGCATGGTTCGTGCCATAGTATAGATTTAGATTGTTGGTTGAAATTTTTACTGTATTGGTATTCACGATTCCTTGACCTCCGTATTGAATTTATGAGACAGATATTTTGCAAGTCCGTTTATTGCCAGTACGATGACCAGAAGAACAACGGCAATTCCAAAGGCTTGATCATATTTGGCCTTCTGCATGCATAAGTAAAGCTGAATCGTCAGGGTGCCGCCTGATTCAAAGATCTTTCCGAAAAAGTCCTTGGGAAGAAGATAGCCGCTTCCTGCCGTAAAGAGAAGGGCAGCGGACTCTCCTACGATACGTCCGATGGCCAGAATGATTCCGGTCACAATGCCTGGCATGGCGCTGGGAAGCAGGATAGTCCGGATCATGTACCATTTGGTAGCACCAATGCCCAGGGCACCAAAGCGGTAACTCTCAGGAACGGTTTTTAAGGCTTCCTGGGTGGTCCTGGTAATAAGAGGAAGAACCATGATGGATAAGGTCAGGGCGCCGGTGAGAATGGAATAGCCAAGGCCCAGGGTGATGCCGAAAAATACATAGCCAAATAGGCCGAAGATAATGGAGGGAATACCTGCCAGGGTCTCTGTGGTGAACTCGATGATGCGGATCACTTTTCCGCCCTTTGCATATTCGTTTAAGTAAATGGCTGCGCCAACACCCAGGGGAGTGGCGATTAACAGGGTAATGACCACCACATATAAGGTGTTTACAATGTTTCCCACGATACCAAAGGTTCCCCTGATCGTACTTGGCACAGTTGTCAGAAATTCCAGGCTGATCTGGGGAACACCGCGGACAAACACATAGCCCATGATCCCGATCAGGACCAGAATGGAGATGGAAGCGCATAAGTAAATAAGAACCGTTAAGACAGAATCGGAGATCCGGTTTTTCCGGTTATAAATGCTGTGGATTACTGCAGAATCCTTTTGAACAGGAATAGCGATATCATTTGTCATGGCTTTCATCTCCTTTCTTTAACAGGTTGTTAAGAGTAATGTTAATGAGCATAATAAAAGCAAACAGGACAAGGCCTATGGTAAAAAGCACCTGTTTGTGAAGCCCGGCGGAATAAGACATCTCCGATACGATCGCAGTGGTAAGGAAACGGACTGAGTTGAAAGGAAGAGGAATATTTACTGAGCTTCCGGACACCAGGCTGATGGCCATTGCCTCACCGATGGCACGGCCTGTTCCAAGGACGATTGCGGTAATAATACCGGACTTTGCTGCCGGAAGGACCGCGTTGAAAATCGTCTGGATCTTAGTGGCTCCAAGGGCCAGGGAAGCGCTTCTAAGGTGCTGGGGAACAGCGCGGAGCGCCGTTTCACTGATGTTGATAACTGTAGGAAGAATCATTAAGGCCAGCACCAAAACAGCGGAAATCAGATTCGCGCCCCCGGTAAACTGGTGGGTGTCAGAGCCTGCAAATATTTTTAACTCCAGTTTATACATCAAAGGGTTTAAAATCAGGATTCCAAGCAAACCATAAATAACAGAAGGAATGCCGGCTAACAGCTCCACTGCCGGGCGCACGATCCTGGTAAGCTTAACAGGCGCCACCTCAGCCAGGAAAACGGCAGTCATAACGCCGATAGGAACGCCGATCAGAATCGCCAGTGCCGTACCCATGATGGAGGTCAGAATAACATAGAGAATGCCAAAGCTTGGGGAAGCGGCTTCCGGCCTCCAGATGGTTCCGAAGAGAATATCCAGAATTCCCACCTTAAAAAGTGCCGGCGTACCACTTATAACCATGTACAGACTGATAGAGGCCACAGCCAAAACGGCAAAGAAGCCGCAGACAGTAAAGATAACCTCTGCAGCATGCTCAACACCTGATTTACTTCCGTGACCACCAAATATGGAATAAGACTTTGGTCTCATATAACAGCTCCTTTCAAAAACGGGGACGTAGCATAATCATCTGGCTGCGTCCCCTGTAAATATTATCGTTATGCAGTATTAGAAGAGTTTCTTTTCAATTAGTTTGCCGGGATTAAACCAACGGCTTTTACTAAATCCTTTCCTTCATCAGAATGGATATAATCAAACAATGCTTTTACCAGATCGCTCTGCTCTGATATCTCTCCTTTGGTAGCCATAACAAAGGGACGGCTTAAGATATAGGAACCTGCCTTGATGTTTTCCGGCGTAGGTTCTTTGTCTTCCAGCTTCAGAGTTTTTACGGTGTCATCAAGAACGTCCAGAGAAACATAGCCAATGGAGCCTGGAGTGGAAGCGGCCTTTGCCATAACTGCACCGGTGCTGTCCAGCTCATTGCTGTATTTACAGGCATCTTCCAACTTTAGCAGCTCTTCAAAAGCAGTTCTTGTACCGGAACCGGCCTCACGTCCAATAACAACGATCGGCTGATCTGCTCCGCCTAAGTCCTTCCAGTTAGTAGTTGTGCCGTTGTAAATGTTGATCAGCTGATCTTTTGTTAAATTCTCAACGGTATTGGCCGGATCAGAGACAACGGCAATTCCGTCGATTGCAACGATGTTTTCAACAACGTCCTTTGCTTTTTCTTCATCTTTTAAATTACGGGAAGAGTTACCGATATCTGCAGAACCATTGCTGACTGCCTCGATTCCTGCGCCGGATCCTACAAATTCGGCCTGCACGGTAACGCTCGGATATTTTTCCATAAACACTTCACTTAAAGCGGTTGCGAATTTCTCCATAGAGGTAGAACCAACCATGCTGATAGAGCCTTTTAAATTAGCAGCCGTATCTTCTTTTGTGGTTGTCCCGCTTGTAGTGCCGGCCTCGGCTTTTGTATCAGGAGCCTGTGTTTCAGCATTTTTGCTGCCGCAGCCGGCTAAAGTTCCCATTGTAAGAACTGCCATACCAGCTAATGCAATTGCCTTAACAAAATTTTTTTTCATATTTACTTTCTCCTCTTTTCTTTTTAAAATTGCTTTCGCTTACATCATGGAGTATATCAGCAGGGAAATATTTCTGATATCATGATTTAGTATAGAAAATGTAAAGGTTGTGTAAAGCATGCCGGCTTCCTTTTTTTCTTCTTATTAGTATTCGCAGAATGGGAAACGAAATTCCTCTATTTTAAGAAGAGAAGCTGTTTCAGCGCTGAAAAGTTGTTATAATTACAAAAAACAGCCTTTCCTTTGCAAAAATTAGCGGGATGGACTGGACAGAACAGGAAGAAATATGGTAAATTGTAACGTGCGCTTATTTTATAGTAGAAATATAAAAATCATTCCGTGATTTAAGAACGGATACAAAGGATACAAGACAGGAGGGCGTTTTCATGGGAGCATATCAACTGAAAATCACGATCAAAGGCAGCAAGCCGCCGATTTGGAGAAGGGTTCTGGTACCGGAAGGGATAACCTTTGGAAAGCTGCATCAGATGATTCAGACAGCATTCTGCTGGTCCGATGAGCACCTGTATGAATTTGAATTCCGTTCTGAAGGGGTTCGGGTAGTTCCGGGAAAAGAGAATTGGTCCCAGAAATTTCAATATCATTTAAGTGATGAAACCATTGACAGCCTGGTATCCGGTACCGGCAAATTTACATATACCTACGGCCTTGACAAAAACTGGGAATTAACCATCCAGGTAGAAGATGTGGTGGCTGATTATAAGGAAACCTGGGCTCAGGTTGTAAAATTCAAAGGAGATTGTATCCCGGAAAACTGCGGAGGCATTGCCGGGTACTATGAAATTTTGGAGTCTGGTTCAAAAGAGCTGAAAGAGTACGACATGTCTGCCGTCAATAAACTTCTGAATCAGGGTTCTGATGCAGCATCGGAAGAAGTCCATATAGCAGATATTTATGACTGCTATGATAAAAGCAGCATCCTTGAGATCGCTAAGAGACACGGCATGAGCGGGCTTTCTAAATTTAAAAAGGAAGAGCTGGCGGAACGGACCATAGCTCATATTCTGGATCAGAAGGTAATGAGCCGTTATTTCCTTTGTGCCCGTAATTCAGAAATAAAATTGTTTGAGCAATTGGCAGCAGATGATTTCCAGGTGCCATCCTTTGAAACGGGAGAAATGGATTATCTTTACGCCGGAGGCTATGTAACGGCAGGAGCCGATAATCATTTTATGATTGCTGAAGAAGTTATAAAAGCATATGAAGAGGTTAACACACCGGAATTTAGGGAAGAACGTGAGCGGTTCGGCACTATCGGTGACTATCTCCGCGCGGCCAATTCCCTGTATGCGGTTACTCCGCCGCCGGTTCTGCTGGAAACCTTTAATAAATATGAAGATAAGAAGCTTTCTCTGGAGGAACTGTTACATGCCCATGAGCTTCTTCATTCATACCGTCCTGGGGTCAGGTATATTGATGGAAACCTTGTGGATGAGGCGCTGGCAGAGCAAAAGGGCGTTGAAGAATTGCTGCAGATGCAAAAAAAAGTTCCTTATTATATCCCTACCCAGATGGAAATCCGTTTCATGGCGGACAATGAGGGCTTTTTAATGACCGGAGAATTAAGCCGGCTGAGCAAATTCCTGACGGACGAAATGAACGTCCCAGATGAAAGGATTCCATATTTGCTGCGCCAGGTTCAGGCGGAGATCAGCATGGGAGGACAGCTTCAGGAAGTTGTGGAAGGAATCGAGGCTGCCGGAATCATTTTTGGATCAGAAGAACATTTGGAGAAGTTCACAAGCATTATCACCGACGTATGGAATCATACAAGGATGGTGTTAAACAGAGGCCACAAGCCATATGAAATGGTAATGAAGGGCCTGGAGACAGTATCTGCCCAGCGCAAAAACCCTCCGAAAATCTATCCCAACGATCCTTGTACCTGCGGAAGCGGAAAAAAATATAAGAAATGCTGCGGAAAAAGAAGCTAGATATTCACACCTGGGGTTCCGCCCTTTTCTAAGGGCCGGACCCCATTTAAATTGTATTAAATATATTTAAATTTTTATTTTTCAAGAAAAATAAAAAAAATCAAATTTATTGTTGACTTTTGTCAAATGCTTTGGTATGATATAACTCGCCGCTGAAAACGGCGGCACATTTCTTCCAAAACACATCGATGAACGATGAAAAAAAGTTTTGAAGAAAAACAAAAAGATGGTTGACAAAAACAACCAGTTATGATATCCTATAAAAGTTGCTGCTGA
>BBDR01000020.1 GCA_001312405.1 Clostridium sp. NkU-1 | reverse complement strand
AAAGCTTGCTAACGAAAGCGGCAACGGGCTTTTATTTGCAAATGTTTCTGAACTTAAAATTAAGCAATTAATCAATCTGTTTGGAAATTTAACTCACAATGATAATTCAATGCAGATTGTATTTCCTGTATCTTACAATGAGCCAAATCGATTAACTGCTGCTGTAAATATGTATTATAGTAACGCAACTGGCAACATTTTATATCACTTTTTAAACAATAGCGGACTTTATTCAGGCTGTATGGCTACGTGGTTCTTGAATACACAAAATAGTGACATCCCTACGGCTGCCAGGTGTAACAGTTTGGCAGCTGATTAGCCCGGTTTATACTCTCCCAAGACATTTTCCGGGTATTTAAAGCATCTGGCTTATAGCTAGGGGCCTTTTTATGTTGAAAAAAAGTAATAATATGATATAAAATGAAAGAAAACATTTGGGGGATACTATTATGCAGGGAAAAGTTGTTTCATTAATAAACATGAAAGGCGGAGTTGGAAAAACCACTCTTAGTTTAGGTATAGCAGATTTTCTAGCAAGCAAGGACATTCCATGCTTCTTATAGATGCAGATCCACAGTTTAACAGTACGCAAGCAATGCTTGATACTTATAAAAGAAATGGTTATGAAGATGCACTTGAAAGTGAAGCTAATTTTTACAGTGAAGAAGTGCTGAGTAATAATAAAACAATATATAGGCTTTTTATGCCTCAAATCGATATGAGGCAAGGTTATTCAACTCCCAAAGCAGAGGATTTAGTGATAAATTTGAGTCAAAATCTTGATTTACTGTGTGGTGATCTAAATTTAGTATTAGTTAATAAGGTTAGTGACCATACTTTTGTTCGCAGGATTTGTAATTTTATAGAAGAAAATAAGTTGAGAGATAAATACGAGTTTATTATTATCGATTGTCCTCCAACGTTGACTATTTACACTGACAGCGCTTTAATGGCTTCAGATTATTACTTGATACCAAATAGAATCGACAGATACTCAATTGTTGGAATTGACTCACTGCAAAAAGCAGTTAATAATTTGATCCGTGAAGAAAGGATCAGCTTAAAATGCTTAGGACTTGTTTACACCATGGTAAGTAAGGAACTATCACCTAAGCAACTTAAAATTAAAAATAGTTTTGAAAGTAAGCGCGCAGTTAACGACATAGATATATTTTCTACTTCTATGGCAGTAGCCAATAACATACAATATGGTATGGGGGGGACTTTGCCGACTAAATATAAAAGTCCTAGAGAAGATATTGAAGCTATCTGTTCAGAGTTTTTGCAGAGAATAGACATAAACGAGAAAAAGATGGAGGGGTAATTATGTATAAAGATCTGGTGCTATACCGGAATGAACTGAAAAATAGCATAGTACCCAAGTATAAAACGATAGGTATAGTAGCTGAACTATTAATGTCTAAGGAATTATTTGCAAAAAAACTCCGAGATAGAAAAATTTTTGGCTGATATATTTATGGTTAGATACAAAGGATATGTTATGAAATCTAGAACTTTAATGGTTGCCCGTTGCTGTAAAATCATTTCTCGAAGTGAAGATAAGGATTACAATGCCTATAAGAAAAGATTATTTAATTTTATAAATAAAGAGATTGAGTTGGAAAAAGAAGAGAAGAGAATCAAAGTTGAAAAGAACCAATTTGATGGATGGATTAAATAATTATGAAAGACGATATGACATATTACGAAATTGATCAAATTAAATTAAGTATTAACCAGTTCATTTTAACATTACAAGGTTTTGCAGAAGAAAACAAGATTATTATAAATCAGTCTGATAAAGACTTTTTTTCAGTAATTTCAAAGCACATTATTTTTTTATAAGTATATGTGCCAAAATAATGATATCGGAAGGTTTTATAAAGTTTTAGTTTCTGATTGTTACTATTATGTCATTAGCATTATCAAGGGTGAATATCGCTATATGTATGTCAACGAACGCTCTATTATTGAAAATTATCTTAGGTTAATAACTAATAAAACAGTTGAGCAAGACCACGTAACTGAAAAGATATTTCAAGAAATAAAATCTAAAGCATTTAACTTCAGTGGGTTTGATCTTTCTTTAATTAGAAATGAGTATGTTACAGCATGTGGGTACATACATGGCAGTAAAGTACTGGATAATGACTTGTCATATACTTTTAATGCATGTATTAAGAGTGAAAGAGAATTTAAGGATAAGAATAAGTATTACATAAGGATGCAAAAGGTATTGAAAATGTTAGATCATATGTTGATTTCTAATTATAAAGAAGATGTAAGTGGAGCTTTTCATAGGAGAAAAACCCTTTTGGAATACCTATTAGGGAAAAATAGCGTAGACATATTATTTAAATAAAGGGAGGCACCTGACGCCTCCCTTTCCTTAAAAAAACACCTGTCGAAATTTGGTCGATGGGTGTTTTCTTTTGGGAAAATTTGGTGTATGATGGGGAAAAGGAAGGGGGAAAAGTTATGGCAGATTATCGTGAAGTAAAATGTCCGTGGTGTCCTAAGAAATTAGTCTCACGTTACAGAGCAGATCTTAGCAAGCATAAGACTCATGGCTATTGCCAACATTGTCATAATGAATACACAGTAATTTATGGTGATGGAGAAGTAAGAGCAGTTAAAGGTTACGCGTAACATCTTAAGAGGTGACCACTCCGCCTCTTTTCTTTTTGGCAATTTTGGTGTATAATGGAAGAAAAGCAAAAAGGGGAAAACGTATGTATGTTATAGGTTTTCTTTGTTACTTTGCGCCTATAGCGGCAATTATCATAATTTTAGCGATAATAAATAGGTAAAACTAAGAGGCGGTCACCCCCGTCTCTTTTTTAATGTAAAAAACAGCCAGATTGGAAGGTGAGGTGAGACTGATGGCATTAACAGCCAAACAGAAAATATTTGCAGATGAATACCTGATTGATCTTAATGCCACCAGGGCTTACAAGGTGGCGTATCCTAGGGTTAAGAAGGATGAAACAGCTAGAGCAAACAGTAGCCGAATGCTAACAAATGCTAACGTTGCCGTTTATGTTGAAAAGCGCATGAAAGACCGAGAAAAGCGTACTGAGATTACCCAGGACATGGTTTTAAAGGAATTAGCCAAGATCGGCTTTGCGGATGTCACAGACTTTGTGACGATTGTAAACCAAGGAAGCTATAATGCAGTGCAGGTGAAGTCCACAGCTGAAATGCCGGGAGATAAGATGGGAGCCATTGCCGGAATCAAAGAAGGGGCAAACGGTATTGAAATCAAGCTGAATGATAAAGGCAAGGCTCTGGAATTGATCGGGCGGCACCTGGGAATGTTTAAGGATAAGCTGGAGGTATCCGGTACCCTGGAGACTGAGAAGACCAAGCTTGATGATCTGATTAAGCAAATGCGTGGCGGTGGTGGATAATGAGTGATGAACGCCTTCTTTTGTCAGAGAAGTACAAAGCATTTCTTAAATGTGATGCTCCTGTGGAGTTTCTTGAAGGGACTACGGCTGCGGGTAAGACTACGGTAGGTCTGTTTAAGTTCATGCTTAAGGTAGCAGAAAGCCCCAAGAAGCTGCACATCATTGCGGCAAAGGATACCGGTACTGCTGAAAAGAATATCATTAATAAGGATCTTGGAATCATAGATGATTTTGGCGTTCTGGCTGAGTACAACGGAAACGGAACCAAAGATGATAAGATCCCCCACATTCTCTTCCATACTTCCGGTGGCGATAAGATCATCTATGTAATGGGCTATGGGGATAAGAAGAAATGGCAGAAGGCTCTGGGCGGTCAGTACGGCTGTCTGTACATTGACGAGATCAATACAGCCGATATTGAGTTTGTACGGGAATCTGCCATGCGTTGTGATTACCTGATGGGAACGCTTAACCCAGATGATCCGAACCTGCCAATCTACAAGGAGTATATTAACTGTTCCCGGCCACTTACTGATTGGAAATACGAAACGCCGAAAGAAATACTGGAAGAATTACGAGGGGAACCAAAGCCCGGCTGGGTGCATTGGTTCTTTTCTTTTACCCATAATTTGGGTCTATCCAAGGAGAAGCTGGAAAACATTATCCGGAATACGCCGAAAGGCACGAAGATATGGAAGAACAAGATTGAGGGCCTAAGAGGTAAGGCAACCGGCCTGATCTTTAGCAACTTTGACAGGAAAAAGCATGTGGTCAGTAAGGATCATGCAAAACAGTTTATCCGGAATCAGAACGACCGCCATCAGACAGAATGGTTTGTACACTTTTCTGCTGGTCTGGATACGTCCTATTCCCAGAAGTCGCCGGATACCATTTCCATGAGCTTTATCGGGATCACGAACCGGGGAAACTGCTATGTACTTGACGAGAAGGTTTATAACAACGCAGATCTGGGTGTACCTCTGGCCCCTACTGATACGGTCCGTAACTTTATCGACTTCCTTGATCGCAACCGTACTGATTGGGGATTTGCCAGAGATACCTTCATCGATTCTGCGGATCAGGCAACCATAACAGAGTTCTTAAAACACAAGCGTTTATATGGTTGCATCTACAATTTCAATGATGCCTGGAAGAAAGAACAGATCATTGATCGTATTACCAATCAGTTAAACTGGTTTGCAGATGCAGGAGCAAAGCCATGTTTCTACATCGTGGATACTTGCGCAAACTATATCCGGGAGCTTGAAGTATACAGCTGGTTAGAAGGTAAGGACAATACGCCGGAGGACAAAAACGATCACATGGTAAACAGCGTACAGTACGCATGGCTGCCATACGAAATCAAAATAGGAACAAGAAGGAGGAGTTCATAAATGGGTTGGTTTAAAGATATGTTTTTCAAATTGCTTAAGATCGAACCGGCCGGGGAACGGCAGGTGATCATTAAGGAGCCGCTTTCATTTCAGGGGAATGTTCTAAAAAAATAAGATTTGGTACCGGGGAGATCCGTCAGAGCTGGAACAGTCTTTAAGCAGACGGCATACTGCGACATATTCAAAGCAAGGTTTTGGGCTTCTGTTCCATTTCGGAAAGTAAGAAAGATCCATTCAGGTATCGTAGGTATTGTGGTGGATCGGTTTAAGGATATCATAACAGCGGATCTTAATGATATCAGCTTCGGTGAAAAAGGGGAATCGCAGACGCTTAAGAAATTATGGAACGAAATTGCAAAGGAAAACGACTTTGATGGCCTCCTAGGGGAAGCTGTTGCCGGGGCCCTATCGGCTGGGGACGGTGCCTTTAAGATAAGCCTGGATCCAGTTAGCCAGTATCCTGTCATAGAGTTTTATGAAGCGGACCGGGTAGAGTATAAATACCAGCGTGGCAGGTTGTCTGAGCTCATTTTTTCTACAGCATATCCCTATCCAAACAGCAAAACAAAGGAATACCGCCTTGAAGAGACCTATGGAAAAGGGTATGTGACCTACAAGCTCTTTGACGATGGAGGAGAGGAAGTCCCTCTTAAAGCACTCCCGGAGACAGGCGTTTATGAAGATACCGCTTTTGATGGAGACTACATAATGGGAATCCCCCTTATATTTTTTTCATCAAGCAAGTGGAAAGGACGTGGAAAAGCTCTCTTTGAAGGAAAGACAGACGACCTGGACGCTTTGGACGAAGTTATTAGCCAGTGGCTTGATGCAGTAAGAAAGGGGAGGGTAAACCGATATATCCCCGAGGATATGGTTCCAAGGGATCCGAACACCGGACAGCTGATTGAACCGAATGAATTTGACAATGATTACATAACGATCGGGGCAGTCAAGAAAGAGGGCTATAGCGATAAGATTGAGGTCTCCCAGCCCCAGATATCCTATGAAGCGTATTTAAACAGCTATTCAGCGTTTATGGACCTGGTGCTGCAGGGCATCATATCACCGGCTACTCTTGGCATTGATCTGAAAAAGACAGACAATGCGGATAGCCAAAGGGAAAAGGAGAAAATCACCATGCACACCAGAGGAACGCTGGTTAAGGTGCTTTGCAAGGTTATTCCAGAGCTGGTCAGCAGAGTTATGATGACTTATGACCAAATGCAGAAAAAATCTCCTGGAGAATATGAGGTTTCTATCAAATTTGGAGAGTACGCAGCTCCCGGGTTTGATTCCGTGGTAGAGACTGTCAGCAAGGCACGGACCAGCGGTGTTATGAGCATAGAAAAAGCCATAGATGAACTGTATGGTGATACCATGATGGAAGATAAAAAAGTGGAGGAGATTGAGCGAATCAAGGTTGAGCTTGGAATCATGAATACCGAGGAACCAAACGTAGCTGGTTACGATGGAATGGAGGGTGCAGCCAATGCGCCAGAAACAGGAATTACCGAGTGATAGCGCCTATAACCTTAGAAAAATTTTTGAGGAAATAGAGCATGATCTTATCAAAAATCTTAAGCGCAACCTGACACGCCACGAGAAGGAAGAAGAGAAGGAAGGATTCCGGTGGGAGATGTGGCAGAAAGCAAAACTTCGGAACCTTTTCAAATTCAGGAAGGAAAACCTGGATATCGTAAATAACCACAGCTCTGAGATCAAAGAAACTATTGACTGTACACTGCAAGGAAGCTTTGATAAGGCAAAAAAAGGCGTTGTATCGGCTGATCAGTACCGCAGGCAAGTCACTGAGACTACCGGTTTCGGTAGAAAAAAAAGAATTAGATATACCAGCGAAGCGGGAAGAAAGCTTTTTTGATATAAACGTAGATAAAGTAAATTCTATGCAAGAAACTGCCGAAGGAACGTTCCGGCAGAAGGGGGAGAAAAGACCTTGACCGGAAAAGATAACGATCAAAAGGCGGCTGATTTAAAAGCTCAGGTTATAAAAGATATGGAAAAGGCACAGGGAGCTGTTTGGAGATACATGGATGATATCTACAGGCAGACCATTTATAAGACCGGAATGTACATGTCTGCGGGTACCAAAACATTAGATCAGGCAATCGACATGGCCACAAAGGATTTCTTAAATGCCGGAGTTAATTGTATTGAGTATAAAACCGGCAGGCGGGTCAATATTGCCAGCTATGCGGAAATGGCTTTGCGTACCGCCTCCCAGCGGGCGACGTTTCTCGCTGAGGGAAAGTTAAGAGATCAATGGGGGATACACACCGTAGTTGTGTCAGCACATGCCAATACATGCTCTAAGTGTGCACCGTGGCAAGGAAAGGTTCTGGTCGATGATGTGTTCAGCCGCGGGACAGCTGAGGAGGCGAAAGAACTAGGAGTCCCCCTTTTGTCTGAAGCTATGAAAGCGGGACTGCTGCACCCGAATTGCCGCCATACCCTAACAACGTATTTTCAGGGCATAACGACACTCCCTACTGTACCAGACGAAGAAAAGGCCAAAGAGAGTTATACTGCTGAGCAGGAACAGCGTGCAATTGAGAGAAAAATCCGAAAGTGGAAGCGGATAGCAGCTGGATCAACGCAGAGAGATACAGCAAAATTTGCAAACGATAAATTAATAGAACTTCAAAAAGAGATGAAAGAACATCTAGAAGCTCACCCAGAATTGCGAAGAGCTCCTGATCGGGAAAAAACACGTGGATTAACAGAGGAAAGTCAGGGGAATGCTATTGAAAAAGATCATGGTTCTGGTATACTGAAAGCAGATAAAGTAGTTAGTGGCCATTCAGGAACCCCTAAAGCTGCAAATCCTGGATCTGTAATAGATCATATTGACAAGAACGGTAAAGTTGACGTCAGGACAATTTACGGGGATAAGGGGTTGAAAGACAAGGACATTCACACAACGAACCACAGAAACCCGAAGCAGCATCCGTATGGTGAAAATGGCGAGCACGCTCATGATTATGACTGGGATTCCGAACAGAATTTGCGTAATAAGACCACTCGTGAATTAACGGAAGTAGAGAGAAAGGAGAATGGTGATATCTTATGAAAAAAGATGATGTAAAACGAATAATTGCGGATTGTTGTAATGATATCGTGTTTTCATACAACAATGTGCCCTCAGGGATAACATCGGAGGTGGAGAATGGCATTCCAACTTTTCAGGCGTGGCATGGCGAAGACATAAAGGAATATGGCAATATCGATGATGTTATGAGTGATCCGTTTTACGGCGGGAAATCGCTTAATGAATTGGCAGAATGTATTGATATCGATGTTGTTTAATACCACTGATCTATTAACGGATTGGTGGTATTTTTATATTCTGAGTTGCGGCCATCGCAACAGATCGGAGGCAGTATGCACAGGATAAGAGAGGATCCGATATAATTCAAATATTTTTATTGATAAAGCGCGCGGGATATCCTGGGCGTTATTTTATTGCATAGAAAGGATGAGATCATGGAAAAAGAAGAATTTATCGCATTGGGAATTAGCGAGGAGCAGGCGGCCAAAGCAGCAGAGGCTTCAAAAAAGGAACTGGAATCTTATGTACCTAAAACAGATTATGACGCAGCCAATCAAGCAAAGGTTCAGCTGGAAAAGGATATCAAAGACCGGGATAAGCAGCTGGAGGACTTAAAGAAGAACAGCGGGGATAATGCGGAACTGCTAAAACAGATTGAAACTCTGCAGGTTGAGAATAAAGCGGCGATGGAGAAAAACGAGGCAGACATGAAGGAGCTGAAACTTTCAACTGCCATTAAACTGGCGCTTGGGGAATCTGCCCAGGACTCAGAGCTGGTAGCTGGCCTGTTTGATAAATCTAAGCTGATTCTTTCTGATGATGGGAAGATCACAGGTTTGGATGAGCAATTGAAATCCATCAAGGAATCCAAGCCGTTTCTGTTTAAGGAAACAAAGACCGAACTGGCAAAAAACACAGGCTTCCGTCCCCTTGGAGCTCCCGGTCAGCAGACCCAAGCAACAACAAAAACCGATGAAGGAAAGGTGGATATGAAAGCAGCCATTGAGGCAAAGCTTCAGGCACAGATGCCTTCCAAATAAATTTTAAGGAGATGAATGAATTATGGCTATTACGTTAGAAGAAGCAAGAAAAAATGTGCAGGACGACCTGCAGATCGGGGTGATTGATGAGTTTAGGAAATCCAACTGGATTCTGGATCATATCACTTTTGATGATGCCGTTTCCCCGACCGGAGGCGGAGCAACCCCTACTTATTCCTACACCAGACTGAAAACACAGCCTACAGCGCAGTTTCGTGAGATTAACAAGGAATATACGCCCCATGAGGTCACCAAGGAGCGTCATTCTGTAGACATTAAGGTATTTGGTGGTTCCTATCAGATTGACCGTGTTATTGCCAATATGGGTGGTATCGTATCTGAGGTAGAGCTTCAGCAGTCCCAGAAGATCAAGGCAGCACAGGCGTTATTTAATGATACCTTTATCAATGGTGACAGCGCAGTGGACAGTAATGCTTTTGATGGTTTGGAAAAAGCTCTTGCTGGAAGTTCCACGGAGTATAATGCTGGAGAATCAATCATTGATTTATCCACGTCCCAGCTGGTAACGGATAATTTCCAGCACTTCCTGGATATGCTCGATGAATTCCTTCGTGGCCTTGATGGTGAACCGTCTTTCATCGCCGGTAACACCAAACTGATCTCTAAACTGAGAGCATGTGCAAGGCGTGCGTCTATGTATCAGGTGACTAAGAGTGACTGGGGAACCAATGTAGAGGCTTATGGAAATATTCCCTTTGTGGACCTGGGGGCAAAGCCGGGAACTAATAATGAGGTGGTAGGCATTGATACAGCCAAAGGAACCACTTCCCTTTTTGCGGCAAGGCTGGCACTAGACGGACTCCATGGGGTTTCCTTTGCTGGAGTGGCGCCGGTGCAGACCTGGCTCCCTGACTTTACCACATCAGGAGCAGTAAAGACCGGTGAGGTGGAAATGAATGCGGCAATCGCTTTAAAGGCTTCAAAGGCAGCCGGTGCATTCCGCAATATTAAAGTAAAATAAGGAGGTTCTTTATGAAAGTATATGCTCCAAACAAGCAGTACACTGGTATTTCCGCCAGTGTATCTTTTTGCAACGGTGTGGGAGAGACAGACGATCCCCGTCTGATTAATTGGTTCCTTGGTCATGGTTATGAGATGGAGACTCAGACAGTAAACCCAGAAGAGACTCCAGAAGAGATTCCGGCTGATGGTGCCGAAAAGGATTCACCAAAGAAAGGGAAAACTGCAAACCAGAAAGCGGGTGAGTAATATGGCTTACGTCCCCTATGTCACACCAGATTATTACAAAGGAACCTATAAAGCAGCACAGTGTCGGAGGAAGAACTGGAAAGGCACCTTCGACAAGCCAGCCGTCACATTGATTCCCTGACCTACAATCGTATTGTGGGCCGGGGATTTTCCAATTTGACCGAGTTTCAGAAGGAAGTCATTCAGGAAGTGATCTGCCAGCAGGCCGATTTTGAGTATGAGAATGCGGATGAGATTGGCACGATCTATCCAGTTACAGCCTTAATGGTGCGTCGGTTCAGTTTGGGAGCTCCTGGAATGTATTTACAGATAAAGGCGTGGCCATGAAGCGAGATGTATATGCTCAACTCTCCCAGACGGGCTTGTGCTGCCGGTTAGCGAGGTGAGCCTATGAAATATCCATGTTTGGTGCCGAAACGGCTGTGTAAGACAGATATTACGTTAGTCCTATATGAAGAAGGGCTATCTGAATCAGGCGGCCCTTTGGTGGCGGCAGATCTCCCGGACTTAAAATGCAACTACCAGGATTCCGCTAAAATGATTATGGATACTGATCAGAAATTAGTGCAGATATCAGGAATTGCTATGTATCCTGGTGATATCTGTCCCGATCTACCCGTAATTAGCGGGGGAGAAGCTACGATCTTTGGGAAAGAGAGAACTATCATGCAGGCCCTTAAAGTTAGGAACCCGGACGGGACAGTTAATTACACGGAATTGAGGTTGATCTAATGAAGGTGAATGTCACGGTCAAACTGGATTCGGGGAAGCTGAAAGAGATCCAGGAGGCGATTGAGCCATCGATTCAACAGGCGGTTGCTGCTGTAAAATCTGACATTGTAAGCAGTCAGGTGGTCCCGAAGGAGACTGGTGAGCTGGAACGCAGCTCCTTCATGAAAAAGAAGTCCAGGTCCAAGTATCAAATTGTTTATGATACTCCTTATGCAAGACGGCTTTACTGGCATCCGGAGTATAACTTTCGGACTGACAAAAACCAGAATGCCGGGGGGCAGTGGCTTCAGGAGTATATCGATGGTGCCAAGAAAGACTTCTTTAAAAATGCCTTTAAGGCCCGGCTGAAAGCAAATGCGAAAGGGTTGATAACATGACACTAACAGATGTAAAGAATTTTTTTAAAATCAAAAATAGAGTGTCCCTGTTGGTACATTGGAAAAATTAATGGAAACGACAAGCAGTGTATCGGTATATACCCCACACAGGGACCTGACCGCCCTATTCCAATAGGTGGCTTAAAAAAATAAATCCTATGATACAAAGGCGGTATCCGTCCTGGTCCATTGGGGAGTAGATGCGGTTTGTGCGGAGGCAAAAGCACAAGAACTGTACGATCTTCTATATGGAAAATGCGGGATTGTAGGTGATAATGAGGTGTTCTTATTTGATATGCGAACAGACTCCCCTGTGAGTGTCGGGACAGATAGTAAGGGCATCTATGAACATGTAATTAATTTTGTGATTTATTATAAGAAAGGATGATAATATGCCAGAATTAGGAGTATTTCCGGTTTACGGGTTGGTGTTTAAAATTGGCGTAAAAGGGAAGGCCAGTACAGAAAGCGATATGAAAGAGATTGCTGACATGGAAAGTTTTGAGATCAGCATTGATGGTGGTGTCCAGGATTGGACTCCCATGACAACAAAAGGATGGGCAAGATCTCTGATGACCTCCAAAAAATTTAAGGTCAGTTTAAAGGGGAAACGGAACATCGGGGACCCAGGAAATGATTATGTAGCAAGCGTAGCGTGGAAAGATGGGCTGGATTGTGGCACAAAGGCATCCATTGAATTTCCAGATGGTGCAACCCTTGCATACGATTGCGTATTAGACGTGAAATCAGTCTACGGCGGTGATTCCACCAGCGTAGCGCCGTTAGAATTTGACATGGTTGGAGATGGCCGCCCGGTTTATACGCCTGGGAACGGCACTGAGGCAGGAGAATAAGGAGGAGATAGATATGGCAAGAGCTTATGACATTGTTGCAAGATTGCAGAGCGGCAAGGAACGGCCTACGGTCAAGATTGACGCAGACCACGAGTATAAAATAAATACAAGCAAAAGTGCAGTACTTTTTATCAGGGCGGTAACTGAGGATCCGGAGAAGGATGAATTTGACAAGATCGATTCTATTATCAAGATCACTCTGGGGGAAGAAGCCTTCGAATACATTATGTCTCAGGACCCCACAATGGATAATCTGAGCCTTATTGTCAATGTTATCATGGCTGCGATTGCCAATGAGGACTTAGAAAAAGTGGAGGCTGAAGCCGGGGAGGAAAGACAGGCAGGGAAGAAAAGAAACTAGTTCCTGGTATGATATCTTCGAAGACTGGGAGCTGATAGAATCCTCCTTTGCCATGCAGTACAATATTCGCCTTGTCGAAGCAGAGGACATGGACTGGAAAGAGTTCTGCACCTTATTGTCTGGGATCATGCCAAAGACCCCGTTAGGACAGATCGTAAGTATCCGTAGCGAAGAGGATAAGGACATGCTGAAACAGTTTACAAAAGCACAGCATGAGATCAGGAACAGCTGGAGAAGCCGCCATAATCCTACAGAGGGTATGACGGAAGTAGAAAAAGCAAAAGCAGTGAAAGAAATACAGGAATTATTTGAGCGGGCGTTCGGATAGAATGCCCGTATTTCTATGAAAGGCAGGTGAGATGATGAGCGATAGCGTGGGAAGAATCGGGCTAGATTTAGAGGTGCAGTCCGATATTGGGAGGCAAATATCAGACGCCGCCAGAAGATTGGCACTGGACTGAAGGGAAGTCTTGAAAAAGCGACGGTAGGCATTAATACTGAAAAAAATGTTTCAGGACATGGACAATCAGGTAAAGGGAACGATGCAGAACGTTGCCAGCACAATTAATGCAGCATTGGATAAGTGTTTTGGGAAAGCCGGGGCCGAGATTGATAATTTAGGTGAACGTTTAGGCGCTGCTATTGAAAAGGCGCTTTCCCGGTTTACTGACGTTAATGCTGCCCCCGGTGCCGCAGACAACGCAGCTTTATCTGGTAAGAATGTCAGCCCTGCAAAGCCAAGAGGGCCGCCTATAAAAATGCCTACAATCAAGGTAGATGCCACTACTGAGATTCTTCAAAAACAGGCAGACCAGACAGAAGCGGTTATCAATAATTTAGGTAAGCAGATCGATGTTCTGGAGGAGAAGCTTGCAGGCTTAAAGGAATCACATGAACGCACCTTTAATGAATCTAAAAAAAATTAAAAATCCAAGAGCAGATTGTCAAAACAGAAGGAAGTATCATTAATCTGCAGGGGAAAGTTGAGAATCTGGGCGTACAGTGGGATTCGATAAACGGGAAAATCGATGAAATGGCAACTAAAGCAGCTGAGGCGGCTAAGGCCACTGCGGCTGCGGCTACCAAGGCTGCTAAAAGCCAGCAGGTAAGGAACTTCCAGGGATACAATGTGAAAGTACCACAGGTAAACATAGCCCCTAAAGTAAGCGGTTTGCAGAATATGTCCAGCGGTATTAATAATGCAAAAGCACAAACCGCTGCATCTGTAAACCAAATCAATCAGATGTTTGCCCTGATCGGAACTGGAAAAGCATTAAATGGGATTAATTTCTTGAAAAGAGGCTTTACGGACCTGTTTAAAATCCTTGGGGGCGGGATTACTGGAGTGGCAAGAAAATTAACAAGCACTCTTGGCAATCTATTCCGAACCGCGGGTAATGGTGGCATGAAGCTGCTGAAAGCTGCGGGGCATATTACTCTTTTCGGGAGGACTTTGAAAAAGAGTGGTAACGATGCTTCCAGTGCACAAAGCGGAATGCAGAAGATGCTAAAGACGTTGATGATCTATCGGCTGATTATACCTATGATAGTAAGTGCAATCCGTTCCATGGGTAAACATTTGATGGATTCCATGAAGGCCAATGATCAATTTAACAACTCTCTGAAACAGATTCGATCAAATCTGAACGTAGCATTTACCCCTATTCTGCAGGCAATCATGCCGGCCTTAAATACGCTCATGGCTGCGCTGGCACGTGTAACTGGCTATGTAGCAGCATTTGTAAGCCTATTGTTCGGTAGGACACTAGCAGGGAGCGTAGCGGCCACAAAGAGCCTTGTGGCGGCAAAATCAGCTATGGGGGCTTATGGAAACAGTGCGAAGAAAGCAGCAAAGGACGCACAGGGCGTAAGTACAGGGATTGATGAATTTAACATTCTGAAAGATGATAGCAGCGCTGACGATGGTGGCGGTGGCGGAGCAGGGGCACCAGAAATAACCACTCCTGATATTGATACAAGTCAGATGGATGCGATTGGCTCTGTTGCAGAAAAAGTAAAAAGCGTTCTAAATCAGTTATTCAAACCCTTAAAGGATTCCTGGGATCAAGAGGGTAAGAATGTAATTGACGCTGCTAATTATGCCTTTACAAATATCATTGGTTTGGCTAAGTCTATTGGATCCAGTTTTCTTGAAGTATGGACGAACGGAACCGGCGAGCAGTTTTGTGGTAACATCTTGCGTCTTGTATCGCTGATTCTTAATATTGTTGGAGACTTAGCTGGTGCATTTAAAAACGCTTGGGACGAAAACGGAAGAGGGGACGCTCTATTACAAAGTATTTTTGACCGGTTAAACTCCTGGCTGGCTCTGATCCTTGCGATAGGGGAATCGTTCCGCACCGTTTGGAATAATGGAACCGGGGAATCCGTGATTGCCCATATCCTCGAGATATTTACGAATATTAATGACACGATTACTAATATTCGGGATAATTTTCGGACAGCGTGGGAACTTGATGGAACCGGAACCGCAGTGATTCAGAACTTAATGGATCTGCTAGACGGGTTACTTGGTTCGATTGATAGAATTACCCAGTCTCTATCGGAATGGAGTAGGAATCTTGATTTCACCCCTCTTATCAAAGCGTTTGAGCACATTACCGCTGCTGTAAAGCCCCTAGGCGATAAATTAGGTTCAGGACTGGAATGGCTATTTAAAAATATACTGGAGCCGCTTGGAAAGTGGGCGCTTGAGCAGGCAATCCCTGCCGCTTTTGATGCAATCGCTGGAGCCCTTGATTTCCTAAACAGTATTTTGGATGTGTTGATGCCTTTGGGAGAATGGCTTTGGAATAACCTGTTAAAACCACTGGCCTCTTGGACCGGCGGAACCATCGTGGACATTATCAAAGGCATTACAGATGTATTTAAGGGTCTGAGTAACATATTTAAGGAAATCGCAAACGGCACTGACTGGGGGACCATTGGTCAGATGCTAATGGAAGGTTTAGTCAATGGCATTTCTTCCTTTGCTGATTGGGCATGGGGGAAAATTAAAGAGATCTTCTCTGGTATCATTGATGTGGTAAAGGGAATTTTTGGTATTCATTCACCCTCTACAGTATTTGCTGAAATAGGTGGATTTCTGGTTCAAGGTTTCCTAGGTGGATTTACAGAGATGTGGAATACCGTGACAAGCGTTATCAGCACACTTGTAGGACTATTAATAGACTTATTTTCGGGACTTGTGAATGGGATTATCCACTTGGTTTCCGCCTTGTGGGATACCTGCCTAAAGCCATTTACATCCTGGTTCACGGATACGATGTTACCAGTGATAAAAAATGCATTGGACGGGTTGATCGCTGCGTTTGGTGTATGGTGGTCGGGGATCAAGGAAACTTTGTCTTACGTTATTGATGCCCTTAAAGGGTTAATTGATTTCATTGTTGGAATTTTCACAGGGGACTGGGAAAAAGCCTGGAATGGAATTAAAGAGTTTTTCTCCGGCGTCTGGAACGCAATGAAAACGCTGGCTGAGACTCTGATGGATACTATAAAAATTGTGATAAGTACGGTCCTTGATGCAATAAAGGCCACCTGGGAATCCATCTGGGATGGTATAAAAACTTTTGTCTCCGATCTATGGGATAACATTAAGAATAAGGCGGATGAAAGCTTCTCTGCAATCAGGGATAAGCTGTCCGAAATTTGGGATAGCGTAAAGGCCACCATTGAAGAAAAATGGACTGCCATAAAGGACTGGTTCGGGGAAATCTGGCAGAAGATTAAGGACGTATTCAAACTGGATGAAATGCTGGAAATCGGCAAAGCGGTAATGAATAAATTCTGGGAAGGTATGCAGGAAATCTGGAGAAGCATTACCGGCTGGCTGAGTGGGATCGCGGCTGAAGTGGGAAAGACGTTCAATTCGGTCATTGATGGGGCAAAGAATCTATTTAATAAAACCAAGGATGATGCTGAAGAAAAAGAAGGAAAAAAAGATAAAAAAGGATCCTCCGGTCCAGGAAACAGTAAGGGGTATGTAAGTGGTGGTCCGGGAGATGTAAAAGGTCATGCAACCGGTGGTTTCCCCAAATCCGGTAGCCTGTTCGTAGCAAATGAAAACGGCAATCCTGAGATGGTAGGAAATTGGGGAGGCAAGGCTGCGGTTGCCAATAACATGCAGATCACGGAAGGCATCACCAGGGCGGTGCAGTATGGTATGAGGTCGGCAATTGCACCACTGGCTGCAAGCATGAGTTCCATCGCCAATAATTCAACACCACAGCTATCCCTGGTCGGCACCTCTGGACGAAGTACCGAAACGGCTGAGCTGGTCCAGGCTATGGCAAGTCAAGCAATGTCCGCGCCAACTGACAACATGTCAGATCATTACCTGTCCCTCATGGTAGATCTTCTCCAGAAGATAGTAGATCTGATTGAGGCCATGGATTTGACAGTAAATATTGATATTCGTGAGATCAAAAAGAAATTGGCCGATCTGGATAAGAGAAGTGGCTATACACTTAAAAAGGCATAAGGAGGCGGTACGCTATGGCAGTAATAACAATCAATGGCCGGGAGTTTCCGTCTCCCGACATTGGGGGGAACCTGGTGGTGGCAACAAATGTGAGTGATGGAAAAAACGCCAAGGGTGAATTTATAGGCCAGAGAGTAGGTAGGGATCAGTATAAGTTCGAAAATCTACAGTGGAAGTTTCTGGACGCTGCTACTTGGGCAGCTATGCTGCAGGAGTTTGATAAGTTTGTGGTAACGGCCCGGATCCCAGATATGGTACATAACCAAATGATGACAATCCGTATGTATCCGGGAAATCGGACAGCTACGCCTATCGAATTTGATAAAGACGGGCTTCCCACAAAGTATATGGATTGTAAAGTAAATATCGTCGATTGTGGGGTGATAGAGTAATGCAGTCAGCAAGTCAGCAATACAAAGACCTGATGCGCCGTGAGTTCAGGGATCCATTGTCACATATTCGTGTAACCATCGGTCTTATCAATCAGCAGGCCCAGGCCAGCGCCTATGTCCCAGACAAAGAGAATTACACCTATTTTTCCAGCTTTAAAATGCCCCTAGATAATTATGAGGTCAAGGAACTTTATGCTACCTGCGATCAAGACTATACAGCTGTGGACGGCAGCATGTATTTTCTTCCAAGAGAGAGGGCGGATGTGGTTCTTAACCAGGGGATCGTATCTGAGCAGTTATTGGGACCGATAGAGATCCGTTTTCCGGTTCAGTACGATATAAAGGGGCTTACCATAGAGTTTGGAAAGGCTTATCCGGTGGATTTTGTCATAGAATCTGATAACAATACCATGGAGATCACTGGAAATGCTGGCGGACATTTTGTCACGGAGGAGATCTTTAACGGCGCCACTTTCTTGCGCTTTACTCCATCAGCCATGGTAAACGGTCAGAGCCGGTTCCGAATCCACATGATAACTATGGGGATCGGTATTTACTTTGATAGCCGAAAGATACTATCTGCACTAAAAGGGAGCACATTAGCCCGATTATGGAGGAGCTGCCCGCCATTGATTTTAGTCTGACTGTTAATAATAAGAACCGGGCCTTTGATATTGAGAACGCGGAAAGTTCCGTGAACTTCCTGGAGATTGGTCAGGACATAACCGTCTTGTATGGTCAGGAGCTTGATGACGGATCCGTGGAGTGGCTTCCTGGTGCAACGGTGCAATTAAAGGAATGGTCAGCTGATGATGAACAAATGGAATTTTCAGCAACAGACCGGTTTGACGGTATGGACGGAACCTATTATAAGGGGCTGTACCGGCCCGAGGGGATAAGTCTGTACGATCTGACGGTTGATGTGTTTTCTGATGCCGGAGTGGACTTCCGGACTTACTGGATTGATCCTTATTTAAAATCTGTTAAGGTTGTAAATCCGATGCCGGTTGTCTCACACAAGGAAGCCCTGCAGCTGATTGCCAATGCTGGCCGGTGCATACTTTACCAGGACCGGGAAGGAACATCTTTTTAAAATCCAGCTTTATTCCGGATATGGAAGCCGGATCCAGCAATGAGACTTATTTTAGCAACGTTGGAGCTGTCCTGGATAAGACGGTTAAAAAGGCTTATGCTTTGACCACACAAAGCTATACAGATGTGGAGCCTACACGGTATTTTCTTCCCCGGAAGTCAGAGGGAGCAGCATATTTGAATACCGGGTACATATCGGAGGCGGTGGCAGGAAATGATGGGGCCTTTGCTATAAATCCATCGGTTGAAGTTACCCTGGAAGCCTCTTTCAAATGTTTTGGCCTAACGTTAGAGTTCGGGGAAAATAACCCTGCTGAGATGGTTTTCCATGCTTACCGGGACGACTCGCTGGTGGAGGACTACATAGTAACCGGCCTAACCGCAACAACAGTTATCAGCCATGAATTTGAAGAGTTTGACAGGCTGGTTCTGGAGTTCATCAAGGGCCGTCCCAATAACCGGGTAGTACTTAACAATATAACCTTTGGAGATAGCACGGATTATATCTTTGAGTATGGCCATGAACTGACCAGAACGCCCAAGGGGACGCAGCTTACAAAGGTAAGAGAGCTGCAGGTGATCCGGACGCTTTACAATCAAACAGACGAGGTGAAGGAACTGGCAAAAGAAACAATTGCCGTTACAGCCTCGGATAGCCGATATACCTTTTATTTTAGCAACCCTGTATATAACTTGTCCTGCACTTTGACAGAGCACAGGAAGGGCAAGAGGTGGCTATAGTGGAAAGCAGTAACTACTTTGCTATAGTGGAGATTGTAGGGGCTACCGGGGCTGTTGAAGTTTCTATATCCGGCCGGGAATACATCACAAGCCAAACCAGAGTAAGCCGGCAGTTAAATTCAACGGGGAGCCTGGAGACATGGGAGAATCCCCTGGTATCCGATATGGTCCACGCCGTAGATCTGGCCGACTGGATCGGTGATTATATGAAATCGGATAGGGAGTATGATCTGCAGTACCGTGGGGAGCCCAGGATCGATGCAAATGATATTGCATTCCTGGAAAATAAGTATGTCCCGGATCTGCTCCTCCGGGTGTACGAACATACTTTGAAATTCAATGGCGCCCTGTCAGGGACAATCAAGGCAAGGAGGGACATGAGCAATGTGGCAACAACCAAAAACTAATTGGAAAGAAACTGATTTCTTTAATATAGAAGACTACAACCGCATAAAGGGAAACTTAAATGAAATCCGGTCGCAGGCGCTGCTCCTCTGGCCGGATTTTGTATATGAAGAAATGGGGGCGGATAAGACCTATCAGGATTACGGTTTCTATGCAGATGAGATCAACCGGTTTGAGTCTAACGTGGAAAATATCCGCTCGGGGACCCACCCCTTTAAAACAGGATCCTGTCAGACTTTTTATGATAATCAGCCATTTATTGACTGGCGGGAGTTGAATCGAATTGAGGAGGCCTGCAGGCTGATCTACAGTAATATCCAAAGCCGGTACAATAGTAGAAAAACATTATCTTTTACATTGAATGGAGGTGCTTTTTAGATGGGGTTAAAGACAGATTATAAAGATGCCATGTATGATGGCCAGCGCCGGTACCGCTTAATCCCGAATGAAGACGGGACGTACAGTCTGCCGGATGAGACGACCTACACCCAAAAAGGAGATCGGTTTGGGGCTAATGATATAAATGCAACCAACAAAGCAATCAATCAGATCAACCATGTGACAGAGGTAACCTTGACCGTCACAGGCTGGGCCGGTAGCACTACCCCCTACACGCAAACGGTAGCTGTTCCTGGAGCTACAGAAGACTCAGAAGCAATAGTAGTAAGCGTCTTGGCAGATGGAGCCACAGAAGCCGCTCAAAAGGCGTATATCAAAGCCTATAGTATTGTGACAAGTGGTACGGCCTCATTGGGGGATGGGGCAGCTACATTTAAAGTCTACAAAAAGCCGGCTACAGATATTAAAATCGGCTTGAAAGGAGTGTAAGGCATGGGCAAGATATGGATGCCAGGAGGCGGTGGCGGTGCTGATCTGGATGTCGTAACAGCCAGGGCTTCCGATGTACTGGCCGACAAGGTGATTGTGGATAAAGAGGGTGAGCCTTTAACGGGAACTATGCCGAATAGAGGTACTGGATATCATGGTATGGGTTCGGGATTAAACACACAAGGACTATATTATTATATTGGGCCTGGATACTACTATGAAAGTCCTACAAATAATCCATGGGTATATATGACCCGCTCAGAGGTTGCGGCAACTCTTGGCATCGAGCCTTGGAAAATGCGAGGTGATGTAAATGTATGTGGAGTTCAAGGTAGCATACCCATGCAAGGAGCGGACGTTTCTGGCACTGATCGGGCATGGGCAACTAGCATGAGTAATTGGGCAGGAACTGTTAATTTAGGGGTCAGGAATGGGCATTACTTAAATGGTGTCAACTGGATTCAGGCGAATATTCCAGAATATCAGCATGGAATATTAAAAAAGGTGTGAATATCGGAGGCGTTGTTGGCACATTTGATGGGTATGTACCGACTGCAACTGACCTCTACCTAAGAGGTAATAATATTGCGGGATGGGATAATGATAATACACTTGGATTAACTTTTGATGCAGGGCAAATAACTTTAAAAACTGTTTCTAGTGGTAATAGGCATATAGCAGCTACAGTTAATGCGGTTGGTTTTAATTATATAAATTTTGAAATCTATGTAAGCGGTAACATTACGTCAAATTCAAATATTAATATTTATTCATTTGCTGGTAGTTACCCAGGAGGAAGAGTTGGTATATCTTCAACAGGAACTTATACGGTATCTATTCCGGTTGCAGGGGCTCAGATGTATGGTCGATTAGTTCTGTTGATAAAGGACTTCCTTGGAGCAATTTATCGTATTTGGTTTAGTTAACATGAAAAATCATGTTGAAAGGAGATTACATGAAAATTTATGTAAATGAAAATTATGAAATTATTGCGTTGGATAATGAACCGATAAATTTTGCTAAGGTTTTTGATGTTAATCAAACAAAGGCTGAAATGTTTGGAAGTCTTTGTAACGCTGCTATAAGTGGTTATAAATATGAACCGCAATTCGAATTTCTGTTTAACGAAGATGGTAGCAATGCAAGAGATGAGAAAACCGGAGAACTGCTATATAAACTTGATGATGATGGGAATAAAATCTTTATTGGATATGCTTTATATCCTTTTATAGATAACAATACCCTTACGATGATCCAAAAGCAATATGAAGAATCCCAGAAGCAGGTGCAGGAACTAAACGCTAAGGTAGCATATTTGTCTATGATGTCCGGCATTGAAATGGAGGTAGGCCATGAGTAAGTTTGAATTGGTAAAAGGATTTTACGAAGCAAGTCTATGGTCCGTTGGGATGGTATGGAATGCCGTAGGCCGTTGGATCACAGGGGACGAGTTCCGGGATATCACCGGGAAAGAATATGAGAAAGAGTGAGGAAAATGAGAGTGAAAAATATATTATGCACAGTGGCAGGAGTTGTAGGCAGCTTTATAGCATCATTATTTGGGGGCTGGGATACTGGGATCGGTACCCTGGTCCTTTTTATGGTCATTGATTTCTTTTCCGGACTGGCAGTGGCCGGAATCTTCAAGAGGAGCACCAAAACTGAAACCGGAGCCTTGGAATCAAAAGCCGGCTTTAAGGGGTTGTGCCGCAAGTGCATGACTCTCTTATTTGTTTTGATCGCCTACCGCCTGGATCTGGCTATCGGGACCAATTACATACGGGACATGGTGATTATCGGCTTCATGGCAAACGAGCTGATTTCCATTGTGGAGAATGCCGGGCTTATGGGTCTGCCGCTTCCTGCAGTTCTGATTAAAGCTATTGATGTACTAAAAAAGAAAGCGGAAGTAACTGAATAATTGTTGCGACAGTCGCACTTTTAGGCCCGGGAGATCCTGGGCCTTTTCTTATGGATTGGAGGATCAATATGCAGATCAAGAAATTACTTACACCTTATAATTATAATACTGGTACTGCAGACCGTATCAAGTACATCGTGATCCATTATGTTGGAGCTTTGGGAGGAGCAGAGGCAAACTGTAAATACTACGCTTCCCGGTATATTGGTGCCAGCGCCCATTATTACGTTGGATTCAGCGGAGAAGTCTGGCAGTCAGTAGAGGATCGAAATATAGCCTGGCATTGTGGAGCAAAAGCATACATTCACCCAGAATGCAGGAATCAGAACAGTATTGGTATTGAAATGTGTGTAAGAAATAGCAGCGGAAATCTGGCAGACACAAACCGGGACTGGTACTTTGAGGAGGCTACGGTTCAGGCGGCTATTGAGCTTACCAAGGAATTGATGGAGAAATATAACATACCTGCGGACCGGGTGATCCGCCATCATGATGTAACGGGGAAAATTTGCCCAAATCCTTATGTATGGAACCATACCCAGCATACCTGGGACGGCTTCAAGGCAGCCCTTGCAGCACAAGAGAAGAAATCAGGGTGGAAACAGGAAGATGGCGGCTGGAGGTTCTATAATGGAGATACCGGCCTGCCGATCCGAAATGACTGGCATCATGATAAAGAGAAGAACTTGTGGTATTGGTTTGATGGCGCCGGAATCATGATCACAAATAAATGGTACAAGTACAAGGGCGAATGGTATTATCTTAATGCAGATGGCGTCATGCTCAAAGGTACTCTGATTGCTGAATCCGGAAAGGTTTACTGCCTGGACAGCGAGGGTAAAATGATTGTGGAACCAGTGACGCTCACACCGAATCAAGATGGGGCGCTGGAGTATCCAAGACTTGCGGGGTAAAATTCGTGTTGCATTTTCGTGTTGCATAGTTTCGAAAAGATGCAACATGAGCCGAAAAATGACCATGCTATGAGAAAATCAAAAACACCGGGAAACCTCGTATCTATAAGGAATCCTGGTGTTTATTGATGTTCTCGTTATCTTATTATTACGGGTTCAACTCCCGTCTGCTCCACTCAATGTAAAAAGCCGTTAAAAGCCTTAAAATAAAGGTTTTAACGGCTTTTTATTTACGTAAAGTAAAATGTACCTTATAGCCGATCTTGCAGGGCAGGGCACAGAAAAATTTGCTGAGGGTGGAAATTTTATAGTTGAACTTTAAACCGATGAAGCAGATGAGATTGGCAAAGTAATAATTCTATTTCTTTTTACGGAAATTTTTTATAATACAGAGATCAAGAAAAAGATCAATCAAATCTACAATTAAATCAATAAAACCATACACTTTTATCCCTCCTTAGCATCTTATGCGTTTTAGTTACTCTTTAAATATTTGAGGCAGCATAAGAAAACCATAACATAGACAACATTTTTAAAAATTCAAATATTTGAAAAAACAATGCGATAAAAGTAAACATATAGCACCCCCCTGATTATTTGTTTGATTCAATTATATTATAAAAAATTGATATTGAAAGCAGGCTAATCATTAAGATTATTTACAAAACCTTAGTATTTAATGAATTTACCGTACATTGGAAACATAATATTGATAGTTGGCAAATTTGATGGTACTCTATTGATGAAGATTATTTATGTAACAGGGGGGTAAATTTATGCCAATAATCAAAGGGTTGGAATGGACCTTTAACACGGAAGCTGAAAAGTATGAAAAAATGCGTCCTGAGTATGTTCCAGAGTTATACGAAGATATTTTTAAATTTATTACAATTGATAAAACAAGTAATGTTGTGGAGGTTGGAATTGGGGGAGGACAAGCGTCGTTACCGATTCTAAAAACAGGCTGTAAGCTAACCGCCGTGGAATATGGTGAAAATTTAGCAAAATTATGTCGTCAAAAATTCAAGGAATTTCCTTCTTTTTCAACCGTAACAGCAAAATTTGAAGACTTTGAGTATGATGAAGATGCTTGCGATTTAATCTATTCTGCATCTGCATTTCACTGGATACCGGAAGAAGTTGGATACACAAAGGTTTTTGAACTCCTAAAAAGCGGTGGTGTCTTTGCTTGCTTTGCTAATCATCCATACAAAGATAAAGGTAGAGAAGACATTCATGAGGCACTTCAGAAGATATATTCTGTATATATGCCTGGCGCTGGAAGTGCTGATGAATACAGTGAAGATGAAGCGAAAAAGCGTGCATATACAGCTCGGAAATATGGTTTTACTGATATAAGTTATAAATTATATCATAGGACAAGATCCTTTACGGCAAAAGAATATACATCGCTTCTCGCTACCTATTCTGACCATATTGCTATTGAAGAGCATACGAGAAAAAGGTTCTTTTCAGAAATTGAAATAGCTATTGATAATTTAGGTGGTCACATCACCATATATGATACTATAGATTTACAGCTTGCCAGGAAACCATAACTTTCTTTTATTATCATAAGGCGAAGCTATTAAATAAATGAGGAAGAAATGTTTAATTATTATTTTCCAAAGCAGAAGAAAGAGGTAAGAACGTGAGAAAATAATAAAAATGAAATGCTAACATGGAAAATACCGGTGAAAACTAGACCCTCCAGAAATATTTTACACTCCCGTATATTTGAAATAACCGTCAGATTATTGGATGCAGTATAGATGCTCAGTGCCTAAAGATAACTGAGCTCTATAAAAAAACAAGGGTGAAAATGCAGCTAAATTATAAAAATGTTACCTTTGGGCATAATATGAATAATATATAATAGGGGCAAAACAGGGAGGGGAATTTATGAGGGGTTATTTGTCCATTGCAATATTTTTCACCGGAATAATTTTAGCAGTATACATTGGATATTGGACTCTGTTGATTAAACCAATTATGGTATGTGTTTCGGCATCAGACGCAGGAGTGCTGACCTCCGCAATGACGACGATGACAATCATTAAGTGTGCCATATCATGGCTGGTTGCTGGAGTGATTTTCGGATTGGGGTATATTGCTGCAATGATTGTGAGTCACAGATAATCTAGGACGTTTTATTGGAGGAAGAAACGATGTTGAATGAAGAAGTGCAGGCATGGGTAGATTTGGGTTTTTCTGAGGAAGAAGCAATAACTATGGCAAATGCAACGAAGGGCAGAAATGATGGTGCTGAAATAACAGATGATGACTCTGTTACTTCTTTTACCGATTCAATTAAAAGGAATATGAAGTAGGTATATATAGCTGATACAACGAGCATCATAATGTAAACGAATTCCTGGATTTCATAATTGAAACAGATAAAGTGTGCTATATACAAGCTGTGCGAGACAGGAAAAGGCTATTATGTATATGAAAAGCATTCTGTGAAGCAGATACATACCTCATTAAATGAAATTGAAAAGAAATTATCCGCTTCTTTTTTTTAGTGAAATCTGGCGTGTATTATAAATTTGAATTATGTTGTTAGTATAGATAAGAGATCGCGAATTGCAGTAATGGAAAACAGCGTAGACATCTCAAATTCATTAAAAGTGTCTAAGAGATGATGAGAAGAATAAATAATAGAGAATATAAATAAAACTAGAAATATTTATTAGAGCCATCAGAATATGAAAATCTGATGGCTTTTGTATTAGGAAAATAGTATAATGGGGGAAAACATAATGGGTAAAAGAGATGAATAAATAGTGATCGGTAAGCTTGAGTGCTGTGGAAGAAATTATTGGCAGACTGAAAAGGGGTATAACTATGCCATTAGATATTAAAGCATATTGGGGTATTAAAGGAGAGCCAGCCGCCACTACACCAACAACCTGGGATGTGGCGGGAAAATATATATTAAAGCTGGTGAAAGCAGATAGTTATGCACAGAGTAATGTAAGGACTTCCACTCATGATGCAGTGTATTGAACTTTTGTTTGTGGTTTTTTTGGCAGGGGCAGGCGAATCAGGAAGCGACAGAGAAAACGATTGAAATTTTCAAATTTATAAAACAGGTGCTATAAGCGGATTGATGGAAAGAGATAGCCGTGGCAAGCATATGTTAGTAGTTGAAAAAGCGCCTGACACCGTATATGGCAGGGCTTACTGTCGATGTGGACAGTTGACCGGAATAGAAATAAGGCCGCATATTATTTTATAGGAGAGATTATGGAAAAATATATGAATAAACCGGTGAATTGGATATTTACTGATGAGGATATTAGAAAGGAATACCAACGATTTAATGACATTAAGAGAGTAGCAGCGGCGTTTTGTCTGGATAATAAAACAGTGAGACAGATATTAAAGAAAGGAGGGGAAATGTAAATAGGATGAGAGAATCAATTAAATAAATGTTATGAAAAAGGAGAATGAAATGGAACAACAAAAAAATTATGAGAAAACTCAGATGCTTATTTTTCTGGGTGTGGTCTTTGCATTACCTTATATACTAGGGATTTTAATGGGGATTAGCTATACTAAGGGGCTTGATGTATCGGTTTTCCCCTCAGCTCAAATGTTCTACCCTGCTTCGGGAGCAATACTGGCCGCTTTAATTACGCACAAAGAAGATCAGCTGATTCCTAAGAGATTTTTTTATTGGTTTTTTTTAATTCTTACTTTACTGTTATTGGTTTGTACAGTGGCAAGCATTATTGTGCCTGGAATGAGTTGGAATGTCATTTCTCAATTTATAATGGTACTTGGTTCTGTTATAGCATGGATTTTACTGCTTACTGAGAAAAAAGATAAGCGTATTGCCTATGGATTGAGAGGAGGGCGTTGGAAAATAGCTGCTCTCATTATTCTGCTGTATTTAATTCTTTACTTTAGCAGAACCGTTATCATGTATATCTTAAGTGGTCAAATGCAAACCATGACAGAAATTATGCAAAAGCCTGTTACTTGGCTGATGTTATTGACATTGCCCATAAACTATTTTTTTTAATATTTATTGCATTTTTTGGAGAGGAGTACGGTTGGAGGTACTTTTTTTCAGCCTATACTGCAAAAAAAGGTTTGGAATGGTTCGCGGTGTTTTTGTTCTTGGAATTGCTTGGGGAGTGTGGCATTTACCCATTAATTTCTTTTATTATTCCTCTCCTTCCGTAGGGATTATAAGCTTGGCAGGACAATTAATTACATGTGTTACATTGGGAATATTTTATGGTTGGGCCTATTTAAAAACCGATAACATATGGACGGTTGTTATTTTGCATTTTATCAATAATAATTTGATTCCGATTATTACCGGAAATTATACGGAGGATGTTCTTCAAAATCAAGACGTAACATGGAATGGTGTAATTTTATTACTTGTTGTCAATACGCTGTTGTTTGCAAGTGTTATTTTTACAAGCTATTATAGAAACGATAGTCGGAGACTTCCAACAATGGATGAACGGGTTGATCAGCATAGGAAAAATTTGGAAGAGCCGGAACAATGATAAGATATGAAAGAATGAGAGGTACTAAGAACAAACAAGTTCTTAAGTTGCTGTAAATAAGTGAAGGGTACTTTCGTGGATAAAGGTGAAAAACTGTCTATTAAATCCTAAGTAATAAACACAAATGATATTATTGGGTTGGCAAGACCTGCATTTGGTGATATTTCTTGGTTAGATATTTTAGGATCTGAGTACTGCCATAAAAATAGAAAAGTAGTGGGGGTGCGTTAAATATGAAAACACATAAAAAACATTGGTTGGACTTCTTGTTTTTATTTATATGTATAGTTGGCATTTTTTTTGCTGGATGAAATCCATGTATTCAGTGAAGGAATCCCCAACTTTACAAGGCACCTTCATATGTGATAAGCTTCCTTTTGCGTCTATGGCGTTTGATTTAAATGATAACTATACATTTTATTACTATAATTATGATGAAAAGGATAAAGGAACCTATTCAAAAGGACCAGATAATGAACATTATATCAATGGCTCCAAATTTCATAATACCAAAATACTGTATGATGGGAAAAAGCAGACGTTTACAATTATGATAGATGGAGAAACCTACTTGTTTAAACAGTTGGACCGAGTACCAATTATTGAAGTTGAACCAGAAAAGAAAGAAGAATAAAAAAAGAGAAAAATATTGTAATCAGTTAAATGGCATTGGAGAATAATCCAGTGCCTTTTATTATTCAATTGTAACCAGAGAAATAATATCTGGACACTTTTATATCAAGGTTAGGTGGAGGGAAATATTATGTCAGCATCAATATTACCAGTAGTCCAGAAATGGGAGACGTGTTATGCTTAAGTGATTAAATGTATAAATAGATTGTTGAGCAAGGATTGCCGGGCGATGTTATTGCATAAGATTATTGAGATACATATAATTATTTGCATTATAATGTTATGAACAAGCAAGAGTGGCATATAATAGAATTAATAAGATCATTTGAGGAAAGCCATGATCATACACGTTGTTCAGCCAGGGGAAACCATCTATTCCATATCAGAGTATTACAAAATCCCTGTTGCCAGATTAATATTGGAAAACGGAATCACAAACCCCGACAATCTGGCAATAGGCCAAACCATTGTGATTGTTCAACCGGAAACAGTCTATATCGTCCAGCCTGGCGATACTTTGGAGAGTATTGCGGAGCAGCATGGTACTACGCAATTGGATTTACTAAGAAATAATCCCTATCTTTCCGATAGAGAATTTTTGTATGCCGGTGAAACCATAGTTATAAGCTATCAAACAAATAAAATAAGAACAATTACCACTATTGGTTATGCCTTTTCTTATATAGATAAATCTGTATTAATAAAAACACTTCCTTTTTTAACTTATCTGACTATATTCAATTATAGGGCTACAAGTGAAGGAGAAATTATCTTCAGATACGACGACACTGAAATTGTCAATCTGGCTAAAGTTTATGGTGCTGCACCCATGATGTTCGTCTCTACTATGACAGAAGAGGGAACAGTCAGCCGTGAAGTGTCCTATAATATTTTAAATAATCCTTCTGTACAGGATCGCCTTATTGATAATGCTCTTCGCATAATGAAAGAGAAAGGCTTTTATGGTATTAACATATATGCCGAAAACATCACCTATGACACCATAAACAGCATTGCAGAATATTTGCAAAGAGCCTCTGCGATATTCCGCTCAGAAGGTTACAAGATACTGATTACCATAACGCCGTCTACGGATATTGAAACCTCTAACATTAGTTTTGAAAAAATAGACTATTCAATATTATCTGAATTTGTTGATGGAATCATATTTTCTTCATATGACTGGGCAAGGTCTTACAGCTATCCAAATGCAATTTTTCCCGTTAATATCTTAAGAGATATGTTAGATTACTGGGTTAGTATTATTCCCCCTGAAAAAATCTTTCTGGGAGTTACTGCTCTGGGTTATGATTGGACACTTCCCTATGTTCCCGGCGCGTCGGACGCTACTGTAATAACTTATAACAGTGCGGTACAAATTGCAGCGGATAACGGTATACCAATACAATTTAGTGAAGTGGCACAGTCACCCTACTTCTATTATATGGATAGTGATGGGAATCTCCATGTAGTATGGACTAAAGATGCAAGAAGCTTTGATGCACGAGCCAGACTGGTAGTAGAATATAATCTCCAGGGCTTATCTCTTTGGACCATTATGAGGTTCGATGCCCAAATGTGGTTTGTTATTAATACTCAATACTACATAGAAAAGCTGATTGGTAATGGCTAAGCAATTTTATATTTTTATATTCGATGCGATGCGCTTGAAGATTTATTTGATCTTAAATTGCCGCCAATTATGGAGTGATACTCTGGTCGATACGATTGAGATAAAAGAACTGTTTCAAATTAAAAAGCCGTTAAAGGCCTTAAAATAAAGGGCTTTACGGCTTTTTTATTTATGTAAAATTGTACGATAATATTATCAATGCATTTGAAGACAATACGGCAATTATTTTTACGAATACGTATAATATGCTAAATATGGCATTTATGCTGCATTTCAAGCTGCATAGATTTTAAGTGATGATTTATTTTGTGGTAATAATGACAGTTTGAGGCATAGTGACACCAGCAGTCCCAATGCATCAATATTAATAGCACATCAAAAAAATTATTTGCCGGCATCTTTGGAATTTGCAGTTAAAATCTCTTCTCCGCTGTCAGCATTGACGAACTTTACTGAAATGTTGTCAGCGGCTGTACCGTTAAATATATTATACATGCCTCCGTACATGTAAAAGCCTAATATAGAAAACCGGTCCGCCATGTTTAATTCAGTAGATTTCGTGGATATCTCAAATTCAGTAAAATTCTCATTATAAGTTATATCTGTAAAATTTGGAAAATCTTCAGAACCGATCATTTCAGATATTGATGAGTTAATGTTATCTTTCAGTTCATTCATCATCTTTTTATGTTGTTTCTTAGTTAAGATATATGTAACACTTCCATCGTCATTTAAAGTAATAGATTTATAACCTTTTTTCTTTGCACAATTCATTAAGATCATCCTGTGTCTGTTCTCCAATAAATTTAGCAGGAATATTTAATTCAACATCAGCATTTCCAATAGCGTCCAAGTCGTTTTTTTGTTTCAGCGTTTGTATTAGATTCTTTTATTGAAGTCTCAGTGCTGATGGTTTCAGATATAGCAGAAGGAGAATCTGTATTTTTGCCGCAGCTGGTTAATAAAATTAATGTGGAGAAAATAATAGATGCTGTTAATAAGTTTAATTTTTTTCATATCTACTGATTCCTTTTCTTTTTATAATTTTTATTATAATGCCATCGTCTATTTTAATTTCAGATCAATCGGCGTTGGTCGTACTGTATTTTTTTGCTTAGGGAGATTACTGCTTATGTGGACCTGGCAATACCGCATATACACGTTTCCATAGAGCCGTCATTTATCCTTTTGCAATTGGGACACTTCCATGCATCATATACGTTCCAATTCTCATCGTTGACCTTGGCCTTCTCCGATTCTTGCTTGAGAATCTGAGGCTGTACCTGCGGCCGAGTCGGCAAGGTTTTTGGAGGCTCGGAAAGAGGCTTGCAAATGGGTGTAATAATCGTTGGTTCTGCTTTCCCGGGGTGTTCCAATAATTTAAATATTTTATCCTGGTTTTCCAATATTTCGGAAAAGGCATATAATATCGCCCAAAGAGTTATAACACTAAGCAGTGTTGAGAAAAGGATGGCAAAGGTTGCAGTTCCGTCCCGTTCCAATTTTAAAGTGTGGAAATTTAGTCTCATACCAAGTGTGTCCGATAGAAAAATGCTTCCAATGATTCCTAATACTAATTCCACATACGCCAGAGTTTTACATATGATTTTCATACTTCTTTCCCTCCCAAGTGCATTATTTTATTAAAAAGCCAAAGGCTATTTTAATCCAATATAAAGTTCCTACATTCCTGTACTTTTTGTCATCTATAAATACTGAATGGTTTGAATAGTAACAATCTGTTCCATTAAGGAGTCTCTAATGATTATACAGCAATTCTGAGATTTTGAAAGTCAGAAAGTACAAAGTTATTGAATTTGGCTGTTAATAATATAAAAAAACTTGTAAAGATGCGAGTATACAGAATATATGCAAGAAAAGGCAATCAATTGAAGGTCAATGAAAAAAGCTGCCTGGACACTATGAAAAGATGGAAAATGAATATCCAAGAGCAGATTCAGTCAGAACAGTTCAAGCTAGTAAACGGGATGCGGAAAGCGCAGGATATAACCATGGATGGTCTGAAGAAAATGCTGTTTTCAGCAGATGGGATCACTCGTGGCGCATAAAAGCGTTAATAAAATAACGATTCACTTTCTATATGTGGTCATGTATAATAAAGAAATATGGACAAAGATAAAATATATGACCGTATTCAAACAGAAGCAAGACATGCTGCGTCAGAATCGGGAGGTACGCAGATAAATCATTGAAGAGCAAGGATTGCCTCTGCTGAGGCCCTTACAAGGCCCTATCCTGGCTGAAAAAGAATACGAAATAAGTTATGTAAGGAGATAAAGATATGCCACCAATACAGTTGCTGATTAAGCCAGCCTCCGGAAGCTGTAATTTAAGATGCAAATATTGTTTTTATCATGACGAGATGCAGAAACGGGAGCGGCAAAATTACGGATTTATGTCTTTAGAGACCCTGGAGGAGATCGTTAAGAAGACACTGGCTTATAGTGAGCGGCAGTGTGAGTTTATCTTCCAGGGAGGGGAACCCACTTTGGTGGGCCTTGACTTTTATAAAAAGCTGCTGGAATTTGAGAGTAAGCATAACATACGCAATATAAAGATTATGAATTCTATTCAGACCAATGGATACCAGCTGGGCGAAGAATGGGCAGAGTTTTTTTGCTGCAAATAATTTCCTGGTAGGTGTATCCCTGGATGGGATTAAATATACCATGACGCCTATAGGGAGAATTCTGCGGGTGAAGGTTCCTTTGGCGAAATTATGAAGACCCTTAAATTGTTTGACAAAAAAAGGGGTGGATTATAATATCCTTACGGTTGTAAACCGAAGAACAGCGGAGCGGATTCCGCGAATTTATGAATTTTATAAGAAAAATAACTGGAAATATCAGCAGTATATCGCTTGTCTTGATCCATTTGGAGAGCCAAAGGGAAGCCGGGAGTATTCTCTGACGCCAGAGGTCTATGGAGAGTTTCTTGTAAAGCTGTTTGATCTTTGGTATCTGGATCTTATGAAGGGAGAACAGCCATACATTCGTCAGTTTGAAAATTATATCAGCCTTTTGATGGGATACCCGCCGGAGGCATGTGATATGAAGGGGTGCTGCAGCATCCAGCATGTAGTAGAAGCGGATGGCTCTGTTTACCCCTGCGATTTCTATGTAATGGATGAGTATAAAATTGGAAACTTCCTGGAGGATTCTATTGAGGAGATGGGAAGCAGAGGATTGGAGAGCGGGTTTGTAGAGGCTTCTTTGAATAGACCTAAGGAGTGCATAACCTGCGAGTATGCATACTTATGCCGCGGCGGATGCCGCAGGAACCGCCAGATAGATGAGGCAGGCCATCTTGGTCAGAATTATTTCTGTTCATCGTATAAGTATTTTTTTGAGAAAACTTTATCAAGGTTGGAAAATATTGCCAGACAGCTGCTGCAGTCAGAACAGCAGAAGAGGTAGACCATAAAAAGGATAGAAAAATAGAATTTTCAAGGAAGCCGCAGAAAAAGCATGATTGTTCCCCCGCTATTTTAAACCTGGACAACTTAGGAATCAGTGAATTTCACACCTTGTCTAAGTGTCCCATATAATATAGTACAATCAATTAAAAAAAGGGGTGTAAAATATGTGCTGCTTTTTCGGAGGATGTAGGAATAACTGCAGATGTAACTGTGGATGTAACTGTAGATGCAATTGCCGCGGACGCGACTGTGAAGGCGTACGCGATGATTGTGAAGAGGAAAGAAGAAGAGCGTTTTGTGCCGGTTTCAGAGCTGGGTGTAATGATCCCCGCTGTCACTGCCGCTGGGGCAATGAAGACGATAATTGTGAATAAAGATAGGAAAGCGGAGGTCTGAATAGGTTCAGGCCTCCGCTTTTACATAAATATCCGGCTGCAGTTTTTTTTGCCCGGCCAGTGAATAATGCAGGCACAATTTCAGGGGATGGGGCATATACTGAATGATACGATAAAAAATATCAAAGGAAATTCAGAGCAATGCGCGGGGAGAAAATATGGCGGAACCGTCTTCCGTATGAAAAGCGGTATGATTATGGGGCATCAGGCCTCGGATAAAAGGAATGTACTGTTACTACAGAGCTGCGGAATGTGAACCTAAAATTACAAGGCAGGTCAGGGCAATGGCAAGGCGGGCAGGAATGGATATGGCAGGTGAGGAAAACCGCATAAAATCCAGGGATTCCTATTTGGAAAAGATTCAAAGAAAATATGGCCGGGGCTTCCAGGTGTATGAGGTAAAAGACATATTGAGATATACCTATACGGCTTCCGCAGAAGAGCTTGCGGGGAAAGCATTAACAGCCATGGAGCTTTATTGGGAATTAGGATATCAAACGATTGAAATTAAAAATTACTGGCTTGACAGGCAGAGTCCTTATAAGGGAATCAACACCACCTTGCGCTCACCTGACGGCCAGATTTTTGAGTTACAATATCATACACCGGAAAGCTTTTCCATAAAGAATGGGAAAATGCATGAATTATATGAAAAGCAAAGGCCGATCAAGGACTTAAGCAGCAGGGAGTACTTAGAACTGGGGAATCAGATGCTTAAGTTGTCCAATTCCATGGAGATTCCCAAAGAAATAGAACGGGTGAAGTGAATCTTATGGACAGGAGTGCGCAAAAGTTTTTAGACATGGGAATGGAAGCTTAAAAATGGGAAATGATAGTAAGAAAATTCACAAAATTTTCAAAGTTTTTTGGTTGCAAACCGGGCTGCGAGGTGATATACTCCTACATAGTTAATTAGCTAATTATTAGGAGGCTAACAGAAAGGGGATTGTTTGCAAATGAGACCAATGTGTCCGTTCCGGGATAAAGGATTGAAGGGAGAGATATCACTGACCCACAGCGTGATGGTGAGATATATGAGGATCATGAAGCTGCATCGTTATATCCTTGATGAGCGTCTGAGACAGACAGGGGTATACCGCAGCCAGCATCAGATTCTTATGATGCTTTCCGACCATTCCAATGTATCCCAGAAGGAGATTGCAGAACGCCTTTATGTGTCCACTGCCACCATAGCGGTATCGGTGAAGAAGCTGGAAAAAGGGGGATACATCACCCGGGCCGTTGATCAGGAAGATAACCGGATGAATAAGCTTTGCCTGACGGAAAAAGGAAAACACATGGTGGAGCACAGCCGGGAATTTTTTTCACAACGTAGAAGAACGTATGTTCCGTGATTTTTCAAAGGAGGAATTGGCTGTCATGGGGCAATATCTGGACCGTATTTATGATAATTTATCTCAGATTCCTTTAGAAAAGGACATGACAGAAAGAGAGGATTGATAACTTGAAACGATATTGGAAATATATCAGGCCGTATCTGGGAGCCTTTATACTGGCGCCCCTCTTAATGCTTACGGAAGTATTTGGTGAGATCATGCTTCCCAGGCTGACGTCCATGATCATCAACAACGGAGTCGCCACAAGAGATGTAGGATACATTTTAAAAATGGGAGGGAGAATGGTCGCCATTGCCGTTATTATGGCATCAGGAGGAATCGGAGCATCCTATTTTTCCTCTAAGGCTTCCATTTGCTTTAGCACGGACTTGAGAAAGGATGTATTTCATAAAGTCCAGCAATTTTCCTTTAAAAATATTGATGATTTCAGCACAGGATCTTTGGTTACCAGACTGACCAATGATATCCAGCAGATTCAAAATGTGGTGATGCTGAGCCTGCGTCTGATGTTCCGGGCTCCTGGCCTTCTGATCGGGGGCCTTATTATGGCCTATCTCATGAACCGCCAGCTGATGGTAATACTTCTGGTAGTGATTCCATTACTGCTCCTGATCATCTTTATTATTTTAAAGGCGGCTTTTCCTCGTTTTGAGGTAATGCAAAAGAAGATCGACCGCTTAAACTCCGGCGTGCAGGAGGCTTTGACCAATGTGCGCGTCATTAAATCTTTTGTCAGGGAAGATTTTGAGGAAAAGAAATTTCAGGCAACGAACCGGGATCTAAAGGAAGGCAGCCTTGACGCCATGAAGATCGTCATAGCCAGCATGCCTGTGATGATGCTTGCCATGAATGCCACGACCCTTGCAGTGGTGTGGTATGGAGGAAATCTCATTATCGCAGGAAAGATGCCTGTAGGTGATCTTACGGCGTTTACCACTTACATTGTCCAGATCCTTATGTCCCTGATGCTCTTATCCATGGTATTTTTGCAGGCTTCCAGGGCCATGGCTTCCTTAAGGCGTGTCAAAGAGGTTCTTGATACAGAAATCGATTTGACCGATGAAGATGCAACAGAGAAATCCGCCCAGGTCACAGGAGGAAAGGTGGAATTTCGGAATGTTTCCTTCCAGTATATAAAGGGAATGGATGAAATGGTCTTAAAACACATTAATTTTACGGCGGAACCTGGAGAAACCGTTGGAATCATTGGTTCCACAGGAAGCGGAAAGACCTCTCTTGTGCAGATGATTCCCCGTCTTTATGATGCGGATGAAGGACAAGTCCTGGTGGATGACATTGACGTAAGGGAATATTCCATCAGAAACCTAAGGGAAGGCGTTGGAATGGTCTTACAGAAGAATGTCCTTTTTTCAGGAACCATTGAAGAAAATCTCCGCTGGGGAGACGAGGATGCCACTATGGAAGAAATAGTCCTTATGGCGGAAAGCGCCCAGGCCGATGGCTTTGTTTCTAACTTTAAGGAGGGATATAGCACGGATTTGGGCCAGGGAGGTTCCAATGTATCCGGCGGCCAGAAGCAAAGACTTTGTATTGCCAGAGCGCTCTTAAAGAAACCGAAAATATTGATTCTGGATGACAGCACTTCTGCTGTGGACACGGCAACGGAAGCCCGTATCCGCCAGTGCTTCCAGACTACTTTAAAGGATACTACCAAATTCATCATTGCCCAGCGCATCGGTCCGTGGAAAATGCGGATAAGATCATCGTACTTGATGACGGACAGATCGTAGGCATGGGTTCCCATGAAGAACTGCTGGAGTCCTGCGAGGCTTATCAGGAGATTTATTATTCCCAGAGAGACCAGGAAAAGGAGGCAGGTGCATAATGGATAAGCAGAAAAAGATAGAAAGCTTAAAAAAGCGTTATGGCCGCGTTTCCCAGCCATCCAGGAACCGGGGGCCCGTAGGCGGACATGGAGGAGGCAGGCAGATAAAGGGCAGCCTTCCAAAGAATGCCAAGGCAACCATTCGGCGTCTCATGTCATATTTAAATGAATACAAACTACTTATGGGAGCAGCATTTTTCTGCGTGATTGCAGGTACGCTCGCGATGTTAGCCGGTTCTTATATGCTGCGTCCCATTATTAATCAGTATATTGCGCCGCCGGCCGGCGGAAAGGGAAGCGCTTTAGGCCTTGCAAAAGGTATTGGGATAATGGGTGCCGTTTACCTCATCAGTGTGATTGCCAACTATGTCCAATCCAGAATCATGCTGACGGTTGCACAAAATGCCCTGCAAAAAATAAGGGATGATTTATTTGCTAAGATCCAGACCCTGCCGGTGCGGTTTTATGATACCAATAACACCGGTGATCTTATGAGCCGGTTCAGCAATGATGTGGATACCATCGGCCAGATGCTGAGCAGCACCCTGGTCCAGCTTTTTACCGGAGCCTTGAGCATTATTGGCACTCTGGTGCTTATGATATATACAAATATCTGGCTGACTCTGGTGACCTTAATCATGATACCTGTTATGATGAAGATCGGCGGTTTTGTGGCGTCAAAAAGCCAGAAGTTTTTCTCAGCACAGCAAAGCTCCCTTGGTGCTGTAAACGGATATATTGAAGAAATCATCAGCGGCCAGAGAGTGGTAAAGGTGTTCTGTCATGAAGACGTGGCAGAAGAAGAATTTGAGATCCTCAACGAGGATTTAAGGAACAACATGATCCATGCACAGTTTTTCGGAGGCGTGATGATGCCGGTCATGGGAAATTTAAGCCAGTTAAATTACATCCTGACCGCATGCATCGGAGGACTTCTTTGTGTGCTCAAAGGCTTTGATGTAGGTGGCCTGACCGTATTTTTAACCTTTTCCAGGCAGTTTGGCCGTCCGATCAACGAGATGTCCATGCAGGTAACCAATGTATTCTCCGCCCTTGCGGGAGCAGAACGGGTATTTGCCATTATGGATGAGAAGCCGGAGCCTGCAGATGACGAAGCTGCGGTGGAGCTGGAGCCCATGAATGGATATGTAGAACTAAAGAATGTGACCTTTGGCTATGATCCCGGCAAAGTAATTTTAAAGGATATAAGCTTTATGCAAAACCAGGGCAGAAGATCGCTTTTGTAGGTTCTACGGGAGCAGGAAAAACCACGATCACAAATCTTTTGAACCGCTTTTACGATATTCAGGGCGGTGAGATTACCATTGACGGAGTGGATATCCGACATATCAAGCGGGAAAATCTGCGCCGGAATATTGCCATGGTCCTTCAGGATACCCATCTGTTTACAGGAACCGTGATGGAAAACATCCGTTACGGAAGGCTTGATGCAACGGATGAAGAAGTGATCCAGGCAGCCAAAACGGCTTCCGCTTATTCCTTTATCATGAGGCTTCCTGCCGGCTTTGACACGGTGCTGGAAGGCGACGGGGCCAACTTAAGCCAGGGGCAGAGGCAGCTTTTAAACATTGCCAGGGCGGCTATTTCAAAGGCCCCGGTTCTGATCCTTGATGAAGCGACCAGCTCCGTGGATACCAGAACGGAAAAGCATATTGAACGGGGCATGGACCGCCTTATGGCGGACCGGACCACCTTTGTGATCGCCCACCGCCTGTCTACGGTGCGCAACGCCAATGCCATCATGGTATTGGAAAACGGGGAGATCATTGAACGGGGAGATCATGAAGATCTTTTAAAACAAAAAGGCAGATATTATCAGCTTTATACCGGGGCAGTGGAACTGGATTAAACGAAAAAAACGATCTGCAGCCCATAGGGGGAGCATTGGAGAAAACGGCAGTATGGCATCAGTCATAATTTCGTTTTAACAATGCTCCTCTTTACTTATTAAAAATTCTAATAAATAAAAAGGGAAGATGACAATGTTAAACCATAGAAACGGGAGAAAAGCCTTTACTAATTATAAAAATTCAGCAAAAAAATTAACGAAGAATAGTGTATAAAATTAAAAACACTGTCAAAAAAAAGGTGGATAATCAGGAATTATAAAATAATAACCGAAATAATTGTGCTTTTATGAAAACATTATAAGATCTGTTTCTTTAAGAATTGTTATTTAATTAACAAAATGACGGGACTTTAAAGCAGGTTAGAGTACTGATAAATAAAGAGAAGTGTATATAAAACACAGTATACAATATGTATTTATGCATTGTTTCGGTTTGCGAATTATGTTATACTGTTTCAGGTGGCAAAATGCTGAAATTTTGCCAGGAGAGACAAAGAATTGTAGAGAAAGAGGGTTAGTTAAATGGGTCTGGCTACATTTAAAGGCGGCATTCATCCTTATGAAGGAAAAGAACTGTCGGAAAATAAACCTGTACAAGTGCTGCAGCCAAAAGGCGAAATGGTGTTTCCCCTGTCCCAGCATATCGGTGCACCGGCGAAACCTTTGGTTGCGGCAGGAGATCAGGTGCTGGTTGGACAGAAAATCGGGGAGCCGGGAGGCTTTATTTCTGCCTGCATAATCAGTTCTGTTTCAGGAACAGTAAAAACCATTGAACCAAGAATGGTTGCTAATGGCTCTATGGTTCCGTCGATTATCATTGAAAACGACGGGAAGTATCAGACGGTGGACGGATTCGGCAAAGAGCGTGATCCGAAGACCTTATCAAAAGAAGAGATCAGGAACCTTGTAAAAGAAGCAGGGGTTGTAGGTCTTGGCGGTGCCGGATTTCCAACTCATGTGAAGCTGACACCAAAGGAAGAATCAAAGATCGATACCATCATTGTCAACGGTGCGGAGTGCGAGCCGTACTTAACTTCTGATTACCGGATGATGTTAGAAGAGCCGGAAAGCATTATTAAGGGACTTAATATAATCCTGCAGCTGTTTGATAATGCAAAGGGAGTAATCGCCATTGAGAGCAATAAGCCGGAGGCGATCAAGCTGATGACAGAGCTTGTAAAGGATGAGCCAAGGATCACTGTCTGTCCCTTACAGACCAAGTATCCCCAGGGCGGTGAGCGCACTCTCATCTATGCGGTGACAGGAAGAAAGATCAATTCTACTATGCTTCCGGCAGATGCAGGCTGCATGGTGGACAATGTGGATACGGTGATTTCTATTTATAATGCTGTTGCAAAGAGCATTCCTTTGATCCGCCGCATCATTACGGTGACCGGAGATGCTGTGTCAAATCCCCAGAACTATAATGTGAGGATCGGGACCAGCTACAATGAGCTTTTAGAGGCTTCCGGCAGCTTTAAGACGGAACCGGAAAAGATTATTTCCGGAGGTCCTATGATGGGGCAGGCTTTGTTCAACTTAAATATTCCCGTTACAAAGACTTCCTCTGCCCTTACCTGTCTGACAAAAGACGAGGTGGCTGGTAATGCGCCCAGCGCCTGCATCCGCTGCGGAAGATGCGTAAAGGTATGTCCGGGCAACATTGTTCCGCAGATGCTTATGGAGGCGGCAGAGCGGTCTGACTTGGAACGGTTTGTAAAGATAAATGGCATGGAATGCTGCGAATGCGGCTGCTGTGCATATATCTGTCCGGCCAGAAGACCTCTTACCCAGGCATTTAAAGAGATGCGCAAAGAAGTTGCGGCAAGCAGAAAGAAAGCGTAGGAGGAGGAAGCATGAGTAAATTGTTAAATGTATCATCATCACCTCATGTAAGGGATCAGGTTACAACACAGAATATTATGCTGGATGTTGCCATTGCCATGATTCCTGCGTCTGCGTATGGTGTATATCAGTTTGGGGTAAAAGCAGCGCTGATTCTGCTGATCAGTGTATTATCCTGTGTTCTCAGTGAATATGTATTTGAATCCCTTATGGGAAAACCCATTACCGTGAGCGATGGAAGTGCCCTGGTGACCGGAATGATCCTGGGCCTTAACATGCCTCCGGCCATTCCTTTATGGATCCCGTTTCTGGGCGGTGTATTTGCCATCATCGTAGTAAAGCAGCTTTACGGCGGCCTGGGCCAGAACTTCATGAACCCGGCTCTGGCAGCAAGATGCTTCCTGCTCATTTCTTTTGCAGGCAAGATGACTGACTTTACATATAGTGACGCAGTTGCAGGTCCTACTCCCCTTGCCTCATTAAAGGCGGGTGAAGCAGTTGACTTAGCATCTATGTTCATCGGTAAAATATCAGGAACCATTGGTGAGGTATCTGTGATTGCCCTGCTTCTGGGTGCGGCCTACTTACTGGTAAGAAAAGTAATTTCCATCCGGATCCCGGCCGCTTATCTGCTCACCTTTGCTGTATTCGTGTTTATTTTCGGCCAGCATGATTTCATGTATGTGCTGACTCATTTATGCGGCGGCGGTCTTATCTTCGGTGCATTCTTTATGGCTACCGATTATGTGACCAGCCCCATCACTCCAAAGGGACAGATAATTTTCGGCGTTCTTTTGGGAGTGCTGACCGGATTATTCCGTCTTTTCGGCGGATCCGCGGAAGGTGTTTCCTATGCCATCATCATCAGCAACATCCTGGTGCCTTTGATCGAGAAGATCTCTCTTCCGGTAGCATTTGGAAAGGAGGGAAAGTAAGATGAAAAACGGTGGATTTATGAAGGACGCGTTGATTTTATTTGTGATCACCCTGATTTCCGGTTTTTTGCTGGGCGGCGCTTATCAGATTACAAAGGAACCCATTGAAAAGGCAACTGAGGCGGCCAATCTGGCAGCATATAAGAAGGTATTTCCGGAAGCGGCTGATTTTACATCGGATGAGAAGATGGAAGCAGCTGTGGAAGCCTGCAATGCTGAACTGCTTTCCCAGAATTTTGGAAAGGTCAGTGTGGACGCTGCTCTTTTGGCGGTGGATGGAAGCGGGAACGCTCTGGGCCATGTGATTACCGCTCATTCCGATGACAGCTACAGCGGAGTCGTACAGATTTCCGTTGGCATCAAGGAAGATGGAACCATTAACGGCATTGAATTTCTTGCAATCAGCGATACCCCGGGCCTGGGCTTAAAGGCAAAGGAACCGGCGTTTAAGGACCAATATGCAGGAAAGAACAAGGAATCCCTTACCGTTACGAAATCAGGCAATGCAGGTGATGGAGAGATCAATGCCATAAGCGGCGCTACCATTACATCCAGTGCAGTAACCAATGCAGTCAATGCCGCATTGTATTACGTGCATCAAAGCATTGACCGTTAGGAGGTGGGAAGATGAATAACAAATGTATGGAACGTTTATATAACGGTATTGTAAAAGAAAACCCGACCTTTATCCTGATGCTCGGCATGTGTCCGACTCTGGCTGTTACCACGTCAGCGGTGAACGGTGCGGGCATGGGGCTTTCCACGACTGTGGTGCTGCTGTTTTCCAATATGCTTATTTCAGCCCTTCGTAATATTATTCCGGACCGGGTAAGGATTCCGGCTTATATCGTTGTGGTTGCAACTCTGGTTACGATTGTGCAGCTTCTTTTACAGGCATATGTACCAAGCTTTATTCTGCACTCGGAATTTATATTCCACTTATCGTGGTAAACTGCATTATTTTAGGCCGTGCAGAATCCTATGCTTCCAAGAACGGTGTCATGGCATCTACCTTTGACGGAATTGGTATGGGACTTGGCTTCACCATTGCTCTTACCTGCATCGGACTTGTCCGTGAGCTTTTAGGTTCAGGCGCTGTATTTGGATACACCATTATTCCGGAAGATTACCATATTTCTATTTTTGTCCTTGCTCCGGGCGCATTCTTTGTGCTTTCAATCTTAACAGCTCTTCAGAATAAGTTTAAAGCGCCTTCCGCAACCAATGGTTCCGCATCCCAGTCCAAGCTGGCCTGCGGCGGCAACTGTGCTACCTGTACTGGGTCTTCCTGTATGTCCAATCATGAGATTCTTGATACCAGGAAAAAGCAGGAGGAAGAAGCCTTAAAAGCGAAGAAGGCAGAAGCGGCAAAGAAAGCAGAAGCAGCAAAAAAGGAAGCGAAATTAAATACTGCGGCTTCCAGGAAAGATGAATAGGAGGATGGATAGATGAAAGAATTGTTATTAATTGCCATTGGCTCCGCATTGGTCAACAACGTAGTGCTCAGCCAGTTCCTTGGCCTATGTCCATTCCTTGGAGTTTCCAAAAATGTGAAGACCTCTGCCGGTATGGGCGCAGCCGTTATTTTCGTAATTACCATTGCGGCATTTGCCACAAGCGTAATTTACAAGGGTATCTTAGTTGGACTTCATCTGGAGTTTTTGCAGACCATTGTGTTTATCCTGGTCATTGCGGCTCTGGTACAGTTTGTAGAAATGTTCTTAAAGAAATCCATGCCTGCTCTTTATGAGGCGCTGGGAGTGTATCTTCCTTTGATCACCACCAACTGTGCGGTTCTGGGCGTGGCCCTGACCAACGTGCAGAAGGGATATAACATTCTGGAAAGTGTTGTCAACGGGGTCGGTATTTCCGTAGGCTTTACCATTGCCATTATTATGCTGGCAGGTGTCCGTGAGAGAATCGAAAACAATGACGTTCCCCATTCCTTTAAGGGATCTCCCATTGTCCTGATTACCTCTGGTCTGATGGCAATTGCATTTTTCGGATTTTCCGGATTAATTAAATAAGGAGGAGACGAAAGAATGGTAACAGGTATTGTATTTGCGGCAGCCGTTGTAGGCATCATCGGTATTTTGATCGGTGTGTTCTTGGGTATTGCCAGCGAAAAGTTTAAAGTAGAGGTTGATGAAAAAGAGATCCTTGTCCGTAATGAGCTTCCGGGTAACAACTGCGGCGGCTGCGGATATGCAGGCTGTGACGCGCTGGCTAAGGCCATTGCACTGGGCCAGGCAGATGTTTCCGCCTGTCCGGTGGGCGGTGCAGCAGTAGCGGAGCGGATCGGAGAGATCATGGGAGTTTCAGCCGGTTCCGCGGAAAAGAAGGTTGCTTTTGTAAAATGTAAAGGAACCTGCGATAAGACAAAGGTTCAGTATAATTATTACGGAATTGACGACTGCCGGATGATCTCGGTGGTTCCCGGCTCCGGTGAAAAGGCCTGTGTCTATGGCTGTATGGGATACGGCTCCTGTGTAAAGGCCTGTGAATTTGACGCCATCCATGTAGTTGACGGAATAGCAGTGGTGGATAAGGAGAAATGCGTAGCCTGCGGCAAATGTGTTTCTTCCTGCCCCAACCATCTCATTGACCTGGTTCCGTACAAGGCAAAGCATCTGGTTCAGTGTAATTCCCATGACAGGGGCAAGGATGTGAAGGCCAAGTGTGAGGCTGGCTGTATTGGTTGTATGCTGTGTACAAAGCAGTGTGAATTTGACGCCATTCACATGGATAACAATGTTGCTGTGATTGACTATGAGAAATGTACGAATTGCGGAAAATGCGCTGAAAAATGTCCAGTTAAGGTGATTCAGTAAAATAAAAAGGAGTTCGATCTTTTGCGAAAGGATCGAGCTCCTTTTTCCGTTGAAATATGTAAGAGGCAATAGTCCTCTTCCATGAAAAGCCTGGCGGGAGAATGGTGGAAGCCTACATTCTGTCCCTGGGATTAAATTTCAAAATTAAAATACTTTACAGCATTATTATAGGAAATTCCCTCAATGATTTCTTTTAAGGCCTCCGGATCATCTGGATATTCTCCGTTTTCCACCCATCCGCCGACCAGCTCGCAGAGGATTCTGCGGAAGTATTCGTGTCTGGTATAGGATAAGAAGCTTCTGGAATCGGTGAGCATTCCGATAAAGTTACCAAGGCAGCCCAAGTTTGCCAGGGAGATCATCTGCTCGGTCATGCCGGTCTTGTGATCGTTGAACCACCATGCGGAGCCCTGCTGGATCTTTCCGGGGAATCTACTCTGGAAGCAGCCCAGGATGGTGCCGATGGAGGCATTGTCATTGGGATTTAAGGAATAGATGATGGTTTTGGGAACCTCATCGGTTGCGCTCAATGCGTTTAAGAAATCAGCCATCTGGGCGGAAGGAGCGTAGTTGTTGATGCAGTCGAAACCAGTGTCAGGTCCCAGCTTTTCAAACGCCATGGCATTGTTGTCACGCTTGCAGCCGTAATGAAGCTGCATCACCCAGCCCATTCGGTTGTATTCCTTTGCAGCAAACAGCATGAAGGCGGTCTTGTATTTCAACTCATCCTCTTTTGAGATTGTCTTGCCTGAAAGTCCGTTTGCAAAGATCGTATCAAGCTCTGCCTCATCAGCAGGAGCATACATAACATATTCAAGGGCATGGTCGGATACGCCGCAGCCCTGGCTTGCGAAAAATTCCATGCGGTTTTTTAAAGCGGTCTTTAAGGAAGCGAAATCCTTGATTTCCACGCCGCTGACAACAGATAACTTTGCCATATAGGCTGCAAAATCCGGTTTTTCGATGTTCATGGCTTTGTCAGGTCTCCAGGCAGGAAGCACCTTTACTTCAAAGGTTGAATCAGCGGCAATTTTCTTATGCCACTCCAGGGTATCTGCAGGATCGTCGGTGGTGCAGATCAGCTTGACACCTGACTGCCTGATTAAGCTGCGGACGCTCATGGAATCTTCCTGAAGCTTTTGATTGCACAGATTCCATACCTCTTCCGCTGTATTGCCGCTTAAATGGCCGGTATAGCCGAAATATCTCTGAAGCTCTAAATGGCTCCAGTGGTAGAGCGGATTGCCGATCAGTTTTGGCAGGATTTCTGCCCATTTCTGGAATTTCTCACGGTCGGAAGCATCCCCTGTAATATATCTTTCATCCACGCCGCAGGAACGCATCTGACGCCATTTGTAATGATCGCCGCCTAACCATACCTGGGTAATGGTATCAAACTTACGGTCTTCATAGATTTCCTGAGGGTTGATATGGCAGTGGTAGTCTACGATAGGCATGTTTTCTGCATAAGTGTGATAAAGCTTTTTCGCTGAATCGGTAGACAGTAAAAAAATCCTTGTCCATAAACTGTTTCATGTTAGAGAGTCCTCCTTGAATATGTGAAATTAAAAATTAGTGGTACCTCGTTTTATCAGCTCCGGAGTGATGGTGGTCTTTACCGGCACGTTTCCCACCTCAAGCACCTTCATTAAGGTGTTTACGGTGGTGGTACAAAGGGCTTCCACCTTATTGTCCACAGAAGTAATTTCCGGAGTCGTGCACCTGGACAGAATGGAATTATTGTATCCGATGATGCTCAAATCCTGAGGAATCTTAAGTCCCGCATTGTCTGCATATTTTACGGCTCCAACGGCCAGAATATCCTCGGAAGCCAGTACAGCATCAAAATGTACACCGGAATGGGAAACCATGTTCAGGCGTTCCGTGGCAGCTTCTAAGTCCTTATTGCAAAGCACCATAAGCTCGTCCCGGATCATAAAACCGGCATCTCTTACGGCATCCCGGTAGCCGGAAAGCTTGTGGAAATTGCTGAAGGAATTTCCGGAATAAAGATAGAGCACCGAAGAACGGCCGGAACGGTAAAGCCGTAAAGTGGCATCGTAGACTGCGGCGTGGTCATCGCAGACTGTGCTGTAGATCTGTTCCCCCTCAAGCTGACCGTTGACCAGCATAATGGGGAGATCCTTTGCCGCCTCCAGAAGATAGGCGTTATCCTTTGGCTTTGCTTCTATATAATGGGAACCGGTCAGGATGATGGCATCCACCCGTTTGGAACGCAAAAGTTCCAGATATTTTTTTCTTGGTTTCAGGAAGATAGCCGGTGCAGCAGAGGAGAGAATCGTAACCATTGCCCCTTAATTCCTTTTCCAGAAAGTAAATGGCCTCTGCAAGCCATGGGTCGGAAGAATCGGCGCACATGATTCCAATGGTCTTCATGGTATTTAGCCCCAGGCTTCTGGCGAATACATTGGGGGTATAACCCAGTTCCTCCATGACGTCGAGAACCCGTTTTCTGGTCTTTTCGCTGACATTGGGATTTCCGTTGATGACGCGGGAAACGGTGGCAATCGATACGTGAGCATGTTCGGAAACATCATAGATATTCAAAAGCATCACCTCCGTAATTGTAAGTATTTACATACCCAGTTCATTATACATAATTATGATAAATATTACAATCCCTGATTTTTTATTTTCGCAAAATACCCAATAAAGCCCCTATATTTTTGTAAATACTTACAAATGTTTCGTATATACGAAATAATCTTGCTTTTTTTCCGGTTTTCCGGAGTATACTAGGACATAGAAATGGAGGCCAAGCCATGAAACTAAACAGAACGACTCAAAGGACTGTAGAAATATTAAAACTGATATCCAGAACACCGGAAGGCGCCACTCTGGATGATCTCTGTGAAAAGCTTAATCTGCCTAAGACCAGTGCCTACGATATTGTGACAACCCTTGCTGAGATGGGCATGGTGAATGTGGCCAGGGGACAAAAGCAAAATTATACCATAGGCCTGATGTCCTACCGCATCGGCATTAACTATACCAATAATCTGGATTTTATCGGGATCATAGAGCCGGTACTCAAGGTATTTTCAAAGGAAGTGGGAAAAACAGTCTTCTTTGGAATTCCGTCGGATCATCATGTGGTATACATATGTAAGTTCGAACCGGAAAACCCTATTATTACCACAGCCACCGTTGGTTCCAAAAATCCCATGTACTGTACCTCCCTTGGAAAGGTGATCCTTGCTTACAGCGATGATGAGACCAGAGAGCAGATGATCAACCGGCTGAAATTCACCCAGTACACCGAGAGGACCATAAGGAACAAGGGGCAGCTTCTTGAAGAACTGAAAAAGGTCCGGGAAAGAGGCTATGCTTTCGATGCCAGAGAGATGGAGGAGCATATGCAGTGTGTGGGAGCCCCGGTTTTTGACCGGGATGGCAATGTGCTTGGAGCCATCAGCGTGTCCAGTCTTTATAAGCCTTCTAATGATTATGAGGCCTTGGGAAAGCTGGTTTCCGAAAAGAGCATGGAGGTTTCCCGTTTGTTAGGCTTTCTTGGAAAAATATAAGGAATACCTGTTGACAAAATGGAAGGAAACGATTAATATTTCAAGTATAGGAATCGTAAATATGAAATTAATTCGTATATACGAAAATAAAGAAGGAGAGTTGAAGGATGATGAAAAAAGAACAGGTTTTATCAAAGATGAAAAAAGACTGTCTGGTAGCTGTTGTTCGTGCAAAGGACTTTGAACAGGGCGAAAAGGTAGTTGACGCCATCATTGCAGGCGGCATCAATTTTATTGAAATCACAATGACCATGGATGAAGGAAATCCAATTGAATTCATCGCAAAAATGTCTGAAAAATATAGAAAAAATGAAGATGTTGTTATTGGAGCAGGTACTGTTCTTGATCCGGAGACAGCAAGAGCAGCAATCCTTGCAGGCGCTAATTACGTAGTAAGCCCAGGCTTAAATGTTGAGACGATCAAGCTTTGCAACCGTTACAGAGTGCCTATGCTTCCAGGCGTTATGACACCTACCGAAGCGATCACCGCATTGGAGTGCGGCTGTGACGTCATCAAGATCTTCCCAGGTAACATCATGGGACCGGAAGCGATCAGCTCCTTTAAAGGACCTCTTCCCCAGGGTGATTTCATGCCATCCGGCGGTGTTGACGTTGACAACGTTGATAAGTGGATCAAGGCAGGAGCCTATGCCGTTGGTACCGGAAGCAGCTTAACAAAGGGCGCTAAGACAGGTGATTTTGCAGCAGTAACAGCTAAGGCAAAGGAATTCGTTGAGGCAGTGGCAGCAGCAAGGTGAATGACGGCGAAGCCGGCATAGAAGGCCCCCTGGGGGCACGCAGATTAAGAAAAACTAATAATAAAAATTAATAATAGAATTTTAGGAGAGAATACAAAATGGCAAAACTGGTAACCATGGGCGAGATCATGTTAAGATTATCTACCCCAAATAATGAGAAGTTCATTCAGGCAGATGAGTTTGATGTAAACTACGGCGGCGGTGAAGCTAACGTGGCTGTTTCTCTGGCAAACTATGGACATGATACGGAGTTTGTAACAGCAGTTCCTAAGAATCCCATCGGTGAGTGTGCAGTAGCTGCTTTAAGAAAATACAACGTAGGAACAAAGCACATTGCAAAATGCGGCGAAAGACTTGGTATCTACTATTTAGAGACAGGTTCTGCCATGAGAGCGTCTGCAGTAGTATATGACAGGGCACATTCCTCCATCGCTACGGCAACAGCAGCTGATTTTAATTTTGACGAGATCTTTAAGGATGCAGACTGGTTCCATTTCACAGGAATCACACCGGCAGTAAGCGATGAAGCAGCAGAATTGACAGAGGCAGCTTTAAAGGCAGCCAAGGCTCATGGCGTAACAGTTTCTGTAGACTTAAACTTCCGTAAGAAATTATGGTCTTCTGAGAAGGCTCAGAAAGTTATGACAAACCTGATGCAGTATGTTGATGTTTGCATCGGCAATGAAGAGGATGCAGAAAAGGTTCTTGGCTTTAAGCCAGGCAACACCGATGTAACCTCCGGTGAGCTGGAATTACAGGGCTATGTAGACATCTTCAATCAGATGATTGATAAGTTTAACTTTAAATATGTGATCAGCTCCCTGCGTGAAAGCTACTCAGCTTCCGACAACGGCTGGTCTGCATGCATCATGGATGGCGCGACCCGTGAGTTCTACCACTCCAGAAAATACCGCGTTACCCCTATCGTTGACCGCGTAGGCGGTGGTGATTCCTTCGCAGCAGGCGTGATCTGCGGGCTGGTTGACGGCAAAGACTTTAAGGGCGCTCTGGAATTTGGTGTTGCAGCATCTGCATTAAAGCACACCATTCCTGGAGACTTCAACCTGGTAACCAGAGAAGACGTGGATACTCTGGCTGGCGGCGACGGTTCAGGCCGTGTTCAGAGATAATTTATGATAAGAGATGGGAGTCATTGATCAATGGCTCCCTTTTTAAAAATGATGGAGGTAAGTTCAAAATGATTGACAGACCTTTTGATTTATTGAGCCTGGGAGAACTGCTTTTGCGTTTGTCTCCGGAGGGCGTGGAACGTCTGGTCCGGGGAAGTTCCTTTCAGAAGCAGGTGGGAGGAGCAGAGTTAAACGTTGCAGTAGGCGCCTCCCTGCTAGGGCTTCACACTGGCGTGGTTACTCAGCTTCCGTCCAATGACATAGGAAATTTTGTGAAAAACAAAGTGCGCTCCTACGGGATCAGCGATGACTATTTTGTCTATGATGATAGCTCCAACGCAAGGCTCGGGCTTTATTACTATGAATACGGAGCATATCCAAGAAAGCCCAAGGTCATTTACGACAGGAAGAACAGTTCCTTTGTTCAAATCAGCACTTCCTCTTTCCCGGAGGAAATGTATAAGGCAACTACTTGTTTTCACACCACAGGCATTACCCTGGCTCTATGTGAAAACACCAGAAATACTGCCGTTGAAATGATCAGGAAATTCAAGGAAACGGGGACTATCATTTCTTTTGATGTGAATTTCCGGGGCAATCTCTGGACCGGTGAGGAAGCCAGGGAATGCATTGAACAGATTCTTCCTTATGTGGATATTTTCTTCTGTTCTGAAGAAACGGCCAGGCTGACCTTTAAGAAAGAGGGAACAGCCAAAGAAATGATGAAGAGCTTTACAGAGAAATATCCCATTTCCGTGGTGGCTTCCACGCAGAGAATCGTCCACAGTCCAAAGAGTCACACCTTTGGTTCCGTGATTTATGATGCTTCTAAAAAGGAGTATTACGAGGAAGAACCGTACCGCAATATTGACGTTGTGGACCGGATCGGAAGCGGAGATGCCTATATTTCAGGAGCTCTTTATGGTTTATTAAGCAGCGGAGGCGATTGCATGAAGGCTGTCCAATACGGCAATGCCACCGCTGCATTAAAGAATACCATACCCGGTGACCTTCCCACTTCTGATTTAAGCGAGGTCAATACCATTATCAAGGATCATAACACCACAGGTCCTCAAAGTGAAATGAGCCGATAAATGAAACAATACCCTGGTAGTCAGGCACAGATTTTCTTTTGCGCTGACTACCAGGGTATTGTTGACTTTTCTATGGAGCATATTCTTTAATCAGTGTAAGGGTGTATACATATGAACATCTGGCCTTTATCTGACTTAGGGTTTTTATTCCCGGAATCGCCAGATTAGTAATGTTGCTTACTGCATACATTAATATTTACAGTAAACTTTTAGGATGTTATAATCGGGATGGAATTTTACCTGAAAGGCAGGGGGTATATATGAAATTAGAGGAATTGGTTAACAGCAATTACAGCAGGCTGAATCAAAACGACCTTTACATATGGAAATATATATGGGGCAATAAACGGGAGTGCTGTGAGATGTCCAGTGATGAACTGGCAAAGAAATGCAATGTTTCAAGGACTACAATTTCCAGATTTATGCAGAAGCTGTCTTTGGAGGGATTCGGGGAATTTAAAGTAAGATTGAAGATGGAATTTGACAGCATCGCTAATACAAAGGATATCAGCCTTGATGATGTTTGTGAAAATTATTACAAAACGATCCGGGATATCAAGGAAAAGGATACCCAGGAAATGTGTCGCATGATATACAGGGCAAAACGCCTCTTTGCCTATGGCACAGGAACTGTACAAGTAGAGGTTGCAAATGAACTGAAACGGAATTTTATCATGGTGGATAAATTTTTCGTCATACTGTACGGTGAGAGTGAGATGAATATCTTGCTGAAAAATGCAACAGAAGAGGATTTGATTGTCATTATATCAGTGTCCGGTGAAACAAAATCCGGAGTTGAATATGCGAAAAAGATAAAATTAAAGGGAATCCCCTCCATTTCCATCACAAAACTATCAGATAATTCCATTGCCAGGATGTGTGACCAGAATTTATATATCACCACTCAAAATATAAAGATGGAAAACGGAATTAACTGCGAGAGCATGAGCCAGTATTTTATTCTGGCTGAAATATTGTTTTTTTAAATATATCATGTATTTACAGCAGTTGGAAAAAAATAATATAATACTGTGATTGACAAAAAACAGTAAAAGCTGGCTCAGTACTTCTGGCCCAGCTTTTTTTATTGTGAATAATGGTAAAGAAATCCTGTGCGGGCGCACAAATTTTGTGCGGATAATCTAAAACTGCACATGGGACATAAATGGGCAAAAGCCATTGAAAAGATTTACGGTTATTGTTAATATGAACTCACGCAAGATATCTTGAAAAAAAATATGGGGAGGATGGTTTAGAAAATGAAACAAAAAAATTCAGCGTTTTGGGGCGGCAATGTTTGTTCCGGTTTTATTCTTTGCTTTTTACGGTATGACTGTCGGAATTTCCATCTTGTTTACAAACAAGGATATTATGGGTTCCATAGCAGCAGAAGGCACCATGTGGTATAACTTCTGGTACATAATCCAGCAGGGAGGATGGACGACCTTTAACCAGCTGCCTTTACTTTTTGTAGTCGGCCTTCCGGTCGCTTTAGCTAAGAAAGCAGAAGCCCGTGCATGTCTGGAAGCCTGATCATTTATCTGACATTTAATTATTTAGTAGGTGCTATTTTAACGGTTTCAGGTCCGGTCTTTGGTGTTGATTTCAGCCTGCCGCCCGGAGTTGACCCATCTACCGGAATGTCAAGCGGTCTGGCAATGATTGCGGGGATAAAAACTCTGGATACCGGAATGATCGGTGCGATTTTGATTTCAGGTATTGCAGTGTATCTGCACGGTAGATTCTATGAAAAGAGGCTTCCGGATTTCCTGGGAATCTTCCAGGGCTCCGCCTTTGTAGCAATCATAGGTTTCGCCGTCATGATTCCAACTGCCTTAATCATCTGTCTGGTATGGCCCAGGGTTCAGTTTGGAATCGGAGCCATGCAGACCTTCTTATCCTCATCAGGAGTGCTGGGTGTATGGCTTTATACATTTCTGGAGCGGATTTTAATTCCAACGGGACTTCACCACTTCGTTTACGGACCATTTATTTTTGGACCGGCAGTGGTGCCGGAAGGCATTGCCTCCTGGTGGCCAAAACACTTACCGGAGCTGGCGGCAGTAGCTTCCTTAAAAGATGCATTTCCGGCCGGAGGTTTTTCACTTCATGGACTTTCAAAGGTATTTGGCTGTACGGGCATAGCACTGGCCATGTACGCAACTGCAAGGCAGGAAAAGAAGAAAATCGTGGCAAGTCTTTTAATTCCTGCCACACTTACGGCTATCCTGGTGGGCATTACCGAACCTCTTGAATTCACCTTTCTTTTCATAGCTCCGGCATTGTTTGCAGTACATGCTGTGCTTGCTGCGACCCTGGCTGCAACATCGTATTCATTTGGGGTTGTGGGAAATTTCGGAGGAGGATTGATTGACAACTATATACCGCAGAACTGGCTGCCTCTTTTTAAGTATCATTCAGGTACATATATAACCCAAATCGTAATCGGCCTGATTTTTACGGCAATCTACTTTTTTGTATTTCGCTTCTTAATACTGAAGTTCAATTATGCCACTCCGGGCCGGGAGGAAGACGATGGGGAGACTAAGCTGTTCACAAAGGCTGATTACAAGGCTAAAAAAAGGGGAAGGAAAAAGCGAAGACAAAGAGGCAGAAGCAAAAGAAGAGAGTCAGGCTGCCCAGCTTCTGGCAGCCTTAGGGGGAAGCGAGAATATAGAGGATGTCACAAACTGTGCCACCAGGCTGCGGGTATCCGTTAGGGATGAGACAAAGCTGGCGCCTGACAGCGTATTTAAAAAAAGCGAAGGCCCATGGAGTAGTCAGGAATGGAAAAGCAATTCAGGTTATTGTAGGTCTTTCGGTTCCTATTGTAAGAACACAGTTTGAAGAGTTGCTTAAAAAAAATAAAAGGAGAATAAAATTTATGAACAAATTTTCAGTAGTAATAGCAGGAGGGGGAAGCACCTTTACTCCGGGAATTGTATTAATGCTCTTGGATAACCTGGACAGATTGCCCATTAGAAACCTTAAGTTTTATGACAATGATGGGGAAAGGCAGGCAACCATAGCCGGGGCATGTGAAATAATCATAAAAGAAAAAGCACCTGAAGTAGAATTTCTTGCAACAACCAATCCGGAAGAAGCGTTTACAGATGTTGATTTTGTCATGGCTCACATAAGAGTCGGAAAATATGCCATGCGTGAACTGGATGAAAAAATTCCTTTGAGATATGGAGTGGTAGGACAGGAAACCTGCGGACCAGGAGGGATGGCTTATGGAATGAGATCCATAGGAGGGGTTCTTGAAATCCTTGATTATATGGAAAAGTATTCTCCAAATGCATGGATGCTCAATTATTCCAATCCCGCAGCCATTGTTGCCGAAGCTACCCGTAAGCTCAGGCCGGATTCAAAGATATTAAACATATGTGATATGCCTGTCGGCATAGAAGACAGAATGGCAGAAATAGTAGGTTTAAAGTCAAGAAAAGAAATGTCGGTCAGATACTTTGGACTTAACCATTTTGGCTGGTGGTCGGATATCCGTGATAAAGAGGGCAATGATTTAATGCCTAAAATAAAAGAACATGTTGCCCAATATGGATATGTAGCGGAAAAGGGAGATAACCAGCACGTAGATGCAAGCTGGAGTGATACCTTTGTCAAAGCAAAAGATGTATATGCTTTAGATCCGGATACACTGCCCAATACATATTTAAAATACTATCTGTTTCCTGACTATGTTGTAGAACATTCCAACAAGGAATATACAAGGGCAAATGAAGTCATGGATGGACGGGAAAAGTTTGTATTTGGGGAATGCAGAAAATTGATAGAAAATAAATCTACAGAAGTCTGTGCAATGGAAATTGATGATCACGCTACTTATATTGTGGATTTAGCCAGAGCCATTGCCTACAATACCCATGAGAGAATGCTCCTCATCGTTCCCAACAATGGTTCCATTGAAAACTTTGATCCCACAGGAATGGTTGAAATACCCTGCATCGTGGGCAGCAACGGACCGGAACCCTTGGCAATAGGAAAAATTCCCCAATTTCAAAAAGGGCTGATGGAACAGCAGGTATCTGTGGAAAAATTGGTAGTGGAAGCCTGGGAAGAAGGGTCTTACCAGAAATTATGGCAGGCCATAACCCTTTCCAAGACCGTTCCCAGTGCAAAGGTCGCCAAACAGATATTAGATGAATTAATAGCGGTGAATAAAGAATACTGGCCTGAATTAAATTAAGATATTTATTGATAAAGAGGTGCCTGGCAATAGATGTAAACGATTGCCGGCACCTCTTTGAAACATTCATTTCTAATTTCCGCATTCAATGCTTATTTCGTTGAACTTATCTAAAATATCTTCTACATTGAGGTTTTCTTTTTCTTTTCCCGCCTTATCAATGATGGCGGTTCCCTGATGCATCATTACCAGCCGGTTTCCGTATTCCACCGCATGACGGAGGTTATGGGTGACCATGATGGTGGTTAAATGTTTTTCCTTTACAATCTTATCCGTCAGCTCCATAATGTTCTCGGCTGTTTTTGGATCCAGGGCAGCGGTGTGCTCATCTAAGATCAGGAATTCAATGGGAGTCATGGTGGACATGAGAAGGGCCATGGCCTGCCTTTGTCCGCCGGAAAGGACTCCCACCTTTACATGGAGTTTATTCTCTAAGCCAAGGCCAAGAAAACGAAGCTGTTCCCTGTAATAGGATATCCGCTGCTTGTTAGTCCCCGGAAGAAGGTTAAAGGGTTTTCCCTTGGCATCAGCCAGAGCCATATTTTCAAGAATGGTCATATTGGGGCATGTGCCCATGGCAGGATTCTGGTAGACTCTTCCGATGCGGCGCTGGCGCTTAAATTCCGGCATATTGGTGATGTCGGTGCCGCCCACCCGGATAGAACCGCTGTCTAAAGGAATGCTTCCGCAGATGATATTTAACATGGAAGTCTTGCCGGAGCCGTTGCTCCCTACCACAGATACGAACTGCTGGTCTTTGACGGTGAGATTAAAGTCCTGGAACAGGCACATCTCATTGACCGTTCCCTGATTATAATATTTATTGATGTTTTGTAGTTCAAGCATGATGTTTCACCTTCTTTTCCCTGCCGTTGCTGAGTACCAGAATGGCCAGGAACAGCACGGATGTGATCAGTTTTAAATCCGATGCTTCCATTCCCAGATATATGGCAAATGACACGCAGGCTTTGTAAATGATAGAGCCGATAATGACTGCAGTGGTGGATTTCACAACCCCAATCTTTTTAAACAGCTTTGTTCCAATGATTACATTGGCAAGGCCGATGACCATGGTTCCTGTTCCCATACTGATTTCAAAAAAAGCCTTTCTGTTGGCAGTATACGGAACCGGCCAGAGCGGCCAGGCCGTTTGCGATGGCAAGGCCGATGATCTTTACCTTGCCTTTGTCCTTGGCAAGAGAGGTGACAAGGGTCTCATTGTCCCCCACAGCCCTTAATAAATAACCGGAGCGGGTCTTCAGATACTGGTCAAGTAAAATCTTAGCGATCACCACGATGACAGCCAATATGATCACCACGCTGATATCTGCAAGCTTTTCAGGAAACAGACCGTATACAAAGCTGTTTTCGAAAATAGTGTCACTGTTAAAAAAACGGAACATTGGATTTTCCGGCCACCCTTAGGTTTACAGAATAGAGGGCAGTCATGACAATGATACCTGACAGAAGATCCCGTACCTTTAATTTTACATGGATGAAGCCGGTGATGCATCCGGCCAGGGCTCCAACGGCAAAGGCAATGAAAAGCGTTGCCACCGGGTTTAGTCCGGCCAGGATCAGGGTAACGGTGATTGCGCCTCCCAAAGGGAAGGTTCCATCCACAGAAAGGTCCGGAAAATCCAGAATCTTATAAGTGATGTAAACGCCCAGTGCCATAATGGCATAGATCAGGCCTTCTTCCAAAACGCCAAGTATGATTGACATGGTTTAATTTCCTCCAATTATATTCCTTGTTGTTAATACTAGTGGGTAATATCGGTAAAAATTTCAGCGGCTGAGCTGGTAAGCTCTGACGGCAGGGTGATTCCCAGGTTTTCGGCAACCTTTGAATTTCCGTAGAACGCGGCTTCTTTGATTACTTCAAAGTTCATTTCGCCTGCCTTTGCTTCGCCTTTTAATACCTTTGCGGCCATGATACCGGTCTGCCTGCCCAAGTCCACATAATCAAGACCCATGGAAGCCAGACAGCCGATTTTTACCTGCTCTACTTCACTGCCGAATACGGGGATGTTCTTCTTTCCGGCTTTATCCAGGATCAGAGGAAGAGAGCTTACGACCGTGTTGTCCGTTAAATTGTTTAAGCAGTCAACCTTTTCCAGAATACTGTCAGTTGCCAGAGGGATATCAGCGGTTGCGGATACAGGGCCTTCTACGATTTCAAAGCCATAGGAAGCGGCAGCGGCTTTATATTCCCTGATCGCTGCTTCTGAGTTTACTTCACTGGTGCTGTAAAGGATGCCGATGGTCTTGGCATCGGGAAGAATCTTGCGGATCATTTCCAGCTGTTTTTCCACTGGAAGCTTGTCGCTGGTTCCGGTGATTTCTCCCACCGGACTTCCGTCCTCTTTTGCCAGGGCTGCGGCTGTCGGATCCGTAACTGCCGTGAAAATGACAGGAACATTGGCCTTCTTTGCACCGCTGTAGGCGGATTGGGCCATTGGGGTGGCGATGGCGCAGATCAAATCCGCTTTTTTTGGAAAGAAGTTGTTTATGATCTGGCTTGCAGTGCCTCCGTCAGCCTGGGCATTTTCGTACATGACCGTTAAGTTCTTGTCTTCCTCGATCCCTTCCTCTGCAAGGCCCTGTAAAAAGCCGATCCGGCAGTTGTCAAGGGAACCATGCTCTGCAAACTGTCCGATGCCGATGGTATAGGATGTGCCGTCTTTGGAAGTTTCACTCCCTGCCTCTGTATTGGAAGAAGCCTGGGTGGAATTATTATCAGCAGTTTTTTCCGGAGCTGCCTTGGAAGAACAGCCGGCGAGTGCGGCAGCAGCCAGGGCTGCAAGTAACAGGGTCTTGATTGATTTTTTTCATAATATTTCCTCCTTAAAATGGTTTCCGTTGACAGAATGAGGGAGTGAGCGGGTATCCAGAAAATAAAAAAAGTCCCAAGTACGCTAAAAAAACGTACTTGAGACGAATCATACAATCCGCGGTGCCACTCAAATTGACTTTATAAAAGCCCACTTTTCATATACTAACATATATGCCACGATAAATAACGGTTGTGGTCTCCGTCAGCCCCTACTGAAACAATGGTTCGGGGCCGCCCTCAAAAGTCCATTCAGCTATCAGCTTTATACCGCACTCACACCAACGGCGGCTCTCTGAAATATCGCATGGAAAGCTTACTCTTCTTTTTCAACGGTTTATTATTATTTCATTTAATCAGTATATTAATACGTCTGTATGGATTTGTCAACTGTTAATTTGAAAAAGACAGGAATTGCCTGTTTGCCTCAACACGGGTTTTGCTCATTTGCCTGCCTGCTCATCAGTTCATATGTCACATATGGATGAGAGAGGTGATAACCGAGTTTTTCCGCTAAAGCAACAGAACGCAAGTCATGAGCGTCCCAACTTGGATAAATATTTCGTGCCAGGCATTCAAGTATCAATTTGGCTCCACATACTGTCGCAAGTCCCTTGCCTCTGTAATCGGGCCTTGTATCTATCTCTATTTCAATGCCATCATTATAAACAGCATAAGGGGAAGCGCCGGCCACCAATTCACCATTGTGTAATATTGCCGTACCCAATCCCCGGCGTTGATAGTCAGCATAATCTTTAAACTGAGAACATAAATCCACAGACCATGCTTCCTTTCGGGCTAATTCATATACTTCTTTGTCTATCATCCGAAGCTCATAACAATCATCGAGAGCATTAATGAAAGAAGTAAGCTTTGCTTTATCAAAAACATCCGGTTCCTTTTTGATTGCATAGCGGAATATTTTGTTTACCTGATTGTCAAAAGTACGCTCTATCAGTTCCCCCCAAGTACCATCTTTCGGTATGAGCAGTTTTTCGCCCTCAAGAGAATGAAACAAAGCAGCATTTGGCTGGCCTGCAAAAAAAGCAGAAGTCACCAATTTCAATCATTGCAGATGCAGGATTTTTTTTCATTATCTAAAAAAAATTTCCCATATGACCTTGCAGACATGACCATATTAGCGCTTCTTCCCAACCATGAAACAGCGCTTCAACATTGTTGTGCATTTTCATCACCTTACCTTCTGATCAAAGCTAATATAATTCACTTTATATCAACTTTTATTGTTATCAGAAAATTATACTACATTAATTAAGATACATCCACACGATTCTTCTTTGTTGCTTGCTGCAAAATGTGATGAAAAATAATATGCTTATGCGTGCAAAATGTGATAAACTATAAATACTATTTATTATTGGAGGTTTGTCCATGAAAAAGTTATTGATCGTTGTAGATATGCAAAAGGATTTTATCGACGGCTCCCTGGGAACCCCGGAGGCGGTGTCTATCGTTCCTAAGGTAAAAAGAAAAATAGAGGAATATCAGGAAGCAGGAGATGAGGTGATCTTCACCCTGGATACCCATGAGGAGAATTATCTTAATTCTCAGGAGGGGAAAAAGCTTCCGGTGGTTCATTGTGTCAGGGGAACTGCCGGCTGGGAACTTGATGATTCCTTAAAGGAGTTTCAGGGAAAGCGTTTTGAAAAAACCACTTTTGGAAGCGCAGTGCTGGGAGAATATGTGACAGAAAGAGAGTATGAATCCATTGAATTGGTAGGCTTATGTACGGACATCTGCGTAATTTCCAATGCCCTGCTGGTCAAAGCTTTTCTTCCGGAGATTCCAGTGCTGGTGGACTCCTCCTGCTGTGCCGGTGTGACTTTAAAAAGCCATGAGAATGCGTTAGAGGCCATGAAGATGTGCCAGATAGAAGTTTTATAAATCCAATAAAAATGCCGGCTGAACTTACGTTCTACCGGCATTTATGTAATCAGATATAAATGCATGACTGATTTATTTTATTTCATTAATCGCTCCAGATCCTGATAAAAACCCGGATATGAGATATTCACGCATTCTGCGCCTAGGATTTCTGTTTCCCCATCTGCACACAGCCCGGTCACAGCAAAGGTCATGGCGATCCGGTGATCCAGTTTGCTGTCTATGACAGTGCCGTGAAGAGGCTTTCCCCCTCTGATGATCATGCCATCCTCTGTTTCTGCAACATCGGCTCCCATGGCAGACAGATTCTTCACCATGACCTCAATACGATTGGATTCCTTTACCTTTAATTCTGCTGCATCCTTGATAATGGTTTCCCCTTCTGCAAAACAGGCCATGGCGGCGATCATGGGAAGCTCGTCGATGAGGGTAGGTATGATAGCTCCGCCAATTGTAACGCCGTGGAGTGAGCCGGATTTTACCAGAATATCCGCAGTGGGTTCCCCGGAATCCGTATTTACCTCCAAAAGGGTGATATCTGCTCCCATATCCCGGCAAACATGAATGATTCCGTCCCGGGTGGGGTTAATGCCTACATGCTTTATCAGTATTTCCGAATCCGGAATCATCAGTCCTGCCGCAATAAAGTAAGCAGCAGAAGAGATGTCCCCCGGAACAATAATTTTATTGCCGTAGAGTTCTACCGCAGGAGTAATACAGGCGGTGGTTCCTTCTGTCTTCACACTGGCACCAAAGTACTTCAGCATGATTTCAGAATGATTTCTGGATACATAGGGTTCCGTAACCTTTGTCTCGCCTTCTGCATACAGTCCGGCTAAAAGAATGCAGGATTTTATCTGGGCAGAGGCCACGGGGCTGGTATAATGGATGCCGTGAAGCTTTTTACCGGTTATGGAAAGGGGAGCGCAGCCATTTTCCTTTACGCTCTTTATATCAGCCCCCATCAGGATAGCGGCTCCATAATGCGTTTCATGGGACGCTTTTGAATGGATTCGTCACCGGTTATGGTTACGTCAAAATCCTGGGCAGCTAAAAGACCGGAGATCAGGCGTGTGGTGGTACCGCTGTTTCCGCAGTCTAAGATGGTTTCCGGTTTTTTTAAGCCACGGAGTCCGTTTCCATGGACAATAACGGTGTCATTGCTGTTTTCAATCTGTATTCCCATTTTCCTGAAGCAGGAGATGGTGGAAAGGCAGTCGGCCCCTTGGAGAAAGTGGCTGATTTCCGTGGTTCCCTTTGCAATGGAACCAAACATCACACTGCGGTGAGAGATGGATTTGTCACCTGGTATGGTTATTTCGCCCTTTAAAGGGGAGGCTTTTGTGAATTTCATAGGAATCCTCTCTATTAATTTGAAATTAAATCATAGTGGTACCGTTCCAGCTGCTTCCATGCGTTATCCATGGTTTCTTTGTCATAAAACGCAATCCTTAAAGTTCCTTCTCCGTGCTCTCTGTTGTGGTTGATGCCGATATTCTTAATACTGATTCCCTTAGCGGCCAGGATGACGGACAAGGTAGAGATGGCGCCCACTTCGTCAGCATGTCTACTGTAAAGGAATACTCCGGCGCAATGAGGCCCGGAACCTTTTCTGAAAAGGAGTTGCGGTAATCCCTGGAAGTTTCAAAAAGCTGGTATATATATTGATTGTCATTTGCCCTAAGCTCGTCCAGGACCTGGCTTAAGGAGGCAATGTACCGTTCCAGGATCATGGAAAGATTCTGGCTGTTTGTCATACAGATCTGCTCCCACATTTCCGGTGAGGAGGAGGCAATTCTTGTAATATCCTTAAAGCCTCCGGCTGCAAGCCGCTTCATAAGTCCCTCTTTATTGTCAGAAGCCTTTACAAGGTTCACCAGGCTGGAGGCCACGATATGGGGCAGATGGCTGATCGCGGCTGTAATAAAGTCATGTTCATGATAATCGAGAACAAGGGGGATAGAGCCGATTAGCCCCGCGATCCGCACCAGGCGGTTCACCTGTTCCTCTGTGGAAGACGCGGTAGGGGTAATGATATAATAAGCATTTTCAAGTAAATGGTCGGTGGAATTTTCATATCCGGTCTTTTCCGAACCGGCCATCGGGTGCCCTCCCACAAACTGGCTTTCCAGGCCAAGACGGCTTACCTCTTCGTGAATGTCCGTCTTGGTGCTTCCTACGTCGGTGATTATTGCTCCCGGTTTTAGGAAGGGCTGGATTTCCGACAGATACTTTGCGTTGTACTCCACAGGAGTACAGAGGAAGATAAGATCGCATTCCCGCAGCTCTTCTCCGATGCCCTCTAAGATGACATCCACGATCCCGTCTTCTTTTGCCTGCAAAAGCCTGGAACGGGTGCGCATGTAGGCCATGATTTTTGTATCAGGTTCTTCACGCTTGATCCCTCTGGCGATAGAGCCGCCGATGAGACCAAGCCCGATAAAGGCAATAGCGGCATCACTCATTAAGATGTCCTCCCCGCAAGCTTGGCGTAAGGCCTTAATTCTCCTATCAGATTTTCAAACTGTTCAAAGGTCAGGGACTGGGGGCCGTCGGACAGGGCGCAGGATGGGCAGGGATGGACTTCCACAATCAGCCCGTCGGCCCCGACTGCTATGGCAGCCTTGGAAATCGGCTCAATATAAGCCCGCACTCCGGTGGCATGGCTTGGGTCAATGATGATGGGAAGGTGGCTCTTTGCGCGGATAACCGGTACGGCGCTGATATCCAGAGTGTTTCTGGTGGCAGTTTCGTAGGTACGGATGCCTCGTTCGCAAAGAACGATATTTGGATTTCCTTCGGAGGCGATGTATTCTGCAGCATTCAGCCATTCATCAATGGTGGCGGACAGACCTCTCTTTAAGAGAACCGGAATACCGGCTTTTCCAGCTTCTTTTAAAAGCTCGAAATTCTGCATGTTCCGTGCGCCGATCTGGATCATGTCCACATATTTTACAGACGTTTCAAGAGCACGCAGGCTTGTAACCTCACAAACGATGTTAAGTCCGGTGGCTTCCCTGGCTTCCTTCATGTATTTCAGCCCTTCCTCTTCCAGGCCCTGGAATGCGTAAGGAGAGGTCCTGGGCTTGTAGCACCGCCGCGCAGGAACTGGGCGCCTGCTTTTTTTACTGCAAATGCAGTTTCCAGGACCATATCGTGATTTTCAATGGCACATGGACCGGCCATTATGGTGAGATGGCCCGGACCGATTTTTGCGTTTCCAATGGTTATGACGGAATCTTCCGGATGAAATTTTTTTGTTCACCAGCTTGTAGGTTTCGGTCACGGCAACGATTTTGTCAACACCTTCCAGCATCTCGATGTTTGTGCCCTGGAGCTTTGTCTTATCGCCTACAACGCCTACTATAGTTACTTCCGTCCCTTTTGATAAATGGGCCTGAAGTCCGTTTGATTCGATTAAGTGCTTGATTTTATCTACTGCTTCCTCGGAAGCATTTGCTTTCATAATAATGATCATATATTTCTACCTTTCTTTTGCAAATATTTAATCCCCATTGTAATCCATTGAAGGGGAGTTGTCAACGCTTTTGCACGTTAAACTTCGACGCATTAACGCAAATTATTATTTAGAGAGGATTTCAGAGATATTTAGCAAAGCAAAACAGTGGTATATTTGACCCCATTGTGATAGAATAATAATCATAACAGCAGAAGCAATAGTATTTCCGCAGGTAATGAGCCGGGCGATATGCAAGCATATTCATTTGGTGAATACCGTGGCAGCTAAGAAAAGCTTGCAAAGCGTGTTTTTCTTAGCTGCCGGTTGAATGGACCTACGGCCGGGCAGCGAGTCGCTGCCGGGATTTTCATGGTATGGGAAAAGGCCGTAATCTGCTGCGAAGTACTTCCGCACATTGCATGTGCTTCCGCCTGCGGCTTGTACATCTTCGCATCTTACGGCATCTTGATTGTATTGCTTCTGCTGTTTTTTCGGGAATAAGGAAGAATTTTAAAAATATAACTGGTATGGAGGAGCCGATGTATAAGACAGATTTATGGAAATACTGTACGCCGGAGTATTACAGGGACATGCTGTTATCTTTCCGACTTCTGGGGAACACCAGTTGGCCGGACCAGAAGATAATGGCATGTCTTTATGCCTTCAGCAACCATACGGAACGTCATTATCATACCGTCCGTATTCCAAAGAGAGACGGAAGAACACGGAGCCTTATGGTGCCGGATTACATGCTGATGAGAATACAGAGAAATATCCTGCATCATATCCTGGACGGATATGCGGTCTCCGGCTGTGCCACAGCCTATCACAAAGGCGCAGGAGTGGTGTCCAATGCCAGGGTCCATACAGGAAAAAAATGTGGTGGTGAAGCTGGATATAAAAGATTTTTTCGGAAGTATTTCATTTCCCATGGTGTTAAAAAGCGCGTTTCCTGTCAGGTATTTCCCTCCTGCAGTAGGAACCATGCTGACTGCCTTATGCTGCTGCAACGAATTTCTGCCTCAGGGGCTCCCACATCGCCCGCAGTTTCCAACCTGGTCATGAAGGATTTTGATGAATCCATAAACAAATGGTGCGGGAATAAAGGAATCTCCTATACCAGGTACTGTGATGATATGACGTTTTCCGGTGATTTTAATCCGGGCCTGGTTATCCGGAAGGTCTCCGGTTTTTTTAAATGCCATGGGGTTTGAAGTGAATGAAACGAAGACCAGGATTCTATACCGCAACGGAAGACAGTCTGTCACGGGTATCGTGGTCAATGAGAAACTACAGGTTTCGGGGGATTACAGAAGAAAGCTGCGGCAGGAGATTTTTTTACTGCCTGAAATACGGGGTAAAGTCCCACCTGGAGAGGAGCAAAAGTGATTCACGGGTTCCGGAGAGTCAGTATCTTCATTCTCTTATAGGAAGAATACAGTATGTCCTTTTGATAAATCCTGAGGATCAGTGGTTTAAAGAAGCAGAGCAAAAGCTTTTGGCTGTACTTGGCAGGAAATCAGAATGATCGAAGAAGCCTCAACAGGGAATCAGAGACTTATGTAAGTTTTATGGAGCGTTTTTACAAAATGCCCTTAAAGGCTGAACGTCCACGGATTCTGGAACGGGTCATGGGATTTGATTGTTCCATGGAAGTAAAACTATATGGAGGAAAGTATCATGATAGGATATTATGCAGGATTGGATATTGGTGGAACCAACGGGCGGCTAAAAATCTGTGATCCGGATGGGGCTGTACTTGGAGAATTTACGGCACCGGGATGCAGTCTCAATACGGATGGAATGGAAAAAGCCGGCTTCGATACCGTAGTCTGGTGCTCCCGGCGCTTGATGAGTTAAAACTGGATCCCGGCTGTTGTCTGGGGATTTGTGTAGCAGCCAGCGGGATCGATTCTCCGTCAGATGAGCATGATTGTAAGTCCAGCTTTGAAGAGATGGGATTTCCTCATGAAAGGCTTCTGGTGTTAAATGACTGCCAGGTGTTCCTTCACATGACGGAAGAACCGGCCCTGGTAGTCATCTCAGGGACTGGTTCGATATGCTTTGGGAGAGATAAAAAAAGGAAGCATATACCGGACCGGCGGCTGGAACCACATCATCAGCGATGAGGGAAGTGGGTTTGATATGGGCTTAAAAGTCTTAAAAGCAGTAGGAGATGAGCTGTCCGGACGAATCAAATGTCCCGTTCTCACACCTCTTATTATAGAGGAAACAGGGCTTGATTCGCTGGAAAAAAATAGACGATTTTATCAACGCCAATCTTATGGAAAAGTCAGAGATCGCCAGATTATCCTTATTTGCATTTCAGGCAGCTTCCCAGGGAGATCGGGAAGCCATCCGCATTCACCGGGAATGCGGGGCGGCTTTGTGGGGACTTATCCGGGATACCTTTGCCAAGATGGATTTAAAGAGTCCGGCGGATAAGCTAAACCTCTGGCTCTGGGGCAGTGTTCTGGTTAAAAATGATATGATCCGCAGTATGGTGGAAGAGAAAGTCCGGGAAGGGAGGCCGGGTACAGAGATCGGGATACCAAAGATGAGCGCCCTGGATACGGCACTTAAGGCGGCCAGATCACTGTAATAATGGTTTTAGTGGCAATGTTATTTTGAGTTCAGTATAATTGATGAAGAATTTTATAAAACGGATTAAAAAAGAAGAGAGGGCTTGCCCCTCTTTTCTTTTGCGTAATTGGAAAAATGTGTAAAAAAATATTTGTGCAAATTGCACCTTTTGCTTGCAATTATACGACATTTTTAGTAAAATATCCTTATAGACTTAAATACCGAACAGGAGGAATGTTTATGAACGTGTATGGAACCAAACAGATCCGTAACGTCGCCTTACTTGGGCACGGGGGCGCCGGTAAAACCACCCTGGCAGAAGCTATGGCGTTGATTACCGGAGCCATCAGCAGAATGGGAAAAATTACCGATGGCAATACCATCAGCGATTATGACAAAGAAGAGATCAAGAGACAGTTCTCCATCTCTACTACCCTGATTCCTTTGGAGTATAAAGGAGAGGATGGACCGATTAAGATCAACCTGCTTGATACTCCCGGATATTTTGATTTTGTTGGCGAGGTTGAAGAAGCCATCAGTGTTGCAGATGCAGCAGTAATTGTTGTGAATTGTAAGGCAGGTATTGAAGTTGGAACATTAAAAGCGTGGGAACTGTGCGAAAAGTACAAACTTCCCAGACTTTTCTTTGTGACAAATATGGATGACGATCATGCAAGTTTCCGTGAATTGTTATTAAAGCTTGATAAAGAATTTGGAAGAAAGATAGCGCCGTTCCACCTCCCTATTCGTGAAAATGAAAAGTTCGTAGGTTTTGTTAATGTTGTAAAGATGGCAGGCCGGCGTTTTACCGTTAATAGTGATTATGAAGAATGTGAGATTCCTGAATATAGCCAGAAGAACCTGGGAATTGCCCGTGAAGCTCTCATGGAAGCCGTTGCAGAAACCAGCGAGGAATATATGGAGCGCTATTTCTCCGGTGACGAGTTCACCATTGATGAGATTTCTTCTGCTCTTCGGGAACATGTGATAAAAGGAAATATCGTTCCGGTCATGCTGGGATCCGGAATCAACGCCCAGGGCGCCAAGATGGTGCTTCAGGCCATAGATAAGTATTTTCCATCCCCCGATTACTTTGAGTGCATCGGCGTGGATGTTTCCACAGGGGAGCGCTTTACAGCCCAATATAACGATCATGTATCCCTGTCTGCCCGTGTATTTAAGACCATTGTGGATCCGTTTATCGGAAAGTATTCCCTGCTTAAGATTTGTACCGGCACCTTAAAGCCTGATTCCGCTATTTTTAACGTGAATAAGGACACAGAGGAAAAGGTCGGAAAGCTTTACGTGTTAAGAGGAAAGGATGCCATCGAAGTTACGGAATTAAAGGCAGGAGATATCGGAGCAGTGTCAAAGCTTAATGTGACCCAGACCGGTGATACCATTGCCCTCCGTTCTGCGCCTATTGTATATCATAAGCCGGAGATATCCACTCCATATACGTATATGCGTTATAAGACCAAGACAAAAGGCGACGATGATAAGGTTTCAAGTGCTCTTGCAAAGCTGACGGAAGAGGATTGGACCTTAAAGGTAGTCAATGATACGGAAAACCGACAGTCTCTCCTTTATGCCATTGGTGACCAGCAGCTTGATGTGGTTGTAAGCAAGCTTTTAAACCGTTATAAGGTTGACATTGAACTGAGCAAACCTAAATTTGCTTTCCGGGAGACCCTTCGTAAGAAAGTGGAGGTCCAGGGCAGGTATAAAAAGCAGTCCGGCGGACACGGACAGTACGGTGACGTTAAGATGATTTTTGAGCCTTCCGGTGATCTGGAAACTCCTTATGTATTTGATGAGTGCGTATTTGGCGGGGCTGTGCCGAGAAACTATTTCCCGGCAGTTGAAAAGGGTATCGCAGAGTGCGTTTTAAAAGGACCTCTTGCCGCTTACCCGGTAGTGGGATTAAAAGCAACGCTGACTGATGGTTCTTACCATCCGGTAGACTCCTCAGAACTTGCTTTTAAGATGGCTGCGACCCTTGCTTTTAAAAAGGGATTTATGGATGCAAATCCGGTTCTGCTTGAACCCATTGCTTCCCTTAAGGTTACGGTCCCCGATAAATTCACCGGAGATGTTATGGGAGATTTAAACCGCAGAAGAGGCCGTGTTCTGGGAATGAATTCCAACCACAATGGAAAGCAGGTCATTGAGGCGGATGTACCTATGTCCGAACTGTTCGGCTATAATACGGATCTGCGCTCCATGACCGGAGGCATCGGAACCTATGAATATGAATTCAGCCGCTATGAACTGGCTCCGGGAGATGTTCAGAAGAGAGAAATAGAGGAGCGGGCTTCCAAGATTGACAGAGTGGAATCTTAAAAGACAGGAAAGACCCGGAGGGGCAGGTATTTTACCAAGCCTCTCCCGGGTCTTTTATATCATAGGAAAGTGCGCCCCATGATATAAAACCCTTCGGGGGATACTCTCTGTTTCGTCAGAATGTGGGCCCTGGAATAATTGCGCTTTTCTCTGATCTGTGATAAACTGATACCTACTGGCAGGAGGTATGGAATCGTGGAAGATAAAAGAAATGCGTGGAAAGCATTTACAAGAGTGGGGATCGGTTACGGAGCATTCCTCCTTGTGACGCTTGTGATACAGCTTGAGATAGGGGCCATTGCTGTTGCATTGTCCCGGTTTGGAATAGAAATAACCTTTGGGAACTGGTATATGTTGATTGTATCCCTGGCTAATTACGTTGTCGGAGGGATCGTCGCCTATATCATTGTGAGGGATATGCCGGTTTTATGCAGGCCACAGGTACAAAAGGCCAGGGCAGGAATGCTTGTTTCCGGATTTTTGATCTGCATGAGCGCCCTGTTTTTCGGAAATCTCATTGGTCAGGCCCTCATGGCCATTGTAAGTGCCCTTTTGGGAAAGCCTATGATCAACCCGGTAGAGGAAGTGATGAAGGGCTTAAGCACCTGGGCGATTTTTCTCACCATGGTAATAATGGCTCCTGTTTGTGAGGAGATTTTGTTTCGCAAAATTTTGATTGACCGGATCCGGCTGTATGGAGACAAGGCGGCGATCCTGGTGTCCAGTGTTGTCTTTGCCCTGAGTCATGGGAACTTCTATCAGTTCTTTTATGCGTTTGGAATTGGCCTGGTGTTTGCATATATTTATATTAAGACGGGAAGACTTCGCTATACCATTATTTTTCACATGGCGATCAATTTTCTAGGCTCCATTGTGGCACTTAAAATTGGAGAGAATCCAGTGCTTCTGGCAGGCTATTCCATATTTATGCTTGGAGCGGTTTTTGCCGGAACCACTTTATTTTTTTATCAGTCAAAAAAAACTGGTTCTTTATCCTGGGCTTATGGAGACCTGGGGCAGAGGGGCTTTTAAAGTGCTCTTTTTAAATCTTGGAATGATCCTGTTTTTTTGCGGTTTCTGCCGTAACCTTTGTTATCTCGGAGATTTCATAAAATACGGTTGACACATTTCGCCAATTATGTTACATTTGTAGTTAGCAAAAATACTTTGATTAGGAGTAGTAAGCTGTCTGAAACATACAGAGAGCCGGCGGAGGGTGGAAGCCGGTTGGGGATGGCGGCTGAACTGGCCTTTGAGTAGCGTGCTGAAGGAAGCTTCTGTGTAGCATTGCCGGTGTCCCGACCGTTAAAGCGGGCGGATGTGCTTTGCCATATCCAGTGAGAGCATACGAACATTGTATGAAATAGAGTGGTACCACGCGGTAGATCCTGCGTCTCTATGGCCGTTTTAACGGTCGGAGGCGCATTTTTTTATTTTTACGGCCAATGAGCCAGATAACACATTTGAAACAGGGAGAATCCCTTTTGCAAAAGGAGGAAATTTGTTATGGCAGCATCCTACAACCACAGCGCCATTGAGAAGAAGTGGCGTGAGAACTGGGCAAAGAACCCCATTAATGTTGATGATGGAAGAAAGAGAAATACTACTGTCTGGATATGTTCCCATATCCGTCAGGCAGCGGCCTTCATGTAGGCCACTGGAGAGGCTATGTAATTTCTGATGTATGGAGCAGGTATCAGATTTTAAAGGGACATTATGTGATTCATCCCATGGGCTGGGATGCCTTTGGCCTTCCTGCAGAGAATTATGCCATCAAAATGGGAGTTCATCCTGCAAAATCCACAGCGGAAAACGTGGCAAACATCAAGCGTCAGATCAATGAGATCGCAGCCGTCTATGACTGGGATATGGAAGTTAATACTACGGATCCCGGATTTTATAAATGGACCCAGTGGATTTTTGTTCAGATGTTTAAAAAAGGACTGGCCTATGAGAAGGAATTCCCCATCAACTGGTGTCCATCCTGTAAGACAGGACTTGCAAACGAAGAAGTGGTAAACGGCTGCTGTGAGCGCTGCGGAACCAGTGTCACAAAGAAAAACTTAAGACAGTGGATGTTAAAAATCACTGCTTACGCAGAACGTCTGTTAAATGATCTGGATAAGCTTGACTGGCCGGAAAAGGTAAAGAAGATGCAGTCGGAATGGATTGGAAAGTCCTATGGAGCCGAGGTGGATTTTAAGGTAGACGGAAGAGAAGAGAGCATCACAGTCTATACCACCAGACCTGATACCTTATACGGGGCTACCTTTATGGTACTTGCGCCGGAGCATGCTCTTGCCGCTGGCCTCGCTACCCCGGAAAATAAAGAAGCCGTTGAGAAATATATCTACGATGCTTCCATGAAATCAAACGTGGACCGCCTTCAGGATAAGGAAAAGACCGGCGTATTCACCGGCAGCTATGCGGTAAATCCCTTAAGCGGTGCCAGGGTACCCATCTGGCTTTCCGATTATGTGCTTGCTGATTACGGTACCGGCGCAATCATGTGCGTGCCGGCTCATGATGACAGGGACTTTGAGTTTGCGACCAAGTTCAACATCCCTATTGTCCAGGTTATCTCAAAGGACGGCAAGGAAATCGAAAACATGACAGAAGCCTACACAGATGCCAGTGGAACCATGATCAATTCCGGTGAATGGAACGGAATGGAATCCTCCATTCTTAAAAAAAAGAGGCTCCTGCAATGATCGAGTCACGAGGCTTGGCAAGAAAACCGTAAACTTTAAGCTTCGAGACTGGGTATTTTCCAGACAGCGCTACTGGGGAGAGCCTATTCCCATCATCCACTGTCCGCACTGCGGCAACGTACCAGTTCCGGAAGACCAGCTTCCTCTTACCCTTCCGGAGGTAGAAAGCTACCAGCCTACCGGTACAGGGGAATCTCCGCTGGCAGATATTGAGGAATGGGTGAATACCACATGTCCGGTGTGCGGCGCTCCTGCTAAGAGAGAGACCAACACCATGCCTCAGTGGGCCGGTTCCTCCTGGTATTTCCTCCGCTACGTGGACAGCCACAACGAAAACGAACTGGTATCCAAGGAAAAAGCGAAAAAGTATCTTCCCGTGGATATGTATATCGGAGGCGTGGAGCATGCTGTGCTTCATCTTCTGTATTCCCGTTTCTATACCAAGTTCTTAAGCGACATCGGTGTGGTAGACTTTGATGAGCCATTTACCAAGCTGTTCAATCAGGGTATGATCAACGGAAAGAATGGAATCAAGATGAGCAAATCAAAGGGAAATGTGGTATCTCCTGATGATCTGGTGCGTGACTATGGCTGTGATGCCCTCCGTATGTATGAGCTTTTCGTAGGTCCGCCGGAGTTAGATGCAGAGTGGGATGACAGAGGAATCGAAGGCGTCAGCCGTTTCTTACACCGCTTCTGGAATCTGGTGGTGGAAAACAGCAATAAGGATGTGAAAGCTACCAGGGAAATGCTTCGTCTGCGCAGCAAGCTGATTTTTGATATTGAACAGCGTTTCAACCAGTTTAACTTAAATACGGTAATTTCCGGATTCATGGAATATAACAATAAACTGATCGATCTGGCAAAAAAAGACCGGGGGCATTGACAAAGAAACTTTAAAGGCCTTTGTGGTTTTGGTTGCTCCTTTTGCTCCTCATATCGGCGAGGAGCTGTGGCAGCAGCTTGGCGGCGTGACTTCCGTATTCCATGCACAGTGGCCGGAATGTGATGAAGAAGCCATGAAGGATGATGAGATCGAGGTTGCAGTCCAGGTAAACGGAAAGACCAGAGCAGTGGTAAAGCTTCCTGCAGGCGTATCAAAGGAAGAGGCCATTGAAGCAGGTAAGGCTTTGATCCCGGATAAGATAACCGGAACTATTGTTAAGGAAATCTATGTTCCTGGAAGAATTGTGAATATCGTATGCAAATAAGACCGTCTTTATAAAAAAAGCTTTAATTATGCGGAAAGCCTTGATTCTATAAGGATTAAACGTGTTGTAACCTGTTATATTTTATTAAACTTTATTACTGATTTGGTGTAAAATCTAATAAAGAAATTGGACAATTTGAGTTTTAAAATAAGGGCATTGTAGGCTATAGAAATATGGCTTATAGTGTCCTTATTTTGCGTTCAAATAAGATACAGGCAGATGCAATTCGTGAAGAAAGGGAGTTGCACCTTCTTTTTTTCATGGTAAATCCTTTTGCTATACTGTATTACAGTATATTTTTTGACTATTAAAATTAATTATAAAATGGATTAACTTGGTCTGATATGGATTTTAATAAAAAGACTATAAGTATTGATAAAATAATTCATTACAGTAAAATTATAAGCCCGATTAAAGATTCTACATTAAAAAGTAATCATTAAAGCTATCAGATCAGGAAGGTCTGGTGGCTTTTGTGTCAGTAAAATAGTATAATAGAGGCATGTCAAAAAAAATAAAAAGGTTGAATATACGTTGCTTAGTAAGTTTGAGCGATTAAAGGAGAGCCAGCTGCCCCTGCACCAACGACCTTTGAAGTGGCGGGAAGGTATATTTTAAAGCTGGTGAAAGCAGATGACATTACACGGAGAAAGAGAGGTATAGACATGAAAGCCTATGAACGTGAAACAGACATGTGGAACAAGATTTTTGAAGAATATCAGCCATTGGATCTAAAAGGAACAGAACTAAAGGTAGAACCAATGTTTGACGAAGCATTGGAACTGTTTGCCGGCAGAACGAAACGAGTATTGGACTTTGGCTGCGGAACTGGAGATATCTCTTTTCAATATCTGCAATATCAACCGGATCATCAGATTGTTGGAGTAGATAAAGCAGAAACAGGTATTAGGTTTGCAAAAGAAACCGCCAGGCTGAGTCATTATAAAAGAGCCCATTTTTTTACTGGAGGAGCGGAATTCTTAGATCAGTTTGAGAAAGAGGAGTTTGATGGAATTATTTTATCAAATGTTCTGGATGTAATGCCTAAAGATGTCTCCTGTGAAACAATGCAGAAGTTAAACAAACTCTTGAAACATGACGGCTGCTGGTTTATCAAGATGAACCCCTATTATTCTAAAGAGGAACTTGATTCGTTTGGCTATGAGAAAAAAAGAGGCAAATCTCTATGAAGATGAGGGAGTGCTTCAACTGCGGCAGGCTACCACAGAATATTGGAAGAAGCAATTGTCGGAATTTGGTGAAATACTTATTTATTTGGAGTTCCAATATCCATGGCAGGAAGGTATGAACAGGCTTTTTATGATAAAGAAATAAACGGGGAAATTCCGTATATTGTAAATGTTGTATGCAAATAATTTTTGACTGAGTGATAACTACAAGAAACACGCTGTGCGGGTTTCTTGTAGTTGCCGCAGCAGTTGCCAACGAAATATACAATTATGTTTCTGGGACTCGTTGCCTGCGAAAATAAGGACATTATGGAGGAACCTTATTGGGAGCGCCCATAATGTCCTTATTTTCATTTTGTATTGCGCTTCATGAAGTTTTTGGATAGCATCCGCATGGTATCTATTCGTTTCCGCTCGTTTGCACTCATGTTAGCGCTCATAATGGAGATGAGAAGGTCGGTTTCTTCATCATTAAACTGAATGCCTTTACGGCTTGCTTCCGCATTTAAGTTTAGAAGGGTTGGAACCAGCTGGTCTTTTGGGGTGGATTCCACCCGCTTTGCAAATTCGGACAGCATGGAAAGCTTTTGCGGATTCATGTTTCTTAGTCTGGGGTCTTGTTTCCAGTTGAAGTTCATGGATTATTTTTCTTCCTTTCTATGGGATTTGGTAAGGGGGCCAGGGGAAAAATATGGATTAATTCATCTGCTGCATGGCGGACATCATAAGCTGCATGGTTTCAAACCGGGACTGCTGGTCCGGCGGCATGAAATTTTTGAGCTGGTCCAGAGGCATCCGTCCAAAAGGGTTATTATTCTGCCGGTGGTTACCCGCAGGCCTGTTTGGAGGCGTTTCGGATTGTGTTTGAGCCTGGGCCTGAACCGGAATGGTGGAACTTGGTACCGGGCTTGGGTCCGGGTAGGAGTTAGCCATTCGAAGGCCCTGAGAGAAGTTGATGATAAGGTCAATGAGATCCTGTTCCGACTGATTCGCAAAGGGCTTTATGGTATTCAGCATGTCAATGGGGTCGGTGGTCCGGTCACTCTCCCCAGAGGAACCCAGCCCCATGGCAGCTACTTCTCCTTCTTCGAAAAGATTAACGGTGCGGCGCAGCTCGTTTATTTTAACGAAGTAGGACATAAAACGCTGCTGGGGAACATTCATATAAGGCAGGGCAGCCTTCACCATCTGAAGATGATTATCGCCAATAAGGGAGTCCAGATCATTTGCACGTATATTTTGCTCGTTGTTCATGGCATAAGATTCCTTACTTTTCTTGTTGACAATATATGCGTCTGCATATATTAGTATTACAGGAGAGTGATTTAGATATGAAAAGCCGATTGATCATAGATGGTAATGCAGTATATGAAATTGATGAGGAATGCATGAAAAGGAAACAGAACAGGAGTCCTCTAAAAGGAGTTAACAGCCAGAGCACTTTTCAAAGGCCTGGAAAAAATAATGGTCAGAGTCGTTAGTAAATAAAAACAAGGCCCGATCTGTGAAAAGATCGGGCCCTGTTTTATGTTTCGCTTAGCAGCAGAAGTTATTTCCGCCAAAGCCGCCGCCGCCACAGCAGCACAGAAGAATGATGATCCAAATCCAACTGCATCCA
>BBDR01000019.1 GCA_001312405.1 Clostridium sp. NkU-1 | reverse complement strand
CCTTTTTGCTAATGAGGAACATGGGCTGATTACGGGGAGGAGATGTAAGAGTGGAAGGATACAATAATAAAAGCGGTTTATACGTATATGTAAAATTAAAGGACCCGGTTCAATGGGGAGAATATTTAAAGAGGTCTGTACAAGCAGGGATACCTTTTCCTTTGGATAGAAAACCATAGGGACTGTCCTGATCTTTAATGACAGGCATATCCATGATGTTTTAAAATCCGTTTCATTTAAAACATCTGAATTTTCACAAAATACTGATACGAGGAAAATACACATGAAAATTGGAAAAAGAAACACGCATCGGAATAAATACAGGAAAATTTCAGAGAAGATTGCAATTGTGATCACAGCTGCATTGCTTATGGTATTTGCCATTTTAAGTATTATAACTGTCAGCCTGTCAAGTCATGAAACCAGTACGGCGGTCCGTTCTGAGCTTACGAATCTGGCCCACGCAAATGGAAACCAGGTACAGGCCATCATGGATGCCGCATCAAAGCAGGCGTCAGCAATGCAGGATTATATTAGTAAGACATATGACCAGGGGACCTCGGTCATCTCTCTTCCGAAAATGCCAAGGTAAAGAGCGCAGTATATCACACGGAAATGTCTGATTTAAACGTTGAAGTAGAAAATTATTTGATCAACAGCATGTGCTCTGCCATTGTGGCAGATGAGGATATCGTTGGGTTCGGAATCTTTTTTGAGCCAGGCAGGTTTGATAAAAATATAGAGGATTATGCGTTTTATGTGAGCAGTGAGGATGCTGCCAATAAAAATGTGCAGCCTTTTGGTGCATACAGTGATTACAGCAATAAGGAATATTATATGCCTGTAAAAGAAACCGGCAAGCCTTATTTCACAAAGCCTTATGAATACCAGGGCATTACCATGATCACTGCTGCATACCCCGTCATGTATAAAAATGAGTTTCAGGGAGTGATTTTAGCTGATATTGACGTTGGCCATTTTAGTAAAATAACCTCTTCCTCCGAAGATTATAAAACACTTTATGCTGGTATTCTTACGGATGATTTTACCACGGTATATGACAGTGTATCTGAGGCTGATATTGGCCATAATCTGGCTGAACTTTTAAAAGATCCAAAGGATATGCAGAAGATCACAGATGGAGCAGCTTCGGGAAAAGCCTTCTCCTGTACCACTGTACGTGAGGATGGACATAAAGAATCCCGGTTTTTCTACCCCATTGATGTGGAGGGAACCCATTGGTGGGCGCTGACCGCATTGGATACTTCTGACTTAAATAAAGATACAAAAATATTAACGGCTACAATTGTGATTGTTTCTGTTTTGTCTCTTATGGCTGTGGTCGCCATTGTTATCTTTGTTTTAAGAAAAGCGCTGAAGCCGATTGACGGCGTGGTTTCTGCCGCTGCTGAAATCGCTTCCGGTAACCTGGAGATACAGATAGACGTACAAAGCAATGATGAAATCGGCGTCCTTTCCAGGAACTTTATGGAAATGGCGGAGAACTTAAGGACCATCATTCAGGATATTAAATATTTATTGGATGAAATGAGCAGCGGCAATTTCAGAATCAAAACGAAATATGAGGAAAAGTACATCGGCGATTATCGGGAGATATTAATCGCCATGAGGACCATTAACCGCAATTTAAGCGATACCCTTGGGGAAATTAATACTGCTTCCGACGAGGTATCAGCAGGAGCGGGGCAGATGTCAGACAGTGCGCAGACACTGAGCCAGGGAGCCACAGAACAGGCAAGCTCCGTGGAAGAGCTTACTTCTACTATAATGGAAATTTCTGAAAGGATCAAAAATAATGCGGACAATGCCCAGCAGGCAAGCCGCTTATCAGAGGAATCAGGAGAGGAGGTAGCGGAAAGCAACCAGCAAATGCAGCAGTTAATGAAGGCAATGGAGGAAATCACCGATACTTCCCGTGAGATCGGAAAAATTATCAGGACCATTGATGACATTGCATTCCAAACCAACATACTGGCTTTAAACGCCGCTGTGGAAGCAGCCCGTGCCGGAGAGGCAGGCAAGGGATTTTCTGTAGTAGCGGATGAAGTGCGAAACCTTGCTGGAAAATCAGCCGAGGCCGCAAAAAAATACAACCGCATTGATTGAAAGCACCGTGGATTCAATTGAAAAGGGTAGATTGCTGGCGGATAAAGCCGCCGGATCTCTTCTTACTGTTGTAGATACGTCTAAGAACGTGGATGAAAGAATCCGGCAGATTGCGAAAGCTTCCGATGAAGAATCTTTTGCGGTAAACCAGATTGCAGCAGGGCTTGAACAGATTTCAGCCGTAGTGCAGACCAACTCCGCAACAGCAGAAGAAAGTGCGGCAGCAAGCGAAGAGCTTTCAGGACAAGCACATATGTTAAAAAGTCTAGTGAACAGATTTAAGCTAAGAGATGTAGACGAATAAAGATACTCGGACAGCAGTGCCGGTGCCTGGCAATTCCAGGCCTCCGGTACTGTTTTTTGGAATAAAATCCATGGAAGTATTTGAGGGTTCATGAAGGCTCCGTTGTATGTTATAATGTGATGAAATCTTTTAAACGTCCGTTGTATGTTTTTGTGGAGGGGTACTAATGACATCAAGACAAAGGAAAATTCTGGATTTGCTATCGGAGCATGAGTTTCTTACATCCCAGAGAATTGCCGGTCTGCTCCATGTCAGTGACAGGACAGTCAGAAACGATATCAGGGAGATCAATGCAGAACTGGGTATGGAAGGGATTCTGTCCCGGATGGGACTGGGGTATTATTTAAAGGATCACGGCATGGAGAGCGGCGAAGTGGCTGCTGGTCTGGAATCGGAGGAAGATCTTAAACGGGAAATCGTCCGCAGTGTCTTATTTAAAAAAAGAGGTTCCTTATCTGGAACTTGCAGATGCGATTTATATCAGTGATTCTATGCTTGCAAAGCTGGTGGGACAGATCAACCGGAATATGGAGCGAAGATGGAGCAGATGGAGGATATACAAGAAAAACGGTTATTTGGTACTGGAGCTTTCTGAGATTGAGAAGCGGAATTATTACAGCTATTTTGTGATTACTAGTAATTTGAGCCAGTATTTTGAAATGGGAAGCTATCAACCGTATTTTGAATATGTGGATGTGCTGAAATGGAAGGATCTGATCCTTGGAAGCTGTATTTACAGGGAAAAACGATTTTATGATACGACAATTATGCACCTGATGATCGGTACGGCGGTAATGGCGGAAAGAATTGCCGCTGGTTGTAAATTGGAGGCGGAAAGCCTTGAAGAGGAGCTTTACGGCGATGGTATGGCCAGTATAGAGGATATTCTTACCGGTTTTATTGATATGCTCGGTATTTCATTGCCTCCTCAGGAGATTCGATACTTATACAAATTGTTCCGCAACGATTTTTATTACACAAAGGAGGAAGGAAGCCAGGCCGGAGCCATTCTTTCAAGGATACTCATTGAAATTAATGTGGAATACGGCTTTGATTTTACCGGGGATCAGGAGTTTCATAAGGAGATGGAAGCCCAATTGGACGGAGTCCTGCAGAGAAAAAGGAATAAACAGCATTTAATCAATCCTGTGCTGCCCCGAGTCAAGTCACGGTATCCATTGGAATATGATATCAGCATTTATTTTGCAGATCGTTTTAAACGGATTACAGGTGTGGAAATCAGCGAGCATGAGATCGGGATGATCACCATTCATTTCATCCGGACGATGGAATCCAATATGGGGAGAATGGAGAAAAAGGTTGTGCTCATCAATCCATTTGGAAAACAGATAACGGAATTGATGGCCAAACGTCTTTCCGAGGTTGGGGAGTGTAGGCTGAAGATTGCCTACACCTATTCCATCTTTCATTATCCCCAGGATATGCCGAAGGATATCATCGCAGTGCTGACGACGGTTTCTCTTCCCTCCTCTCCCGATGGGGTCGCAGTGATTCTTTGCAGAAATTTCCTTGATTATCATGAGAAGGAAAAGCTTTTGACTGTTGTGCGGGAAAACCAGGTAAGCAGTGTCAAAACTTATTTTAAAACATTGTTCAAACCTTCTTTATTTTTTTACAGATATGGAATTCAATTCAAGGGAAGAGGCCATCATTTTCATGTGCGGAAAACTAAGGAATCAGGGATACGTTGGGGAGGCCTTCTGTGAAAGTGTGATGCAGCGGGAAGCCATCGCCCCTACCGCCTTTGAGCCGGGATTTGCCTTTGCCCATGCTATGGAAAACAATGCGGATCATACGGCGGTCTGCGTCTGCATTTTAAAAAATAAGCTGCCGTGGGGAGAGTATAATGTAAAGATAATTTTTCTTTTTGCAATGGCGCCTACCTGGAATCATACGATTATCCCGGTGTATAATGTAATGATCGATAACCTGTTTAAGGCCAACACCATCCATAAGCTGGCTAAAATCAATGACTGTAAGAGATTTATGGACCTGCTCATCTGAATATGATTCTGGAAATCTGATTTTTCCGTTACATAGCGGAAAAATCAGATTTTATTTTATTTATTTCCGTTGTTATAATGAGGGCAGCAAAACACAGGAGGAAATAAACGTGAAAGAATTTTTATGGGGAGGCGCAACGGCTTCCTACCAATGTGAGGGCGGCGTCCAGGAAGGAAACAGAGTCCAGTCCAACTGGGACAAATACTTGCATGAAAAGAACCTGGAAAACGGAGATGTGGCCAGTGACCATTATCACAGGTATGAAGAGGACATCCGGATGATGAAGGAGGGGGGACAGAACAGTTACCGCTTTTCTATTGCATGGCCCAGGATTATTTTGAACCAGAGCGGAGAGGTCAATGAAGAGGGCGTTAAGTTTTATAACCGCCTGATTGATACCTGTCTTTCCTATGGGATTGTTCCCATGGTAACGCTTTTTCATTGGGACCTGCCTCAGTATCTGGAGGATAAGGGAGGCTGGCTGAACCGGGAAACCTGTGAGGCCTATACACATTTTGCAAAGATTTGTTTTGAACGGTTTGGAGACAGGGTAAAACTCTGGACCAGCTTCAATGAACCGCGGTATTACACCTTCAGCGGCTATCTCATTGGAAATTATCCGCCGGGTCACCAAAATCTTCAGGAGACAGTAACTGCCTCTTATTACATGATGCTGGCCTCATCCATGGCGGTAAAGGCTTACCGGGAAGGCTCCTGCGACGGAAAGATCGGAATCGTCCATTCCTTTTCCCCGGTTTATGGGGTGGATATGACCGTAAAATCCCAGATTGCTAAGCGGTATGCCGAGAATTTTTACAACAACTGGATTCTTGATGTGGCTGCTATGGGACAGATTCCGGGAGATCTGTTGGACAAACTGACTGAGAGCTGCGACTTATCCTTTATGCTTCCGGCGGATATGGAGCTTATGCAAAAGTATACGGTAGATTTTCTGGGACTTAACTATTATGCCAGGGTGGTAATAAGGCCATACGAGAACGGAGAGACGACGCTGATTGTCAATAACAAGGGAAGTCAGGAAAAGGGTTCCTCCCGGACCATCATAAAAGGCTGGTTTGAACAGGTAAGGCCAGAGGACAGCCGTTATACGGAATGGGATACGGAGATATTTCCAGAGGGCCTTTATGAGGGAATCTGCCGCTGCTGGAAAAAAATACCATCTGCCCATTTATATTACGGAAAACGGCATTGGTCTTTATGAGGATGGAGGAGCAGAACAGATCGATGATAAAGAGCGGATTGAGTTCATGAACCAGCACATTAACGCTGTTCTAAATGCAAAGGAAGACGGCTGTGATGTAAGGGGATATTATGCATGGTCACCTTTTGACTTATATTCCTGGAAAAACGGGACAGAAAAGCGGTATGGGCTGGTAGCGGTGGATTATGAAAACGGTCTGATACGCAGACCAAAGAAGAGCTATACATGGTACAAAGAGGTGATTGAATCAGGGGGAAATTCAATCAGGAGAGAACAATATTAATCAGGAGGTATGGTATGGGAATACAATCAATTAGTGGGGCGATGGAAAAGTATATTATGCCCATGGCTGACAAAATGGGGAATGAATGCCATCTGCGGGCGATCCGGGATGCATTTATGTCATTGCTTCCTATCACATTTATAGGAGGAATTGCAGCTGTCATAAGCTCAGCCCCGTCAGTAGAAACTGCGGGAAAAGGAATTACTCTTGGGTGGGCCCAATTTGTGGCCAATAATTCCATGATCTTTTCATGGATTAATGCTTTGACCCTGGGAGCTATGTCATTTTATATCTGCATTGGCATTATTCATTTCCTTTGTAAAACCAGAAAGATAGAGTCTTTTCTTCCTATTCTGCTGGGAGTATGCGGATTTATGATGCTGATTGCAGAACCTCTCTCTTTGGGCTGGGATGGAAAGACAGTGGAGATCTCCTTTATGGATGGAAAGGGTCTTGTTGCGTCAATGCTGCTGTCTATCGTGACGGCTGATCTTTACTGCTGCATGAGGAAAAGGGAATTCGGGAAGATCAACCTTCCTGACACGGTTCCGGCTTCTCTGTCTGATGTATTTGCTTCCATTATACCCGGAGCGGTTCTTATGGGGCTTTACATTCTTGTATTTGCAGTTATGAACAAGATGGGAACGACCCTGCCGAAGTTGATTTATCAGATGATTTCGCCCTCTTTAACGGCTGTAGACAACTTGGCTTTACTATCATCATCACATTGCTGGTACATGTATTCTGGTTCTTTGGAATCCACGATGCGGCTCTGTCCGGCATTCTGGCTCCCATCCGTGATGGGAATTTGTCCTCAACGCGGCTGCCCATACGGCTGGACAGGCTTTGCCCAACATTTTCACCACACCGTTTTGGGTGTATTTTGTGGCAATCGGAGGATGTGGTTCCGTTCTGGCTCTGACTGTGATGTTGTCCATGTCAAAATCTAAACAGCTTAAGACCATTGGAAGAATGGGAATCCTCCCTGCTTTTTTCAACATCTCGGAGCCGGTCATATTCGGCCTGCCCTTAATGTTGAATCCGATATTCTTTATTCCTTTTTTGTCAGCTTCCGTCTTAAACGGCACGGTTGCTTTTCTGCTAATGAAGCTGGGCTTTGTCGGAAAGAGTTTTGCAATGCTGTCCTGGCAGATGCCGTCTGTAATCGGAGCATTTTTTTCCACTATGGACTGGAAAGCCCCAATACTGATTATTGTTTTAATTTTACTGGATGGAATTTTGTATTTTCCATTCTTCAAAATCTATGAAAAGAAGATGATTGAGATGGAGCGGGGAGAAATATTTGATGAAAGTGATGGGAGATCATAAGGATGAGGAAAATTGTATTGTTATGCAACGGCGGATTATCAACCGGTATTTTAGTAAAAAAAGATGAAGGCAGCAGCAGAGGCAGCATCTTATGAGTGTCAGATATCAGCAGCGCCCGTTTCCTCTGCAGAGGAGGTGGGAGGGGATGCGGATTTGATCCTTATGGGGCCTCAGGTAAGATTTCAGATGAGTACTGTCAGCCGCCAGGTGAGCTGCCCGGTTGCTTCCATCGAGCCAACGGCTTATGGAACCATGAATGGAGAAAAAGTACTGAATCAGGTGAGAAAGGAACTGGGTGACTAAGGATGGAAGAGCTCGAAATGATCTGCCTGCAGGTGATCAGCAATGCGGGAGAGGCCAGGAGTGAGTGCATGTGTGCGCTGGAATCTGCCCGGAACGGAAGGTTTAAGGAGGCGGAGCATTATTTGAACGAAGCATCGGAACGAATGCAGAAGGCCCATCATATCCATACGGATCTGATTACAAAGGAGGCTAACGGCGAGCTTTCCAGGATCGGGCTGATCCTGGTGCACAGTGAGGATATCTTAATGGGAGCAGAGATCACTTTGGCACTGGCAAGGGAAATGGTGGAGATATATAAACGGTAAAACAGAATTCATGAGTGGAGTTTACTGGAGCCTGTGTCAAAAGACACGGGCTCTTATGGATGGGAGAAATGTTATGGGAGCCCCAGCCGGGCCACACGCCTGCATTTACCAGAATTAATGTGGTAAAAATGTAAATGGAAAAATTGTGTCCACCATGTTATGCTGATAATAAGGTTTTGTGGGACCAAAAGTTTGAAGGAGACGGCTATGCTTTGGAAACAGTTGCAGGAATTGCTGATGCTCTTGAGTCAGGAAGAATACAGAACGGCTTTGACATTGGCGGAACGGCTGAAGGTCAGTGTAAAGACGGTACGGCTGAGACTGAAGGATTTAAGCGGGCTGCTGGAAGGCCATGGAGCGGAAATAAGCTCAAAAGCGAGATTTGGATATATACTTCGGATTCATGACCAGGAGAAATTTGACGCATACATAAAGGCAGAAACGGAAAATACGGAACATTTTCCGGAGAGAGAAAGTGAGAGAAGAGAGTATTTGCTTGCATATCTGGTTTCCAGGATGGATTATATCAAGATAGAAGAGCTTTGTGATTTTCTCTATGTTTCAAAATCCACCCTGTCCAATTCTCTTAAATCGGTGGAAGGAATATTAAAGCGCTACGGCCTTTCCATTGACCGGAAGCCTAATTACGGAATCAGGATCCAAGGTGCGGAATTTGATATCCGCAGGCTGTTAAGCGACTATTTTATCAAACGCCAGGGCTTGGCCGGGGTGGATATCAGCCACCAGGAAAGCGAACTGATCCATCTGGCAGAAGTCATAAAAGGCCTTTTAAAGAAGTATGGGATCCGCCTTTCCGAGATTGCCTTTGAGAATTTTGTGGAATATACCTATGTGGCCAGAAAGCGGATGAAGTCCGGCTTTTATCTTCAGATGGACAAGGAAAGCCTGCCGGAAATAGGAGGAAAGGAATCTGCCCTTATCCGGGAGCTTATTTCTGTTGTGGAGACCCAGGAACAGATTATCTATACGACTGATGAGGAACATTACCTCTTACTTTATCTGGCCGGAAAAAGGATGATAGGAAGCACCCTGGAAAATGACACCAATTTTGTGATCAGGGAGCAGACTGATCAGCTGGCCCTGGCATGATGGAACTGGTGAGCAGGGAATACGGGCTGGAAATGCATAATAATTTTGAGATACGCATGACCTTAAATCAGCATCTGGTCCCCTTTGATATCAGGATCCGGTTTGATATTCCGCTGAAAAACCCTATCCTGGAAGACATCAAGCAAAGATATTGTCTGGCATATCAGATATCCTATGAAGCGGTAGGAGTTCTTAAGAAACATTACAAAAAGGATATTTCCGAGGACGAGATCGGATATTTTGCCCTGATCTTCCAATTGGCCTTGGAAAAGGACAAGATGGATCCCTGTTCGGATATTCTTGTGGTGTGCAGCACGGGAAAGGGCAGCTCCCGGTTATTGAAATACAAATATGAAAATGAATTTTCAGGGTATTTAAGGAATATCTATGTCTGCGATCTTCTGGAGCTGGAGCATTTTGATTTCCAGAAGATTGATTATATTTTTTTCTGCAGTCCCCATCACCATGGAGGTCCCGGTGCCTATTGTAGAGGTAGGGGCGTTTCTGGAGGCAGATGATATCCAGAAGATCACACGGACTCTCAGAAGAGGCAACAGCCGGGGGATCATAAAGCGGTATTATACTCCGGAGCGGTTGCTTACATGGGTGGAAGGGAAGTATAAGGAAGACATATTAAAGTATCTGTGCGGCGTGATCAGGAAGCAGGAAAAGGTGGATGAAAATTTCTATGAGCTGGTGCTTGAGCGGGAGACCTTTGCACAGATGGATTATGGAAATTATATTACACTCCCTCACCCGAACCAGATCGCTTCGGAGGAAACCTTTGCTTATGTGGCGGTCCTTAAAGAGCCGGTCATCTGGAACAAGCTTCCGGTCCGGATCGTCCTGCTGATTTCCATAGGAAGAAAAGAGGACAGAAACCGTCAGACCTTCTATGAAACCACCGCACGGTTTGCCCTTAATAAGGAGGCGATGAATCGGTTGATACAGGAACCGGAGTATGAGACTTTGCTCGATCTGCTGGAAGAATAAGGGTACCACATTCAGACTGGAGAAGAACTGCCAGATTGAATGTGGTATTTTTTTCGTTGGAGTTTTGGGAGGTCTGATGATACCATACAGATAAATGATTGAAGGAGGGAAACAATACTTATGCTGAGAAAGGATTTTCTGTGGGGAGGCGCAGTGGCAGCCCATCAGCTGGAAGGAGCCTGGAAGGAAGGAGGCAAAGGCGTCAGCATTGCCGATGTGATGACAGTCGGAGCCAATGGAAAGGAACGAGAGATTACAGATGGGGTCATAGAGGGAAAATATTATCCCAACCATGAGGGCATTGATTTTTACCACCGCTATAAAGAAGATATCCTTCTTTTTGCAGAAATGGGTTTTCAGTGTTTCCGCACCTCCATTGCCTGGACCAGGATTTTTCCTACGGGAGAAGAGGAGGAACCCAATGAAGAAGGCCTCCGTTTTTATGATGGCCTGTTTGATGAGTGCAGAAAGCATGGGATCCAGCCGGTAGTGACCCTGTCCCATTTTGAAATGCCCTATGAACTGGTGGTAAAGTACGGCGGCTTTAGAAGCCGCATCTGTGTGGAATTGTTCGTAAAGTTTGCCAAAGCATGCTTTGAACGGTACAGGGACAAGGTGGCCTATTGGATGACCTTTAACGAGATCAATAACCAGGCAGATTATGAAGGAGATTTTGGGCCATTTACCAACTCAGGACTTCTTTTTAAGGAAGGAGATGACAGGGAACATCTTATGTACCAGGCGGCCCATTATGAGTTGACAGCATCAGCCCTGGCAGTAAAGGCAGGACATGAGATAAATCCTGATTTTAAGATCGGCTGTATGATGGCCATGTGCCCCATATATCCCTTCTCCTGCGATCCCAAAGATATGATGATGGCCATGTCTTCCATGCAGAAGCGCTGCTGGTTTGCAGACGTCCATGTAAGAGGACAGTATCCGGAATACATAAAGGCGTTTTGGAAACGGAAGGATCTGGTCCTGGATATCACACCGGAAGACTTGGAGGCGCTTAAAGCGGGCTGTGTGGATTATATCGGGTTCAGCTATTACATGTCCTTTACTGTAAAGCACAGGACGATAATCCTGATTATGATTACCGCGAAGGTCGAGACAGGGTGGAAAATCCTTATGTAAAGGCAAGCCAGTGGGGATGGCCCATTGATCCGGAAGGGCTTCGTTACACCATGAACTGGCTGTACGACAGGTACGGGCTTCCCCTGTTTATCGTGGAAAATGGCTTTGGTGCCTATGACCAGCCGGGAGCTGACGGCATGATCCATGACGGATACCGGATTGAATATTTAAAGGCCCATATAGAATCAATGAAAAAAATGTGTGGACCAGGATGGAGTGGATCTCATGGGATATACTCCATGGGGATGTATTGACCTGGTATCCGCAGGGACAGGTGAGATGGAAAAGCGCTACGGCTTCATCTATGTAGATAAGGACAATCAGGGAAACGGAACAGGAGAGAGGAAGAGAAAAGAAAGCTTTTACTGGTTCCAGAAGGTAATCAAAACAAACGGAGAGGAATTATAGGAGGAAAAGGTATGATAAAGATTCGTTTATTTTGCAATCAGGGAATGTCTACAAGCCTGCTGGTGAGTAAAATGAGGCAGGCAGCCGCAGAGGAAGGGCTGGAGGCGGACATTATGGCATTTCCAGTCAATGACCTGGATGAAAACCTGGGGGAGTGGACTGCGCACTGCTTGGGCCTCAGGTGGGATACTTAAAGGACAAGGTTTTAAAGACATGTGAAAGTCATCAGGTTCCAATGGATGTGATCCCCATGATCGATTACGGCATGTGCAATGGTAAAAAGGTCCTGGAGTTTGCCCGGAAAATAGCCGGTAAATAAGAATAGAAAGGGAGAGACAGTAAGGATGAAAGAGTATTTAAATAATAAAGTAATTCCTAAATTGATGGTATTTATTAATACAAAGGCTATTCGTGGATTAAAGGATGGCTTGCTGTATTCCATGCCAATGATGATCATCGGCTCTATTTTTCTGCTTCTGGCAAACTTTCCATATACGCCCTTTTCCGACTGGCTGAAGGCAGCAGGCATTACGCCGGTGTTAAATCAGGCATTTGAAAGTACCTTCAATATTATGGCTTTAATTGCTTCTGTTGGTATTGCATATACCTATGTGAAAAATGAGGGATATAACGGGATGCCGGCAGGGGTGATTTCTCTGTGTACCTATCTGCTGCTTCAGCCGTCTCAGGTGACCAGTCAGGAGGGGACTTCTGTGGGTGTTATTTTTAAGACCTGGACCGGAGGACAGGGAATGATCGGTGCGATCTTGATCGGACTCATTGTAGGCTGGATTTATACAGTATTTTTAAAGAAAAATATCACCATTAAAATGCCGGAAGGAGTTCCAGAGGGAGTGACAACCTCTTTTACGGCTCTGGTTCCAGGCGCGGTGATCATTATCGCAGCCTCTATTATCTTTGCAATTGTAAAAAAACGTGTATGCCACAACCCCAATGGAATGGATCTATAAGAGCATTCAGATTCCGCTGCAGGGCTTGACGGATTCCTTTGGAGGAGTCATTGCCATGGGATTTTTGATTCCATTTTTCTGGTTCTTCGGCATTCATGGCTCAACTCTTGTGGGGGGAATTATGGGACCCATTCTTACTGCCAATACTGCCGCAAATCAGGCAATTATTGACAGCGGAAGGGAGTTGACTCTGGCAAATGGCGGACATATTGTTACCCAGCAGTTTCTGGATCAGTTTATGACGGTTACAGGGGCAGGGATCACCATTGGCGTGGTCATATACCTTACATTTTTTTGCCAAATCGACCCAGTGCAAGCAGGTCGGCAAGCTGGGGATCGGCCCCGCGTTCTTTAACATCAATGAGCCGGTGCTTTTCGGCACACCGATCGTGTTAAACCCTATTATGGCAATTCCCTTCATGCTGATGCCCGTGCTGTCGGGAATCATTCAGTATCTGGCGATTTATACGGGACTTTGCCCCATGTACAAAGGAATTCTGGTGCCATGGACGTGCCCGCCCATTATCTCAGGATTTTTAATCGGAGGCTGGAGAACGGCACTGCTGCAGGTGGTGATTCTGACATTGTCATTCTTCGTGTACCTGCCTTTTATCAGGGTGATTGACAAAATGTATGAAAAACAGGAAAATCAAGCCCAGGCTGATTGTTTCTGTATAGAGAGAAAAGGTGGAAAGATGCAGGAAATGGAACTTATTTGCTTTCAGCTAATCACTGCGGCAGGCGGAGCAAAATCAAATTATATTAAAGCAGTGCAAAAAGCAAAACAAGGAAGATATGAAGAGGCGGAAAAACTGATTGCAGAGGGAGATGAAATGATGAAGCAGGGACACCTGCCTCATGCGGACCTAATTCAGAGAGAAGCGGCAGGAGAGCCGGTGTCTATGGGGCTTATCCTGACTCATGCGGAGGATCAGATGATGAGCACAGAGGTCTTTAAGGTCATGGCCGAAGAGCTTATTGATCTTTACAGGAAACTGGAAAGCAAATAGAACGGGATTCTGCAAAAGGAAACGAAACTGCTGTTTATGGCGGGAACAGGTAATGCTTCCCGCCATAAACAGCATAACAGCTTTCTTTTCAGTTTCCTGTTTTTATTTCCTTTTCGTTTCACCCAGCGGAATGGGTTTCAGCTTTCCACCCATGCCACAAAGGCCCCCGCCCTTTTCCCATCGTTAATCCGGCTCTTAAGGCTCCGTTTAAATAGGACTTTGCTGCGCGGATGCTCTCTTCCAGCCCCATGCCTGCGGCCAGTCCGCAGGCAATGGCAGAGGACAGGGTGCAGCCGGTTCCATGGGTATTTGGATTGTTGATCCGTTCGCCTGGAAACCAGGTGACAGATCCGTTACAGCAAAGAACATCATCAGCACCCTGGACATTATGACCTCCCTTTAACAGGAAAGAAGTCTGAAATACCTGGGAGAGCTCTATTGCGGCCTCTTCCATATCTTTTCCAGTGCATATCCGCTGCCCTTTTGTGGATAAAAGGGCTTCTGCTTCCGGTATATTGGGGGTAACCAGTGTTGCCAGGGGGAACAGCCTGCTTGTTAAAGTCTTAACATCCTGTGGGTTTAAAAGAGAATGCCCGCTGGTGGATACCATGACCGGGTCCACGATCACGGGAGACTGGTTATATTTTCTCAGCTTTTCTGCGATGATTTCAATAGAAACGGAGGTCCCGGCCATGCCGATTTTTACAGCTTGCGGCGGAATATCGGTAAACACGGCCTCCAGCTGGGCGGCAAGCATCTCCTGACTAACTGGTTCCGTCAGAAATACACCTGTGGTATTTTGTGCGACCAGGGCAGTAACAACGCTGGAGCCATAGACACCCAGAGCCGCTGCGGTCTTTAAATCCGCCTGTATTCCGGCGCCGCCGCTGGGATCAGTGCCTGCTATGGTGAGGAAGGAAGGGAGAATCAGGCTCATAGGCTCACCACCTTTAAAAGCTGTTCTTTTAAGCGGTGGACGGCTTCGGTAATATCCCTTTGTCCGAATATACCGGAGACAACCGCGGCCCCGGCTGCGCCGGTTCCTTTCAGGCTGGAGACATTTTCAGCGGTAATTCCTCCGATTGCTGTTACAGGAATGGGGACGGAGCGGCAGATTTCAGACAGTTGTTCCAGGGATAAGGGAATGGCATCCTTTTTTGTGGAACTTGGAAATATGGCTCCTGCGCCTATATAATCAGCTCCATCCATCCATGCCCTTTTCGCCTGATCTATGTTTTTGGCAGTCACGCCAGAATGCGGTCTGGCCCGATGAGCCGGCGGACCTCTGCCGGAGGTAAATCCTTCTGTCCTACGTGTACGCCATCCGCATCGCACTTAAGGGCGGTTTCCACATCATCGTTGATAATCAGCGGGATTTTGTAACGCCTGGTAATCTGGCGGACCATAAGGGCTTCTTCCAGAAATGCGTTTTTATCCATGCGCTTTTCACGGAGCTGGAGAAGGGTCACCCCGGCAGAAAGAGCTTCTTCGATCTGGGCTGTTAAGGTTTTTTTCTCCTGTAAATGCCTGGTCTGTTACCGCATACAGGAGCAGCATGTCTTTATGAAACTTCAATGTTTATCCCTCCTTTTAAGGTGCTGTCATTCAAGAGGCTAACCTCATCAATAAAGCAGCAGCGGAAGCTGCCTGTACCAGCCTGGAACGTCTCCGCTTTTTTTAGCAGCCCGCTCCCCACAGAGGCCGGCAGCAGCCGTGGCAAGAGCGGCTGCCTGGAAAACGGCGTGCTGGGAGGAGGCAGGCCCGGCGGATGCCACATAGGCGGCAATGATACCGTCCAGCATGCAGCCGCTGCCCGTAATGCGGGCCATTTGGGGACAGCCGTTCCTGATGAGACAGGTTTCCTTCCCGGAAGCTACGATATCAATGGCCCCGGTCATGACGGCCACAGCTCCGGTTGCAGCACTCAGTGCCCTGGCTGTTTCCTTAAGAGCCTCCAGGGTATCTTCCCTTATTTCATCTGAAAAAGAAGCATCAACTCCCCGGGCTGAGGAATCAGAGCTGTTTCCGTTTTTTTATGTTTGTTCCGGTCAGTTCCTTTAACAGGATCCGGAGCTCTGATGCATTTCCCCTGATAACGGTTGCCTTTACTTCCTTTAAAAGGGAAAGAGCCGTTTCGGTTCGGTAACGGGAGGCACCAATCCCCACCGGGTCAAAGATGACTGGATGGTTTCGCCGGTTTGCTTCCAGACCGGCTTTTATCATTGCAGCTACTGTAGTCTCTTTGGGGGTTCCTATGTTTAAAAGAAGGCAGTCGGCCAGGGCGGATATTTCCGAAGCTTCTTCCGGCTGGTCCGCCATAATGGGAGAACCGCCGCAGGCTAAAATAATATTTGCCACGTCTCCTGCCGTCACATAATTGGTGATGCAGTGAACGATGGGCTGCTTTTCCCTGACCAGTCCGGCCAGGGAATCATGAAATTTCCTATTCATATTCCGTCTCCCCCTATTCGTTGATGAGCCGCTCAAAATAGGAAAACAGGCCAAGGCGGCGCAGCATTGCAAGTAAGACCGCAGCCAGTACGGTTCCTGACAGGGTGCTCATGAAAAATGGAACTACAAAGAAAAAGACGGCTATTTCTTTTCCCATGAGAAGGGCTGCCACCGGATAGCAGAGCAGGCCTCCGATGAGCCCTGTCCCAATCACTTCCCCAAGATAAGCCGGCAAAAGCTTCCTGGTCTTTTGAAACAGACAAGCCCCGAGAAATGCACCTGCCATGCTTCCCGGAAAGGCCAGCAGGCTTCCGGTTCCCATAAGATTCCGTATAAGAGAAGCAGAGAAAGCCATGGAAACGCCGTAGACAGGTCCTAAGAACACCCCTGCCAGGACATTTGCCAGATGCTGTATTGGAAAACATTTAGAAGCTCCCACCGGAATGGAAAAGCCGGAGAGGGCTACCGTAAGGGCTGTCAGCATTCCGCTGACCACCAGCTTTTTTATCCGTACTCTGGAGGCGGCAGAAGAATTGCTGCAAATAGTAGGTGATATTCGATCATTCATGAAAATTCCTCCTGTTTATGTAATTTAAAAATTTTCATAAGCTATCATTCATCATAAATATTGACGATCTCCCCGTCTAAAATCCGGTTCATATTTTTCATGGCACAGAAATTGCCGCACATGGAGCAGGTATCTTCTTTTTCCGGTTTTGACGCTGCCCGGTAGCGTCTGGCTTTTTCCGGGTCAATGGATAACTGGAACATGGCTTCCCAATCCAGCCGTTTTCTGGCATTGCTCATCTTATGATCCCACTCCCTGGCGCCCTGATGCCTTTGGCAATATCAGCCGCATGGGCAGCAATCCGGGCGGCAACGATTCCTTCTTTTACATCTGCCCCATCCGGCAGCTTCAAATGCTCTGCAGGAGTCACATAGCAGAGAAATGCCGCTCCGGCAGCAGCGGCCACCGCTCCTCCGATGGCAGCGGTGATATGGTCATATCCCGGCGCAATATCTGTGACAAGGGGTCCCAGAACATAAAAGGGCGCACCCTTGCAGATTGTCTGCTGTATTTTCATATTAGCTGCAATCTGATCCAAAGGCATATGGCCGGGGCCTTCAATAATTACCTGTACATTTTTCTCCCATGCCCTTTTTGTCAGTTCCCCAAGCGTCACCAGCTCCTCGATCTGGGAAATATCAGATGCATCTTCCAAGCACCCCGGCCGGCAGGCGTCTCCCAGGCTTAAGGTCACGTCATGCTTCTGACAGATTTTCAAAATCCGGTCATAATGCTCATAAAAGGGATTTTCCTCCCCGGTCATCTCCATCCAGGCAAAGATAATAGACCCGCCTCTTGAAACAATGTTGGTCAGCCGTTTTGCTTCCTTGAATCTCCTGGCCGTCTGCTTGTTGATCCCAACGTGAATGGTCATAAAGTCCACCCCGTCTTCCGCGTGCATTTCCACGATCCGTATCCATTCCTCGGCGGTGATTTCCCGAAGGGGCTTGTGATAATAAACAACAGCATCGTAGATAGGAACCGTGCCAATTATTGCCGGACATTCGGCCGTCAGCTTCCTGCGGAATTTCCGGGTATCCCCAAAGGAGCTTAGATCCATAATGGACTCTGCCCCCATGAGAACTGCGTCCTTTACTTTTTCTAGCTCCATGTCCAGGTCATTCAAATCCCTGGAGGTCCCCAGATTCACATTGATCTTTGTTCTCAGCATGGAGCCGATCCCGCTGGGCTTTAAACAGTTGTGGTTCTTATTGGCCGGAATGGCAACCTTTCCTTCCGCTACCAGTTCCCGGAGCTTTTCCGGCTCCCATTGCTCGTGCTCAGCTACCGCTGTCAGTTCCTTTGTCAGAATGCCTTTTCTTGCGGCATCCATTTGTGTGGTGTAATTCATGATTGTTCCTCCTTTGTCTCGTAAGCGGAGGGATTGTAAGGGCTCATTGCGCGCAAAAAGAGCCTATACCAACAGGTATAGGCTCGGAACTATGCAATCATCCTATATGAATCCCTACGTTGGCATTACCCAAATCAGGTTATAAAGGTCGAAGTTGATGACTTCCTCTCAGCCCGCCTACGAGCTCCCTCTTGTGGCACTAGTGTAGCATTCCCCTTCCTGCTTGTCAAGGAAAACATCCCGAACCGGATGTCAGCCGGATATGGCGGCCTTCATCTCCCTTACGTAGTCGCAGACAGGCCCTGCACAGTCTTTTCCATATTCTGCGGCGATTTTCACAATGGCGCTGCCCACAATAACGCCGTCCGCATGTTTGCTCATTTCCCTTGCCTGCTCCGGTGTGGAGATGCCAAAGCCAATGGCGCAGGGAATATCCTTTGCCTCCTTTACAAGGGAAACCATTTCACTGATATCGGTGCCTATTTCATTTCTCACTCCGGTCACGCCCATGGAAGAAACGCAGTAGATAAATCCTTCCGATTCTGATGCAATGGCCCGAATGCGCTCCTTTGAAGTGGGAGCGATGAGAGAAATCAGTTCGACCCCGTATGTTTTGCAGAAGGGCAGCAGTTCCTCCCGTTCCTCAAAGGGCATATCCGGCACGATCAGGGCGTCAATGCCGCATTCCGCCGCATTTTTTATAAACCGTTCGCTTCCATAGACGAAAACAGGATTGATATAAGTCATAAAAGCCAGAGGAACATCGGTTTTTTCACGTATCCGTTTTACAGAAGCAAAAAGCTTATCCGTGGTGGTTCCTGATGCCAGAGCCTCATATCGGCTTCCTGTATCACGATCCCTTCTGCGATCGGGTCAGAAAAGGGGATTCCAAGCTCAATGAGATCCGCTCCGGCTAAAGCCATGGCAGGAACCAGCTCCTCTGTGGTGGCAAGGTCAGGATCTCCTGCCGTAATAAATGGGATAAATGCCTTTCCCCTTAAAAATACTTCACTTATTCTACTCATAGATTTCAACCCCCTTATAACGGGCAATGGCTGCCACATCCTTGTCGCCCCGCCCGGATAAATTAATGACAATGATATTTTCCTTTTCCATGGAAGGAGCGATCTTTCTGGCATAGGCGACTGCATGTGCGCTTTCAATGGCAGGAATGATCTTCCAGACGGGATAAGTATTCAAAGGCTTCCACAGCCTCCTGGTCTGTAACAGAGACGTAGTCAGCTCTTCCCGAATCATGAAGTGCCGCGTGCTCCGGCCCTATGCCCGGATAATCAAGTCCTGCGGAAATGGAGAACACAGGGGCGATCTGGCCGTACTCATCCTGCAGAAATAGGACTTCATGCCGTGGAAGATTCCAAGAGAGCCTGTGGTAATGGTAGCCGCGTGCTTTCCTGTTTCAATGCCGTGTCCTGCGGCCTCGCAGCCCACCAGCTTCACGGAAGGCTCATTTACAAACTCATGGAAGATTCCCATGGCATTGCTTCCTCCGCCCACGCAGGCGATCACCATGTCAGGAAGCTTTCCTTCTGCCTCCTTTAGCTGTGTGCGTACCTCCTTGCCGATGATGCTCTGAAAGTCCCTGACAATGGTGGGAAATGGGTGAGGGCCCATGACAGACCCTAAAACATAATGGGTGTCAGCCACCCGGCTGGTCCATTCCCTCATGGTCTCGTTTACCGCATCCTTTAAGGTCTGGGTGCCGCTTGTTACAGCGTGGACCTTTGTGCCTAAAAGCTCCATGCGGAATACATTTAAGGCCTGACGGTCCGTATCCTCTTTTCCCATGAAGACCTCACATTCCATTCCCATGAGAGCGGCAGCGGTAGCAGTGGCAACGCCGTGCTGCCCGGCCCCTGTTTCAGCGATGACCCGGGTCTTTCCCATCTTCTTTGCAAGAAGGACCTGGCCCAGGGCGTTGTTGATTTTGTGGGAGCCGGTGTGGTTTAGATCCTCCCGTTTTAAATAGATTTTCGCTCCGCCCAAGTCTTTCGTCATCCGCTCTGCGTAGTAGAGCAGAGAGGGTCTTCCCGTATATTTGTTGTGAAGATCCTGAAGTTCTTTTAAGAACTCCTCATCATGGCTGTATTTCTCATAAGCCTCTTCCAGTTCATTTACCGCATTCATCAGCGTTTCGGGGACAAACTGTCCGCCGTGCTGTCCAAACTTTCCTTTTGACATGGCTGTTCACTCCTTACTATTTGTATGATCTCTTTTATTTTTTTTGGGTCTTTTTTTGCCCTCTGTTTCCACAGAACTGCTTAGATCCAGGCAAAAGGCCTTTGTTTTCATGGCCTGCTTTATGTTTGAGGCATCGATGCCTCCGGCCAGGAACCAGGGCTTTTTTATGTCCGGTATCATGGACCAGTTAAAGGTCTTCCCGCTGCCGCCGTAGAGTCCTTTGGCATAAGTATCAAAAAGCAGGAAGTCTGCGGGAAGGTCCTCTGCCTCCTTCATATCCTCTGGCTGCCGGACCCGTATGGCCTTTATGACAGGAAGGCCGGGGGCCAGGCGGCTTTTTAGTTCCATCATATAATCCCGGTCCTCATCGCCGTGAAGCTGGATAAGGTCAATGGTTTTATTCTCTGCAAGGGACAGGATATCCTCTATGGGGCTGTTTACGAAAACGCCCACTGCAGGTATCTCCGGCAGCAGCACCTCCTCAAGCAGCTTTGCCTCCGGTCCCGTAATACGGCGTTTTCCAGGAGCAAATACGAAGCCAGCGTAATCCGGCTTTAAGGCGTTTACTGCCAGAATGTCTTCCCTGCGGGTCAGGCCGCATATTTTGATCCGTTTTCTTTTGGAAATCATTGTGCTGCCCTCTTAAATCCGTTTAAGATTTCTTTTTTTTGTCAGGGGAACGCATCAGGCTTTCCCCGATCAGTACGGCATTGACCCCGGCTTCTGACAGGAGCCTGATGTCAGTCCCGCTTTTGATCCCGCTTTCCGCCACGAAAAGCACGTCAGAGGGAACCATGCTCCTTAAGCGGAGGCAATTGTTAAAATCCACCTCAAAGGTTTTTAAATTCCGGTTATTCACTCCGATGATCCTGGCTCCTGCCGATAAGGCGGAGTGGATCTCCTCTTCGTCATGGGCCTCCACAAGGGTGCTTAAGCCAAGGCTGCTGCACAGCCTTAATCCTTCTTTCAGGGCTTTTGTATCTAAGAGAGCGCAGATGAGAAGGACTGCGGCCGCGCCTATGGCCTTTGCTTCATAGATCTGGTAGGGATCCACCGTGAAATCCTTTCTGAGAAGAGGGATATTCACCTCATGGCCGATCTCTGTTAAATAGCTGTTGTTTCCGAGGAAATATTCCGGTTCCGTGAGAACGGAAATGGCATCAGCCCCGGCAGCTTCGTAATCCTTTGCGATTTCCACATAGGGGAATACCGGAGCAATGAGGCCCTTTGAGGGAGAGGCACGCTTTACCTCGCAGATAAAGGAAATGCCTGGTGAGGAGAGGCTTTGCTGAAAGGAAAGACCTCTATCCTTTGTTGCCTCCAAGGCTTTAAATGCCAGTTGCTCCATGGTCTTCATGGGGATTTTTTTCTTTTGCCGTCTCCGCCCGTTTTTTTGGAGGCGGCTGCCAGGACGTCAAGTATCATAATGCCACCTCGCTGGTCATTTTTACAAACTCTTCAAGCTTTTCTGCGGCTTTTCCTGAATCAATGAGGTGAGCCGCCTTTTCGATGCATTGGGAAATGGTGCAGTCATCGATTCCCAGGTACAGGCTTAAGGCAGAGTTTAAGATGACGATATCCCGTTTTGGCCCATGGAGCTTACCATTTAAGATATCCCTGGTGATCTGGGCATTCTCTGCAGGCGTGCCGCCAACCAGCTGTGAAAGGCTGCACCGCTTTAAGGAAAACTGCTCCGGTGTGATCTCATAGGGAGTCAGTTCTCCGAAACGGATTTCACACACATGGCTGGGGCCTGTGACTGTGGCCTCATCAAGTCCGTCATCTCCGCACACCACCAGTCCCCGTTTTACTCCCAGATTGCTTAATACCTGGCCAGGGGTTCCACCAGCTTCCTGTCGTAGACTCCTAAAAGCTGCATGGTGGCTCCCGCCGGATTGGAGAGAGGGCCTAAGATATTAAAAATGGTCCGCACCCCAAGCTCTTTCCGCACCGGTCCGGCATATCTCATGGAAGAATGGTAGGCCTGGGAGAAGAGAAAGCACATGCCTGTTTTCTTTAATATTTCCCCTGACTGCTCCGCTGTAAGGTTTAACTTCACCCAAGGTGCTCCAGCACATCAGCAGCCCCGCTTTTGCTGGAACGCTGCGGTTGCCGTGCTTTGCCACGGGAACGCCCCCTGAAGCCACTACAAATGCGGTGGTGGTGGAAATGTTAAAGGTGCCGGCCTCGTCGCCGCCTGTGCCTACGATATCAATGACAGGAAAGTCCGGTTCCAGCCTTAAGGCCTTTTCCCGCATAACCGTGGCACAGGCAGTGATCTCGTCAATGGTTTCCCCTTTCATCCGCAGTCCCGTTAAAAATGCGGCCATCTGGGCCGGGGTGGTTTCCCCGCTCATGATCTCGTTCATGACCTCTTTTGCAGCCTCAAAGCTTAAATCCTGTCCTGAGATTACTTCATGGATTGCCTGCTGAATCATTTAATCTGCCTCCTTTATATGAATGGATAAGAAATTTTCAAGTATGGTAATCCCATTTGGCGTCAGGATGGATTCCGGATGGAACTGAAGCCCGTAAAGGGGATATTCCTTATGCTTTACTGCCATAATTTCCCCCATGTCATCGGTCCCGATTACGGTCAGGCAATGGGGAAGGGAATCTTTTGCGGCAATGAGAGAGTGGTACCTGGCGGCCAGGATCTGTTTCGGAAGCCCATGAAAGATGGGATCAGAAGCATCGATGGTAAGGAGGCTCTGTTTTCCGTGCATCAGCTTTCTTGCGTGGGTGATCTCGGCCCCGAATACTTCGCAGATTCCCTGGTGCCCTAAGCATACCCCAAGGATGGGGATTGTTCCGGAAAGCTTCCTTACCACGTCCTCGCAAATGCCTGCGTCCTTTGGATAGCCGGGACCAGGGGAGAGGATGATATGGCTGGGAGATGTCTCCCTTATTTCTTCCACGGTCATCTCATCGTTTCGTATGACCCTGATATCAGGATTTAAGCCGCCGGCCATCTGGACTAAGTTGTAGGAAAAGCTGTCGTAATTGTCAATTAAGAGAATCATCAGTCATTTACCTCCCCTGCAGTTTCAATGGCCCGGATCACGGCCTTTGCCTTGTTTTCCGATTCTTCGTATTCCCGTTCAGGAACGCTGTCTGCCACAATGCCGCCTCCTGCCTGAACATATACCTTTCCCTGGCTCTTTACCGCCATGCGTATGGCAATGCAGGTATCCATGTTTCCGGTGAAATCAATGTAGCCCAGAGCTCCTCCGTAAATGCCCCTTGGCTCTGCTTCCAGCTTCTCAATGATCTCACAGGCCCGGATTTTCGGAGCACCGGAAAGGGTGCCTGCCGGAAGGACCGCCTCTATGGCATGAAAGGCGTCCCGGTCAGGGGTAATGTCCGCCTCCACCTGGGAGCAGATGTGCATGATCCGGGAATAACGGTGGATCATTTTATATCCTGTTACCTCTACGGTGGAAAACGCTGCGATTTTCCCTAAATCATTTCTTCCCAGGTCCACCAGCATGTTGTGCTCCGCCAGCTCCTTTTCGTCCGCCAGAAGTTCTTTGGAAAGCCTGTTGTCCTCCTCCTCATCTCTTCCTCTTGGCCTGGAGCCTGCCACAGGAAAGGTGGTGAGCCGCCCGTTCTTTAAACGGACCAGGGTTTCCGGGGAAGTGCTTATGATTTCAGTATCATCCATGTAGAGATATACCATATAGGGGGATGGATTGGTGGTTCTTAAGACCCGGTAGGCATTGAGAAGACTGTCCTCATAATCGCTTGTGAACTGTCTGGAAAGCACCGCCTGGAAAATGTCTCCGTTTACGATATAATCCTTTGCCCGCTCCACCATGGAACAGAATTCCTCTTTTGTCACATTGCACCGGAACTTAGGACGGCTTGTAACTGCCGATCTTTTTAGGGGGATATGTTCTCCGATCATGGCAGCCATGCTTTGAAGCCTTGTGCAGGCTTTCCCGTAATTTTCCATGACCCGGTCAGTTTTCATATTGACCACCAGGCTGATTTTCTGTTTCAGATGGTCATAAGCGATGACCGTATCAAACAGCATTAAGTCAAAATCATTGCAGGCACCTTTTTTTTATGGACAGGACAGGTTCTGCATAGCCGATCATGCTGTAGGCAAAATACCCTACAAATCCTCCGGTAAAGGGGGGAAGTCCGGGAAGCTTTGGGGAGCGGTAATCCTTTAAAATATCCCGCAGCACATCATAGGGCTTCCTGGTATGGATCACCTGGTCTGCCTCCGGCTGGTTGTAATGATGTATTTTTACCACATGATCCTTTAAGGTGACTTTTAGGACCGGATCATAACCAAGAAAGGAGTAGCGTCCCCACTTTTCGCCTCCCTCAATGCTTTCAAGCAGATAATACCGGCTGCTGTTTGCTGCGATCTTTCGCAGCAGAGTAATGGGTGTGACAATGTCTGCAAATATTTCCCTGCAGACCGGGATGACGGGATAGGAAGCGGCAAGGGCTTCGATTTCCTTACAGTCCGGCGTGATGTTCATGGTTTATTACGCTCCTTTCTTAGTTATCACTCATGTTTTTTGCTGTTGACCAGCAGACACCTCATAGCAGGCAGTGAGGTAATTGGCCCTTGCAGAATTTGCCGGATACAGGAATGCAGGTATTCCTGCGTCTGGCTCATTGTCTGCAGAAATAAAAAAAGGCCTCCGTCCCTCCTCCATACTGCTATGGATAAGAGGGACGAAAGCCTGATAATTACGGTTCCGTGGTACCACCCTGATTGGAGAAGATAGACTTCTCCCGCTTTACAGCACACCAACATGTGCCTCCCCTTGATAACGGATAGGAAACCCGTCGACATCTACTTCCGGTCATAAAACCGGTTTCAAGCCGCCCTCGCAGGTCCATTCAGACCAGACATCAACGCTTCCTCGCACCAACCGGAAGCTCTCTGTGCATGATGAAAAAAATCTTACTTACTCCTGCTCGACAGTTTATCATTTTGTTTTGCTACAGTATATGAGATTAAAATTAAAATGTCAATACTTTTTTTGAACTTTGACGAAAAAAAATTGTACAATAAGATATCAGAAAAGTCGGAAACATAAAAAGTTTTATATCTGAATCAGAAAATGTTAAATTACAGTTTCCCCAAACTTTGAGAAAATTTTTAAATCCGGTGGAAAAATAAATGGAATTATATAAAAATAAATATTTTATACATTCAGGTGAAAAAAACATACGAAAATTGCAAAAATATTTTATAAAGGAAAGGATGTGGTAACGTATATTTAAGTTTAGGAATGTTTCTGTTAAAAACTAATACTTAGAGTTTTATTAACTAGGGAGAGGAGAGTATGGTTATTTGCTTTAAAATACATCATATGTGGATAAAATGAAGAAATTACTTATTTTTCCGCCTGGTTGGACTCCGGTGGGACCTTATTTAGCATTGCCTGTTTTAAAATCATATTTAAAAGAACGGGAAAACATAGATATAAGCATTGCTGATTTGAATATTGAGTTCTATGATGAACTCTTATCTGTCAAACGTGTAAAAGAATCATTGGAGATTATAGAGAGACAAAGTTTGCTAAAAGGACGGGATAAATTGACGTTTAATTTAGTATATGAAAGCACTTAATGCAAAATATCATTCACGCATATTTTCGTTTGTTGATGAGACTTTTGAGTCAGGAAGAATGGTAGAACTGGCGGAAATGTTAAATCATGAACAGTTAAAATTCTTTTGGCACGGAGAAACAAGATTTAGCCCAACATTGACAATAGAAAAATGCGATGAAATATATAGAAGTGGTTGCAGGCAAATTCAATTTGGTTTGGAATCCTATAACCAGCGTGTTTTGGATAAAATGAAAAAGAATATAAAAATTGAATGGGTTGATATGAATATACATAACTGCCTAAAAAGAGGAATACCGGTTCATCTGTTTTTTATGACTGGTTTTCCTACCGAGACAGAGGCTGAGGCTCTGAGGTCAATTAACTATACCACTAAGATTTTACATGAATCAAAGCATAAGTATCATGTTCCTTATTCCTCGAGAGGATTTCAGGAATTTGGTTTGGATATAGGCTCAGATGTATGGTATCATCCCGAAGAATATAGAATTAGTAAAATATATCGTGATGACAGAGGGGATTTATCTACAAATGTTACTTTTGACATAGCGGAAGGCTTATCGACAGAAGCAAGTAAAAAGCTGGTAAGCAAGTATCAATTTGAACATCAATCAGATAAGTTATTTGCACAATATATGTTATTGCCGGAGCGATTGCATGTTTCGGAGGTAACATGGATATTGGATTCTATAAATAAAACAAAATACAAAAGTACAAAAACCAAATTAATGTATGACATAAGAAAACAAAATAAAAATGCATTTATATTTTTTAATGAAAATGTCAGTTTTCAGGAAATTGAAGATTGTGCTTTTTCATATAACAAAGGTGTTGTTTTATATAACAGTATGAATCATTTTGTATTCTATGTGGATTATAAATATAAAAATATAATAGAGAATCTGGTAAAAGGAATGACTTTACAAAATTTAATAAGTGATGATCAGGAAAAATTAATAGATGAGATAAACAAAATGATATATTTTGATTTTCTTAATATCAGTAATAGCAGTCATAAAGATAAATACTTTGAAGATTATGAAAAAACTGATTGTATATTAAATGATCAATTTGTTGTAAAAAAAGCAGATGATTCTGAAGGTATATATTTATTAAATGTAATTACCTGTGATATGTGTAAAATTAATGATTTTTCACTTTTGTTATTAGATTTTTTTCAAAACCGGACAATCTCTGGAATGCTTAAAAGAGGAGTTAAAGAAAATCAAATTTAATTTTAAAGGTAAGGACCTGGACAATTTGTTTTTTATTATGCTTAATTCAAGGGTTCTAATACCTTTAGAATAAATATAATTGAGTGGAGGTGATAATATGGACAAACAATTACTTGAAAAACTTAATGAACTTGAAGAAAAAGAAATAGTTGCAGAGAGTTTGGAAAATCAGGATTATGTAATGAAATATTCACCTTGAAGTTTTGGAAATGTCTTTTAAGGGTATAAAGCTTTCGAAAAAGTTCTTTTTTTCAATGAGGATATGTTTATTGAAGAAAGAAACTTTTTCGATATATGAATTGGAAAAGTTAAATCATTATAAATAAAGAAAGAGGAATGGAAATGAAAAATGATTACGATATAACAGAAGAAGAACGAAAAAAAACAATTAAAAAATATTTAAACCAAGATGGAAGCATAATACAATTTCCAGCAAAACAAAAAGGGAAAATTATAATTTTAGGAGAGATTGTAAATAAATTTTCAGCTGAAATACATTATAGTGAAGTTGAAATTAATACAATTTTAAAAACAATTTATCATGATTACTCATATATTAGACGCTTACTGGTTGAATATGGATTTTTAGAACGTACAGATTCTGGTTCTGAATATTGGATTAAGGAGTAATAAGGTTGAAAGAAAAGTTCATCAATAAGCAGCTGGCGAAAGAAAACAAAAATTATAAAAAAAGCATTATTCTGCTGATTACAGGAAGAATTACTTCAAGATTCGGGTCAGCCTTTTATCTTATTGTTTTACCATTATTCATACTGAACATTTCAGGCAGCTTGGCCTGGTCAGGGATATTCTTTACTTTAACTGCGATTCCAGCAATTATTGTTACTCCATTTTTGGGATTAGTCGTGGATCGTTTTAACAGAAAAAAAATTATTATTTTGTGTGATTTAATAACAGCGATTTTATATTATATTTTATTTATTACAAATAGTTTAAACGATATTTACCTGGGAATTTTATTGTTTCTTACTATTATAATAAATATAATTAATAATATATTTGAGATAGCTTCCAAGGTTATTTTCACCGAAATCGCTCCATTGGAAGTGATTGAAAATTATAATGGAGTAAAGAGTTTTGGTGATAATGCGGCAACATTAATTGCACCGATAGCGGGGACGCTCATATTTGGCCTGTGGGGATTAAAACTAATATTAGTAATCATGGTTATTTTGTATATGGTATCTGCTGTTCAGGAAAGTTTTATACAGTATACTCCATGTAAGCGTGATTTACAGGAAAGATCCAATTGGGTTAAAGAACTTGGTGATGGAATATATTTTGTTCGGAATAATAAGGAAATATTAAGTCTTTTTATTTTAATTATGGCTTTGAACTTTTTTGCAGGTGGAAGTGAAGAGGTGATGAATCCTGGGATTTTAATTCAAAAATATCACATATCCGAGGCATTATTTGGATTTACATCAACGTCTGCAATTATTGGGACATTTATTGCAGGTATCTTCATTTTTAAAAATAAAAAAATAAAATTACAAGAATATATGTATTATTTTATTATTGCAAACAGTGGTTTGATGATTGCAACAGGCGGGTTATCCATAATTTTCTATCAAATGAAATTTTTATATTTTTATTTGTTTTTATTTCTTCAATTTTTAATTGGTTTTTTTACTACCTGCGTAAATGTACCTTTGAGTTCCTACCTGCAAACTCATATTCCGTTAAAATATCAAGGCCGTTTTTTTTGCTTTACTGGCATTTAGTGCCAATCTGCTGGTTCCATTGGGAATCCTTTACTCTGGTTTTTCTTCAGCTTTGATAGGTCCAGATGTCACTTATATTGTGAACAATCTATTTATTATCGTTATTCTTACGGTTTTGTTAAAAAGAAGAAGACCGAAACTATAAAATTTTATCTGTTATGCTGTCTTTCTTTTTACAATGTGTAATGATAAGCAAATCAGTCTGCCTGCGGGAGTCAATCCCATCCTGGGAGCCCTGGCGTGCTGTGTTGGCTCCCTGTTCTTCAGCTACTTTAATGACAGCTATTTCTGGGTGGTAAACCGGACTCTGGGAGTTGGGGAAGTAAAGGATCAGATTGCCACCTATTCCATCACTTCCACCATAGCACGGGCTGTGGGATTTGTTGAAGTTTTGATATTGAGTATTTTCCTGTGATCATTTATGATATACATAGGGGAATTTGTACGAAAAAACAGATGCCCTGCCTCCGGAGCTTCCGGCGGCAGGGATTTTTATGCTGAAACAGGTACAGGCTCCATAACAGGAGGAATAGGTCATGATGATGGCAGAAAGGCAGATTAAAATTCTGAACATGATACAGGAGGATGGAAGCGTCCAGGCCCAGGAACTGGCAACAAAGCTTAACGTCAGTCCTATGACCATCCGCAGGGATTTGGAAAGGCTGCAAAAAGAGGGGCTGATCGAACGCTGCCACGGAGGAGCGGTAAGCAAGACCGAGGTTGCCTATGCGGATAAAAGCGTGAAAAATCATGGACAGAAGGAGCTGATCGCAGTAAAATGCGTGGAATTCATCAGGGAAGGGACTACCGTATATCTGGATGCCGGAACAACCACCTATGAGATCGCAAAACGGATCATGGATAAGGAAAACATGACGGTCATTACCAATGACCTGGAGATCGCCCTTCTCATGAAGAACAGCAGGGCAGAGCTGATCCTGTGCGGGGGTTATGTCCAGAAGTCCACTGGAAGTACCTTAGGCTATTACACCACCCAGATGATAGAGGATTTCCGGTTTGATACGGGATTTTTCGGGGCTGCCGCCATAAGCGGGGATTTCCATGTGCTGACGCCCACCACTGATAAGGCATTTTTAAAGCGCCAGCTTGTAAAGCAGTGCCAGCAGTCCTTTCTGGCAGTGGATGATTCCAAATTCAACCGGCAGGGGATGAACCGGATCAACTGCCTGGCCGATTATACCGGGATCATAACGGATCATGAATTTAAAGAGCAGGAAAAGGCTGCCCTTCGGAAGACGGGGGTCCGGATCATTTCCGTCAATCAGGAAGAATCCAATGATTGACATTTGAAAAAAATGGTGTTAGAATGATGCTGATTAATTGCTGATTTCAAAACATAAGCGGGAGGAAGAGATTATGGCGAAAATAGGAATCATCGGAATCGGAAATATGGGTTTTGCAATATTAAAAGGATTATTAAAGACTTATGGGAAGGAAGACATCATTTTTACTGATGTGAATAAAGAACGGTGCGCACAGATCAGTTCAGAAATGGGAGTGGCCCATGCAGAAAGCAATGCCGGATGTGCTGCCCAGGCAAAATACTTGGTACTGGCCGTGAAACCTCAGTATTTTGCCCCGGTGCTGTCTGATATCCGCAATGAGGTAACAGAAGACCATGTGATCATTTCCATTGCGCCCGGGATCACAACAGCCCAGCTAAAGGAAAAGCTGGGTCAAGAAAAACGGGTGGTCCGCGCCATGCCAAATACCCCGGCCCTCCTTGGGGAAGGAATGACAGGAGTCTGCTACGATGAGAAGGTTTTTTCCCAGGAGGAGAAGGAGACAATCAGTGATATTTTCCGTTCTCTGGGAAGGATGCGGATCGTAGAAGAGCGGCTTATGAACGCGGTGGTCTGTGCCAGCGGAAGCTCCCCTGCCTATGTTTACATGTTTATCGAGGCTTTGGCAGACGGGGCGGTAAAGTATGGCCTTCCAAGGGATGCCGCCTATGAGATGGCGGCTCAGACAGTTCTTGGCAGCGCCAGGATGGTCCTGGAGACAGGGGAGCATCCTGGAGCCTTAAAGGATAAGGTGTGCTCGCCGGGAGGCACCACCATTGAGGGAGTATCCGCCCTGGAGGAATTTGGATTCCGCAATGCGGTCATAAAGGCAGCGGATGCCTGCTTTAAAAAAATGTGAGGAATTATAATAGAATGAACGTAGAGAGCGAAGATGAGCTCTCCCGTCAACGCGAAGGTTGAATGCAGATCATGGACTGCAGGTTCATGATACTGGACATGGAGGTAAGACAATGGAACAGAAGCCTGTAAAACGACTTGACAGGGAATTAAAGCATGAGGGACATATTATAAAAGTATATGAGGACAGGTAGATGCTAACGGCCATCTGGCCCACTGGGATTTCATCCACCATAACGGAGCCGCGGCAGTGGTCCCTGTAACAAAAAGCGGGAAGCTTCTCATGGTGCGCCAGTACCGCAATGCTTTGGACCGGTATACCTTGGAGATCCCGGCCGGAGCCCTTGACAGCCCCGATGAGCCAAAGCTTGACTGCGCCCACAGGGAGCTGGAAGAGGAGACAGGCTATAAGACGGATAAGGAAAAGATGGAGTATCTGATCAGCGTCAACACAACGGTTGCATTCTGCGATGAAGCCATTGATATTTTTGTTGCAAGGGAATTAGAGCCTTCCAAACAGAACTTAGATGAAGACGAATACATCGAGGTGGAGGAATGGGAGTTGAGGGACTTGGAACAAAAGATATACCGGGGAGAGATTACCGACGGTAAGACCATTGCTGCAATCATGGCCTATGGGAGAAAGTACGGCGTAAAATAGGGAAAAGCTGTAAAACAGCAGTCCCGGCCCGTTGTCTTTCCAAGAATAAATGTCCCTTTGCAGGCATAAGGTTGAAAAAAAGACGTAAGGGGATTTTTAATGGCCGGATTGTTTCGTTCGTTTCGTTACCGCTTGAGAAGAAGACCGGGACCAGGGGGAATGTACACTTCCCTGGAGCGGAACCTAAGGGCAGAGGACCGCTATCTCATTTGCTTTTTTGCCGGGCTTATTGCCGGTACGGTCATGGCAAACTTCTGGTATCCGTCCTTTGTGGAGGAAGCCGTATATTACCTGGGCCTTTTGGACAGAAATGTGAATCTGGACAAAGGGGAGCGGGTGCAGCTTTTTTATCAGGTGTTAAGACAGCGGGGGATCGAGGTATGGATCGCATGGCTCATGGGCCTGACTGCTTATGCGCTTCCTTTGTATTGCCTGCTGACGGCAGGAATCGGTTTTTCCATGGGATTTGTCCTTTCCGTTATAACGGTCCAAAAGGGGCTTATGGGGCTTCCCGTATTTCTTATGACAGTCACGCCTCAGGGCCTGTGTTATATTCCTCTTTGGTGTATCCTTCTTTTGTGGGCCATGCAAAATGGACGGCGTTTCCGGATCCCGGCCTTTTTGCTGCTTTTGTTCCTGGCTGCTCTTGGGAGCGCCTGCGAGGCCTGGATCAACCCGATTTTCTTAAAAATGGTCCTTTAAAGAGAACATATTAAAAAAAAATACAATATTTATTTCCCCATATCTTGCGAAAAAAAAGTCAATCATTACCAATATCTTGTACATATTATGTAAAGTAACCCTAAAATGTCTTTATGGCAGGAAAAATGTGTTTGATTTTATCGAAAATAGTCTATATAATGTTAGGAAGAAGCCTTATTTTAAGGCATTTTTGAAGCCGAAAGGTCAGGGGATATGGAGATGGTAGCAGAGATCAATCATTTTATCATTTATTTGAGAGAGATAAAAAAAACATCAAAAAACACAGAGGTATCTTATCAGAGGGATTTGATGCAGCTGGCTTCTTTTTTGGGGAAGCAGGGAATCACAGAGGTGGACAAGGTGACAAAGACCAGTCTTAATTCCTATATCCTGCATCTTGAGAAAGAAGGGAAGGCTACTACTACCATTTCACGTTGTCTGGCTTCCATGAAGCATTCTTTCATTACCAGTGCAGGGAAGGGAGAATCCAGAAGGACCCGGCAGAGCTTTTAAAGGCGCCAAAGGTGGAAAAAAAGGCACCTACCATATTAACGGTGGATGAAGTGAACAGCTTATTAAGCCAGCCTGGCGGCGAGAATCCGAAGGAGCTTCGGGACCGTGCCATGCTGGAACTGCTTTACGCCACCGGAATCCGTGTGTCGGAACTGATTCATCTAAAAAAAACCGATATAAACCTGTCCATTGGATATATTACCTGCAAGGATGAACACAAGGAACGTATGGTTCCTTTTGGAAAGGTGGCCAAGCTGGCCCTTTCGGCTTATATGGAACGGGGCCGGGAATACTTGCTGAGGGGCCAGGAATCAGAGTGGCTTTTCACCAACTGCAACGGGAAATCCATGAGCCGCCAGGGATTTTGGAAGATTATAAAGTTCTATGGGGATAAGGCAGGGATCAAGGCTGACATTACACCTCACACCCTTCGCCACTCCTTTGCGGCACATCTGCTCCGCAACGGAGCGGATATTCATGCGGTACAAGCCATGCTTGGCCATTCTGATATGGCTACGACACAGATGTATATGAATTATACTCAGGGAGAAAACTTACGCCGCGCCTACACGGGCGCCCATCCAAGAGGATAAGGGAGTATCCATGGGATACAGACTATGACAATACGAGGTATGACAATGAAAAGATTAGAAGACTATGTCACAAGCATTCCTGATTTTCCGGAGGAAGGAATCATTTTCAGGGATGTGACCACCATTCTGGAGGATCCGGACGGGCTTTGCCTGGCAGTGGATGGCATAAGGGATATGTTAAAAGGAGTGGAATATGATTCAGTAGTGGGACCGGAATCAAGAGGCTTTATCTTTGGCGTTCCGGTGGCCTATGCAGAGCATAAGAGCTTTATTCCGGTGAGAAAGAAAGGCAAGCTTCCAAGGGAAGTCCTGTCTGCCGATTACGAGCTGGAATATGGCACTGCAACTGTTGAGATCCACAAGGATTCCATCAGACCAGGGCAGAAAGTGGTCATCATAGATGATTTGATCGCTACAGGCGGCACCATTGAAGCCATCATAAAGCTGATTGAAGAGCTTGGCGGCGAAGTGGTGAAAATCTGCTTTATCATGGAGCTTGCAGGATTAAATGGCAGGGAAAAGCTTGCAGGATATGATGTGGAAGCCATGATTACTTACGAAGGAAAATAATTATTAAAACAGAGAATCCGGGATAGCGGTGTTTGGAGATATTCTTCCGCCCATATCCTCCGGATTCTTTTTTTATTTATGGAAATGGAAAACAACCATAATTCGATATATTTTTGACGAAATTTATTTTTTTCTGTACATAAAAGCTGGCTATTGATTTTATTATTTTGAGTGTGATATGATGTGAAAAATAAAAATAAAACTGTATACAATATGCAAATATAGAATTATTGAGAGATAAAATACTTCAGTAAATCATGTCACAGAAAAAGAGAGGAAGATAAATTATGGCTGTTCACGTAATTGATGAAGCAAACAGATGCTTAAACTGTAAGAAGCCCCTGTGCCGGCAGGGCTGTCCCGTCCATACCCCTATCCCCCAGATGATCACGGCCTTTAAAGAAGGCGGTTTAAATAAAGCAGGAGAAATGTTGTTTGAAAACAATCCCATGTCCCTGGTTTGTTCCCTTGTATGCAATCATGAAAGTCAGTGCGAAGGCCATTGCATACTGGGCAGAAAGGGGCAGCCGGTGCATATCAGCAGCATAGAAAATTATATCTCTGATACCATTTTTAACAAGATGAAGGTGGAGTTAAAGCCGAAAAACGGGAAGAAGGTGGCAGTAATCGGCGCAGGTCCGGCCGGGATCACCATTGCCTTTCTTTTGACCAAGGAAGGCTACAGCGTGACAATTTTCGATGCCAAGGATAAGGTGGGAGGCGTTCTCCAGTACGGGATACCGGAGTTCCGGCTTCCAAAGACCATTTTAGAGCGCTACAAAAAGAAGCTTCTGGAAATCGGGGTGAAGATCCGCCCCAATACGGCCATTGGAACAGCCCTGGAAATCAAGGATCTGATCCGTGACGGCTATCAGAGCATCTTTATCGGAACCGGAGTCTGGAGGCCGAAAACCCTGGGCGTAAAAGGGGAATCCCTGGGAAATGTCCATTATGCCATCGATTATCTTGCTAATCCCGATGCCTATGATCTGGGAGAGACGGTTGCCATCATTGGCGTTGGGAATTCTGCCATGGATGTGGCAAGGACCGTGATCCGCCACGGAGCCAGGAAGGTGACCCTTTATGCCAGAGGTTTATCCAGCAATGCCAGCGATCACGAAACAGCCTATGCAAAGCTTGACGGGGCTGACTTCCAGTTTGGGAAACAGATCGTGGAGATTACGGATGATGGTCCGGTGTTTGAAAATATCCGGTATGATGGGGAAGGAAACCAGATCGGAATTGATGAAGACCGGGAACAGATTTTTGCAGATTCCACCATCATTTCCATCAGCCAGGGGCCGAAGAGCAAGCTGGTGAATACCACCAAGGGCTTGCTGGCCAGCCAGAACGGGCTTTTGATGACAGATGAAAAAGGCCAGACAACCATTCCGGGCATATTTGCTTCCGGAGATGTGGTTCTGGGAGCAAGAACCGTAGTAGAAGCAGTTGCCTATTCAAAGACAGTGGCTCTGGCCATGGATGAATATATGAAATCCAAAGAAGAGAGTCAGACTGGACTTTAATCGCCTTCTAAACTTTCAGGCGCTGCTGTTTCTCCTGGTAGTGGCAGCAGGCGTTGTACTGAGAAAGAAGGGGATCCTTCCCTGCAACATCATTAATTCATTTTTTATTGAGTTTAATCTAAATATCTTAAATGCTGTTAAAAGCACGGCTGTAACAGCCTCAGAATCTGCTGTCTTTGCAGGTCAGAAAAGTCTTATATTTACAGACTTTCTGGCCTGCTTTTTTTTGTATGGCGATTTTCCATGAACTGCCTGGTATGCAGGCGTGACCACGGCAGCTTTAACTTCAGGAAAAAAACTTCCAATGACATAATGATCTGGGTCCAAAACCGCATAAATTATATTATTGGAGGTTAATCCATATGGATATTAACCGTTTATCACATTCAAAATGGGAATGTAAGTACCACATAGTATTTATACCAATCATTTTTATTCATAAGTAGTACTTAAGTGATTAATAACGCAATATAATAATATAGAATGTTATATTCTGTTTTTTAACAAGTTTAACGCTTCCAAAGCAGCATTTGCGAATGGTTTTGTACATGCCATCGCCTTCACGGGTTCTGCAGTGTGTAACATTGCAGCTTAAGTATAATAAAAATAAACAGGACGAAGGGCGCAGTTCATAACCACATTGATGCCTTTCGCAGAAAGGAGTACTTTAAAAATGAAAAATAAGAAAACATTCTGCGTAAAACTTTTAGCCACATTCCTTTTCTGCGTGGTATTTATAACAATTCTCATATGGATCAATAAACCGCTGCCAGGAGAAGTACCAACAGCGGCAAGCCAGTTAAGATTTGCCAAGGCACATGTGACTAAACTCATCAGTGACGAGGCGAAAGCAGAAGAGTGGACAGAGGGGCTGCGCATAGGAGTGCAGGAAGTCTATATACAGATAGACAGCGGTGAGGACAGAGGTAAGATATTGCCGGCAGTCAATTATATGAGTGTATACAATAATGTGGACTTAAAAGCAGGTACGAAGGTAATCGTCAGAATGGATATAGATGCCAATGGGCTTTCATACATAGCATCCATATCCAATTATAACAGGGGTCCGGCATTGCTTGGACTGACGGTGGTATTTGTGCTGTCTTTAGCTGTATTCGGAGGAAGAAAAGGGATAGCCGCTATACTGGGGCTTGCATTTACTATTGTGGGTATCTGGTTTTTGCTCATCCCCATGATCAGGCATGGCATCAATCCGATCTTGTCATCCATTGTCATAGCAGCCGTAACCACAGCAGTTTCACTGGTACTGTTAAATGGCTTATCCATGAAAACGTTCTGTGCAACCATTGGGTGCGTGGGCGGCGTAGCCATAGCAGGGGCCGCCGCAGCTCTCACGGCACTCGCTACGCCGATAAACGGTTTTAATATGTCGGAGGCGGAAGAATTAATTCTCCGTACAGGTGGGACAAGCCTGAATATCAGCGGATTACTTATCAGTGCCGTACTCATAGCAGCACTTGGCGCAGTTATGGATGTGGCTATGACTATTACGTCTGCAGTATTTGAGGTGCATCAGTTGAATCCGGAACTAAACAGACAAAAGCTGATTCAGTCGGGTATTAATATAGGCAGGGATGCCATGGGTACTATGGCTAACACGCTGATATTGGCATTTGCTGGTTCGGCACTTAATATGCTGGTACTGTTCAGAATCTTTAATTATCCATATTTGCAGATATTTAACAGTGACATGATGGCGCTGGAGATTATACAGGGTATCTCAGGTACTATAGGTATTGTAATGACTGTGCCATTGGTAGCATTTTTAAGCGCGTTTATGTGCAGCAGGACAAATGCGGAGGAAAGAGTGGTCATGCAGGTTGATGAAGAACATAAAAAGCATAGAAAAAAACAGTGACGATTTTCACATATTTTACTTTGAAAGTATATCTGATTTTGGTGATTTTTCCAGTTGGTAATAATAAGATTTAATTAAGTGATACCATCAAAAATGGAAGGAGAAAAAAAGAAATTATGAACTCAAGGAAGCTGTTAAGTCTGTTTCTGTCAGTCGCCATGTGCCTGAATATGTCAGTCGTACCTGGTTTTGCGATTGAGGCAGACTTTAACCCGCCAAAGATGTATGAGGCAGAACGTTCCAGCAGGGGAGGGGATAGAGCCAGCCCCAGTGAGGCGGACAAGGACACGGATGCAGACATTCCCGGAAAGATGGAAGAAGATACGGGCGATACGGGAGATAAGGGAGATACAGGCAATAAGGGAGATGCAGGCAATAAGGAAGATACGGCCAATATGGGCGATGCGAAAGAGGAAGCCAGTGTTACGGATATGGAAGAAGATAAGCCCGAACTCAGAGACAGCGGTCTGGCATACCACGTAGTGATCAGCCAGGTATACGGTGGCGGAGGCAATAGCGGCGCTGTATATAAGAGCGATTTTATTGAACTGTACAACCCCACGGATGAAGATGTGAGCCTGGATGGGTGGTCAGTGCAGTGGCTGGCTAAGAAATCGTTCAGCACCTATGACGGCAAGGACTTAACGAAACTTTCAGGTACGATCAAAGCTGGCGGTTACTATCTGATAAAGGAAGCAGATGGGGAGAATAAAGATAATGCGCCAGAACTTCCGGAACCCGACGCTGTAGGTAATATCGCAATGGCTGCAAAAGAAGGGGCAGCGGCATTGTCTAAGAGCAGTGAGAAGCTGACAAGTAAAGTTGATGAGAATTTCGTTGACCTGGTAGGAATTAACAACACAGCTCAGGAGTATGAGACCAAACCCACTGATGCAATGTCAAATTCCACCGCCGCTATCCGCAGGGACCCGTCAGTGGATACGGACAATAACTACGCCGATTTTAAGATCGGAAAGCCTGAGGCGCACAACAGTTCCTATGAGGAAGGCGGCGGAACTGAGCCGGAAGAAACGAAATGCAAGATGCCTGCTGCATCGCCGTCAGCCGGACTGGTACTGAAAGGTACGCAGCTTACATTCTCTACGGCAACATCAGATGCTGAGATAGAGTATAATACGGAGTCTAAGACTGCCGAAGAATGGATAACATATTCAAACAATGACAAGCTGGTGATTGATGAGCCGGTTACATACTATGTGCGTGCAGTTAAGGAAGGGCTGGAGAAGAGTGAAATCGCTGAGTTCTCCTATACAGTCCGTGAAGCCGGTGAAGTGATGACGATTAAAGACGTGCTGGCGCTGGGACAGAACACGAAAGATGTGACTGTTACAGGGGAATTGTCATATCTGGCCACTACATACGGAAATCCGGTGCTCCAGTCCGAGATAGATGGCAGCCAGTACAGTATCTATATTTATGGAGCGGCGCCGGATGACGCCAGGATCGGTGATATACTGGAAATCACGGGAGATTACCAGATCCGCTATGGTATGCCTCAGATAACATCCTCGAAAGATAAAGCAAAGGTCGCTGCTAAGCAGGATGAGGCATCGATACAGCCTGTGAAGTATACCATCAATCAGATAAAAGCCATGGCAAATACCGCTGATATAGAGAAAAGCGGACTTATTAACAGAGTTGTACTGATAGAGGATGTCAAACTTGGCAAGCTCAATACATCAGCCAGTACACCTGTAACTGATGCAACCGGTACGATTAATATTTATCAGGCAGCTCCGTATCCGGAAGGCGTCGAAGAAGGAGAAACAGTGGATCTGACTGCCATGATAGGCAGATTTAACCAGACGATTCAGCTATACACCGGTACAGAAGAGAAAAATGGTTTTCCAGTCTATTTTGTGAAAAATGACACCAAACCACCGGTCATTACCTTAGGCACCTATATTGATGCAAGGCCGGACCAGGAATATCCTATATCCGTCCAGGTCAGGGACAATGTGGGCGTGGCAAGTGTGGAGGTTCTTTTCGGTCCCTCAGAGGGGGCGCTTGGCAAGTCACTGTCCATGACATTTAATCGGGATACGAACAACTATGAGGCTGTTATTCCGGCAGAAAATTTTGCTAAGGGTCAGCAGGCCTTATACATAAAATTCAAAGCAAAAGATAAAACGGGTCTCGAAGCAGAGAGTGGAATTGTTCCTATCGTTATCAATGACAAGCCGCAGGTACTGGCGGTTACTCCTGATAGGAATAAAGCAACAGGAGACGTGAAAGCGCCTGAAATTTCCATCAGACTGACTAATACCGGAAATAACCCATCGGTGAGCCTCACTCTCAATAAGGCAGATGGCACTGCCATTTATACAGGCCAGGCTATGAATCTCAAAGAGACAGCCGCTGACAGCGCAACCTATGCTTTTTCACCCAAGGTGCTGGAAGACGGCAATTATAACGCACAGGTGACGGTTATTCGGGAAGACAAAGTGTCTCATACCGAGAATTGGAAATTTACCATAGGCAAGTCCTCTTTTTCCGCGTATTTCGGACAGCTTCATGGACACACGAATTATTCGGATGGTTCCGGGTCTGTCAAAGATGGTCTTAATTATCTTGCCAGTATACCGGAAGAAGACAATGTGCAATTTGTATCCTTTACAGATCATTCCAACTATTTTGATACAAAAGATGCACCCAATCCAAAAGAGGCACTTAATGACCCGGCTCTTATGACACCTGCCAGCAGGGCGATATGGGAGGAATACAGGGAGCAGACCGCAGCGTTTAACGAAACCAGTTCCAGAAAAGCGTTATCCGGTTTCGAGATGACCTGGTCCGGCGGGCCCGGCCACATCAACACATTTGGCTCATCAGGACTGGTAAGCCGAAATAATACCACGCTCAATGACAAGAAAAATGATGCAGGCATGAAGGCATACTATGACATTCTGACTGCGAATCCAGACCCGTTGGCGAATCTTTCACAGTTCAACCACCCGGGCAAGACCTTTGGTACATTTTCAGATTTTGCATACTATACACCGGCCAGAGACGCTAAAATGGTCTTAGTAGAAGTAGGCAATGGCGAAGGATCCATCGGTTCAGGCGGATATTTCCCAAGCTACAATGAATATACGAAAGCACTGGATAAGGCTGGCATTTAGCGCCCGCCAATAATCAGGATAACCATAAAGGGCGTTGGGGCAATGCCAATACGGCCAGGACAGTCGTCCTCACAGATGATTTGTCAGAGACAGGGATTTTAAATGCAATTAAAGACATGCGTGTATACGCCACAGAAGATAAGAACTTAAATATTATGTATACTTTAAATGATGAGCTTATGGGAAGTATCCTGGATGTGTCAGATGATGTGAAAACGCTGAATATTTCTGTAAGCGTAGATGATCCGGATCCGTCCGATGTTATTAAAAGTGTAGAAGTGGTGACAAATGGCGGCGCAATCGCAGCAAAAAAAAGAAGGCACTGGAAATAGCGGAGAGTTCACATTTGAGCTTCCTGCAAAGAAAGGATATTATTACATACGTGTGACTCAGGCGGATAAAAATATCGCCGTAACAGCTCCTGTATGGTATGGTTCCGCTGCAAAGGCAGGCATATCTTCCTTCACTTGTGATACAGAAGTACCAGTGACAGGAGAACCGGTGAAGTTTACAGTCTCAGCTTTCAATAATGAAGAATCAGATGCCACACTTACCAGGCTGACATTTAAAGCTGGTGATAAGGTCCTTGAAAGCGAAGATCTGAACGTGAGTTTGAAGTCATTTGGAACTTACACTGTAAACAAACAGTTTATGCTTGATAAAGTAGGAGTAAATGAAATAGAAGTCACTGCCCAAATGGAACTGGAAGGAGAAAAAAAGACATTCAGCTTTGCTCTGGAAATAGAAGTACGTGACAGCTCGAAGATGAAATATTTTGCTATAGACGCCAGTCACTATAATGAATATGTGAATGGAAACTATAAGGACAGTATGGGGAATTTCACCACCTTAGCGGGGGATTACAATATCAGAACGGTCACGCTTAACACCAGCCAGGAACTGATAGCCGCTTTAAAGGACGACAAATATGTTGGACTTTTGTTAAATGCGCCTTCCAGACGTGATGGTACGAAGCTGCGGGAGGATTATAAGAACTATACAGAGGATGAGCTGGAGGCAGTCAGAGATTTTGCTGAAAAGGGCGGCAAGACGATTATGGTCTGTGCTGGAGCGATACCTATGAGGCATATGATGGTTTCAAAGGTGATGAGTCTAAGGCAGAGGATCATATGTCGGCTCAGCAGAACAAGATTCTGGAAACTCTTGGAAGTGCATTCCGTTTTGCCGATGATGAGTTACAGTGCGATTCCAGCAATGACGGCAGAGTAATTGGTATCCTGGGCACCGATTATAATAAGCGGAACCCATATATGGCCGGAGTGGATACAGGGCTTAAATTTAATACCTATGGCAATGCGGATATTTATGCAATGGATAAAGATGGAAATCCAGTCAGTGACAGCGCAATGCTTCCTTCAGGTGCAGCAGTTCTGGTATACGCACCGAAAGATACGAAAAGCCTGGATAAAGACGGCGTAGGATTATCAGGAGACGCATTGACGAAATTAGATGGCAAATTTGTATTGGCAGCTACTCAGGAGCTTTACTTCAGCGATGGTGAATCATCTACACTATATTTATCGGGATGTTCGACCATGAGCAATTTCCAGCTGACATTTGACAGCGCGGCCACCAATGATTACAGCAACTACCAGATTATGCAGAATTTGTTAGATAAGACGAATCAACTGCAGATCACTCCTATTAAGGAAGTGCAGGCGGCCGGTGAGGGCGAGCGGTTTGTAATCGAAGGAATAGCTACATCAAACGCTTCCGGTTATGATAAAGAGACTGCCTTCTTCGATAGCATCTATATGCAGGATAAGACTGGCGGAATTAATCTTTTCCCTGTTTCCGGCGATATAAGAGCGGGCCAGACCATCAGGGTATTTGGAAAAACTTCTTCTTATCAGGGAGAGAGACAGCTGGCAGTAGAAAAGATTATGGTAACTGATACGAATATAAGGGAACTTCCAGAGCCTGTTAAGGAAACTACGAAAGAAGCATATGAGGGCAAAAACCTGGGCAGTTTAGTCACTGTAAGCGGCAAGGTTATTTCCATTGATGCACCAAATGACCTGGTAGAAACGATTATGCTGCAGGATCAGTCAGGTAAGCCTGCAAGAATATTTATCGACGGATATATTACAAAGGATAAGGTGATAAAGGATCTGGAAATCGGTGCATATATGTCTGCAGTAGGACTTTCATCCAGAACTGTCATAGGTGACTCTGTGGATTCTGTAGCACGTATACGAGTTCGCGACAGAGACGATGTGAAGCTTACAGAAGAACCAGACAATCCTGAAAAACCAGAAATTCCCGAAAAACCAGAAATTCCTGAAAAACCGGAAATCCCCGAAAAACCAGACCGTCCAAACGGCTCAGACAGAGATAGAGATTCCGGCAGCACGTTTACAAAGTACTATGTAAACTGGAAACAGAATGCCAGAGGCTGGCAGGCTGTTAAAAAAGATGGAACATATGCGAAAAATGAATGGTATCAGTGTTTGTTTAATGGCCAGGTATCCTGGTATCGTTTCGACACAGAAGGGTATATGATTTCAGGCTGGTATCTGGATGGAGATGGCAGCTGGTACTACATGAGCGAAAATCATGATGGCTCATTCGGCGCTATGGTTAGCGGATGGAAATGGATCAACGGAAAATGTTACTACTTAAATCCGGATATTCATGCAACGCAATACAAATATGGCGCAATGCTTAAGAGTGCCGTCACCCCAGACGGATACACTGTCAATGAAAATGGAGAGTGGATCGTGGATGGATTAGTACAAATCAGGTAATACAAATGGTCCCTGCTAAAAGCACGGCTGTAACTGCCTGAGAACTTGTTGTTTTTGCAGGTCAGAAATGTCTTATATTTGCAGACTTTCTGACCTGCCTTTTTGTAATATGGGAGTGATAAAGCAGAGGCAGTGATTGCTTATAGTGGATCAAAATCCGGATAAAACAGATATGTTAGTAATGGAAAAAGATATTGGAACAGATTGCAGTAATAAAAATGCATAAATGAAATAAAAATTAGAAAAAAATGCATAAAAAAAATTAAAAATAATGGCGTTATTTGGTGGTTTATTTCAAATAATGAAACGAAATTTCATAATAATGGAGATTCGTTGACAAAAAAATTCACAAAATGTATCATAAAATCAACTCGGGAGGGAAGGGAAAAACAAATAAGATATACATGAAAAAGAGAAGTATATCTTAGGAAGGAGGATACGGATGATTGATCTGTCTAATATGGTAACGGAAGCCAGAAATCCAAAGACCATGAATCTGGATGAAATGCCCCCTCTGGATTTAATCCGTATTATGAATGAAGAAGACGAAAAGGTAATTCAGGCAGTAAAGACCCAGATAGAGAAAATCGCCCGGATCGTGGAATGGTGCACGAAAAGCTTTGAAGGAGCGGGCCGGCTGATCTATATGGGAGCCGGTACAAGCGGAAGGCTGGGACTCTTAGATGCGGCAGAATGTCCGCCAACCTTTGGAGTGGAACCGGAAAAAGTGGTCGGGCTGATTGCGGGCGGAAAAAGTGCTTTTATAAAAGCCGTGGAAGGTGCGGAAGACAGCGAAACCCTGGGAGAGGAGGATTTAAGAAACATTCATCTCACAGCAGATGATGTGGTGATCGGCATTGCCGCAAGCGGCAGGACGCCTTATGTATTAGGTGGACTGCGGTATGCAGGAAAAACCGGATGCAGGACGGCTGCCATTGTATGCAACACCGGCTCCGCTATGGCTGAAACAGCGGAGATTACCGTTGAACTGGTGGTGGGCCCGGAAATCCTGACCGGATCTACCAGGCTAAAGGCAGGTACGGCAGAAAAAAATGGTCTGTAATATGATATCCACTGCAAGCATGGTGGGAACAGGAAAGGCATATCAGAACCTGATGGTGGATGTGGTACAGACAAATACAAAGCTGATAAAAAGGGCGGAAAACATTGTAATGGAGGCCACTGGATGCAGCAGGAATGAGGCGCAGGAAGCACTGGCTTGTGCAGACGGCCATGCAAAGACGGCGATTGTATCCATTTTATCGGGATGCAGGGCACAGGAGGCGAGGGAGAAGCTGGCAAAGGCACGTGGACATGTGCGTTATGCCATAGAGCAGATATAAAAATAATGGAGGGAAAACATGAAAAAAAGAAAACTATCCGTACTATTGACAGCAGCCATCATGGCCAGTACACTGGCTGGCTGCGGAACTGCCGCAAAGGGGACTGCGGTAGAGCAGAACAATGAAAAAGACATTGTTAAGGCATTGCTGCCGCCTGTTTCTGCATCCTATCAGGATAAACTGGTGGAATATGCAAAGGAATTCAACGAAGCCAATCCTGACATGGAGCTGCAGATCACAACGGCAAGCTGGGAAGACATTACGCAAAAGCTGGATGTTCAGGTAAACGCCGGATCTCCGCCGGATATCGCATTCATCGGTTCTAACGGTGTCACGAAATATCTGGACACGGAAATGCTGGTGGACATTTCCCAATATGCGGATAAGGAAATGATAGAAGATTACAACACGGACATTATAAACTATTTCAAAAACGGCGACGGGCTTTATGGATTCCCTGCCTATGTGGAGGTACAGGCGATCGGCGGAAACAAAGCCATGCTGGAGGAAGCAGGAATCGACTGGAAGGGAATCCAGGAAAATGGCTGGACCTATGAAGAATTTCGGGAGGCCATCAAAAAGGGCGTTGTAAAGGACGGAGACAGCTATTCCCGGTACGGCTTTGTTTTTGCTTGCTCAGGCGTAGCGGCAAAGGATTATTTTTCGATCTTTGTAAAAAAATGCAGGTATGCCTTCTGCCTTTAATAAGGATTTGAAATATACATACACCAGCAGTCAGCTGGTTCCCTTCTTAAAAGACATCAGAGCCTTAATCGATGATGGCTCCATGCCGAAAGAACTAAGCTCCGTTGATGCGGGGAAACGATGGAACATGTTCTTGACCGGGCAGACCATGATCACCGGCAAGGGACTGTCAGTTTTTGAAAAGTCTGCTACGGATAATAATAAAAAGCTGGCTGCAAATGACGGAAGTGCAGTAGAAGGAAGCCAGGAGGTGGAATACATTGTATTGCCGGTTCCTACGTTCCAGGGAAATATCCAGCAGGCTCAGGGAGCGGTAGATGGATATGTGTGCTTCCGCGGAAAGGATGAACCAAGTCCGGAGCATTTAAAGAACGTGGCAAAGGCTGCCTATTTCCTGGCAAGCGGAAAAAGAGCGGCAGAAACCTGTCAGGAACTTTATATCAGCCCCATCTGCAAATCCGGAGAGGAAGCATTTGCAGCCCTTCCTCCCATGGAAGGCAAAAACGAGAATAATACAAAAGCAGTTAAAAATCTTGCCACCCAGGTTGCGGAAGCCAGACCCGACATTCCGGCTGATTTAGGGGCAAAGGCCATAAAAATTGAGGAAGAGGTCATTCTGCCAAAATTCCAGGGGTTGTTAGCTGGAGAAATTACTCCGGAGGAGATGCATGAAGCCATTAAAAAGGCTGCAGTGGAAGCTTTTGGCGAGGAAGGCTGTGTCATGGATTAATGGGAAATAAGGTCCATAGGATCTCATGATTTTTCGGGCATTGGTAATCGTAACAGGTGCCAATGCCCATTTTTATCTGCAGGGTCATTATGTTTTTAGCAAAGAAGGGAGCGGGTAATGAGTATGCAAGCAGCAAAGAAAAGAAAACGATTAAACAATGACGCCAAATGGGGGTATGCCTTCGTGCTCGTGCCCATTTTGTCATTTATTATTTTTACGTTATATCCGGTTGTACAGGCAGCGATTGTAAGCTTTCAGACTTATAAGCCTTTAAAAACGGAGTTTGTGGGATTAGCCAATTACAGTAACACATTAAAAAAAACGGACTTTTCTTTAAATCCATCTGGAACACTGTGGTGTATACGGCCGTAACGGTACCCGTCTCCATCCTTGTGGCGTTCATCATCTCTATTCTTCTGGTACCCTTTAAGAAAAGGAGCCAGTCATTTTTTTAAAGCAGTATTTTATCTGCCCGGGATTGCATCGGGAGTGGCCCTCTCCTTTGTATGGAAATGGATATTTGATCCTCTGCCAAGCGGTCTGTTAAATTCCGTGATCCGGTCATTTGGGATCCAGAATCAGAACTGGCTGGGCAGTTCTCAAACGGCCATGCTGTCACTGATCATTATGACGATATTCTCAGGCATCGGTTCTACCGTTATTATTTATGTGGCCGCATTGCTTGGGATTGACCCCACCTATTATGAGGTTGCCAATATTGATGGAGCGACTTTTATACAGAGAATCAAATACGTTGTATGGCCTATGGTCAAGCCGACCACTGTTTTTCTCACCATAACAGGAGTGATCAATGCATTTCAGGCATTTCAGACGTCGTATTTAATGACAGGGGGCGGGCCGGATAATGCAACTACCATGGTGGGATTATTGATATTTAACAATGCTTTCAAATATTTTAATTATGGGGAGGCATGTGCCCAGGCGTTATTATTAGCAGGAATCATCGCGGTCTTTGCAGTTTTCCAGTTTAAGGTAATGGCTGCAGACGTAGAGTATTAGGAGGCTGGTATGGTTTATTCAGACAATATGGAAACGATCAAAAATATAAATTAGTGTTCAGAACTGTGATAATGACAGCCATCCTGCTTATCTTAGGTCTTCTGACCCTGTTTCCGATTTATTACATGATTATCTCTTCCTTTGGGGCGCCAAATGAGATTGGGGCAGCCAGTTATACTCTGATCCCCAAATATTATACATTGGATTCCTATAAATTCTTTTTTTGGATTCAGCAAAAGCTCATTCCGGTGGATCGTAAATTCCATGATCGTTGCTAGTACCGTCACATTAAGCAATGTGGTTTTTGCCGGAATGGCAGGGTATGCCTTTGCCAAAATAAGATTTCCCGGAAGTAAAATATTATTTTTCCTGCTGCTGTTTGCGATGATGGTGCCCTATCAGGTCACACAGGTTCCGCTTTACATACTGGTAGCCAATGTACTGAAGCTGACAGATACTTATACCGCATTGATCGTGCCGTCTCTGGTCACCTGCTATAACGTATTTATGGCAAAGCAGTTCTTTTCCTCTCTTCCCACCTCCATTCTGGAAGCGGCAAGAACAGAAGGCTGCAATCAGTTTCAGATCCTGATAAAAATAGTCATGCCTATTTCAAAAACAATTTTATCGGTTATGGCGATCATGACCTTTATGGGCAACTGGAACACCTTTTTCTGGCCGTTTCTGGTATGCAACAATGAGCAGATGCAGACCATTCAGGTGGGGCTTAAAAATTTCAGTTTTGCAAATACCACTTACTTTTCACCCATGATGGCAGGTGCAACCATCTCAGCATTGCCTATGTTTATTCTGTTCTTTGCCTTGCAGAAATATTTTCTGGAAGGAGTAACGGTTGGTGCGGTGAAGGGATAAGAGAAGGAAGAATGGAGGAAATAAGTTGAAAGAACTATTTGTGATAGGAATGGATGGGGCGGGACCGCCACCACCGCAATGGCTGCCGGACTTGATGGCAGTCTTATGGCAACATTCCGGTTAGGGCCTTTAAACATCAATGGACAGTCCCGGGAAGCAGCGGAAAATACCTTGGCAGAGTTAAAGGCAGAACTGGAAAAGTCAGGCTTGAATATGAGTGACTGCAGAGGGATCTGCATTGGCGCCGCCGGAATCAGCAACCGGGATACGGCAGAACTGCTGACCCGCAATTTAAAAGAACAGGGGATGCAGGGAGTGATCAGGCTGGTGGGAGACCATGAAACAGCCCTGGCAGGCGCTCTGGAGGAACCTGCCGGCGTCATTTTAATTGCCGGGACCGGTTCCATCTGCTGCGGGGTCAATGAATCCGGGGTTAAGTTCCGGGCCGGCGGCTACGGCCACATCATCGATGACGCCGGAAGTGCCTATGCCATTGGAAGAGATATATTAAAAGCAGTGGTGAGGGCAGAAGATGGCAGAGCGGGCCAGACCGTATTAAAGGAAAAAGCATTCCGTTTTCTTAATGCGGGTTCCGTGGAAGATCTAATCACCTGGCTGTATAAGCCCGGGAGAAGCAAAAAAAGAGATCGCTGCCCTGGCTCCTCTGTTAGAAGAAGGGATCAGGGAAAAGGATCAGGCCTCCATTGAGATTTTGGAGTATTGTGCCAGGGACCTGGCGGAGCTGGCCGGAGCCGTACTGATTCATTTTGATTTTCCGGTCTCCCTGGTGGTGAGCGGAAGTGTATTGATGAAAAATAATGAGATATACCACCTGTTCTGTGAAAATGCGAAAAAAAGATTTCCCCGGCTGGAAATCATGAAGATGAGGGGAGAGCTGCCCAGGGAGCCGTCAGGATCATATTACGGGAGACAGGAGAAAGGAACGGATATGAAACAATACCTGGCAATTGATATAGGAGGTACTTACATAAAGTACAGCCTTATGGATCCGGAATACCGGGTTCTTCATGAAGGAAGCGTGCCAACGGAAAAACAGCCGGCCAGGTTTCTCCGGCAGTTCATGGAGATCGTGGAAACCTATGTGGATCACATAAGCGGCGCTGCAATCTGTATGGGCGGCTTTATCCATCCGGTGACAGGAGAAAATACGGATTTCAGTGTTGGAGCCAATTTCAGGGCGTATCGTTTAAACGAAGAGATAAACAGGAAATATCCGATTCCCGCAGTGCTTGAAAATGACAGCAATTGTGCTGCATTGGGAGAAATGGTCCGGGGAGCAGGAAGGGGATATGAGGATATTTGTATGGTCACCTTTGGAACCGGGATCGGCGGTGCCATCATTATAAACCGGGAATTACACCGGGGCAGCCACTTTAAATCCGGTGAGGTGGGGTTTACCAGAGTAGGTCTTCGGGAAGCGGACAAAAAGCCGGTGGCAGAAGGGGCAGGAGCGACCTCTCTTCTGGTGAGAAAGGTATCGGAAATCCTTGGCAGGGAAGTGGACGGAGCGTATATTTTCAACCATCTGGACCACCCGGATATTAACCGGATATACCGGGAATGGCTTTACAAGGGTGCAATGGTGATCGGCAACTTTGCTGTCACGGTGGATCCCCAGATACTTCTGATCGGCGGGGGAATCAGTGAAAATAAGATATTTATAAGGGATATGAAAGAAGCGGTATATACCCTGTATCCCCACTTGGAACCGTATACGGCCATAGAGGCCTGTGAGCAGGGAAACATGGCAGGGAGAATCGGAGCCCTGTATTTATTGCTGCAAAGCAAAGAAGGAGGCGTTCAGTCATGAAAAAAAGGTGTGAAAATCGTGGCAATCGGAGGAGGGTCCAGTTACACACCGGAGCTGGTGGACGGATTTTTAAAACGGTACGAATCACTGCCTGTGGAGGAACTATGGCTGGTGGACATCCCGGAGGGCGGGGAGAAATTACGGATTGTAGCTGAATTTGCAAAGCGCATGGTAAAAAAAGCAGGAGTTCCAATGGAAATTCATACAACCCTGGACCGGAGAAAGGCTCTTTTCGGAGCTGATTTTGTCGTTACCCAGCTGCGGGTCGGACTGCTCCAGGCCAGAGTGAAGGACGAAAGAATCCCCTTAAAGCACGGGCTTCTTGGCCAGGAAACCAATGGTGCAGGCGGTCTGTTCAAAGGGATGAGAACCATACCGGTCCTGTTGGATATCTGTAAAGACATGGAGGAGCTGTGCCCGGAAGCATGGCTGATCAACTTTACAAACCCGGTGGGCATGGTCATGGAGGGATTGAACCGATACAGCAGCTTTCGGAGGTTCATCGGACTGTGCAACATACCCTACGGCATGCATAAGGCAGTGGCGGATCAGCTTGGCAAGTCCATGGAAGAGGTGAAAGTCACCATGGGCGGCTTAAATCATATGGTTTACGTGACCAGAGTGGAGGCGGCTGGAAAGGACATGACGGAAGACGTGATCAGCCATTGGGGGGAAGGCGGCACTGTGAAGAACATAAAGGCAGTCACCTGGGACAATGATTTTGTAAAAGAGCTTGGAGTGCTGCCATGCTCCTATCACAGATATTACTATATGGCAAAAGATTATCTGGAAGAAGCCCTGGAAAAATATGAAAAACATGAGACCAGGGCAGAACTTGTGGAACAGGTGGAAAAAAAGCTGTTTGAGCTGTATCAGGATCCGGAATTGAATGAAAAACCGGAATTGCTGTCACAGCGGGGCGGTGCCCATTACAGTGATTCGGCATGCAATCTGATCCATTCCATTTATAATGACAAGGGAGATATTCAGGTGGTAAACACCGTAAACAGAGGTGCCATAAAAAATTTCAAGGACCAGGAGATCGTGGAAGTAAGCTGCAGGATCACAAAGGAAGGGCCGGTTCCGGTAAATGGCGTGGAACTGCCGTGGACGGTCAACGGTCTTTTGCAGCAGATCAAATCCTTTGAAATAGCAGGCTGCCAGGCGGCGGTAACAGGAAGCCCTCAGAAGGCCCTGCTGGCCCTTATGATCAATCCCCTGGTGGTTCCCAGAAAGAAGCAAAGGCCGTGCTTCATGAGCTGTTGGAAGCCCATAAAGAATACCTGCCTCAGTTCTTCGGCCATAAGGAGTGATTTGTATGAAATTTTTGGATCTGAACAAAGAGAATGCAGGAATTGCCTATGAATTGTTTGAAGATGCGGTCAAGGCAAAAGAAGTATTGTTCCGGCCATTTGAAAACCAGAGTGCCTTTTGTAGATTTTTTATGGAAGACCAGGCAGATGAGGTACATAAGATCGCCATTCTGGAGGAGCATGGCTGGGGATTTGCATCCGGCTGCTTCTTAAGGGGCGAGGACAGGGCTTATCTATCCATGATTGTTGTAAAAAAAGAAATGCAGGGCCAGGGAATCGGAAAAACAATGCTTGCCTGTCTGGAAGACAGACTCCGGAAGGAAAGCAAAGTTTCAAGGATCGAAATTGTTTTCTTTAATCCCATGGCGTTTTCCTGGTATATTCCAGGGAAAGAGAAGGCGGATCATCCCAATGCTCCGGGAGTGGATGTGGGGAGCAATGCCTATCTTTTCTTTAAAAATTGCAGGTACCGTGATTATGCGATGCAGAACAGCTATTATCTGGACCTTGATAATTATCTGGTGCCGGATTTTGCAGCAGACCTCATAGAAGGACTGGAAAAAGAGGGCATTACAATAGAAGTCTATGATTCTGACAGGCATTACGGCATGGAGGAAATGATACATAAGTTCCATAATCCTTTGTGGGAAAGAGATATTCTGGGAGAAACGGCAAAGAAAGAAAACCGCCGCCCCATTCTGATCGCAGCACACAATGGCAAAGTGATCGGCTTTACAGGGCCTTTGGATGTGGAAAAAAGCGGGAGGGGATTTTTTTGCGGAATCGGCGTGGATCCTGATTACCGGGGGAAAAAGATATCAACGGTCCTGTTTTGCAGGCTATGCATAAGCCTGAAGGAAAAGGGCGCAGATTTTATGAGTCTTTTTACCGGGGAAAATAATCCCGCAAGAAATGTTTATGAAGCCGCAGGATTCCGTATTGTAAGGACCTGGGCGGATATGAGGAAGGAATGGAAGGACCGATGAACGGGGAAAGAAAGTGCATCATGGCAATAGGCGGTCATGTGGGGGATGCAGAGCTGACAAGCGGCGGATTTCTGGCGACCATGGCATTAAAAGGCTGTCAGATCGTTACCGTAGCATTGACCGGCGGGGAAAGAGGCAATCCGCCAGGTATGCCGGTGGAAGAATACAGAATACAAAAGGAAAAGGAAGCCCATTCCTTTGCCGAAATGCTTGGAGGGGAGGCTGTGATATTTCCTTACACAGATGGAGAATTGCCGGATAATGATGAGGTGAGGTTTCGGCTCTGTGATATAATCCGCCAATACCGGCCCGCTGCATTGCTGACCCATTGGAAGAACAGCATCCATAAGGATCATGAAACAACCCACAGGATCGTAAAGGATGCCCAGTTTTTTGCAGGACTTTCCGGGCTTGAGAGGAAAAACAGCGCTCATTTCGCAAAAGGACCCTATTATGCGGAAAACTGGGAAGATTCGGCTGGCTTTGAAAAATATATTTATCTGGAAGTCTCAAAAGAAGGATTTGAACTGTGGAAAAAGGCCATTGACACCCATTGGTTTGCCGTACACAGCCCTTCATTTCCCTATAAAGAGTATTATGAGCATCTCATGAGGGTAAACGGCTGTCTGGCAAGAACCGGGTATGCGGAGGCATTTGATTTGGATCAGGAACAAAAAAAGGTTATATTATCGGAAGTGTAAAACCACTTCGATAATCGTATGGATGGCAGTGATTAACTGGATATGCAGGCATATCCGTTTAATCCGGCAGGAGGCAGATTATGGTAAAAAAACGGGATCGATTGTGTGGACCGCTGGCATAAGGTCTTAGACGGGAAACGTCTGGGCCTGATCACTTCTATTTCAGGCGTTGACAGGTATTTAAATTCTACCATCGACATACTTCATAAAAAAATACCGGCTGACAGCCCTGTTTGGTCCGGAGCACGGAGTCAGGGGAAATATAGGAGCAGGCGGAGATGTTGAGGATTACATGGACCCGGATACCGGATTGCCGGTATATAGCCTGTACCGGAGAAATTCAAAGAGGCTGACCAGGGAAATGTTAGATCTGGTAGATGCCGTTGTATATGATATTCAGGATCTGGGGGTCAGATATTACACCTTTATATCAACGATGATCTATGCACTGGAAGAGTGCGCAAGGTTTGAAAAGGAGCTTATTATCCTGGACCGCTATAATCCTCTGGGAGATCTGGTGGAGGGAAACTGCTTAAAGCCCGGGTTTGAAAGCTTTGTAGGGGCATATCCTCTGTGTATGCGCTATGGGCTTACAGTGGGAGAACTGGCCCTAATGGTAAATGCGGAGAAAAACCTTGGCTGCCGGCTGACAATAATTCCCTGTGAAGGCTTAAGCAGGCATACCATGCATCCGGAAACAGGCCATGTGTGGGTGATGCCAAGTCCGGGAATGCCAAAATATGAGACAGCACTGGTGTATGCAGGAGCCTGTCTTTTTGAAGGAACAAATATTTCGGAAGGAAGGGGAACTGCAGCGCCTTTTGAAATAATCGGTGCGCCATTTATAAATGCAGGCAGGCTTGTGAAGCATATGACAGAGAAAAAGCTTCCCGGTGTGTTGTTTTCGACCGCTTATTTTACTCCGTATTTTTCAAAATTTAAGGGAGAAGCCTGCGAAGGAATCCATATCCACGTTACGGACAGCCGGGCCTTCCGGTCCACGGTCTGCGGCCTGGAGCTTCTTGATGCAATAAGGACCATTTATGAAGACCGCTTTGCTTTTCTTGATCCTTATGAGGGAAGCACCAGACCAATGGAAGATCTTTTGTTCGGCTCAGACCAGCTTACAGAGAAAATAGTTTCAAAGGAAGAATTGCTGGCTGGTTTTGAAAGGGATTCAAAAGCGTTTTCAGAACGCAAAAAGGCATATCACATTTATGGCTGAAAGGGGTGATGTGAGTATGATGGAAATGACATTAAAACAGAAGATCGGACAGATGATGGTGGCAGGCTTTCCAGCCGGGGAATTAAGTGAAGAAATGATAGGGCTGGTAAGAGAGTATAAAGTAGGGAACGTTATATTGTTTTCCCATAATATTGAAAGCAGGGATCAGCTGAGGGTACTTTGTGATTCCATTCAAAAGCTGGTAAAAGAAGAAACCGGAGAATATGCCTTTATCACCATTGACCAGGAGGGGGGAGTTGTAAGAAGACTTCCGGAAGGATCGGTCAACATACCAGGAGCAATGGCCCTTGCACAGACCGGAGATAAGGAAAATGCATATGAGGCGGCACTGCTTACGGGGCAGGAATTAAGAGAGCTGGGGATCAATTTCAATCTGGCTCCGGTTCTGGATATTAATAACAATCCGGATAATCCGGTGATCGGAGTGCGAAGCTTTGGCCCAAACAGCGCAATAGTAACCGAATACGGCTGTGAAATGGTGAAAGGGTATCTGGATTCCGGAATCATGTGTTCGGTAAAGCATTTTCCGGGACATGGGGATACGGCGGTGGATTCCCATCTTTCCCTGCCCTGTATCGGAAAATCCTATGAAGAACTGGAAAAGGAGGAACTGATTCCGTTTAAAGAAGCTTTCCGGAGGGGAGCTCCGGCGGTAACTCTTGCTCACATACTGTTTCCAAGAATCGAAAAGGAAAATTTGCCGGTAACCATGTCAGAGACCATGATTCAGGGAATACTGAGAAAAAAAGCTGGGCTTTCAGGGACTGGTGATTTCGGATTGCCTGGAGATGAATGCCATCAAAGAATATTTTGGTACTGCTTTCGGAGCGAAAAAGGCCATTATGGCAGGCGTTGATTTAATATTCATTTCCCATACGGCAGGCCTTGCGGCGGAAGCGGCAAGGGAAATAGAAAAAGCAGTGGAATCCGGCGAGATTCCCATATCCCGGATAGACGATGCTGTGGAGCGGATCCTTGCATACAAGAAAAGGCATGCTTCACCCAATGTAGATACGGGAAAAAAATCAGGAAAAGAACCGGAGCAGTTTGTAAAGTCACTCTTTCGCGACAGCATACGGTTTACAAACCGGAAAAGAGGGTATGGCCATCTGCTGGGAAAAAATCCTGTATTTTTAAGCTGTTATGCCTATCGTTCCACTTTGGCCTCCAGCCGCTTAATGGATGATCTGCTGTTTGCCGCATTTATGCAGAAAAGGTTTGGAGGAGATGCATATTCTTTTTCCATAGATCCGGATTCCGGAGAAATAAACGAAATACTGGAAAAAGTAAGAAGTAAGAAATATACAAATCTTGTGCTCGGCACCTACAATGGACATTTAAACCGTGGACAGAGTTCCCTTGCAAAAGAACTGGAAAAATTAAAGATACCCATGGTTATGGCAGCGTTCCGTAATCCCTATGACCTGGACGAAGTCGGGGATGGGGTTGATAAAATAGCGGCATATGAATACAGCATACAATCCTTTGAGGCGGTTGTGCCATTGTTTAAGAAGTGAGACTGTAAAAGGGGGAATTCCATGGAACCGCATATGGCATCCAGATGGATGACATGGTGATCTCCTTTTTAACGTATGGTTTGCGTGCCCTTTTTTTAATGGGGCACGTTTTTTTCATGAAAGTTCTTCATTTTGAGCAGGATAGTAAAATAGTCTGCTCAAAGAATAATTGTTACTTTTCCCGTAATATGGTAAGATATTTTTATTGACTAAAGGAGGAATCGTTATGAAACTACTGGAAACAGACCTCCATCTGCATTTGGACGGCTCCTTGACCATTGATACGGTAAGGCTGCTTGCCGAGCAGATCGGATATGATTTTGAAGGACAGGGCGGAAGAAAAAGCCTGGTAGCAGGAGAAAATTGTGAGAGCCTTGTGGATTATTTAAAGTGCTTTGACTTACCGGGACAGCTGCTTCAGACGGAAGAAGCTCTGGAGCTGGCAGCCTTTTATTTAACAGAGCGGCTGGCCTCCCAGGGCCTTATCCTCAGTGAGATCCGCTTTGCACCCCAGCTTCATAGAAATAAGGGCCTGACAATGGAACGGGCAGTAGAAGCGGTAATAAGAGGGGTGAATAAGGGAGCAGGCAAATCTCCTTTAAAGGCAGGAGTCCTTCTTTGTGCCATGGTAAACGGGCCTGACCGGGAAAATGAGGAAACCTTTGAGATTGCCAGGGCTTATCTTGGGAAGGGCGTTGTTGGGGTGGACCTTGCAGGACCGGAAGGGATGATCCCCATGGAGCATTTCGAGCCTTTATTTAAGAAGGCCGGCAGAAACGGCGTTCCCTTTACCATACACGCAGGAGAGTGCGGCGATTATGAAAATATCATAAAAGCGGTTCATTACGGAGCAAAAAGAATTGGACACGGATGTGCCGCAATCAAGTCGGAAGCATGTATGGACCTTCTAAAAAAGGAAAAGATTACCTTAGAGATGTGTGTGATCAGCAACCTTCAGACAAGGGCTGTTCCATCCATTAAGGAGCATCCTTTAAAGGCCTTTTATGACAGGGGAATCCGGGTTACCTACAATACGGATAACATGACTGTTTCAGATACCACACTGGAAAAAGAAGCTGAGCTTATTAAGAAACACATGGGATTTACAGAGGCGGATTTAAGGCAGATGAACCGGTATGCACTGGAAGGAGCTTTCCTTGAAGAAGGAGAGAAAGAAAAAAATATTTGCATTTTTCGACAATAATAATTATAATGAATGATAACTACGTTTAAAAATAGGTGAAAACCAGGAATGCTACAAAAGGGTGACGGCATATGGCAGATAGTCCAATAATGGAAAAGAATAATTTGGCGGCTTTGGAAAACGAATGTCCGGAGAAGCGGAAGGTGGATGTGGATCTGGAGGCTCCGGCTGATTTCACCAGCCCGGATGTGCTTTATGAAGAGCTGGTCCACAGCATAAGGAGATATCACCCTTCCGATGATATCACCATGATAGAAAAGGCATATCGTATTGCGGATGAAGCGCATAAGGACCAAAGACGCAAATCGGGTGAACCGTATATCATTCACCCTCTTTGTGTTGCCATTATACTGGCTGACTTAGAGATGGATAAAGAAACCATTGCCGCAGGGATCCTTCATGATGTGGTAGAGGACACCATCATGTCCTTAGATGAGCTGAAGGCGGAATTTGGGGAAGAGGTGGCCCTTTTAGTGGATGGCGTCACCAAACTGACCCAGATATCCTGGTCCATGGATAAGATGGAGATCCAGGCTGAAAACTTAAGGAAAATGTTTTTGGCTATGGCAAAGGATATCCGCGTCATCATCATCAAGCTGGCGGACCGCCTTCATAACATGCGGACGCTTCAGTACATGAAACCGGAAAAACAGAAGGAAAAGGCAAAGGAGACCATGGAAATCTATGCTCCCATTGCCCACCGCCTAGGTATTTCCAAAATAAAGATCGAGCTTGATGATCTGTCCTTACGATATCTGCAGCCGGAGATATATTATGAGCTGGCTGAGAAAATATCTTTAAAAAAAGGATGCCAGGGAAACCTTTGTAAAGAGCATTGTAGATGAGGTACAGGAACATTTAAGGACCGGCGGCATTGAAGCCAGGGTAGATGGACGGGTGAAGCATTTTTTTCAGTATCTATAAGAAGATGGTGAACCAGAACAAGACTCTGGACCAGATTTATGACCTGTTTGCAGTGCGTATTATCGTTGAAAGCGTAAAGGACTGCTATGCTGCCCTTGGAGTGATCCATGAGATGTATAAGCCTATTCCCGGCCGTTTCAAGGATTATATCGCAATGCCAAAGCCCAATATGTACCAGTCCCTTCATACCACTCTGATCGGAAACAATGGGCAGCCCTTTGAGATCCAGATCCGTACTTATGATATGCACCGTACCGCAGAATACGGAATTGCTGCTCACTGGAAGTATAAGGAGAGCGGAAGCGGACAAGTGGCAGCAGGCAAAGAGGAAGAGAAGCTGAGCTGGCTGCGCCAGATCCTGGAATGGCAGAAGGACATGTCCGATAACAAGGAATTCTTAAACATGGTAAAGGGAGATCTGGATTTATTCTCCGACAGTGTTTACTGCTTTACCCCCTCAGGGGATGTGAAGAATCTTCCTGCCGGCTCCACGCCCATTGATTTTGCATACTCCATACACAGTGCGGTAGGCAACAAGATGGTGGGAGCCAGGGTCAATGGAAAACTGGTAAACATTGAATATGTGATTGAAAACGGCGACCAGGTGGAGATCATCACTTCCCAGAACAGCAGGGGGCCCAGCCGGGACTGGCTGAACATCGTGAAAAGCACTCAGGCCAAGAACAAGATCAACCAGTGGTTTAAAACAGAACTGAAAGAAGATAACATCCTTCGCGGCAAGGAAATGGTGGACCGCTACTGTAAGACAAAGGGAATCAATTATTCTGAGATCAGCAAGCCGGAATACCAGGAAAAGGTCATGAAGCGCTATGCGTTCCGCGACTGGGAATCCGTTCTTGCCTCCATCGGACACGGGGGCTTAAAAGAGGGCCAGGTCATCAATAAGATGGTGGATGAGCGGAATAAGAAGCTTAAGAAGGACGTTACGGATAACAGTATTTTAAATGACATAGAGGATATGGGCAACAGGCTGCCGGTCAAGAGGCGCTCCGGCAGCGGTATCGTGGTAAAGGGAATTCACGACCTTGCGGTCCGCTTTTCCAAGTGCTGCAGCCCTGTGCCGGGAGATGAGATCGTAGGCTTTGTGACCCGCGGACGTGGGATTTCCATCCACAGGACAGATTGTGTCAACGTCTTAAACCTGCCGGAGGACGAACGGAACCGTCTCATTGACGCAGAATGGCAGGAAGCAGAGGGCGAGGACACCAAGGAACGGTATTCCGCGGAAATCAAGATATTTGCCAATAACCGGATCGGAATGTTTGTGGACATATCCAAGGTGTTTACAGAGAGGCAGATCGATATCACCTCCATGAACTCCAGAACCAACAAGCAGGGCAAGGCCACCATTACCATGACCTTTGATACTCATGGCGTGGAAGAGCTGAGGAAGCTGGTTGACAAGCTGAGACAAATCGAAGGAGTCATAGACATTGAGAGGACTGCGGGATAACGCAGTTTTCTCTTTTTGCGCCAGCTGTGAGCCCGGTGGATATGCTTGTACCAGAGTTACATAAAGATAATTTCAGTTAGGAGATAAGAACATGAGTGATTTCAGAATAAAGACCTTTCCTGTGGGCCAGATTGGAACCAACTGCTATGTCATATACCGGGAGTCCCTTAAAAAGGCAGTGATCGTGGATCCGGGCGCAGACGGAGCACATATCCTGGAGGTGTGCCGGGAGCTTTCACTGGTTCCTGAGGCGATTTTACTGACCCATGGGCATTTTGACCATATTTTAGCTGTGAAAGATTTAAAAGAGGCATTTCCTGAGATAAAAATTTATGCCGGGGAAAAGGAAAAAGAAATGCTGGCAGATCCGTCCGTCAATTTGTCTTCTTCTTTTGGCAAGGCTTATGCGGTTCATGCAGACAGATATGAGGAGGATGGAGCCATCCTCTCTCTTGCAGGAATGACCTTTCAGGTTTTGTTTACCCCAGGCCATACCTCTGGTTCGGTCTGCTACCTGATCGAGTCGGAAAACATCCTTATAAGCGGGGATACCCTCTTTTTGGAGTCTTTGGGAAGAACAGACTTTCCTACGGGAAACCAGTCCATGATCTTAAGCTCCATAAAGGAACGGCTTTTTGTCCTGCCTGACCATATTCTTGTTTATCCGGGCCATGGCGAGGCGACCACCATTGGCCATGAAAAAGTATATAATCCGGTGGCATCATACAGAGGATAGGAAGTATTAAAACGCATGGGCGAAAATGAGGAAACACCCTGCGGGTATCCCTGTATGTCCAAAAAAACATGGACGAAAATGAGGAAAACACATGATAGGATTAATATTAGACGACCAGTCCTTTGAGCAGGATATCCGGGAGCTGTTGATGGCGTTTTATCCGGGAGAGGGCTTTGTCCACAAGGAAAGCCCAGAAGAGACGTACCGTCTTCTTGTCCGGGGCAGGACGGGGGAATCTGTCTTTGAGCTGATGATCCAGGATTTTGAGAAGGAGACTCAAAGCTCTTCCTCCACAAAAGTGGATTTTACCGACCGTTTTGAAACCAAGAACCGGATCAAACGGATGCTTTATGTCATGGTTAAGGAGCTTACGGGGAAAGAACTTCCCTGGGGGACTTTAACGGGAATCCGGCCAACCAAAATAGCCATGACAAAGCTTTTGGAAGGATATACGGACGGGGACGTCCGCAGATACATGAAGGATACCTATTTGACCAGTGACGGAAAAATAGATTTAAGCCTGGAAATTGCCGGGCGGGAGATGGAACTCATTTCCGCCATTGATTACAGTCACGGTTACAGCTTGTATGTAGGCATTCCATTCTGCCCTACCACCTGTCTTTACTGCTCCTTTACTTCTTTTCCCATAGGACAATGGGAAAAACGCATGGAACAGTATCTGGAAGCTTTATTTAAGGAAATGGATTATACGGCAAAGAAAATGGCAGGAAGGACCCTGGATACGGTCTATATCGGCGGAGGTACTCCGACCTCCCTTTCCGCCCTTCATCTGGATAAGCTGATAACCAGGCTGAAAGCGACCTTTGATTTTACCGGGGTCAAGGAATTTACCGTGGAGGCCGGACGCCCGGACAGCATTACCATGGAAAAGCTTCAGGTTCTAAAAGACCACGGTGTGACCCGTATATCCATCAATCCCCAGACCATGAAGCAGGAAACCCTGGACATCATCGGCCGCCGCCATACCGTGGACATGGTAAAGGACCGGTATTTTATGGCAAGGTCTTTGGGCTTTGACAACATCAACATGGACTTAATCATCGGGCTGCCGGAAGAGGACATGGAAGATGTGACCCGTACCATGGAGGAAATAAAGGCTCTTGGGCCGGATGGCATTACCGTTCATTCCCTTGCCATCAAACGTGCGGCCCGCCTTAACATGTTTAAGGAAAAATACGGGGATTTAAAGATCACCAATACCCAGGAAATGATAGATTTAACCGCCTCCTATGCAAGGAGCATGGGACAGGAGCCGTATTACCTTTACCGCCAGAAAAACATGGCCGGTAATTTTGAAAACGTGGGCTATTCCCTTCCAGGCAAAGCCTGTATCTATAATATTTTAATTATGGAAGAAAAGCAGACCATTATGGCCTGTGGGGCAGGAACCACCACAAAGGTGGTGTTCCCGTCAGAGAACCGTCTGGAACGGGTGGAAAATGTCAAAGATGTGGAACAGTATATCACCAGAATCGATGAAATGCTGGAAAGAAAAGAAAAAAATGCTTGCAAAATTAGAAATGTAATTTACAATAGAGGCATGATTTCATAAGTCCTGCCCATGCTTTTTGGGCATAAAGGTATACTTAAAGGGTGTTTCCTATATACCCGCAGGGTATTTCCCTATAAAATTAAGAAAATAACGGAGTGAACGAAATGGCATTAAAAAAAGAAACCGGTTACCGGAATGAAGGATATTCTTCCCGCCGAGATGCAGGTACGGGAATATGTGATGAACCAGATACGTGAAACCTATGGAGGCTTCGGCTTTCATTCCATCGAGACTCCCTGTGTGGAGCACATCGAGAACCTGACCAGCAAACAGGGCGGAGATAATGAAAAGCTGATTTTCAAGATCATGAAACGGGGAGAAAAGTTAAATCTGGAGACAGCACAGGCGGAAAATGATCTGGTTGACAGCGGTCTCCGGTATGACCTGACCGTTCCCTTATCCAGATATTATTCCAATAACGCTGCGTCCCTGACCGCTCCCTTTAAATCCCTTCAGATGGGAAGCGTATGGAGGGCGGACCGTCCCCAGAAAGGACGTTTCAGACAGTTTGTCCAGTGCGACATCGACATACTGGGAGATTCCACCAGACTTGCAGAGATCGAGCTTATCCTGGCTACCACAACCTTACTGGGAAAGATTGGATTTAAAGGATATACCGTAAGAATCAATGACCGGAATATCTTAAAGGGAATGGCTGCCTTCTGCGGCTTCCCGGAAGAAGCTTATGACCAGGTGTTCATCATTCTGGATAAGATGGACAAGATCGGTATGGAGGGCGTGGCAAAGGAACTGGCAGAAGCAGGTTATGATGAAGAAAAAATTAGGAAATATCTATCCCTTTTTGAATCGGTAACACCCGATGCTGCCGGAGTGCGCAGTCTGGGCACCACCTTAAAGGAGGCGATGGATCAGGAACAGGCAGAAAACCTGGCGGCTATTATTGACAGTGTGAGCCAGATTACCACCAGCCAGTTTCACATCGTATTTGATCCAACCCTGGTGAGAGGAATGTCTTACTATACCGGAACCATTTTTGAAATCCAGGTAGATGGTTTTCCCGGCTCCGTAGGAGGCGGCGGCCGCTACGATAAGATGATCGGCAAATTCACAGGCATGGATACGCCTGCCTGCGGTTTTTCCATTGGATTTGAGCGGATCATCACCATCCTGATGGATGAGGGCTTTACAGTTCCCGGAAAGGAAGAAAAGGTTGCCTTTTTAATCGAAAAGGGTGCCGGTGATGATGTGATGAACGAAGCTGTCAAAGAGGCAATGGAAGAACGGGCAAAGGGTGTGACCGTTCTGGTTTCCCAGATGAATAAAAATAAGAAATTCCAGAAAGAAAGCCTTCAGAAGGAAGGTTATACGCTGTTTAAAGAGTTTTACAAGGAAGTTCGATAAGCAATACACTTTAGTAAATATATCAGGAGGAACGCCCTAAGGGCATAGTTATATGCCGGAAAGCTTGGGGCAGGAAAGAGGAAATTATGGCAGAGTCAATGTTAGGCTTAAAAAGATCCCATAGATGCACAGAGGTTACAAAAGCCAATGTAGGCAGTGAAGTAACGATTATGGGCTGGGTACAGAAAAGCAGAAATAAGGGAGGAATCATTTTTGTTGATTTAAGAGACCGTTCCGGAATTCTGCAGATCATTTTTGAGGAAAGCGATTGCGGTGCTGAGAGCTTTGCAAAGGCTGAAAAATTAAGAAGCGAGTTTGTCATTGCAGTGACCGGCGAAGTGGAGACAAGGGCAGGAGGCGTTAATGAGAACCTGGCCACAGGTGCCATTGAAGTGCGGGCAAAGAGCTTAAGGATCCTTTCCGAATCCGAAACACCTCCCTTCCCAATCGAAGAGAACAGCAAGACAAAGGAAGAACTGAGATTAAAATACCGTTTCCTGGATCTTAGAAGACCGGATATCCAGAAGAACATCAGGGTGAGAAGCCAGGTTGCCACCTTAACAAGGGCATTTTTGGCAGAAGAAGGCTTTTTGGAGATCGAAACACCGACCCTTATTAAGAGCACACCGGAAGGCGCCCGGGACTATCTGGTTCCAAGCCGTGTCCACCCAGGCTCTTTCTATGCACTTCCCCAATCTCCCCAGCTTTTTAAGCAGCTGCTGATGTGTTCCGGTTATGACCGTTATTTCCAGCTGGCAAGATGCTACCGTGACGAGGACCTCCGTGCCGACAGACAGCCGGAATTTACCCAGATCGATATGGAGCTGTCCTTTGTGGATGTGGAGGATGTGCTGGAAGTCAATGAAAGGCTGTTAAAGAAATTATTTAAGGAAATCTGTGGGTTTGATATCCAGCTTCCAATTACGAGAATGACCTGGAGAGAAGCCATGGACCGCTTTGGTTCCGACAAGCCGGATATGCGTTTTGGAATGGAGCTTAAAAATGTTTCCGATGTAGTAAAGGATACAGAATTTGCAGTGTTCAAGGGCGCGCTTGAAAACGGCGGTTCTGTCCGGGGTATCAATGCCGAAGGACAGGGAGCCATGCCTCGTAAGAAAATCGACGCCCTGGTGGAATATGCAAAGGGCTTTGGTGCAAAGGGTCTGGCTTATTTAGCTGTCAATGAAGACGGAACCTATAAATGCTCCTTTGCTAAATTCATGACAGAGGAAGAACTTCACGCTCTGGCAGAAGCAATGGAGCAAAGCCGGGAGACTTACTTTTATTTGCGGCTGACCGGGATAAAGTGGTATTTGACGTATTAGGCAGCTTAAGACTGGAGCTGGCAAGACAGCTTGATCTTCTGAAAAAGGATGACTTTAAGTTCTTATGGGTAACGGAATTCCCGCTGCTTGAGTATTCCGAAGAACAGGGCCGTTTTACTGCAATGCACCACCCATTTACCATGCCAATGGATGAAGACTGGGCGCTTATTGACAGCGATCCTGGCGCGGTCCGTGCAAAAGCATATGACATCGTGTTAAATGGTACGGAGCTTGGCGGAGGTTCTGTCCGTATCCATCAGAGTGATATCCAGTCCAAGATGTTTGAAGTACTGGGCTTTACAAAGGAACAGGCTCAGGATCAGTTCGGCTTCCTTTTAGAGGCGTTTAAATATGGAGTTCCTCCTCACGCAGGACTTGCTTACGGTCTGGACCGTGTGGTCATGCTGATGGTAGGTGCAGACAGCATCCGGGATGTAATCGCATTCCCCAAGGTAAAAGATGCTTCCTGCCTGATGACAGAGGCGCCTTCAACCGTAGATTCCAAGCAGCTTGTAGAACTGGGTATAGAAATCAGTGAAGAAAAAGAATAATTGAGCCATGAGGGATGCCCCTCTGCCAAAAGTGTCAGCTTAAGGCGGAGAGGGCATCCCTTTTTTTACGTTTACAATTTCCATATTAATAAGAAACCTGTGAAAAGTAATAAATAATTTGAAGAAATCAAGAAAATTATATACTATTTTTACATTTATCTGATATAATAGAGGAAAATGTACTTTTTAAAAGGAGGGTTTTAAAAATGAAAGGAAGTAAGACAAGAAGGTTTCTGTCATTATGGCTGGCACTGCTCATGGTCCTCTCCCTGACAACCGGCATATCCTTTTCCTCTCTGGCTGCAGACCGGGATATTGTGGTTCTCTACACCAACGATGTCCACTGCGGCGTAGACGGCAACATAGGATATGCGGGACTGGCTCTTTATAAGAAAGAGATGCAGGCCCAGACACCTTATGTGACGCTGGTTGATGCAGGAGATGCCATTCAGGGCGCGCCTATTGGAACGCTGTCGGACGGAGGATATCTGATCGACATTATGAATAAGGTCGGTTATGACTTTGCAGTGCCGGGCAACCATGAGTATGATTATGGGATGCCCCGTTTTCTGGAACTGGCAGGTAAGTTAAGCTGCGGCTACTATTCCAGCAATTTTATGGATTTAAGGACTGGCTCCACGGTATTTGCTCCCTATAAGATGTTTACATATGGAGATACCAAGGTTGCGTTTGTGGGTGCTACCACACCGGAAAGCTTTACCAAATCCACACCAGCTTATTTCCAGGATGGAAACGGAAATTACATATACGGTTTTTGTGAAGATGAAAATGGACAAAAACTCTATAACCAGATTCAGTCAGCTGTAAACAGTGCAAAAGCGGAAGGGGCTAATTATGTAATCCTGGTAGGCCATCTGGGCGAAAACGGGACAACAGACCGCTGGACCTCTGACAATGTAATTAAGAATACCACAGGCATTGATGCATTAATCGACGGCCATTCCCATGAGGAATATGGAAAGTACATAAAGAATAAGGATGGCCAGGATGTGCTTCTTACCCAGACAGGTACAAAGTTAAAGAACATCGGAAAGCTGACACTTCACACAAATGGAACGATTTCCAGTGAACTGGTTACCCAGGTTCCGGCAGGAGCAGGTACCAGCGCTTATACAGTAAAGAATGGAGATTCTTTAAGCCGGATCGCAAAGAGGGAATTAGGCTCCTATAACCGCTGGAATGAAATCTATGAAGCAAACAGAGACAAGATCAAGGACCCCAATGTCCTGGCTGTTGGTATCCAACTGGTGATTCCTGGAAAGAGTGCTGTCACAGCTGACGGAAAAGCCATTGACTATGATACAGACAAGTTTATTAAGGAAATCCAGGCTCAGTACAATGAGACATTAAAGACTGTGATCGGCCATACGGATGTGGAACTTACGGTCAATGATCCGGCGACCGGAAACCGTGCGGTCAGAAGCGCAGAGACAAACCTTGGTGATCTATCTGCAGATGCATACCGCTATGTTCTTGGAGCAGAGATCGGCCTTTCCAATGGCGGCGGCATCAGAGCCAACATTAAGGCCGGCAACATTACCTACAATGATACCCTTACTGTATTCCCATTTGGCAATATGGGATGCGTTGCAGAGGTAACCGGCCAGCAGATCAAGGATGCCCTTGAAATGGCTTCCCGGAACTGCCCGAAGGAGAACGGCGGTTTCCTGCAGGTATCCGGTCTTACCTATACCATCGATACCTCCAAGACCTCCAATGTCCAGGTGGATGAAAAAGATAATTTTGTGAAGGTAAATGGAGCATACCGGGTATCCGATATCATGGTAGGCGGCGCTCCTCTTGACGTGAATAAGACTTATACCGTAGCCTCTCATAATTACATGTTAAAGTCTGGCGGTGATGGCATGACCATGTTTAAGGGAAGCAAGGTAATCCGGGATGATGTCATGACTGATGTAGATTTACTTTCCACTTACATCCGCAGCAATTTAGGCGGCAATGTAGGTGCTGATTATGTGAATCTCACAGGTCAGGGCAGAATTACCATTAAATAAAATGAAAAGCAGCCTGCTCTGGTAAGAAGGAGCAGGCTTTTTCATTGCTTCTTTTCGCAGAAAGTGTTACACTTAAAGAAAGAAACAATTATAGATAAAAGATTAGGAGATTGATATTATGTTATTAAAGAACCCGCAGACCCGTTTTGAGGAAATATACCGGATTTATAAGGAATCATTTCCTGATATTGAGCGCCGTACAAAAGACGATCAGAAAAGGGTTTTCGGCAATCCCTGTTATAAAGTCCGGGTAATAGAGGAGGACGAAAAAATTGTGGCCTTTCTGGGATACTGGGATCTTCCAACCTGTGTTTTATGGAGCATTTGGCCACAACGGAAGTATGCAGGGGAAAGGGATATGGAAAACAGCTGGTGGAAGAGATTGTGGAAGAGTCAGAAAAGCCTGTGTTTCTGGAAATAGAACCAATCACTGAGAAGAATCCCATGACCAGAAGCAGGGAAAGATTTTATGAAAGGCTGGGATTTCACTCCAATTCCTTTTACTATGAGCAAATGCCCTTAAAGCCTGGGGACAAGGCCATTCCCCTGTTGATTATGAGTTATGGAAAGCTCATGGCGGAAGATGAATTTAAGCCATATAAGAGAGAAATCTATGAACTGGTATATGGAGTGGATGCTGAGTAAAGGTTGAAAACGCCGCAATGGACTGTCAGAAAAGCCGGTGCTTTGCCGGCTTTATACGGCAGGGAATCTTCTATTTATTAAAGCGCTGGAGGTTCAAATGAAGAACATTCCCAACTTGATTACCATAACAAGAATGTTAGGAACTTTGGTTTTATTGGTCATTAAACCATTTTCAGGACAATTTTTTTTATTATATACTTTTTATGTGGTATCAGTGATGTTTTGGACGGTATGATTGCGCGGAAGATGAATGTGGTAAGCAAAAAGGGTCAGATTCTGGATAGCATTGCAGATGCATTTATGATTGCGGTTTTGTTATCCATATTTGTTCCCAGCTTTAAAATGCCTTTGTGGAGCATATGCTGGATAATTATGATTGCCGTTATACGCCTGGCATCCTTAGGGATTGGTTTTATACGATACAGGCAGCTGGCCTTTTTACATACGTATGGGAATAAGGCAGCGGGGATCGTTTTATTTTGTTTCCCCCTTCTCTATATTTGGTTAGGATTATATACAGCGATCATTTTGGTTTGTTTTATTGCAAGCATTTCGGCGATAGAAGAATTGATCATCAATATTATTTCTAAAAGGTTATGGAGAGATATTAAATCTATATTTTCATTATGAAATGCCCAAGATCCCTAAAATTCAATTTGCAGGTCGGTTTATGAGCCAAATCCAGAGTCAGACTTGCCAAACTGTAAATTTATTTATGTTAGAAGCCTTCAACGGTGCACCTGATTATTATTCCCAAGGGGCCGTTGATTTTTTTCTTTGTGACTATTCTGATGAATGGATAAAAAGCTATCATTGATAGGGCGGTGTATGTGCTCCAGGAAGATGGAAAAATCATCATTACGGGAAGCATAAAGGGATACGGTACAGCCATGATGGATGAACTGGAAAGAACTTTTAAACTGTACGCTGATTGTGAATATTATTTTAATAAGGAAAACAAAGAAGATTATTGAATAGATTATCAAAATAACCGGTTCATATGGCTGGACATTGATTTTGCAACCGGTTTTTTTACTATATGCATATAAGTATTTGTTTCAAAGAGATATTGAATTGGTATATAAAACAAAGCGAAGATAATATTAAAAATATAGCACTGAATATTTATAACCTATATTCAGTGCTATATCCGAAAATTGACCTTATCTGCAGTCCGTAGCCGGCATCATGCCGGCTTTTTTTCTTTACTTATTCTAAGTTACTCTACATGGAAATCATATTTTCTGGCTTTCATTTTTTTATTTCGCCAGCTCTAAGATTTCCATTACCTGCTCTTTCCCCAGAGGAACATAATGGCCGATTGTACCGTTTGAAGTCGCCCGGTCCGCCATTTCTTCAAAATGTTCACTGTTAATTCCCATCTCTGTCAGGGAGGTTCTTAAATTGAGAATTCCGAAAAATTCCATTAAACGGCGGCGGAGTATCATGGCCATTTCGGACATGGAATGGTCATGGTAATCTGTGTGGAAAATACGGTTTGCAAGTTGTGCCGGTTTTTCCGGCTTTACTTTTTCCATGTATTTTAACCATGCCAGAAGCACCACTGCCATTCCTTCTCCGTGTGTAATGCCGTATTGAGCGCTTATTTCGTGTTCGATGCGGTGGGAACCCCAGTCAGCCACCCGCCCGGTATCCAGAAGATTGTTATGGGCAATGGAGGCGAGCCACTGAATCTCGGCCCGTGCATGATAGTCATCCGGATGGGACATTAAGCGTTCTCCGTTTAATAAAAGGGCCTGTACCGCTCCTTCAATCAGAAAATCCGTGGTATCTACAAAGGGGACGTTGGTAAAATACCGTTCCAGCAGATGTGACAAAATATCTGCGATTCCGCAGCTTGTCTGATAAGGCGGAAGGGTTAAAGTAAAGGCAGGATTCATAATGGAAAAGCGTGGAATGATGACGTCACTTTCAATTCCAAGCTTGTGAAGTCCGTTTGAAATAATGGAACAGTTGGAAGTTTCGCTCCCGCTTGAAGGAAGGGTGCTGATAACGCCCATAGGAAGAGCAGTACGAAGAGGGGCCTTTCCTTCGAAAAAAATCCCAGACATCTCCGTCATATGGGATGCCTGTGGCCACGGCTTTTGCTGTATCAATAGAGCTGCCTCCTCCTACTGCAAGGATAAAGTCGATATTTTTCTCTTTTCCAAGGGCGGTAAGCTGGCGGACCAGTTCTATTTTTGGATTTGGAACAACCGATCCGTTTTCAAAAAACACGATGTTTTCTTTTTCGCAGGCATCTTTGACCGTGTCAAAGATACCCAGGGTCTTGATGAAATCGCCGCTGTAAACAAGCAGGAGCGAATGAACGTTTAAATCGTGAAGCAGAGCTTGGACTTCTTTTTCGGAATCTTTGCCAAAAATAATTTTTGCCGGGTTATGATAATTGAAGTTTTGCATAATCAGTCTCCTTTTTGATAGGCAACTTACAAATACTCTAAATGAATTTTTTTGTTTATGCATTCGGCTTCCCATGTTGGCGGCAGAGGCTTGTCTGTAATGATTGTGTCTACCACCGACAGGCCGGCGATCAAAACAGAGGCATTGCTGCTGAACTTGGTATGGTCGGCAATCAAAAAGCGTTTTCTGGAGTGATCGATCATCCCTTTCCGCACCATGCTGATGCCAGATTGTTATCGGTCAGTCCGAAGGTCATGTCGATGGCAGGGCAGCTTATAAAAGACTTGTCTGCAATGTATTCGTTAAGCTCATTGGTAGTTTTATAGCCGATGAAGGAGTTCGTCTTTGCATGAAGTTCTCCTCCTAAGCAGATGATGCGCGGGGCAGCATTGGGCTGCTCATTAAAAATATAACATATTCTTAAGGAATTGGTGATAATGGTAATGGGAAGATCTGCTTCCAGAATTGCCTGGGAAAGCTTTAAGCAGGTAGTGCTGGCATCCAGCATGATGACATCTCCTTTTGAAATAAAGCTGAGAGCATGCTCTGCCATTTGCCGCTTTTCCATCGGAAAAAAGGTTTCCCTTAATTTGGCGGGAACTCCTAAATCATTTTCTTCTGGAAGAAAAGCTCCTCCGTAAATGCGCTGTGCTTTTCCTGCTGCTTCCAATTCTTTTAAATCCCGCCGTATGGTTTCCATGCTGCAGTCAAGAGCCTGACATAAATCAGAAATAAGAACGCTTTTATTTTTCTTTAATTCATTTTCGATATAAGCTTGTCGCTCAATTTTAAACATATTAATCTCCGGTCTTTTTTTTGATAGAGGGCTATGCCCTTGTAAAAAACGCAACATAAAGTTTGTTATCATTTTTTCATTATAGCATCTATACAAACAGAAGGCAAGTAAAATGTGGTTTTTTTGAAATGTTGTGAGGTGTTAAGCTACGTTTTGAGAGGCGTTGAGGTAGTTTAATGACAAAATGTATAAAAAAATAGATTTATAATAAAAAAATATATGCAAATATTATTGACATATGTGGTTTTGTGATGTATCTTAAGAGAGACAAGCAACATCCCACACAAAAACGGTCTTTTTATCAGGTGTGGAAAATATACGCCTGGATTTGAGGAAATGTATGGGAAGGCTGGTCGGAAAAAGCGTACGCATAAAGTTGACAATCATTAATATGTAGGAGGAAAAGTTATGTCTGAAAAGAAAAAAGGAAGTTTTATAGGTCTGATGCCACTAATTGTATTTTTGTCGCTGTATCTGGCTACAGGTTTTGTCTCCGGCAGTTTTGATAATATGCCGCTCATGATTGGTATTTCCATCGCATGTTTTGTGGCATTTCTTCTGCAGAATCCAGGGGAAGAAAAGGTAAGCTTTACAGATAAGGTTACCATATTCTGCAAAGGCGGGGGAGATGATACTCTGATTTTGATGGTGATCATTTTCCTTCTTGCCGGCGCATTTTACAGTGTGGCAAATAATATGCATGCTGTGGATTCCATCGTAAACATCGGCCTTACCATATTGCCGACTAGAATGCTGCTTCCCGGATTGTTTTTGATAGGCTGTATCTTAAGCTTTTCCATGGGAACTTCCATGGGAACTGTTTCGGCTCTGATGCCAGTGGCGATTGACCTTGCTGCAAAAACAGGCGTCAACGTTGCGCTTATCGGCGGTGTAGTAGTTGGAAGCGCTATGTTCGGCGACAATTTATCTTTTATTTCTGATACTACAATTGCTGCCACCCGTACCCAGGAGGTCAGCATGAAGGACAAGTTCAGGGCTAATTTCCTTATGGTACTTCCTGCTGTCATTATTAACCTGATCTTATTGAGTTTAGTTCCCATGGGGAGGGAAATTGCAGCCCAGGTATATGATTTCAATGTTATTAATATTGTTCCTTATGCGGTTATCATTGTTTTATCTTTAAGTGGTATGAATGTTATTCCGGTTATGGGCCTGGGCATTTTAAGCGGCCTTGTTATTGGCATGATGCATGGTGATTTTACCCTCTTACAATCTCTTGGCATTCTGCATGAAGGTATGACATGGATGGAAGATATGTCCTTGATTGCGGTATTGGTTGGAGGCATGGTGGCGCTGATGAAGTATTTCGGCGGTATTGATTATCTGCTGGAGAAGTTGACGAAAAAAACAAAAAGCGCCCGTGGCGGGGAGCTGAGCATTGCGGCATTGGTTTCACTGCTTGATATATCAACAACCAACAATACAATTTCAATTATCGCTGCCGGTCCGATTGCAAGGAATATTGCGGATGCCCAGGGAATCGACCGCCGCCGTGTAGCCAGTATTCTGGACCTGTTTTCTTCTGCTTTTAATGGTTTGCTTCCTTATGCAGGACAGCTGCTGGTGGCAGGTGGCCTGGCAGGGATCAGTCCTACCGCCATCATGCCATATGTATGGTACTGCCTGCTGATGCTTGTTTTTGGTGTGCTGTTTATTGTAACCGGGTTTCCCAAAAATTTGGCAGCAGCAAATAATTTACGAGGAGAATAGGGATGAATACAAAATATACGGAACATTTTTTTAATGAAGCTTGAAGACGTTAAGAAGTATGCGGCGGAGGTTATTTGTTTTTTTGGACCGGAAGCAGAGCTTACAGTGTCTGAGATTGGCGATGGCAATATTAATTATGTTTTTCGGGTATCTGAGAAAGCCACAGGCCGTTCCCTGGTTATTAAACAGGCAGATAAGGTGTTAAGGGCATCAGGCCGTCCCCTGGATTTACACCGTAATAAAATAGAAGCGGAAATACTGAAAATACAAGGCAAACTGGCACCTGATTATGTGCCCAGGGTCTATCGGTATGATGAAATTATGTGTGCTTTGTCCATGGAAGATATTTCTGCTTATAAAAATCTTCGCAAAGAAATGCTTTTAGGGAAAACATTTCCCCGCCTGGCAGAAGATATTTCTTCATTTTTGGTGGATACACTGCTTCCTACAACGGACCTTGTTATGGACAGAGGGTTAAAAAAGGAATGGGTTAAATTGTTTACCAATGTGGAATTGTGTGATATTTCGGAGGATCTTGTTTTTACTCAGCCTTATTATGACTTAAAAGGACGCAACTGCAATATTGTTACACCGGGAAATGAAGTGTTTGTGGAATCCTGCCTGTATTCTGATGAGGAATTAAAGGGAGAGGTGGGAAAATTACGGGATGACTTTATGAACCATGCTCAGGCATTGATTCATGGGGATCTTCATTCAGGCTCGATTTTTGTAAATAATGAAGGAACAAAAGTCATTGACCCGGAATTTGCGTTTTATGGTCCTATGGGTTATGACATTGGAAATGTGATTGGCAACCTTTTCTTCGCATGGACGAACAGGGCTTATCTTGAACCGGAAAATAGCGAATTTTTAAAGTGGATTGAAGAAACGATCATCCAGTGCTACGATATGGTAAGGGATAAAATAGGAAAAAAAGTATGATGAGGTTGTTTCGTTTGATATGTACAGGAATTCCGGTTTTAAAGATCATTATATTCGTAAGATAATGGCTGACACCCTGGGATATGCAGGCACGGAAATAATCCGCCGCGTTGTGGGAGATTCGAAGGTAGAGGAAGTAAGCGGCGTGGAAAATGCGGAAAAACGAATTGAAATAGAGAGGGCCTTGATTTTAACCGGTATAGTTCTGATTAAGCAGCGGGAAAAGCTTTCACAGGGAAAGGAAATTGCCCATCGGTTTCATGAAATCATTGAACATCAGGTAAGTGGAAAGATGTAACCTTTGCGGCGTTTTTGTTGGCAGGATGACCTTACTGGCAGTAGAAAGGAGAAAGTAATGAAAAGAGGAGACGAAGGCTTGGCATTTATGCTGCGCTATGAAAATGTTGCATGGTATGAAGACGGGATGGTGCGCATATTAGACCGGCGTATTTATCCGGTGAGAACAGAATATGTAGTGTGCAGAAAGCATGAAGAGGTGGCTCAGGCCATTGCAGATATGGTTACCCAGAGTGCAGGCCTTATACTGCGGCTGCCATGGGAATGGCACTTGCTGCTTATGAAGTTATGAAGAGCGGCAGGCAGATGTGGAAGAATATATGGAACATGCTGCTTATACGCTTTCTCATGCCCGTCCGACAACCGTGAAAGCTATGGTGAAAATCACGGATGGAGCCATGGCAATCGTAAGGGAGAAAGTCCGGGGAGGAGAAACCGGGCAGAAGCTTGTGGATGCCATGCAGGAGTATGCGTTTCATTATATAAACAATAACTATCTGAAATACTGTAAGGTGGGTTCTTATCTGGCCGACCAGATTCCCCAAAATGGAACGGTTATGACCATCTGTTTTGCAGAAACAGTCATTGGAACAGCACTTCGGGAATGCCGTAACAGAGGGAATGAAATTAAAATGATATGTGCAGAGACACGTCCGTATTTTCAGGGAGCGCGCTTGACAGCCAGCGTTGCCTGTGATATGGGGTTTGATGTAACGGTTGTGTCTGATAATATGCCCGGATATGCTATGAAGGAAAAAAAGGTTGACGTATTTACTTCTGCTGCGGATGTTATTACCATGGATGGTTATGTAGTCAACAAGGTGGGCACATTTCAAATGGCACTTATGGCAAATTACTGGGGAATCCCTTATTATGTGACAGGAGAGCCTAATGAAGCTCATAAGACCATAGATACGGTCAGGATCGAAGAACGCGATCCGGAACAGGTTCTGGAAGCCATGGGAACCAGGGTCACTATGCCGGGTGTGAAGGGGTATTATCCGGCTTTTGATATTACTCCGCCCAAGCTTTGTGATGGTGTGGTAACGGACAAGGGGATTTTTGCTCCGTTGAATTTAAACGCATATTTTAACCAAATCAAGTAAGTCCCCCACTGCAAGTGCAAAAAGCACAGTGTGACCCAGTGTTCCCGCCCCTTAGAAGCGGGAACACGAGGTTATTAAGTGGTGGGTGGGGACTTGCCCCAGTCAGGTGGAGTATAAGTCCCGCCTGACAAGCAGCAATAGCTGCTATTCAGTTATGCCCGGCGGAGCGGGGCACGCTGTGAGTAAGCAGGGTCGCGGATTGCGAATATCCGCTTGGCATAAAGTTTAGAAAGACCGGGGAGAGGGCTGATTTAAGGAGGATGAAAATGTTATTACAAGATGAAAGAGAATTGATTGTTGAATATGGAAAGAGAATGAGCCAGGAGAAACTTTCGCCGGGAACAAGTGGTAATTTAAGTATTTATAATGAAGAAAAAAAATTGATGGCTATTACGCCTTCCGGAATAAATTATATGGACCTTCACCCGGAAGACGTGGTGATTACGGATCTGGAAGCTAATATCGTTGATGGAAGCCGTAAACCATCCAGCGAGTGGGCACTTCACTCGGTTTTTTACAGAGATAAACCGGAAGCCCGCGCAGTGGTTCATTCCCATTCCATGTATTGTACAGTCCTGGCGGCTTTAAATCTGCCTGTAAAGGCAGTTCATTACGTCATAGGTGATGCCGGCACTGCCGAAGTGCCGTGCGTGCCGTATCACACATTCGGAACGGTGAAGCTGGCTGAGGAATCGATAAAGTATTGTGGAAAAGGCAAAGCAGTACTGCTTGGAAATCATGGACAGATTGTATGCGGCAGCGATCTTAAGAGCGCCTATGGGCTTGCGTGCAATCTGGAGTTTCTGGCAGAAGTCCAATATAAAGCAATGTGTCTGGGAAACCCTGTTATCTTAAATGGGGAACAGATGAAAGAAGTGATGGAGAAATTCAAGACCTATGGTCAGACGAATCATTAAAAACAATTACTTAGGGGGGGATGCAGTGATGCAGCCTCCCTTCTTCACAAGATAAGCTGCAGGATGCATATACTGAATTTAGTAGAATAAATATAGCGAATAAAAATGTCTAAAGGAGTCGGTGGAAGTGAACAAATATAAAATTTGTGTATATGCAATCAGTAAAAACGAAGAGCAGTTTGTAGACCGCTGGATGGATGCCGTATCCGAAGCGGATGCCGTCATTGTGACGGATACAGGTTCAACCGATCATACGGTTGAAAGGCTTCGGGAAAGAGGAGCCATTGTTTATGAAGAGACCATATCGCCATGGCGGTTTGACACGGCCCGCAATGTGGCATTAAGCCATGTCCCCGAGGATGCGGACATCTGCGTTTCGAATGACTTGGATGAGGTCTTTGAGCCAGGCTGGAGACAAAAGCTGGAAGACCTATGGAAGCCGGAATATACCCGTGCACGATACTTATTTACATTTGCCTGTAATCCTGACGGCACTCCCCAAAAACAGTATCCTATGGAAAAGATCCACATCCGGCATGGCTACCGCTGGGTACATCCGGTTCATGAGGTCCTGGAATACAGCGGTGCTGGTCCGGAACAAACTGCATGGATTCAGGGAATCGTTCTCAATCATTATCCGGATTTATCAAAGCCAAGAAGCCAGTATCTTCCCCTTCTGGAATTATCAGTTGAGGAGAATCCGCTTGATGACAGGTCTATGTTCTGGCTTGGAAGAGAATATATATATCATAAAAATTATGACAAGGGAATTGAAACACTGAAGAGACATCTTTCCCTGCCAACGGCAGATGGAACGAGGAGCGAAGTGCCTCCATGCGCTTTATAGCCCAATGCTATGAAGAGAAGGGAAATATGAAAGAAGCCAGATCATGGCTCTTCCGTGCTTTGGCGGAATGCCCGGATGCCAGAGAACCATATCTGGCACTGGTAAAATCAGCCTATAAGGAAAAAAACTGGCCCCTGTCCTACGCATGGCAGAAAAAGGATTATCGATCAAGGGAAATTCAGGCAGCTATCTGGTAGAACAGGAATGCTGGGGATTTGCTTTGTATGATTACGGCGCCATCGGTGCTTATAACATGGGGATGTATGAGAAAGCCAGGGACTATGCCCGGAAAGCCTTGGGGCTGGACCCATCCAACAAAAGGCTGCAAAATAACATGCTTATGATTGAGGACAGGATCAAAAAACAGAAAAAAGCGGAGGGATCCTCATGAGACTAAAAATCTGTGTTTATGCCATTTGTAAAAACGAAGTTCAGTTTGTAGATAAGTGGATGGACTCTATGAGTGAGGCGGACCTGATTGTGGTCACTGATACCGGTTCGGATGATGGAACTGTTGAAAAGTTGAAAGAGCGGGGCGCGGTTGTATATGTGGACATAGTAAAGCCCTGGAGATTTGATGTGGCGCGGAATATTTCCCTGGATCATGTCCCGGAGGATGTAGACATCTGCGTCTGTACGGACTTAGATGAATTGTTTGAGCCAGGCTGGCGTAAGAAGCTGGAGGAAGCGTGGCTTAATCAAGGTCCGGGAAGTTCCAGACAGACCGCAGGAATGGGAAGATACCTTTATAACTGGAGTCTTAAGGAAGACGGTACTCCTGACATTCAATTTTATTACTTTAAGGTGCATAGCCGGCAAGGCTTCCGCTGGAAATGCCCTGTTCACGAATTTATCCAATATACGGGCAATCTGCCCGTTAAAACCATATACATCGAAGGAATGATTCTCAGCCATTACCCGGACATTCAAAAATCCCGGGGTTCCTATCTTCCCCTCTTGGAGCTTGCTGTGAAGGAGGATCCGGAGGATGAGAGGATGCGGTACTATCTTGGAAGAGAATACATGTATAAGAGCCAGTGGCAAAAATGCATTGATACACTTAAGGAATATCTTGATTTGCCGGCTGCTGTATGGAAAGACGAACGATGTGCCGCAATGCGCTGGATTGCAAAATCCTGCTATAAAATAGGAGATTCAAAAGGGGCATACGCCTGGTATTATAAAGCGATTGCTGAAGTACCGGATATTCGTGATCCCTATGTGGAGTTCTCTAAAATGTGCTATGAATTAAAAGACTGGGCAATGACATATTTTTTGACAAAAGAGGCTTTGAAGATCAAGGAGAAATCAAGGACCTTTGTCAATATGGGATATTCCTGGGATTATACTCCGGATGACTTTTGCTCCATAGCTGCTTATTGGCTGGGTATGCCAAAGGAATCCCTGGAACATGCAAAAAGTGCTCTTCAATATGCTCCCGATAATGAACGGCTAAAAAGCAACTTTAACATCGTTTCTGCCGCACAAAAATCAAATGTTCCTTAAAAAATGGAGCGTATTATTGCTGACATTAGAATATGTTCCTTTAGGGATTTTTAGAAGGGGTGTCATAATATGGAGAATGCCAGCGATAGTTATGGAAACAACCCGGCGCTGACAAAACAGGATTGTTCAGAGAAAAGCTGCAGATGTAACCGTGGCTGCTGTTCCGTTGGTCCTACAGGCCCAACAGGTCCCAAAGGGAATACGGGGTGTCCTGGTCCAAAAGGTGAAACAGGTATGCAGGGGCCCAGAGGCTGCCAGGGCCCAACGGGTCCAACGGGTCCGCTGGGGGGCATGGGGCCGAGGGGCTGCCCTGGGCCAATGGGTCCAACGGGGCCAACAGGTCCGAGGGGAGTGACAGGTCCGACGGGAGCAACCGGTCCAACTGGCCCGCAAGGAGATACGGGTCCAATAGGTCCGCAGGGAGCTACTGGTCTGCAAGGAGCAACGGGTCCAACCGGTCCACAGGGAGACACCGGTCCAATGGGTTCACAAGGAGACATTGGTCCAACCGGTCCACAAGGAGATACAGGTCCAACCGGCCCACAGGGAGTTACTGGCCCAACTGGCCCGC
>BBDR01000018.1 GCA_001312405.1 Clostridium sp. NkU-1 | reverse complement strand
GATAAGAAAAAGAAAGATCTTTCAGTACAATTTCACCTTGAACCCGATTAAGGGTTTTTGCATACTTCTTTTCCTTTACTTCCGGGATTTCATCAAACACATCAAATACCCGTTTACACCCGGCTCCGGCTTCTCCTGCCCTTTCCGCAAGAGCGGAAAAGCTTTTTACAGGACCATAAAACATGGACAGATACATAACAAATCCAACAATGTCTGCAATCTCCACTTCCCCGGTTCCCACCAGGTACCCGCCATAAACGACGACAATCACCGTTCCCAGTGCAGTGACAAAGGCAAGCAAAGGATAAGTTGTTTCAAAAAAGAAGCTTGCACGAAGATAGGCTAAGCTGTGGCGAAGCGAAAGATTTGCAACCTTACGTTCCTCATGGCTTTGCTGATTAAAAATCTGAATTTCTTTGATGCCGGAAAGATTGTCCTGCACCTTTCCTGCAAGTTCCCCTCTTACCCGGGAATTTTCTTTCCACGTAGGGGATACATGACGGCTCTGCCACATGGTAATTCCCAGAAGAAACGGTATGGTAACCAGACTTACCATGCAAGCTTTCCATTGATCGTAAACAGCAAAGCTCCCACCCCTATAAAGGTAAGAACGTTGACTGCAAAATCCGGAATCACATGTGCCAAAAGTACCTCTGCATCCAGCGCATCATTCACGACACGGCTGGTGAGATCGCCTGTCCTGCTTTTGTGAAAATAACTTAAGCTCATATGCTGCAGTTTGCCGTAAAGCCGCTTTCGTAAATCCGCCACATAGTGAAGGGCTGCATAATGATTTAAATATCCGGCCGCAGAAGTTCCTGCCGCTGGATTGTAGCTGCGCCAAGAAGAGACAGTCCGATACGCAGGGCCTGAGCCTGAAAATTACCGATTCCTTCTGTAGCAAGTGCCGTTAATTCCCTTAAAGCCCACGGCGCATAAAACCCGGCTGCCGTAGATACCACGAGGGCAAAAAGTGCAAATATCAGATGGATCCGGTACCTTTTGGCCTCCCGGAATATCCGCAGTGCTGTTCTCATACAGAAATCGCCTCCTTATGGGACAGACGTTCCTGATGTAAAAGAGCATACGTCAGGCACACGGGCCGTCCTGTTCTTGGTTCCTTTACAATTTCAGCATCAATGGAAAATGTCTCCTTTAAAACATGAGGTACCATTACTTCTTCCGGGCTGCCGTGCTTAATGACTTTCCCTCCCCGGACCGCAATCATATAGTCAGAAAAACGTGCCGCCAAATTCAAATCATGAAGAACCATGGCAATGGTGCAGCCCTGGCTGCGGTTCAGTCCGTGTAAAAGCTCCAATACTTCAAGCTGATGAGCCAGATCCAGATAAGTAGTGGGTTCGTCAAGCAAAATCAGATCTGTCTGCTGGGCAAGTGCATGCAATCCAGACTCTTTGCCGCTGTCCCCCGGATAATGTATTTACCTCCCGATGCTCCAAATCCAAAAGCTTGGTTGCCGAAATTGCCCACCGTACAATCTTTTTATCCTCAGGAGTCAATTTTCCAAACCCGCTTTGGTGAGGAAACCGCCCATATGCAACCAGTTCACTTACCGTCAGCCCGCTGGGAGCAGAAGGTGATTGGGGCAAAATCGCCATTTTTTTTGCAATTTCCTTAGTGGGAAGTATTGAGATATCACTTCCATCTAAATAAACCATTCCGTTTTTTTGGTTTTAAAATGCGCCCGATGGCTTTTAGCACTGTGGATTTCCCGCATCCGTTGGGGCCAATGATGGAAGTGATTTTTTATGAGGAATTACCATATCCAAATTCTCCACTATCAGAGCGTTGTCATAGGCAATGTCTAATTTTTTTGTTGTGATACTATTCATACATTCCTCCTTAATTTTCTTTGGCCAATAAATATAAAAAGTACGGGGTACTAAGCACTGTAATTACAATACCTGTAGGCACATCTGCCCCCAGGCTGATGGTTCTTGTTATGGTATCTGCAAGCAATACAATGATCGCACCGCAAAGCCCGGAGGCAGGAAGGAACCATTTATGGTCTGGCCCCATCAATTTTCTTGCCATATGAGGGGAAATCATCCCTACGAAAAAGAAGTTTCCACCCAGCGATACGCTGCCAGAAGAAAGTGCTACTGCTGCTACGGTCAAACCGATAAATTCAGGCTTTACTGCCGCACCAAGGCCTGAAGCCGTTTCATTTCCAAGGTTAAGAATGTTTAGAATATGAGCTTTATAAAATACATATCCGCATAAAATCAATGTCCATGGAATCAGTATGACAAGATAACGCCATTCATCTCCCCACAAACTGCCGGCGCTCCAGCGCTGTATAAAATCCATCTCATTCTGATCCAGCTTAAGAGTCAGCAGTGTAGTTAAAGCTCCATATCCGCTTCCCAGCGCAACACCTGTTAAAATCAGCCCTGTAGGGGAAATGTCTTTCCCTTTTCTATAAGAAAGCAGAAAAATCAATCCTGCAGCGGTCATTCCTCCGCAAAAGGAAAGTAATGGCATCAAAATTGCAGATGACACCGTCTTAGCAGAAAACAATACTACAAAAATCAATACAAACAGCCCGGAACCGGAGCTGATTCCTAAAGTACCGGGACTTGCCATATCGTTTCGCAAAAGGCTCTGCATGATACAGCCGGAAACACCCATTCCCACTCCCACAAGGATTGACAGAATAATACGGGGAAGGCGGAATTCCAAAATAATTAAGTTTTGCTGCGGAGTGCCTTTTCCTGTGATCACATTTAAAACTTCTCCTGGAGTGAGATTCATTTTTCCAGAGTTAATGCTGATCACAGCTATTACTGCCATTAAGATTACCATAATCAGAAAAAGAAACTTTTTTTTCATTCAAATTCCCTCCTTTGCTTTCTTGCAAGATAAAGGAAATAAGGAACACCGATCACAGCAAATATGATGCCAATTGGCGTCTCATAAGGTTTATTGATTAGTCGTCCTATTAAATCGGCAAAAACCGTAAGCAAAGCTCCATAAAGCCCTGAAGCAGGAATGATATACCGGTAGTCCACCCCTACCATATATCGGACAATGTGAGGGGTAATGAGTCCAACAAAACCAACCGGCCCTACGATAATGACAGAAAGCCCGGTAAGAAGCAGCACTATCAGTGTAGAAATTCCTTTGACCAATCTGGTCTTTAATCCCAACCCGGCTGCAACTTCTTCCCCTAAACTCAGCACAGTGACCGATGGAGAAAGCCAAAACGCCGCCAGAACTCCTGCTGCAAAAAGAGGGAGGATCATCATAAGCTCGCTCCATTTGGCTCCTGCTGTTCCTCCTGCTGTCCAATAAGCAAGGGCATGGCCAAGACGGTATTTAATGGAGAGGAACTGGCTGAATGCTCCAAACAGCATGGAAATAGAAATTCCTGCCAATACAAGACGCTGAGGCGTCATTCCTCCTTTTCCAAGAGAAGCAATAAAATAGGTCATGGCTGTTGCAGCTGCAGCTCCCGTACATGCAAACAAAATGGTCTGGCCATAGGTGCGTCCCGGCAGGAATGCCATACAAAACGCCATGGCAAAGGTGCTCCGGAGCTGATTCCCATAAGTCCGGAGTCAGCAAGGGGATTCCGTGTTGTTCCCTGCATGATTGCTCCGCAAATTGCCAGACTGCATCCCACTATTAAATCTGCCACGGTACGTGGAAGCCGAAGGGTCTGAATAATCTGATGCTCTGTCAAATTGGGATTAAATCGAAAGATTGCCTCCCAGGCAGTGGCAAGGCGCATGTCGGCAGCACCAAAAGAAATGGATGCCGCCGACATGAAAATTAAAAGTCCAAATCCAAGAATCATATAAATAGCAAAGCCGGCGGAGCCTTTCCACCGCCGCTTTATTGATGTAGTTTTCATTGAAGCCTGTTCCTTTCCGTAATGGCTATCAAGCTACTCAGGCATATTTAACATCGCCTCCAAAAGATAATCCAACTGTACACTGGATGAGTAGATGTCAATATCATAAAACAGAGTAAAATCAATGGGAATGGTTCTTCCATTTTTTACTGCTGGGAGCGATTCCCAAATGGTGTTTCCATTCAGCTCTTCAGTATCTCCGGACAGGATTAAATAGTCTCCTGCATAATCCTGGATCACTTCCATGGACACATCCCGGTACTGGTCTTTTGCGATGATTTCATTTTGAACGATCTCCGGTGCCTTAAACCCCAGGTGGCTGTAAATCAAGTCACCGCCGCGGCCCCACTTATCACCAAATACCCAAATGCTGCCATTTGCATCTGTCCCGAAAATACTGACTGTTTTGTCCATAATTTGTTTTTCTGCAAGCTCTTCCTTTGCTTCTTTCAACTTTTGTTCAAAATTTTCCAAAGCCTTTTCCGCCTCATCCTGGCGATTCAGCACTTCCCCTAAGAAACGGACCCGTTCCTCTAAGGACAGTTCTGTAAAAGGAAGCCATACCGTAGGTGCAATTTTAGAAGCAATATCATACTGCTCCTGATTCACTACTAAAATCAAATCCGGATCATAAGATAAAATTTCTTCTGCTTCAAATTTATCCCAAACCGGTAGACCTTCCACTTCCTTTTCATATGCTTTTCCCCCGGCATCATAAGTTGCCACAGGCTTTAATCCAAGGGCCAAAACATCTCCCATACAATACGTTACAATGACTCTCTGGGGATCCGCCGGTACCTCAACTTCTCCATGAACGGTCTTTATAACTCTAGTTTCGCCGCCGGTTTTCTGCTCTTTTAAACTGCAGGCTGAAAGCAGCATTCCAGCCCCAAGCGCCATGAAAAGCGCCGTCTTATATTTTTTTAATCTCAACATGAGAACTGCTCCTTCACTCTGATTCTTATTCTGACATTCCCTGAATTGCAGAAACCGTATAATCCAACTGTGCAGATAAGCTGGCTATATCAGAATAGTAGAACAACCCCTGATACTTTCCCGGGATTTCTGCAATCCGGCCTTCTGCAACAGCAGGAATGCTTTTCCAAATATCTGTCTTTGCATATTCTGATTCTTTTCCTTCCTGCTGGAACCATAATATATAATCTCCGAAATATTCATGAGCGACCTCATAGCTTAAAGTCCCTCTGCTGTTACCGGATTCTTCCACCAGTTTCTCCAGCTTCTCCGGTTTTTTTAAGACCAAGATAGTTATAAACCAAAGTTCCTCCTCTGGAACCAGTTTCATAGGCCACACCGTTCCAATCACCGGTTGGACCCCAGTCTTCCAGAATGCTGAATGTTTTCCCCTGGTATTTTTCGCTTTGCAGCTCCTCCTTTGCTGCGGCAAGCTTTTCTTCAAAATCCCCAATCAAGGCTTCTGCTTCTTTCACCTTTCCTGTAGCCTCTCCAATGATGCGCAGACGCTCAATAGAGCTTACGCTTTCTTCTGGAATGACCAGTACCGGAGCTATTTTCCCAAACTTTTCAAAATCCTCTGTCTGATAAGTAATAATCAAATCCGGCTCCGCAGCCATAATATCTTCTGCTGCCCAGTTTTCCAGCTTGGAATCCGAAGAGAACTTATTATAAAATGGCATGGTTTCCTGTTCCCATGCATTGTATCCAACCACATTCAAATCTAAAGAAAGCACATCTCCTATGTACCAGTTCACGACTACACGCTGTGGCTCTTTTGGCACTTCTATTTCTCCCATTACTGTATTTATTGTGTGCATGTCCGGCGCTTTAGGGTTTTCCCGGTTTACACTGCTGCATCCTGTCAGCGCAAATAAAAGCGCGAACATGAAACAAAATATAGACCCTGATTTCTTCATATCAATTCTCCTTAAAGTTGTGATAATTTTCCTTCTTACAGCTTGAGAGTTTACTTTCTTTCCCTTTATGTTAGTCTCAACTAACTAATCAGAATACTAACACAATAAAAAATATACGTCAATATGGCCTGAGTCCATTACGAAGAAGCTTATTTTTCATGTAACTGCTCAAACACACTGTTTTCCGTTGATTCCTGATACTTTTTTTTATTTTATTCTTAGCTATATGGAGCATAATTAAACCAAATTGGAGCATCATTCCATTGTCTTTTTTTCTTCTTTCATGTATAATTTGAAGGTATAAAAGTTAGAAAGTGAGCCATCATGCAATGAATGAATATCAAGCCGCCTCATGGGGAGCCATGGCGAAAAAATATAACCTGGATCAGCGGACCTACGGACCAGGGACCGGATATTACTTTCCGCCCCACTGGTCCAATGGCTGGATCGTTGAAGCATGTCCTGCAAAAGGCCTGTTTGTTTCCAGCGCATGGTTTACTCCAGATAAAAAAATTGTACACTCCATAGACGTGAAAAAGCCATGTTTGTGGATTTTTGTATTGACTGCGGCAGCATAATATATTCCCAGCAGGGCAAGGCATCAACCACGTTCACCCCCATGACCCACGTTCTGGTTAATCCCCAGCATCCATTTCATTTGACCTTTCCAAAAGGAACCCATACCTGCTTTACCAGTGTTCTTGTTTTTGATGACTTTTTACAACCCTTTTTGCAAACAAGAAACAATCCCCCAAAAATCAGCATTGAAGATGCAAAAGCATGGGAAACAGAACATTACAACACATCAAATATCATGATGATATTAGAACAGATCCGCTGGGCAGTGCGCAATGCGGATATGCCCCTCCTCGCCTTTGAAGGAATGGTGCTCCATCTGCTATGCTCAATCGCCAGAAACTATCCGGTAACTCCAGATCGGAGGAGCAATCGCAGAAACTATGTAACATGGGAAAATGAGAAAAAAAGTTTACTCTGTGAAACTGAAAATTGACGAAAACATTCTCCAGGTTCCGCCAATGGAAGAATTGACAAAAATAGCAGATATGAGCGAGAGCAAATTACGCTTAAGCTTTAAAAACATTTATCAGATTCCCCTTTATGATTATATCCGCAGGGAAAAAAATGAAACGTGCCATGCAGCTTTTGTCTGCAGACCATCTAAGCATCCGGGATATTTCGGAGCTGTGCGGCTATAAAAATGCGTCCAAATTTGCTGCTGCTTTTCAGGATGTTCATGGGGTTACACCAAGCGAATTTAGAAAGGCTTTTAATTTATAAGAGACGGCCCAATGCACCATTGGAAAGATACCTGCTATTAAAGACAGCCCTTAATGCAAGAATGGATGAGCTTTGTTTAACCCCTGTTCCATTTTTGCATTAAGAGCTGCTTTGATTGTTGATTCTATTATAAATCTAACTATTTTCCCCGGTTTACTTTATCTGAAACCCAGCCCAGGACTTGCTTATGAGTTTTCGGACCGCTTCCCCACTAATTTCAGCAATCGTCTTATCTCCAGCCTCAGAAATATCATCAGCTTCTATCCAGGAGAGGGAGGCCTGCAGCTTTTCCAAATCTCCATAGAAGGTATCCGCAATCACATTGTGCTGGTCTTCCGTAATAGAATGGCCGTCAGCAATCCGTCCATGGACTCATTTACCTCCCAGATAGAACTGTGTGTATAAAGGCCATTTCCCTGGCAGGTGGATGCAATAATTTCCAATCGGCCATTCTTCTTAAAATCCGTAACGGAATAACCATAGCGTCCATAAAGAATCTCGTCATCTCCCCACCAGAGTGCAACGTTTCCAGAAATAAGATCCAGCTGCTTTTCAATGGTATCGGAATGATTTTTAACAGCTTCCGTCTTTTCTGCTCCACTGTCTTTACAAGCAGTCAAGGCTGCCATCATTCCTACCATGCACATCAGAACGGCAAGCCGCCGATTCCCAATGCCTCCAAGATTTCTTTGTGCGGCCGGTCCGCATCTGCCTGAAATACATCAATATGATTCAGATCCCCGCTTCTGTCTGTAAATGCGGGGAATAAGAATCCACACTCCGGTTTCCCCGGCTCATACTCCCCTGCTAACGGGCAGATAGCACAAATCATATATTCAAACACTTCTTCCGATTCCCACAATCTCTCCTTATCCGAAGCCTTTGCCGGAATATCATAGCGATCATGGAAAAGTAAAATGGCATATTCCAAATCCGTATGGTAGCTTTCCATGACTACATCATAAAATGTGTCCATCAGGGCATCATTTTTTAGTCCGCATTCATTCATCGCCATAAGCAGCTGCCACATACTCCCCGGCTTTCGCATGCTTTGTGGAAATTCATATTTCTTTAAGTTTACATTGGTGGCAGAAAAGGGAATCTCCTTTGCCAGCTTCAATTTTTTGGTTCGCTCTGAAGGAGGTAATTTTAAGAAATTTGTATTAAAACTCCCATCAAACTCTCCCTCCCTATCAACATAACACCCTGCGATTCTTGTAAAGGATGTCCGGGCAAGGGTCATCCGCTTGTCAGCTCCAGCATATCTTCTCTGTTTATCATTGTCTGTCAATTCCTTTTCTGTCATTTTATCCAATTTTCCCTTTGCTTCTTTTGCATCCAGGTTTATTCAATACTTTTACATTCAATTAAGGATTTATACTTTTGTTTGTGATATTATATTGCACAAGGTGCGTCCTCAGGGATGCACTTTTTATTTGAGCTCAATTGAGCTTATTTAATCACGAATCACATTATCTTACAAAGAAGTGAAACAGGATATTGCGAATTATAAAAAAATTGGTAGTATCCCCTATCTTGCTTTTATCTAAAATAATTACCCTGCTCTGAAACAAATTCCATGGGTTTTTGCAGATCAGACTCCTTCATCTTCTGAATGGCAAGTACAATATATAACACGGAAAGTCCAAAATTAATGATCCCGAACATTGGTATGGAAAACGGCAGAAAGGACATAATTGCCTTAATCAATAAAGGCAGCGTTCTGGCATAGACCCCCATCTGATACAACTGTCCAAAGGTCAGACGGTATTTCATGCATGAGGCAGCTATCATCCCAATAAGAGCAACGACCAGTACTCCAAAGAAAAACAACGCCGTCATGAATATAAATGCCAGAACCATAAAAGCTGTTACAACCAGATAGGCATTCGGTACCCATTGCAGAAGCGTCTCCCTGCTGAAATCCATGTCAAATTCGGAAAAGTATTTTCCCATAATTTCACCTTTATTCTTTACAATGACCTTTTCCGAATCCATCAGGACTACCTGATAATAATCTGAAATATATTCCCTGATCTCATCCACATCATAAAAAGAGAGATCCGGGGCCGTATCTATATAAATATATGTACCATCTTTTTCGTATTCGATCGGCTTCTCAACCCAAAGAGTTCCGCCGCTTAACTCAAAATCAGGAACATAGTCTTCTATTATTTTTACAAATCCGCCTGTTTTGAACTGAAATTTTATAAAAGGAACGATCATGGTCAGGGAAAAATATATGACCATAAGAACAACTCCTGCTAAAAAAACCTTGCTGCGTTTATTTTTTATAAATTCCTTAAAGCATTTAAAATCATAAAGAGATAATCTAAGTTCCTTAAATATATTCAATTTTATCTTTCCTTCCTTATAGCTGTGCTAATGCAAATCCAATTCCAAAAACCAAAACATAAGTCAAAATCAGCACCACAATATCCAGGGCCACTCTTGCGGCTATATGGATTTTTTTGTTGGAAGAAATAGAAACAGTAGCAGAACAGCCGATTATACCGATCAATGCTCCCAAAAGACCATTTATAAGATTTATCGAGTGCAATGCCATGAAAATATATGCCCATTTAGGGATATTAACAGGAACATATGCTTCACCGGTTGCACAGTCTTTCCCGTCAATAACCAGCTTAGTTCCCCCAATCAGAACTTACAATCAACGAAGCCTTTTTAGTGCCAACATCTATGGCATAAGCAGCCTGAAACCACTCTCGCTTAACAAGGAAGTCCTTCAGCTTTTTTTCTTCATTATTCACAAGAACCTTACTCCCCTTCAGCTTGATCTCATAATTCTTTTCATCAACTTTTACTTTCCATACTTTACCCATACTCATGTGCCCTTTCTCTTAAGTGTTTTTATACATGGTTATCTTATCATGTGATGAATGAAAGGAAAAGGCTTTTCTTAATGTGCTGGTTCAAATCCTTAATCTGTACAACTTATTCCACCATTTTCCGGTTAAATACCTCATCATGCTTTCATAACTTCAGATTTTTTAAAATAGCGCCGGTAATAACCACCGGCGCCATTCTTATTAATTCAATCATACTTCTCTACTGTAACTTCATTTATAATAAACCGGTATTTAAAACGCACTGCCATATTATCTTTCTCCGTGGTAAAATGTGCCTTATTGCCTGAGCCGCTTCTGGGATATCTGTCTTCCTGATAGGTGGCCGACAGCGTTCCGTAAGTCGCTACCGAATAATCATAAGTCCCTGCAAACGGCAGTACCACAGACAATGTATAGGTGTTGTCACCGATATAATACATCCGGGTCACTTCGCTGTTAGAATCATTTTTTTACTGCGCCCACATAAGGCTGAAAACTTCCATATACCACAATTTTCTCCGGCAGCTTCATTCCGGTCCTTTCATCATAGACTTCTCCGGCTCCATAACGAATGAGCATCTCAGGATTGGCCGCTTTTTTTCTAAGTTCATGCCCAGTGGCCCATAACCGCTTCGCTGTCTCCTCCTGACTGAACCCCATGGGGCAATCAGAACTCTTTTGGTTTATCTGATAGAAATTCTGACGGTCCAGTTCCCCGTTGTCAGCTCTTATTCCTGTAACCGCCCCATCTCCCAGCATCCGGCGAAATGGCAGTTCAAAGTAAGCATTGGGATTATTGATCTCTGTCCATTTGTAAGTATATTCCAGAAAATGATTTCGGCTCTCTTCTGGCTGATTGGCAAACCAGGCGATCTGGTCATATCCCCACCAGTCCTTCCATGCCAGCTCTTCTCTTGAATAGGAATCCCGGTCTTCCACCGCTAAACCGCCCCAATTATCATACTCCATCAAATAAGGCATGGTACCTGCCGACCATCCATTGGGGTTTTCTCCCCCTTCACTGTAGCCCTCTCTCACCAGCACCAGCTTCTCTCCGGGTATTTCCAGAAGCGGAACTCTGGTAAATGGCATTGCATGATAATCAAACAGCAGCTTTCCACGGATATTGACGCCATGGGTATGGGCATCGAGAAGCACCTTGTGCCGTCTCCCATGCACTCTGGCATATTCCCGTATCATGGAAAAAAGCCGCTCTGTCTTTTCCATACCCGGATCATGAGCTGTGTATAGATGCACCTGTCCCATATGCAAAGCTTCATAGCCACAGTCAATATATCTGGTTGCCCGGTAATAAAACCACATCTGCGCTTCCCGGCGGGACAGATCCGGGATACCCCCATTTTTAGACGGATCTTTTCTGCGGCTTATATAACCGGATGATTCATCTGTAAACAATGCCTCCTGCATCCGAAAGGTTCTATCTTCCGGCTTCACCCCAAAGGCTTTGAACACATAGCCAGGTATCCTGATCTCCTCCATCCGCTCCACAATCCACTCAAACACGCAGGCCTGAAGAATAATCTCCGGATCCACAGCATGGACTTTTTCCGCCAGTTCCCTGGAGAGACGAAAATGCTCCTCGTCCTCCATCGACATATACCAAATGCCGGATGCCCTTCCCAGAAATTTTACGCCCATCTCTTTGATAGCGCGCAGATCATCCGTAAGAGTTTTGCTTTCGAATAATCCCGCTGCAGTTACGCAGCGGGATAAATAGTTCTCCAACACTTCCCTTGATATCGTTTCATAAAATACAAAATCCATCTATCGTTTCCTTTCTTACTGCTTTTCCAGAAATTTCACTATAGTAATGATGCCGGCCCCGCTGGCCCCCTCTCTCATTTCCTCAGTTTCAGAGCGTATCACAGATGGTCCTGCCATATCAAGATGAATCCACCGGGTTCCCGGATCCACAAACTTCTCCAGAAAGCAGGCCGCCACACTGGCTCCGGCGCCTTTTCCCGGCGCATAATTGGCAAAGTCTGCAACTGTACTCCATTCCAGAAGCTTATGATAACAGGAATCCAGGGGAAGCCTCCAGAACTTCTCTTCTGACTCCCGTGCAGCCTCCAGCCAGTGATTCAGCAAATCTTCATCATTTACAAACAACCCGGTAAATGAATCTCCCAGTGCGGCATGAGCCGAATAGGTCAGCGTTGCCATATCAAGGACAAAAGCTGCTTTCTGCCGCTGCGCATAGGTGATGCCGTCACAGAGCACCAGCCGGCCTTCTGCATCCGTATTATAAATCTCAACGGTCTTTCCAGCCAGTGTCGTAATCACGTCTCCCATTTTTACCGCGTCGGAGCTGATGACATTTTCTGCCAAAGTTAAGATTACCATGAGATTGTTTTTTTACTTTATTACGTACCAGGATTTCAAAAGCTTCCAGCACGCCTGCTGCTCCGCACATATCAAACTTCATGCCTGACATATCATCCATGGACTTTAAGTGATATCCGCCGGAATCAAACATCAGACCTTTTCCCACCAGCCCAATCCATTCGCCTCCCGGCAGTCCTTCATACTGAAGAATAACCATGGCTGCCTCCCGGCTGCTTCCCTGGTTTACAGCCAGCAGACCACCGCAGTTTAATTCTTCCAGTTCCCGGTTCCTTAATGTCCGGCAGAAAACCCCAAGGTTTTTTGCCAGATCTTCGGCATAACGGACCAGATCCTCCGTATGCAGATAATTGTTAGGCAGATTCCCAAGAGTACGGGCATATCCCCTGCATTTACCCATGTTTTCCCCTTTGAAAAGAATCTGTTTCCACATTTCATCCGATATTCCTGTATATCTGTCTTCCCTGCCTTCAACAGCCTCACTGTTACCCACAGCAAAGGTATAACAGGCTTCCCCATAATCAGCCAGGCTGTCACGGTTCTCATAAATCTCTTTGCGGTTCAGGCCTTTTAATGCCTCTTTATTAAAGCGGTAAGCCCCATCATACAGGCCGCAGACTCCATGTTCTACGGCCTGTGTCAGTTCTTCCGCTGTGAACCCCAACTGATCCAGCCGAATCTGACAGTCACCTCCACCTTTCTTTCCCAGCTTTCTGAAAAAAGAAAACAGTGATTCTCCATGTTCCGGCCTTAAGTTCCTGCTTTCAGGGGCCGGGCTGCGGGTGATTTCAATCCTCATGTCCACGGCTCCTTCTTTATTCCAGTTCCAGCAGCAATGTCTTAATTTCATAAGGCTTCAGAGGTACCTGAATCTCTCCCGGGTTAAACGTTGTCTCCTCTTCCATCAGATTACACTCACACCATTGTTTTACCGGCAGTCTGCTGCTGACTTTCACAGCACATCTTCTGCCCTCAAACTCATGGAAGCGAAGTATGATGCGTTCTCCATTTTCTTCACGTTTCAGCGCATCCACAACCAGATTCTCCTGATCAAATGAAATCCAGCTTTCACTTCCCAGTCTGTTTTGACCCGGCTTTCCGGTCAGAGGATTATTTAAATCAAATGCCTGCTGCTCAATGCCCACCTCATACCATTCCTTATCATGAGGCAGAATTGCATACGTAAATTCATGGGTTCCAAGGTCTGCCGTATAGTCAGGATCCACTGCGGATTTTAAAAGAGTCAGGCGGATGGTATCCTCTTTCACATCGTGGCCATATTTGCAGTCATTCAACACGGCCATCCCATACCCTGTTTCCCAGATATCCACCCATTTGTGAGCTGCCACCTCAAACTTAGCAGCTTCCCAGGTCGTATTCCTGGTAATCGGCCTGCGGATATTTCCATTTTGAATGTCAAACCGGGCATCTACCGCACGCACAGCCACCGGAAAGCTGGTCTTTAACAGCTTCTGACGCTCTTGCCAGTCAACGATCGTCTTAAAATCAATCCGCGGACTTTCTTCATACAGGCACATAGTCTGCCGGATCTGGGATTTATGATACAACCAGGAAAACTCCACTTCCCAGCCCAGACTGTGTTTTCTGGTATTGACCGCAATGCAGTTCTCCACTGTCTCCCGTTTTAAGTCAATGGTAGGCTCCAGTTCCCAGGCATCAAAACATCTGGGTTTGTCTTCAAAAATCTGAAGCACGTTGGCGCATTTCCCTTCAGGAAGAACCTCCCGCTCCGCTTTTTTATCGTAGATTCGGTTCAACTGACCCTTTTCATTCCAGGAAATCGTGTAAAATGGCGTTTCAATCTGAGATGCTCCTACCTTAGTCTCTGACAGCTCTGCATCGGTATGACCGGCTTTTTTTTGCCACAATGCGGAATGCGGAAAATGAGAATGGCTGTATCTGGAAAACCCATATAAGCACCCCGTTTTCTTTCCAGACTGCTTTTACTTCCTGACCGTCTTTATCTATCACCATATGCCCTTTATAATGAGAAAGCTCTGCATCAGCCATATGGATAAAGGTTGCCCCGCTTCTCATCCAGTTGGAGTTATTGAACACCGTATAACATCCGGCTTCCGGTCCATAAAGCGTCTGATTTACCGCTTCCATGGTTTCCTTTATCAGCTGCAGGGCCCGGCCGTATTCCACATGGCTGTCTTCATATACTTCTTTAATAGAAGAGCCGGGAAGAATATCGTGGAACTGGTGACACAGCACAATTTTCCATGCTTTTAAAAGATTATCATAATCATAAGGTACTCCCGCAGCCGCTCCGGCCAGTACGGAAAGCATCTCTGTATCACGAAGAAGATATTCCATTCTCCGGTTCATCTTCTTATTATAAGCCTGAGAAGTATAGGTCCCCCTGTGAAACTCCAGATACAATTCGCCATCCCACACAGGAATATAGCCATCCATAGGGTTTTCTTTCAACGTCCGGTTTAGACGGCGGAAATATTCCGTAGGCATCTCCATCTTTACATGGGGCAGACCGGGAATCTTGCCGGCGGCTTCTGCCTGCTTTATCTGGGTTCTGGTTGGGCCGCCGCCTCCATCACCGAATCCAAAGGAAATCAGCAGATCTTTATTGCTATCCTTATTTTTATACTGCTCCCACACACCCTTTATGGCGTCCGGACTGGTATTGCCATTATAGGTATAGTAGTCCTCCCCTGGATCTGTTGTTGTGATAAAATGGGCTGTCACTTCAGTTCCGTCCATTCCTTTCCAGCAAAAGGTATCATAAGGCAGACGATTGGTATCGTTCCAGCTTATTTTTGTGGTCATAAAGGTATCTATCCCCGATTTTTTTTAAAATCTGGGGCAGTGCCCAGGAGTATCCGAACACATCCGGGAGCCATAAGTATTCGCTTTCACAGTCAAATTCCTGTCTGAAGAAATTTTTACCAATAAGAATCTGGCGAATGATAGATTCTCCGGAAGCTAAGTTGCAGTCGCACTCCACCCACATGGCTCCGGAGGGTTCCCATCTTCCCTCTTTCACACGCTTTTGAATATATGTATAGATATCGGGATAATCTTCCTTGATATACTCGTATAACTGTGCCTGTGTCTGAAGAAACCGATATTCAGGATACTTCTCCATAAGCCGGTTCACGGTAGAAAATGAGCGTGCTGCCTTTTCTCTTGTATGGCGCAGCGCCACAGCCAGGCCACATCGATGTGGGTATGTCCGATCAGACTTACGTTCACGTCCGGCTTTCCCCTGCCATCCATCTTTGAGTCAAGGAACTGCCAGGCTATTTTCACAGTCTCATAAAATTCTTCACCTCCGGGCTCTGTAAAGTTAATCCTGGTAAAAGTACTTACCAGAGTATTCAGGATCCATTCTTTATACTCATTTCCCACCAGCAGCAAATCATAAGTCTCAAGTGCCGCCTTTGCCAGATAATACAGATCATCTGTGGGATGATCAAGAATTCCTATCTGAGCCTGGCGGATTTCCATCATCTTTTCCTTTGGAATTCCTCCGCCGCTTAGTCCAGACCACAGACGAAATTTCAGTTCCTGGGAATAACCATTTACTGCCGGCTCCAAAAATACTTCATGGTGATTTCCGTCCACTGCCTGATAAGGCTTTCCGTTTAAGTACAGTAAACTCTCAAAATCCCCGTTATTTCCCGTACCGGTCCGGGCACCGAAATCAAACAGTCCCAGTACCTCTTTATCTTTCCATTCCCGGGGAATTTCTACGTCAGCAGTCAGCCAGTTATAACGATCCCAGCCCTTCCAGTAAAAACCTGTTTCCACCGGCTGTCCTGTCCCTTGGGGGATTCTGTTGCCTATTGTTCCATGATCCTCCCATAATAACAACCCTTCCAGGTCTTTTCTGTCTCTATATCTAAGGCTTTCCAACTCCTCTATGATATTCTTAATTCTGTCCCGATTGTGAAAATCAAATGGCATTTTTTATTCCTCCATACACCTCATCGTATCTATCCACCAGCTGCTTTGCCAATGAATAGGAATTTACCAGAGGATGCAGCGTCAGCGCTCTGATGGCAGTTTCTCTTGACTGTGTTTTCACAGCTTCTACCGTAAGTTTCTCATACATCTTAATCAGGCGGATCAATAAATAACAGTCTTCCGGCACTTCTTCAATCTTAACCGGACAAATACCAGCCTGGATACCAGGCAGGTGGTTTCAATCACGTCCTGATCTTCAAGTCCCGGAATGCTTCCGCTATTTTCGATGGAAAGCACAAGATACTTTCCCTCTTCACTCTGCATTCCCTCGATGCAGTCCAGCATAACACCGGCATACCCCATGCCCTCAGGAACCTCAAGCTGTCCCTTTTCAACCAGCGGCCCCTTTTCAAGGCCGGTTTCGATGTTCATGTAGGAGTTTTCCCTGAGCTGCATATAATAAAGAAAAATCTGCAGCGCTCCTTCCGGATCCGAATCCATATCCATGGCTTGCAGCTCCTCCATCATCCTCATATTGACGGCTTCAATCGTCTTTCCTCTGGTTGCTCCTGATTTTATTATATTTTCAAGTGCCTTTTCCCTATGGTAGTAATAATATAGGTATTCATTGGGAAGGAATCCAATCGAACGCAGCAGTTCCGGATCAAAAATGGAAAATTCCTGTATATGCTTTAAAAGCCCGTCATCAGCCAGAAGCTCTGGCAGGATTTCTTCCCCTTTCTTTTTTTACGCTGCGAATCCAGGAGAGATGATTCAATCCGAAAAATTCCACGTAAAGCTCTTCTTCCGTCACTCCCAGTGCTTTTGCCATGCGGAATTTTGTGCTGCTTGGAGCATCACAGATTCCAATGACCCTGGAATATCCGGCACTATGCAGCGCCTGAGTTACCAGACCTGATGGATTGGTAAAATTAAAAATCCACGCCTCAGGTGCGTGTTTTTTTATTATCTCGCAGTATTTCAACAACACCGGTATTGTCCGCACAGCCATGGAAAATCCCCCTGCTCCGGTGGTTTCCTGACCAATAACTCCCAGGTCCAGTGCGACTGTCTCATCGGTTACCCGGGATGAATCTCCCCCCACACGAAGGGTCGTTACAATAAAGTCTGACCCCCTTATGGCCTCCACCGGATCAGATACCGCCCATACCTTCAAATCTTTCTGTTCCCGGCTTACCACATGCTTACAGAGCTTTTCAATAATTTTCTGCTTTTCCTCCTGGATATCATAGAGAACAACTTCATGGATATTCAAATTTTTATAACGCTTTAGAAGACCATTTATAAAAATGACGGTACGTACGCCCGCTCCTCCAATCACTGCAATCTTCATTTTGCCATCCTCCTTTCCCTATAAGTCTGTATAAACTCCATAAGCCTGCTCTCTGTGGGAAACCCTGTGTTTCCTCCAAGTGCGGTTACTGACAAAGCACCGCAGCCATTCCCGAAGCGCAGAGAATCCTCTGGTGATTTTCCTTTTAAAAATCCATACAGAAACCCCGCATTAAAGGAATCTCCGGCTCCGGTGGTATCTATTGTCTCCACCGTATAAGCGGCTGCCTCATAAATAGCTTTCCCTTTTACGGCAATGGAACCCTGTTTTCCCATTTTAATCACTGCCAGTCCGCAATACGCCGCAAAATCCAGCGCGGCCTCTCTGGCATCATGGTTCCGCCCGTAATGTCTGGCTTCTGTTTCATTCATAAACAATACGTCAATATATGGAAACAGCTGATAAATCTCCCGTTTCCACTCCCCTGTGGAATCCCAGCCTAAGTCAAAGGAAACCGTAGCCTGTGTCTCCTCTTTGATTCGCCGGAGGAATCTTAAATAAGAATCGTGATTTGCCGAACCCGCATATCCTGTCACATGAATATGAGAAGCATCATTTACCTTCTCTACATCCACGGTATCAATATTGATGCTTTCATTTGTTCCGCGATAGGTTAAAAAAAGACCTGTCTTTCTCGTTTGTAAAGCTTAAAGAAATGCCTGTTTTTCGTGTTTTGCTTGTTTCAAGAAGGGAATCGTCTATATTATTTTCCCGAAATATCTTTCGGATGAACGCTCCATAGAAATCATCGCCCACTTCCCCCTGGAACACCGGATGCAGCCCCAGTTTCCCCACACCCAGTGCAAACAGCGCCTCCGCCGCCTACAAAAGTCTCCATGACCGGAACCTCATCCTCCTGTCCCGGCTCAGGGAACTTTTCCACACCAGGTATTACAATATCAATATTTACATCACCATAAACGTATAAATCCCATCTTTTTTCGTTCATTCTCTCTCCCCTGGATACTCACCCTTTGACCGCACCCATCATAGCGCCCTGGGCAAAATATTTCTGTATAAAAGGATAAACACAGAGAATCGGTACTGTCGTTACCACAACTGCCGCCATTTTTAATGAATCCGAAGTTACGGAGGCCGTATTATGGGCCAGCGCCTGCGCCACGGAAGTAACCTCACGCTGTGAACTCATGGCTTTCGTCAGCATCTGCTGCAATACGGTCTGAACCGGCCATAACTTCGTATTATTCATATAGAATGCTCCGGCAAACCAATCGTTCCAGTGATTCACAGCCGTATAAAGTCCCACAACAGCGATTACCGGTTTACTTAAAGGGAGCATGATTTTTGTATAAATCTGAAAATATCCGCAGCCATCAAGCTTTGCCGACTCTTCCAGGCTGTCCGGTATCCCTTCAAAGAAGCTTCTCACCATGATAAGGTACGTTACACTCACCAGACCGGGAATTACGTATACCCAGAAAGAATTCAGCAAATGCAAATTTTTATACTGGATATAAGTAGGAATCATACCCCCGCCAAACAACATGGTAAAGGTAATCAGAATCGTGATTGGCTTACGTCCGGGAAGATCATACTGTTTCAGTACAAAGCCTGCCATGGTAGTGACCATCAGACTTAAAAAAAGTTCCGATTCCTGTTCTCGCCAAAGTGATTCCATATGCATTCATGATGCTTCCGTCTTTAAATACCTCTTTAAAATTGTTTAATGTAAATTCTCTTGGCCAGAACCAGATACCGCCCCGGGCGGCGTCCTTTCCATCATTAAAAGAAAGAGCCAGTACATTTAAACACGGGAGCAGAATAATCAGACAAAGTGCAATGATTATAATATAAATCAATATCTGCATTGCCCGGTCCACTGGGTTTGTCTTTATAAATTTTTTCATTTTGCTCCCCCTCCATATCTTATTTATAAAATGTTACTGATTTCGGATTTTCATCGTAAACTTTTTTCACATGATCTTCAAATCTTTCCACACCTGCTGCTTTAAGCTGAGCACGGAAGGACTCAACAATGGATTTTACCTCATCATCTGATTTTGCGAAGCATGCCTGTATGAAGGTTTCCTTCCAGTCCAGAAGCTCCATCTGCATCTTAACATCTGCCAGTTCATCTGCTGATAAGTATGCCGTGGCATCAAGCCCCGGAACCAGTTTCTTTTCCACCGGATAATCCCTGGCAATTTTTACACTTCTTGCGAACGTGGACTCACCTGCGGATGCACCGGGACGTGACTCCCCAAAGTTATCAATGTTGTTTTTATTGGTCAGCACAAATTCAAAAAAGTAATTTCCTGAACCTCCAAGACCGGAACCAACTGTATGAATCAGATAATCTGTATCACCTTCATTCAACTTTTTGACAATCTCATCCTTTAGCCGCGGATAGCCGTCTACCATGTCATAGGATACTCCCTCAGCGCCATACTGGGCGATGATCTGCCCTTCCTTTGAAGACAGCCAGTCAAAGAATTTGAATATCTCTTCCGGATTCTCAGCATTTGCAGAGATTGCCATACAACCACGGTGAGACTTGCCGTGTACCACTTCCTTGTTGTCCCCCTGAATATCATTCAACGGCCCAAGAGGTACCCAGTCATTACTTCCATATATGATTTCTTCATAATTATGGACATCTGCCATGATTGCCGAGCTGTGATTTCTGGAAACCTCTTCCGCACGGGTGGAGTCCATGGTAAAGAACTCAGGATTCATAAGTCCTTCATTAAGAAGCTTTCTCACAAAGTTAATCTGGTCATAGGCATAATCTGTTTCAGCAATGTGCTTTACTTTTCCATCTGTATCCAGATTATAATTATCACTGACACCCCAATTATATCCGGCAGTTATAAATTTCAGAGGATCTGCAGAACCACCCCAGTATTTCGGCCCCAATGGATATACATCATTGCCGTTATCATCCTTAAAGCCGCCTTCTTTAATCTTGACCAGCAGGTTATAAAAGTCGTCCTGTGTATTAATTGTTCTGGGATCAATACCAAGAGCATCTGCAATGGCAGACTGGATGTACATACCGCCCACATACTCTTCATCCGCATTGTATTCCAGAGAACGGTCAATCTCGTCTATATTCATCTGCCACATATAGACACCGTCCAGATTTTTTCTGAACACAATATTATCATGGGTATCCTGCGGAAGGTAACCATCTTCATAATATTTTGAATACACCTTACTGTTCTTCATGTAATCAGAAACATCTGCAAACATGCCATCCTTGGCAGCCTTATACAGCAGCGGAAATTCCTTTCTTGTGGAATCATCCAGATAGCTGACAATCACATCCGGGATGGTTCCTGATGCCAATTGGGAAGCCATTACTTTTGAGTCACTGTCTCCGGGCGTATATCGGACCTCCAGTTTGATACCCGTCAGCTCCGTAATCTTCTTCATTGTTTCCGTGTTGTTAATATCATCCGGAAGGGTATTCCCGATATCATCTACATAGGCCTGAACCGTAATGGTACGGTCTGCGATCCAGGTATCGGGCTTACCGGAATGATCTGTGCTGCTTTCGTCGCTTTTTGCAGTACTGCTGCTATTGCCCTGGCTGCTGCAGCCTGCCAGCGTTGTTAATGCCATGCTCCGGCCATAGACACTGCCAGCCAGCGTTTTAAGATTTCCCTTTTCATGTTTAATACCTCCCTAGAAAATATAGTTATAAAACTCTTACCAAAGTCCGACCTCAGTAACCTTCTTACTGAGTTTATTACATACTACAACCAATACCAGGCCTACAAGTCCCTGTATGAGGCCAATGGCAGTCGCATAACCAAACTGTCCGCCCTGGATACCGGTCCGAAGTACAAAGACATCAAGAGTATCTGCCAGTGCCATGTTACCGGGCGTGCGCAGAAGCCAGATTTGCTCAACCCCGGAGGAAAGCAGTCCTCCCACTCCCATGATGAACAGAAGGCCTATGGTTCCGCGTATACTGGGCAGTGTAATATGCCACATCTTTTTTAACTTGCCGCAGCCATCCATCTCCGACGCTTCGTACAGAGAAGTGTCTACCGAACTGATTGCCGCAAGATAGATAATGGAATCCCAGCCGATATTCCTCCACAAATCCATGGAAAACAGAATACGGAAGAAATATTTTGCATCCATCAGGAAAAACGTACTTCCATCTCCTCCCAGTGCTGAAATTGCCTGATTCAGCACACCTGTGTTGGGAGCCAGAATTCTCTGCAGCATTGTAACGATAATAATCGAAGACAGAAAATGAGGCAGATATGTAATTGTCTGTGAAACCTTCTTGAATTTCATACTGCGAAGCTCATTTAACATCAGTGCCAGTATTATGGCAAAGGGAAATTCCAGAATACATTTAATCACACCCACGGTTAAGGTATTTTTTACCAGTCTTGGAGCGTCATAGCTGGAAAAGAACGTCTTAAAGTACCTAAGTCCCACCCATGGGCTTCCCCAGATTCCTTTCTTAAATGAATAATCCTTAAAGGCCAGTACCAAGCCTGCCATAGGTACATAGCAAATCAATATGTAGTAAACAATACAAGGCAGAAGCATTGCATACAGCGGCCAGTAACGAAACAGCCTTTTTCCCAGCGGCTGTTTTGGCGGCTCATATTGCATAAAATATCCCCCTTTTTGATGATTTTTTCATTAAATCCATTCCAGCAAAGCACAGACAGGATAGTGGTCCGACAGCCACACGCCATCTTCCCTCTCCTCCCATTTATCCACAGACCGGCATCTAAGGCCGGTGCCTTCAGCCTTTGAGTTTCTGATAAAAATATAGTCGATACACTCCGGTTCATCTTCCGGTTCAAAGCCGTGGTAAGTAATTCCAATCCCTTCTGTGATATTCTTATATTCCGGACGCTGCTTTATCTCAAGGAATTCTTGGCCATCCGGCTCTGCATTAAAATCACCTGCCAGAATCACAGGCGCTTCGGGAAACAGCTTTGCTTCCTCCGCCTTTTTAAGTACCTGCCTCAGTCCCAGAACTCTTGCCTGTACCCCCTGATGGTCCAGATGAAGATTGAAAAGGCGGAACACTTTTCTTTCCTCCAGATCTTCAAACAAGGTTTCCGTGCATACCCGGGGACAGATTGACTGTTCTTCATATCTGCTGGCAGGCCGGTAAGGCTGTAAAGAAAGCCAGAAGGTTTCCATGGAGATCAGATTCAGCCGCTTCTTTTTGTATGCCACAGCCACCTGTTCGTCCTCCAGCGTTTCACTTCTCCCACATCCCACCACATAATAATCATCTAACACATCCTTTAACCATGCTGCCACATGAGAAAGCACCTCCTGAAAACAGATCAGATCCGGTTTCTCCTTTTGTATTTGTTTCAGGATCAGTGATTTTCGATATCGGAAACTGTTGCCCTTATCCTGATCGTAATCACATCTTATATTGAATGTTACGAGTTTCAGCATCTTTACCCCCCTATAACCAGAGCCATACAGGCTGACTCCATGCCTTTTCCCATGGGAATCCTTCAGCGTCACACGTACATATTCCTCATCTCCATTCAGTTTAAATTTCCCCTCTGTTAAGCTTTCTACATCACTGTGCAGATGGCCGCCCCGGTGAGGTGTTTGAAAATAGATATCCTGACAGGCTGCACAGATTACCACTGCCTGTTGATCTTTTACATAAAAGTCCTCAATCAGAGGACCGCCGGACGCGAAAAAGCTGCCGTCTTTCAATGCCTGCATGATCCCTCTGTGAGTAAATTCCCTGGTTTTAACCATAACAAAGCCGCCCAGACTATGTTCTTCCAGATCATGTGCATCATCTGTGGCAAAACAGCTGATCCTGTTTCTCACGAAAAGAAAATGGTCAAAGTAGGTTTCCGAGTTGCCGTTATTTGATTCAAATTCTGATCCATGATTATAGATTTCCATTCCTATCATGCCTTGCAGATACTTGATATCAACAGAGTCCACTTTGGACCAGTACGGATGTGCATATAACGTGACATTACCCTTCTGCCCAAAATATTCTATGATCCTCTCTGGGGTACTTAAGGCATTTCTCTTTCGCTCCTCCAGAAATGTATAACCCTCCGGGATTTTATTGGTTTCCGGCAAGCCCAGCCCAACCAGATGATGATCCTTTCTTGCAGGAAGTTCTATATCCAGTTCCGTACCCGGGAACACCAGAAAATCTTCCCTGCAAAGCTCAGGATGGATTCCATACACCCAGTGATCTGTGATTGCCAGAAAATCATACCCTTTGCTGCGGTAATGTTTTGCCACTTCCTCTGGAGTATTCACTCCATCAGACCAGGTAGAATGGGTATGCAGGTTCCCTTTTTTATAGCTTCCCTCTTTATACAGAGTTCTCTTTTCCAAATAAAGCTTCCTTTCCGGCCCTTATCCCGGGCCTCTTGATTGTCTTCCAATATATGTAGTATATCAAAACATTGTTTTTCTCATAATGCACACAACTTTCAAAAAAACTGGATATTTCTACGATTGTTCTCTGATGCTTGACATTGGAAAATGATTGCTTATTCTTGACTGGAATCAATAAAAAAATATAAATGGAGATATACGACTATGGATGAAATGAAAACTGTCTATCAGGTCCAGGGGAAGCTGTCAAAAGATTTTATCGGACAGATTTCCTATACTGTCTGCCTGGATGAAACCTATGAAGAACTGGATATCGAATTTTCTTTCGGACCCAGGCACTTTTCTCCCGAAGATATAACTCCCGGGCTGAAACAAAGGCTGCTTGATTACTGTAAAGAAGCCTATGATTTAACCCTGTCTTCCCCGGAAGAACTTGAGGATGCCATCTATGGCCAGATGAAAACTGAGATTCATACCCTGGCAATGTTAAACGATGAATTCATTGGATGCATCCACCGGCAGCTGACCACCAGGCATATGCACTTTACTTGCGAAGAAGCTACAGAAGGCTGCATTCCGCAAGCCTCCATTGAAGGAGTTTTAAAGGTTACAATTCTGGCTTTTTCCGTGCTCCTTGACAACACGGATTACACCCTGACTGTGCGGGTACGATAATAGGAGGAACCTGACATGTATAAAAGACTGGAACTACACAATCATACCAACGAATCAGATGCTTCCTGCACCTGCCGTGAACTGACGGAGCTTATGGCTGCTGATCAAGTGGACGCTTTTGCTCTCACCGATCACAATACCATATCCGGGCATAAAAAAATCCAGGCAATTCTGGAAGAAACGCACCTGCCATATCCTTTATTCCGGGCATGGAATATACAACCTACTATGGGCACATTCTCTGCCTGAACTTAAAGGAGTATGTTCCCTGGGAGAACATCAACAAACACAAACCGGAGCTGCTCTTTTTGGCTGCCCGCGCCAAAGGTGCACTGGTGGGTATCGCACATCCCTTTTCCTATGGCTGGCCTTTTGCCCAGGGATGCCGGTTTGTAATGACTGTTACTGACTATTCCTGCTGTGATTTTATCGAGATTTTCAATAATCCCGAACCCCTTCATGAGGTAAATGAAAAGGCTGTGATGCTCTGGGAATCTCTGGTGCTTTCCGGTGAAAAACTATCTGCTACCTGCGGCATGGATCTGCATGGCAACAGTTCTTTTTCCGGACATTACGCCACCTACATTCAGGGTGAAAAAGGCGGTAACATAAGCCAGGAACTGGCAGATGCCATACATACACAAAAAACCTGGGTATGCAAAGGCCCTTTGCTGGAAATCCATAGAGAGGACGGCATGATTCATTTTTCTGTTCACCAGACAAAAAAAACGGGATACACTCCTGTCCTGCCGGAAGATTATATTATCACTCTGAAATCTGGTTCAGCCACCTTAACCTGTCATCTGAATGACCGGATTCCGGTTACTGAATTCGGAAAGGATACCATAATTATTCCAAAGCTTTACGAAAAAGAAGTTATTTTGGAAAACCTGGTGTGTGTAAGTCCGGTGATTTACTTATGACTACGGAGCCAGGGGCATATCACTGACGCAGAGAGAGTTACTACGATCCAGCTTCCTGTGGCAATGTCCCATCCCAGTTTTTTTACCAAACAGAAAAAAACACCGTTTTTAGTAGAGTTTCTACAAAATTTAACGGTGTTTCTCTTTTTACATCCTGTTTTGTTCCCGATAACCAAGAGGAGTCATACCTGTGTGTTTTTTGAATACCCGGAAGAAATACTGACTGTCTTCATAGCCAGTTCGCTTTGCGATATCCACCACGCTGAGTTCCGAATTCTCAAGCAGTTCCTGTGCCTTTTTTTACTTTTAGTTCCGTAATATAATTCACAGCAGACTGTGAGGTCTCCGCTTTAAATATAGACGAGAAATAATTTGGACTCATACCGTAGCTCATCGCCAAATCATTGATTGCGATATTTTCACTGTAATGCTCCTGAATATACCGGACCGCCATCTGGATTTTGCTCCTGGCATTCATGTCGTTCACTGCTTCTGCACGGACACACTCCATAATGATATCGATAATACGCTGCTGGATTTCAGAAGCCGACTGAATCTGATCCGGCAGATTAAAGCTCATCAACAGCTTTTCCATGCTGGAGACCTTTCTTTTCTTATCATAATGTTTAAGAATTACATTTAAAATCCGCACCCACATAATTCTCAAATAAGGCGTACCATACTTTCGCATCAGTCTTCCGAAAAAATTTCCTGCAAAAGATTTTTTTATCTTATGGATCTCGTTTTTTTTCCAAATAGGAATCCAACAGATGAATCTGAGAAACGGGAAATTTCTGTTCGCTGAATATCCCGGTATCCTCATAAAAATATATATTGGAATTTCCATAAATGATTCTCTGTTTCAAGGCTCCAAGTGCTTCTGAAGCTGATTTTCTTCCGAGTAAGAGCGTGTATCTGCTTACCCCTAATGTCAGATAAATTTTCATCCTCTTTTCCAGAACAGACCGCATTTCAAGGAAAATACGCTCCACTTCATTTCTCAGTCTCTTTTCGTCCTCCATAAAAAAGACAGCATACAATTGATTATTGTCGGAAAGGCTGTTCACAATCTGTTTTCCGCAGGAAGATTCCAGTTCAAGGAAAACATTTCGAACAGAAAACCGTATTAAATCACCATCCATCCGGCGAAACTTCATATTGTCATAGGTTTCCCCGTTGATATGGATAACAGACAGCATCATAAACACATCCCTGCTGCAGTCACCGGCATCCATTCCGCAAACTTTGCTTAAGCCCTTATAATCCATGGTTTCAGCTGAGGTGTCAAAAAGCAGTGCATTGATAGCCTTTTCCTGAAGGTATTCCTGCTTTTCACGATCCATTCTCGTCTGCCTAAACATGGCACTTCTGATTTTGGAATCCCTCTCCATATCCTGATATAGCTTCTTAAATGTCTTTTTCAGTTCTTCATTGGACAGAGGCTTCAACAGATAAGCCTTTACTCCCAGGCGAATCGCAGTTTCTGCATAAGAAAACTCTGCATAACCGCTTAAGACTACAAACTGCATATCTTTTTGAAGCTTTTTTATTTTATGAATCAGGGTGAGTCCGTCCATGTCCGGCATCCTTATATCCGTAACCACGATATCAATCGGATGATTTTTTACAGCCTCCAGGGCTGCCATACCATTCGCTGCTTCAAATATTTCATATGTATCAATTTTTAAATACTCCAGCCGTGCCCGCAATCCCTGGCGTATTAAATCCTCATCATCTACAATCAGTAAATTATGTCTCATCCATCTCACCTCCTTTGACTATAGGAAGACGAAGTGTAAACCGGCTGCCCTGATACGGATGACTTTTTATGATAATCCCATACTGCTCCCCACAGGACAATTTAATCCTCTGGTTTACATTCTTGATTCCTATGCTTTTATTCTTCTTTTTATCCGGTTCAGCGCCGTTAATATAAGCGCTTAACGCTTCTACCTCCTGACTGTCCATGCCCACTCCGTCATCCTCAATACAGATGCAGAGCATATCCCCTTTTTCATAAGCGGAGATTTCAAAAGTTCCTGTACTGGTCAGTTCACCCAGACCATGAACAATCGCATTTTCCACAATCGGCTGCAAGATAAACCTGGAAGGTAATACTTTTTGTCATCCACCTCAATATTGCAGAAAACCTCAAAACGATTTCCATACCTGATTTTTTTGAATGAAAATATAGTTTTTAATATGGCCCAGCTCCTGTTCCAGTGTTACGATTTCACCATAATCCTTTCCCAGGCTGTACCGGAAAATCTCCCCCAGCCTCTGACACATATCACACACCACGAACACCTGCTTTACTGCTGCAATCGAACTGATCGTCTCCAATGTATTATATAGAAAATGAGGATTAATCTGCAGCTGCAGATTCCGAAGCTGGTTTTCCTTATTTTCCAGCTGTTGGATATAATTCTTTTTAATCAGCTGATCCAGCTTCAGCAGCATATGATCAAACTGGTGATCCAGTTCTGCAATCTCATCTTTTCCCTTAATAGGAGCTTGTATGGTCAGATCTCCGGTTTCTGCTGCACGGAACTTTTGAAGCAGAAGAGCAATCCGGGAGGAAAAACCTCTGCTGTACACGTATGAACAACCGATAATGATCAGGATCAGCGCTCCTATCAACGGGAGCACCAGCCACTGGATTTCAGCTCTTCTTTTCAGTACTTCCTTATTGTTGAAGAGAAACAAAAGTTTCATCCCATAGCTGTCTAAGTCTTTCTGCTCCACCACGTAGGTATTGATTTCCTGAATGGAACCGCTCTTAGGGTTTTCTTTGTCATGGTTCTTTAAATATTCCTGCAAAACCGGAGCAGTATCTGCATCTGTGGAATATAGTATCTCCGAATCCCCACTATATGCAATCACGTCATAGGCTGCATTGCTGTCATGGCTTAAAGCGGCCGGTGCAAACAATTTTGTCATGTAAACATCCAGTTTTACAATTCCCAGCTGTGTTCTGGTCAGACTATCCGTGTCTAGCTTTTCTACCTTTTTCACTATGGATAAAAGAGGCTCTTTATCCCCCAGGACAAAGTATGAAAACCACCCCTCATCTACCGATTGTTCTTTCGGATACCATATTTCCCTGCCAGCCTCTTCTATCATAGAAGCTCTGTTTCCATATACAGGATTCTCTTTGACCATGGAATAAACCATACAGTTTCTGATTTCGCTGTTTTTTTCCAACAGCAGAGATTTTGTTACCTCTTCGCTGATAATCTCTCCCCTGGCATAAGGGTTCTGGCTCTTATCTGCCAACGTGCTTAATATCATCGTATTATTGGAAATAAATCTTAAGCTCTTCTGGTATTGTTCCAGCTTTTCCTCTATATTTTTCGTATACTGGGAAGTGATCTGGGCATGGTAGTTTTCCATCTCACTTATCACCATATTTTCCAGCATTCTGAACAAGAAAGTGCCGACAATCAATATCGGTATCAGACTGATCAGGAGAGAAAAAAACCACCAGCTGCATAAATATAGGCTTCGAATGTATCCATTCCAATTTCATTCCAGGTTTTCCTCCCGGTGCAGATAATTATAATTCATCCATAATTGTTCAGATCCAGAACCCTTGAATTGATAATTGATCCAGCAGTTCTGCAAATATTGAATTAGCCCAGGCAAACCAGTCCCTGGTAAATTCTTCCGGATTCTCCGGATTAAAGGACTCATGCATATAGTTAAGACCGGCATGGGTCGCCGCTATCATTCTCAGACATTCCAGTATCTCATCCCTGTCAGGGGAAGTTAATGCCTGCATCGTTAATCCGATGTGCCAGATAAAGCCTTTTGGTGTATGGGGGCTTCCAATGCCCCGGGCGTATGTACCGGAATAAAAATAAGGATTGTTCTCTGACAGAATGAATCTGCGGGTATTCCGGTAAATCTCATCGGAAGCATCTTTGTAGCCCAGATAAGGAATAGCCAGAAGGCTGGGGGAATTTGCATCATCCATCAGAATATGATGCCCCATACCGTCTGTTTCATAAGCATAGATATCACCGTACTTTTCGTGATGGACAACTCCATGTTTTTCTATACCCTCCCTGATTTCCACCGCGAGTTTTTGGCAATTTCGTGCCAATTCCTCTTTTTGATAAACCGCTCTGCATATTTCCTCTGCATAGGTAAGTGCGGTCACAGCCATCATATTTGCAGGAATCAGATACCCATAGACACACCGGTCATCCGAAGGGCGAAATCCAGACCAGGTCATCCCTGTATAGACTACCGGATTCCCTTTTCCCTCCATAGGAAGTGTATCGGTTTCCACGCAGTCCGTTCTTCGGAAAAAATACTCAGATGTCTCATGGTTCTGTTCCGTAGTAAATACTTTTAAAATATTTTGAAGCATCTCCAGATACTTCTCATCGAAGATATCCGTTTCTCCTGTCTCTTTCCAGAATTGCCAGGAAAGATAAACAGGGGCACATAAGGAATCCACTTCATATTTTCTTTCCCATACAAAGTCATTTAACTTTGTGTCATCTTTATGTCCCGCACCGTTGGCGCTTTCATTAAACGCATTGGCATAAGGATCGATACAGACCATCTCTGCCTGCTTTCGAATAATGCCTTTTATAATCTGACACAGCTCCCTGTCCTTACCTGCATATTTTATATAAGGTTTTACCTGCGCTGCTGAATCACGCAGCCACATAGCCGGAATATCCCCGGTAATTACAAAAAGCTGTCATCTTCCAGTCTTTTTACAGTGGTATCCATGGTATTTAAAAAGCATTGTTTTACTAAGGGCGCCAGTTCGGGATATACCTTTTTATATTCCTCCTCCAGCTTCGCTCCCCTTGACAATAGAATATCCGGTGTTTTTTTCTAACATTTTCTGCATTTGTTCACGTCCTTTCCATTTGTGATTTTATTATACCAGAGGGGGCGATATGTTGGCTAGAGCCAAGATGTACGCTCTCGTGAAACATATTCATTTTTACATTAATATCTTTCGATTCCACAAATTCTATATCTGGTGTTTCAACAGCTCTTACCTTCTTCTTAGTGTACCCTCATTTTGGGGGCCTTTTTTTCATGTATCAGAAATTTCAGAATCAGTTCTATCCAACTTGGGTAAAGGTGTTCAAACATCATTAATTTGTGTCTTAATTTTATAGCAAGTATGCAAATTCCCATAAATACAGGGTTTGAGACATAGAAAAAGGTACGAAATATTGGACAGTCTAATAAAACTGTTCCATACTTCGTACCTGCTTCATTGAAATAATAATGAAAAAAGATTTTCCATGGCTGCAAGTGCCATCTATCGCTTGACCGGAAAATTGGAGTTTATCATGCTCCTATTATGTACATTTACTCTTCACAACATGAAGATATTATTTCCTGCGTCACATCTTTTCCACCCTTACAATTAGTTATTATTGAACCAATGGTATATATTGGCCCCCATGGGAGTCCCCACCATCAATATGAGGGAAAGTAAAGTATATCCCAGACCTTTTACAAACGCACTTTCTCCAGCCCTTATGAGATAAATATCGGAACCGCGTTTAAATGTCATAACTAAAATGGATATGCAAAATTGATATATAACCAATTTACCGCCATTTCTCAATTCGTTATTTATCTCATATTCTGACAAGTCATTAGCGCCTATTATTTTCATCCGGGTGACCTCCTACAGTCTCGTTATATAAATAATCAATAGTCAAAAGTACGACATATTTCTGTCTATTTTTTGCCTTTTTTATACTATCATACTTTTTTATACAAAAAAAGACATATTTTTCCATTCTCAAAAAAATATGTCTTTTGTAGTTGTGAGATAAAAAATTTACTGTTAGGCAAATTATACAGGCTGGGTTAGTGAAAAATTGGAGTTTGTTATTCCGTAAAACTCTTAAAAGCAACGTCATATTTGGTTGGATAGAATTCTATAATTTCATAGTCAGCTATTCCATTTATATTAAATGGGTCTTCTGAAATTATTTCTTTCATTTCAGTTTCATCTTTTGCATTAAATATAATAACACCACCTGTACGTGGATTTTTTTCTACCGGAGCAGATAAATTTTCCTGCTTCATAATGCTTATTTAGAAAGGCAATATGCTCTTCAAGATATTTTTCTACCTCCGTCAACGGTTTCACATAAGTTAAATTTGCAATAAACATTCTTTCTTCCTCCTAAATGTTAAATTTCTATTTGTCTGCGTGATGCAATCATCTTTGAATCCATAATATCAAATCTTTATGTAGAATAAAGCGCTTCTTAACACGTCAAACGAGTGTTTTTTTACCGTCTGGCACTTTGTTCTGGGCAAGCTATTTGGGGAATTCACCCTTGATCAATTAAATAAAACAATCGTTACCTTGGGCGGCCCGTCATTGCCAGTTCCCGAATTGATGACTATGATGGTGATTTCGTTACTTTTCATTACACACGGCATGAAGATAACAAAACCATCACTGAGCATATACCAGCCTTAGATTTTATCAAACGGCTCATCATTCATATCCCGGAGAAGCATTTTAAAATGCTTCGCTATTATGGTATTTATGCCAAACACAACACCACAAACAAGAGAAAGTTTCTCTTGCGATATTTAGACTGGCGTAATTCTATCCTTTTAACTTTTGGATATGACCCACTTCGCTGCCAGAAATGTGGCTCTTCTATGTTGATTTTAGAAGTTTACCACAAAAAAACTGCACTATTTGAACGATATCGAAAGGTCATGGGATATGGATATATCCATATCTATAATTCTTCCTTTATAGTCAAATAGTGCAGTCAAACCAACAAAACAAAAAAACCTCATAAGCAACGTCATGGCGAAGCCCTCCTTCACTCTTTTGCTATGCTATTTTTTTATTTCAATACTATTATAAACTATTTTTGACTATTTGTGGAATTTCCTATAAAGCCAAAAAAGACATAACTTCCTCTTGGCGGAAAGCTATGTCTTTCATGGAATAATAGTGGAAAAAAAGATTTTTAGCTTTGAACCGATAAGATTCCAGCTAATTAACCTGATAAATTGGTAGTTATAAAAGCTTTTGATAAAGTTCAAATTTATCCAAGCCATATTCACTATAGCCTAAATCTACAGTATCAATATATTGAAAACCATATTTTTTTGTAGAGGCAAATTGCTGGTGTGTTTTTTTCATACACATCTAAACGAACCGCTTTTATATTCTTGTCTTTGCTGTATTGAATAACAAAATCCATCATTGCTTTTCCTATTCCCTGCTTTAAATAAAGAGGGTGAACAGCAAATGTATATACAACAAAAATATCTTTATAATCTAACTCTATTTTCCAATTAGCCCTATAATAAGCCAACTCTGGCTCGTGTCTTAGAATTACGCTGCCTAGAATATATTTGTCATTTTTAATCACAAATAAATTACCTTCTTCAATACCTTTCAGAGCAGTTTCTTTAACAGGATATATCCCCTTTTTCCAACCTGGAAAATTGATATGTGTTTCAAGATAATCATTTAAATCATTGTATAAACATTCCAATCCATCTATATCATTTAGACATCCTTTTTCAATCCTCATCGTTTTCCTTCCACTGTATAAATCCCTGTTTGTCTGTGTGATGTAATAATCTTTGAATCTATAATACCACTCTTTACCATATAACAAAAGACACATATCCCCCTTGGCGGAAGCTGTGTCTTTTTGTAAACACCGTGGGAAAATTTTTTTTAAATTTAAGTAAAATATCTCTCAATTAATTAAAATAATATGCTTATTTTAAACATAATGACAATTTGAGATGATCTTTACGTTACCAGTAATAATTATTAACTTTTTTTATTCTCCATGCGAATATTGAATAAAATCTTGTTCAGTTTTACGAATACAATAAGTCAATGCTATCTACCTATACCTATCAATACCATTTACCATTATAATCTATAAGCTCTTTACCAGATACCTTTAAAACAGCTTTTGATATGGTACTTTTACCTGTTCCATTTTTACCGTAAATCAACGAAATCCGTTCTTTTGAATCCGAAAACAACGGCAGTATAGTTTCCTCAGTAAAAGCTGCACCTCTAAGCTTTAGTTTGTAAAACTTTCATACATACTTTTCTCCAACTCTACAAATTCTGGTTCTGGATTGCCGAGCTACGTATTATTGCTATAACAAGAAAACCGCACAGAGTAACTCCTACACGGTCAACTATTATCATTCTTATATTGCGTGGACAGATATTGCGCCTACCGTTGACTAATTATACCAAATATCGCCACAAAGCACAATAATATTATCAATACTCTTGAGAAATTTCACCATTGTCTCTAAACTTTTGATTAACCTAAGAATATAATCAAAGTTTATGGAGGAAATATACATGAGATTTTCTGATGAACAAAAGCAAGAATTGGTTGCTCTTTATTATAATGGTGAATCAGCATCCGATATCTGCCTGCAGAGCGGGGTATTAAGACTACTCCCAAATATGTTGCTGAGCTAATGCGAGAGATGGGAATAGAAAGCATTGTTATTAACTCTAAGAAGGAGTACAAAAAACACCTTCGGTTTGCCAAAAAGCAAAACCATCTGCAACGACAATTTCAAGTTTCGGAACCAAACCGTTTCTGGGTCAGCGATGTCACCTGCTTCAAGATCAATGATAAATATCAGTATGTTTGTATGATCTTAGACTTGTTCTCACGCAAAATCGTTGCATATGGGATATCCCCGAAGAACAGTACATACCTAATAACCTCCACCTTTAAGCGTGCATTCAAGGAAAGGAGTAACCCGCAGCAGCTAACTTTCCACAGTGACAGGGGAGCACAATACACCTCAAATGCCTTACGAAAGTTATTGCGCGTGAACAAGGTTGTCCAATCGTTCTCCAAGTCTGGAAGCCCTTACGACAATGCAGTTGCAGAAGCATTTTTCGCGTCTATGAAAAAGGAAGGGCTCTATCGCACTATCTATAAGTTAGAGCGGCAATTCTGTGAAAGTGTCGATAACTACATTCGTTTCTACAATTCAGAAAGACCACACAGTACATTAAATTATAAAACACCGGATAAGTTTGAGCTGCTGTATGAAGAGAAGAAAACCAGTGCCATATAATTTAGACAATGATGTTCAAAAGTCATTGATTTTGGCTTTTCTATTATAAATTCAAGGTTTTCTATCAAACACAATCTTCAAGCCTGATTTCATATCAAATGTGTAAATACTTATAAACACAGGCTTTTGGGCATAGAAAAAGGTACGAAATATTGGACAATCTAATAAAACTGTTCAATACTTCGTACCCTGTTCATTTGATGTTCCTGAGCGGATTCGAACCGCTGGCCTTCCGCTTAGGAGGCGGACGCTCTATCCTGCTGAGCTACAGAAACTCCTATATGAAACTGCAAAGAAACAGGCAGAATCGTTTTTCTCTTCTGCTTTCCTTTACGGTCCGTCTACTATTATATTCATATTCCGACGTTTCGTCAAGACAATTTTATACTTATTCCACCGGCTCAGAAAAATTCACGGTTCCCTGCATCCATATTTGTCCCTTAAACCTGCGCCCGATTTCCGGAGTTCCCACCAGATCTTTTTTTAGCAATCCCCACGTGGAAAACAAGGTCACTGCACTCTAAAGTAAAATCATAAACCTCTTCTTTGGTGATCTGATTTTTCTTCTCATCTATCTTTACGATTTCTCCTATAATGGAGTACTGGTCACATTCTACACCACAGGGCATAAAGCAGGAATCAATAATGGAATACAGATCCTCTTTCATTACCCTTCTGGAAGCCTGGGAATATAAATCTATATCTTCAATGGTAAGGGTCTCCATCGCGTCTTCATCGCCGTTTTTTGCCGCCTCTAAAAGCGTATTACGGTCTTTTGCCGCCACTCTGGCCTTTTCCCTTTGTATTTCTGTTTTCTGAATAGGAAGAAGGACTTTTCCGCTTACTGCAAGGCCGCTAAGATAGACATCTCTGGTTTCAAGCGGATGATGATCAATGATCCGTTCCCTGCAATCAAAGGAATTGTCTATATAGAATATAAGAGAAATCCCTACCTTATATTCATCCAAAAGGCCGGCGTAAGTTTCCCGCTCCGTATGGCGCTGGATGGAACAGGCTACTTCTGATGTCATATCATTGCTTTTCAAATATGGATAATAGTAGCTTCTATGAAACTCCCCTTCCCGGTCCATTTCTCCAAAGATAGCAATCCCCATACCCGGAGCCACTTCCCTGCGAAGCTCACAGAGATTGGATTCCTCATCAATCTGAATCCGTTTCAGGCCGGTCAAATCTTCACAGAGCTTATCCAATAACTTTTTTTATTTCCCTGTCTTTTTGATAAAGGCTGAAACCAATGGTTCTTAAGAATTTATGCATAGGATCATCACCTGCTTTCTGTCTTTCTAAAATAACTTTCTGGAAAACAATAAGGCGAAGAATACTCCGCCTCAAGCCTTATCGTTTATTATATACTATAAATGATGATAATGCCAGCATAATTTTCGTATTTTAAAAATTGGGGCCAGTTCCCTTTTTTGGAGGTACAGGCCCCTTATTATCTTATACGACTCCCTGTGCTGTCATGGCTTCAACAACTTTTTCAAAACCTGCGATGTTTGCACCGACAACATAATTTCCCTTTACACCGTAACGCTCTGCTGCAGAAGCTGTCTTTGCATAAATATTGACCATAATGTCATGAAGCTTTTCATCCACCTCATCAAAGGTCCAGGAAAGCCTCTGGCTGTTCTGACTCATCTCAAGAGCAGAAGTCGCAACTCCGCCTGCATTGGCTGCCTTGCCCGGCATGAAGAGCATTCCGCTTTCTAAGAATAAATCCGTTGCTTCTCTGGTTGAAGGCATATTGGCACCTTCGGCAACCGCAAAGCATCCGTTTGCTTTCAGCATTTTTGCATCATCTAAGTTTAATTCATTCTGTGTTGCACAAGGAAGAGCAATGTCACATGGGATGCTCCAGATACCTTTTCCTTCTGTATAAACAGCCGTTGGATGGGCATCCACATATTCTTTGATCCGCCCGCGGCGTACTTCCTTGATTTCCTTCACCAGGTTAAGATCAATTCCGTCCTTATCATAAATATAACCGTTGGAATCGCTTAATGCGATGACCCTGCCACCCAGCTGCTGTACTTTTTCCGTAGCATAGATCGCTACGTTGCCAGAACCGGAAATAACCACATTTTTACCGGCCAGCTCCTTGCCGTTATGCTTTAACATCTCATCAAGAATATATACCAAACCATATCCCGTAGCCTGGGTACGTGCAAGAGAACCTCCATAGGTCAGGCCCTTACCTGTAAGAACTCCCTCATATAAGCCGGTCAGCCTCTTATACTGGCCATATAAAAATCCGATTTCCCTTGCTCCCACTCCAATGTCACCGGCAGGAACATCCTGGTCTGCCCCAATGTATTTGGACAGCTCAGTCATAAAGCTTTGGCAGAATGCCATAACCTCTCTGTCTGATTTTCCTTTGGGATCAAAGTTGCAACCTCCCTTGCCGCCGCCAATAGGAAGACCTGTCAGGGAATTTTTGAATACCTGCTCAAAGCCCAGGAATTTTAAAATTCCCTGGTTGACGGAAGGATGAAGACGCAGCCCGCCCTTGTATGGTCCGATGGCGCTGTTAAACTGGACGCGGTATCCTTTATTCACCTGTACCTGACCATTGTCATCCACCCAGGGCACGCGGAAGGAAATAATTCTCTCCGGTTCCACAAGACGCTCCAAAAGACCCATCTTCCGGTATTTTTCTTCATTGGCATCGATGACAAGTTTTAAGGAATCAAGCACCTCTTTAACAGCCTGATGAAACTCAGCTTCCCCTGGGTTCTGGTTCACGACTCTGTCATAGACTTCATCCACATATGACATATTTTTTTCCTCCTTGGATTGGTTTATAAACTGCTTAAATTGGCAAAAAGAGGCCAGAACTCTTCTAAGTTCCGGCCCCTTTGCCTCGTCATAACTTCTAAAAAAATTATAACAAGTTCATTTAATAAAGTCAATAAACAGATTTCCTTTATTTTATTAATTTTCCTTCTTCTTTTTGCTAAGTGCCGCATAAAGAGCTAACATAAAGCCGGACAGGGCTACTATCATCTTACCAGCGGCATTTTGCCTGTCACCTGTCTTAGGCAGATTGGCAAGGGGTACGTTTCCGTCATCAACAATCAGCAGATCCACAGATCCATCTCCCGGCAGGTTTGCAAGCGGGATTGGGTCCGGCACGATTGTTACCGCAGCTCCAGGGCCTCCGGGATTATCCCTTCCGGAAGGTCCTCCCGATGAACCTCCGCTGCCACTGATTTTCTCATCCTGGACCGTAATCGTAAAGCTGTTGACCCCATCTAATGTCACAGGCGGTATATTGTTGTTGATACGATACCCGGCCGGAGCTTTTGTCTCAAGGAATGTGTAGGTGTCCTTTGGCAGTCTCTTTACTACAAACTGTCCGTCACTGTCGGTTACAAACCTTCCTGCTGCCGCCTTGTCGTCCGTATATCCGGCAAAGGATCCATGATCCAGCTTTACAAATCTTCCATCAGAAGCTTTCAGGATAAACTCGGCACCTTTTAACTTCACATCCGCAAAAACTGCATTGGTTTTTACTACAGTGATCTTTGACGGCATATTGGCAACCGCTCCATTGGTTTTTTCAAACAGCCCTGGTGTGGTATACTTAATCTCCTTATTGGCGTCATTGATGGTAAACTCTACTGTCCATGGAGTTGCTCCAAGCAGGTATCCATCCGGTGCTTTTTTCTCAGTCAGGCGGTAAGTGCCATATGGCAGGTTTGTAATAACCCCTTTTCCGTTCAGCACAAAGGTAATGGTATTTCCCACCACCTGATCAGATGTCCAGGAAGCGCCTTCTGACGCCGCCTGATGGCGGTAGCTGTCCCAGGCTCCAGGAACCAGGGTAGAAAGGTTCGACAGCACAAATTCTGCTCCCTCAAGCCTCTTTCCGGTATTTTCACCGTCTACCTTTTCCATTTCCAGATTTCCGGTGCTGATCTTATTGGTCACAGCAATGGTCACAAGAGCGTCATTTGAAACGGACACTGCGCTGCTGTTATCCTTTAAGATACTTACTTTGCCTTCCTCGTCGATCCTGATATAGAACGGTTCAATGGAATCATACCGGTCAGAAGAAATTTCCCTGATCTGGTAATCACCATGTTTAAGTCCCAGGTGAATGCTCCCGTCCTCAGCCGTCATAAACAATCCGGCATCAGAGTCCGCGTCAGTCTTAAACCGGTTCGCTCCAAAAATTGATAAGACTCCATTTTCTTCATACCGCCCCGGGCCTAAAATCTCAAACTGGATTTTGCTTATGGTGTTTCCAAGATTATCCGCTTTCTTAAGCTGAAGCTCAAACTGAGTCCGCTCATTAACTACCGCATTGCCGTTTCCAAGGTCAGCTTCCCTTTGGTCCTCAGTAATGGCAAAATCAAACTCAGCCCTTCCATTGAGGCTCAAATACCCCTTTGGCGCTTTTTCTTCTTTAAGAGTATACGTTCCATATGGGACTCCCTTCATGTCAACATGGCCGTTTACCGCCGTAAAGCGGATCTTGCCGTCTTCTGTCTCAACGCTGCTGATTCCCATTGCCTCCAGCTCATTCTGGCTCTTATTTCTTAAGTCTTCTGCAAAATGTTCAAATGCTCCGTCTACCTTTGATTCCTTTCTGGTCAGGGAGAACCGGGCAGATGCAAGAGCTTCTCCTGTTAAGCTGTCAACCTTATCAAATACCAGAGATCCGGTTCCATAATCATTGGTAACGAAGTCATTTTCGTCTGCCTGAACCGTATAAGCCTCTCTTTCACTGGCCAATGTCACTTCATATACTCTGTCACTTAATTCATAACCGGCTGGGGCTTTCTGCTCCTTCACATAATAGGTTCCCAAAGGAAGCATTCCTGATTCCCCAATGCCGCCGTTTCCAGTTGTCATGGTGCCTGCAAGTGCTGTTAAGTCCTTGTCGGAGTAAATCTCAAATACTGCTCCGTCAAGCCTCATCTCATGGTTGTGGGATGCAGCCTTGTTAATACGTATTTTGGCCTTATTCCTCACATCATATACCATTATGGTCTCCGTATTGCCGGATTGGAGCACAGTAATCTCCTGATCGGAAGATACACCGTAGTTGGCAGGCGCTTCAATCTCCTTTAAAACATAGTTTCCTGCCGGGAGACGTTTTACAGTGACTCTTCCATTGCTTCCGGTCGTAAACCCGGAACCTTCCTCCTGGCTTTCCTTTAATCCGGTATAGGAGTTGTTTTCATCAAGGGCCACATACTTTCCGTCTGCAGTCATCAGTACAAACACTGCACCCTGCAGTATCTCTTCTGTCATTTGATCCCGTTTTTCAATGTTCAGCTCATGAGGCGTATTGACAATACCATTGTTTCCTGTAAAACTCACGCCTTCGGCGCTTTCAATGGTGAAATCCTTAGTCCATTCACTTCCGCTGCTGAATAAATATCCTTCCGGCGCCTTGATCTCCTTTAAGGTGTAGCTGCCGTATGGGATCTCCGTCAGAAGACCGGCCTTTGAATCTCCGGTTCCATCTACCTGGAACCTGATCCACAGCCTTCCGTCCTCATTTCCGGTTGATACATGGGATACTCCCAGACCTAGTACCTGATTTTGGTAAGAGGCAAACGCCCCGTCAATCACTGAGGTTCCGCTTAACTCAAACTGGACTCCACCGATGGCCTTTCTGGTTTCCCCGTCGATCTTTTCTAAGCTAAGAACCGGTTTTAATCACGTTCTTAACAATCAGGTTGATCTGGTTCTGTTCTGAGCTGTTTAAAGTAAGCTCGCCCCGCTCTTCCCCATCTAACAGAGAAACGGTTCCAGCCACATCAATTCTTACGTAAAATGGCTTCACAGATTTATAACCCTCTGCATTAAATTCCTCTATTTTGTAATCCCCATATGGCAGATTCCAGGTGATAAGGCCGTCTTCATTGGTCTGTTTTACTTCATATCCTTTTTCAGACGGATCATTTAACTTAAATCTGGCTTTGCTGAACGGAATCCATGAACTGCTTTCATATTTCCCAGGACCAGTTATGGCAAACTGTATTCCGGCTACCTTGTCGTTGCCTGCATTATCCGCCTTTTTTTATGCTTAAGCTGTATTCGGTTCTGGTATTCTTAATAAGGTTGCCCTCAGGGCCCGCAAGCACTGCCTGCTGCCCGTTGGTTTCGATGCGGAATTCCATATCAGCCTGTTTCTTAGTGATATCGTATCCATCAGGCACCCTGATTTCTGACAGAGTGTAGGTTCCATATGGGATTCCGGTCAATATTGCCTTACCAGATACCACCTCAAATTCTACTGTACTGTCTGTTGCCGTTACCTTTGTCACTCCCATGGAGCCGGATCCGCTTCATGGCATCTGTAAATGCCTTCCAGGCCTCCTCTACCACAGTACCCTTTTTCTCAATCCTGAATGCTGCTCCGCCAAGCTCCTTTTCCGTCAATCCATCCAGCTTTGTAAATTCCAGAGTCCCGGATACATAGCGGTTCTTAACCGTTATAGTGCTTGGTATTGAGGTTCCAGCCGTCTTAAACTCCTTGCTGAGAAGCTCCCAGGCCTTCTGACCCTCCACCTGATAGGAATCCATTGGAATCATATCATCGGATTGTGCACCGGCAATCTCATATCCCACAGGCGCCCCATCCTCTACAACAATATAATTCCGGTAATAGAGTAGTTCTCCTGCATTCCAGACTGCCTCGCCGCCGGCCAGAGCCGTACTGCCTTGGGCAGCCGGACTTCCAAGAGCTGCTGCATCCCTTATTCCATTTTTCCGGAATGCTTCCATCTCTTCGTTGGTATACGGCCCGTATACGCTGAATGAGTGCCCGTCACCGGGTTTCCGGCTTCATTTGTCTTATTAATCGTTACATTCCGATATGGTACAAAACCGATATCCTTTGTCTTGTCATAGTCACTTCCTGTAGACCATAAGAAGAAGTCTTCTGATGCATAAGAGCCTTTTGCCTCCTTAAAGTTGCTGTCGCGGCTCTCTTCGTAATTGCTTCCTCCTTCTGCCAGAGTGCCAGGCAGCCTTGATCTTCCGGCCTCCGGATTTTCCCCGGTGGAAAGCATGGTCGGTTTTGCCAGCTTAAGCACCAGATCTTCATATCCCTCCGGCATGGTACCTGTTGTCACATAAATCCTGTAATGGGCCGGATCCTCGCCCTTTAGCTTTGATAAGATCAGAGACTGATTACTGTACCAGCTGTTTTCCTGATCCCTGGTGAATTCTGACCCAGTGATTCCAAAGGGCTTTGCAGGTATCAGATTTTCAAACAGGAATCTGGCATCCCTGACTCCTACTGCTCCTGTTACATCTTCGTCACCGCTCTTACTGCTGTACTTCAACAGACTGACCTTAAAGTACTCTGACTGAAGCACCGGAAGCAGATCCGTAAGGAGATGATCGTTCTCAATGCTCTCATCCTGTATACCGTTATTGTTGTCATCAATCCATATCCGTCCTGATACCTTCACTTTTCCCGGAACCAGAACTACCTGAACCGCGTTGCTGGTCTGAACCAGAGTGAAGTCTATATCAGCAGCATCTGATAGTTTCTTCTTATAGCTAAAGGAAGTAGCAAAGTCATTGACCGCATATCCGTAAGCTACATCATCCAGCTCCTTCATTGTGTTATAAGGTACAACCGTTTTATAGACCACCACCAGGTTTTCTCCCGGAGCCAGGTAAAATTCGGGATCAGTGATCTTAATGCGGATAGCCGTGGGGTCACTGGAGCTTCCAGACCAGAACCCGTCTTTGTTGTTATTTAACAGAGAGTCTTTTCCTTGCAGAGCCGTTTCTTTATTGTTAATTGCCTTTTCAGAATAAGTCACCTCTTTGCTGAAATCACTAACTTTTCTTCCTTCCTTGTTATCTGTTCTGTTCTCAATGGAAACAGACACAATATCCTCAAACTTCAAGCGGTAATCACTAAGCCGTTCAAAATTGCCGGTACTATAGTCGCCCTTAACCGGAAGGATATCCATAAGCTGCAGCTGGGTGATATAATCAGTGGCTGAAACATTATTGACTGTGAGCCGGTATAATACGGTACCATCCTTATCAGCGAGCTCCGTATCATCCCCACTCTTTTCCACCTTTCCTACCGTAGTCCCTGATACGAATCTGGTGTCTAAATTTCCTTTTACCTCCTTATGGAGGACAATTCCGGTACCGGTGCTCATGGTGTTCTCCGCAGAATCCGAAGCATAACCATAGCCGCGGTACTTTTCATCCGGCAGCTGCACATCCTTTGGCAAGTCCGCACTGGGCCATTTGCTGCCTGAATCTGTTTTGAGCATAAAGGAAGCACCTGTCTGATTTAATGAAAACGCAGGCTGAAGAACATCACTTGTAACATAAAGTTCATTGAGAATGTTCTTTCCATAATTGATAATGCTTCCCGCAATCTGTGCTTTTACTTCAACCGTAACGGACTCACCCTTATCCAGAGCTCCGCTTAACTGGATGAATAAGGTTTCCCTTCCTGTCTCTGGATCAATCTTTTTAATAGTCTTTTCAATGGCAACGCCATGTGGCGCATCCTTTAGGCTGACAGCCTTTAACAGGCGATTTTCACCGGCTGACTCCCCTGATACAGTAACTCCAAGAGGCACATAATCAATGAGAATGGGCTTTTGCATTGGAACAATATCAGGATTATTGCTTGTGGTATCATTCTTTACATAAAGCGTATAAGTCAGGATATCACTTGGCTGTATGCCTTAATGGGATCAACGCTCTTTTTTTACCGAAATCGCCGGGGCCTGGCTTTGTACGACCGGAATATCCCATTCCTTTTCTGCCTGACTCTTTTCCTGGCCCTGAACCAGCGTTCCGTTAATATCCCATTTTCTGAATTCCATAGCCACATTGGCCTCGTTGCGGATATATTTGATTTCTTTCTTAAAGGTTCCGTTAGACAGCTTTGGATCCTGGCGGTTCAGCTTTACCGTAACTTCTATGCTTCCCGGTACAAAATCATTTCCGAGGACATATTGGTTTTCCGTAGAGCCTTTTAAAGTGTCATCCCGGTAGCTGATCTGGAAGGATTTTACCTTTTTGCCGCTTACCGGTTTTACCAGACCAATCTCTCCGTCACCTGATACCGCAACGCTCTGCACCTCTCCCACCTGGTTTCCGTTAAAATCATAGAAGGTCACATCAGCCATGATGGTTCCGGTCTTTGCACCTTTCATGCGGTTTTGTTCCGTGGCTTTTCCCGGCTTAATCCCGGTGATCGTATATTTTTCGTAGGTGTAATCAGCCTCTGAAAGCACTGTTTTTCCTTCATCCAGCATCTTTAAGCCCGTATCTGTTACTACAAACCGGTCCAATGGTATGCTGTTGACCACATGAGGCGTTAAGGTATAGGTTACTGTCTGGCCGTCATTCCACCATAAATCCTTTAGTGAGGCCGTTAGAGATGTCTTATCCAGTGTCACTCCTGTCTTCTGCTTTACGTTAGTAAATTCGCATGGCTCTGGAACTGCCCCCTTCTTAACTTCCACTTCTTTCCTGTAAATAGTTCTGACATCATCCTTATTAATGACATATCCCTGGTTATTCTGGGTCACTGCCATCTCTTCGATGATATAGGTTCCCGGTAACAGAGGCACCGTAATTCCGGTTTCCCCGTATGGTACGGCAACCAGATCACCAACCTGCTTTCCAGATTCTTTTTCCATGATCTTCATGGAAGCGGTAATGGATCCGCCAGGATTATCTGATTTATTCACATCGTTCTTAATGAGTTTTAAAGGCAGCGCTTCCTGGTTATGAGCCTTAAAGTCATATACTCCCGGAGTAACAGTATTGTCTCCTGTCAGAACATAAAGATCCAGACCTGTTTTGGTTTCTCCGTTTTTTACCACCTCCGCTGTTATAGGAAGGATGGTTCCTGCCTCTCCTTCAAAGGAAGCCATACGGAATGTTTCAAAGCCTTTTTCCTTCTTCGTCACCTCATAAACTCCGTAAGAGTCACCTGCCGTCAGCTCAAGTCCCCGGAAGGAAAGCTTTCCTCCGGAATCGGTGGTTCCTTCTGCAACATAATTCCAGGCACCTTCGGACTTTTTGTAAAGCTCAAAGCTGATTCCTGATTTAAGGGATTCTGAACCTCCATTTCCGCTGTATTTGGTAATCTGCAAATCAATACCACCCTGATTTTCCACGGTAATTTCTGTTGTTTTTCCTGTCTCTGCTGTCAGGCCTTCCGCCGGTATGGCTGTTGTGATTGCAATATAACCTGCAGGAGCATTCACTTCTTTTATATAGTAGGTTCCAGGGCTGTAAAGCTTGGTGGAAAATACCATTTCATATACTCCGCTCTGCCCTATCTCTGTGAAATCTCCTACCGCTTTTGTCAGCTCCGGATCAGAATACAGCTTAAAGGCTGCTCCCGTTAATTTCTTTAAAGGATTCGTCCCATCCACCTTGGTCAGACGCACCCTTGCTTTTGCATATTGGTTGTTCACCGTAATGGATACCGGGTTTTGGGAAGTAAAATCTGTTTCTCCGCCTACCTTAATATATCCGTCTTCCTGAAGGGTACCGTTATCTTCCACACCTAAGGCTGAAAGCATCCAGTCAGGGTTTTCCTGCTCCTTCAGATAATAGGCGCCGCCTTCCGGCTTCTGAGGAAGTAACGCAGTTCCCTTTGCCGTATAATATCCATCCTGAGCTTCAAAGCTCTGGAGTTTTACCTGAACCGGCCTGCTGCTTTCGTCTAATACCTGCTTATAGGCATTATCGGAATAGGTATAAATATCAAATATGATCTCAGCCGGAAGCTTTTTAGCAATGTTCTCTTCATTTATAAATCCATCGCCAAAGAAAAGCTTCTTTGTTACGGTCAGTTCTGCTTTCTTTCTGTTTTCAAAGGTCACAGGAGTAATCCCCTGGTATCCGCCTGCATATCTCCCACTACAGCCACAATCATCGGCTGGGCGTCAATGGTATAGCCTTCCGGGGCTTTCTGCTCTGTAATCCGGTACCAGCGGTGCACAGTCCTCCAATGTATAGGAACCGTCCTTGTTATCAGTCAGAGTCCCTGAAATTTCTTCAAAGTCCTGATCTGGTTTGCTATATCCTTTATCTGTTACATTCTTCAGAACCCCTTCGAATAAATCTGTATCGGAACGGAACTTCAAGTATTCCACTTTAAAGGAAGCACCTGCCATACCAGAACTGCTTTCCGTTGTTTCTGCATCTGTCTTATAAATAACAAGATCAGCCAGACGCGGATTCTTAACTACAGCTGTTGCCAGCTTTCCTGTTACGCTTTTTTCAACGGGAACCAGAGATACCTTTTCTCCGGCAGCTGTTGCTTTGTATCCCACATTCACTGATGCCGTTTCAAAATATCCGCTGGTCACAGATTTTGCCGCTCCGTCTCCTAAATCCTCCGCCTGAATGGTGTAAATGCCGCTGTCTAAATCTTTAAAGCTGGCAGCATATTTTCCATTCTCAAGTTTTACAGTAGCAGCCTTGATCTCGCTGCTGCCTGATTTTTGAATGGTGAAGGTGATCCCCTGAAGGTCTATGGAAGAATCTCCTGCCCAGGTGGTCTTTTCAATTACAAGATCCGGTTTCTCCGGGTTATAAACGTTCACAGTGGAAGGAGTGCTTCCTACCGTAAAGTATCTCCAAAGATTGTCCTTGCCGGTATACATGGTAACATACTTACTCTTCTGGGCTGTTGTCAGGGTTTCCTTTAACCGGTACCGCCCCGCTTTTAAGCCCTTAGGTATCTTGATCTGGCCATTGCTTTCCGTAGTATAAGTTCCAATGCTTACATAACTATAACTGCCGTTTGCCCACTGGTACTGAAAGATTTCAAACTTTACGCGGCTTAAAGGCGTTTTTATGATGTTTAAGGCATCCAGCTCCTCATCCGTTTTACCAAAAGTACTGGAATCCGGTACGTATCCGTATTTAGCCAGAGTTACCGGGTATTCCTCCAATACTGTGTTCATCAGACGGTATTTCTCTGACTTTCCCTGCTTCCAGAAATACTGGGAATCAATGGCATCCTGGTTTTTGGGAATTGTCACTTCCAGGTAGTGAAGGGTTGGATCCATCTGGACCTTAGAAGGCGCATATACCTCCTCCAGTCCAAAGAGGGCTTTTACATTATCATTCTCAAGCTTAAGGATCCTTTCAATACTTTCTTTATCAAATCCTTTGCTTTCAAGCTCTGTCTTAAGCTTACCCATGTTGATCATCCTGGAAAGGGCATAGCCTGTTTTGTTCTCACTGTCGGATTCCAGACCGGTTTCCACCACCTGGACAGGAAGCAGTTTTGCTTTACTATCAGGATCCAGCAGCCATATCTGGAATTTAGCTCCGCCTAAAAGGGTTGGTTCTGCATTTTGCTTCGAACCATCCTTCAGCCATTTGTTTAATGCAATCTGGAAATAGTATGCATCAAAGCCTCCCTGGCCATCTCCATGCTGATTTTTCACAACAGCGATTTGTTCATTGCGACCATTTTCATACAGATGAAGCATTTCATTATATCCTGTGTAACCGGAATCTTTTGGTGCAAATACTGCTACGATCTGGCGTCCGCCAGGAAGCTGATATCCCGGTGCAGCCTCTTCTTCTACCAGCCAGTATACCTTGCCGGTTTCCAAAATAGCGGTATCAAATTCCCCGTTCTCTCTGATTCCTGTCTTCGGATTGATGCGGGTGCCGCTCTCATAGCTGTCTACCTTCTCAAACCTGTCTTCATTCGCCAAATCCTCTAAATGAATTTCCGAAAGATCTTTCACATTACCCTTCATCTTATAAAGGCTAAATTTCGCTCCGTTGACACGTTCCTCTGTATGGGGAGTTCCATCAAATGCCTTTCCATCACAGGTTTTTAATATATTAAACTGAACCCATGGCTTATAGTTAAAAAGCGGATCAGTATTCTGGGTTAAAGAGTCCGCTGTTTTTGCAAGATCCTTACCCGTATATTTCACTGCATTGTATTTACCTGCTTTTAGGTCTGAAACAGAAAGTGTTTTCGGAGGTTCACCATTTCCTTCTGCCAAAGGTGTCTTATCCTTCATATTCAGGTCAAAATCAAAGCCAGTTTCTTCCTTTGTGGGTACCCGGACCTCAACCACATAGTAAGTGTCATTCCGGTTAATATCATAGAAGGTTGCGATCCCGTCATAGGTATTGGTGGTTTCTGTTTTTACATAGTCTGCCGTGACGCCGTCTGCGTTTATCTTATAGAGGGCCAGCTTCACGTTTCCAAGAACATGATTCGCCGGATAGAACTGGTAATTCCATTCATCCCTCCAATACTTCTGGGTACGGAGGGTTAGTTTGGGTTCGTTCTCAATAACAAGCGCACTTCCATTATCATCTCCATTGACCTTAGTAATTACCTTGCCTTCCTTTAAGGTCGTAGTTAAAATCTCATAGGATGGCAGATATCCGGCTGGTGGTGTTATTTCAGCAATGACATAGGAAATCCTGTCTCCATTGCTGTCAAAGATCTTAAGGTCTGGACTGCTGAAGGTTGCCTGGCCGCTTCCGCTTGTGGTTACCTTCTCAATTGGATTTTTAATGCTGTTTGCCCAATCATTTATATTAAATTTATCTGCTCTGAAAATACCAAAATGGCTCCGTTCACAGTGATATCCCTTAACGCATCCATTTTAGTAACCGTTACTTTTCCATTATTCTTGTAATTCTCTACGGGCTTATTCTCTCCTGCCAGATAGATATTCAGGCTCTTTTCGCTGCTTGTAGACGCTGCGGTTATGGTTACCGGTCCGTAGTATACATCGGTTCCGTAAATCTCATAGCCAGGATTACCCGGATGGGTACCTTTCTCTTTATCAGCATCAGAAAGCAGGTAATAAGGGTTGATATTACCGTCAGGAACAACTTCCTTAAAGTAATACGTTCCAGGAGCAAGCTGGGTCGGTACACTGGATTTCAGACTAGTTGCTTTTGTAAAGCTGCTGCCATTCTTTACATAAGCGTCAAACTTTATTTGTGCAATGGGATTTGCCGTGCCGTCTGCATCATATTGCGTCTTCTTAATGGAAACAGATTTATATGGTTTATTTTCAATGGTCCGGCGGGTTTCTTCATTGCCCTGGGTATACCACCGTTCCAAATCCGCTTTTTGAACAGGCCCTTTAGGAGTTGTGATCTTAATGTCTTTCCCTTTTTCAAAATTAGCAGGAGGCGTTGTTTCTTCCATGGTATACTCTGTTCCGGGATCAAGAATCACATATGTTCCCTTATTGGTCACCGAACCGCTGAAAACAACTGTCTTATCAGCATCTCTTGTTATTTTAAATTGTGCTGATATGGAATTGTTCTTATTTGTGATATCAACCTTATAAAGCCAGTAAGGTACCTTTTGAGGAATGTTATAAGCCTTTACAATGGTATCACTTTCTCTGACTACCTTATAAGGCCCGATAAAAACCTGATCTCCGGAAATTACCATCTGCTCAGAATCATCTGCTTCCAGCCTTCCGCTGCTGTTGATTTCAGACCAGTAATAGTCCTTTGTTACATCAAGGCCCTTTACCAGAATTTCTCCGTTACTGTTTGTTGTATAGACCTTATTGAGCAATACTTCGGTGAAGTCATTTCCTTCTTTATAATAAAGCTTAAACTGAAATCCACTTTTGGAAGCATTCTTATTCAAGCTTCCGCTGCTGATGGACCAGGCATCCTTTTGAAGCTTTAAGGTTCCCCCTTTATTATTTTTCAAGTCAACCTGAGCGGTCTTTAAAGGTTCCAGGGAAAAGGTCTTATAAATATAAGTGTTACTCCCTTTTATTTCCTGTGAAAAACCAGCTTCGGCGCCATTGCCGTCGGAATATCCGTCAGGAACTTCCTCAACTACGCGGTACTTAATCACCTGGCCGCTTCCATCATAAACTGGAAGAGCTGCCGTAAACTGGCTTGAACTATCCAGAGAGTAGGTGGTTTTGGAGTCAATGCTCACTTTTGTCCACGTGCCCTCCACATTTTTTTTCAAACCAAAATTTATTATTAAAGTCCCCTCTGTAAGCTCCAGGCACCTTAATATAACCAGCTTTGTCATTCTGCATCCACTTTGTCACATTTACCCTTGCTTCATTTAAAGTGTTGACAAGAAGGTTATTCCCGCCTTTTACCGGCGATGTCTTTCCGGCCTCTACGGTCACTTCATAATCATGATTGTCAAGGATATAACCGCTGGCGCTTTTTTTCTCTTACAATGTATTTGCCCGGTGTAAGAGGCTTAAACAACACATATCCTTTGCTGTCTGATTTAACGGTTTTAACTTCTGAAAGGTCTCCATCTTCATTTTTCTGGAAAAGAATGAATTCTGCGCCTTCCAAAGCATTTAATTCTGTTTCACTAAGGGTTACGCTGTTCCAGGTACGGGCCTTCTTATTAAATTCAATGGCTCCCTTTCCAATGACTTCGTTCACCACTGTGACCTCAGCGTTTTCTCCTGCCTTTAAGGTGACCTTAATATCGTCCCCTTTGGCAACCGCTTTTGTTCCCACCTTTGCGGAGCTGAATTGGGTTCCAACTGGATTTGCTGTCTCATTGATCACATAGGTTCCCGGATCTACCTGGATCTGGATGTAACCATCATCCCTGTTGCATAGAATCCGCTTTCCGTTTCATCCCTTGAAGGATTGACGGCAATGTTTTTATTGTTAATTTTTTTGACCATGTCCGTCTATAACCGTATAATTGTCATAAGGCGTCTGCTTGTTGTCAGCATCCAGGGAATAAATCTCAAAGCCAGCCATCCCGGGATATTCCTTTTCCATGGTCAATCCATACTTCTGGGTAAAGCCCAGACCCTCGTCAATTTCCTTCTTTATCTTGATAACTGCCGGCTTGTTGAACTCATGAATCGCAATATTTACATCCGAGTCTTCTGTCACCAGCTGATCTGTTCCCAGCTTTACATATTCCAGACGGGCCTTATTGTTGACCGTAAATACGGTCTCGTTCCCAATACGTTCATCATTGTACTTCAGCAAAAATGGTTCATAGGGATAGCGGGCGGTTACCAGATAAGAGCTGTAGGTTGGCGCTAAATCTGACACGTAAATATGATCCGCATCATTCTGTCCCTGGGTCTTGAACTCATTAATGGTAATCGACCCATCCCCATTGTTAATCACCCTGACATTGGATCCGCCTTCCCATTTGGCCGTTACGGAAACCGGCTTCATGGCCTCAGGAGCATGTTCCGTGAGGATCTTAAGAGAGTCTGTAATTTTATAAGAATCCTCCTTAAAACCAGTACGGCCATAAGTCTGGTAAATGGTTCCGTTAGACTGCCTGGATATATCGCCTGAGCTTCCGTACATGCCCATTTCAATCTGATAGGTAATGTCCACAAATTCAGGATTTCCTGCATTGTCGCTTACCACCGTATAAGAATGATCCGTTGGATAAACTCTCTTTTTAATATGCCATGCATCATCGGAAACAAGAGCCAGTGTGGTGTCCTCTGGCTGCTCCGCATAAGTGACTGTTTCAACATTACCGGGATAAGTTACATTCTCCTTATCTGTCTTATCAGCCACCTTAACGTCAGCATAGAAAGCAATGCTGTCCTGAGACAGTTTAAATTCTTCGCCAACCCCTCTTTTTCCATTCCCGTCAATATAGGCGTTCACGGTTATGCTGTCTGACTTGCCCGGACGAATTACATTCTGTTCATCCCCCACGCTGATTTCATAAACCTTACCACCATCATCAGAAGATACCAGCTTTACTTTTCCGGGCCGCTCTTCTATGACAATGCCGTCAGGCACAGTGAAGAGAATTTTTGCATTCTCATAGGTATCAAAGAGGGGCAGCTTTCCTCCTGCAGCATATTCGTAAAGAGGTGCTGCCTGCATGGTATAGGTGATGGTATAGGTATATAAAATTCCTGCCTTTATGGAGCCGGTCTTACTTTGAGACAGATTCACTTCAACCGTATCCTTCTTATCCTCAGCATCTGGCCCATAATAAGTCAGAGCCGTTTCATAAGGACTGAGCCTGCCTTCACTGTTCACCTCTGTATTCAGCAGGGTCATTCCATAGCTGTGGACCACCATGCCAAAGGATGGCTGGCTGAGAAATGAGAATAAACTTATTTTCTTTTCTTCCCCATTCAGGGTGGCAACATCGGTTCCCATGAGGGCGGCCCGCTCCTCTTCTGACAGGGCCTTCGTATTCCCTACAGAAACAAGATCAGCATCTTCCCCGCCGTTGAAATAATTGTCTGCTTCAGAAGCTGTTGCCAGCGTATTTTCAGCGTTTAAAAGAACCGGAACCTCATGCCTTATTATTGAAACCCCATTTATTCCGACGCTGCTTACAGAAAGAGCTTCCCCGGATTTATCAGAATTGGAACCTTCCCCCTGTTCTTTTCCGCTCTGTTCTTTTTTTGCTTTCTTCTTTGACTCCATTTTCTGATTTTTCCTCGATTTCCCTGGAGTTCTCTTCTCTCTGTGTCTCTTTCACTTCCCTGGTCTGGCTTTTTGTTTCTTCATCCGACTCGGAAAGATTCTTATGAGCCTCACTGGTTTCCTGAGCCTCAGTTTGGTTAGTCCCGGTTTCCCGAATCTCAGATTCGTTAGTCTCGGTTTCCGGAGCATCCGTTTCCTGATCCTTGGACTCTTCCTCTGTTGCGGCAGCCGTTTCCACGGTTCCGGAACTTCCAGAACTTCCCGAGCTTCCGGATTGGTTCCCGGTTGAGGAAGGTTTTGCAGCCATTTCTTCCTGTGAATTTTCCCCGATGACCGCAAATTCTTCCATCTGGGCATCTGTGATCATTAAATCTTCACCAACGATCCGCAGCCGGAATTCGCAGTCCCGGTCCTTATAGCCATTGACGCCTATGATCTGAATATTCTTAAGGATTGATTCCTGCCTGATGCGTTCGGATTTATCAGCCTCAAAAAAAAGGTTCTCCATCCAGAGTATCTGATACCACTACCAGATACATGGCTTTTCCCACCTTCTTCTGGAGCACCAGAGTTTTTCCCTCCAGTTCTTCATACAATTTTCCTATGACCAGATCCTTTTGATCTCCTTCAAAGGGAACCAAATCTTCCTTTAATTCCGGTCTGCTGTCAAAATCCTTTTTAAGAACCTTTTCAATGGCAGACTGAGTGACCTGGACGTCAATAACTCTCGCCGCCTCTGACGGGGTCGCCTCCGACGGAGATGCTTTCCCTGCATTGGAAGAAGATTCACTTCTGCGCTCAGCAGTCTCCGAAGCATATGCGGTAGTTACTGAAAGCTGTGATATATTTCCGGTAACAATCGCAATAGTCAGCAACCAGGCAATCACTCTTTTTAAGCGATGCACTTTCTTCCCTATACCTTTCATACTTATATCCTCCTTATTTATTGCAATCTCAAGGTTAAAATCTATTAATAAGCTAAAAGCTGTATTTTCTATCTATTCAGTATATATCTCAACGGTTACAGGCTGGTTATTTTTTTCAAGTTTATATCAAAATTTCCTTGTAACCACTTTTTTAATTGTTAACCTATTATATTTTTTTAGTTGACAATCGATTTATCATGTGTTACCATTCCAGTAGAATCTTATACTACATAAGGGAGCCTGATCTCATGAATACAGCAAAAACATTTCAAACAAAGACTTCATCCCCTGCCAAACGCCGGATTACAACAAAGGAATTAGTCTTGGCCGGGATGTTTGCGGCAGTTCTTGCCGTGATTTCCCAGATATCTATCCCCTTGCCAACCGGTGTTCCCATAACCATCCAGATCTTTGGAGTAGTACTTATAGGAACCGTGTTAGGATGGAGGCTGGGATTTTTAGCAACACTTATTTACATCCTTCTTGGAGCTGTAGGCCTTCCGGTCTTCTCAAACTTTCGCGGAGGCCTCCAACACTTGATGGGGTTAACCGGCGGTTACATATGGGGCTGGCTTATTATGGTACCTCTCTGCGGCATCAGACCAAAAACAGGCAGCAAGCTTTTTAACACGATTCTTATATTCCTGCTCCCGGTTCTTGGCACCCTAATAGATGAAACCATAGGAGGTCTTCAATGGGCCGCATTATCCGGTGATATGTCGGTCTTAGGGGTATTTTCTTATTCCATAGTGGCATTTGTTCCTAAGGATATTGTTCTTACAGTGATTGCTGTTATCATCGGAATTCCTATCCGAAAAGCCGTTTTACGGCAATGACAAATATATATGATCGGCCGGCGCCAATAAATGCGCCGGCCTTTCTATTTTTAACTATCTTCTAATGGCTTGACAGGAAACATTTTGAAATTTAAAATAGATTACAATACTTTAATGTAAATAATTTAGAAAGGAAGTTCAGTTTGCCTTTGGCTCACTGGATGGCTGATTTTTTTAAATACAGGCGCGCTTTGCTTGCTTCATTAAGTAAATTATGCCAAAGAAGGTTCTTTACAGATGATTCAGGATATTTTTCCCCATGTATTCCATAACGAATTTCAGATAAAAACGCCCCACATGGACAGCTATTTTCTATACTTCCAGGATGGCTGCCTCCTCCTTGACCACAAGAGTTCCACAAAAATCCCCCAATTCGGAGACTTAAAAAAACTTAAGCAAAGAAGCCATGTCCTGCTCTGACTATCTTTTCTCCATTGACCAGATGGATTTTTTTCTTGTAGATGAAACCAATATCAGCCTGACAGGAACCGATTCCCTTTTCTTTTATAAAACAGGAGCATTAAGGGAGCTAAAGCCCATGTGGGTGTCCTTTGCAGCTGTTTCTGCCGGGCAGCTTCACCGGTTTTACAGCTCCAACCGGTTCTGCGGCTGCTGCGGCTCTCCCATGATGAAAAGTAAAAAAAGAACGATCCATGGTCTGCTCCTCCTGCGGCAATACCGTTTACCCAAAGATTGCTCCAGCCGTCATTGTGGCTGTTACTTACAACGGAAAGCTTCTGCTGACCAAGTATGCGGGAAGAGAATACACCCGGTATGCCTGATCGCAGGCTATACGGAATTCGGTGAGACCCTGGAAGATACGGTAAACCGGGAGGTAATGGAAGAAACAGGTCTTCGGGTCAAAAACATACGCTATTACAAAAACCAGCCATGGGCGTTCAGTGATTCCATTTTAGTCGGTTACTGGGCTGAGCTGGATGGTTCTCCACAGGTCCGTCTGGATGAAACAGAGTTATCCACAGCAGACTGGATGGCTCCGGAGGATATCCCTGACGATTTCACCAACTTAAGCCTGACCCATGAGATGATCCTTTTATTTAAAGATGGGAAGGTAAAATAAAAAAAGAAAATGCAAAAGGCCGCCCCGCGATTCGGGTACGGCCTTTTGCCACCTATTTAAACTTATTTACCGTAGTAAGCTTTTAAATACATTTCCTTAATTTCGCTCATAAGAGGATATCTTGGATTTGCGCCTGTACACTGGTCATCAAATGCATTTTCAACCATTTCATCCAGAGTAGCCAGGAAGTTCTTCTCATCAATGCCATAATCCTTAATGGTTGCCTTGATTCCTACTGCCTTCTTTAATTCCTCGATCTTTGCAATAAATTTCTTAAGCAGTTCTGCATCATCCTTACCTTCCAGGCCGCAGAAACGAGCGCATTCTGCATATCTTGCCAGGGTATGTGGATACTCATACTGTGGGAAGGTTCCCATTTTAGCCGGAACTTCACAAGCATTGAACTCCATGACCAGGGTGATCAGCAGCGCATTTGCAACACCATGAGGAAGGTGATGATAAGCGCCTAATTTATGGGCCATGGAATGGCATACACCTAAAAATGCGTTATTAAATGCCATACCAGCCATGCAGGAAGCATCTGCCATCTTACATCTGGCCTCTACATTAGTTCCGTCATTGTATGCTATAGGCAGATAGTTAAATACATTTTTCATGGACTTAAGTGCAAGACCGTCCGTATAATCAGAAGCCATTATAGAAGCATAAGCCTCCAATGCATGAGTCAAAACGTCAATACCGGAAGCACTTGTGAGGCCCTTAGGCTGACTCATCATGTTGTCCGCATCAACGATAGCCATATTCGGCATTAATTCATAGTCTGCAAGAGGATATTTTACCCCTGTTTCCTGGTCAGTAATAACCGCAAAGGAGGTTACCTCAGAACCAGTACCAGAAGAAGTTGGGATGGCCACAAAGTAAGCCTTTTCACCCATTTTAGGGAATGTGTAGACTCTCTTACGGATATCCATAAAGCGCATGGCCATATCCTGGAAGTCCACCTCTGGATGCTCATACATTACCCACATGATCTTACCTGCGTCCATGGCAGAACCGCCGCCTAAGGCGATAATGGTATCCGGCTGGAATGCCTTCATAGCAGCCGCACCTGCCTGAGCATTTGCCAGGGTCGGATCTGGCTGAACATCGGAAAATACGGTATAAACGATGCCCATTTCATCTAATTTATCTGTAATCGGTTTTGTATAACCGTTCATGTAAAGGAAGGAGTCTGTTACTACAAATGCTCTCTTTTTGTTATATACATCCTTTAATTCACTAAGTGCTACAGGCATACAACCTTTTTTTAAAGTAAACCTTTTCAGGATTTCTGAACCACAGCATGTTCTCTCTCCTCTCAGCAACGGTCTTAATATTCAGCAAATGCTTTACCCCAACGTTTTCAGAAACAGAGTTTCCGCCCCAGGAACCGCAGCCCAGAGTCAGGGATGGCTGAAGCTTGAAGTTGTAGATATCACCGATACCGCCGTGAGAAGATGGGGTATTCACCAGGATACGGCAGGTCTTCATAGCCGCTGCATGCTTTGCCATTTTTTTCTTTTTCATTTACATTTATATAAAGAGAAGAGGTATGTCCGTAACCACCGTCAGCAACCAGCTGCTCTGCCTTTTCAATCGCCTCATCAAAGGTTTTTGCCTTATACATAGCCAGAACCGGTGACAGCTTTTCATGTGCAAATTCTTCTTCCAGATTAACGCTCTCAACCTCACCGATCAGGATCTTTGCGGATTCAGGAACTTCCACGCCTGCAAGCTTTGCAATGGTGTGAGCTTTCTGGCCTACGATCTTGGCATTTAACGCGCCATTGATAATAATGGTCTTACGTACCTTATTCAGTTCATCTTCCTTTAAGAAATAGCAACCTCTGGCTGCAAACTCTTTTTTAACTGCATCATAAACAGGTTCAAGAACCGTTACAGACTGCTCGGAAGCGCAGATCATACCATTGTCAAAGGTCTTGGAATGGATAATGGAGCTGACAGCCATCTTAATATCAGCCGTATCATCAATGATTACAGGGGTATTGCCTGCACCAACGCCAAGGGCTGGTTTTCCTGAAGAATAAGCTGCTTTCACCATACCAGGGCCGCCAGTTGCCAGAATAATATCTGCACTTCTCATGACCTCATTGGTCAGTTCCAGAGAAGGAACGTCGATCCAGCCGATGATTCCTTCCGGTGCGCCGGCCTTAACAGCGGCATCGAGAACCACCTTTGCAGCCGCAATGGTAGAATTCTTTGCACGTGGGTGAGGGGAAATTATGATGGCATTCCTGGTCTTTAAGCTGATCAGGGTTTTGAAAATAGCAGTTGAAGTCGGGTTTGTAGTCGGAATAACCGCCGCAATCAGACCAATAGGCTCTGCAATTTTCTTAATGCCATATGCCTTATCTTCTTCGATCACACCACAGGTTTTGGTGTCTTTATATGAGTTATAAATATATTCTGCAGCATAGTTGTTCTTAATGACCTTGTCTTCTACAACACCCATACCGGTTTCTTCTACAGCCATTTTTGCCAGAGGGATTCTTAACTTATTGGCAGCACTTGCTGCTTCATAAAAGATCTTATCCACCTGTTCCTGGGTGAAGGAAGCAAATACTCTCTGAGCCTCTTTCATGACTTCCATCTTCGCGATCAGGGCATCTACACTATCAATGATCTCAGGAACTCTTACCTGTTCTTCTTTCTTAGCCATCATGATTTTCCTCCAATTTTTAAAATAAGTTAAATAGGTATTTTTGTATCGATATTTTTTTTAACGATCTATCGTGATTTCATTATATGCTATTGTTATTTTTTTGTCAATGTTATATTTTACAAAAAATATACATGGTTCAAGCTATTTTTTATTCAAATCTCATATTTTTAAATTTAATACAATATAAGGTTACTTCTGAGCGCTCTTCTCTTTTTTTTCAATTAAACATACGACCGGAAGCCAAAAACACTTCCCATAATCGGAGGAATGGGATAAAAATCAGCACTTTTATCTTCACCTGCACTGCAAGTTCAGATAAGTTATAATTATAGAAACAAAAAGTTGTTTACATAATCTGATGAGCGGCTGTAAAAAACACTGCCTTTTATCAGAAATCTGAAAAGCTGTTTTAGATAAGTTATATTCTGAGCATCTATTTCCCGGTTTATTCTTAAAAAAAGGACGATAAACGGCTTTTGGACGGATTTAAAAACTTGGCAATGCGCATCATGTATGATATAGTAAGCCTTAACAACGCAGGTATATCTGCGCAGACATATAATTATGTTACCTTAAACATCGTTTTCACAGGTAAGATTATATTTTTTTATATACAAGATTAAGGGGATTTTAAAATTATGAAAATTACAATTGGAATTGATCTTGGAGGAAGCACAACTAAAATTGTAGGATTTCAAGATGGTAAATTAAAAATTCCTACTTTTGTTAAAGCTGATAACCCAATCGCTTCTCTGTTTGGAGCTCTTGGAAAATTCATCTATGAAAACAACATCCAGTTGAATGAAATTGAAAAAATTATGATCACAGGGGTTGGCAGCGCTTACGTAGAACAGCCCTTATACGGAATTCCTACTTTTAAGGTAGACGAATTCACCTGCAATGGTCTTGGAGGACAATATTTTACTGGACTGAACGACTTAATCGTGGTAAGCATGGGAACAGGAACCTCTCTTGTCCAGGTAAACGGAGAAAAAAATTACTCACACCGGAGGAATCGGCATAGGTGGAGGAACCATCCTCGGCCTTTCAAGCCTACTCCTTAAAACCCAGGATATCTCCCAGATCATGGAGCTGGCAAGCCGGGGGAATATAAGCAACGTTGACTTACAAATACAGGATATCTCAAGAACTCCCCTGCCCGGCCTTCCTCTTTCTGCCACAGCCTCTAATTTCGGTAAGGTGAGAAACCTTGTATCCGACGAGGATATTGCCGTAGGAATCATTAATATGGTACTTCAGGTTATAGCAAAATCCGCTATTTTATCTTCACTGAACAGCAATATCACTAATTTTGTCATGACCGGAAATCTGGCAAAATTCCCTCAGTGTAAAGACGTCTTCCAAACCCTTGAACCATGTTTCATGTTCATTTCATCATACCGGACCAGGCGGAATACGGTACTGCCATCGGAGCAGCGCTTACAGAGGAACGCCATATGGAAATGAAGCAGATCATATACCCCTCCGATCATATACCTTCGTAGAATTATTGTAAACTAAAATTCAATCTATTCTTTCAAAGGTTTCGATCAAAAATTATAATGCTTTTGCTATTATAAAAACCAGGTGCAGCTTTCGCCGCACCTGGTTTTTTATGAATGATATCCCAATGCCTGCTCCAAAGCATCTTTTTCCTCGCTTCCAAGCAAAACATCTGTTTCTCCTCTTTCCACTTCCTTAATGTAAACATAGCATCCTTCCCGGCTATGAACGGAATTCAAAACAAAACCGGAATTTGTATAATCAAGGATTGCCATTGCAAAGCTTAGGTTACCGCCCATCCCTTTAAATGCATTGTATTTTATAAGTCCGAATTTCTGGAAAGCACTTCTGTAATTCTTGTTAGTATTACGAAGAGAGTCCTTATTGGCGCGGTCTTCCGCTTTAAGCTCCGCAATATCCTCCATCTGTTCCATAATAATCTCTTCCAGGGTTTCCGCATCCTTGCCCCTCATAAAATAGTCGTATCTGCGATACAGCTTTCTCATCTGAATCAGACATATGATTACAACGATCAGTAATATCATGGTAATTACAGCTAATCCAATAATTAAAAAAAGCAGGATCAACCGGTAACTGATTCAATAAACTGTTGTCCATTCTTTCGTCCTCGCTTCTATGATGTTATCTTATGGATTCTATCAACTCTACTATTCTTTCCAATTCTGCCTCAGAATAGTACTCAATTTCCACTCTTCCTTTGTTACTGTCTTTCCGGTTAATGCTTACTTTGGTTCCCATGGCAGTTTTCATTCGGTCTTCCAATTCCCTGAATATCAGAAAAATGCTCTCATCCTCTTCCTTTTTTTCCTTTGGTTCTTTTTTTCTTCGATAAGGATTTAACAAGCTTTTCCACTTCACGGACACTTAGATTTTCAGCAACGATCCTTCCTGCAATTTGAAATTGCATTTCAGGATCATCAACAGCCAGAAGTGCTCTGGCATGTCCTCCTGTGATCTGGTTTTGTATGAGCATATCCTGAACTCGTTTTTCCAGCTTTAATAAACGCATGCTGTTGGTTATGGTTACCCTGTTTTTTTTGCCACCCGTGCTGCAATTTCTTCCTGCTTTAATCCAAATTCCTGCATCAGCCTTTGATAAGCCTTGGCTTCTTCAATGGGATTTAAATCTTCTCTCTGTACATTTTCAATCAATGCAATTTCCATTGACTGCTGCTTCGTATACTCCCGGATCACCACAGGCACTTCTTTCAAACCTGCCAGCTTTGCCGCTCTCCATCTTCGCTCACCGGCAATGATTTCGTAGAAATCCCCTTTTTTTTCTGTACCAAAAGTGGCTGCAAAACACCATATTCTTTCATGGATTCCGCCAATTCTATAAGGGATTCCTCCCTAAATTCCATTCTTGGCTGATTATGATTCGGTTCAATGGAGGATATTTTGAGGAACATTCCTTTTCCTGCTTCCGATTCCTCTTGTCCTGTTTCTTTTTTTTATTATTGTCTGCTCCGGCTTTGGATGGTTTTTCATTTCCTGTTCCTCTGCTGCAGATTCCATTACTTCATCTCCAAAAATTGCTCCAAGGCCTTTTCCTAAACCCGTTCTCTTTGCCATAATTATATTTCTTCTCCTCTGCTTATTACTTCTGCCGCCAGTAACCGGTAGCTTTCCGCTCCTGCTGATCTGGAATCATATAAATTAATCGGCATTCCATGGCTGGGAGCCTCTGCCAGTCTGACATTTCTGGGTATAATGGTTTTATAGATATTCTGGTTTAAATTATTTTTAACACTTTCCACAACTTCCAGGGAAAGGTTTGTCCTGGCATCATACATGGTAAAAACCACACCTTCCATCTCAAGGGCGGGATTTAGCTTCTTTTTTTACCAGATTTACCGTTTTCAGTACCTGGCTCAATCCTTCTAACGCATAATATTCACATTGAATTGGTACTAATACGGTGTTTGCAGCTGTTAAGGCATTAATTGTCAATAGATTCAATGACGGAGGACAATCTATGATAATAAAATCATAGTGTTTCTTGATTTTTTTCAAGATATGTTTTGAGGAGTGTTTCCTTGTTCTCGATTTCCAATAATTCAATTTCTGCTCCTGCTAAATCCACATTGGAAGGAAGCAAATCCAGGTTTTCCTGAACATTGGTAATCAGGCATTCTTCAATTTCACACTCTCCTACCAGCAGATCGTATACCGTTCGCTCAATGGAACTTTTTTTCGACCCCCAATCCGCTGGTCTCATTTCCCTGTGGATCAAAATCCACAGCCAATACCCGCTGTCTTGATTCCGCAAGACAAGCAGATAAATTGATCGCAGTAGTCGTTTTACCGACTCCGCCTTTCTGGTTTGCTATCGCAATGATTCTTCCCATTTTTAATTTTGCCTCCTAATGAATCAAGGGGATATACTTGTTTATCCAGTTGATCCACAAATTAAAGGTTAAAAGACATTTTCCTTTCAACCTTTTCCTGTTATAACATCCGGAAATTGCATTTCAAAGTAGAGTATAGCATACTTTATTTTTTTTTCCTATGGTTTCCTGTAAAAAAAATCTATAAAATATAAAAAATGTTTCACGTGAAACATTTTTCCAGTTTTATTTCTATACATAGCCATCATAAGGCTGTACCCAAAGGAATTTAACAATTTTATGACCAAGTTCTTCCACTAAAAAAGAATATCTGTAAGGTTTTTCCAAGTTTTAAGAATAAATTAATATGTTAGGCGTTGTAAGTCCATATTGATTATATTATAATAAGAAAAGATAAACTCACTTCAGGAGGGAAAATATGAAAACAAAGAACAAATTATTGACCTTGCTTATTTTATCAGCCAGCACTGCCACTGCCACTGCTGTCATTAATAAATGTATTAAATATTCCGCAACCTCCAAAAACATATTGTCTGATTCAAAATCCCTTTGCTATAAATGGCGTTTTGGTAATATTCATTATACAAAAACGGGAACCGGTAAGCCGCTTTTACTCATTCATGATTTAACAGCTTGTTCCAGCGGATATGAATGGAATCAAATGATAGATCATTTAAAAGAACAGTATACCGTATATGCTGTGGACCTCTTAGGATGCGGACGCTCTGAAAAACCGGATCTGACTTATACCAACTACCTTTATGTTCAGATGATTTCTGATTTTATCAAATCAGAAATTGGACATCGTACCAATGTCATTGCATCCGGTTCCTCATCTCCACTTGCTGTTATGGCATGCAATCAGTCACCAGAATTATTTGATCAGATCATGCTGATTAATCCGGATACCTTACTGTCATGCAGCCAGATACCGAACAAGCACGGTAAAGTTTATAAATTTATTTTGGACTTGCCTGTTTTAGGAACACTGCTCTATCACTTTGCTACCAGCAAACAGGCAATTATGGAAGAATTTTCTAGCAACTTCTATAATCCCTATTCCGTAAAGACCTCACTGGTTGATGCATACTATGAATCAGCCCATTTGGGAGAATCACCCAAATCCTTGTATGCCAGTGTCAGATGTAATTATACCAAGTGCAATATTGCAAATGCTTTAAAGAAAATCAATAACAGCATTTATATTATTGGGGGATGTGAAATGGAAAACATTAGCGAGATGATCAGGGAATATCAGATATATAATCCGGCCATTGAAAGTTCCCTGATTGGTAACTCCAAATACTTTCCTCAGCTGGAAAACCCTTCTGAATTGTATCGTGTTATTCAAATGTTCTTTGTTTAATCAAAATAATAAAAAAATAATGTTTCACGTGAAACATCCACTGCTCAATTAGTCAATCGGATATTCTCAATCCGCTTTGCTACTTAATGAGGTTTAACTAACAGCTTAAGGATGTTTCACGTGAAACATTTTATTTTAACGGCTCCTTTGATGGCAAGCCAGCTTTTCTTGGATACTTTTTAGAAATGCCATTATTCTTGATTATCTTAACCAATGACCGTTCCGCATCTGTTCCCGGCAATAAAAAGGTTTTCACTTCCTCCACACTTCCACCTAATAAAAATATGGCGTGTTTTGCCGCTGCCAGCTCTTCTTCAATCTTCCCGGATTTATACGGAATAAAATGACCTCCCACTTTTACAAAAGGCATACAGTATTCGGATAAAGTGCTTAAGTTAGCAACTGCTCTGGAAACGCAAAAATCATACTGTTCCCGATGAAGAGCATCTCTTCCCAGGTCTTCTGCCCTCCCGTGGATGGCCTCTATTTTTTTAAGTCCCAAACCATTAATTACTTCATTTAAAAAATTCACCCTTTTATTCAAGGAATCCATTAATGTGATTTTTAAATCAGGAAATGCAATCTTTAAAGGAATTCCAGGAAATCCTGCCCCAGTTCCTACATCAATGATTCTGTAATGCTTTGTACCAATCTCCTCTACTGCTTTAATCAGGGATAAACTGTCAACAAAATGCTTTGTGATCACTTCATCCATTTCTGTAATTGCAGTTAAATTCATGAATTTATTCCATTCTACTAATAATTCAAAATAATTATAAAATTGATTTATTTGATTCTCTTCTAATTCTATGGACAATAAATTCAGTTCTTTTCGGAGATTTTCTTCAAATGCTCCTGTCATATATAATTCCTCATTCTTTCTTTTCCAGGCTCTTCTGATATCGAAGCTGCTCTAAATAAACGAGCAAAACTGATATATCTGCCGGTGATACACCGGATATTCTGGATGCCTGTCCAATGGACATGGGCTTATACAGATTCAGTTTCTGGATGGCCTCTCTTCTAAGCCCCTTTACCGTGGAATAATCAAATTCCACATCCAGCTTTTTATTCTCCAGCTTTTTATACTGACTTACCTGTTGTCTCTGCCTGCGGATATATCCATCGTATTTAATATTAATATTGACCTGTTCCATAACATCCTCGGAAAGGACAGGTCTGTCCTTATCTATTTTAGTTAACATAACATAATCCAGCTCTGGTCTTCTAACAAGTTCAGCCAGGGTTGTTCCCGTTTTTAAAGGAGTGCTCCCGTTTTCTTCCAGGAATTCCTGCACTTCTCTGGATGCTCCTATATTTGCAGCTTCCAAACGCCTGATTTCTTCCTCAATCATCCGTTCCTTTAAAAGCAGGTTTTCATACTGCTCATCGCTGATCAATCCAATATCATGGCCGATCTTCATAAGACGGATATCTGCATTGTCCTGACGCAGCAACAGCCTGTATTCAGCCCGTGAGGTCATCATGCGGTACGGCTCGTGATTTTCTTTTGTAACAAGATCATCGATCAAAACACCGATATAAGCCTGGGAACGGTCCAGTACGATCTGTTCTCTCCCCAGTATCTTCATCGCCGCATTTACACCGGCCATAAAGCCCTGGACTGCCGCCTCCTCATAGCCGGAGCTTCCGTTAAACTGACCGCCGCAAAACAACCCGCTGATCGGCAGGGTTTCCAGGGTCGACTTAAGCTGGATGGAATTGATGCAGTCATATTCAATTGCATAAGCATTCCTGACGATTTTCACCTTTTCAAGGCCTGGGACCGTCCGGTACATGGCATACTGCACATCCTCCGGCAGAGAGCTTGACATACCGGCTAAGTACATTTCATTGGTATAAAGGCCCTCCGGCTCAACAAAGACCTGATGACGGTCCTTATCCGAAAATTTTACCACCTTATCTTCAATGGATGGGCAGTATCTTGGCCCGGTTCCTTCGATGGCCCCTGAATATAAGGGAGAACGATCCAAGTTTTCCCGAATGATCTCATGGGTCTTTTCATTGGTGTAAGTAAGCCAGCAGGAAATCTGCTCCTTTTCCAAAGCTTCCCTATCCGTGGAAAAGGAAAAGGGCACCACTTTCTCATCCCCAAACTGCTCTTCCATCCTGGAAAAATCAATGCTTCTCTTATCCACTCTGGCAGGAGTCCCCGTCTTAAAGCGCAGCATTTCGATCCCATGCTCCTTTAGGGAATCAGTCAGATGATTGGCTGCCTTAAGGCCGTTAGGGCCTGTATATTCGCTCACATCGCCGTAGATGCACCTTGCCTTTAAATAGGTTCCCGTAGCCAATACTGCCGCCTTGCAGCGGTAAACTGCCCCGGAAAGAGTCTTAACACCTGTAAGAGTTCCATTCTCTACAATGATTTCCGTAACCTCTGCCTGCCTTATGGTCAAATGATCCGTATTTTCCAGGGTCATTCTCATGGCTCTGGAATACTCCTGCTTGTCCGCCTGAGCCCTTAAGGAATGGACTGCCGGTCCTTTTGACTGATTTAACATTTTGGACTGGATAAAGGTTTTATCTATAATTTTGCCCATTTCACCACCTAAAGCATCCAGCTCCCTTACCAGATGGCCTTTGGAACTGCCGCCGATATTGGGATTACAGGGCATCAGTGCAATGCTGTCCACACTGACTGTAAACATAATTGTCTCAAGGCCCAGCCTTGCTGAGGCCAGGGCCGCCTCACAGCCGGCATGGCCTGCACCGACTATGACAACATCATAAGATTCTTCTAAATGCTGCATTTCATTCTCCTTTCCTATCACTCCCCATCAAAATCCTTACTTACCCATACAAAACTTGCGGAATATCTCATGCACCAGATCATCCCCAACAGATTCTCCCAGGATGGTTCCCAGCTGCTCATAAGCATCCATTAAATCAATGGAATAGAAATCCTCCGGCATTCCTTCTTTCACGCTGCCCTCCACCATAGAAAGGCTCTTAAGAGCCTCCAAAAAGGCATTCTTATGCCTTACATTTGTGATGTAAACCTGATCATTAAAGTCAATTTCACCCTGATAGAACATGGCCTTTATCTCATCCTCCAGGTTCCCGATCCCAATACCTTCCTTTGCGGAAATGGGAATCACATGGTGTCCGGTTTTCTTTTTAAGCATATCTTCTGTAACAACAGGAATAAGATCCGTCTTATTTAAAAGTACAACTGCCTTCCGGTTCTCAATGAATTCTAAAATCTCCTCATCATTTTCATCAAGGGGACAGGACCATCCACCACATAGATAATCAGGTCCGCTTCCTGGGCCGCATTTCTTGCCTTCTCAACACCAATCCTTTCGACCACATCCTCTGTATGCCGGATTCCTGCCGTATCAATGATATTAAGGCTTAAGTCTTCCAGCCTGATCTGCTCCTTTAAGGTATCCCTGGTGGTTCCTGCAATATCCGTGACAATTGCCCGCTCCTCTCCCACCAGAACATTTAAAAGGGAAGATTTTCCTGCATTGGGCTTTCCTAATATAACAGTCTCAATGCCTTCTGAAAGAACTCTTCCATTATCCGCAGACCTAATAAGAAGATTCAGCTCCTCTTTTAAAGGCTTAATTGCCTGCAAAAGAAGGTCCTGGTACCCATCCAGAGAAATGTGTTCCGGATCATCAAGAGCTGATTCAATAAAAGCGATATGATAAATAATTTTATCTCTCATATCCTTTATTTTCCTGGAAACAGCTCCCTCTAGCTGGCTGACAGAAGACTTTAAGGCATAATTATTTTTCGCATTAATCACATCAATGACGGCCTCAGCCTGGGATAGGTCCACCCTGCCGTTTAAAAATGCCCTTTTCGTAAATTCTCCAGGCTCCGCAGGACTGGCACCGTACTTTAACACAGTCTCCAGGATTCTTTTCGTTACAAGAACTCCTCCATGGCAGTCAATCTCAACCGTATCCTCTGCCGTATAGCTTCTTGGTCCCCTCATGATCAGAACCAGAACCTCATCAATGACCTCATCCCCGTCACAAATATAGCCATAATGGATGGTATGGGATGGCTCATTAGAAAGCTTTTTCTCCCCCTTTCCCTTACCCTTAAATATCTTATCTATAATCTGAAATGACTCCTCGCCGCTGACCCTTACAATTCCGATACCGGAACTTGACATGGCTGTGGCGATGGCCGCTATTGTATTCATCTTCATATTCAATCACCTGAAAAAAACACCTATTTAAGAAAAGGGGTGAGGGTGCCTTCCGACAGCCCCAACCCCTCATAGTTATTTGTCTATTTATCTCTTTCCTGATTCCGATCTTTTTTTTGAATAATCCTTCTTTAAGGAAATAACAACGTGTCTGAATGGTTCCTCTCCCTCACTTCTTGTAACAACAAACTTGTCATTTTGAAGTGTGGAATGGATTATCCTTCTTTCATAAGGATTCATCGGTTCCAGAGAAACAGAACGTCTTGTACGCTTCACTTTGTAAGCAATGTTCTTTGCAAGAGTTTCCAGAGTTTCCTTTCTCCGCTCCCTGTAATTTTCCGTATCAAGCTTTACCCTGATGTAATCTTCATTTTCCTTATTTATAACAAGGCTTACCAGATATTGCAGGGAATCCAGGGTCTGTCCTCTTTTTCCTATTAAAATTCCCATGTCATCTCCTGACATGTTAATGGAAAGCTCTTTTTCTTTTTCATGGTAAGAAGCTTCCATATGGACTCCTAAATCCATAGCGCCGAACATATCGGAAAGAAAGGCCATAGCCTTGTCTTCCATGGTTTCTTTCTTTTTTGCACGGATGACAGCCGGCTTTGAACCGATAAATCCCAGAATACCATTACTGCCCTTATCAACAATTTCGTACTCCAGCTTATCACTGGTTGTCCCTAATTCGATTAATGCCTTTGTAATCGCTTCATCAACGGTTTTTGCTGAAACTGTAATCATATCCATAGGTCACCCTCCTATTTATTGTGCTTTTCGTTGTACTTCTCAACCATCCTCGCCTTTGACGCAATGCTGCCCGGATTTGAGGATCCGCTGTTATAATAATCGCTGGAGGCCTTAACCTGCTCTTTTGTTTTCTCAGCCTTGGCATTAATCTCAGCTTCCTCTTTTTCATTGGCAGCCTGAAGATTTTTCAAGCTGGCTGTAGCATTCTGGGCAACGCGCTGAGGAGGAAGTCCCTTCTTTGCACGTTTCTTATTAGCCTTTTCAACATTCTTCTTAATCATATCATCCATATCAATCCGGTTTAAATAACGGTTTACCGCAACCTGCTGGATGATCTGGAACACGCTGGAGGCAATCCAGTAAATACCGATACCGGATGCAAAGGTGAAGCAGAAAAATACTGACATAAGCGGCATGACTGTATTCATGCTCTTCATGGACTGAGCCATGGCATTGTTTTCATTATTCCCATTTTGAGGCTGGTTTACTGTCATGAGCCTTGCACTGAACCACTGGCTTAAACCTGCCAGAATCGGAATGAGAATGGCAAGACTGAAATGGAAGCCCCCTCCTGGCGGAAACAGTACGCTGGATGGCGTAGAAGCCAGGTTGATTCCAAAGAAGGAATTCATATGGGAAATCTGTGCTGCATTGGTTGCAATGGTATCCTTAATGGAAGGGAATAATCCCTGTAAAGAATTCCACTGGCTTGGATTTAACTGATATAAGAAATCTACCATTCCATTGCTGGTTGTAAGACTTCCGATTCTTGATATATTAACTTTATTATCTGCAGCAAACTGTGTCAGCATTCCAACATGATCCACTCCAAGGGAATTGATGGATGTCACCACATTTTCAAATACCGCTTTCACGCTCTGTACATAAGCAGGAATATGATAAATAACCTGATACAGGGCAAAAAGAATGGGCATCTGGATGACAAGCTGTACACAGCCTCCTGTCATGGAAGTTCCATATTTCTCATAAACCGCCTGAACCTCCACGTTCTGCTTTCTCATGGATTCCTGGTCGGTCTTTCCTTTATACTTTGCCTGAATCGCCGAAATTTCCGGCTGCATAACACTCATAAGCTTTGAAGATTTCTGCTGTTTTAAGGTCAGCGGAAACATAAGAAGCTTTGTTACAAGAGTAAATAAAATAATACACAAACCAATATTCTGGATACCAAATGTACTGGTCAGCTTAAAAAGCCAATCCATTATTACACCCAGAACGGTCGCAAACGGCCCCAAGATGCCTCCTACCTTAGTCAATACTAAGAATTCCAATGAACTACCTCCTCATCTGTTACGGAACTGGATCATAACCGCCTTTTGCAAATGGATTACACCGAAGTATCCTCTTGCAAGCCAAAAATGTACCTTTTAACACGCCGTACTTTTTAAGTGCTTCAATGGCGTATTGAGAGCACGTAGGCGTGTAAATGCAGTGAGTTCTTATTTTCAGAGGAGATAAATACTTCTGGTATCCTCTGATCAACAAATCATGATTTTTTAACCATAAGATCACTTCGATTCTTTTTTTTAAAATGTTATGAAGTCCGCACAAGTGCAGATATGCACTTTCGATTGTTTTGTAATTTTCTTCCTTTGCCGCTGATCTTACAACGACTACGATGTCTAATCCTGCCTCTACCATTTCCTCATGAAGCCTGAAGCTCTCTCTGATTAATCTGGTTATGTGATGTCTTACAACGCTGTTTCCTACTTTCTTGCTGACGGATATGCCGATTCTGGTCTCAGGCCTGTCCGTTTTCCTGACATACATTACAAGAAGTCTGTTGGCAAGGGACTTTCCGTTTTGATAAACCTCTTGAAAATCCCGGCTTTTCTTAATTGAATTAAAATGTTTCATGAAACTTTTTCCTATCTCCTGTCCACGTTTTTGGACATAAAGGTATACCTGAAAGGTATTTTTCCTGTTTCCCAGGAATTTGAGAAAAGAAAAGGCCACAATTACTTGCGGCCTGGTCCATTAAGCTGATAATTTTGCTCTTCCCTTTGCTCTTCTGGCAGCTAAAACTTTTCTACCGCCTGGAGTGCTCATTCTGGCTCTAAAACCATGAACTTTAGATCTCTGTCTCTTTTTTTGGCTGAAACGTCATCTTCATAATCTACGGACACCTCCTCTTGTTACAATAGCTTATCATAGGCAATATGATGAAACATATTGAGACTATTTTAATTAAACATCGTTTCAATTATATAGAACAAAAGGTGGTTAGTCAAGGGAAAAATGTATTTTTTTCTTTTGAAACCAACCCTCTCCTGGCTGTTTTGCAGAGCTTTTCAAATACTGGATCAAATAGATAACAGACATTCATTTCCATATACAGGAAATATCCCATAAAGTCGGCTCACAATCTACCAATCAAACCATTTATACAGTATAATTAAACTGGAAAATATTTCTATCTGTTGATATGGATAGATATGGGAAAAACGCTCTTATGAAAGGATGGTTTGCAAATGAATCTTGAAAGAATCAATATCAGGGATCCCTTTATATTGGTAAATGAGGGGAAATACTATATGTATGGAACAAGGGCCGAAACCTGCTGGACATCTGCCACCGGATTTGACTGCTACATCAGTGAAGACTTGGAAAACTGGAATGGTCCTTACGAAGTATTTCATAAGCCGGAAGACTTTTGGGCCGATTTGAATTGCTGGGCTCCGGAAGTCCATAAATACAACGGTTCTTATTATATGTTTGCAACCTTTAAAGACAGTCATTCCCATGGAGGAACTTCAATTTTAAAGGCAGATCATCCCTTAGGACCGTTTATCCCACACAGCGAAAAGCAAATCACACCACATGACTGGGAATGCATTGACGGAACGTTTTATGTAAGTCCGGAAGGAAAACCCTATATGGTTTTCGTTCATGAATGGGTTCAGATTTCGGATGGTTCCATCTGTGCCGTAGAACTGAGCCTGGATCTAAAACAGGCGGTATCTGAACCCAAGCTTCTCTTTCACGCTTCAGAAGCAAAAGCCTGGATCGTCCCCGTAAAAAAATAAAAGGCCTGGTACAAATTATGTAACGGATGGTCCTTTCCTGTACCGAACCAAAAGCGGCCGCTGATTCTTCTCTGGTCCAGCTTTGGAAAGGAAGGGTACACGCAGGCCCTTGCTTATTCCGGCAACGGTGATATTACGGGAAAATGGACTCAGGATGACAGGCTTCTATTTGAAAAAGACGGAGGCCATGGCATGATATTCAAAAACTTATCCGGTGAACTTTATCTTACCCTTCATACCCCAAATGAACATTTAAAAGAGCATCCTGTTTTTTACAAACTGGAAGAAACAGATGACACCCTTTGGGTCAGCGGAACTTAATCCCCTTCAGGTATACCTTTATGCCCATAAGGCATTGCAGGAAAGAGGAAATATGAAAGAAGTGATTTTTACAGGAAAATGCAATGGAATCGGAATCAGCCATGTGGCCAGGGACTGTGACCTGGCTGAAACCATTGGATTTTATAAAAATGAATATCAGATTTATTATATCCTGGATGGAGAACGTTTTTTTCTATTCAAACAATAAAAGCTACAGGATGTCAAAAGGCACCCTGTCTTTTATTGATAAAAAAAAGATTCCTTTTACAAACGTAATCGGCGGAAAATACCACGAACGGATATTAATAGAAATCGAAGAATCATGGCTGATCTCTGCAGGAGCTGCTATGGAACTGGACTTAACAGGATTTTTCTGCAATTTACACGGTGTTCTTCAGATGAATTCTAAACATCAGGAAATCATTGAAAAGAAACTAAAGAAAATGGAAGCGGTTTTGAAGACAGAAAAACCTTATGCCGCCGCGGAAGTGAAAGAACTGCTTCTTTCCATCATCATAATGATTTTAAACGGAGCTGGTACCAGACCGGAGGAATACCCCGCTGCAGGCGGTAAAATGATGCGCTATGTAAAAGTGAAGGAAATTATGTACTACATTATGGAGCATTATTCTGAGATTTATGGTCTTGAGGATCTGGCAGGCATATTTTACCTTGATAAAAGTTATTTAAGCCGCATCTTTAAAGAAGTAACTAATTTTACCGTAAATGAATTCATCAACCTTCAGAAAATCGACCATGCCAGAAATCTGCTTATCGATGATTCCCTTTCCATAGAGGATATTTCAAAAAAATTAGGGTATGAAAGACTTTCTTATTTTGACCGGGTTTTCAAAAAACACGTAGGGATGTCTCCCCTTCAATATAGAAAATCCAGGAAAACCACATAAGTCCAGTCAATTTAGTGAAAATAATGAGGATTTTTTGATGTATTGGCGCTTTGCCCAATATATGTTGTTATTTTCATTCAAAAACAGTAAAATATATACATATAAAAGCAAATCCGGATTTCATTATTGTATATTTTAAACATCTTTTCAAAACGTAAAGGAGGTTAGACAGATTGAAAAAGATGAAAAAAATTCTGTCGTGATAATTTTATCCCCTATATGTTTCTGCTTCCCTGGCTGATAGGAATTCTTGGCCTTACGGTTTATCCCATGCTCATGTCGCTCCGCATGAGTTTTACGGATTATGATTTCACAAAACCCGATTCGGTCCAGTGGATCGGTTTCGGCAACTACATAAGGATGTTTGGTTCATTATTCGGTATCACTGATTTTACGGCGGTATCGGGCAAAATAATGAGGGTAGACCCCTACTATTTAAAATCATTATCAGTCACATTCACCTATGTGTTCACATCGGTGCCCTTAAAGCTGGTTTTTGCATTGCTGGTAGCTGTACTGATGAATCAGAAGCTGCGGTTCGTGTCTTTTTACCGCGCCGTATACTACATTCCCACGCTGCTGGGAGGTTCTGTGGCAATAGCAGTTTTATGGAGAAAGTTATTTGAAAAAGAAGGTTTGATAAACGGCCTCCTCTCGTCATTTGGATTTACGGATCTGCCAGGATGGATAACCAATCCCAAGTATGCTCTGGGCACTCTGGTACTTCTCACTGTGTGGCAGTTCGGTTCATCCATGATCATCTTTCTGGCGGGCTTAAAACAGATTCCCACGGACTACTATGAGGCCGCCAGTGTGGACGGTGCCAGTAAAGTCCAGCAGTTTTTTTCAATAACCATTCCATCGCTTACACCGGTTATACTTTTTAACCTGGTCATGCAAATGATTTCGGCATTCCAAACATTTACCCAGGCATACATCATTGGCGGCGGCAAAGGAGGAGTCTTAAATTCAACTCTTTTCTATACCCTGCATTTATATCTTCAGGGATGGACTTACCATGAAATGGGTTATGCTTCTGCAATGGCATGGGTACTTTTGATTATCATCGGAGCATTTACGGCAGTCATATTTGGATCATCAAAACTATGGGTCTCCTACGGAAACGGGGAATAATCTATGAAAACGAAAAAAACAATTTCATATCATCATGACACATATTTTTATTGTAGCACTGGGAATTACCATGCTTTATCCGGTTATCTGGATGGTTGTCAGTTCCTTTAAGCCCAACAATATGATATTCAGCGACACAGGCCTGATTCCCAAAGCAATCACCATTGATAATTATATCAGCGGCTGGAAGGGCTATGCAGGAGTTTCATTTGGTAAATTTTTCTCAAACTCCATGCTTCTGTGCATAGCTGCAGTGGCCGCAAACCTCATTTCATGTACTATGGCGGCTTATGCTTTCGGAAGGCTTAAGTTCTTCGGAAAAAAACTTTTGGTTCGGTATCATGATGATAACCCTTATGCTTCCGGCACATGTTACACTGGTGCCCCGTTATATCCTTTTTAACACCTTCGGCTGGGTCGGTACTTACTTGCCGATCCTGGTTCCCAAATTTTTAGCTACGGATGTGTTTTTTTGTTTTTCTGCTGGTACAGTTTATAAGAGGACTGCCAAAAGATCTGGATGAAGCCGCCATCATAGATGGATGCGGAAAAATCGGAATATTTTTCAGAATCGTGATCCCTCTTGCAGGACCGGCAATGGTTACGACCGCACTCTTTACTTTCCTCTGGACATGGGACGACTTTTTTTAATCATCTTCTCTACCTTACGTCTCCGGAAAGCTATACCGTATCCCGTGCCTTAAGAACCTTTGTAGGGGATGCCGGTGCCGTATCAAACTGGGGAGGTGCACTTGCCATGTCCACTCTCGCCATGCTGCCAAGCTTTATTTTATTCTTTTCACTTCAAAAATATTTTGTTCAGGGAATCGCTACATCCGGAATTAAGGGATGACACCCTCTCAATCAAATAACATGAAAAGGAGAATACTATGAAAAAAATCGATCCAACTGCTGTTAGCTGCCTGCGCAGTCCTTTCCTTATGTGGATGCAGCTCCAAAAACATTTCAGAAACAACAAGTGCACCAACTGCGGTTCCTGCTGAATCACAAAAAGCAGAAAATGAACCAGTTGACACAAAAGGTCTTCCCCCATATACCGGCGAAGCAGCTGAGCTGCGGTTCGGCTGGTGGGGCAATGACGAACGCGCTGCCCTCACCAATCAGGTGATAGACAGGTTTATGAAGGCCTATCCAAATATCAAAATTACAGGCGAACCTAACGGCGGCACTGCCGATCATTTTCAGATCATCGATACCCAGCTGCAAGGGAATAATGCTCCGGATCTGATTCAATTCGGAGGCAATTATCCGGACTACATACAGTATCTCACACCTCTTAACGATTATCTCGGTAAGCAGCTTTTGATCGGTACTGCCGGACAGTTTGACCAGGTAGCCCTTGAAGCTGCAACCCTGGATGGAAACCTCTATGCCGTAAGCCTTGGAACCAACACTCTTATTCTTGCCTATAACAAATCATTGATAGAATCCGCCGGTGCCGCTGTCCCTGATTACAATCTGACCTGGGATGAATTAATTGCTTACGGCAGAGAGTTAAAAAAACAAGCTGCCGGATGGCGTATTCCCCTTCGTTGATAACAGTACAAATCAGGCCAACTACTTAAGCTACTATTGCCAGCAGGAGGGTACTCCATTATGGACCGCTGATCAGGGCGGCAAAGGTTATCTGACATTGGAAACTTCTAAAAAAATGGATTAAGTTATGGGCAGATTTACGGACCGAAGGACTGATACCCGATGCTGACACTACGGCGACCTACGCAGAAACAGGCGCTGACAGTTCTGCCCTTGTGGCAGGCAAAGCTGCAATCGGAATGATATGGAGCAACCAGTTAGCCGGTTATCAGGCGGCGATGACCGATCAGCTTGGAGCGACCACACTTCCGGCAGGCGGAGAAAAGGCATACGCGATCCAAATGAGCCAGTATCTCGGAATTAACAAAAACAGCCAGTATCAGGAGCAGCGGCCCTGTTCATTAATTTCTTTGTGACCAGCCCCGAAGCCGGTGAAATTCTTGGCACCAACCGTGGCATTCCCTGTTCTCCGATTGTACGTGAAGCAATTTCCGGGAAATCCACTCCAGTTGATGCAGCCGTCTATTCTATTTATGATGCCATCAGCGGCCGTTCCATTCCCCAGGGACCAAATTTGCCAAATGACCAGGAATTCATAAATGAATTACATCTCATTGGCCAAAATGTAGCCTATGGCAGTATTACCGAAGACCAGGGTGCTGTTGATCTTTTTGATCTTGTTCAAAGGCTTATTGTTAAATAATAAAACTAAATCAGCAGGAGAACCCCTGACCCTTGGAGGCGGAATGTGAATATTCAAACAAGTGTATCATTTCAGACTTCTTATGAACTTTTGCAAAAGCTTATGGACTCAGCCGAAATAAAAACAGGGAATAACTTAAAATACTTTAATTCCAGACTTGTACTGATCGAAGGCGGCGGCTACGAAAAATTATGGCTGGAGACCCAACCCATGGGCGGGGAAATGTACGCAAAAAGAAACATGGAAGCCGGACTGAATAACCATCTTTTGTTTATGGAAACTCAAAGGAAGGATGGAAGATTTCCCGGGAGCATTGCTTATATTGATGGAAAAATCACTCCCCAGTTCAATAAATTTCAGGGATTCTGCTTTCCCTCTTCTGCTCTTAACATGTATTATTTAATGGGAAAAGACCCGGAATATTTAAATCTTCTTTATACCACTTTGGAAAAATTTGACACTTATTTATGGGATGTAAGAGATTCAGACGGAGATGGCTGTCTGGAAAGCTGGTGCAAATACGATACCGGAGAAGATCATGCCCTCCGGTACGGAGATGCACCGGATTCCTGGAGTGGAGAACTTCCCCCAGAAAATTGCCAGATCGTACCCATGGCATCCATGGACATTATGAGTTTTTCTTATTCCTCAAGAGAAATCCTTTCAAAGATCTGCAGAATACAGGGAAATGAAAAAAGGGCTGAAATTCTGGATAAAAAAGGCATTATCCGTTCAGAACAAAATAAAAAATTATCTTTGGGATGAAACAAAAGGCGCCTGCTTTGACCGGGACCGGAATCACAATGTCATGAATATCATGACCCATAACAATTTAAGAGCCATGTACTGGAACAGCCTGACCCATACCATGGCCGGCCATTTTGTCACAAAGCACCTGTTGAATCCGGAAGAATTCTGGACAAATATGCCCCTTCCATCCATTGCAGTAAATGATCCTCTGTTCCGTAACATTACCACCAATAACTGGAGCGGACAATCCGAGGCTCTCACCTATCAGCGGGCAATCCGCGCTCTTGAGAATTATGGCTACGATCATCTGATCCCCTATCTGGGAGAAAAACTGTTCCAGGCAATTGGAGAAACATGCATCTTTGTTCAACAGTATGATCCTTTCACCGGGAAGCCATCCCTGGAATCCTTAGAAGGAATCCAGGACTCCTATGGCCCTGCCATGCTTTCCGTTATGGAATATGCAGCCCGTATGTATGGGATCCATATAGAACATGAAAGGATTTACTGGGGAACCACAGGCGGACACGAAAGCCTTTACGAACAGGTATGGGGGAAGCATACATTTAAAATCAAAAACTCCGGATTCCAGGCAGAAGCCTTTGTTGATGGAAAAAAAAGTTTTTGAAGCTGGAAAAGACTTAAAGATCATTACAGATATAAAAGGCAATCTATTGGATCTAAGGCAATTCAATACACATGCGGATATCAAAAATTTAAAAACTTTTTTTACAATTCAAATTAAAATAGTAAGAGCCATTTCTCCACCAAATGATTTGTCCATGGAGAAATGGCTCTGTTATTATCAGTAATTACCCTTTCATTGCCTTAAATAAAGCCTGTGTAACCGCTACCGTAAGTATTCCTGCCACAATGGCTTCCGGAATTCCATTGATGCATATAATTCCTATAATAACGGAATAAATTCCTTCCGTCAGTCCTTTTGCTGCCTGTCCATATTCTTTTCCGAAAAATAAGTAAATCAGATTCATTACCAAAAGAGTATTGGTTAATGATCCGGCAACCCCTGCGGCTCCTAAAGCAATGGTCCTCTTTCCGCTTTTTTTCGCCCAGAGCTTTTAACACTCCACGGAATACATAATAGGCTACGATTCCCACAAGAATTCTGGGAACCATACAAATAATCAGCTTCCAATATTTCCGCCGTACTCTCCACTTTAATAAAGGGAGAAAAAAACAAAGGACGTAGGATTGGGCATATTGGTATTTTTCCACAAACTTGTCAGTCCGAATACCATTCCCAAAAATCCGCCATATTTTGGTCCAAGAATAATGGCTCCAATTATGACCGGAACGTGAATGATGGTAGCGTTCATAAACCCCAGAGGGATATACCCAAAGCGTAAACGCATGATGACGATAATGGCAACAAATACGGCTGCCAATACCAGGCTACGGGTTTTGTTTTCAATATTCATTTTTTTTACCTCCTGTGCTACTGTTCTTTTAATAAGATACAATGCATCTGGTTACACGTGCATTATATTATAAAAAGTTACTATCCGTCAATCTGCGTCAGTAAATTCACTCCCATTTTGTTAATTTACATAAACTTATCAACATTATGGGGATAACTTGTGGAAAACTCTATGGATATTATCTTGATAATTGCCGTTTTATTCACAGGCCTGTCCTTTAAGCCCAGATAAATTCCATACTCCCGGGATGTGAATAACATAACTTTCCAAATCCTCCTTTTTTTGTGGACAACTATCTCTCTGGATGATTATCAACATATGATTCACATGCAATACACATCCTCTGCACACACTTATCCACAATTTTTTTCTATTATCATTGAAAATTGTTTCGAAATAGTATAGAATGAACTGTAGATTGGGTAAATGCGCATATTTGCATTTTTATAAACGTAGGAGACTTAGAATGTTAGAAAAGTTAAAGGAAAAATGGGATGAAATCTTATTGAATTTAAAAGAAGAACACGAAATTACGGACGTGTCTTTTAAAACATGGCTTCTTCCGCTGAAGGTTTATTCTGTAAACGGCGAAAAAGTCATCGTCACGGTACCGGATGTGGAATTCTTGGGATACATCCGCAAAAAATACGGGTTTCTTCTAAAGATTACCATAGAAGAAGTGACTGGATTTGAGTGCAGCATCGATTTTGTCGTTGAAAACCAGATCCAAAAAGAGGCCGCAGCCGCACCTGCAGGCAACACTCTTATTACCAATACCATGAATCAGGTCAGCCAGTCGGCCATCATAACCGCAAATTTAAATCCGAAATACACCTTCGATACCTTTGTGGTTGGTGCCAACAACAACCTGGCTCATGCTGCCTCATTGGCTGTTGCGGAATCTCCAGGCGAAATCTATAACCCTCTGTTCATATACGGAGGCGTTGGTCTTGGAAAGACCCACTTAATGCATTCCATCGGTCATTTTATCTTAAAAAAATAATCCGGCTGCAAAGGTCCTCTACGTGACCAGCGAGAAATTTACCAACGAGCTGATTGACGCGATCCGTAACAAAAACAACTTCTCTTCTACGGAATTCCGTGAGAAGTACCGCAACAATGACGTTCTGCTGATCGACGATATCCAGTTCATCATCGGCAAGGAAAGTACCCAGGAAGAATTCTTCCATACCTTCAACACCTTGTACGAAGCCAAAAAGCAGATCATTATTTCCTCTGATAAACCGCCAAAAGAAATCGAAACATTGGAGGAACGGCTCCGTTCCCGGTTTGAATGGGGCTTAACAGTGGACATACAGTCCCCTGATTATGAGACAAGGATGGCCATCCTCCGGAAAAAAGAGGAAATGGAAGGCTATAACATTGACAATGAAGTCATTAAATACATAGCAACCAACATAAAGTCCAACATCCGGGAGCTGGAAGGCGCCCTGACTAAAATCGTAGCCCTCTCCCGCCTTGATAATAAGGAGATCACTGTAGAACTGGCTGAAGAAGCATTAAAGGATATCATCTCCCCCAACGATAAGCGGGAAATCACGCCGGAACTTGTCATACAGGTAGTTGCAGATCACTACGGCATTACTCCTCTTGATATTTCTTCCCAGAAACGGAACAAGGAAATCGTTTATCCGCGTCAGATTGTCATGTATCTCTGCCGCGAAATGGTTGGAACCCCCTTGCAGATGATCGGAAAATACTTAGGAGGAAGGGACCATACAACCATCATCCATGGCATAGAAAAAAATCACCACGAACATGAACAAAAACGAATCTTTAAATAACACCATTGAAATTCTGAAAAAGAAAATCAATCCACAATAAGGTGTGTATTAGATGTTAATCTTCTGTGGATAATTAAGGGCCTAAAACTGTTTCTCATCTCCATGTGGATAACCTCATAGTTTTCCTTAGATTTTGTGGACATTATTCACATCGTTATGAACATGGAAACATCTGCCTTTATATAGGTTATTAAGGCTTTTACACAAACCCACAGCCCCTACTACTACTACGACGGAATTTAACTATATCATCCATCTATTTATTGCAATTTCTAGAGCAAAGGAGTTATCAACAATTATGAAACTGACATTTAAACAGGATGAGATCCTAAACGGCATTAATATCGTACTGAAAGCAGTTCCCAGTAAAACAACTATGTCCATCCTGGAATGCATCTTCATCGATGCCAGCGGATCAGAAATCAAACTGACTGCCAATGACATGGAGCTGGGAATTGAAACTAAGGTAGAAGGAACCATCCTGGAGAGAGGAAAGATCGCTCTTGAGGCAAAACTGCTTTCAGAGATCGTAAGAAAACTCTCTTCTGCAGGAGATTCCCTTGTAACCATTGAAAGCGATGAGAAATTTACCACCACCATTTCCTGTGAAAACTCTGTATTCCATATCCAGGGACGGGATGGGGAGGAATTTGCTTATCTTCCGTATATTGAACGGGATCATTATATCTGCCTTTCCCAGTTCTCTTTAAAGGAAGTGATCCGCCAGACCATTTTTCCATTGCCCCCAATGACAGCAATAAGATGATGACCGGAGAGCTTTTCCAGGTATCCGGGAACCAGTTAAAGGTGGTTTCTCTGGATGGTCACAGGATTTCTATCCGAAATATTGAATTAAAAGATACTTATCATGATATAAAAGTCATTGTTCCTGGCAAGACTCTAAATGAAGTCAGCAAGATCCTGGGCGGGGACAATGAAAAAGAAGTGCTTATTTTCTTCAGCACCAATCACATTTTATTCGAATTTGATGATACCATCGTTGTGTCCCGTTTAATAGAAGGAGAATATTTCCGGATTGACCAGATGCTTTCCAGCGATTATGAGACAAAGACCTCAGTCAATAAAAGAGAACTTTTAGACTGTCTTGACCGTGCCACCATCCTGGTAAGGGAAAATGATAAGAAGCCCCTGATCATGAATATTGAAGATCAGGAAATGCAGCTTAAGATGAATTCCAGCTTTGGTTCCATGAATGCTCAGGTTCCGATTCATAAAACAGGAAGCGACATCATGATCGGTTTTAATCCAAAGTTTCTTATTGATGCCTTAAGGATCATTGATGACGAAGAAGTAACCCTTTATATGCTGAATCCCAAATCCCCCTGCTTTATCCGGGATGAAGAGGGAAAATATATTTACCTGATCCTTCCTGTCAACTTTAATGCGGCAGCGGTTTAAACTGTCCATGTCTGGTAAGGGAAATATGGGATTTGGAAAATAGAGAGGAAAATATGGAGACAATCAAGTTAAGGGATGAATACATCAAGCTGGGACAGGCTTTAAAGGCTTCCGGTATGGTGGGATCAGGAGTTGATGCCAAATTTGTCATTGAGGATGGACTTGTACGCGTCAACGGCCAGGTAGAATACCAGAGAGGAAAGAAATTAAGAGCCGGAGACGTAGTCACATTTGAAGGTAATACCATCAAAATCGAGGAATAAAACCATCCATGATAATTGAATCGATAGAGCTTAAGAATTACCGCAACTATGATGAATTACATATGGATTTTAGTCAGGGAACCAATATACTCTATGGGGACAATGCCCAGGGGAAAACAAATGTCTTAGAAGCAATCTATGTCTGTGCTACGACAAAATCCCACAGAGGGAGCAAGGATAAGGAAATCATACAGTTTGACAGGGATGAGTCGCATATCAAGCTAAACATCAGAAAGAAAGATATTCCATACCGGATTGACATGCATTTGAAGAAGAATAAAGCCAAAGGCGTGGCAGTAAACGGCGTTCCCATAAGGAAAGCCAGTGAATTGTTTGGAATAGTCAACGTTGTATTTTTTTCTCCGGAAGACTTAAATCTCATAAAAAACGGACCGGCCGAAAGGCGCCGGTTCGTTGATTTGGAATTATGTCAACTAAATAAGCTTTACGTCCATTCCCTTGTGCAGTATAATCGGATTGTGACGCAGCGCAATAAACTGTTAAAAGATATGGCTTTCCGGTCTGATTATGAGGAAACCCTGGACATATGGGATATGCAGCTGGTCCAATATGGAAAAGAAATGATAAGTTACCGGAAGGCATTTATAGAGCAGCTGGATGGTATCATCGGACCCATCCATGGGAATCTTTCCGGGGAAAAGGAAACTCTGCGCATCCTTTATGAGCCAAATGTAGAGGCGGATGCGTTTGAAGATGTCATAAGGCGAAGCAGGCAGCAGGATATCAAGCAGAAAACAACGCTTACCGGTCCCCACCGGGATGATTTAAGTTTCATCATCAACGGAATCGACATTCGCCGGTTCGGTTCCCAGGGGCAGCAAAGGACAGCGGCGTTGTCCTTAAAGCTTGCAGAAATAGAACTGGTAGAAAAAACAGTATATGATTATCCCATCCTTTTATTGGATGACGTATTATCAGAGCTGGACAGCAGCAGACAAAATCAATTACTTGCAGGAATCAATCATATACAGACCGTGATCACCTGTACGGGACTGGAGGAATTTGTAAGAAACCGGTTTCCAGTTGATAAGATATTCCGGGTGGTAAGCGGTACCGTAGGCAGTGAAAATTAATTCAGGAGGAAGCGTGCAAATATGAGTCAAGAATATGGTGCAGATCAAATCCAGATATTAGAGGGTCTTGAGGCAGTAAGAAAAAGACCTGGTATGTATATCGGCAGTACATCCACAAGGGGACTTCATCATCTGGTTTACGAGATCGTGGACAATGCGGTGGATGAGGCTCTGGCAGGATATTGCGACAGCATAGAGGTGATTGTCCATCCTGACAATTCCGTTACAGTCGTGGATGACGGGCGAGGGATCCCCGTAGGAATTCAGAAAAAAGCCGGGATACCGGCAGTAGAGGTGGCATTTACCATCCTTCATGCCGGCGGAAAGTTCGGCGGCGGGGGATATAAGGTTTCCGGCGGCCTCCACGGCGTGGGCGCTTCTGTTGTAAATGCTCTTTCCCAGTGGCTTGAGGTGGAAATCCGCAGGATGGAAAGATCTATAAACAGCGTTATGAAAAGGGAAAGACCATGTACCCCTTAAAGGTCATGGGAGACTGCGGTCCGGATGAGCATGGGACAAAGGTTACCTTCCTTCCCGATAAAGATATTTTTGAAGAAACGATCTTTGATTATGATACCTTAAAGATCCGTCTCCGTGAAACTGCATTTTTAACCAAAAACTTAAAGATTGTCCTGAAAGATGAGAGAGAAGAAAGCCACGAGCACGTGTTCCATTATGAAGGAGGCATCAAGGAGTTTGTCACCTATTTAAACAAGGGAAAAACCTCTCTTTATGATCAGGTATTTTACTGTGAAGGAACAAAGGATGGCGTTTATGTTGAAGTAGCCATGCAGCACAATGATTCCTATACAGAAAATATTTACAGCTTTGTCAATAACATCAATACTCCGGAAGGCGGAACCCATCTGGCTGGCTTTAAGAGTGCCCTGACAACCACCTTAAATGATTATGCCAGAAAGAACAAGCTGTTAAAGGAAAATGAAACGAACCTATCCGGTGAGGACATCAGAGAAGGTCTGACAGCCATTATAAGCGTCAAGATCGAGGAGCCTCAGTTTGAGGGCCAGACAAAGCAGAAATTAGGAAACAGCGAGGCAAGAGGAGCGGTGGACAACCTCTTAAGGGAACAGTTCACCTATTATTTAGAGCAGAATCCAAGCCTTTCAAAAACCATATGTGACAAATCCATCCTGGCCCAGCGGGCAAGAGCCGCAGCCAGAAAAGCCAGGGATTTAACCAGGAGAAAGACCGCCCTTGAGGGGATGGCCCTTCCTGGAAAGCTTGCGGACTGCTCCGACAAAAATCCGGAAAACTGCGAAATCTACATCGTAGAGGGAGACAGTGCCGGCGGCTCTGCCAAGACGGCCCGTTCCAGGAATACCCAGGCCATTCTTCCACTGCGCGGAAAGATCCTTAACGTGGAGAAGGCAAGGCTTGACAAGATCTATGCCAATGCGGAGATCAAGGCAATGATTACTGCCTTTGGAACAGGAATCCATGAAGACTTTGACTTAAGCAAATTAAGATATCATAAAATCATCATCATGACCGATGCCGATGTGGATGGTGCTCATATCAGCACCCTGCTTCTCACCTTTTTATACCGCTTTATGCCGGAGCTTATCCGAGAGGGCCATGTATATCTGGCACAGCCTCCTTTATTCAAGGTGGAAAAAAAATAAAAAGGTATGGTATGCCTACGACGGTGAGGAACTTAATTCCATCCTGAAGGAAATCGGCCGTGACAACAACAATAAGATCCAGCGTTATAAAGGTCTGGGAGAGATGGACGCAGAACAGCTTTGGGAAACCACCATGGACCGGAGCGAAGAGTCCTTCTGCGTGTTGTCATGAATGAGGATACCACATCCGAAATGGATTTAACCTTTACCACCTTAATGGGCGATCAGGTAGAGCCAAGACGTGAATTTATCGAAGCCAACGCCAAATACGTACAGAATCTTGATGTTTAATTGGAGGAAATAAAATGGAACCAAATATCTTTGATAAAGTTCATGATGTGGACCTAAAAAAGACCATGGAAAAATCGTATATCGATTATGCCATGAGCGTCATTGTTTCCAGAGCCCTGCCTGATGTAAGAGACGGTTTGAAGCCGGTTCAGCGTAGAGTCCTGTATTCCATGATCGAGCTCAACAACGGTCCGGATAAGCCACACCGTAAATGTGCCCGTATCGTCGGTGATACCATGGGTAAATATCATCCTCATGGCGACAGCTCCATTTACGGAGCTTTGGTGAATCTGGCACAGGAGTGGTCTACCAGATATCCGTTGGTGGATGGCCATGGAAACTTCGGTTCCGTGGATGGAGACGGCGCGGCTGCCATGCGATATACGGAAGCCCGCTTAAGTAAGATTTCCATGGAAATGCTTGCTGATATCAACAAAGATACCGTTGATTTCAGCCCTAACTTTGACGAGACTGAGAGGGAGCCGGATGTTCTTCCGTCCCGCTATCCCAATCTTCTGGTAAATGGTACCTCCGGTATTGCCGTTGGTATGGCTACCAACATCCCTCCCCACAACTTAAGGGAGGTCATTAACGCAGTCGTTCATATTATTGACAACCAGGTGGAAGAAAACAGGGAAACCACCATGGAGGAAATTCTTGAAATCATCAAAGGACCTGACTTCCCAACCGGAGCGACCATCCTCGGAAAGCGGGGAATTGAAGAAGCTTACCGCACAGGACGGGGAAAAATCCGTGTCAGAGCTGTCAGCGATATTGAGGCCATGGCAAACGGAAAAAGCCGGATCATTGTAACTGAGCTTCCATACATGGTCAATAAGGCCCGTCTCATTGAAAAAATCGCGGAGTTGGTAAAGGATAAGAAGGTAGACGGCATTACCGACTTACGGGATGAGTCCGACCGTTCCGGTATGAGAATCTGCATTGAACTCCGCAGGGACGCCAATGCCAATGTAATCCTTAATCAGCTGATCAAGCATACCCAGCTTCAGGATACCTTTGGCGTGATCATGATTGCTCTCGTTAAAAACAGTGCCGGCGTTCTGGAGCCAAAGGTCTTAAACATCCTTCAGATGTTAAATTATTATCTGGATCACCAGAAGGAAGTGGTGACCAGAAGAATCCGTTACGATTTAAATAAGGCGGAAGAGAGAGCCCATATTTTGGAAGGCTTGCTCATTGCCTTGGATAATATTGACGAAGTCATCAGGATCATCCGGGGTTCAGCAAATGTCCAGGCAGCCAAGGCAGAACTCATGAGCCGTTTCGGCTTAAGCGATGTCCAGTCTCAGGCAATCGTGGATATGCGTTTGAGAGCTCTTACCGGTCTGGAAAGAGAAAAGCTTGAGAACGAATACAGGGAACTGGAAGCCAGGATTGCGGAATTAAAGGCCATCCTTGCTGATGAGAAAAAGCTTTTAGCAGTGATCAAGGAGGAAATATCCATCATTTCTGCAAAATACGGAGATGACAGAAGGACCTCCATCGGCTTTGACGAGTACGATATGTCCATGGAAGATTTGATTCCCGATGAAAGCACCATCGTCGCCATGACAAAACTGGGATACATTAAGAGGATGTCTATAGACAACTTCAAGAACCAGAACCGGGGCGGCAGGGGAATCAAGGGAATGCAGACCATTGACCAGGATTACATCGAGGACCTGATGATGACAACAACCCATCATTACCTGATGTTCTTTACCAATACAGGCCGTGTTTACCGGTTAAAGACCTATATGATTCCGGAAGGAAGCAGAACCTCCAGAGGAACCGCCATTGTGAACCTTTTGCAGATGCTTCCAGGAGAGAGCATTACGGCTATCATCCCCATGAAAGAATATGACGATGACAAGTTCTTATTCATGGCAACCAAAAACGGAATGGTAAAGAAAACACCTATGATGGAATATGCCAATGTCCGTAAGAACGGCCTCCAGGCTATTGTCCTCCGGGAAAATGATGAACTGATTGAGGTTAAGGCAACCGACGATACAATGGATATTTTCCTTGTAACGAAAAAGGGCCAGTGCATCCGGTTCCATGAAAAGGATGTCCGTATAACAGGACGTGTATCCATAGGTGTTATCGGTATGAAGCTCAATGATGATGACCAGGTTATCGGCATGCAGATGGAGTCCCAGGGACCAAAGCTTTTGATCGTATCTGCCAACGGTATGGGCAAACGTACCCCAATTGAAGAATTTACTCCTCAGAGGAGAGGCGGAAAGGGTGTTCTGTGCTATAAGATCACAGAAAAGACAGGAGATATTGTGGGAGCCAAGTTAGTTGAGGATGACCATGACCTCCTTCTGATCACAACGGAAGGCATCGTGATCCGTATTTCTGTCAATGATATCTCTGTTATAGGCAGGAACACTTCCGGAGTGAAGCTGATGAACATTGACCAGGATTCTGATATCAGCGTTGCCAGCATTGCCAAGGTACGGGATGACGGCAGCAAGTCCGACGGTGAAGGCATGGAAGAGCTGGATATGGAGGATGAAGAGATTCCCGAAGAAATCGTTGAAATTGATGAAGCCCCTGAAGAGGAATAAAAAAAATTTTAACACCAAAGATATGGTAATATATAATTTTTTTATATTATAATATGTACCATCAATAATCAGCAGTAAAAGACTTTGAATGCAGCTATATTAACTTTACTGCATCCAAAGTCTTTTCTTTATTGAAATTTAGCAGGAAAATCCTGCATGGACGAACATGTCCTAAAAAAAGGAGGAATACCAGCTTGGACAGTGACCCAGGCGCGGCGCAGATAGCCGCACAGATATTATTATTAATTGCTTTGACCTTAATGAACGCGTTCTTCGCAGGAGCGGAAATGGCTGTAGTATCAGTCAACAAAAACAGGATCCGGATGCTGGCTGACAGCGGAAATAAGAAGGCAGCCCTGATTCAAAGGCTTTCTGAGGATTCAACCGGTTTTCTTTCAACCATCCAGGTAGCCATAACCTTTGCCGGTTTCTTTTCCAGTGCATCGGCTGCAACAGGAATTTCACAGATACTGGGAGCAAAGATGCTGGCTTTGGGAATCCCATACAGCCGGAGCATTGCCATGGTGACAGTAACCATTATCCTGTCTTATTTTAACCTGGTCTTTGGAGAACTGGTGCCTAAACGGGTTGCACTACAAAAGGCGGAATGGTTCAGCTTATTCGCTGTACGCCCTATTTACGCCGTATCAAGAGTCATGGCTCCGTTCATAAAGCTTCTTTCTATGTCAACCAATGGAATATTAAAGCTTCTTGGCATGAAGACAGATAATCTGGAGGAAGAAATTTCTGAGGAAGAAATCCGTTCCATGCTTCAGATGGGTCGGGAAAGCGGTGTGTTCAATAAAATCGAAGAGGATATGATCACTTCTATTTTTCTCTTTGATGATAAAAGAGCCAGAGAAATCATGATCCCCAGACAGGATATGGTGGCAGTGGATATTAAAAAGCCCATGGAGCTGGTTCTTAATGAGATATTAGACAGCAGACATTCCAGAATTCCGGTTTATGAAGAAGAAATTGATAATATTATCGGTATTTTGTCCATGAAGGACTTTATCATTGAAATGAATAAGTATGATCAGGCGGGGATCGATATCCGTACCATCATGCAGAAGCCTTATTTTATACCGGAAAATAAAAAGACAGATGATTTATTTCTGGAAATGAAAAAAAAGTAAGACGAAAATGGCCATCCTGGTAGATGAATACGGAGGTGTTTCCGGTCTTATCACCATGGAGGATCTGATAGAAGAAATTGTAGGAGATATTCCGGATGAATATGATGATTGGGAGCCGGAGCTGATAGAAGTAGAACCTAATGTTTTTAAAGCGGCAGGAAGCATTTCCCTGTATGATCTGGATGAGGTGCTTCATGAGGAAATAGAAAGCTCCTGCGATACATTGTCAGGATATCTGATCGAAATACTTGGTTATATTCCAATGAAATCCCAGCTTCCATTGGAACTGGAGGATGAAAAAAATAATTATTCCATTTTAGAAATGGATGATAAAGTAATAAAGAGTGCGATTGTCCGGATAAAGGATAAATAATTTAAAAATACCCATAAAAAGTTGTCCAGCTTAAAAAGCCAGGACAACTTTTTTATGAGCGGCTATGAAATCTGAACTAGAAGGTCACTTCCAGGTTATCGGTCAGCATTTGAATAAAGGTTTCATGGTCTTTGACCTGGATCAGTTTTTTAATCAATTCCCTGTCAGTGAGCATCATGGTAAGAGGCTCAAAAATTTCATTAAAAATGTACCGGTCATTCTTGTTAAAGCACATCATGATTATTAAGGAAACGGGCTTTCCGTTCCATGAGACAGGTGAATCAGAAATCAATATGTTAAGCCCGGTTTTTTCTGCATGCATTTTCATTGCATGGGGGATTGCAAAATCATAAAAGGCAGTGGAAGAAAGTTTTTCACGCATGTAGATATCTTCCCGGAATGTTTCGTTTACATAACCCATCCGGTGCATTTTACCTGCCATATATTCGATTGCATCCCTCTCTGTTTTTAAATCATTTCTTCTTTCAAAAAATTCAGGAATAATCAGAAGTTCCAGATAATTCTTAAAGGTCGCTTTTCTTTTATTGATTCTTACGGATGTAATTTTATTTCTGATCACAGAAATATCCTTATCCGTAAAAAACATTCCGATATGGACGATATCCATTCCATAATAGCCATGAAGCGGTACCGTAGACATAATAAAATCGCATTTAGGAACCTGTTCCAGTAAAGTATCATCCGTTATGATGTTGGTTATCAGCATCTCACAGGAGAAGTGCTGATTGATGGTATCTGTCAGACGTATATTTAAATCATAATAGTTCGGGCAGTATAAAATAGCAGTCACTTTTTTATTAAGGCTTTTTTGAGCTTCCAGAGTGCTCCCCAGGTGAAAGGTGATATATGCAATTTCATCGTCATTAATGATGATCCCTGTACGGTCTTTGATGATTCCGGATAAATATACGGAGACATCATAAATTAATGGGCAGGAAGTTTTAATTTCTTCGGTTAAAGGATTTTTTGAAAATTGCTGGTTCTTTGATCTTTGAAGTAAATTTCTAATATGAATGGCAAACCGGATCAGGAATTCAGGTTCCGATAGATCAATATAGTAATAGGCATTGACTGACTGGATCATCTCCTCCACCAGGTCAAAGCATTCCTTGCCGATAAAGTCCTCTAAATTAGCAGTGGTTATGCTTTTATAATCAATGGTGGTAGCTCTGGAAATCAGCAGAAGGGCAAGTTCATATATTTCCGCGTCACTATATGTGATATGAAAATGATCTTCCAATTCTTTTGTTACCTGGCTTGCCAGTTCATATTCGTGATGCCGTATCTGCGCCAGCTCTTTCACATCCTGGGTATTGATATTGTGATTTTTGATTCTGTCAATGGCTATGGTGATGTGCAGAACAATATTGATCAGAGAATAGTCATTGACAAAATATTGGTATTTATCAAAAATATTCAGCAATGTATTTTTAATATATTCAATTTCAATATCAGGAAAAACATGCTGTATGGTTTTCAGGCTTACAAAGTTAATGTTGGATTCATCGTATAAAATAGAGCTTAGCAGACGGCGTTTGTTTTTTTCCAGTCCCTCAATGAACAAATTGTCCTTTTGGTTCACAAGCTTTAAATCAAACTGGTTCAGCTTCTTTTTTTTACAGCTCCCAGTTCATTTTTTTAAAGTGGAGTAGCTGATGTATATGGTATCGCATAAATCGTATGCGTCAATGCCGGCTTCCTGTTTGATCAAAAGATTGATAATATAAACCATCCTTTCCTGAGAGGATTGGGGGATGTGAGTTCCGGAATCATTTAATACTTTTCTTCCGGCCTCCGCCTGGATCGAATACCCCTTCCTGGAAGAGCGGATGGTCTGAGGATGGTTGTCATTGATTTCTGAAATGTAATTTTTAATGCTGCGTTCCGATACCCCCATCTCAGCAGCTAAAGCAGAAGCAGTCATTTCGTTTGTATGCATCAGCATAATACGAATTAATTTTAATAGTTTTGGCCCCATAGTAAAATCCTCCTTCTGTCTATTATAAGAGTATAGAAAGGATTATTCCACCAGACATTTGCACCCTCCATGTGCAAATGTCTGGTGGAATTATAAATAAAAAAAAGTCATAATGAATACATCAAATAAATTATGAAAACTAAAATTTGTTTTCAGCATCTTTTTATGAGGGGATACAGACTGCTTCTCATAAACCATAGTATACAGATAAAGGAGGATTTTATTTATGTTAAATGTTTTACTTGTTTGCGGATCCGGTGCAAGCTCCGGGTTTATGGCAGCTAATATTAGAAAGGCAGTGGCCGCAAGAAAAGTGGAGATCAATGTAAAGGCCAGAGGGGAAAGTGAAATTGAGAACTATATTGATGAAATTGATGCTCTTATGGTAGGACCTCACCTGGCTTATATTCTGGATGAGATTGAAGAATATACAGGCGGAAAGGATGTGAAGGTCATCTTAATGAAGCCGGAATATTATTCAACATTAAATGGAGAAATGGCCCTGGATCATTTGCTTGGCGAAATGAGCTGAGGGAATAAGGAGGAGGAGAAAAATGAAACAGCTAATTCATTGGTTAGAGCACAGTTTTGCACCAAAGATGAATAAAATTAATAACAATGTCTGGGTTACCACCTTAAAAGATTCTATCATGCAGGTGCTTCCGTTTATTTTATTAGGATCAATATTCTGCTTTTTAACTGTTCCGGGAGAAGTGTTCGGCTGGCAGTGGTGGCCTAATTTCTGGACTCCCTTTGGTTGGACAATGGGATTGTTGTCATTGTTCATTGCATTTTTAATACCATTTAATTTAATGGAAAAAAAGCGTCTGCGCAAGCAAAGGATCATTGCGGCGCTTACCGGTGTAGTAGCATTTTTAATTATTATTTCTCCACAGGTGATCAAAGATGGTGTACCAGGGTTTTCCCATGCATCTTTAGGAGCCGGAGGCATGTTTGTAGCGATTACCGCAGGTGTATTCACGGGTTTTATAATGGTGATTTTCGGGAAGTTCTCATTTTTTAAAGAAGATTCTGTGATCCCGGATTTTGTCAAGGCATGGTTTGATTCCATGCTGCCGATTGGTATTGTTGTTTGTTCCCTCTGGGTTTTGGTAGATCTGCTTGGAATTGATATTTATAATATTCTGCTGGCGTTATTTATGCCGATTTCCAATGTAATGCAGACCCCATGGGGATTTGCCCTTTCCCTTTTTCTTGTTTGCTTTTTATATTCTATGGGAATTTCAAGCTGGGTTCTTACACCGGTCTATAAACCGGCAATGCTCATGGCCATTACTGCTAACGTAAGTATGGCGGCGGCCGGAACAGCTACCCATGAGACTTTGAATCTGGTCACTGATCCTACGGTATATTCTGCTTATCTATGGATTGGCGGAATCGGCTGTACATTGCCGTTGGTTATCATGCTCATATTTGCAAAAAGCAATAAATTAAGGGCATTGGGACGCGCCTGTTTAGCCCCTGCAATTTTTAATATTAATGAGCCGGTAGTATTCGGATGTATTGCATGGAATCCCATCATGATGATCCCTATGTGGCTGATTGGATCGTACTTCCTGCAGTAGTCTGGATTTTTACAAAGGTAATTCCATTTGCACCTATTCCAACAAGGGTTTTTGATATGTGGTATTGTCCATTCCCTATTTCCACATGGCTGACAACGGGAAGTATCAAAGGTATTATTTTAATGGCTGTCTGTGCATTGCTTTCAACCGTAATATGGTATCCATTCTTCCGTATATATGACAGCCAGGAAGTAGAAGTTGAGAAAAAAAGCAGCGGAAAAGAAGTAGAATAATAAGAAGGGTGATAAAAATGGATGAAAAAACACTAGAATCTGCAATGAGCATTATTATGAATGCGGGAGATGCACGCTTACTGTGCAAGGAAGCATTGACAGCCATTGCTGACCAGGATTTTATTTTGGCAAATGAAAAGATGAAGGAAGCACAGAAAAAGATTACAGAAGCACATCGGATCCAGACAGATGCCATCCAGGGAGAAACCAGAGGAGAAAAAGCAGAGTATTCATTGATTTTCGCCCATGCACAGGATACGTTAATGACCATATACAGTGAAATCAATATTGCAAAACAAATGATCAAAATCTTTGAAAATTGGGAAAAGCGTTTGATACGCTTGGAAAATCAGGAATAAACCATTAAAATCAGGAAGGAAAGGAGAATATCATGAAGAAAGTACCAAAAGGCTTCCCATCAGATTTCATGTGGGGAGGTGCTGTTGCGGCAAATCAGCTGGAGGGAGCTTATGACCTGGATGGCAAGGGTCTTTGCCTGGCAGATATTAATGAGTTTCAAAAGGATCTTCCCATTGAAAAACGTTCCAATGGGGAAATAACCAGAGCATATATAGAAGAAGCCTTAGAAAGCAGTGATAAAAATTTCCCTAAAAGGAGAGGCATTGATTTTTACCATACCTATCCTGAGGATTTAAAAATGCTGGCTGATCTGGGACTAAAAACATTCAGAACTTCCATTAACTGGTCCAGAATCTTTCCAAAGGGAGATGATGGGCAGCCAAATGAAAAAGGCCTTGAATTTTATGATAAGTTATTTGATGAGATCATTAAAAACGGCATGGAGCCAATGATCACCATTTCCCATTATGAAATGCCCCTTCATTTAACCACTGCATACCAGGCTGGTATTCCAGAGAAACCATTGATTTTTTTGTGAAGTATTGCAAAACTGTATTTGACCGGTATTCTGGTAAGGTGAAGTACTGGATAATTGTCAATCAGATTAACTTAATCGGCCATGAGTCATTTAATCACCTTGGAATTGCAGAAGATACGGTTGATGACCTTCTTTCTGCAAAATATCAGGCAGTTCATCATGAGATGGTTGCATGTGCCAGGGCAACAAAATATGCCCATGAAAAATATCCTGAGATGCAGATCGGCATGATGCTGTGCGGCGGGCCGGAATATGCTGCCACATGTAAGTCCGAGGATGTGTTGGCTGCATTGAAGCATAATCAAATGGAGTATTTTTTTGCCGACGTATTGCTTCGGGGATATTATCCTGGTTATGCATTCCGTTTTTTTTGAAGACTGGAATATTAAGCTTACATTTGAAGACGGAGATGAAGAGGATTTAAAAAAATACGGCTGACTTTTTCTCATTTTCTTATTATTATACTCAGATATGTTCAAAGGAAAGCTATGAGAAGGGGAATGAGGTATACAGGAATAAACAGCTGCCGGCAAATCCGTGGGGCTGGACCATTGATCCCATTGGACTCAGGATTTTATTAAATGAATTTTATGACAGATATCAAAAGCCTATTTATATAACTGAAAATGGAGTGGGATACTATGATGAAGTAGAAAATGGAGAAATCCATGATTCCTACAGAGTGGATTATCTCCGGGCGCATATTGAGCAGATGAAGGAAGCCATCCGGGACGGGGTAGATCTAAGAGGTTATTATGCATGGGGTCCTATTGATATTGTTTCCTGCTCTTCCAGCGAAATGAGCAAACGTTATGGTTTTATTTATGTAGATTATGACGATTACGGAAAGGGAACAGGGAAAAGAATCAAAAAGGACAGTTATGCATGGATGAAAAAAGTGATTGCATCGGGTGGTGAAGATCTGGCTTAACAGGAGGTGCTTTGTGAAGCAGTTTGAATTTGTAGTTCAGGATGCAATGGGGATTCATGCCAGGCCGGCAGGAGATCTGGCTGCAGCAGCCAGGAGATTTACCTCTCATCTCTTATTAAAAAAAGAAAAAATGGAAGCTGATCTGAAAAATCCTCTGGCTATTATGAGATTAGCAGTCAAACAGGAAGAGGAGGTAACAATAACAGCCGCCGGGGATGATGAAAGCCAGGCGATTGAGGAACTGAAAGACCTGATAGTAAAAATTGGATTATCCAAAAGCCGCTGAATTCCATGAAGTAAAGGAAGTCCCCTTGACATTGATCCGCCAAATTGATAAAATATAAACTGAAACTATATCAATTACAGATAAATGAGGTTCGATTTGCTTAACGGCTCATCGAACGGCTGATTTTCAAAGTCAGGTCGGAATTTCGTTTGACTTCACTTAGAAAATCATGCCTATGAAATAGGGGATTCGTATGACAAGTGAGTTTGCAGTAGCGGTTCATGGAGTAGTTTATTTAAACCAGAGGAAGACAACCATTTCCAGTGAAGAGCTGGCTTCCAATGTATGCACCAATCCTGCCCGGGTAAGAAAAGTGATGGCAAAATTAAAAAAGGCCGGAATCATCACAACAAAGGAAGGGCTGGAGGGCGGCTATCATTTTGCAAAAGATTCCTCTGAAGTAAATTTAAGAAGCATTTGTGATGCTCTAGATGTTACCTTTGTATCCTCTTCCTGGAAATCCGGAAATGTAGATACCCCCTGTATGATTGCTTCCGGAATGTCAGGGGTCATGGATGAGATTTATGGGGATTTAAATGAGCTTTGCAGAAGAAGAATGGAAGAAATCACGATAAAAGATATTCAGGAAAAGCTGATTCGGAATCGCCTCGATTCTAAGGCATGATTTTCTTAATGAAAGCAAACTAGCCGTTGGATGGATTTTGAGTGAACCGATTTTCCTTTAAATAAGGCCGGGAATGATAAATAAAGCATTCCCAGCCTTATTTTGTGTTTGAACTTGATTTCACAATAAGAATCATTTATGATGAAATAAAACAAAGGGACCTGCATATCTGGAGGAATATATGATCAGAACGGTTAGAATTGAAGAAATAACAAAGAACGTGAAAGAAATGTGCATAGAGGCCAACCATGCGCTGTCAAATGATATGGAACGGGTATTTCTAAAGGCAGTGGATGAAGAAACATCTCCCCTTGGCAGACAGGTGCTCTGTCAGTTGAAGGAAAACTTGAAAATTGCGGGGGAAGATATGATTCCTATCTGCCAGGATACAGGATGGCAGTGATTTTTGTAAAGATAGGGCAGGACGTACATATAGAAGGCGGCAATCTTACCGATGCAATTAATCAGGGAGTAAGAGAAGGATATGGGGAAGGATACTTAAGAAAATCTGTGGTGGAGCCGGTGGAACGAGTGAATACAAAGGATAATACCCCTGCGGTCATCCATTATGAAGTTGTAAGCGGAGATCAGATTGATATTACAGTGGCTCCCAAAGGATTTGGAAGTGAAAACATGAGCCGTATATTCATGCTAAAGCCTGCGGATGGACTGGAAGGAATCAAGGATTCCATATTAACTGCCGTTAAGGAAGCCGGGCCAAATGCATGTCCTCCCATGGTCGTTGGAGTGGGGATCGGCGGAACCTTTGAAAAATGTGCTCAGTTAGCCAAGCAGGCTTTGACCAGGGATATTGAGAAACCATCCAGGGTTCCGTATGTAAAGGAACTGGAATCAGAGATGCTTGAAAAAATCAATAAGCTTGGAATCGGACCCGGGGGTCTGGGAGGAAGGATTACTGCCCTGGCCGTAAACATTGAAACTTATCCGACCCACATAGCCGGACTGCCTGTAGCAGTCAATATCTGCTGTCATGTAAACAGGCATGCACACAGAGTCATATAATGAGTGGAGCAAAGAATGGAGGAAACCATGGATCATCACATAAAAGTACCGATCAGCAGGGAAGATGCAAAAAGCTTGAGTGCAGGGGATTATGTTTATCTGACTGGGACTATTTATACTGCCCGGGATGCTGCTCATAAAAGAATGAAAGAAGCTTTGGACCAAAATGGAAATCTTCCATTTGATATAAAAGGAAACATGATTTATTATATGGGGCCATCCCCGGCCAGGGAAGGACGCCCCATCGGTTCCGCAGGGCCGACTACGGCCAGCCGCATGGATAAGTACACACCCCTTCTGCTTGATATGGGAATGGGGGGAATGATAGGAAAAGGAAAAAGAAGCAAAGAAGTTATCGAAGCCATCGTAAGAAACGAGTCCGTTTACTTTGCTGCGGTGGGAGGGGCCGGGGCCCTTCTTTCAAAATGCATCCTTGCCTCTGAAGTAATTGCTTATGAGGATTTAGGAACAGAGGCCATAAGGCGTTTGGAAATCAAAGACTTTCCAGTGGTGGTTGTCATAGACAGCAAAGGAAACAATTTATATGAAACAGCCATAGAAAGATACAGGGAGGATTAAAAAAATGAATCGTATCTTTTATATGGTAATAAGAAATCTTTTTCGTGTCCCCGTATGGTTTTACCGCATATGGAGGATGGGACTTCCGAAAGATACCCACACCGAGGAGCAGCGCTATGATTACCTCCGCCATGTAGTGAAAACAGTAAACAGAACAGGACGTATTAAGGTAGAAGTTCAGGGAGTCGAGAATCTTCCTACTGAAAATGGCTTTATTCTGTTTCCGAACCATCAGGGATTGTTTGACGTACTGGCTCTTATGGAAGCCTGCCCCAGTCCTTTTAGCGTGGTAGTGAAGAAAGAAGCCGCCAAGCTTATATTAGTAAAACAGGTAATCAAGGCCCTTGATGGTTTTTCCATTGACCGTCAGGACATCAGGGCTTCTATGGAAATCATAACTAAGATGGCGGAAAAGGTAAAAATGGGAAAGAACTTTGTAATCTTCCCAGAGGGGACCCGCAGCCGTGAGGGAAATAAACTCCTGGCATTTAAGGGAGGAACCTTTAAAAGTGCTGTAAATGCCAAATGTCCCATTGTGCCGGTGGCATTGATCGACTGTTTTAAGCCCTTTGATGAGAATTCTTCCAGAAAACAGACCGTGCAGGTTTGTTTCTTAAAGCCGGTTTATGCAGAGGATTATCAGAAGCTGAAAACCATCCAGATTGCGGAAATGGTACACGACAAAATACAGGAGGAAATAAATCTAAAAATAGGTTGACAAGTCGAAATATATCTTGTATAATTGTTAATGCGTCTGGAAAAGAATTTCTTTGATAGACACATCATATGGAAGCTATGAACTACGGAGAAATACTCAAGAGGCCGAAGAGGCGCCCCTGCTAAGGGTGTAGGTCGGGCAACCGGCGCGAGGGTTCAAATCCCTCTTTCTCCGCTCATTTCCAAATGATTATTTTTTTCCTTCTAGGCAGTGAAAAAAAAGTAGTTGACATGGTAATGAAGATGTGATACTATATACCAGCTGTCGAAAAACAGTGAAAAAAAGAAAATAAAAAAAAGTGTTGACAGAACAGAAACGCTGTGATAGAATAAACGAGTTGCTGTTGAGACAGAACAACACAAAGTACCTT
>BBDR01000017.1 GCA_001312405.1 Clostridium sp. NkU-1 | reverse complement strand
GTATATCCCCACTCATAAGTCATTAAAAAAACCCGGTTAGCCGCTTCGCCCAAAAGCGCATAATCAACCCCCTCATACAAAAGCCCTGCCTGTGTGGCCGATGTCTTGGGGGCCAGGGCAACCGTAACCTGATAGCCGAACTGGTTCATGATCTGGGTGGTCCGCCTTACAAGGTCCGCATAGGCCTCCCGGTCATCTGCCATAATGTATTCAAAGTCAAAATCCAGTCCTCCAAACCCCTTTTCCAGCATCGTAAGACCCAGATTCCAGATCAGCCGCTGCTGAACCTCCATATTATGTACAACCGCAGAAACCAGATTGTTGTTAAAATGCCCGTCAGGACCGAGAGGAGTAAGGGTCAAAATGGGACGCACTCCGAGCTGCCAGGCCCTTTCAATCATCCAGTCATCCGGGCTCATGGGCGGAACCAGATCACCCTCCATGGTAAATCCATAAGAGAAGACATATAGATCAGTCAGAAATGGAAGGGTGTTTTCCAGATTATCCGGACTGATGATCGGGTATGCATAACCGAACACATAAAGAGGAGTTCTTTCTTCCGAAGGGCTATCATCCCTGATATAAAGTGCCTGGCCTACAGCCAGGCGGTATGGATAACCAATCTGGTTATCAAATATAAGGCTTTGTACCGGAATGCCCTGGGATTCGGCAATGGTGTCCACGCTGTCTCCCCGCTTTACCACATATATTTTCATAAAAGCATCCTTTTACCAGAATTGGTAAAGCATATGATGAAAAAAATCCGAAACATGACAGAAACAGACACCATTTCAGGTTTCTTTAGAAAAACGCAATGTGCTTTTTTTCATTAAAAATAAGCAAACACTTTAAATCTGTATTTTAAGGGTTAAAATTAAGGTTTTAGAAACTTTTGGCTTCACCACCTGTTACCCACCTGAAAACAGTCAGAACCAAGCATCATACAGTCAAAACGCCATCAGAACATGATATAAATATAGCGGGCCCGGAATACCGAAGCCCGCTCTTATCAAAGACTATCTTTCATACTCTTCGTACTCTTCATACCCTTCATACTCTTCATATCCTTCATACTTTTCACATTCGTTACATTCATTTTCTTTCCGTCTGCATTTTCTGCAGCCGTCTTTAAAACCTCTCCAGTAAGCTTCTTTTAATGCTTTTTTTGAACCATTCGCAGTCCTTGCCATGTTCACAATCGCATTCGTGTTCGCATTCACATTCACGTTTGGGTCTGCATTCACATTTGGGTTCACATTTCTTAACACATTTACATCTACATTTAAAAGTATCACTGCTCATATACTTTGACTCCTTTCATGCCGTACTACACTATATTATATGGGACACGTAGACAAGGTGTGTATAAGTGCAATGCCGCCTATCTTTTACTCATCCAATTCCAGATACTGCAGGACGCCATCCTGATCCGGCGTGAGCATCACCGGCTCCAAAAGCATTTCCACTATAGTCTTTACCTTTGTCACAATCCCGGTATCCCAGCCCCCAAACAAAGATATTATGAAGTTACCTACTGCTCCTGCCATCGCACATAATATATTTTTTACTTTCGCAGTCCTCACTCTTTCTTAAATTATTGTATAATGTGGCCGATCTTCTCCAAATAACCAGTAACGCAGCCAGTCGTCAAGTATAATCCCAGCGCCGCTGATCCAAAACCATAAAAATGAAAATACGGGACAAATCTGTCCCAGGATATTGCCAGGTATATTGCTGTAATCCCAAATTCCCCAGCCCAGCCATATATTAACTACACAACCGGTTATAAACTCAAAATATGTAATTATTAGCATACCAATGAACATCTGCTTTAAGAGGGGCATTTGCCAGGGAATTAATTCATTGATTAAACCCAGGCACACAAAACAGAGGCCGCCTAAAAGAAACATGGTCCAATGTGAGCGGCCTCGGAATACCAACTCCATACTTATGTAAATAAACCCTCCTACCAACCAGAGGAATAAATATTTAAACGTTTGCTTCACCGTATTACCCCTTCCTCTTTGCCCATGGCAACAATCTGCGCCGGATATGTTTTCAGGACCTCAGATTGGTACTCCAGAGGAATATCAGCTCCATAAAAGATCTCCCGCAGTTCTTCCATTGTTTCTACACTATCAATCCATGTTTTCAAACTATTCCCATAAGTGACATAATATGAAACATGTAACATGGCCTTTTCCACCAATATAGCATGTCAGATGCAGGATAGGATAGAACCGACAAGGCTGGCTATCCGCATGGTATACAATCTGATCTGCTCCGGAGCATTAGCTTTAAGGACGTAAGAACATTCCCTGCTTCCGGGAAAATGGTTGAAACTTAATATCTGTCTCTTCATCTTCCGGCAATCCTATGCAAGCGGCCTTTACAAGGCTGGAGCGGATATTAAGCAGGCGCAATATCTCTTAGGTCACGGTGATATAAAAACCGCCCTAGACACTGACACGCATTTGGGATACGCGGATGGAAAAGTGGATAAACTGAAGTCATATTATAATACAGTCAAATGATAAGACAACGGCCCTCAAACACATATAAATAAAGGATTTTTTTTAAAAGTCATAAAAATGTAATGTGCTTTTTTTACAGCCTTCGTTGTATAATATTGAAAAAGGAGGTTTTCGTATGCAGAATATTTTAGTATGTGATGATGACAAACAAATCGTGGAAGCTATTGATATATATTTAACAGGAGAAGGGTTTCATGTGATCAAGGCCTATGACGGCTACGATGCCCTAAAGCTTCTGGAAGGACAGGACGTGGATTTAATGATTCTGGATGTGATGATGCCGGGTCTTGACGGGATCCGGACCACTTTAAAGGTCCGTGAGACAAGCAGCATCCCCATCATTATCCTTTCTGCCAAATCCGAAGATACGGATAAGATCCTGGGACTTAATATCGGGGCAGACGATTATATCACCAAACCCTTTAATCCGCTGGAACTGGTAGCAAGGGTAAAATCCCAGCTGCGCCGCTATACCCAGCTTGGCAATATGAACCAGCAGCCCGCCGGACAAGTATATAAATGCGGAGCCTGGCCATTAATGACGACAATAAGGAAGTTTTTGTTGAAGGGGAACTGATCAAACTGACCCCCATTGAGTACAACATCCTTCTGCTTCTGGTAAAGAATGCGGGGAAAGTATTTTCCATTGACGAGATCTACGAGCAGATCTGGAATGAAGAAGCCATCGGTGCCGATAACACCGTGGCAGTACACATCCGGCATATCCGGGAAAAGATCGAAATCAACCCCAGGGAGCCACGCTATTTAAAAGTGGTATGGGGTGTAGGCTATAAGATCGAGAAACAATAGGAGCGTTTATGAAAAAAAGAAAAGATTTTGCAGCTCTTATGCATATGCTCTTCTCCCTTCTTGTTGTCATCGGCGTATCCATTATGTACAGCAATTCCCACTACGGAGAGGGGATCCGCTGGGTCACCCATGAAACCTATGAGGACACGCCTGAATTCACCCGTCAGCTAAAATCTGATATCGATGATATTTTTAATTATGTAAAATATAAGGAAATATTTGAGACCAACGGAAAGCTTGACTATTCAAAACCCATTGTCCGAGTCATGGAAGGCCCTGGAACCACAAGGGAATATACGGTGGATGAGATGATGCGCAGGGCCAAATCCCTTGGCTATTATCTCAATGAGCAATTTAAGGTGAGCGGAGGACAGCCGGCTGCGGATGACACGGATTCGTATGTACGTGTGGATTACCGGGCCTATGAACCGGATTTTAAGATAACGGAGCCTGGAGAAGCATTTCTCACCATGGACCAGGTGGCCTATGAGGTACTGACCCATTTGGGCAACTACTACTCTTTTTATTACCGCTTCATCCAGAACCCCAGCAATTTAAAGTTTGAAGTACTCTATCAGAATACTGAGGAGGATTATAAGTTATACAACAACGTTTCCGGTAAAGGCATCAATGACTTTAAGGCCATGGGAAGATACCTTTACGTAACAGGAGAAGCGCTTTACGTGGATTCCAACTTAACAACAGTCCCCAAGAATGTTTCTTCCCAGTTAGAAAAGATGAACCCCTATAACAACGGCAATTATCATATGACAGTAGCGTGGACACTTCCTACCCCTATGGCGATGCTTACGCCCGGGCTTCCGCTTCCTACGACCGTATGCGTCTGTTATTCATTGTCGGAATGATCAGCCTGTGCCTGGGAATCTTAGGCTGCATGGCGACCCTGTACGCCCTGATAAGCCTGACCGGGCAGCCGGACACGGAACAAGACCGCAGCCCCTTAAAACGAATTGACCGGCTTCCTGCAGAAAGCTGTCTGCTCCTGCATTGCGCTGCTGCCCTCCTCACCTTGTTTCTTGCAAACCGGCTGGCCTATAAGATCATCCACCTCTTCTTTGCCGTTGACCAATGGAATTACGGAGAGCTGGCCCTTCGTGTCCTCATTTATTACGCAGCCGGACTGTCCGCCGCCTTAAGCCTTTTAAAACGTTATAAAGCAGGAAACCTCTGGACCGGAAGCCTTATGCACCGGGGACTTAAAAACTTGTCCCTGTATTTTAAAAATCGCCGTTTTACCACGCGGATCATGCTTTCTTATGCCATGTTCCTGATTTTTAACATTGCCATGACAATGGCTTCTGCCTTCCTTTTATTTACCTATAACAGCTTAGCATCCCGGTTCCTTATGGGTTCGGTTGCTCTGCTGCTTTTCTGTATGGATTACTGGGTATTTCATCAGATGTACAAAAATGCATGGGAAACGGACCAGATCAATGAAGCCCTCTTTAACATTTCCAGAGGAGACACCACTTATAAGATCGATACCCTGACATTTAACGGAAAAGAACGGGAACTGGCTGAGAACATCAATCACATCAGCACCGGACTTGAAACCGCACTCCAGGAAAAGGTACGGAGTGAGCGCTTAAAAGCGGACTTAATCACCAATGTGTCCCATGATATTAAGACTCCCCTTACATCCATCATAAATTATGTGGACCTTATAAAAAGGGAAAAGATTCAGGATCCAAAGATTCAGGGATACTTAGAAGTTCTGGAACAGAAGTCCCAGCGGCTAAAGACTTTGACAGAAGATCTGGTGGAGGCCTCAAAGGCAAGCTCCGGAAATTTAAAGCTGGAGATCACCAGCATTGACTTTGTACAGCTCATCCATCAGACCAACGGAGAATTTGAAGAAAAGTTTGCCCTCCGTCACCTGGAACTGGTTTCCACCCTTCCGGCCGAAACCATCCTGATCGAGGCGGACGGCCGGTATCTGTGGAGAGTGCTTGAAAATCTTTATAACAATGCGTTCAAATATGCCATGGAACACAGCCGGGTATACGTAGAGGTTACAGTAGAAGGGGATATGGCGGTTTTTACCATGAAGAATATATCCCAAAACCCGTTAAACATTCACGCGAACGAGCTGACCGAGCGCTTTGTCCGGGGGGATGTTGCACGGACCACGGAAGGAAGCGGACTGGGGATCTCCATCGCTAAAAGCCTGGCCGAGCTTCAGGGCGGGGAATTAAGGCTCTACATTGACGGAGATCTATTTAAAGCAGGCGTGGCCTTCCCTGTCAAGAAATAAGCCGTATCCGCTCCCATTTTCCCGTCAGATATCGAAGGAATGATATGATATAATTGGCCGTCCAGCCATTGGAACTGCAAACCAAACGGCCTGGACGCCAATAATGGGAGCGAACACAGCCGCTACCGACACCCGGATCGCCAGATTCACCAGATTGGCGACAGTAAATACCACCACATCTCCTGCGCCGCGCAAAAGCCCGTCTGTGGTCGCCTTGCAGCCAATGAAGATATAAAAGAATGAAATAAACCGGATATAATCCATGCCTGTCTGAAATGCAGTTTCCGCACTGCCTTCATTTAAAAAGCTTCGTATAAACCAATCTCCCCAAGTTTCCATAATAACGCATATGACAACTGCAAAAACCCCTGCCATCAGATAGCAGTAACGGTAGCCTGTTTTTACCCGGTCTGTCCTTCCTGCACCTATGTTCTGTGCCGTGTAGGTGGACATGGCATTGCCCAGGGCAAGCATGGGCACAATACAGATGGATTCAATCCTGGTTCCTGCTGCAAAGCCCGCCATGACTGCAGAGCCAAATACATTGACTACAGACTGCACCAGAAGCATTCCGATGTGGACGATGGACTGCTGAAGGGTGGAGGGAATGGCGACCCGCATCATATGGAGCATCATGTTCCAGTCATAAAGCCGAAACGGCTCTGTTGTCTCATACCCCTTTAACCGATTTATCAAAATGAGAAAAGACATGACAGCAGAAAGCCCCTGGGCTATTAAAGTGGCAATCGCCACACCTGCTACCCCCATGAAAAACTGGGTCACGAACAACAGATCCAGTACTACATTTAAAAGAGAGGAAAAGACCAGCAGATATAAGGGAGTCTTTGAATCTCCCAGAGCCTGAAAAACAGATGCCTGCACATTATACATGAATAGGAAGGGCAGCCCTATAAAATAAATCCCCAGGTACACCGAGGCATCATAAAATACATTCTCCGGGGTGTTCATGAAGCTTAAAATCCGGTTATTGAAAAGAAGTCCCAGACCGCCCAGTATCACTCCTATGGATAGGAAATTAATAAGAGTGGTGGATATGGCGGTTTTCATATTTCCGGTCTGTTTTGCCCCTAAAAACTGGGACACCACTACAGAACTGCCGATTCCGCCGCCTACCGCGATGGCAATAAACACGTTTGTGATGGAATAGGAGGCACCTACCGATGCCAGGGCCTCTTCCCCCACAAACCGTCCAACCACCACAGAGTCTATGATGTTATAAAACTGCTGAAATAAATTCCCAAGAATCAGGGGAAGGGCAAAGAGCAAAAGGGCCCTTCCCGGTGAATCTGTTACCATATTAATTGCTTTTTTTCTGTGTTTTCATACTCATTATTTTGAACCATTCCTATCCAAATATACGCCAGCCGCAGATAAAGTTGTTCTTCCACCAGGAGCTTAAGGAACGTTCTACTACCCGTCCGTTACTGGAGGAAGCATCAATGACGCTTCCGCCTCCGGCTACAATTCCCACATGGCCGCTTACCACGATGATATCGCCTGCCTTCAGGTTTCCAAAGCTGGTGATTTTCGTATATTTACCTACATTTCTCCAACCGGAAGAGGTCAGATAGCTCTGTCTGACGCCGGCCTGATTGAGAGACCAGTAGACGAATCCCGAACAGTCAAAGGACTCCGAGCCCTTAGCTCCCCATACATAAGGACGTCCCACCTTGGATCTGGCAATGGAAAGCAGACCGCTTACACCGGAACCGCCCTTAACCGTACCGCCTTTGGAGGAACCGCCCGAAGATCCGGAAGAGCCTGCGGATTTTATGCCGCTCCCAGTCAGTTTACTCATGGTAAGCTGTCCCACAGAACCATCCGCTTTCAGTCCGTTGTTACTCTGGAACGCCTTAACCGCCTTTTCTGTCAACTCACCGTAATATCCTGTAACATTTGCGGAAGACAGGTATCCGTATTTATTTAACAGCTGCTGGATCCTGGTAACCGATTCTCCCTGCTCTCCCAGGGTCAGGCCGTTTGGCTGTGCCCCTGCGCTCATCAAGGTGATCCGGGTGGAAGGTCCTAAATACCCATCCACAACCAGGTCATTCCGGGACTGGAACTGTTTTACCGCTGTCACCGTATCATCGCCATAAGCCCCATCCGGAGTAGTTGTTAAATACCCCAGTTCCTTAAGACGCTGCTGGCTGGTTAAAACTACATCGCTTTTTTTCTCCATATGACAGGAAGTTGGGCTTGATCTCTTCACTGTAGAGAAGATTTATGGTCTGACGTCCTACTTTACCATCTGTGTTTAAGCCGTTGACCTCCTGAAGCTTCATGACCGCGGCCTCCGTTTCATCTCCAAAAGAGCCGGATACCTGGCCCGCACTGGCAAGATACCCCAGTTCATAAAGACGGCTCTGGATCCGTGATATGTCGTCGCCCTCCACTCCCTTTGACACGGCGTAATATTTGGCGTCCGGCGTCATAATGGCTGTCAGGGTCTCTGGCCCTACAATTCCATCCTGAGCCAGGCTGTTCTGGCGCTGGAAGACCTTAACAGCAGCCTCAGTCACATTTCCAAAGTACTGGGTGGGCTCATCATTATCCATAAAGCCCAAATTCATCAAACGCTCCTGAAGGCTGGCAACCACCGGATGCTCTACCCCGTTCCGCAAATACTCAGGGATGGGATTTTCTTTTTGTTCCGGCACCTTAAGAAGCTTGGCATCAGATCTCCCCCGGGAGTAAGTGCACCAACAGGCTGCAGTTCATTTTCTGTCAATATGGCAATGGATGGCGTGGCATCCTTTCCAAGTTCGGTGACGGTTTCTGTTTTACTGCATCCTGCCAACAAGGAAACCGCTGCTGCTGCCAAAAACACAGAATAGGCAGAACGCCTTTTCCATCTTATTTTTATATTCATAAACCAAATTCCTTTCCTATTTGTTGCCCATGCTTTTTGGGCATAAAGGGATACCCGAAGTATTTCATATGTAAAATCAGGTCTATTTTAGCATAAATCTGTCGGAAATGGAAAGGGAATTTATCTCATTGCGTCCAAACAGAGGTTATGATATAGTTAAAGCAGTGAAAATACAGTCAAAACCGCTGTTTTTTTTAACAGAAAAGGAGGGCTTAATATGATGCCTGTTTTGTGGGCTGCCGGCGGTACCGGCTTTACATTTCTTATGACTACTCTGGGAGCTTCGGTCGTATTCTTTTTCCGGAAGGACGTAAACCAGTCTGTTCAGAGGATCTTCCTCGGCTTTGCTGCCGGTGTTATGATCGCGGCCTCAGTATGGTCGCTTCTCATTCCGGCCATCGAGGAAGCCGAAGCAAGCGGGACTCCAGGCTGGATACCCGCTGCCGGAGGATTTGTCCTGGGAGTACTTTTTCTTATACTGCTAGACACCCTTCTCCCTCACCTTCATCCAGACATGAATGGAAGCAGAAACAATGAGGCGGAAGGACTCTCTTCCACCTGGAAGCGGACTACCCTGTTAGTCATGGCTGTGACACTTCATAACATTCCGGAAGGCATGGCCGTTGGACTGGCTTTCGCCCTGGCTGCCCAGCATGGAAGCGATCCGTCCCTTTATACTGCTGCCGTGGCTCTTGCTATCGGCATCGGAATCCAGAACTTCCCGGAAGGCGCTGCCATTTCCCTGCCCTTAAGGCAGGAAGGGCTTTCTACTGGAAAGGCATTTTTGCGAGGCAGCTTATCCGGGATCGTGGAGCCTATATTCGGTATCCTGACCGTAATCGTGGCAGGCAGCATCCAGCCGCTGATGCCATGGCTTCTGTCCTTTGCGGCCGGCGCCATGATGTACGTGGTGGTGGAAGAGCTGATTCCTGAGGCTCATTTAGGAGAACATTCCAACGTAGGAACCCTTGGGGTTATGTTTGGATTTTTGATCATGATGATTTTAGACGTGGCTTTGGGATAAGAAAAAGGATATCCGGGAGGCAGTTTTCTGCCTCCCGGATATCCTTTTTTTATCATCATTTCCTGTCAAAGCCCATATTTGTGTTTTGTACGCAGCCTGGCCATGGATCTGGCTAAAGAAGCCTCAAAATGAGAATGCTCCTGAAGGCTTTTACTCTGCCTTAACTGTTCGGCAGCCCTTTCCCTGGCTTCCTCTGCGCGGCGTTCGTCGATATCCTCCGGCTGCTCAGCAGTATCAACAAGGAGCGTCACACGGTTGTTGACGATCTGGATGAAGCCATTACCAACAACAGCCTGAACCCATTGATCCTTTTCATTCAACAGACGCATTTCCCCTATGGATACTGCAATGACCATATCCTCATGGTGGGGAAGAATTGCCTTTTCTCCATCTGCAAGAGGAATGATAAGCTCCTGGCATGAGCCTTTGTAAAACACCTTATCACTGGCAAGGACCTGAAGGAAAAATGTATTTTTACTCACAGGCAGCACCTCCAAGCTAAGCCTCTAATATCCTGGCCTTTTCAATTACCTCATCAATAGTTCCCACATTAAAGAATGCAGCCTCCGGATACTGATCCATCTCTCCGCTCACAATTGCCTTAAAGCCCCGGACTGTTTCCTTAAGAGGAACATATTTACCTGCAACACCGGTAAAGTTCTCAGCTACAGAGAAAGGCTGGGATAAGAATTTCTGGATCTTTCTTGCACGGTAAACCGTAGTCTTATCGTCATCTCCCAGCTCTTCCATACCCAGGATAGCGATAATATCCTGAAGTTCCTTATATTTCTGAAGTAATTCCTGTACCTTACGGGCTACCTCATAATGCTCTTCTCCAACCACATCCGGTTCCAGGATTCGGGAGTTTGATGCAAGAGGGTCAACCGCAGGATAAATTCCCTGTTCCACGATCTTTCTGGATAAAACCGTAGTGGCATCCAAATGGGCAAAGGTAGTTGCCGGAGCTGGGTCCGTTAAGTCATCGGCCGGCACGTAAACCGCCTGAACAGAAGTAACGGAACCATTTTTCGTGGAAGTGATCCTCTCCTGAAGCTCGCCCATTTCCGTAGCCAGGGTAGGCTGGTATCCAACCGCCGACGGCATACGTCCAAGAAGGGCGGAAACCTCAGAACCAGCCTGGGTAAACCGGAAAATATTATCAATAAATAAAAGTACATTCTTATGCTCTTCATCACGGAAGTATTCCGCCATGGTAAGTCCTGTTTCAGCTACACGCATACGTGCTCCCGGCGGCTCATTCATCTGGCCGAATACCAGGGCAGTTTTTGAAATAACGCCGGACTCTCCCATCTCGGTCCAAAGATCATTTCCCTCACGGGAACGCTCTCCAACACCGGTAAAAATAGAATATCCGCCATGCTCCGTGGCGATGTTGTGGATCAGCTCCTGAATCAGAACCGTCTTACCAACACCGGCACCGCCGAACAGACCGATCTTTCCGCCTTTTGCATAAGGGGCCAGAAGATCAATGACCTTGATTCCCGTTTCCAGGATCTCTGCCACAGGGCTTTGCTCCTCAAAGGCCGGAGGATCTCTGTGAATGACCCATTCCGAACCGCCCTTTAAGGCACCACCATTGTCAATGGTCTCTCCAAGTACGTTAAAAAGGCGTCCAAGAGTCTGCTCACCTACCGGAACCTTAATGCCTTCCCCGGTAGCGGTTACCTCCATGCCCTTATACAGCCCTTCACTGGAAGCCAGCATAATGCAGCGGACTGTGCTGTTTCCCATATGCTGTGCAACTTCCATTACGCAGCGTTTCCCTTCATTATTCACCTCAAGGGCGTCCTTAATGCGGGGAAGGTCGCTGCCCTCCAAAAACTCAACGTCTACTACAGGTCCAAGGACCTGAACGATCTTTCCTATATTCATATTCTGTTACTCACAGTCGTGAGGACTCCTCCTCTCTAAAGTCAAACGGAACATCCGATGATACTACGCTTTCTTCCTTTTTTTCTTTTGGGCCTTAGCACCGCTGATTACCTCAGTAATCTCCTGGGTAATGGCCGCCTGACGGACCCTGTTATAGGTAATCGCCAGTTCGTCAAGCATCTCCTGGGCACTGTTTGTTGCGGCCTGCATCGCCATCATTCTGGAATTCTGTTCGCTGGAATAGGATTCCACCAGACCTCCATAGATAAAACCAGCAATGTAATTGGGCACAATGGAATCGATCACAGCCTGTGGAGATGGCTTCATAGTGATTTCTTCCAAATGCACGTTAATGGGAACGCTCTGGCTTAACTGGCGCTTTGGAATGGGAAGAAGCTGTTCGATCTCAGCCTCCATTTTCATGGCATTCACCATCCTGGTGTAGATCATATATACCTCATCCAGCTTTCCTGACAGGAAGTAATCCACGATCTTTTCCTCAATGATTCTGGCCCGGCTCATATTTGGCTTTTGAACGGTATACCGGAAATCCTGCTCCACCGGTATTCCCTTTTTCATAAAATACTGCTGCCCCAGATCACCCACTACGAACAGCATGGGATTTCCGCCCTTGTCAATCTGATCCTGAGCCAGTTTAAAAATGTTATGATTATATGAACCGGCCAGACCCTTGTCAGCCGTTACCACAATGTATCCGATCTTACGGTCTTCTTTCTTAATATGCGGCCTGGTATCCAGATACGGGTCGTCAATATCGGGCGTATGCCTTATGATTCTGGCAATGGTCCTTTGCAGCGCATAAAAGTAAGGCTCCGTATCAGTCAGGGCTTTCCTTGCCCTTTTCAGCTTTGACGAGGAAATGGTATACATCGCATTGGTTATCTTCATGGTACTTTTGATGCTGTTCATCCTGCTTTGTATCTCTCTCGCATTTGCCATATCCTACACCCGTTTCTGTTTAAATTCGGCTGTCACATCAAGAATTCTTTGCTTCAGCTCGTCAGACAGCGCCTTGCTCTCTTCAATTTCCTTTCCGATTTCCGGATAGCGTTCATCAAAGAAAGCCAGCAATTCTCTCTGAAACTCTTTGATCTTTGAAACTTCTACATCCAAAAGCAGACGGTTATTGGCCACGATCAGGCTGATTACCTGGGCATGAAGGCTTAAAGGATGGCATAAGGGCTGTTTTAACAGCTCCGTAAGTCCCTTTCCATACTGGATCTGCTCCTTGGTAGCCGGATCCAGATCTGAACTGAACTGGGTAAACACCTCCATCTCCCGGCACTGTGCCAGGTCGATACGGATGCTTCCGGCAGACTTTTTCATGGCCTTGGTCTGAGCCGCTCCACCAACTCGGGATACGGAAAGGCCTACGTTTACTGCCGGTCTCATACCGGAGAAAAAGAGGTCGCTTTCCAGGAATATCTGTCCGTCAGTAATGGAAATAACATTGGTGGGAATGTAAGCCGATACATCTCCGGCCTGGGTTTCAATGATCGGCAGTGCGGTAATGGAACCGCCTCCTGCTTCCTCATTCAGCCGGCTGGAGCGCTCCAAAAGCCTGGAATGGAGATAAAATACGTCGCCTGGATAAGCCTCACGGCCAGGAGAACGCTCTAAAAGCAGAGACAGGGAACGGTAAGCCACCGCATGCTTTGACAGATCATCATAAACGATCAGCACATCTTTTCCCTGGTACATGAAATACTCTGCAAGAGCAGTACCGGAATAAGGTGCGATATACTGTAAAGGCGCCGGTTCACTGGCCGAAGAAGATACCACAATGGTATATTCCATAGCGCCGTAATGTGTCAGGGTATTCACCAGCTTTGCAACGGTTGATGCCTTCTGTCCAACCGCAACATAAACACAGATTACGCCTTTTCCCTTCTGGTTTAAGATGGCATCAATGGCAATGGAAGTCTTACCAGTCTGTCGGTCGCCGATGATCAGCTCTCTTTGCCCCCGTCCGATGGGGAACATGGAGTCAATGGCAAGAATACCTGTTTCCATTGGAACAGACACGCTCTTACGGTCAATAATGCCTGGTGCTTCATGTTCAATGGGACGGTAATCGTCAGAGATGATTTCTCCCTTCCCGTCAATGGGAGCACCAAGAGCATTGACTACTCTTCCCACAAACTTCTCACCTACCGGGATCCCGGCACGCTTTTTCGTTCTTGTTACCTTACAGCCTTCCCTAATGTCCCGGTCGGAACCGAACAGGATGCATCCGATATCTTCTTTTCTGATGTCCTGTACCATGCCCTTGATTCCACTATCAAAAATAACGATTTCGCCGTACATCGCACGGTCGATTCCATAAACCGTTGCAATGCCGTCGCCAACGCTTATAACAGTTCCAACTTCCTGGTCCCTGGCATGAGCGTCATAATCTTCAATCTCACTTCTCAATATAGAAATAATTTCATCTGAATTGATGGAAGCCACGTTTTTCACCTCCGCATTATTTTTTTGTTCCAATTCTCTAAGGCGTCCCTTTAAGCTCCAGTCAGTCTCCATATCACCGACGCGGATAATAAATCCGCCGATCAAACCGGGGTCCTGAATGAGGCGAAGCCTTACATCATGTTTTTCATATTTTTTTACACAGCATTGCTTTAATCTCGCTAAGCTGTTCTTCCTCCGGTTCTGTCACGTAGAAAAGGGAAGCCTCCAGGATTCCTTCCTGTCTGCAAACGCAGGTACGCCATGCATGAAAAATATCATATGCAAGATCTATATCCCGTCGATCCACCAAAACCTTTAAAAAGGTTCTGATCTCAGCAGGAAAAACACGGTCAATAATCCGGTGCTTGCTGCTCCTTGCAACCACAGGGCTGTTAAGAGCACGCTTAAGCTCCGGCACAGTCTTTAGTGCCAGAGCCGTTTCCTCAATGGCCGTTTCAGGAACAGAAAGCTCATAAAGCACCTGCCCGTAATTAATTGCTGCCTGCATCATGAAAATCACCTGCTTCTGCTATAAATGTATCGTAAAGCGCCTGATTTGCCCTGGCGCTCACCTCCTGATTAACCACCTTGGCCGCTGCTGCGATAACTATGCCCGCAAGCTGCGCCTTGGCCTCACGCATCGCCTTTTCCTGATCAGCCTCAGCTTGTTTCCTGGCTTCGGCCATCAGACGGCCTGCATCTTCCCCAGCTTCCTTTAAAATCCGGTCATACTGGGCCTTTGCCTGGTTTCTCGCTTCTTCAATAAGCTTTGATCCCTCAGCCGAAGAGGCAGCCAGCTTTTCTTCATACTGCTTTTTAATATCCGCTGCCTGAACTTCCTTATTCCTGGCATCCGAAATGCTCTGCTCAATCATTTCCCGCCGCTTATTCATCACATTCATAACCGGCCCTATGAGGAAATGCCGAAGCAGAAAATACAGGACGATGAGATTCACGATAGTCCACACAAAGTTCATATCCAGTCTAAGCATCTGTACCGCCTGCCTTTCTTTTCAATTTTTTTCACCTTAATCCTGACCTTGTTAATTATTTAAGGAATAAAATGATGAGAAGGGCTATAACGAAACCATAGATGGCAGTTGCCTCTGCAAGCGCACAGCCTAACAGAAGGGCCTTGCTGATCTTGCTTTCAGCTTCCGGCTGTCTTGCAATGGAATCCACTGCTTTAGAGGTTGCTATTCCAATTCCGATTCCTGCTCCAATACCTGTGAATACTGCGATTCCTGCTCCAATTGCTATTAACATAATAATCTCTCCTTTTAATTTACTATTGTTTACTCTACCGATTCCTTAATGAAAAGGGCAGTCAAAAATACAAATACATATGCCTGAATCAATCCGTCAAAAATATCAAAATAAAAACTGAACGGAATTGGTACAAGGAGTGCTGCAAACTGCTTAAGCAATTCCATAACTACAAATGACGCCAGGATATTACCAAAAAGCCGCATGCACAAAGAAAGCGGTTTAATAAATAATTCCAGGACGTTAATAGGGGCTATGATAGGTGACGGCTCTGCAAAGCCTTTTATAAAACCTTTTACCCCTTTTTTGTGAAGGCCTGAATATTCTATCAGAAGTATGCTCATGACAGCAAGTGCTGCAGTGGTATTTAAATCCTTGGTAGCGGCTTGAAGCCTGCCAGGCCAATCAAATTAGCCACTCCGAGATAAATTCCCACTGACATGAGATAAGGAATATACCTCTTCCCTTCTTCCCCCACTAAATCTTCAAAAAAATTGTAAATTCCACCGATTGTCATTTCAAGCGCCAGCTGCTTCTTTCCAGGATTCTCAACCTTAAGATTTCTCACCAGAATGATGGAAAGGAGTGTCAGTGCTGCCATGATAATCCATGTCACCACTACTGATTCAGCAATGGGAATGCCTCCGAATATGGGAATGGTAAACACCGTTTCGCAGTTCAGTTCCTCTAATAACTTCTCTGCCAAATCCTCCGTAATGCTCACTTCCTTTCTTAAACTGTCTTCCCCTTTATATATTACCAGATTTACAGATTGTACTCCTAAATATACAATGTTGCAGAGGTCTAACGTGTATCATACTTTCATCTGCGGAAATTGTCAACTTTTTGCGAATTTCATAACATCTTATTAATGCCGTTAATTGTTTGAACATTTGAAACAATTTTTCGTCTGAAATTCTAAAATTATTATTAATTTTTTTAACCCAAAATATGTTCAGATCCCAAAGAACTTTATTTTTTAGCGAATTTTTCTAGGTTTTATGTTGAATTTTTTTTCTAATAATTTGTGAAATTTGACTATGTTTTTTTTGCTTTTTTTTCATTTCACCGTCATTAGTACCTAACGCAATTATAAATAGATAAGATTAGATAGAGAAAAAGGATATGCTCCCGTCCTTCCCCTCCTATATGGCTATCAAATCCTACAAATGTCATGCAAAAAACTTTTCCTGTTTTTCATGGATTTCTTCCTATTAAAATAGAAATAATTCTGGTATAATAAGGGAAATGTAAAACCATTGTTTTAAAGGAGGTATTTTTATGGGAGAAATGATTTTTTCATTTGACGGGACCAAACTGTATTTAAACAAGGAAGTTCCAGAGGCCGCCCGGGGGGCAGCCGTTATTGTCCATGGGTTATGTGAGCATCAGGGAAGGTATGATTACTTTGCAGAGCTGTTTCATAAAGCCGGGATCGCGACCTACCGCTTTGATCACAGGGGGCACGGGCGTTCTGAGGGGGAACGGACTTATTATGATGACTTCCATGAGCTGCTTGACGATACCAATGTAATAGTAGACATGGCAATCCGGGAAAATCCGGATATCCCGGTATTTTTAATCGGTCACAGCATGGGGGGCTTTACCGTTTCCCTATACGGTGCAAAATATCCGGATAAGAGGCTTCGCGGAATTATCACAAGTGGAGCATTGACAAAGGATAATATGGGGCTCATAAGCAGTGTTCCGAAAGACCTGGATCCCCACACCAAGCTTCCCAACGAACTGGGCGCCGGCGTGTGCTCCGTAGCCGAAGTTGTTGACTGGTACGGTAAGGATCCCTATAACTCAAAAACCTTTACTACCGGCTTATGCTACGCCCTCTGCCAGGGAATTGCCTGGTTTGGGGAGGCAGTGGGAAGGTTTGAATACCCGATTCTCATGCTTCATGGGGAAAAGGATGGATTGGTAAGCGCCCAGGACACCTATCAGTTTTTTTGCAGCTGCTCCGTCAAAAGATAAGCAGATGAAGATCTACGGAGGATTGTTCCATGAGATCTTTAATGAATACTGCAAGGATGAGGTCATCAATGATGTCCTGCACTGGATTGAAGTACGGATTTCCCTTTAAGATAAGTATGCCATGATTTACATACACCAATGCAGAAAGCAGCGTTTTTCCTTTCGGATAAACGCTGCTTCCTCTCATATCTTTCACTTTTCAGTTCACTACCAGTGAATGACCGTGCCTCCCACTTTCTGTTTCTCCGTATCAAACACAATCACCGTTCCGAGTCCCTTCACGCCTCCTGCTGTAAGCAGGTCAGAAGAATCCCCGATATCACCATGGGCCAAAATGACTACATAGCTCTTTCCCTTCCAGCCAACAGATACCGCTTCTGCATCAGAAGGGTCTAATGGAACCGTTGGATCCGTACCGAATACAGGAAGAAGAGAAAGCTCCGGTGATTCGTATTTCCCTTTTTCCCCTCCTGAAACAACAGAAATGATGGAAGTAAAGCCTTCTGCTTCTTTACCGGCCAAAAGCTGCTTACCTGTTTCCATTTGGTTATAATTTCTGGAAATCCGGCCATCTGACAGTTTCAGCTCACAGCCTTCTGTCAGAACCGTCAATTCCCCGTCCGTCCTGCTGCCAAAATAGCGCACAGTTCGTCCGGAGCGCGATACCTTTCCCTGGTTGTTAAAATGGAAAAGCTGCTGGTATGTGTGTTTTTCTCTGGAGAAAATTCATCGGTGATCAGATAAAGGTCCGTATCAATTGCCAGCACTTTTCTGGTGATCCACACATTTCCCTCTTCTCCATTTAAATATCCACCGTGGCTTCCCTGGATATAGCGGTATCCGCCCTTTTTCTTATAGCCGCCAAAATAGGCTGCGGACATCTTATCCACGCCCCATGCATCCCGGCATTTTAAATAGTCACGGCCGTCTACCAGAGGAACGTTGTGGCCCAGGGCGCTTTTAAACCAGGTTCTCGCTTCACCGGGCACATAATGGTAACGTCCTGTGTCCATAAGAATATCTTCTCCGTTGATCACAAGATCCACATGCAGCTTATCGGAATGGCCGTGGCCTCCCCCAAGGAAACCGCAGCGAAAATGGAAATAATCCGCATTTTCATCCCATCCGGACCGGACAAAAAGATTTCCGGTGCTTTCCATAACCCTGTCTAAGAAATCCGGTTCTTTTGCATTAAGCTTTCCGTAGCCCTCGATTCCCTCTTTTAAGAAGTCCCAGGCTCCGTCATAATCCATCTTGTCATAAGCGCAGAACTTTAACACCGGGTCTGCAAACAGCCAGGCACTTTGAGCCAATAAGTCCCTGAGATCGGTTTCATCACTGTCTCCCTGCATGGGCTGGCAATGATTCGGCTTTTTCCATGCAATATTTGCATAGGCCATCTGCCGGACTTTCTCAGTCTTTTTCCTTGAAAGCTTAATGTCATATCGCCTTGCCAGCCGCAGTACTTCCAGACAACAGTGAAACACCTCATTATGGTACATGGGGGATTGCTCCCAGTGCACTCCGTCATCAGTAACCTGCACATCCATCTCTTCACTAAGACGCCTAAGCGCTGCATCCAAGTATTCCTTTGTCCGGTCGCAGATAGGAAGGGCCAGTGCAATCTCCATAAGCCCCCGGTTCTCAATAACTCCCCAGTTGCTCTTGATCTGGAAATGTTTGTAGGTTGTCATCAGGTATTCCGCGTGAACGGTGAGACAATCCATATATGCCTTTACAAGTCCGTCATCCACAGAGGGGCTGTCCTTAAAATAGCTCATGGCTTTTACCCAGGTTTCAGCCCGTATTCCGGCCTCAATGCTCCTCCATGTAGTTTGCTTGGTTTCTTCTGTCAGAGGGTTATTCTTTATCCAGGAATCCAAAAGCTCTGCAAAAGCCTTTGCATATTTTTCATCGCCGGTTATGGCATATGCCTGTCCCAGGCATATAAAGAATTGGTGGCGGTTGAACTGAAAAATAAATTCCGGATCATCTCCCGGCATGTAGTCCCAAACCACTTCCCGGTCAAAATGCACCGGCACATAGGTTCGTTCCATATCCCACCGCAGATCAAACAAAAATGTATGCTCCACTGCATCATCTGCAATGCGGAGGATATGGCTCACTTCCTCAGGCCAGTTCCTTTGACAGTAATCTGCGACCCATGCCTTGTCCTCACAGGTAATATAATTGTTCCTGTTTTCAAAATACTGTTCCTTTGACATCTTGTTCCCCCTCTTCCGTAATTGATTATTTTGTTAGTTATTATCATTATATAGGAAGAATTGGAGAAATGGAATAAACGATCTTCAGATTCATATTCTTTTTTTAGATTTTTAAATTATGGAATTGGAGACCAGTCTAAATAAAAATACCTTACATAACGCATTTTATTTACTCATGCGGGCACCCACTCGTTATTAATGCCTCGCCTGTATCGAATGTATAATGTGCCCCGCAGCAGCGGGTGCGTCGTTTTCATGGCTTCCAGCATTTCCTCCGGCGTTTTTCATAAGTAGTAAGTGTTATGCAGTTACAGGCCAAGTTGGCCCGTAGTGTGAATATAAAAATAAGACGGATCCCTAACGGAATCCGTCTATCTTGTTATTGTGCCGTTCATTCCTTCAATAAGGAGGGTTACAAAAATCATAGTTATTTCACATGACAGCAAAGTAGTCCTTCAGCTCCTCCCCTGCCGCAGCCATGGCTACCACATCCACGCATACGCAAAGCGCCGGGGAACTGACCTCATCCAGAACACGCTTGACATCGGCCAGATTCAGTACCAGATTGCTTTCATAAGGCTGAAGCTGTTCCAGTACCAGCTCAATCCCCTTTTCCTCAGCAATTGCCGCTATCTTTTTGTAAGTATCAACCAGCCTGGCAAAGGACTTCTCCCTTGGCAGATCCAGAAGCCCGCAGCCGGAATTCAGAAAAACCTTGTTGGTGCCCATTATTAGGGCATCGTCCATAGCCATTCTGAAATAATCCACTGTACGCTTTCTCACCGCCTCCTGTGGATCTGAAAAGCTATAGGGATAAGATAAGGTCTCCGGGGTGTAAACCGCCACATCCAGCCCCCGTTCATCCATCATTTGCCGGATAGAGTCCAGTTTAGCTCCTGCATCTTACGCAAAGGGATAGTCCAACCTGCAGTAGTGAGGAATTCCCCCCCAAAGATCCACGTGCTTCAGACCGCATCTTTTCATGGAGTCAAGATAATATTCCAGGGAATAATGAATGTACTGAACGCTCATTACTCCGATCTGATCCATCGTAATCTTTGACATTTCCGCCGTCCTCCCATCATCAATAGTCAAACTGGCGGTAATAACGGCGAATCACCATGGGATGGCGGAACTCCTCCTCCATATGGGCATCCACACGGTTATTCACCGCATGCATCACAAGGTGTGAAACAGAGCCTCTGAATTCCCGGCTGATTCCCTTCAGTTCATAATCCCTCGTATCAATGACAGTGTAATTCTTGCAGACCTTGGGCAGAAAACCTTTCACGCGCTCTGACAGGGGACGCTGCTCGTCCTCTCCGATGAAGAGAGTGACCGGAGTCTCCGCATCCACAACCTCCAGCATGCCATGGAAAAATTCAGCGCTGGTGATGGATTTGGTGCGGATCCACAGCTGTTCCTCCCAGTAGCACATCGCATAGGAGTAAGTAGCTCCCCACTGGTTACCGCCGCCCACAAAGTAGTGGGGCATATCCGGACGGGCCTTGAAATATTCATATTTATTCCTGGCAAATTCAGCTGCCCACTGGTCTGCTTCCTTCTCAACCTCCACCAGGCCCGGGCCAGATAAGCCTCCATCTCTGCGTTGTACTGGTCGTACTCAGGGAACTCCCCGTTGTTGAACATCAAACGGTTGGCCACCATATAGAACTTCAGCTGCTCATTCATAGGGTAGGAAATGCACCAGTCGCACAGTTTCACCATGGGGGCATCCGGCTTGTCGATGAAGCCAAACACCTTGGCGCCGGTTTTCCGTACCTTCTCAATGGCCTTTACCATCTCCTCAGTGCTTCCCGTTACAGATGAGAAGATCACAATGGAATCCTTGGTGAAACGCTTGTTGCCGGTGGTGATGAACTCCGCGCCGTTCTCCACATATACCGGAATGGAGCTTCTGCCCCTCATATAAACCTCTACCTGCATGCCGGAAGCCCAGGTCCCGCCGATTCCAATGAAATAAATTCCATCAAAACCTCTCTGCTGAATTTCGTCCACAACTTTCTCTATCTCCGGCCGCAGCGCCAGAGCGCCGTTTACATTGTCAATCTGCTTCTGTTCATCAAACTTTAACATAATTGCTCCTTCCTTCTACTTGTGGAAATGCACCTTGAAGTTGCACTTATCTCCACGAGTATAAGATTTCGAATATTCTATCACACGGTCATCCTCGTCATAGGTGGTACAGGAGAACAGGAATACCGTCTGATCTTTGTTGATATTAATCAGCCTGGCATCGGACTGGGTCAGCTGGACCAAGTCCAGGGTCTGCCATGCCCTCACAGGATTAATCCCATAAAATTTATAGATTTCAAACATGCTGAACACGCTCTGATCGATCCCTTCCATCTTGGGTACCAGATTATAGGGAATATAGATTTCCTGAATGGCAATGGGATCTTCATCCGCATAGTCCAGACGCTTGATATAATACAGCATATCTTCCTCGTTGATTCCAAAGATTGCCGCGTATTTCTCTCCGGCCTTCCGCTGGCCTTTCAACAGGATCTTGCGCTTATTCTGCACATGCTTTTCATCCATGGTCTGGGTAAATCCGCCCAGCACCTCTAAGTCCCTCTCGATCTGGGCCACAACATACACGCCCTTACCCTGGACACGCTTTAACAAACCCTCGTTCACCAGCGCGTCAATTGCGCTGCGGACGGTCAGACGGTTGATTCCGTAGGTACCTGCCAGAACATTTTCTGAAGGGATAGCCGTACCGGGAGCATACTCCCCGTCCTCAATTTTAGAACGTACCACTTCCCTAAGCTGAAGATAAATAGGTGAATTGTAAGCTACCTCTGCTGTTTTGGCCAACTTTTTTCCTCCTTGTTATGAGCACTTAGCGGTCATCTTTTTGCCGCTTATGTGCAATATTACCAGGCGCCGTTGTACTCCAATGTCACACTGGAATTGGCAGCACCCATTCTCATGCAATCTTTTAATTCTCTGCCTTCCAGAATCCCCTTTAAGAATCCTGCAATATAGCTGTCCCCGGCTCCCATGGTATCCACCACGTTGCAGGGCACGATCCCGAATGTGGTAAACCCGGTTCCGTCATAGGCAATGCTGCCCTTTTCTCCCATTGTGGCGACCACCAGCACAGGGCCTTTTTCCTTAAGCTCCTTCATGGCCTGCCGAAGTTCCCCGGTATCTCCGTCGTCCGTGGCAAAAAACAGGTAATCCACAGAGGGAATTGCCGCAACAGCCGCGGGATCCCCCGGCCTTGTGGCTGCATCAAACGCAATCCTGATTCCCCGCTCCTTTAACTGCGCCAGATCGTCATGAATGTTTCCCCATAATCCTGTCACGATCATATCATGATCACAGATGAAATCCTTTTCCTCTTCGGTCAGCTTAAATCCGGCCAGCACGCCCTCCTCGTAATCTCCGAAAACGCGTTCACCATCCACCAGCTCCACATGGGTGATGGCCGTGTTCCCCTCCATGAAACGGATGCGGGATACATCCACACCTTTTTCTGCGATTTTCTCCTTCATCAGCGTGCCGTACTTATCTGTACCCACCACGCCCGTGTAGGAAGCCTTGCCTCCCAGCCGCACGAAATACACAGCCACGTTTACAGGATTGCCACCCGGGTAAGCGTTCCCGGTATTGTCATAGACATCCATACAGTTATCGCCAACTGCAGCCAGTTTCATATTTTATTCCTCCATTTGCCAGAAAGGAACTCACCTTCTCGTAAGCTCGCTTGCGAAGCAAACGTATTCTGAGCGGGTGATCTCCTTAAAATATTCAAACACCACGTCCTGCTGATCCATCGTTACACCCGACTGATAAATTACAGGAGCACCTTCTTCAATTTCCAGATAACCCGCTTCCTCCTCATCGCAGTAGGCGATGCTCAGCTTCTCCATACCGCCGGAAACCTCTACATCATACTGTTCCTTCAGCACAGCATAGAGAGAAACCTTGTCTAAATCGACCTGTTCCAGTCCGGCAAAGCGCTGGGCGTCCAGATAGATGGTGGAAATCAGTACCGGTATCTCATCCAGATAGCGCAGGCGCACAAGCCGTATCAGTTTGTGCCCCAGCGGCAGTTTCATTTTGCGTCCGATATCCTTGGAAGTCTCACAGAAATCCACGAGAAGCACCTTTGTATCAACCTTTCGCCCCGCAATCTGTGCCGTCTGGTAAAACCCATAGACATCCTGAAGGTTGCGGACTAATTTTTCCCTGGCCACGTAGGTTCCCGACCCATTCTTGTTATAGATTTTGCCTTCCAGGATCAGCTGCTTGATCGCGCTTCTTAGAGTGGACCGGTTAAAATTCCACATCTCGCACATGCTCCGCTCGGAAGGAAGCTTCTCATCTGGTTTTAAATGATTTTTTTATTATATAATTTTCAATTTTTTTCCATTGCCTCATCACGGGGCTTCTGGCGATCTAAATTCATGGCAGACATTCCTTTTATTTTCATATTTAAAATACAAATATTGTTTCATTATCTTCAATCTTAGAACATCTGCCTCAAAGTGTCAATCTCTCTAATTGGAGACCCCCTATTTCATGGCCGCCGCCTTCTTATTCCGGCTCTCCCAGAAGTAATATACCGGAAGTCCTGTAACCACGGCGATCAGCGCACAGGCGATACCTGCCATAGGCGCCCAGATAAAGGTTGACCAGATCAGGGTTCCTGTGATCAGCATAGCCACTCCAACCATCAGAGGCCTTGCAGGCATCCTGTATGCAGGCATATAGTGCGCCTTGTTTCTCAGCACAATGATAGTTCCAAAGGTAAGGAAGTTCTTTAACAGGGCTACCAGAGTGAAGTAACCAAGCAGGTCAGAAAGGGAGGTGGCGAAAATCAGAACAATCGCAACTGCACACTGAACCAATATGGAGAAGTAAGGGGTCTCATACTTGGGATGAACCTTGCCGAAAGCCTTGAAAAACAAGCCATCCTTTGCCATGGCGTACTCAATACGCGGCTGGAACATGATACAGCTGGACAGAGATCCAATTACCACGATAACTGCCATTACCGCCACGACGGTTCCCGCATATCCGCCAATAACCGGGATCTTGGAGGCCAGCAGAGCAATCGGAGCCTCGGAGGCTGCCAGTTCGCCAACAGACAGCAGACCGGAAGCGATCAGGGTCAGGCCGACATACAGGGCAAGTACGATAAATGCAGTAAGGATCAGTCCTCTGGGCAGATTTTTTTTGGGCTCTCTGATCTCTCCTGACATATAGCAGGCCGCCGCCATTCCATCAAAGGACCATGTGGTGGCGGAAATACCTGCCAGAAGGGCGGTAAAACCGGTTGCGGTCACTCCTGCCAGCGGCGCGGATGACAGGAATAAGTCTCCTTTAATAAAGAAGATACCGATGCCGATGATCAGCACAAAGGGAATAACCTTCAAAGCGGTGATTATGGCCTGGAATTTACCACCGCCTTCCACAGAGCGCAGATGAAGCACCATGAAAATCAGCACGAAACCAACTGCCACCAGGCGGAGAATCAAGCCGTGCACCGGAATAAAGAACGCCAGGTAGTTCGCAATGGCCAGGGCCATGATGGAAATGGACGGCGGATCGGTAGCCCAAAAACTGATCCAGCCACAGAGGAATGCAAGAGGACGTGATCCCGCTTCCTTAAAGTAAACATACTGTCCGCCGTCCTCAGGGAAGGCGCTGGCCAACTCCGCATAGCAGAAGTTGGCCGGGATCTGCAGCATTCCGCCGATCAGGAAAGACAGCACCAAAAACAGGCTGCTTCCCGCGGCTCCCGCCACCTCACCCAGTGATGAGAAGATTCCGGATCCTACTGTTGTTCCGACTCCGAGAGCGATTACGGTGCCAAGACCAAGCTTCCGCTTTAATTCGTTGGTACTTTGTTCCGGTGTTTTAACGTTCGACATACTCTTTCTCCTTTTTATTCGTATTTTTGTCAATAGGCTTCCCTTAACCGTATACGACTACATGTCCCCCAGGACGTGCATCTGTTGCTTAAAACCCCTACTCCCCCATTACCTGGATGTATATAGTTCTCTGGGCCGGTCCGTCAAATTCGCAAAAGTAAACCTCCTGAGCCCCGCCCTTTTGAATGCAGCCTTCGCTTACCAGCAGATGGCAGTGGTTTCCTGTTAGAAGTGATTTCAGATGACCGGTAGGATTGCCGGCCGTAGAACCATAGTCACGGAGCATCCTGGCGTGGGCGTATGGCCAGTCCTCAGGAGCCATCCTGGCCAGAAACTCCGCTATATCACTTTCCAGGCATTCCAGGGACTCATTTACCGTAATTCCGGTGGTTGTGTGCCTGCTGATTACGTTGACAATCCCGTTTTGAATTCTGCTTTCCTTCACGGCTTTTTCGATTTCACCGGTGATCCGGATCATCTGGTTATATTCCGTTGTCAGAAGTGTAATTGAACTTGTGCTTACCACTGGTATCCCTCCTTACTGTTCCCCTGTAACACCGCCGGAGAAAGCGTCTTCTAATCCTCCCAGGAATTCGATGGCATTGCCGCCTTTGATCAGTTTCAGGGTACTCTCTCTGAAACCCAGACGCGAAATGGCGTCCGCCATGCGGATCTGCTCGAAACGCGGATTGTTGCTTCCGAACATTACCTGGTGCCTCAGGCTGCGGTCAATCCATGTGGCAGGAATGTCATGGTTAAATACCCTCTTATAAAACTCCAAAGCATTGTCAAAATACAGAAGCCCCGTATCCGCATAAACATTGGGATATTTCAGCATAAGCATGGCTGTCTCCTGTACCCAGGGCCAGCCGAAGTGGGCAAGGCAGATCTTAAGGCCCGGCCTGTCGGCTGCCAGCGCCTCGAACTCTACGGGCCTGGAATACTTTGCCAGAGTATTGGGCTCCCAGGACAGTCCGCTGTGAAAGATTATGGGCCTGTGATACTTCTCGCAGATGTCGTAAATCGGATTCAGCTGCTCATCCGACGGATAAAAATGCTGCCGGGATGGATGAAGCTTCAATCCTCTGAGCTTCAGATCTCCAAACGCGTGCTCCAGCTTATCCCCAGCTCCCTCTGCCAGGGGATCCACCCCTGCGAAACCAATAAAGCGGTCCGGCGCCAGATCCACCAGCCTTTTGATCTCCTCATTTGTCACCAGCGGCCTGCCGTACTCTGCGGAGTAATCTTCCGGCAGCAGGCACAGGCGGTCCAGCCCCGCACAGCGCATCTGGTTGAATATGTGCTGCAGAGGTGCCGTTCCGTTTAAGTGGATGTCCAGGGCATTATGCCTTAACTCCTCCACCTTGGCATCCTCATTAATCGCTCATAAAACGCCGGATGTACATGAATGTCAATAAACATGATCAGTCTCCCTTCCCTCCCGTCTGTCAGAAGCCAGCTTCCCTCATATAGGCGCGGGTATTATCGATGGCTCTCCTGGCATACAGCCTGGGTTCGTTGATATATCCTGTCACCAGCTCCAATGTGGCAGTCTTCTCATATCCGGCATCCTTCAGCTCCTTAAACAGCTCCGGCAGCGGTATGGAACCTCGCCGGGAACAATGTGGCTGTCTGTCCCCTGATCCCCGTCAATAATATGCATGTGATACATTTTTTCGCCCAGCTTATCAATGTAAGCCATGATGCTTTCATGTTGGACAAAAGGCGGCACAACATCACACATGCCTACAATATAGGGGGAATCGATGCGTTTAAACAGTTCGATTAAGTCATTTGCGCTCTTGAACGCGTTGCTCTCATAGGGCGTCAGCGTTTCTACTACCAGCTTTACGCCAACCTTCTCAGCGTGGTCGGTCAGTTCTCTCAAGGTACTCACCATGCGGGACCAGATCTCCTCATAAGTTGAAAGGTATCCGGCATGGGCCGGTGACACCAGCATATAATCAGAACCCATTTCCTTCGCCATATCCAGACACAGCTTCAGGTAATCCACTGCGTCTCTCCTCTGCAGTTCGCTTCCAATCATAAAATTATAAGGATAGGCGTTGTGCTCTGGTGTGAATCCAAGTACCGGCATCTGATATTTATCGATCAGGCGTTTCAAGTCCTCAATTTCCCCTGCCTTCAGATCCGGTGCAAAGGCGTGAGGCCTGCCGCCCCACAGCTCGATGAAATCATAGCCGAAACGCTTTGCGTCCCGAAAGCAGTGTTCCAGCGGATTGCGCTGATAACCAGAAGTAAACATTCCAAGTTTCATAATTAATTACCCCCTTTGTTATGAGCACGAAGCGGTTGTATGCTGACCGCTTATGTGCAATACATGCCGGCTTACTCAGACGGGTTCTTCATACGCTTAGTAAGTTGGCATTGCTCGTGTGCCTTTATGATCTCTGCAATTGATTCTCCCAATGCCCGGTGGCCTTGTATGCTCAGATGGATTCCATCCTCCCCCACATCCCTGGTGACGGATCCGCCATCCAGGTACAGGCATCCGCATGTATGGGCCAGCTCCCGGAAAACCAGTGCCAGTTCTCCACTCTTTTTCCAGGACTCCCGGTCAAACATGGGATCTCCCTCAGGCTGAATGGGAACCGGGGCCACCAGTATAATCTCAGTTTTAAATCCCCTGGTATCCAGAATGTGCCTGGCCCGGATCAGAAGCTCTTCCATACCGTATCCGATTTCTCTTGCATTGACGTGGAAATGGCTTTTCGTATCATTTGTCCCAAGCATAATCACCAGATAATCAAGAGGCAGGTGGGACAGCAGAAACGGAAGCAGGTGTTCAATTCCGCAGCGCTCCGGCTCCATCCGGTCGGAAAACACAGTAGTCCGTCCGTTTAACCCCTCCTCCACAACCCGGTATTCCCCTCCCAGCGATTGAGCCATAACTCCCGGATACCGAACATTCTCCTCATATCTGGTTCCGGTCCCGGGCATGTAGCCCCAGGTATTGGAATCACCATAACAGAGAACCCGTTTTCTTATCATCTCATTCCTCCCAGGGATTGAAGGTACTGACCACTTTGGCAGCTATTCTCGAGCCTGTGTCCAGGCATGTTTCAATGTCAGACCCATTGAGAATTTCATAAAGGAATCCAGCGATGAAGCTGTCGCCCGCTCCTACAGTATTTACCACATAGGCAGGATAAATGCCTCCCTCATAAAACCGGCTGCCATCATAGGCCAAACTCCCCTGATCGCCAAAAGTGGCCACCGCAACCTTCATGCCTCTGTCTACCTTATCCTTTAAGTAGGATTCAATAAATGCATCCCGCTCCTTGTGGTAGGAATAAAATCCATAATCCACAAATGGCAGGTTTTCTCAACCAGTTCGTGGTCCAGCCGGTCTGCATAGTCAAAGCTGATCCGCGCGCCGGAAAGCTGGCGGATCTTCGGCAGGGCTTCTTCGGCCTTCCCCCACAGCGCAGTATGCACCAGGTCATGGGCAGCAGCAAAACGGACATCCTCATCGTCAAACACAATATGTTCCAGCACCCCTTCCACATAATCACCATGCACCCGGTCCAGCCCGTCCATATCCATGTATGTAATGGCAGTCAGCCCGTTCCCCACTTTGAAGTGGCTCAAATCCAGTCCTTCTCCGGACAGTGTCTCCACCATCCATTTTCCGTTTTCATCAGAACCGGTAGTACTGATAATGGATACGGGAATTCCCAGCTTCTGAATATTGACTCCCGTATCTACCACATTGCCGGTGGGGTATTTCTTTTGAATCCGCTCATACACGTCAATGCAGTTGTCTCCCATAGCAGCAACTTTCATTTTCCCTCCTTTTATGTATATATGTTTCTAGTTTTTTTATACCACTTGAAGTATATCAGATCAGTATATTAGTGTCAATTTATTATTTTTCACATAAATACGCCCATGTAATAGTGCATATTATACATAAACTATTTGATTAGTGGTAATATTTTCCATTTATTCAGCCAGAATCTATATATGTATAAATAATTTTTATACCAAAAAGGTCATCCCCCGCCAAATACTGTTGTGTACAGCCCGGCGGGGGATGACCTCTCTGCCTCCAGCCCAATCTTTTTAATCAGTTTTCTGCTCACAGACTCTCCCTGTATGCTTTTACTGCTTCCATAAATTCCTTCACGCGGACCACGTCCACGCGAGCGTAGAAATCACCGTTTTCTTTAAATGTAGTCCCCACCACTGCAGCATCCGCTGCAGAAAGCTTCCGCTCTATGGTATCCCTGCGGCACCCAGTATTGCACAGAACCACCACCTCCGGAGCCGCAGCCTTCACCTGTGCGATCAGCTCATCGTCCACATCCTGCCCGGCGGCTGAGGCAGAGATGCATAGCCCGTCCGGATTAGCTTTGAAAATTGTGGACTTGGCAATATCCTTCAGCGGTCTGGTATCCAGATTCCGGTCAGATTCCGGGTTGATGAAATAGAGCATCTTAAGCTTTTCAAGGGGCAGGGCAGCCCTGCGCCTCAGAAGCTTTGAAAAATCATTATTGTACAGTCCGCCGTCTCCCACATAGACGCCGCAGAAAGTTCCCCGTACAAAATCGGCACCCACGGCAGCAGCCAGCTCCAAGGTCGCCAGACCGTCCGAGATGCAGTCCACACCAAAAGGCACTCTGATCTCGCTCATCAATTCTCCGATAACCCTCGCCATGCTGGCAGGTGTGACGAAGCTCATATTCCTTTCATAGGGAAGGCTGAATTCGTTGGAGAATAAAATCCCGTCCACACCGCCTTCCTGCAGCGCCTTAAGATCTGACCTGGCGTGTGCTACCGTTGTCTTCATATCATTATCTGAAGAATACATGGGATCTCCTGGAAGTGGATCCAGATGCAGCATGGCAATAATCGGTTTTTTGGTATGAAACATTTTTTCAGTCCAAAGCATATGTGTTATTTCCTCCTATTTTAGTTATATATGTTCACTATATTTTAATACCACTTTTACAATATCAAACGAAAGCCCCATTGTCAACATCATTCCAGTTTTCTCACCCACTTAATTACATGCTTTGTGCAATATGCACATTTTTATGCATTATTTTTTTTACCTTTATTACAATTTTTCCGTAAAGCCCTTTTTTTGATTGAATCCAGATTCCTACCGTGTTATGATGATTTCAGAACTGGTATAAAATTATTATCAACTTATTGATACTGCTATTTTTATCAAAGGAGGCTGCATTATGCAGAAAGCTGACATTCTATTACGTTCCAACGCTGTCTTCTCAGGCCTTGCTTCCACTCCGGAAGCAGGCTTCATAGCCATATCTGGCAACCGCATTCTGGCCGTTGGTCCCTCGGACGGAGCTAAGTACACCGGACCGGACACCCAGGTGATGGATTTAGGAGATCGGCTCATCTGCCCGGGCTTTACAGACGTGCACTGTTTTTTTTCACCGGATATCTGCTTACCATCACCGGCGCTGATTTAAGCGCATGCCAGAACGCAGACCAGTTGGTGGCAGCAGCTAAGGATTACCAGAAAACCCTCTCCCCCGGCGCAGCGTGCTTGCAAGAGGGGTGCGCCCCGGCTTCACAGAACTGAGCTGCGGCCGGTTGGACCAGGAGTTCGGGGACGTGCCTGCCATCTTCTTTATGGAGGGAGGCGAAAGCTGCTATATGAACAGCGCCGCCCGCAGGGAGTACCGATTCACCCCGGACACCTGTTGGTCAGAAAGCTACTGGCGCCTTCTGAGATATATTTTGGGACAGAAGGAATTTTCCGTACCGGAATTCAGGAAATATCTGTCTATGATGAATTCAAGAGGCATTACTTCTATCAAGGAAATGGGGTTTGACGATTTCTACGGTTTTACAGAAGAACTTAAGAAATTGGAACAGGAAAACGCACTGACTGCCAGAGTACATTTCATGAGTCAGCCTGTAGGCTTTCCCATGAATCTGGAATACGGAAAGGAGATGCGGGATTTCTTCCCCGACAGTTTCGTACATTTCTCAGGCTATAACCAGATGACCGACGGATCCATCAGCCAGCTGGAAGGCGAAATGAAGTCTCCCTACCTCTGCGCGGACACCTGCTGTGCCAAAGATATCGACTGGGAAGGCTTAAGAAAGGATACCCTGGCAGCCGATAGGGAGAACTTCCGCTTTTCTCTCCATGCACAGGGCGATGGAGCCATCTGCAGGACCATAGATATCTTTGACCAGTGTCAAAGGGGACCAGATGGTAAGGTGAAAAACCGCCATGCAATCACAGACCTGGAGTGCTCAGATCCTGCTGATCTGGAGCACATGGGAGCTCTCGGCATAGTTGCAGAGGTCTATCCCCAGATCATGTCCATCGCAAACCGTGACAGCAAGCTGGCAATGATTCAGAAAACGATTGGTCTGGAACGCGAAAAAAAACTACTGGAACCGCCGGAAAATGGCCGACAGCGGTGTAATAATTTCCTGCGGCACGGACCTGCCGCTGCTTTATGACAATATTCCTGAGTCCATCTACCACACTGTAGGCGCCCTGTTCCCCGAAGGAGGTGCGCCCTTCAATGAAGAGAACACCCTGACCACTGCTGAGTTATTAAAGGCCTGGACCTACGGCGGTCAGTACAACCTGGGCTGCGAATCCCAGCTGGGCACCCTTAAAGCCGGCAATCTGGCAGACATCGCAGTGCTGGACGGGAATGTGTTTGAGACCCCCATGGACCAGATACGCGGCATTAAAGTGTGCCTGACACTGGTGGACGGCAAAATTGTCCATCGCACTATCTAAGGAAATAGATGAATTGACACGTTACATAATCGGCTCCAAACCCAGGCTGTCCCGCAGACCCGCGGACACAGTTGAATAACATTTTTTTATGGAGGTAAACATGATCGGCAAAAAAATATTTTATGGGTATTGACACGGGAACCAACTCCAGCAAAGGCGTACTGATTGACCAAGACTGCAACATCATCGCCACCGGAACTACCGAACACGCCATGACCAATCCCAGGCCCGGCCATTATGAGCACGATGCGGATGAGGATTGGTGGGGGGATTTTTGTACCATCAGCCGGCAGCTGATCGCAGAAAGCCGGGTGGACCCTGCAGACATTCTGGCTGTGGGAGCCAGCGCACTGGGCGCGGACTGCCTGCCTGTGGACGAGCAGTGCCGCCCCCTGCGAAAAGCCATCCTCTATGGCATCGACTCCAGAGCCACAAGGGAGATGGCACAGCTTACAGAGCTTTACGGTGAGGAACAGATCAAGAAATGGTACGGACGACCGCTCTGTTCCTCGGATGTGATGCCCAAGATTCTCTGGATCAAGAACAATGAGCCCCTGGTCTATGAAAAAACATACAAATTCATTACAGCTTCCACCTTTATCACCGCCAGGCTGACAGGGAATTATGTGGTGGACCGGTTCCTGGGGCTGTCCAGCTTCAATCCCCTGTACGACCGGGACGGGATGCCAAATCCCGGACTGTGCGCTCCCATCTGCCGCCCCGGCCAGCTTGCAGAGATTAAAGAGGCCAACGAGATCGCAGGCAGAGTGACCGCCCGGGCAGCAGCAGAAACCGGCTTGAAAGAGGGCACTCCGGTCATCACAGGAACCGATGATTCCGGCGCAGAGGCCATCAGCATCGGCGTGGTAGCTCCTGGCAAGATGATGATTCAGTTCGGTTCTTCCATCTATATGATTCTGGGAACAAAGGAGCTGGTGGACGATGACCGCCTGTGGCGGGAAGAATTTATCGTTCCGGGTCTATGCGACATTTCCGCAGGGACCAACGCAGCCGGTTCTCTGACCAAATGGTACCGTGACACCTTGTTCCCGGATGCCCTGGCACTCGAGCGGGCTGGCGGTCCGGATGCCTATCAGGCCATGCTGGAGGGTGTTGATCAAATTGCACCAGGAAGCGGCGGGCTGATCACACTGCCCTATTTCGCCGGCGAGCGGACTCCCATCAACGATCCCCTGGCCAGCGGCTGCCTGCTTGGACTGACCCTGGCCCACACCAGAGCCCATATGTACCGCAGTGCCCTGGAATCCGTGGCATTCTCCGTCAACCAGCAGCTGAGCCTTATGGAAGCCCATGACAACGTAATAATCGACCAGATATTCGCCGTAGGAGGCGGAGTGCAGAATCCATTGTGGATGCAGATTGTGGCGGATGTGACCGGCAAGGAGATCAATACACCGCTTGTGACCATCGGCGCCAGCTTTGGGGATGCCATGATGGCAGCTACCGCCGTAAAGTATCCCGGATTTGAGGATTTTGCCGCCCTGACCAAGTTTATCAAGACCGGCAAAACCTACCGTCCAGACGCAAAAAATCACGAAGCCTACAAGATATACCAGGATATTTATGACAGGCTTTATCCTGCTGCAGCCGAACTCATGCATGCGCTGGCGCAGCAGTAACAGCAACGAAAAAGTACGTTTGAAAGTTCATTGTGCCCGGCAGGCCGCCTTACAGCAGCCCACCGGGCACAAGAATTTTTCAACACGCTTTGACAGGGCTCAGACCGTCTGCTTTTGGATCTTCGTGGGATGACCTAAATAAAAAAGCGAACACCCTCCAGGCATCCGCTTCCCCGTCTATTCTGTTCAAACGAAATAAAACCTTTTAAATCCCCATAAATCCAGACAAAGTAAAAGCCCCAACCCCGCAGCTCTCTGTCTGCAAAACCGGAACTTTTGAGTGCGCCTTCAGGGACTCGAACCCTGGACAAATAGATTAAGAGTCTACTGCTCTACCAACTGAGCTAAAGGCGCATGTCTTTTGTTTTTTCTTTCACTGTGCTCTCGTCTCGAGCACGTGTGTAATTATATAACCGTATCCAACAAAAGTCAACACCTTTTTTTACAAATAATTTACAACTTTTTCGAATTTATTTATTTTTCTTATTTTTTTTGTACATTTTCACCTAGTGTTTTGTTCACTTCTACAAAAGATTTGTTCCAAGCCAGCATTTTCTTATTTAATTCGGTCTTATCGCTGGTAGCCTGAAGAAGCTTGCTTGTGACCTTGTCTTTCATTCCCATAACTGCCGCTCCTGCATCTGCTTTTGCTTTATTATATGCAAAACCGGCATCACGGTTATTGAAACCGAATGCCGGATTTAAAAAAATATCATTTTCTTCCTGCAATCAATTTATAAATCGGATTCCCCTTAGAGGAAAATTTCTCTTCATACTCTGTCATCACATTTCCCTCTCCCATCTCACTGTGGTGAAGGTCATAGGTGAATTCCTTAATCTGCCATCCGGCTTTGGGAATGGCTTCCAGGGAATAGTCAAACAGGCCCCTGTTGTCGGTTTTAAACTCCACAGTTCCGTCAGACTTTAAAATCTGGTCATAAACCGCCATAAAATCCTCTGACGTGAGCCTGCGCTTTGCATGGCGGTCCTTTGGCCATGGATCAGAAAAGTTTAAGTAAACCTTCTGAACCTCCCCCGGTGCAAATATATCTGCCAGGTTTTTTGCATCCACGCACATAAAAAAATATATTATCAAGTTCCATCTGGGCCCTTTTCTGCAGGCCTCTCAAAAGAACGCTGGGATACCTCTCAATACCAACATAATTTATTTCCGGATGAATAGCAGCCAGTTCCATGATAAAACGGCCTTTTCCCATGCCAACTTCTATCTCTATGGGATTTTCATTGCCAAACACTTCCTTCCAGCAGCCTTTTTTCTCAAAAGGAGTCTGGACAACATATGGACTGCCCGCGATTTCTTCTTCCGAGCCTGGTATATGACGTAACCTCATACTTAAAATTCCTCCAAATAAATTCATCTTAATGAAAACATGCATCACCTGAACGATTGTATCATACATGGTGCCGGGAACGCAAGTTTGCCGTTTATTTTCCTTCCTGGACTTTTTTAATTATTTCCAATAAAGATCATATGATAATCCATATTGTTTACATAAATTCTCAGTATTATGGCAGTGTAAGAAAAGAAGGCGGGTCAGTACACAAATACTGGCGCCCGCCTTCTTTTCTTACACTGCCATACCCGGATACTGCAGCGCCCCGTTTTCATCCGGGGTCAGCTTCACCGGTTCTGTTGCTATCCTGCCGCCCCGATTCAGATAATACCATTTGCCGTCAATATCCTGCCGGCCCTTGACCATGGCTCCGTCTGCTTTCAGATAGTACCAGTCACCTCTGTACTGGTACCAGATATTTGAAACCATGACACCGTCTGCATTGAACCAGTACCACTTCCCATCGCTATCCTGATACCAGGAATTCCTTACCACTCTCCCGAATTTCCAAGGTAAAAGTGCCATCCCTCAGCTTCCCTCTTCCAGCCTGATAACCTGACAGCTTCCGTCTCTGTCTCACCATCGTCCTGAATGTATCTTCGGACGCATACAAGACCTTCACGCCAGCCCCCGGGAGCCCAGGAATTGTACCGGCTGGTGCAATAGCCCTTAAGATCCTTAAAGGACGGGGTGCCGCTGCCATGACCGCATAAAATATTATTTCCATAGTACATTTCAACGTGGCCGATTTTCAGCGGCCTCTCGGCATCCGTGCCAGCGAATTCCAGCATGTCCCCCTTTCGCAGCCTGGAGATATCCGGAATGCCATTTGTTATATTCACATCTACCACAGTAAGAGCACTGGACTGGTAAATTCCAGCCGTAGTCAGGATGCCAAAACCATAGCCGGCTTCTTTATAGGAATAACAAATAGAACTGCTGCAGTCGCTGTAATATTTGTTGTTAATATATTTTTTTAAAACAGTAATCCCGCAGATCCAGACTATAAATGTTGCGGCCTATAATAGTTGCATATTTATCACATACCGCCTGTCTTTTTTTCCTGAGATGTCATATTCTCACCTTTCTTTTTTTCTGCAGGGCATGAAAGAAAAGCAGCCTTCAGCCCTGAGATTGTGAAGCATGCGGGTATACAGCATATCCACATGCTTCACTAGTATACAGATATGATTGAAAATCCAGGATTGTCCCTAAGCAAAAAAGACACAGCCTCTTTCACAAACTGTTCACATCTTCCACAACTTTTCTACACAACCAATCATTATATTAATACTTGTTACAGGTAATATCCTTTTAGATAAACTTTTTTTCATATAGCCGGCTGGATTCCTCCAATCTTGCCGGCTCCTCTCCTTTATAGAGGTATCCCCTTTCTTTTCTCTGCTATCTCAGTTATTAGTTACTCCCCGCAGTCTCTATTTCAGCGTGCATTAATCTGAAACGGCATTAACCGGTTTCCATGACAAGAAAAGGACAGCCAAAGCTATCTCTTTAAAAAGTCCCCTTTGCTTCCTTCCAATCAATTAGCAGATTATAACGCTCTGTCTTAAAGCGCAAAACGCAGTAGTTTGGATCTTCCGGTCCATCGAGATTATCTTCAAGACCCTTGTACCACATTTCTTTCTTTACATCCGGGTCAGTTAATATCTCTATTGTACCCACTAGTGTGATATTGTGATCTATTGCATTAAAACAAACACTGGCGAGATTACACTTTTTAATGCGATCGGCTTTATTGCTTTCAAGCCCAGTACAGAATGTAATCCAGTTGATACCGTCTGCCTTTGATGCGGATATTGTAGAGGCGGTTGGATAACCGTCTTTGTCAATCAATGCCAATACGCAAAACCCCTCGTTTCCTCCACCGGTCTTTGCCGCAACAATTTCTCCGGCTCTGACAATCATTTCTTCATTCATTATATTTGCCTCCTGCTTTTTATTTGAAACAAATATATCATATTGAATATGACAGCAGTATGTCATATTCATGGCGCAGCGTAAATTTTTATCCGATTATTCAGCATACTATATTCCTGATTTATCATACATATTGCCTGTAAACTATCACTATTCAATGATCAATATACTGCTTTTCTTTCACAAACTGTTCACATCTTCCACATTTTTTTCTACATAACCTTCCGGTATATTTATACTTGTAACAGGTAATATCCTTTTAATAAGAACTTTTTTTTCATACTCAGCCGGCAGGATTCTCCGATCTTGCCGGCCCTCCCTTTTATAAGGATCTTTTTCAAAAAACATGTATAACTCCCGGCTTAATTACTGACAGCCTGTAGTTCTCTATACATATTTAATTTATTTGTTTCTCAACCTCCTAATGCTTCCTATATAACATCAATGATTATAATCTTCTGAAATTTCTACAACTTCAATATTACCATCACCCCTCATTTTAACAGCTTGAAGGACTTTGCGGTTATATCCATTAAATATATCCTTCCACTTCATGACATCTTCGTATGTTTCCGCAGCATATAAGCATGATAAATTTGATGGATATTGGGAAAACCTTTGAATTCTAACCTATTCTAATATGATTTCCCGGACTGCCCGCATTGTTTGATCTATGTAAGTATAAAGTAATGCAGTGTCATCCTTATTTAAGTGTAAACGTTTGGAATCCTCATGTTTTTTTTAAGATGTCTAAACAGGTTTTTCCTTTTAAGTTATACCATCCCTTAGCAGCAAAATGGATATATACAGAATTATGATGTGAATTATCAAAAACAATTTTTTTGACCTGACGCCATTTTTTTAATTGGTTATAATATGATAAACGTACTTACTGGTATCCATGGATTAAATCTCCTGCCTGGTTCTATGCGATAAATAATATAAAAAAATTTAATAAATTAGAATACTACTAAATTTACTAACTATCAATATTCAGTTATACCAATAAGCAAAGTAAGACTGAAAGCAAATTGCAGGATTTTGTATCAAAACAGTATTTCAGACAGCTTTTAAATACAGAGATTTCTTTATTTATATGGATTCCCTGTTTACTTTTTACTTTTCTCTTACAAATCAAAAAAACGACAAAATAACAGGTGCACAATTTGTAATAATCTAGTATAATATCTGTATATTGGAATACAACCGTTTTTGCAAAGGAGGAAATATATGGGAACTACAGACAACAGTTTCTTGCTAAGAATCCAGCAGGGTCAAAGGGAAACGGAAAAGCTCATGAGCCAGAAGCAGTATAACATGGCCATGATCAAAGCCCGTCAAACCTTGGAATATATGGTTAATTATCTTGGGGAAAGGGCTCTGATTGTAGAAGGCGATCTGGCTGACAGCATAGACCAGCTATTTGAAGGGCGCTTTATTTCTCCGGCTGCCAAAGACCACTATCACAGGATCCGTGTGTTGGGAAATAAGGCAGTCCACGAGGGAGATGACAGTCCCTATGATGCCAACGAAGCCTTCCAGCTTCTGTCTCAGGAAGTCAATGCCTTTGCAAACTCTCATAATAGAGGAAGCCATGGGGGAGCCCCCGTCAACAAACGGCCTGCAGACGTCAGGACCATATCTTCCTCTTCCCGGAATAATCCGCCGCGAAGCGGCGCTCCAAGAAGTGAACTCCAGGGAACCGGAACTTTAAGAAACAGCGGCGCAAAGACTGCGCCTTTAAGAACCCAGGAACATACCGGCGGAACAGGGCGCACCGGGGTAAGACCGGCTGGGGCAAGGCCCGGACAGAGGCCGGCCCAGAGGAACGTTTCCAGAAGCGGTCAAAGGCCCTCTTCCCACAGCAGAAGCAGACGGCGCACCAAAAAGAAAGGCTTTGATGCTTACGAACTGCTAAAACCAGCTCTTATTTTCCTGGTTCTTCTTGTTCTTGTCCTGATCATCGTAAAGCTGATTCCAGGAAAAGGTTCAAAAAAAGAGCCGACAACTGTTGCGACGACTGCTGAGGTCACTACCGAGGCCATAACAAACACCGAAGCACCAACAGAGCCTGCGGAACCAGAGACAGAAGCCCCTAAGATTTATACCACCAAGAGCAAGCTTAATGTCCGCTCCGAGCCTTCTACCAACGGCGCCAAGCTTGGAAGCCTTGCTTCCGGTACAGTAGTGGAATATGTCAAGACCTATGACGACAAATGGACGGTCATTATGTTTGAAGGAACAGAGGCTTATGTTGCCACCGAATTCCTGACCATAACGGAAGGTGGGACAGGAACCGACCCAGGGGAATCCACCTCTGCCGCAGATAATACAACAGCCGCCACCCAGTAAAGAAAGCGTTAAAAGCGAAGAATCCAGGGGAAACACTCCCCTGTGCTTCGCTTTTTTATTGTTCATGCATAACCGTTACCCCGGTTGCGTAACTTATATTTATGCTAAAATTCCATTAATATTGTGTTTTTTTCTCTAACAACCTATGGCATTTTTTTTAAAAATTGTAGTATCATTATAAATTAAGCATTATATTTTTAATGAACTATTACAAAAAGGAGGACACGGTATGGACACTGTGATCGAGAAGATATCCGAGATTGAATCGGCGGCGGCTTCCATTATGAATGATGCCAATGAACGCAAAAAGCGTTTGCCAAAGATATGGAAGAACGGACCGCTGCATTTGATGCGCAGCTGGAAGCAGAGACCAGTAAAAAGATTGAAAAGCTGCAGGCTGGCATGGAAATCAGTATGAACAAACGCCTGGAAAAGCAGCGAAGCGATTCCCAAAAGGTCCTTGAAGCCATGGAACAACGTTATGAAGACCATCATACTCAATATGTGGAGGAACTATTCAATACTATGATAAAGGAGTGATCCTATGGGAGACTTACTATCCTACAGCGGCATTACAACCAAGGTAAGAGCCATGGAGAGCCATCTGATCACCGACAGCCAGTTTCGCGAATGGCAGCCCTTGAAACCGTTTCTGATGCAGTGGAATATTTAAGGCGTCTTCCAGCATATGAAGGGCTGTTTGCAAACCTGGAGGGTGTGGAGCTCCACCGGGGAGCCATTGAACAGCGGCTGATCCTTTCCCTGTATCAGGATTTTGCCAAACTCTACCGGTTCGCCAATTTAACCCAGCGTAAGTTCCTGGACCTGTATTTTATGCACTTTGAAATCGATATCCTGAAGAAATGCTTTCGCAATGCTATGGGGCGGAACAGGCTGGATATCGATCTTTCTGTATTCCAGGACTTTTTTTGACAAGCATTCCCGGCTGGATTTGCTAAAGCTGTTATCCTCCACGGACTTACATGAGTTCATAGCCAACCTGGAGGGTTCGGCCTATTATGACCTGCTGTCCCACTTAGATGACAGGGAACGGCCTACCTTGTTTGATTATGAGGTTCACTTAGACCTTCTTTACTTTAAGGCCATTTGGAAGGTCATGGGCAAATATCTTACCAGGAAGGAAAAGGAACTGCTTACACGCTGCTTTGGAAGCAAGCTGGATTTACTTAATGTCCAGTGGATTTACCGTTCCAAAAAGTATTATCATCTGCAGCCTGCCGACATTTATTCCCTTCTCATCCCGATCAATTATCACCTGAATAAGGAGGAGATTGGAAAAATGGCAGAGACAGCTACGCTGGAAGAGTTCTATTCCGTACTAAAGACCACCTTTTATGGACGGAAATCAGACCTGGAAGCCGCAGACATGCCGGACTTGGAATACCTGACTCATGAAGTGCTGGATAAAATATACAATTCCACCAGCCGGCAGAATCCGTATTCCATTGCCACACTGAATTCCTATCTTTATTTTAAGGAGGAAGAAATTCAAAAGATTATCACCCTCATAGAGAGCATCCGTTACCGCGTAAGCCAGGATGAAATCATCTCCTATGTAGTAAAAAAGTAAAGGGGGTTGTTTTTTTCGTGATAGAAAAAATGAAATTCTTAAGTATCACCGGACCTAAGGAAGACATTGACCGGGTCATTGACACTTATTTATCCAAATATGAAATCCATTTGGAAAATGCCCTGTCGGAATTAAAGACGGTGAAAGACTTAAGACCTTATATTGAAACCAATCCATACAAAGACGATTACCAGCGTGCCATGGAGCTGGCGGAATTACTCCCGCCGGATATTCAGAAAAGCGGACAGAAAAAGCTTCCCGTCAGGCAGGCCGCCGGAATTGTCACAGCGATCAGTGAACAGGTAAAGGAGCTTACGGCAAAGGAAGAGGCGCTTGTATCCGAACAAAAGTCCTACCACCAATCCCTGGAACGTATCCTTCCATTTACCGGACTTAACTATGACTTAAGTTCCATCCTACAATTTAAGTACATTAAATTCCGTTTTGGGCGCATTTCTCATGAATATTTTGACAAATTTGTGAGTTATGTATACGATACCATTGATACTGTCCTCTATAAATGCCGGGAGGATGACGAATATGTCTGGCTGGTTTACTTTGTACCGGAAACCATTTCAAATCAGATTGACGCCATTTATGCCTCCATGCGTTTTGAACGTTACTTTTTATCAGATGAGTACAAGGGCACGCCTTTAGATGCCATTCATGCACTGGAAGATAAGATAAGTGCTCTCCAGTCTGATATTGACGGCATCCGAAACCAGGTGTCCGGACTGCTGGCGTCAAAACAGGAAGAGTTATTGGGGGCTCTTAGGAGCCTGGAAACCTTTTCTACCAACTTTAACGTGAGAAAACTGGCCGCATGCACCAAGCAGAAGGTAAACACCTTTTACATCCTCTGCGGCTGGATGAGCAACCGGGATGCCGCCGCCTTTCAGAAAGAAATCTCTAACGATGAAAAAAACTTTCTGTATCGTGGAGGATGACCATAACAAGATTATGAGCCAGCCGCCCACCAAGCTGCAGAACCCAAGGCTTTTTAAACCCTTTGAGATGTTCATTCAGATGTACGGCCTGCCGGCATACAATGAGATCGATCCCACCATATTGATCGGCCTCACCTATTCCTTCCTGTTTGGCTTTATGTTTGGGGATGTGGGGCAGGGAATCTGTCTTCTGTTTGGAGGGCTCCTCCTCTACCGGCTGAAAAAAAATAAATCTGGCGGCTATTATATCCTGCTGCGGCTTTTTTTCAACCATATTCGGCTTCCTGTTCGGCAGTGTTTTCGGATTCGAAGATATTATTAAGGCCGTCTGGCTCCGCCCCATGGAGCACATGACCAGCCTGCCTTTATAGGGAGACTGAACACCGTATTTATCGTTGCGGTTTCCATTGGTATGGGAATTATCCTGTTGACCATGGTCCTCAACATCATAAACAGCATCCGCTTTCATGATCCGGAAAGGACCCTGTTTGACACAAACGGTGCTGCAGGACTTGTCTTTTACGCAAGCCTTGTGCTCACCATCGTCCTTTACATGACAAATAATCCCATTCCGGCTGCCATACTCCTGGTTATCATGTTTGGCATCCCGCTGCTTGTTATGTTCTTTAAGGAGCCTCTCACTAATATGGTGGAAAAGAAAGCGCAGATCATGCCAAAGGAAAAGGGCATGTTTGTGGTCCAGGGCTTCTTTGAACTGTTTGAAGTGCTTTTAAGCTACTTTTCCAACACCCTTTCCTTTGTCCGTGTAGGGGCCTTTGCTGTCAGCCATGCAGCCATGATGGAGGTGGTGCTCATGCTGTCCGGTGCGGAAGCAGGCAGCCCAAACTGGCTGGTCGTGGTTCTTGGCAACTTATTCGTCTGCGGCATGGAAGGCCTGATCGTTGGAATCCAGGTATTGCGTCTGGAATATTATGAATTATTCAGCCGTTTCTATCGGGGAACCGGCCGTGCATTTAAACCATACGGAAAGAAAATTTAAAAATAAAAACGGAGGTAATATTATGTCAACCTTAGTAAAAATAACATTAGCTATCGCATTAATCTTAAGCATCGCCCTTCCTTTCGGAGCTTTTGCCATGGGCGCAAAAACCAAGGGCCGCTATAAAACCGCCCTTGGTATCAACACTCTTTTATTTTTTTGGAACCATGATCGTTTCCAGTGTATTGATGTTTAACGGCCAGGCTGCCGCTGCGGAAAGCACAGCCGCAGGCGCAGGAAGCATCACAGGAATGGGTTACCTGGCTGCTGCTCTTTCCACAGGACTTGCATGCATCGGCGGTGGTATTGCCGTTTCCGCAGCCGCCAGCGCCGCTCTTGGCGCCATCAGCGAGGATGGTTCCATACTTGGTAAATCACTGATCTTCGTAGGGCTTGCCGAAGGTGTTTGTCTGTATGGTCTGATCATTTCTTTCATGATCTTAGGTAAGCTGTAACTCATGAAAATGTATTTGATCAGCGACAACGTGGATACCTGGACCGGCATGAGATTAGCCGGGGTCGAGGGCGCTGTCGTTCATGAAAAGGCAGAACTGAAACGTGAACTGGATAAAGTCCTGGCCGATAAGGAGTTCGGGATCATTCTCCTGACGGAAAAGTTCGGAAAAGAGTTTCCGGACATCATCAATGATGTGAAGCTGAACCGTAAGCTTCCATTAATCATAGAAATCCCTGACCGCCATGGTACCGGCCGCAAGCCGAACTTTATCACGGATTATGTTAATGAAGCCATCGGATTAAAACTATAAGAAAGAGGTGGTCATCTTGACGACTGAGGAAAAATTACAGCATTTCCTGAAATTTTGCATGGAAGATGCCAGAACCCGCAGTGCAAAGATGCTTGATGAATATACAGCTGCCTTGGAGCAGACCTTTTCAGAGCATCAGGTGGATGCAAAGCGAAGGGCTGCACATCAGGTGGATTTGGAAAGCGAACAGATCGAACGGGAAATCAACAAAAAGCTTTCCCTGGAACAGATCGGCATGAAGCGGGTCTTTGGAAAAAAACAGGATGAGCTGAAAGATAAGCTGTTTTCGGAGCTTCGGGATAAACTGGCCACATTCATGGAGTCTCCCGAATATACAAAGCTTTTGGAAAAGCAGATACGGGAAGCCAAGGCCCTGGCAGGAAAAGAATTCATCACCATTTATATCGATCCTGCGGATGAAGAAAAGATCAATGAACTGTCGATTTCAGGCGGCTCTGATATCCAGGTGAGTGAATACTCCTTTCTGGGAGGAACCCGGGCAGTCATCCCTTCCAGGCATATATTAATTGATAATTCATTTCAAACCAAGCTGGCGGAGGCAAAGCGCGACTTCCGCTTTGATGTAAATGATCTGATGGGAGGTACGGACAATGACTAATATAGGCACCATTTCCGGCATCAACGGCCCTGTCATTTACTTAAAGGGCGATTCCGGATTCCGAATGAATGAAATGGTCCACGTGGGCAAGGACCACTTAGTCGGCGAGGTCATCGGCCTTACAGACCGCCGCACCATTGTCCAGGTGTATGAGGAAACCAGCGGCTTAAAACCGGGAGAAACGGTCACCTCCACCGGCTTCCCCGTATCCGTCACACTGGCACCAGGTATTTTAAATAACATCTTTGACGGAATCGAGCGTCCTTTAAGCGAGATTGCAAAGACCGGAGGAGCATACATTGACCGGGGTATTCATGTGGACTCCCTCGATGGTTCAAAGCTCTGGAATACTCACATAACAGTTAAAAAGGGAGATCATCTGTTGCCAGGAACCATCATTGCCGAGGTTCCCGAAACCCCTGCCATTGTCCATAAGGTTATGATACCTCCTGATATGGAAGGCTATGTCCTTGACGTGGCAGAAGATGGTTCCTATACCATATCCGATCCCCTGCTGACCCTTCAGCTTTTAGACGGGTCCGAAAAGAAAATCACCATGACCCAGAAATGGCCCATCCGCATGCCAAGGCCTACTTTAAAGAGGTACCCGGCCGGGAAGCCTCTTATCACCGGGCAGAGGATCATTGATACCCTGTTTCCTCTTGCAAAAGGAGGCACTGCCTGTATCCCCGGCGGCTTTGGTACAGGAAAAACCATGACCCAGCACCAGATCGCCAAGTGGTCTGATGCAGATATTATCATTTATATCGGCTGCGGAGAACGAGGCAACGAGATGACCCAGGTGCTTGAGGAATTTTCAGAGCTGGTTGACCCCCGTTCCGGAAATCCCCTCATGGACCGGACCACACTGATCGCCAATACCTCCAACATGCCCGTAGCCGCCCGTGAAGCCAGCCTCTACTCCGGCCTTACCCTGGCGGAATACTATCGGGATATGGGATATCATGTGGCGATCATGCGGACTCCACCTCCCGCTGGGCCGAAGCCTTAAGAGAGCTGTCCGGACGTCTGGAAGAGATGCCTGCAGAGGAAGGTTTCCCGGCTTATCTGGCCTCCCGTTTATCGGCCTTCTATGAAAGGGCCGGAATGATGCAGAACATGAACGGCACGGAAGGCTCAGTCACCATCATTGGAGCCGTATCCCCTCAGGGAGGCGACTTCTCCGAACCGGTAACCCAGAACACCAAGCGATTTGTCCGCTGCTTCTGGGGCCTGGACCGGAACCTGGCAAACGAACGCCATTTCCCGGCCATCCACTGGCTCAGCAGCTATTCTGAGTACCTGACCGATTTAGCTCCCTGGTATGTGGAAAATGTTGATAAAAAATTCGTGGATTACAGAAACCGGCTGGTCTTTCTGCTGACCCAGGAAAGCAGCCTGATGGAGATTGTAAAGCTGATCGGCGGAGACATGCTTCCCGATGACCAGAAGCTCATACTGGAGATCTCAAAGGTGATCAGGATCGGTTTTTTTACAGCAGAATGCATTCCATAAGGAAGATACCTGCGTTCCCATGGAAAAACAGTTTAAGATGATGGATTTAATCCTTTATTTATACAAGAAAGCACGTTCCCTGGTTTCCATGGGAATGCCTATGTCCGTATTAAAGGAGGATCCGATCTTTGATAAGATCATTTCCATTAAATATGATGTACCTAACGACAGACTTGATATGTTTGATGACTATAAAAAGCAGATAGATGCCTTCTATGATTCCGTCATCGAGCGCAACGCATAGGGAGGAGGCAGACTATGGCTATTGAATATTTAGGACTAAGTGCAATCAACGGTCCCCTGGTCGTTTTAGAAGGCGTCCAGAATGCTGCTTTCGACGAAATCGTAGAAATGACCGTAGAAAAAAAGACAAAGAAACTGGGGCGTATCATTGAGGTTTACGAGGATAAGGCGATCATCCAGGTGTTTGAAGGAACCGATGGGCTGGCCTTAAGAAACGTCCACACCCGCCTCACCGGACGCCCTATGGAGCTTGCCGTGTCCGAAGACATGCTGGGACGTACCTTTAACGGAATCGGAGAGCCTATTGACGGACTTGGAGACATCAACTCCCAAATCCGTCTGGACATTAACGGAAAACCCTTAAATCCTGTGACCAGGGAATACCCAAGAGATTATATCCGTACGGGAATTTCAGCCATTGACGGGCTGATGACCCTGATCCGGGGCCAGAAGCTTCCTATCTTCTCCGGAAACGGCCTTCCCCATGACGAACTGGCAGCCCAGATCGTACAGCAGGCCTCCTTAGGAGATGACTCCCTTTCCAGTGAAAAATTTGCCGTGGTATTTGCCGCCATGGGTGTAAAATACGATGTGGCCGATTTCTTCCGCCGTACCTTTGAGGAAAGCGGCGTTTCCGACCACGTGGCCATGTTCATCAACCTGGCAAACGATCCTGTGGTGGAACGTCTGATCACTCCAAAGGTGGCATTAACACTGGCAGAATACCTGGCTTTTGAAAAGGGAATGCACATACTGGTCATTTTGACCGATATGACGGCCTATGCGGAGGCTCTCCGTGAGGTTTCCTCCTCAAAGGGCGAGATCCCTTCCAGAAAGGGTTATCCCGGCTATTTATACAGTGAGCTGGCCTCTCTTTATGAGCGGGCCGGCATCGTAAAGGACCGTCATGGTTCCGTGACACAGATCCCAATCCTGACCATGCCAAACGACGACATTACACACCCTATCCCGGACCTTACGGGATACATTACGGAAGGGCAGATTGTTCTGGACCGCAGCCTGCACGGCCAGTCGGTCTATCCGCCCATTAACGTTCTTCCTTCCTTAAGCCGTCTGATGAAGGATGGCATTGGAGAAGGCTTTACAAGGGCCGACCATCAAGGCTGGCAAACCAGCTTTTCTCCTGTTACGCCAAGGTAGGAGACGCCAGAGCCTGGCATCAGTCATCGGGGAAGATGAACTATCCCCCATTGATAAAAAATACCTGGTGTTCGGCAAGGAATTTGAAAACCAGTTTGTTGGGCAGGGAAATCACGCCAACCGGAACATCATCGAAACCCTGACCATCGGCTGGGAACTTTTGGGACTTCTTCCAAGAGCTGAGCTGGACCGTATTGACACCAAGGTCTTAGACCAGTATTACAAGCCAACCACCCTTGAAGGTTCGAAAGAATAGGAGGGATATTCATGAATCCCAATACATTTCCCACCAAGGGGAATTTAATCCTTGCAAAAAGCTCTCTGGCTTTAGCCAGACAGGGCTATGAACTGATGGATAAAAAACGGAACATCCTCATCAAGGAACTGATGAGCCTGATCGATGAAGCAAAAGGCATTCAGTCGGAAATTGATGTCACCTTTACTTCCGCCTACAAGGCCCTGCAAAAGGCCAACATTGAACTGGGGATCAACTATGTGCAGGATATTTCCATGGCAGTTCCTGTGGACAATTCGGTGCGCATCAAGACCAGGAGCATCATGGGAACAGAGATTCCCTGGTAGAGCATGATGAAATGCCTTTAAACCTGACTTATGCCTATTACAGTACCAGGGAATCCTTAGATGAGGCCCGTTACCAGTTTGAAAAGGTGAAAAAGCTGACAGTAAAGCTTTCCATGGTTGAGAACTCTGCCTATCGTCTGGCAAACAGCATTAAAAGGACCCAGAAACGGGCCAACGCCTTAAAGAATATTACGATTCCCAGGTATGAGACGCTTACTAAGAACATTACCAATTCACTGGAAGAAAAGGACAGGGAAGAGTTCACCAGGCTTAAGGTGATTAAGAGGAATAAAAGTAAAATTTAGCGGCCTGTTTGAGGAGCCGTACAGGGCATTTGAAACAGATGCCTGTTAAGCCATAAGGATCGGAGACGGGAACGACAGCAGTCAGTTTCCCGTCTCCGATCCTTTGTTTTCATGTTTTTTTAATAAAAGCTGTAAAAAATGAACCAAATGATACTTTGGTGACTCTTATTATCAGATGCATCTAAAAAAGGAAAGGAAACAGGTTATAATGGAAGAAAAAAAGGGCTTTGGTAGAAAGCATGATAAATGGCAGCGAAGCAGCATTTGACGAACTATACCGTTCCTATTCCGGAAAGCTATACCGTATGGCGTATTTTATTACCGGCAACCGTAGTGACAGTGAAGACATTTTACAGGAAACATTTGTTAAATGCTTTCTTTACAAATCAAAACTGAAACAGGCGGATCGCTTTGAGCCGTGGCTGTATCAGATTCTGGTCAGAACAGCCTGGCGGCTTGAACGAAAGAAAAAAAGGAAGAGCTGAGATCTCCTATGAAGGTATTTTAGAGAATGAGGAGGAAAAAAAGAGTGCGGAGCACATCCGGGAAGATAAGAAAGCAGACGAACCACTGGAATTTGTTTTAGAGGCCGAGACAGCAAAAGAAATCCAGGCAGCACTCAGCCATCTGGACATAAAATACCGTACTGTGATTCTTCTGTATTATTATAATGAATTGAGTACAAAAGAGATCGCCCAGATTACAGGAGCCATGGAAGGGACGGTAAAATCCCGTCTGCATAAAGCAAGAAAACTGCTGAAGGATTTATTGAAAGCTGACGGCACTGGAAAAACGGAAATGGAAAGGGGTTTTTGCCATGGATAACTTCAGGGATGACAGATTAAAACAGATCATAAAGACCGGGCTGGATCAGGTAAAACCGGATGCGCAGGCAGAGAATCGTTGTCTAAGAGAAATTCATAAAAAAAATAGAAATGAGGAGTGGAATTATGAAATTTAATAAAAAGAGAATGGTGGCAGCTTTAGCCGCAGTGTGTACCATAACAGTAATGGGAACTGTTACAGCAATAGCAGGCGGTAAAATTACAGGCTTGCTTAGTTCCACATCCCGGGACGAAATGGTTCATTCAAAAGCTGAGCTGATCCAATTAGCTGAAAGCCAGATGGGAACCGCTCCAAAGCTGGTGGATGCTTTTTCAAATGGACTTTCCTTTAACGAAGGCTCTATTACAAAGATAGAAGGAAGGGATGAGAACCAGAATTCATTGATCTCTTATCCGGAACTCTATATAGGCTATGGGAAAAATAATCGTGTAGCACTTGATATCTATGAATATCAGGACATGATTCCTCAAGGATCTTCTGCTGTGAAAAAAACAGGACGTCTATCAGGATATCACTTTAAAAGCCTTCGAAGATAACTATCTGTTTTTACCGCCAGATGCAACTCCGTCTGCGGAAGATACAAAGCTGGAGGAAGAAGGCAAACTGATGATCAGCTACGGAAGCGACAAGGAAGAGCGTAAGGTATACCGTTATGTAAGCTGGAGCGAAAACGGTATGGAGTATTCTCTCAGCTCCTTTGATGATTTAAGCTGTGATGATTTAATTGGCATGGCAAAGGAAGTCATAGATGCAAAGTAAGGCATTACCAGTTTAATAAGGTGAAGAAGCTGACAGAGGATATTACCGGGAGTCCGACTTAATAGGCGCACCCAGAAACCATAAGGAGCGGAGACGGGAACACAATTACAGTGTTTCCCGTCTCCGCTCTTTTCTTTCCATACTCTAAAAAATTTCAATACCGGACGGCCGCTGCCCTCACCGCGCCACCAGGGTAAACACTCTTGCTTCATTGTCCGCCTTAATCACCGGCATAGGAAGCCCCGCATACATGAATGCTGCCCCGGACAGCTTTATGCCAAGCTCCAGAACTTCATATACTGTCTGCTCCTCAAGCCCCCGCAGCTTTAAGTAAATAATTCCCTTATTCGCTCCGGAAACCCGCTGCACATATCCTACCACTGCCTCTTTTTTTATCTTGGGAGACTGACATGAATGCCCCATATTCCCGCTCTTTTTCCGGATTGGTCAGCCGGTAATAATCTCCGTGAGCAGACACCAGCCCGTGTTCCTGATAGTATTTTACCTGCCTGCGGACCGCTTCCTGTTCTTCCTCTGATATGTCATTTAAATCCAGTTCATATCCAAAGGTCCCGAAATAGGCAAGGGCCGCTCTTGTATCAATGGAAACCGTTCTTCCAGTCTGCTGATTGGGACACTCCGATACATGGGAGCCCATGGCAAAGGGCGGATAGATCATGGAGGTTCCGTACTGAATGTGAATTCTTTCTACCGCATCCGTATCATCAGAGCACCAGATCTGGGGCATGTAGTAAAGAACTCCCATATCAAACCTTCCTCCGCCTCCGCTGCAGCCTTCAAACCGCACATTTGGAAAAGCCTTTGTCATCTTATCCATCAGCTTATAAAGGCCCAGCACATACCTGTGGCAGACCTCTCCCTGCCTGTGGGCCGGAAGGGCCCCGGAATAACGGTCCGTCATGCTCCGGTTCATATCCCACTTGACGTAATCGATCTGTGCATCCTTAAATTCCTCATAAAGCTGATGAAAAACAGCCTCAACCACTTCATCCTGCCAAAATCCAGGATCAGCTGATATCTCTGGCGGGTTGGCTTTCTTCCCGGAATCCGAATGCACCAGTCCGGATGCTCCTCATAAAGCCTGGAATCCTCATTGACCATTTCCGGTTCGATCCAGATGCCGAATTTTAACCCCATATCATGAATCCTTCCGGCAAACCCGGGAATTCCGCTGGGCAGCTTATTTAAGTTGCACTGCCAGTCTCCAAGACCTCTGTATTCATCGGTTCTTCTTCCAAACCAACCGTCATCCATGACAAACATCTCAACGCCCAGTTCCTTTGCCTTTCCCGCAATGTTCACCAGCATTTCTTCATCAAAATCAATCATGGTTGCTTCCCAATTGTTAATGAGAACCGGACATCTCTCATTGATAAACTGGCCGGGAATCAGATGATGCTTCACGGTCCGGTGGAAATTATGGCTCATTTGGGAAAGTCCCTGGGAACTATAGGTCATGACCGCTTCCGGAGTTTCAAATACGCTGTCTTTTTGAAGTTCCCAGTACAAAGTTTCCGGATTCACGCCTGCCACCAGTCTGGTCTGCTTAAAATCATTGACCTCTGTTGTGATTGCAAAGTTTCCGCTGTAAACCAGGGCAAAGCCGTAACAATCTCCTCCCTCCTCTGTTGCTTCAGGCTGCAGAGAATGGCCGAAGGGTTCTGATAATGGCTGGAAATTCCTCTGGCGCTGTCCACTGTAATTTTCCCGTGTCTCACAGAAGTTCTCTCCGCACACCGCTCATGACCCCAGCTTCCGTAAAAGGTGATCATATCCATCTGATCAGTCGGGAAAGAAATACAGGTGGAATGAGCCGCATTGACAAACACGGTCTGTTCCCCTGCATTCTGAATCCTGGCGCATCTTGTAATGATGTCATACTCCTCCAGAACGCCGTAAACAAGAGTCACCTCCACCTGGGTATAAGGGTCTCTCATCAAAACTTCAAGAGTGTGCCATGTGCCGCCATTATCCCGTAAAGACGGCATTCCATTTAAGCTGTATTTGCCGTCTGTCACTTTATGTGACACATACCTTAAATCAATGCAGTTGGAGCCATCCCCATTGATCACGCTGACAGCAGAAACCCGGAAATCCGAAACCCCGAACCCCGGATATTCCTGTTCCAGAACATCCAGACAGATGGTCCTGTCCTTTTCCGACTCATAAGGATTGGCTTCAAACCCATGGCGGATCCTTACAGGAAGATAATCCGCTGCATCGGATATCTTTTTACCATAGTACAGGTGTTCTAAAAATCCATACTCCGCCACCCGGAACTGGTAGCTTGTATTTTTCGTGTTAAGCAAAAATACCTTTTTATCCTCAATATATTGTACACTCATATTGAACCTCAATCTTTCAAAAATTTTAGAAAAAAAGCGGAAGTCTCATCCGATTCCCGCTTTTCTTTTCTGAAGCTTATTTAATTATACTCCAATTACTTGATCGCGCTGTCCACCATGCCCTGGATAAAGTATTTCTGCAAAAACAGGAATACCAAAACCATGGGGAGGATTCCAATAAAAGCCGCTGCCGCTGCTCCATTGACATTGGCCGAGTCTGCGGAAAAGAAGCCTGCAATGGCCAGCGTAATGGTCTTAATCCGGGGTGACTGGAGTAAGTATAGGGCAAACTGGTAATTGTTCCAGCAGTTCACACCGGTGATAATGATAACAGAAGCTGTTACCGGCTTCAGCTGAGGCATGATGATCCTGAAAAATGTCTGGAACGGCCCGCAGCCGTCAATTGCCGCCGCTTCCTCAAGGGCAACCGGAATGCTGGTAATAAAGCTTGAAAACAAAAAGATGCTGGTGGGAAGCTGGAAGGTAATTAAGGTCACGATCATGCCCCAGTAGGAATTGATTCCCTGAATCTTAGCCATAAAGGAATACAGAGGAACCAGAATGCTTAAGGGCGGGATCATCATGACGCCCATAATGAACCCTTTCACCAGGTTGTTAAGCCTGCTTTTATTTCTCGCCAGAGGATAAGCCGCCATGGCACCGACGACCACAATAAACAGGATTGACATGCCGCTGATGATCACCGTATTTTTAAGGGCCAGAAGCATTCCTCCCCGCTCCAGCGCGGTATAAATATTTTTTTAAGTAAAGATATCCCGGAAATGCCCACCTGGAGGAATGGTCATATGGTGATTTGAACGCAATGGCAACCACCATATAGATGGGTACAAAGTGGACTGCAATGATCATGAGAGCCAGGACATATCTCCAGGCATTGGAAAATCTTGATCCTTTCATTACACATCCACCTCCTTTTTGTCAAAATACCCCATGACCATATTGCTGATGATCATAATCAGCAGGAATGAAAAAAATTCCGATGGCAGAAGCATATCCTGCGGACTGAGCCGAAAAATACTGGTTCGTAACAAGAGTGGACAGGGAATGGGTGCTGAATCCCGGTCCGCCGCTTGTAAGAGCCATAACCAGGTCAAAGAGCTTTAATCCTCCGATCAGGTTTAAGATGGTAGAGGAGGAAATGGCCGGCATCAGCAGCGGAATGGTGATGTGCTTAAAACGCTCCCAGAAGGTGGCTCCATCAATCATGGCTGCTTCATAATACATGTTCGGCACATTCTGGAGCCCTGCCAGGTAGATGACCATGGCCACGCCCACAAACTGCAGGGAGTTTACCAAAACAATGATCCGGATGGCTGTCCCTGAATGGACCAGCAGGTCCACCGGCTCCATATGGAGGGCGGTCAAAATATCATTGACCGCACCCCCGTCATACTGAAAGAAGAAATACATGATGTAACCCATAATCAGCGGAGCAATCATAACCGGCATGTAGATAACCGTTCTGACAATGGAACGTCCCTTAAACTTTGTATTTAAAAATAACGCGTAGCCAAGACCTAAGATATTCTGGATCACGGTACTCATAACACCGTAAATAAGGGTATTGACCAGTGCTGTCTTTACATTTGCATCCTGAAACAATCTGGCATAATTCTTAATTCCAACAAATTTCATTGACTGGGAATACCCATTCCAGTTGGTAAAGGACAGCCGGATACCCTGGATAAACGGATAAATCACAAAAACAAGAAACAATATCACTGCCGGAATATAAAACAGATTGATTGCTGATTTTTTCTGAATCTTCATGTTTACTCCTGTGCTTTCTTTTCCTCATAGCTTGTTTTCATCTGGTCCACTGCAACAGTAAGGGAATCTGCCTGTCCTGAAACAACGGCAGCTCCTGTTACGCAGAGGTCATTCCACATGCCGCTCGGCAGATATTTTCTGTCAAAATAAGGGATATTTAAAATGGAACTGTCATTTGCATATTTATCATAGTAAGGAGCCAGTCTTCCTGTATCACTTACCACATTGTCAAGACCGGAAGGCATACCGCATTTGGTAGCAAGATAAGAGCTGATGTCTTCACGGGCAAGGAATTCCATAAACTGCTTTACTTCCTCCGGATGCTTTGTAGTCTTTGACATACCCACTGCAAAGTGCTCACCTGTCATCAGGGACTGTTTCAACCCTTCTTCTCTTGCAGGAAGAGGCATAAAGCCCATTTCTGTATCCGCGTTCTGAACGTAGGTTTCTGTGATTCCGCTGGCTGCAGTAAACATGAAAGCTGCCTTATCAGCCGCAAGAGCCTTGATACCTGTCATGAAATCTGCTGTAACGGCATCTGTATTGAAATATCCCTTCTGCCTCCAGGAATCAATCTGATTTACAACCGTATTCCATTTGCCCCAGTCAAAGCTGCCGTCTAAAAGAGCTGCCTGATTGGCTTCATCCTCGTTTGTAATCAGGGTAGGCGCTACGAAATCCATCATATTTCCCATGGTGTAGCTGTCTTTTCCGCCAAGCTGGATAGGTGTCAGTCCTGCTGCCTTGATCTTCTCGCAGGCTGCCTCAAAATCAGCCCAGGTTTTGATGTCATCTACATTCACACCAGCTTCTTTCAGCACATTTTCGTTATAGATCATTCCTGTTAAATCCATGTCAATTGGAAGGGTATAAAGGTTTCCTTCCCCATCTGTGATCTGTTCCTTAATGCTTGGGGAAATGTGAGATGCAAACTCAAAATCATTTAAAGGTGCTAAGTATTCTGCATATCTTGCAACTGCCCAGCCATGGGTTGTCCATGCATCAGGAAGCTGGTTGGAAGCCATTCTGGTCTTCATAATATCAGAAAAGTTGCTTCCCGGCATGACCGCTTCCACGCCGATTCCCGTTTCCTCTGTAAACTGCCTGCACACATCCTGAATGCATCGCTGACAGACTCGCCGTTTAAGTTATATAAAAATTCAATGGTAACGCCTGTGGGAGTTACTGCATTCCCTTTTGTTTCTGTCTTTTTTTACCGCTGCTGTCGTTGCGGTTGTGGTGGTCTCCACAGGTTCCTGGGGTGCCTTGGAGCAGCCTAACACGCTGACTGCAACTAAGCCTGCCAGTGAGGCAAGTGCTAACTTCTTCATAATAATTCTCCCTTACATTCATATTGGTTTTTAGCCGGCTATTTTGTATCTTTAGTTTATCACAGTCCGTTTGGTTCCGTAAGATACTCAAATCTACACTTTCAGGCTCTTTTCTATTATTTTCCTGATAGGGGATTGAAAAAGGGATCTATTATGTATACAATATAGGCCCAGGAGGTGACCCCATATGAAAAAAACGTCAGAGCTTTCAAAACCGGTTTTGGCCCTGTTTCTCGTTAGCATTGTTTTGCCTATCCTCATCATGGCCACCATACTTGCGTTTTACTTCCAGAACAGAATTTACAGGGATAATGAAAAATACTTTTCAACCTCCCTTTATTCTATCTCAACCAATTTAAGCACCTATGTATCCGACTTAAAAAGGCTGGCCCTGACTCCTTATATTTACGATGATATTCTGAACTTTTATGCAGCCGTTGAGAATGGGGAATACACAAATAACGGTTCTTTGGACTACCAGATCGAGCGGCACCGGCAAAACTACACCACTTCCATACAGCGTATTTTAAATACCGCAAGGGAGGATATCCTGGCAGTTTCTTTCATGCCTGTAAACCCGGACAACCATATCATCGTTACTGCAACAAAAACAAGCGACCTCATCAACACCACAGACTACCCTTACCAGCAAAAACCCTGGTATCAGCAGGTCTTAAATACGACGGATCCATATCACTTTATGGTTTCAGAGCCTCCCCCTTATATCCGCTCTGAGACAACGGTGATCTCTGCCCTGCATACGGTCCGCAACGTGTACACCAAACGGAAGCTGGGCATCATCCGGATCGATGCCTCCGACAAAATCATCAAGGATATTTTCAGCAGCGTAAACTTAAGCCAAAATTCTGGCTTTGTCATCGCAGGCCAGGATGGAACCCCTGTTTACCAGGTGGGAAAGGTGGAGGAAGGCGTCCTTAAAAAGCTGTCTGCCGCAGAAAATATGATCCGGACAGACTCTGATACTTACCGCCTGTACAAAAGCGATATTTCAGGAATGCCCTGGCAGCTTATTTTTGTCTCCTCCCAAAACGATATCTTTAAGGAAGTATCCATTGTCTGGAGCCTGGCTGCTATTTTAAGCCTTGCCTCCATACTGGCCGCATTCTCAATCTTCCGTTCCAACTCAAAGAAGACTGCCCTTGCCTTAAATTCCATCTTAAATACCATGAAAAAGGTGGCAAGAGGAGATTTGGAGGCTTCTGTCCCTGACACAGACCTTTTGCAGAACGATTCCTTTAACACGGAAGAATTGTCCCTGATTGCGGAGAATTTAAACGAGATGATCCAAAAGCTTCAGCTTTACATTGACCAGTCCTATAAATATGAAATCGACCGACAGGAGGCAGAATACCGTGCCCTTCAAAGCCAGATCAACCCCCATTTTCTCTACAATACCTTAAACTGCTTCCTGTCCATGAACCGGATTGGTATGAAAAAAAGAGCTGGAGGACAGCATTATCCAGCTGACCAGAATATTCCGCTATACCTGCAGCAATGCAAAGCTGACCACTGTACAGGAAGAATTTGAATTCTGCATCCAATACTGCAATCTCCTTAAAATACGTTATGATGAACGCCTGACCTTTATAAGCTCCATGGAAGAAGAGGCAAAGTATATTTCCATTCCAAGGCTTCTCATCCAGCCCCTTGTGGAGAATGCCCTGAAACATGGAATGGACAGTGATGGCATTTCCATAACCATCTCCATTTCCGCCTTCATTGAGGATCAGACCCTGATTCTGGAAGCTAAAAACAACGGAATTCCCATTAATATTCAGGAAGTATACTCCGATGGAAAGGTTGGCATAAGAAATGTGGGAAACCGCATAAAAATCTTTCACCCCCATGCTTCCTTTGAGATAAAACTAATTGGAGATATTACCTCCATGAGAATTAAGATACCCCTGGAAGGAGAGACCTCTGTATGAAAATTCTTCTGGCTGATGATGAACGCCTCATCCGGCTTGGATTAAAAAGCATGATTGAGGAACTTTATCCCAACATGCACCAGTTTTTTGAAGTGGAAAACGGAGAAAACTTTTAAAGCAATTGGAAAAAGAATTGCCAGACCTGATTTTTCTGGATATCCATATGCCGATGCTCACCGGGCTGCAGGCATTTTCCCGGTTTCATAAGCTAAAAATCCCGGTGGTCATGCTGACCGGATATGCAGAATTTACCTATGCCCAGGAAGCCTTAAAGCTGGGAGCGATTGACTATCTCTTAAAGCCTGCCAGCCTGGAGGAAGTCAGAACTACCATGGAAAAGGCTGCTTCCCTTTTTGGAGAGCGGGAGCTTTTGCTGAAAAAGGATTATGAACTGGAATTTGAAAAAAATTCTTGACCTCCATACCTCCATCCGGTTTTTGCAGACTCCCAAATACGTTCTTCCTCCTTACACGGCTGTTCTTTTTTTATGTTGACCATTATCATAAGGAGACCTTTAAAAACGATTTAGATGAGCTGAATGCCATACTCTCTTCCATCTCCTCCCGCTACGGTGCCCGGTATGCATTCACCTTTTTGCCTACAGGTGAAATCTGTTATCTTACCAGTACCGTCATCCCTGCTGAGGAGTTCCATAGCGCGCTGGTCCGGTTTCATCAGACCAGCGTATGTACGGCAACCGGATTTCATGTTTCCGCCGGGAATCTTTCAGAACTGTTTGCACAGTTTGAGTCGGTTCAAAGGGAGGAAAGCCTGCGCCTTTGCGTCCGCCTTGGATCGGTTATATCTGAGAAAGAGAGGCAGACCTTTTCCCCTCTTCTGCCTTTTTCGGATTTACTGGAAAAGCTTTTGATCGCCCACCAGACAGATGATGTTATGGGCTTTCAGAATCTTCTTCATACACTTTCCCAATTTCCTCATGAAAAAAAGGTCTTTGAGCTTTGTGATGATTCCTTAAACCGCATTTTTACAATGGAATCAGGAACAACTGTCAGCATTCTATCCTTTAACCAGCTTGTGGAATATTTAAAGCAGATGACCTCACAGAACCAGAGCATTGATTTAATCGATAAAATCAATGCTTATATTGAGGAACATTATATGGATCAGATTGGAATCAATACGATTGCAGATATGATTGATATTTCGCCCAATTACTTAAGCAAAATCTATAAGATGAAAACCGGAGAAAAATTTGTTGACCACTTAACCGGCGTCCGCATAAAAAAGGCAATGGAGCTTATGTCAGGAGGCCATACTTCCACGGTCCGGAATACTGCCGAACGGGTGGGATATTTCAGCACCAGGTATTTTACCAAGGTTTTCTTAAAAAGTACGGGAATCTCACCTTCCGAATATTTAAAGGGCCATCTGTTAAACGAAGGGAAGCCTGCCCTTTTATAAGAGGCAAAGACCCCTGCAGGCTCCAGAGCCTGCAGCGTTTCTTCCTCATTTGTGTTATATTTTAATACCCCAGTTCCTCGTCTACTATAATTACCTTAATCCTGTCCTTCACAAACTGGCCTGCAATCAGGACAAAATCATTGCATATCCTCTCCCTGTGTCCACAGTCAATGCAGCGGCCAAGGGAGGTACAGGGAGTTGACTTGTTAAGCCGCTTTGCATCTAAGGGAGCCGCGATCTGCCTGGTTCTTTTTATAGCTGCCTCCACATCTTTTGTTATCTTATTGGCCCCTGCAACCACGATGACCTGTTCCGGTCCGTACAGCATAGGGGCCACCCGGCTCCCATTGCCGTCAATATTAAAGATCTTCCCGTCCATGGTAATCGCATTGGCTCCGGTGATAAATGTGTCTGCCGAAAAATTCCTTAAGTATATCTTCCGTTTTTCTTCCCTGGTAAGAGAAGGATCAAACTTATCCGGAAAGTCCACATCCCGATTCCTTAAATCCTCAAACACCCCGGTCTGTTCAAGGGTGACCGAATCTCCGCAGCCTACGGTCGTCCCATCTGCAATGAGCTTCCTTAAAAGTTCCAGAAGTTCATTTTTATCCTGAACCAGATAACCTGCCATATTATTCCGCTGAAGATGTTTTATCAATAAGGGAATGTCCTGTCGGTTTTTTTGTGAATAAAGATCCATAGATTTTTCCTCCAAAGTTAAACATAAGGCTGAAAACCATAAAGAAAATGAGACAGACTATACCGCAACCCGAAATCCTGCAGTACAGCCTGTATTTTAACCATCAACCGTTCTCTTAACGATCTCCAAGAGGTTTATAATCCTCTTCCTGCATCACACTGATGTAGGCCGGACGGATGATCTTATCCATGTTGATAAGCTCTTCGATCCGGTGGGCACTCCAGCCTACAATCCTTGCAATGGCAAAGATCGGGGTGAACAATTCCTTGGGAATGTCCAGCATGCTGTACACAAAGCCGCTGTAAAAGTCCACGTTGGCGCTTACGCCTTTATATATCTTTCTTTCATCTGCAATTACCTGGGGAGCCAGGCGTTCGATCATGGAATATAGGTTAAAATCAGCCAGCCGCCCCTTTTCCTCTGACAGTTGTTTAACAAAGCCTTTAAATACTTCTGCACGGGGATCGGATTTGGAATAAACCGCATGTCCCATACCGTAAATAAGCCCTTTCCGGTCAAATGCTTCCTTATGAAGAAGCTTTCTTAAGTACTTCTCCACTTCCTCCTCATCCTTTAAGTCATGGACCCCTTTCCGCAGATCCTCCATCATTTCCACAACCTTAATGTTGGCGCCGCCATGCTTTGGTCCCTTTAAAGAGGCAAGTGCAGCCGCGACCACACTGTAGGTGTCCGTACCTGAGGAAGTGACCACATGAGTCGTAAAGGTGGAGTTATTTCCTCCTCCATGCTCCATATGAAGGATCAGGGCCAGGTCGAGTACATGGGCTTCCACCTTGGAATACTTCATATCAGGCCTTAAGAGCCTTAAGATATTTTCTGCCGTAGACAGCTTTTCATCCGGCCTGTGGATATACATGCTGTCCCCTCTCTCATAGTGGTTGAACGCATGATATCCATAAACTGCCAGCATCGGCATGACGCTGATTAACATCAGGCTCTGTCGGAGCACATTGGGAACAGATATGTCGCCGGCCTTTTCATCATAAGAGGCCAGAGTGAGAATGCTTCTGGCAAGGCAGGACATCATATCGTGGCTTGGGGCCTTCATGACCACATCTCTGACAAAATTGGTAGGCAGAGTCCGGCTGTAGCCCAGGGTCTCCGTAAAGCGTTCCAGCTGGCCTTTGTCTGGCAGATCTCCAAAAAGAAGAAGATAGGCAATTTCCTCAAATCCAAAACGCCCCTCTCTTACAACGCCGTCTACCAGATCATGAATATTATATCCCCGGTAAAACAGCTGGCCTTCACACGGGACCTTTTCCCCATCTACGACTTTGTTTGATAAAATCTTTGATACCTTGGTCAAACCTGCCACAACACCGTTGCCGCTTTTATCCCTAAGCCCCCGCTTTACCTCAAACCTGTCGTAGGCTTCCAAGTCAATTCTTTCGTCATTCAAACAAATATCAGACCATTCTTCCACATTTTTCATAAAATCTTTCTGGTTCATCATGCAACACCTCTTTCTGAAATCAGGTCGTCTAGTTCCACTGTATTCTTCCCATTGGGCTTTCTAAGCCTGCGTCATCCCCTTTCTCTTACTGCAGAATCATTAAAACGTTCATTTTTGAACTTTTCAATATAATATATAATTTTATTTAAAAAAATCAAGTAATATTTAACCATTGCGTTAAGCCCTGTGATTATACAACGACATATATTGACAAATTTCTCTCCAAATCTTATACTTGCCTTAATTTCCCTTAGAGAAATATATCGGAGGTTTTCCATGAAAATAGAATTTTCCCTGTTTTTCTTTATAGAAGCTGTCGGAACCATAGCCTTTGCCTCTTCCGGAGCCATGGTTGCCATAAAAAAACGGCTGGATCTTCTTGGAGTCATTGTTTTGGGTGTTACCACCGCCGTGGGAGGCGGTATGTTAAGGGATATTATCATAGGAAATGTACCTCCTGCCCTTTTTAAAGACCCTATTTATGTATTACTGGCCTTTATAACGGTTATGCTTTTATTTATCATCGTAAGACTGAACCAGAAAATACTGGATGGGCGATCCCTGGAAACCTATGAAAAGGTTATGAACATATTTGATGCCATCGGACTTGGGGCCTTTACCGTAGTCGGAATTGATACAGCAGTGCTTTCCGGTTATGGGGATTACCACTTTCTCATCATTTTTTTTAGGCGTCATCACCGGAGTCGGCGGCGGCATTCTGCGGGACATTATGGCCGGACAAACTCCATATGTCCTTAGAAAGCATATTTATGCCTGTGCTTCCATTGCAGGCGCCATCCTTTATGCCTGGCTTATGAACTGCATAGATGGCAATATCGCCATGCTGGCGGGCGCATGCTCTGTGGTTTTGATCCGTCTTCTGGCGACCCGCTTTTGCTGGAACTTACCTACCGCAACAAAACATTAATTCCCTCAAGGAGGAATCCCATGAACCGTTTGCTTCAATATACTGCTGGAATCATATTTTCCATCTGCCTGATGATCGTGCTTTTATTCACCTCTGTGGAGGCTGCTGTGTACTGGACTCCAGGATACTTCGAAAAAGAATATACCAAATATAATGTGACCCAGGCAGTCTCCATGACAATGGAGGACCTTCTAGACGTTACCAGTGAGATGATGTCTTATCTGCGGGGGAAGAGGGACAATCTTCACGTAGAGACCACCATAGGAGCGTTGAACGGGAATTTTTTAATGCCCGTGAAATCGCCCATATGGAGGATGTCCGCGGACTGTTCTTAGGTGCCCTGTCCATACGGTCAGGCTGCCTCATGGTCATGGCCTTATGCCTTATTGTTCTTCTTTTATTAAAGACCAATTTCAAAAGGACTTTTCCCCGGGCCGTGTGCGCGGGCACCGGGATCTTTTTTTTCCTGTCTGCTGCCACAGCGCTCATTATTTCCACAGATTTTACCAGATATTTTATTATGTTCCACCATATATTCTTTAAAAATGACTTGTGGATGCTGGATCCTTCCACCGATATGCTCATTAACATTGTACCGGAAGGCTTCTTTCGGGACACGGTCTTTCTCATCGGTTTTATCTACCTTTTCTCCATTCTGCTGATTTGGGCCATCTGCCTTTTTATTATGGGCAAGTCATCCATATACAAATGTGGGAAAAATCGCGAATAATCTTTACTTGTTACAGCAAATAACCTATACTGTAGATTGAAGTATCGTCTGAAACCGAATGAAAGCTTATGGAGAGATTACTCAATATGACTCAATTTTTTAAAAATTTTTATATTTTTTTTCTGTGCCTGCTTTTTTTTGCTTCCTCCTTTACCAGAACTTCTATGGGGGCCGCAGACTGGCCTTCCGGCCCGTCGGTCCAGGCGCAGGGAGCCATTCTGATGGATGCAGACACCGGAACCGTGCTGTGGGGCCAGAACATACACAACGAATATTTTCCGGCCAGCATTACAAAGGTCATGACTGCGCTCTTGGTCATTGAAAAATGCAGTCTTGATGAAACAGTAACATTTTCCCATAACGCCGTATTTAATGTGGAATCCGGAAGCAGCAATGCCGGGATCAATGAAGGGGACAAGCTGTCTGTCAAGGACTGCCTGTATGCCCTGCTGCTTAAATCAGCCAATGAATCAGCCAATGCCCTTGCAGAGCATGTGGCGGGAAGTACCGAAGCCTTTGCCGATATGATGAACGTCCGTGCAAAGGAGCTTGGATGTACCAATACCCATTTTTCCAATCCAAGCGGCTTAAATGACCCGGAGCATTATACCTCCCCTTACGACATGGCCCTCATTGCAAGAGCAGCCTTTAATAATCCTGTTTTTGAAGAAATCGATTCTACAACCTATTATAAGCTTCCGCCTAACTCCATCAATAAAGAAGGGCTTTCCATCTATCCCGGTCATAAAATGATGCGTAAAAGCACTCCTTTCTACTATTCGGGCATCATCGGCGGCAAAACAGGCTACACCACGCTGGCCGGCAATACCCTGATAACCTGTGCGGAAAGAAACGGAATGAAGCTGATTACCATAATCTTAAAGGGATCCACTCCCCAGTATTGGGCGGACACGAAACATCTCCTGGATTTTGGTTTTGAAAGTTTTGTTTCCTTAAAAGCTGCGGATTACGAAAAAACCTACAGCTCCGTTACCAGCGACTTAAATTTCAGCGGACTGGCCATCACCAGACCGGAGGCCCTGGTTTTAGATCCTGACAGCCGGATCATCCTTCCTAAAACGGCAAACTTTTCAGATGCAAAAGCAGAACTCAGCTATGATATTTCATCAGGGGACCTGAAAATGCCATTGCAAAAATAAACTACCGTTATAATGACCGGGTCGTAGGCAGTACCTTCCTGGAAGTAAATGACGTCTTATTCCAGAACAAGGAAGCAGAGACCAGGATCGCCGCCATCCCTCATGCCGAAACCGATTCCCAGTCCGGCGAGGCTTTGGACCCGTCTGCCGCCCAGACTTCCGTAAACCCTTCCGGAAAACGTCCGGAAAAGGAAACGGAAGATTACCGGGAAAAGGCTTTAAGGCCCTTTGAGATCCCCTTAGCTGCCTGGCTTATATTAGGAAGCGTGGGAGCAATCGCTTTAATCGGATGTGCAGCAGCATTTTTCATATACCAGAAACACAGGGAAGAACAGGACTTCCTTGTAAGGCGGGAGCAGCGCATGAAACGCCTTCGGGACTCCGGTGTTTCAGCCGATGAATTCAACAGCATTCTGGAACAAAGGCGCAGTTCCTATTCATCAAAACGGAAAGGACGGCGGGGAGGCCGTTTCAAATTTCGTTAGATAACAAGGGGTATTCCATGAGAAAACATAAAATTATATCCAAAAGGGACCTGCTTCGAAATTTTATAATCACCTTTATTTCCCTCCTGTTTGCCACCATCCTTTCCTACATGATGCACATACTGGGAGGATATACTAACAATGTAGGAATCATTTATATGATGGCAGTGGTTTTGATCTCCCGCTATTCCACCGGCTATATACCAGGAGTTATTGCATCCTTTATCAGCGTGATCTGTGTAAACTTTGTGTTTACTTACCCATATATGGCGTTTAACTTTACAATGGAAGGATACCCGATCACCTTTATGGCACTGTTAATCATATCCTCCATTACAAGCGCTACTACGACCCATTTAAAGGAGCAAAGCCGTATCTTAAACGAACGGGAAAAGATGTTAATGGAAGCGGAAAAGGAGGCCTTGAGAGCAAACCTTTTACGGGCCATTTCCCATGACCTTCGAACTCCCCTCACAGGAATCATCGGTGCCAGCAGCACATACCTGGAAAATTCAGGCACCATGCCGGAGGCAGAAAAAACCAGCCTGGTCTCCAATATACGGGAAGATGCCAACTGGCTCTTAAATATGGTGGAAAACCTGCTCAGCGTCACCAGGATCCGGGATACTGGAGCTCAGGTTTTAAAGCGCCTGGAGCCGCTGGAAGAGGTAGCTTCCGAGGCCATTGAGCGCTTTCACAAAAGGCTGCCAGGATCCATTGTCCATGTGACCGTACCAGATGAGTTTGTCATGGTACCAATGGATGCCACTTTAATTGAACAGGTGATTATAAATCTTCTGGAAAATGCCGTCTATCATTCCAATTCAACGGACCCCATCAGCTTATCGATCTTCGTAGAGGATGGATATGCCTGGTTTCAGATCCGGGATCATGGCGTGGGAATTTCTCCGGAACGGCTGGAGACTTTATTTGACGGTTATACTTCATCACCCAACAGCAGCTATGATTCCCATAAGGGAATGGGAATCGGGCTTTCTATCTGTAAAGCCATTGTAACTGCACACGACGGAAAAATTACAGCCGCCAATGAAGAACATGGCGCTGTTTTAACATTTACATTACCATTAGGGGAGAATGCTTATGAGTAAGTTTACAATCGTCATGATTGAAGACGAAAAAAATATCTGCAACTTTATTGAAAGCGCATTGGAAAGACATGATTATAAAGTAAATACCGCCTATAACGGGCGGGATGGACTGGCTCTCATCAATTCCCTTTGCCCTGATGTGATCCTTTTGGACTTAGGGCTTCCTGATCTGGATGGAATTGATATCATTAAAAGCGTCCGAAGCTGGACTTCGATTCCCATTATAGTCATTTCCGCCAGGACCCAGGAGCATGAAAAAGTGGCTGCTCTTGATTTCGGTGCCGATGATTATATTACAAAGCCTTTTGGAACCAGTGAACTTTTAGCCAGGATCCGAACTGCTCTGCGCCACGGAAGGCCTACCGTCAGTACCGTAGATGGTTCTGTCATACCTACCCCATACAAGAACGAAGAACTGCTTATTGATTTTGCCAAGCGCCTTGTCACACTTGGCGGACATAAGATTCATTTGACTCAGATCGAATATAAGCTGGTTTCCCTTCTTGCGGAAAACTCCGGAAAGGTCCTGACCTATGACTACATTATAAGCACATCTGGGGACCTTACGCAGACAGCAACAATCAGATTCTCCGCGTCAATATGGCCCATATCCGCAGAAAAATAGAAAACAATCCGGCAGAGCAAAGTATATTTTCACGGAAATCGGGGTTGGATACCGAATGAAGGAAAGCGAGATTTAGGAAAGGGGGAATCCCCCTTCTTTTTATTATGCTTTCGGGTTTTTTGTTTTTTTCCACCCGTTTTTTTCTGGTCTCTTCCTTTTTTTTCGTAAATCTCCCGGACATCTTCCTCTCCAACCAGCCTCATGGTTTTAACTACGTAGACACGTCCGTCATCAGTCCGCCTCATACGGATCTTGCCCTTTACATTCCCATGCTCAGGACAGCATCCAAGAGCCGTGTAAAACTTCTGGTTCACGGAAAACCATCTGATCTTTTTTTCTCAGCATCCGGTTGCACTTGCAGCAGATTAAATCCGTAACGGTTTTGTCCCCAATGGCATCCTGTTTTGTCTCAAAGGGCCTTGAGATGTATTTGGAATACCCGGGAAATACCAGATATACCTCTTCCTCTTTATTTTCCGGCAGGCGGTAATAATCCGTTGACCAGTATTCCCGGACCTTTTCAAAATCCATTTGATTCATAACCCGCCCGGTATAATGGGCATCGTCAAGGGCCCGGTGAAAAGGCCTCTCTTCCATGACCTGCAGCTCTAAAACTGCAATGTCAAGGGACTGCCTATCCTTTCCATCTCCATAAAGCAGGCTGTAAAGCTTTTGCACGTCATAGTAGAGAAAGGGCTTGGGAAACGGATTTGGAATTCCATAAAAAGCTATATTCCGCTGCAGCTCCGTTAAGTCCATGGACCCCCAGGTGCAGAATACAGCGTCCTCTCCGCACCATATAAGGAATTCCTTTACGGCTTCCTCAAAGTTCCGTCCCTCTTCCATCAGGGTCTTTTCATCCATATGGGTCACTTCCAATATCTTTTCATGAAGCTCCGGATAAACCTGAGGTTTTATAAGCCGCTTAAATTCTTCTACTTCTTCCAGGGCCTCATTTAGCTTTACCGCCCCGATCTCTATGATTTCAAAGGGAAGGCGTTCTACCGTCTCCTCCTTCCCTCGGTTGCTCTGGTTCCATTCCAGATCCAGTACAATATAATTCTCCATATTTCACTCTTTAATCCTTTATTCTGTCAGACCTCTAAGCTTTTCCCGTATCCTCTGCCTGCGCCTCTCCGTCTCTTCTTTCTCAAGAGTCCACGTCCCGTCAGCCTCTGTAAGGATATCCCCCTCCCTTACGCCTTCAGGCAGCGCGGCAGCCTGAATCTTTACCATATCTCCGTTTTCATCCTCACAGATAACGATCTGTTCCCCGATTCTGTCAATGGTATACTTCATAACCTTTCCCCTTCCTTCTGTGCCAGGCTAAGGGTTGCAGCTTTGGCACGGCTCATATCCCATCTGTATCAGTTCCTCCCTGGAGCCCTTATAGGTCTTCCGGTTCTCTTCCTTCATGGAAGCTGCCGACTTGCAGTCCGGCAGGTGAAATTTTTTGGTGTTGGTATTGATTACATATTCCTGGTCTGCTGCCGTATTTTGTGTCCTGTCTCCGCCAGTTCCTTCTTTGATCTCCGGGAAGGTGACCTTTGATCCGTCACTCACTGCCACTATGGTTCCAAGCTGGTCCGTCCGCAAAGCCTTAATGTTCCGTTTTTTTTAACATATTCAGGACTTCCTTGTGAGGATGTCCATAATCATTATTCTTTCCGCAGGAAATCACTCCATATTCAGGATCAACCTGATCCATAAAGCCTTCGGATGATGAGGTGGAGCTTCCATGATGGGAAAGCTTCAGCACATCGGCCTTTAAAGGAAAGCCGTTTGCCACCATATCCTTTTCTGCATCTTTTTCTGCATCTCCGCATAAAACAAAGCTGTTATTTCCATAAACCAGCCGCAGACCTATGGACCAGTTATTCAGATCATCCCCATAATCTCTGTTGGGAGCAATGATCTGGAACGCTGCATCTCCTAAGGTGTAGGTGTCCCCTGGTTTAGGAACGGTAATTTTTAAATTTTTATCCGCTATCGCATCAAGCAGGCGTTCATAAACCTTTGTGGTATGTTCCTTTTCCGGCAAAAATACCTTTTGAACATCGAACTTCCGGATAACTGTTTCCAGCCCGCCGATATGGTCAGAATGGGGATGGGTTCCGATCACGTAATCCAGCTTCTTCACTCCCTGTTTCTCCAGATAGGAAGCAACTGTCTCGCCCTGGTCCCGCTCTCCTGCGTCTATCAGCATGTAATGCCCGTCTTTTTCTACTAAGGTGCTGTCTCCCTGGCCCACATCAATAAAATGCACCTTTAGATCCGTACCCGCCTCATTTCCCCATTGTCCCTGGGGCAATGGGGAAGAGCTTTCAGCCGGGCTGCATCCTGCCATACAAAGAGCCAGGAGACTGCCGCTGCCGCCAATACCCGCTTATAAAATTTTCTTATCTTTTTTTCTGCCATTTCTGTCTGCCTCCGCCTTGTTATTATATGATAGAATCTTTAATCCTACAAGTATTTTTAAAAGGGCCGGGCTCCAGGCGATCAAAAAGGCGGACCGCAAAAAGCAGTCCGCCAATTTATTAATCCTAAGGAAGTTTCGCTCCGTCGGCTCCAACCTTAGCCCCATCAGGGTTATGGTGTTCACCAGCATCTGTCCGCCTGCAAGGTCGCAGAAATACTGTTTCCCATTCCAGGCAATCCAGCCTGTAACCATATAGCCCTTCTCATTGAAGAAATACCACTGTCCATTGATATTCTGCCAGATGTTAACAGGATAGCTTCCATCGCTGTTTGCATACCACCAGCCGGTTCCATCCTGTTTCCAGCCGCCTCCGTTTTGGGCAAATGTACGGTTTTGTCCTGCGGCCGCCTCATCAACGTAATTGGCGGAAGACTCCACCCAGTCACCTTTATTCTCGGCATTTTGTTTATTGACAGGCCGCACCTTAAAGGTATAGTTTCCAGCCTTTCCCATGGACTCAGCCAGATCCAGACTCGTTCCCACGGCGGTCTTTACCCCTCCCGTGTGCTTTCCGTCACGGTACACCTTCACTTCATAACTTCCCGCTCCGGCTGCAGGACTCCAGACAGCCAGGGTCTTAGAGCCCCATGACGCGCTTTCTATGGCCTGGGTAAACTCGCCGACCCTGGGAAGATCTATGGTCAGCGTCAGCGTCTGGCTGAAATCTTCCCTTGCCTGCTTTACGAAGGTTCCTTTGTCAATGGTAAAACCGGATTCTGTTACGGAAAAATAATATCCTTCCTGGGCATACAGCTTCACTTCCATTCTTGGTATATCATTCTCATCCCACTGAAAGCCGCTGTTGGTAAATTCATACTCTCCCACATCGATCTTGTTGTTCTTGGACGTTATCTCAGCCTGCTGGTCAGATATCGTGCCTCCCGGTACAATATTTGCAGTCACGGTTAAGTTCACCGTTGTGATTTTCTTTCTGGATGCTGCCATGGAAGTCATGCAGTTAAGCCCTGTTGCCATAGTCACAGCAAGCACCAGTGACAAGATTTTCTTACACTTCATATACAATCCCCCATCTTTCTTTCATTTCAATTTCAGATTGCGATGCAATAGGCTTATTATACCCCATCCCCAGGCGTTTGTGAATAGCCATTCTGGTTTTGTAAGGTTTTGCGGCTATTTATTCCTTCCCGCTCCTGAAGCTGTCAGGCAGCCAAGACCCTCTATTGTGTATTAAGTATATTTTTATTCTTGTTTTATCTTTATTTTTATATAATTTAATTCTTTTTTCTTTCTGATCGTTAATAATATATCAAAATATTACTAATTTTATAGTGATTTTAAGCAGATATATATTGCATTATGACAACCGATATGGTAAACTAACGTCAATGAAACATTTGCCAGAGAAAAAGAGAAAGCAGAGGTTACATTTCCGTCATTATCTCTAATACGGGATGTAAAGCTGATTCTCTTTTTCTTTTTAGGAAAAGGAGGATAAGTTTTTCATGAAAAAGAAGCGTTTTTTCCGGGTTGATCGAACCTTATCTGTATTTATTGCCCGCCATGTTTTTCTTTACGGCTTTCCTGTTTTGGCCGTTCCTCAAGACCATTTGGCTCAGTTTTGCCATGACAACTCCCCTTGGGGCAGTTTCCTCCCTTGTGGGCCTTGGGAACTATATTTCCATTTTTACCTCCCAGGCCTTTCAAAACAGCCTTCTGGTATCCTTTCAATACGCAGTCATGACCGTGTTCTGCTCCATTGTCATAGGCTTTGTCCTGGCAATCATAAGCAATGAAAACATTAAAGGGAAAAACTTATTCCGTACCATTTATGCCCTGCCCATGGCCATTTCCGCAGCGGCAGCTTCTGTTGTATTTATGTTCATTTTCCACAGCAGCCTGGGAATTATCAATAAGGTTTTAGGAACCCACATTGGCTGGCTGACGGATCCTAAGTACGCGCTGGGTGCCGTCACCCTTGTGACCGTATGGATGAACATCGGATTAAACTTTATATTCCTTACTGCCGCTTTGCAGAGCGTTCCAACAGACCTGTATGAATGTGCAGCGATTGAAGGGGCCGGATTTTATGCCAAGCACAGGCACATCACCATCCCGTGCATATCACCTACTGTTTTCCTTTTGATCATCAATGTCATCAACGCTCTTCAGGCTTATGCTCAGGTTAAGATGATGACCCAGGGCGGACCTTCGGGAAGCACCAACGTCATTGTGTACCAGATCTATCAGGAGGCCTTTATAAACAGCCGGTTCGGCATGGCCTGCGCAGAATCCATCGTATTGTTTATAATCCTCATGGTTCTGACCCTGCTTCAATTTAAACTGGAAAAGAAGGTGACCTATTGATGAAAAACAAACTGGCAAAATATTTGCTTTATGCTTTAAATATCCTTTTTGCTGTCATCATCATCTCACCTGTTGTCTATTGCTTTAACGTCAGCATGATGACTATGAAGGAAGTATTTTCCGGCGGCTTCTGGCCAAGGCAGCTGATCCCGGATAATTACATAAAAGCCCTGCAGCTGGCTCCGTTTTTTTACCTTTATCAAAAACTCCCTGATCGTGTCCGGTACAGTTACCTTTGGGCAGATCGGCACCGGAGCATTGGCGGCCTATGCATTTTCCATGATGAAATTCCGAGGCCGGAACGCCCTGTTCTTACTGATGCTTGCAACCATGATGATTCCCAGCCAGGCTATCATCATTGCAAACTACCTAATCATATGCGACCTGGGACTTAAAAACACCTATACGGCCCTGATCCTTCCTAACGTTGCTTCCGCTTTTGCGGTATTTAACATGAGACAGGCGTTCCTTCAGCTTCCCATGGAGATAAAAGAGGCAGCGGATATTGACGGATGCAGCAACTTCCGTTTCTTCTGCTCCATTGCCCTTCCTCTTGTAAAACCCTCTATGGGCGCACTGGGTATCTACATCTTCCTTCAAAGCTGGAATCACTATTTATGGCCTCTGCTTGTAACGGATTCTGTGAACATGAGAACCGTTCAGATCGGCCTTGGTATGCTTCAGGGTGCGGAATCCACGGACTTCCGCCCGGTCATGGCCGGTTCCATGATCATCCTGATCCCCTCCATCCTGGCCTTCATATTAGGGCAGAAACAATTAATTTCCGGCCTCACTTCAGGCTCTGTAAAAGGATAAGTATTTTATACAGCCTAAAAAGGGCTGTATAGAAATAAAACCATATAATTTAAGGAGGATATCTATGAAAAGAAGAAAAAGATGGCTGGCGGCAATGATGCTGCAGTCATGTCCATGACTCTTGCCGCATGCGGAGGAAGTGCTTCCACTTCCGGAGGAACCACGGCGGCAGGCTCCACAGAAGCCGCTGACACCAAAGCCGCGGCTGAAGGGGGAAAACAGTCATCACCTTATGGCATGCATGGGAGGCGTAAACGGGGAGGCAACCGAAGCTCTGGTGAAGGCCTTTAACGAATCCCAGAATGAAATCGAGGTAAAAAGTGAATACCAGGGAACCTATGACGACCTGATCACCAAGCTGAAAGCGGCCATGCAGAGCGGTAACATGCCGGATGTTTGCCAGATGTACGACATCGGCACAAAATTCATGACTGACAGCGGTTATGCCATTCCGGTACAGGATATGTTTTCCACCACAAACTTTGATCCTTCCACCGTTATGGACATCATCACCAGCTACTATACCGTAGACGGAAAACAGATGTCCATGCCGTTTAACGTTTCCACTCCAATGCTTTACTACAACAAGGACGTTTTTAAAGCTGCTGGCTTAGACCCTGACACCCCGCCCAAGACATTTGACGAGGTTTTAGAATTCTCCAGGAAAATCGTAGAAAGCAAAGCAGCTCCGGTAGGCTATGCCCAGGCCATTTACGGCTGGTTCTTTGAACAGCAGATTGCTGGACAGGGAAAGTTTTATGCAAACAATGAAAACGGTCGTAAAGCACCGGCTACTGAAGTCGATTTCTTAAATAACGGAGCTGGACTTAAGATTTTTGACACCTGGAAAAAGCTCATGGATTCCGGATATGCGGCAAACTACGGCAGCACCACCGCTGATACCCAGACCGCATTCTTCTCCGGCCAGACTGCCATGATCATTGAATCCACGGCAATTCTTAAAAATGCTACGGCCAGCAGTGATTTTGAGATCGGTACCGGATATCTTCCAAAGATCGATGCAGCTGCTGCCGACGGCGGCGTGATCATCGGAGGCGCCTCCCTGTGGATGATGGACAATAAGGATGAGGCAAAAAAAGAACGCTGCCTGGAAGTTCATTGAGTTCACCACCGCACCGGAATCCCAGGCCACATGGAGCATGTCCACCGGATACTTCGCAGTTAACCCGAAGCTTATGAAACTCCTGCCATGAAGGACTTTATTGCCCAGAACCCCAACTTTACCACAGCCATCAACCAGTTAAAGGATACTCCTGTTAACGGATACACTGCAGGCGTATTATCAGGAGTCGCTACCGAGTCCAGAAAGCTCTTTAACGAAGCAATGGAAAAGACCTATGACGGCACCTATACTCCGGAACAGGCGGTAAATTTCCTGGCTGAAAAAGTGAATGCTGCCATCGCAAATTATAATTCATCTACAAAGTAATGACCCCAAAGCTCCGGCAGGAATGAAGCCGGAGGCTTTCTTTTTTCCTGTTCCTTTTCGGAACCATCCCTCTTAAATCGCTAATATGAAAAGCCGTCTGTAAAGTCAAAAAAATAACGGGCAGATTCTTATAATTAGTTGATTATTTCCGATATATTACATAGCACGAAAAGCATTTTTCAGCCCCACACATTCAGGCTTAAAAATCGGGAAAGGAACGATAAGATGAAAAAAACAGAATACAAATGCCAAAGATTCCGGCAAAGAAAGGGGTTCTCTGATAAAAAAACTTATCTATTGGCAAAAAGCTGATTCTAGGTTTTGGCGTAATACTTATGATAATCATAGCATCCACCGCCCTGTCTGCATTGAACACGAAAAACCTTGGATTCCAGGTGGAACGCTATTACCGCTATACCGTACCTAACACAAACAGTACATGGACCATGAGATCCAGTCTGGCCTCGGCGCAAAAATATCTTTTACAGGCAATTCTTGACAATGATATGCAGTCCGTACAGAATAGCCTGCTAAGGCCCAGGAAGAGGAAGAAAGCGTTTCCAACGCATTGGAAGCCTTTGTCAGCAACCAGTCTTCCAACGCAAGAGATAACGATATCGCGCAGCTGAGGGATTTGTTATCAAAGACCCGATCTGCAAGAGAAGAGATTTCAGGCTGATTATTGCTTCCTCCAAAGGAAACAGCACTAAGGCCTATGAATCCTATAAAAACAATTATTCACCTGCCATTGATCAGGCCGGAGAAATCCTGTCAAACATTTCAAATATCCAGCTGCAGTTTGCCACTTCTCAAAAGCTGGAAGCGCAAGGCTACATAAAATCAGCATGGTTCTCCCTTTCTGTATCCCTGCTGATTTCCCTGCTGTTTACCCTTTTCATTACCGTGATCATCAGAAAATCTATTTTGGATCCTGTGAAGGAAATTGATCTTGTTTACAAAGAAATGTCAAAAGGTAATTTACAGGCCCAGGTTACATATGTAAGCAGGGATGAGCTTGGAAGCATGGCCGAAAATATCAGGAATACAAACGCAGCCATTACCTCCTATATCCGTGACATTACAGAAAAGCTGAACCTTCTGTCACAGGGAGATATGCGTTTTTCCATGGATTTAGACTATGTCGGAGACTTTGCAGCCATTAAAAATGCAATTATAAAAACGGTTTCTTCTTTAAACCATACTCTCCTCATGATTGATGTTGCCGCTCAGCAGGTGAATTCCGGAACAGAACAGGTATCGGCCGGAGCACAGCAGCTGGCAGCCGGTTCCACGGAACAGGCCGCTTCCGTAGAGGAACTTTCCTCCGCCATTGCCAGCATCACAGAACAGGCCGCAGAAAATTCAAAAAAATGTTATAAAAGCAACCGAGTATGTAGACCAGACCAGCCATAACGTTAAAAACGGCGGTACTCATATGAAGCAGCTTACAAAAGCAATGGACAATATCGGCATCTTTTCTGATCAGATTACAAATATAACTAAGGTCATTGAGGATATTGCATTCCAGACTAATATCTTATCCCTCAATGCTGCCATTGAAGCCGCCCGGGCTGGTACTGCCGGCAAAGGCTTCTCCGTAGTAGCTGACGAAGTCGCAATCTTGCCGCCAAATCCGGGGAGGCTGCAAAACAGACAGCAGAGCTGATACAAAATTCCGTACACGCGGTTCAGGAAGGCACTGAGATCACTCAGAAAACCGCGCAGATCCTGGAGGATATTGATAAAACCACCGGCTTTATCAATGATATCGTCAATCAGATCAACTTATCAGCTTCCGAGCAGGCATCATCCATTGAGCAGATCCGCATAGGATTAGAACAGGTATCAGCGGTTATACAGGCAAACGCAGCAACTGCTGAGGAAAACTCAGCCTCCAGCGAGGAAATGAGCGCCCAGGCTAATACACTGCGGGAGGAAGTAGAAAAATTCAAACTGGATACAGAACAAAAACCAGAGATAAAAGATACAAATAAATACGAATATGAAGCCAGGACAGAAACGTCCTATGACAAATACTGAGAAAAAGCAGAACACCAGGCAGTCATATTTGTGTGAAAGAATGATTAAGGGCAGCCGCCAGGCAGATGAATCATCATCGGTTTGGCGGCTGCCCTCTTTCTAACAAACTCCGGCGGCAAATTCGGACAGAACCTTATTGAATTCATCCTTTTGGTCATAAAAGGCGCCATGACCGCTGAATTCAAAGGATTCCAGCCTGGAATTTTTTATACATTGATGCTGGATCTCACCCAGAGTATAAGGTACAACCTGATCATGGATCCCATGAATGATCAGGGTTGGAACATTGATCGCCTCCAGATCCGAAAATAACACCTCTTCGATCCAGGTATTTGCAATCGCTGCGGTCGCCCAGCCTGCTGCCTGTAAGCCCAGCTGGAAGAACCACTGGGAGAACGGCTGGGTAATATGCTGGAAGAAAAACATATCGCCGAAATTATTTAACATGTTAGGACGGTCCGCATAGGTCCCATTAATGATTTGAATCACTGCGTCCTCATCAATTCCATAAGGAAAATTCGGGCGTTTAATAAGACTTGGCGCTGCTGCTGCGAACAAAGCAAGTCTTCCTACCCCATGGCCGCTGTGCCTTGCCATGTACCGTATGGCAATGGCCCCTCCTGTGGAATGCCCTGCCAGGGTAATATCCTTTAGGTCCAGTACATCGATAACCGCTCTGACATCATCAGCCAGCCGGTCATAATCATACCCGCAAAACGGCTTATCGGAATTCCCAAATCCTCTTGTATCGATACCGATGCAGCGGAATCCCATGGCAGGAAGCACATCAAACTGGTATTCAAAAAGCTTATGGCTTCCCGGCCAGCCATGAAGAAATAAAATTGTATTTTGGCAGTCCGGATTAAGATCCTCCACATAAATGTTTACATTTTTTTCAACGGCTATATAATATCCCATGATCTCGCTCTTGCACAATCTATTTAATCTATGTTATTCCCTCTTAAGAGCCATCATTCCAGCTTTATCATGTTTAGGTGAAAATACAGCTCTGGTAAACGCCTGTTATAATCCCGGCTTGAATTTTCCAACCTTTTTATTTAATCCGGAAACACGATATCAAAAATAAAGGGGAAAACCTCTGCCGTCCGATCAGCATAATTTACTTTATATCCCGTACCGTCCTTATAAAAAAAGCCATGTTCCAGATCAATCTTCACATAGCACATGGCTTCATCCCCTTCGTTATTGTGTTTAAAATACCACGGCTCGAATACCTGTATGAGTTTTTCACGGATTTGGGAATTGGAGGGTGCCAGAGGATGACCGATCAGGCAGGCACTGCCCTCAAAGCAATACCCCTTGCTGCAAAGCGAGACATTTTTTATTTACTTGCAGATCCTTTACTTTGGTGGAACCGGCATATGTGACAACATAAAATGAGCCGTCTTCATAATAAGCATCAACCATTCTTAAAGATGGCCTGCTGTTGTTTGACGTTGCCAGTGCATACACACAATCCTTTGAAAACAATTCCTTCATTACTTCCATTGCACGTTCATAATCACTCATAATTCCCTCCTGTTCTAGGTTTTTATCTACCTGTTAACCTTCCTGAAAAAGCAGATGGAGATTACAATATCTGTGTAATGAATTCAGTCCCTGCATGATAAAGCTCCATGTCTCACGAAAATCGCCGGGCACAGCAAAATCATCCGATGAAATAAATGCCTGAAACCCCTTTTGATCAGAACCATACCTGTCTGCAAACGCATCAGCATAATTTATCTTTTCATCATCAGTCAAATCTCTATTGGCATCATGAAGCACATGCTCAAGATTCCGTGAAAAATAATAGATAGAATACGGGATTTTACCAACCGCATCAGCCGTACAAAGCCGGTACAGCACCTGAGACTTTCTTGTATTACGGTCAATGACCCCATCAGGATCTGCTGATTCGATCCGGTCATCAAAATACTGGATTGCCCCGGTTTTACTGGGAATGACCTTGTCCGCCGGAATAAAAGCTCCGTCAATGTCAACAAGATGGATCACCTTAAGAATGTCCTTTTTCTCAATTCCATACCGCTTTCTCTCCACCTCTATATGCTCATAAACCGTTTTAACGGCATTGTTACCTGATACGGACCAGTTGCTTGTCATATCGCCGTGAACCACATGAAAACGGACATCTTCCCTTTGAAATGTCTTTTTGAGGACCGGACTTAATGTTTCCTCGTCAGTAGGCCCTTCTACAATGAACAGGATTACTTTTTTTAGTCTTGGCCGCCATCCCTTACCGCCTTTCCGGCACGTCTGAATGCACGGCCAATCTCCACGCTGTCGGTTTCCGCATAAATAGCTTCCTTTTGACCACCCAATACGATGCTCCGCAAATACATATCCCGCAAATTATGATTGCTCTTTATGTTCTGCAAACGGATATACCGGTTGGCGGGATTTGTGGTGGAAAAAACAATGCTGCTTTTATGAATCATTTCCAATGCCCGCAAATTATGGGAGGTGAAAATCAGCTGTCCCCTGGCTCCCTTTTCAAAAACAGAAAGGAGTTCCCCTAAAAGATATTCGTATACGCCGGCATCCAGTTCATCAATAATCAGGCACATGGAGGAGTTGTTATAAACACACATAAGGGCATTCAGAACGGAAATGATCTTAATGATCCCTTCTGACTCATATTTCAGGGGAATTGTAATATCGCCGCGTTTTGAAATTAATTCGACCTGTGTCCTGTTCCCCCCCGTTCAAGAAGCTGTTCGCCAAAGTCATAAATTCCGATGGAAAGACCAGGGATCATGGCATCAAGGACGATATTCATCTCCTGGAAGATCTGCCCGGCTATTTCAAAATGCTCCTTACTGATCACCGACGGCTCATCAAGCCTTATGATCAGATCGCCCTTTGCGATCTTCTCACCAAGATCCAGTCGGAAAGCAAACGGGATCATGAAATCCATACTGATCGCTCCCGCATGGGCATTGGAAATTACAAAAAGGTTCATGCCGGCATATTGATAAATTGATTGAATGATATAAGCATAATCCTGAGACGCACCATCAGCAGCGGATAAAAATATCCCTCTGCCTTCCGGCCCGAAAATAAAAGAAACCAGATCCTTCCCGGCAATTTTTTTTGCAACACTTAAATTAACTTTATTTTCATCATTCTCCCGTATTAAATCTTCCAACCGGTACTTTGGGGTAAATATTGGACCTTCTGAATGAAGCCCGAAATCGATCACATTTTTTTTGCCTTCAAATTTTTCTCCGCTCCAGGCTGCAGAGCTTAGGGTTTCATGGATAATCTCAAATTCGCTTTTGGAAATCCTCTTTAACTGGACCGAATATTCTGCCATGGCTTTTTTACTGTCTGCCTGGATAATAAACTTAACGGTAATTGTACAGGTTTCCGCGTCTTTGGAAATATAGTGAACCGCTTCCTTTGACAGGGGCCGACCCGTAAGAAGGGTCTGAACAAACTCCATTGCTTCAATCACTGCCGTTTTTCCAGAACCATTCTGGCCATAAATTCCAAGAATGTCCGCTGTTTTTGAGAAAAAAATCCTTATTGCCGGCAGAAGGCATTATAATTCGTCCGTACTGGGTATTCTTAAATCCTTTTAATTCAATTTCACTTATGCGAACCATTGTCTGAACCACTCCCATATCAACTCCTTTCCTGATCTTCAGGATCAATCAGCCCTTTAAAATGTATATATTTTTACATAGCGGTACATTTTATACCGATAATGGATATGATTCACCACAAAAAGAAGATATATTCGGTTCCCCTATTCTTCCCCTTCAATTGTTACCACCACCCGGTTAGGAAGGCATACGATCAGTTCACCGCTTCTATGGATCTTGCCGGTGCGTACACATACCTTATCAGGGCAGGAAGCTTCTGTAATGCTGGCATAGCCGTCTTTGATAATCAGATGATCCGTGCCGCCATACCCGTCGATAACCATGTCAATATCCTTATGAAGATCCAGGGTTGCCACAGTCTTGCCGTCTACAGTGACCACCACCTGTTCCGCCGGTTTTCTGTTTCTGGCATAAAATATCCCGGAAAGCAGACCTGATATCACCAGAATGGCCGCAACCAGAATCAGCTCTCTTTTTTGTATTACAGTCAATTTTTTTAAATTTTTCATCTGTTACCTCATATTTCTCTTACATGTAATTTTATTAATTTTTATTATAACATAACTGTATTGTTTATAAAATAAAAAAAGCCCAAAATCATTAATAGAAGCTGTTGGAAATCCTGCTTTATTCCCACGATTCATAAAAATCGGGACGTGGATTATTGGCTTCTTTTGACAGACATTTTAAAGAAAAAGGGGAAAGTTTCAAGCTATGGTAAAAATTATCGATTTGGGATAAAATTATGGTAAAAACTGATCCTATATGTTATAATAATGTCAAAGTGGCATTTTGTGAGCCGCTATCACGCAAGGAGGGGAAGACTTGAAGAAAATAGTAGTATTAGGTGCCGGTTATGCCGGTATTTTAACTGCCAAAAAACTGGAAAAAAAATTCCGCAAGATGAAGATGGACAACGAGGTAAGCATCTCCATCATTGACAGGCATCCGTTCCATACCATGCTCACAGAGCTGCATGAGGTGGCGGCTGGAAGAGTGGAGGAAGACAGCATCCGCATCAGCCTGAAAAAAAGTATTTGCAGGAAGGAATGTTGAAATCATCACAGACACCATCAGCCAGATCTCCATTGATGAAAAGAAGCTGACGGGAAGCCTGGGCGAATACGAATACGACTATCTGGTCCTGGCCGCAGGCTCCAAGCCCACTTATTTTGGTGTGGAGGGTGCAGAGGAGCACTCTTATAAGCTTTGGTCTTATGAAGATGCTGTGTTATTAAAGGAGCGGATCCACCAGGTATTCCGCCAGGCGGCCTGTGAGCCGGATGAAGCGGAAAAACGCCGTCTTTTGACTTTCTACGTAGTAGGAGCCGGTTTTACCGGTGTGGAAATGGCTGGAGAACTTGCGGAATATGTGCCCTTCTTATGCGAAGAGTATGAAATAGATCCGTCTCTTATCTCCATGCATAACGTGGATGTTTTAAAAAGGGCAGTACCCATCCTTCCTGAGAAGCTGTCCGGCAAGGTAGAGAAACGCCTGACAAAGATGGGCGTAAAGGTAATGATGGAAACCGGTGTAACCGCCATCGGCAAGGATTTCATTGAACTGAATCAGAATGGCAGGAAAAACCGTTATACGGCTGGAACAGTAATCTGGACCGCCGGTATAGAAAGCGCAGATATCACCGGAGAAGCAGCCAAGATGCTGGAATCCGTAGGGCGCGGAAGAATCCAGGTGGATTCATTCTTAAGGGCCAAAGACCATGAAGAAGTCTACGTAGTAGGCGACAACATGATGTATGTACCGCAGGGAGAAGAGACGCCTGTTCCCCAGATGGTGGAAAACTGTGAGCAGAGCGCTCATACCGCCGCCCATAATATGGTATGTGCCATTTCGGGCTCAGGAGCCATGGAGGAGTATAAACCATCCTTCCACGGTGTTATGGTTTCTGTTGGCGGCCGCTATGGAGTCGCACGGGTTGGACTTCCCAATCTCATGTTTAACCTGTGTTCATTCCTTGCCATGCTTTCCAAGCATTTTATTAATGTGATTTACTTTATCCAGGTATTAGGCTGGAATAAGGTCTGGAGTTATGTACGCCACGAATTCTTTACCGTACGCAACTGCAGAAGCTTCCTGGGAGGCCATTTCTCCAACAGGACCCCAAGCTTCCTGCTGGTACCGCTGCGCGTCTGGCTGGGCGCTGTATGGGTATTTGAAGGTGTTATGAAGGTCGTAGAAGGCTGGATGGATCAGCCCATGCTGAGCGGATTTTTTTGGCGGGGCCAATCAATTCTTCAACAACATTCTGGCTCCCTACGGGATCACAGGCATCGGAGGAGCAGCTCCTTCGGCAGATGCAGTTTCCAGCGCAACTACGGCAGCGGCAGACGCAGTAGCCAGTGCCACAGGTGCTGCAACTGAAGCAGTTTCCAGCGGTGTTGCGGTTTTCTCCTATCATATTTTAGGATTAATCGATGCTACCCTCGTCAGTTCCAAAGGCTTATCCCATTCAACTCTGTCTGATTATGCCTTTAAACTGGATTTTGCTCCTATGAACTGGTTTGTGAACACAGTGATCCTGCCTAACGGCGGACTGCAGCTGTTCATGCAGCGCGGTATTGTGATTGCGGAGATCTTGATCGGTCTGGCTTTGATGGCGGGCTTATTTAACTTCCTTTCCTCTGCTGCATCCCTGGTGCTTCAGTTTATGTTTGTCTGCACCACCGGTCTTTACTTAAATACGTTCTGGATGATTTTCGCCGGCATAGCAATCTTGATCGGCGGCGGCAGAACCCTTGGCCTTGATTATTATTTCATGCCCTGGCTTAAGAAAAAATGGAGAAAACTTCCCTTTATAAGGAAGTGGTATTTATACAATGACTAATAGAGAATTGTTGGAGGATGCAGACAGCCTGCGGTATGACTTTGAAGAGGCTTTCGATTTAATGGCTGCAGCTGTGGAAAAGCATTTATCTTCAGCGCCTCCTGTCATCAGAACTTATACGGCCCATCTGGCAAAATCCACAGGTAAATTCATCCGTGCCTATGGCTGATGGCCTGTTCCATGGATGGAGAGGATAAGGTCCCTGCTGAAGCCATTGCCCTGGCATCAGCAGTGGAACTGCTGCATCTGGCCACCCTGGTCCATGATGATGTGATTGATGACGCTGATACAAGGCGTGGAATCGAAACACTTCAAAAGCGATTTGGAAAAAAAGGCAGCGGTCATATGCGGAGATTATCTCTTGTCCCTGGCGCTTAAGCTGGCGGCTTCCATTCCTAAAAAAAGCGAATACGAAGCCCTGGATATGCCCAATTACTTATGCCGGATCTGCATGGGTGAACTGAGACAGGAAATTAACAATGGAAACCTGGACTTATCAGTTTACCGATATTTAAGCATCATCAAAGGAAAGACGGCGGCACTTTTTGAAGCCTCCTTTCTCGGAGGTGCTGCGCTGTCTACAAAGGATAAGAAAAATCTTCGTATGTACCGGAAGGTCGGCAACGACGTAGGCATGATTTTTCAGCTTATGGACGACTGCATTGATTATGAAATGGATGAAAGTGATGCAAAGAAGAACGTCCGGTCTGATTATGAAGAAGGAGTTGTCACTCTTCCTCTCATCCATGCCATGAAACAGGATGAGAACTTTTTAAAACAAGTTAAAAACGGCCTTGTTACCGCTAAGGAACTCTATGACAGGGTTTTAGAAGCTGGGGGAACTGCTTATACTAAGACAATAGCCGGCAGATACTATGCAAAAGCTGTAAACACCATCGGAAGCCTTAATTTATCCGAAGCCAAGAAGGCCAGGATCATGACCGTGGTGGATAAATCTTATTATGGTATTAAAAAAATAATACAATATAAAGCAATCGAAGGAGGAGTAATTTCTATGAAAAAAACGTGTTTTAGCTTTAGGCTGTGGCCTTATGGCAGCAGCATCTATCCTGGCAGGATGTTCATCCAATTTACAGCAGACCCCAACTACCGCTGCACCGACAGAGGCAGCAACAACTGCCGAAACTACCGCACAGGCAGAGACTACAGAAGCCGCAAAGGGTGAGGCAGCAGAAGGCGCCTTATCTACCGGTTATGCAGTAATTTCTTCCATCGGCAAATCCACAGATGCAGGAGAAAAAGATGGACTTGCAGAAGTTGATACCATGTTCGCAGCCGTATTGGTAGATGGCAGCGGCAAAATCGTAGATTGTAAAATCGATTCCGTTCAGACCAAAGTGAATTTCTCCAAAGAAGGAAAACTGCTTACAGATCTTGGTACAGTTGTTGAATCCAAGAATGAGCTGGGAGAAAAATACGGCATGAAAAAGGCTTCCGCTATCAGCAAAGAGTGGAATGAGCAGGCTGCAGGCTTTGCCCAGTACGTAATCGGAAAAACCGCTGACGAAGTAAAGGGAATTGCCGTTTCTGCTGATGGTATTGCAGATGATGCAGACTTAAAGGCTACCATTACCGTTCATATCGGAGACTTTATCAATGTTGTTGAGCAGGCTGCAGCAAATGCCAAGAGCGCAGGCGCACAGGCAGGCGACAAGCTGGGCTATGGTATCGTTACAGGCATCAGCAAGTCCAAAGACGCAGCAGCAGATGCTGACGGCGTAGCACAGGCTTATTCTACCTATACCATTGCAAGCTTTGACGCAGACGGAAAAATCACAAGCTGTGTACTTGACGCTTCTCAGTCAACGTAAACTTCGACGCTTCCGGTAAGATCACCAGCGACTTAAAGTCCACTGATTTCAAGACCAAGGATCAGTTAGGCGATGCTTATGGCATGAAAAAAAGCTTCCGGTATTGGCAAAGAGTGGAATGAGCAGGCTGCCAGCTTCGCAGCTTATGCAGTTGGCAAGACAGCCAGTGAGATCACCAGTCTTGCAATTGATGAAACAGAAGGTGCACCTACTGATGCCGACTTAAAGGCCAGCGTAACCGTTGGTATTGGCGACTTCCAAGAGGGCATCTCCAAGGCAGAAGCAAATGCAAAATAAAAAAGTACTAACAGTTATTATAATTGCCGGAACTCTGGCAGCGCTTACTATGCGGCGGTTAATACCGCCGCCATAGGCGCTAAAAAGGAACAAAGATTTCATGCTGAATTTTTAAATCTCTTTGATACCGTTACCCAGATCGTCGGATATTCAAAAAAATAAAGAGGAATTTACCCAAATCGCCACAGATGTTCACGATGAGCTGGAGATTTACCACCAGTTATATGATATTTACAATGACTATGAAGGCATTGCCAATATTAAGACCATCAATGATAATGCAGGGAAAAATCCGGTAAAAGTGGATCAGAAGATCATTGATATGCTGAAGCTGGCTGGAGAAGCTTATGAACAAACAGACGGCAAGGTAAATGCAGCCATGGGAAGCGTCTTATCCATCTGGCACGATTATCGTACAAAGGGAATAGAAAACCCGGAGACCGCAGAGGTCCCGCCTATGGATCAGCTGAAAGAGGCAGCCCTTCATACGGATTTTTCAAAGGTCCTTATAGATGAAGAAGCCTCCACCGTATATCTGGAAGATCCTGATATGCGTCTGGACGTGGGAGCCATTGCAAAAGGCTATGCCACGGAGCAGGTTGCAAGATCACTGGAAGCCAGGGGGATTGATCATGTCCTTCTCAGTGTAGGGGGCAATATCCGTGCCATCGGAATACGGGCAGACGGAAAGCTTGGAAGCTGGATATCCAAAACCCGGATCTTGACAGTGATAAAAAGGCCATTGATACTTTGAATTTAGACGGTTATTCTCTCGTCAGCAGCGGTGATTATGAAAGGTATTACATAGTGGACGGGATGAGATATCATCATATTATCAACCCTGACACATTGATGCCTTCAGCATACTTTCGGGCGGTCTCCATTGTGTGCAGAGATTCCGGCTGGGCAGATGCCCTTTCTACCGCCATATTCAATTTGCCCTATGAAAAAGGACTGGCCCTGGTTGAAGGCATGGAGGATGTGGAGGCAATGTGGGTCCTCCCTGACAGCAGCATCAAAACCAGCAGCGGCTACGAAGCTTACCGCAGCAATGACCGTTAGGAGGCAATATGTCGTATCGAGGACTACAGGATTTTATTCATATGTTAGAAGAGAGAGGGGAACTGATCCGGGTAAGGTCGAAAGTATCCCCTCTCCTGGAAATAACGGAGATTACAGACAGGATCTGCAAGGCGGAAGATTTAAACAACAAAGCAATTCTGTTTGAACATGTAGAGGGCTCTCCCTATCCGGTACTGATGAACGCCTTTGGTACGGACAGACGGATGGCTCTTTCTCTTGGGGCGGATAACTTAGATGATATCGCAGCAGAGATCGGAGCTTATCTGGATTTTGGAAATTACTCATCATTTTTAAAGCTGTTCTCCTTTGCTCCAAAGCTTCTGCGCCTGTTGTGCTGCTTTCCTATCCGAAGCCGGTTTCATATAAGGAAGCCCGGCTGCCAGCAGGTAATAGAGAGAGATCCTGACCTTGGGAAGCTTCCGGTACTGCATTGCTGGCCTCTTGACGGAGGACCTTTCTTTACACTTCCCCTTGTCTTTACAAAATATCCGGATACAAAGCTTCAGAACATGGGCATGTACCGGATGCAGGTGCTGGATTCCAGGACAACGGCCATGCACTGGCAAAAGCATAAAGACGGAGCCGGTATTTACGAAGCATACAGGAAAAAAAGGCTGTCCAATGCCAGTATCCGTTGCACTTGGATGCGATCCGGCCGTGACCTACGCTTCCACAGCCCCCCTTCCGCCGAAGCTTGATGAGATGATGCTGGCTGGATTCCTCAAAAAAAGACCGGTAAAAATGGTGAAATGTATTACCAACGACCTCTATGTACCTGAGGATGCGGAATTTGTACTGGAAGGCTATGTGGATCCACAGGAAGAGCTGGTCTGGGAAGGACCTTTCGGAGACCATACCGGATATTATTCCCTGGCGGACTGGTATCCCAAATTTCATGTTACAACCATTACCCGCAAAAAGCATCCTGTCTATCCTGCCACAGTGGTAGGAAAGCCTCCCATGAAGACTGCTATATGGCAAAAGCCACGGAGCGCATCTTCCTTCCCATATTAAAAATGATGATTCCCGAGCTGCGGGACATTCATCTGCTTTGAGGGAGTCTTCCATAACTGCGCAGTGATATCGGTGAAGCCGGCTTATCCGGGAGCTGCCAGAACCGTCATGAACGCCATCTGGGGTATGGGACAGATGAGAACTGCAAGATGATCGTGGCAGTCGATGAAACCATAGATCCAAGTGATTCAAAAGCTGTCTGGCAGGAAGTTCTGCGTTATGCCCATCCGGAGGAAGATTTTGTGGTGAGCAAAGGACCGTTAGATGCTCTGGATCACTCTTCTGATTATCCTTTGTATGGAGGACGGCTTGGCATAGACGCCACCAGCAGAGGAAAAGAACCTTTACCGGGGGATCGCTTGAGATCGTGGCAATCCGCAAGGAACAGCATGGGACGGCAGGCAAAAAGCCCTTGCCATGCTGGAAGAAAAAAAGGCTTCCCTTATTTTAGTTGTGGACGAGGATGTGGACCCGTCGGATCATTCCACAGTCATGTGGCGGGTATTCAATAATATTGACGTCACCAGAGATATGTTTAGTTCGGACAGGCGGGTGGCTTTTGATGCCACAAGAAAGCGTCTGGAGGAAGGGCTTTCCCGTCCCTGGCCGGAGGATATTGTGATGACAGATGAAATCAAAAACAAGGTATCAGCGAAATGGAGTACTTATGGGATCGATCACTGGAAAAATAGTAAATAAATTAAATGAATACGGAAAACTGGTCATGTTCAGCCATACCATCTTTTCCCTGGCCTTTGCCGCAGTAGCCCTGCTGGCTGTTTCCGGCGGCAGGCCGGATCCAAAGGTGGTATTCTGGGCTGCTCTTGCCTTTTTAAGTGCCAGAACAGGCGCCAACGCCTTAAACCGGGTGGTGGATGCCAGGATCGACGCAAAAAACCCAAGAACAGCAAGCCGCCAGATTCCCCAGGGACAGATTGGAAAAAAGGAAACCTTAATCCTGGTGGCTGTCTGCTTTCTGGTTATGGTGTTCAGCGCCTCCCGTTTAAACCTGCTATGTCTCATCCTGTCCCCCCTGGCTCTGTTTCTGATGACTATCTACTCCTACACAAAACGATTCACCTGGACATGCCATCTGGTTCTGGGTATTACATGTGCCTGTGCTCCCGTAGGGGCCTGGCTGGCGGTAACGGGGAAGTTTTCCCTGATACCGCTTTTCTTTGGCGCTGCCAACTGCCTCTGGACCGCAGGATTTGATATTATATACGGCTCTCAGGATTATGAATTTGATAAGGCAAACGGCCTCCACTCCATTCCGGTGCAATTTGGCGTAAAAGGCGGATTGTGGATCAGCACTCTGTTCCATTGTGCTGCACTGCTTTGCCTGTGCATTGCCGGAGTGCTGCTCTATCCCCAGTTTGGAGTGCTTTACGGAACAGGCCTGGCAATCATCGCGGTCCTCATGGTGATTCAGCACTGGATGGTATCACCGGATCGTCTGGAAAATGTCAATATTGCATCATACAGCATCAGCCAGATCACCAGCGTCGTGCTTCTGATCTTCGGTACTCTGGATGTGTACTTATAATGAATGGAAAGGGAATAAAGCAGACTATGAAACAATATGTAGTTGGAATTACAGGCGCAAGCGGCAGCATTTACGGTCTTCGGACAGTGGAAGCCCTGCTTGAAGGCGGAGCCAGGGTACGGCTCATTCTGACGGGAACAGGGGAAAAGGTTGTGGCTTACGAAACGGCCGGGAGGCAGGGGAATGGATCGCTGATTTTAAGAAACGTTTTACCGGTCAGCTTATCCTGGAAGATAACAAGGATCTGTTTTCTGCGGCTGCCAGCGGTTCCCATCTGACGGACGGAATGATCATAGCCCCATGCTCCATGTCAAAGCTGGCCCATATTGCGGCAGGAATTACACCGGATTTAATTACCCGGGCTGCCGATGTGGCGTTAAAGCAGCGGCGTCCTCTGGTATTGATGCCCAGGGAAACGCCCCTGTCCCAGATTCATTTGAAAAATATGCTGGCTCTGGCAGAGTGCGGAGCATTTATTGTTCCTGCCATGCCGGCCTTCTACCAGAAACCAAAATGTCTTGATGACATGGCGGATTTTATGGCCGGACGGGTACTGGATTGCCTGGGAGTGGAAAATCACCGGTACGCCAGATGGAAAGAAGAAGAATAAATAATAAGGCGAATAAAAAGCAAAAGGAGAATCTATGAAAAAATCAGGAAATAATACTAAAAATTTATTATGCCGCCCAGGAATTCTTATGGCATTACTGGGCTGTACGGCGGCGGTTATCCTGGGAGGATGCGCCGGCAAGGCAAAGACTCCGGTTGACACTACCGTTCATTTGGGAGTTATGTATTCCTCTGATATCGTCCCCCTTACTATTATCACCGAACAGGGACTTGATAAGAAGTACGGAATCCAGTTGGATATGCAGGTGTTCTCTTCTGCAAAAGACCGGGATGCGGCCCTTCAGGCAGGGAAATTAGACGGGGTATTTACTGACTTCATCGGCCTGTGCATGTATCAGAATGCCGGGCTTGACGTGAAGGCCGCCGGATGTACGGACGGGGATTATGTACTTCTTGCAGGAAAGGATACGGGAATCACTTCTCTGGAGGACGCAGCTGGAAAAAGCATTGCAATCTCTGAGAACACCCTGATTGAGTATTCTCTGGATTATATTTTAAATAATGCCGGGCTGGAGGATACATATTTAGACAAACAGGTAGTGCCGCGGATCCCTGACAGGCTTGAAATGCTGCGTAACGGCAAAGTGGATCTGGTCCTTCTGCCGGAGCCATTCTCCACCCTTGCAATTAAGGATGGTGCGGTAGTCCTGGGAAGCGCCAACACCGACGGGCTGTATCCTGCTGTATCTGCATTTACAAAGAACTCCATTGAGGAAAAGTCCGATACGATTAAAAAAATGTATCAGGCATACGATGAGGCCGTTGATTATCTTAACAATACTCCTTTAAACGAGTATGAAGCCACGGTCATCAAGGCGGCTGGCTATCCTGAGGAGCTGGCCGGAAATATTAAGCTGCCTGTATACCGGAAAAATGAACTGCCAAAGACGGCTGACCTGCAGGCGGCTGTGGAATGGGCAGCTAAGAAGGAATTATGCAGCCCGGATTTAAAGCCTGATCAGCTGATTGGAGAATTGAAATAGAAACTTAAGAAGATCGGAGGGAGCCAGATGCTGAACGTAAAAGATATCTCTGTCACATATGGGAAAGGCGGAACACATAGGGCAATTGACCAGATGTCCTGGCAGCTGGAAACCGGAACGGTTCTGGCTGTGGCAGGTCCCTCCGGCTGCGGAAAATCCACCATGGTTCACGCCCTGGCAGGTATTCTGCCCTATACAGGCTCCATCACCCTGGATGGAACCGGGCTTGACCCCAAATCCTGCTCTATCGGGCTGATCCCACAGAATTACGGGCTCCTGCCCTGGAAGACAGTAAAGGAAAACTGCCTGTTTACGGCCAAAATCCGGGGTAATACAAGTAACATGGAAGAGCATCTTACCAGCCTGTGTAAAGAACTGGGGATTGACGGACTTTTAGACCGTTATCCAGGCACATTAAGCGGCGGACAGGCACAGCGTGTGGCTCTCGCAAGGGCGTTTCTTATGAATCCGGAACTGCTTTTGATGGACGAGCCATTTGCTGCCCTGGATATTGCAGCATCCTTGGCGGCAAGGGAGCTGTTCCTGCGGGTCTGGAAGGAAAAAAAAGCCTACCACAGTCATTGTCACCCACCGGGTGGAAGACGCTCTTTATCTTGCCCATAGGATCGCAGTTATGAAGCGGGGCGGCTCCTTTGATTTTTTCAGCGAAAACCCATGGCAGGGCGTCAAGCGTCCTTCAGAACCGGCCTATCGGTTACTGGAACAGCAGATCACGGAAAATATCATTAAGGCGGATGAGATATGAGAAAAAAAATGTGGGTCTTTTTTAAAAGGTTTTTTTACTTGTAAATTTTTTTTGGCTCCTTCTTGCCGCCATTTTATCCACCCCGGTGCTTCCTGGACCACTTACTGTATACGCTAAATTCAGCCAGGTGGCAAAGGCCAGTCTTTGGCTTCATATAGGAGCCAGCTTAGGCCGTGTGGCGGCAGGTTTATCCATTGCCCTTCTCATCGGCATTCCTGTGGGAATTGTCATGGCCTCATCTGCCACCGCAAACCACCTCCTTCACCCTCTGGTGTACTTTTCCTACCCGGTACCCAAAACAGCGCTGCTTCCGGTCTGTATGCTGCTTTTAGGGCTTGGCAATGGCTCTAAAATTCTTATCATCGTCCTGACCACGGTATTCCAGATCATTGTCGCTGTCCGCGATGCGGCGGAGCATATCGACCAGGGCATTTATTCTGTGGCCAAAAGCGCCGGTGCCCATAAAGGAAGTATCCTAAAGGACATCACCCTGCCGGCAGTACTGCCGGAGCTGTTTACCAGCATCCGGGTCGGGACAGGAACCTCCTTAGCCATCCTTTTAATTGTAGAAGCTTATGGAACCCGTTGGGGAATGGGCTACTACATCCTGGATTCATGGTCCAGGATTAACTATATTCAGATGTACGGCGGCATTGTTATCATGTCGGTGGTAGGAGCAGCATTGTTCTGGATATTGGATGGGATTCAGTGGGCGTTGTGCAAGGGTACGAGATAGACGCCTGGGGTATAAGTCAAGCGGATATTCCCAATCCCCTTCACTACTTGCTCATAACCATATTATCAGCCACTTAAATTTGCCTCAGGATATTCCCATATCCTGAGGCTTTTTTCCTGCCCTGTTTTCCGCTCCTTTTCCTCCTGTTCCATCATCGTCTTACATATGTTGTGTATTTTACACCTTTGTGTGATATTGTCGGATTTACATTTCCGGTTGCCACAGCTAAAATGAAACTATCAGATAAACCAGTGAAACACCAACAGGGAGGAGAGAATCACATGAAGAAAACAGCAAAAATATCAGCAGTCTTATTAGCCATGGCACTGGCAGCCACCGGCTGCAGCTCCGGGAAACAGGCCGATAACAAAGCCCCGGCAGATACCGGGAAAACCGAAGCCGTCAGTCAGGCACCAGGGGAGGAAGAACCTGTTTTGGTAGTCTATACCGCCCGCGGGGAATCCTTAAACAATGCCGTGATTCCGGAATTTGAAAAGGACACCGGCATTAAAGTGGAGGTGGTAGTCGCCGGCACCGGAGAGCTTTTAAAGAGAGCTCAGTCAGAAAAAGCCAATCCTCTTGGGGATATCTTCTGGGTCGCTGACCAGACCATGTTATCCGCATCAAAAGACTTATTCATGGAATATGTATCATCCGAAGATGGCAACATGATCGATGCATTTAAAAATACCACCGGTTACTTTACCCCTGCATTTGCAGATCCTACTGTTATGATCGTAAACAAAGACTTAAAAGGCGATATGAAGATCGATGGATTCGAAGATTTATTAAATCCGGAATTAAAAGGAAAAATCGCATTTGGCGATCCCGTGAACTCCAGTTCCGCATTCCAGTCATTGCTGGCGATGCTCTACGGCATGGGTAAAGACGGCGATCCTCTTTCAGACGAAGCATGGGCCTATGTAGACAAGTTCATCGCCAATTTAGACGGCAAGATGAGCAACAGCTCCAGCCAGGTATATAAAGGCGTGGCTGAAGGCGAATACGTAGTCGGTCTGACCTGGGAAGATCCTGCTGCCAACTATGTCAAGGAAGGTGCTGCAGTAGAAGTTGTATTCCCGGTAGAAGGAGCCATCTTCCCCGGTGAATCCGTACAGATTCTAAAAGACTGCAAGCATCCGGAAAACGCAAAGAAATTTGTAGATTACATGCTGTCTGAGAAGATCCAGAATGCAGTCGGTTCCACACTGACCGTAAGACCTCTAAGGAAAGACGCCACTCTGGCTGATTATATGAAGCCTCAAAGCGAGATTAAATTATTTGATAACTATGATGAGGGATGGGTCGCAGAGCATAAATTGGAAATCACCAATCGGTTCAGTGAGCACATGGAAACCTCCATGGATTAATAAACTGCATCAATCAAAAACAAAAGACTGCCTGGGACTCAGTCAGGGGCAGTCTTTTTGTACCAAAAAATATGGAATATACCAGGAGAAATAAACTATGGGAGTAGCAATCAGTATAGAAAATGCAGTAAAACGATTTGGAAAAGATACCATTATCAATGGATTATCACTGGATATTAATCCCGGGGAATTCTTCACCCTCCTGGGCCCATCCGGCTGCGGCAAGACAACCCTGCTTCGGATGATCATCGGCTTTAACAGCATCGAGGGCGGTGAAATCAAGGTAGACCAGAAAGTAATCAACAACATCCCCACCAACAAACGAAACATGGGCATGGTCTTCCAGAACTATGCTATTTTCCCTCACATGACAGTTAAAGATAATGTGGCCTTTGGACTGAAAAACAGAAAAATACCTGCATCACAAATGGAGGCCCAGGTAGAGGAAATCCTGAAAGTCGTAAAAATCGACCATTTAAAAAATCGTATGCCTGCCAAGCTGTCAGGCGGTCAGCAGCAGCGTGTGGCCTTGGCACGGGCAATCGTCATCCATCCCGAAGTCCTCCTGATGGATGAGCCGCTGTCAAACCTGGATGCCAAGCTTCGTGTGGAGATGAGAAATGCGATTAAACGGATTCAGCAGCAGATAGGCATCACCACCGTTTATGTAACTCATGACCAGGAGGAGGCTCTGGCCGTATCAGACCGGATCGCAGTCATGAACGGCGGTGTCATCCAACAGATCGATACGCCTAAGAACATCTATCAGCGTCCCGCAAACTTATTTGTATCCACCTTTATCGGCTTATCCAATATCCTGTCCGGTAAAGCATCGGTTAAGAACGGTGAGACTTTCATTCAGATTCAGGATTATACCGTGCCTATGAATCATTTAAACCAGGAAGTGAAAGACGGACAGAATATCAAGGTATCCATCCGCCCCGAAGAATTCATCATCAACCAGGCAGATGGTGCCGGCATCCCTGCCACAGTAAAAAGCAGTGTATTCCTTGGCATTACCACCCATTATTTTGTTACCCTGGCAGACGGTCAGGAAATCGAAGTCATCCAGAATTCCGATATCTGGGATATCATTCCGGATGGTTCTCCTATCCGTCTTGCTGTGCAGCCTCAAAAGATCAACATTTACACCGAAGACGGAAATAGAAATCTTGTAGTCAGGAGGGATCAGGTATGAGATATGCCGGCGAAAAGAAGTTCAATATCTGGATAGCTATGGCACTGGGGATTCTGGCCCTCTTTCTCATCTTCGTAGTCTACCCCTTAATTCTGATATTATATAAGAGCGTGCTCTCCGAGGATGGCACCTTCAGTCTTGCATATTTCGGTAAATTCTTTGCCAGAAAATATTACTGGAGCACTCTGGTAAACAGTTTTAAAGTCACCATTGTTTCCACCCTGCTGGCGGCTGCTCTGGGTCTGGTCATGGCATATGTTCTGCGGAGTGTACGAATCAGGGGAAGTAAGTATTTAAATATCCTGATCGTCATGTCCTATCTTTCTCCGCCGTTTATCGGAGCTTATGCCTGGATCCAGTTACTGGGGCGCAATGGCTTTATCACCAAGATCTTAAACAATCTGTTTCATGTAAAGTTAAATGGCATTTATGGATTTGCAGGAATTGTTCTGGTCTTCTCTCTGCAATCCTTTCCACTGGTTTATATGTATATCTCAGGTGCTCTTAAAAACCTGGATAACTCCTTAAATGAAGCCGCTGAAAGCCTGGGATGCAGTGCCCTGCAGAGAGTGCTGCAAGTAATCGTGCCACTGGTCATGCCCACCATGCTTGCCAGCTCCTTGCTGGTATTTATGAGAGTGTTCTCCGACTTTGGTACTCCTATGCTGATCGGTGAAGGTTATAAGACATTTCCGGTTTTGATGTACAGCCAGTTTATGGGCGAGGTCAATACCGATGACCATTTTGCTGCCGCACTCTGTGTCATTATTATCGGCATCACCCTGCTGTTATTCTTCTTCCAGCGTTATCTTGGAAACCGCTATACCTACTCCATGACCGCATTGAAACCTATGGAAGCAGAAAACTGCACTGGTTTTAAAAATGTATTATCCCACCTGTTCGTATACCTGGTTGTCTTAATGGCCATCCTTCCGCAGCTAACCGTTATCTTCACTTCCTTCCTGGCTACCGGAGGAGGAAGCGTATACACCGGCGGATTCTCTCTTGATAACTACCGGAACACACTGTTTTCAAAGAATAACAACGGTGCAATTCTCAACACTTATTTATTCGGGCTGTGTGCCATCGCTGTGGTTGTGGTGCTGGGGATATTGATCTCCTACCTGACTGTACGAAAAAAATCATTTTTGACCAATATCCTTGATACGGTCACCATGTTCCCATACATCATACCAGGCTCTGTACTGGGTATCTCATTTTTATATGCATTTAACACAAAACCCTTTCTCCTCAGCGGTACTGCCCTCATTATCATCATCTCACTGGCCATCCGGCGTATGCCCTACACCATCCGTTCCAGTACTGCCATAATCGGACAGATCAGCCCAGTGTGGAGGAAGCTGCCATCAGTCTTGGCTGTTCAGAGACAAAATCATTTGCAAAAATTACAGTTCCCATGATGATGTCCGGTGTATTATCCGGCGCCATTATGAGCTGGATCACCTTAATCAGTGAACTGAGTTCTTCTATCATCCTCTATACCAGCAAGACCCAGACACTGACCGTAGCTATTTATGCGGAGGTCATTAGAAGTAACTTTGGCAATGCTGCTGCTTATTCAACCATCTTAACTCTGACCAGTATTCTATCGCTGCTTTTGTTCTTCAAACTAACGGGGAGCAATGATATCAGCATTTAGCGAAAGCAATGAGCAGTGCGAAATAAGTCATAAAAGGATTTTCGTTGTGCCTGCACATAAGAAAATCCTTTTATGACTTATTTCATAGGGCGAACGCCCGTTAGCTCATAAAACCGCAGGTTTTATGAGCTGCACTGCGGACTTATGGTATAATAACTATAACCACACGCTCTAAACCACCTTGGCTATTAACCATATATACATTCGGAGGCCCCCTTTATGAAAAGCAACCAATACAAACACTACATAAAAAAATCCTTCATCAAATATGCTCTTTCCATCATCTCACTCTTATTTGTGCTGGTGCTTTTATTCCTATTCATCAATGTAAAGTGGATTATCTCCGGTACCAACAAAAATAATCATATTCAGCTGTCCGCCATCCTAAATCAGCAGCTCCTGCTCTATCAGCAGGGACTGGCAGAGCTTTCCCAAAGTCCGGATCTGCTGACCGCGCTGGACAGTCCAGACTCTGCCGCCATCACTGCAAATAACCGGCTTCTTTATGACTTTACCAATGCCCAGACAATCCGGTCATCCTTTGTACTCTTAGACCAGAGTGAACGCATCGTCAGCAGCAATCTGTTTGCCGGCAATCAGGAGATTTTCCTGGAAAGTGATATCTTTCACCGCATGACCAGCCAGATGCAGGAACAGCCCGAAAAGATTTTCACACTGCCAAGCCGGTTAAACTATGCCCATGGGCAGGCAGGTGATTTAATTCTTGGCAAAGCCGTGGTAAAGGACGGCACACTTGCCGGCTATCTGTTTTTTGACCTGTTTGATTCCTATCTTTATGAGATCATCCACAAATATCCTCTGGATGATGTTATCATCACGGACCGGTATGATAATCTTATCTTTTCTATCAGCCGCCAGCAGACCGACCCCATGGACAAATACCCTTCCGGAAAATATCGGATGGACTGGCAGGAAGGAAATGTGGTAAAGGTCAATGGAAAACATTATCACATTCAAAAAAGTTCACTTCCCAGGAGTTCTCTGATCCTATATACACTGGTTTTCATTGAATATCAGAAGAATTTACTGTTTTACGGCTTTATATTCATGCTTACCGTAGGAATCCTTCTGGTGATCATTTCCCTGCCTGTAACTGAACACATCACCCAGAAAAACCTGCTGGCCATCAATGAACTCCAGAAATCCATCGAACAGATGGGAAAAGGCAATATGGACTATCAGCTCCGTTCTCAGGTATTTGATGAATTCCAGAAGCTGGACGATGCATACCGCCACATGGTAATGCAGCGGGAAGAACTGCTTACTTATAACAGTGAACTGTCCGAGCGAAAGCGGACCATGGAAATCAAACAATTAGAAGAACAATTTAACCCTCATTTTATCTTCAATGTTATGGAGACCCTCCGGTATGAAATTATGATCGATGCAGCAAAAGCTTCTGATATGGTTCAGTCCTTCGCCAGCCTCATGCGCTACAGCATCTATTATGGCAGCACCATTGTCTCCCTCAGAACGGATATTGAATATATCAATGATTATCTCCTGTTACAAAAAATGCGCTATAACCGTCGTTTAAAATATCATATTGATATTCCCGAGGAACTGCTGGAATACCGGATTCCCAAGCTGCTGCTTCAGCCGGTTGTGGAGAATTCCCTGGTTCACGGCATGAAAAATACCCACTCCATCTCCATTACCATCACCGGACGTGTGCATGATGATCTGCTGGAGCTGTGTGTGGAGGATGACGGAAGCGGAATTGATGGAGAACGCTTGCCAGTCTGCGGACCGGACTGGAGTCGGAGGATGAATATAAGGATCATATTGGTCTTTATAATTCCCATCGTGTTGTCCGGCTGTTATATGGTCCCGGATATGGCCTGACAATCGAAAGCCAGCCAGGTTCCGGCACACGGGTCACCGTTACCATGCCGGCAGATATGGAGGATTATTATGTATAAGGTTTTACTTGTAGAAGACGAAGATATCATCAGAAAAGGTCTGATGTTCATGGTAAATTGGCAGGAGCTTAACTGCGTGGTCGTAGGCGAAGCCATAGACGGAGTCGATGGAATTCAAAAGATCAAGGACAATGAGCCCGACATTGTAATCGTAGATATCAACATGCCCATCATGAACGGTCTGCAGATGCTGGAAGAAAGCATAAAAGAATACGGCTATGAAGCCATTATCGTGTCAGGATACAGTGAATTTGAATTTGCCAAAAAGGCCATTCGCCTTGACGTTACAGAATACCTGTTAAAACCTGTGGATTTTACAGAGCTTTATGATGCGATTCATAAGATAACCGAAAAGCTGGAAGCGAATACACGGATGAAGGGATATATCCGGCAAATCCATATGGAAAAGAAAAAGCTGGGTATTTTAGAAACAGATATTTCTGAAACCGTCACTTTCAAAAATAAATACGTAAGCGCCATGGTAAAGTACATTGAAGAGCATTATTCTTCCCGCCTTTCCTTAACCGATTTAAGTGAAGAATATAACCTTTCCTGTACCTACCTAAATACGAAATTCAAAAGCGAGACCGGCTACACCTTCAACGACTTTTTGAACCGTTACCGGATGCAGAAGGCTGTGGAGCTTTTAAAATCAGATCAGTATAAGGTTTATGAAATTGCGGAGATGGTGGGATTTTCTGAATATAAGTATTTTATTAAGGTGTTTAAAAAGTATATTGGCTGCTCTCCGGCTAAATTTATGGAGATGGGGGATGGGAAATAGCTGCTGTTTCTATCGTAAAACGGACCATGGAAAGTTCTTCCGTGGTCCGTTTTACTTAAAAACATAAAACCGGTAATGACTTTGTTTTTTATTGCCTACGATGCCTGAGCTCCATGCAGACGGGCAAAAATTCCTCCCTTCGCAATCAGCTCGTCATGAGTACCCATCTCTGCAATACCGGTCCCATCTAGCACTACAATCAAATCAGCCTCACGGGTAGTAGAAAGCCTGTGTGCAATCATTATGGTCGTGCGCTCTTTTGAAATCTCATTCAACGCCGCCTGTATTTCCTTTTCTGTTTTTGTATCCAAAGCAGAGGTTGCCTCATCCAGGATCAGGATTGGAGAATCTCTTAAAATCGCGCGGGCAATGGCAATTCTCTGCCTTTGTCCTCCTGACAGTAACACGCCCCGTTCCCCGATAAACGTATCATATCCGTTTTCCATCTTTTCAATGAAATCGTGGGCATTTGCTGCCTTTGCCGCCGCAATGACATCTTCTCTTTTCGCATCTTTCCATCCGTATACAATATTCTCATACACGGTTCCATTAAAAAGGAATGTATCCTGTAACACCATAGAGATATTATCCCTTAAACTGGAAAGCGTCACATCCCGGATATCAACTCCGTCAATGAAGACAGCTCCTTCCTGAGGGTCATAAAACCGGTTGATCAGGTTTGCTATGGTGCTTTTGCCTACACCTGTTGTCCCAACCAAAGCCACCGTCTGCCCTTTCTTAATGGTCAGGTTAATATTCTTCATTACCGGAATATCTTCCT
>BBDR01000016.1 GCA_001312405.1 Clostridium sp. NkU-1 | reverse complement strand
GGGTCCCTGGACCCAGGGAAAAACAAGTATTCTTGTTTCCTGGGCCAGGGACCCCTCTTTTTTCTATCCTGCTCATTGCTTAGCCATGTTTGCAAACTTCGTATACTCTGGTCTCCAGACCAGATTAATGGTCCCGATGGGGCCGTTTCTCTGCTTTGCAATAATTACCTCCGCAATATTAGGCATATCCGTATCTTTATTATAATAATCATCACGGTATAAGAACATAACTACGTCCGCATCCTGCTCGATGGCTCCGGATTCTCGGAGGTCGGAGAGCATGGGGCGGTGGTCTGGTCTTGTTTCACAGGCCCGGCTTAGCTGGGATAAAGCGATCACGGGAGCGTTCATCTCTCTTGCCAGGGCTTTTAGGGATCTGGATATTTCTGAGATCTCCTGCTGGCGGTTTTCGCCGCCTTTTCCGCTTCCGCTCATCAACTGAAGGTAGTCGATGATGACCACGCTAAGACCGTATTCCAGCTTCATCTTACGGCATTTGGAACGCAGTTCCCCGATAGAGATTCCCGGGGTATCATCAATGATCAGCTTGGAATTGCCGATGACTCCGATCCCCTCCACGACGGCATCCCAGTCGGTATCCGATAAGGTTCCGGTTCTAAGCTTCTGGGAATCTACATTGGATTCCATGGCCAGCATACGGTTTACCAGCTGTTCCTTGGACATCTCAAGGCTGAATACCATACAGGGCAGGCCCTTTTTTTACAGCAATATGGTCTACCAGGTTCAGCACAAAAGCCGTCTTTCCCATGGAAGGGCGGGCGGCGATCAGGATGAAATCGGAAGGCTGAAGGCCGGAAGTCTTATAATCCAGGTCAATAAAGCCTGTGGGGATTCCGGTTACGGTTCCCTGGTTCTTGGAAGCCTCTTCGATCTTTTCCAGAACATTCATGGCAACCTGGCGGATGGGTACGAAATCCCCGGAGTTGCGGTTCTGAAGCAGATCAAATATGGTCTTTTCCGTAACAGCCATAATGGTTTCCAAGGGTTCTTTTCCTGCGTAGCAGGTGTTGGCTATTTCCTCATTTACCTTAATAAGCCGCCTTAGAACCGCCTTATCACGGACAATATTGGCATAGGATTTTATATTTGCGGATGTAGGGACCGTGGTAATGATGTCCCTTACAAATTCCAGGCTTGAAACTTCGGGAGGAACATCCTTTTCCTTTAAACGGTTTTGAAGAGTCACCAGATCCACCGGCAAATTCTCATTAAAAAGCTCCAGCATGGCCTCAAACATGATGCCATACTGGTGCTGGTAAAAATCTCCTGCTGTAACAATCTCGGAAGCCGTGATGATTGCATCCCGGTCCATCAGCATGGAACCGATGACGGATTGCTCTGCCTCAATGCTGTGGGGCAGCACCCGTTTGATCAGGGCATCATCCATGTTCATGCCTCCTAGCTTTCCACTACCTTAACAATCAGTTTTGCAGTTACATCTTTATGAAGCTTGATTGAAACCTCATGGGAACCAAAGGTCTTAAGCGGTTCGGGGAGGACCAGCTTCTTTTTATCAATGTCATATCCCAGCTGGCTCTTAATAGCAGCGGAAATTTCTTTTCCGGATACGGAACCAAAGGCTCTTCCGCCTTCTCCTGCCCGTATGGACAAGGTGACAGACGATTCAGAAAGCTTGGCTCCAAGCTCCTTTGCAGCCTCCAGCTGTTCCGCTGCGATCCTTGCCTCATTGGCCTTCTGAAGCTTTAAGTCATTTAAATTCTTAGCCGTTGCTTCGATTCCCAGCTTTTTAGGGAGAATGAAATTTCTTGCATATCCGTCGTTAACCTTAACGATCTGTCCCTTCTTACCTAATGCCTTTACGTCTTCTAATAATACAACTTCCATTATGATATGTCTCCCTTCTCTAACATCTCTTTAATAACCGCTTTTACACGGGTTTTAGCTTCTTCAATGCTGACGCCTCCAAGCTGTGCGCCTGCAATGGTACGGTGTCCGCCGCCGCCCAGCTTTTCCATCATGACCTGTACATTCACTTCATCAATGGAACGGGCGCTTATATACACCGCATGATTATAATCAGTCATTACAACGGATGCCTTGATTCCGGCTATGTCCAGCAGCTCATTGGCTGCCTGGGCTCCTACGACCGTAGGGCTTCCGATTCCTTCCGAAGAACATACGCTGATAGCAAAGGATCCCTCGAAAATCTCCGCATCCCGGACAGCCTCCGCCTTTGCCTTGTAATCTTCCAGGTCATCACGGAACATCTTACGCACACGGACCACATCCGCACCGTTTCTTCTTAAGAAGGCGGCCGCTTCAAAGGTCCTGACGCCTGTCTGGTTGGTGAAATTATTCGTATCAATGACGATCCCTGCATATAGGGCATCTGCCTCCGCAGATTTGATCTTAATCCCATCTGCAATGTATTGCAGCACTTCCGCTACCATTTCACAGGAAGAGGAAGCATACGGCTCTACATAGGAAAGGACCGCATTGTCAATGATCTCACTGCTCTGTCTGTGATGATCCAGGACTACAATGGTCTTTACAAGACGCAGAAGCTCCGGCGCATCGGTAATGCTGGGGCGGTTTACATCCACCACCACCAAAAGGGTATTGGCATCCACCAGCTCTGCTGCCTTCCCCCCTGTCAGGAATAAATCTTCCGGGTAATCAGGATTACCCACAAAACGGTCCAGAATAGGACGGACTGAGGTAGTCACTTCATTAATAATGATATGGGCCTTCTTATCCATGGCAGTAGCAATTCGGTAAATTCCAATTGCAGCACCAAAGGCGTCGATATCTGTTAACCGGTGCCCCATGATCAGCAGCCGGTCCTTTGTTTCCATCAGCTCTCTGAGGGCGTGAGCCTTTACGCGGGCTTTTACCCGGGTGGTCTTCTCTACCTGCTGGGCCTTGCCTCCGAAATACTGGATCCGTTCCCCATCTTTAATTACCGCCTGATCGCCGCCCCGTCCAAGGGCCATATCAATAGCAATTCTTGCAAATTCGTAATTCCGGTAGTAGCTGTCTCCATTCATTCCAAGACCAATGCTTAGGGTCACTGCCATCTCATTGCCGATATTGACGGTCTTAACTTCCTCCAGAATGGAAAAACGGTTCTCCTTAAGCTCGGTGATATAGGACTGCTTAATAGCGATAAAGTACTTATCCTTTTCCAGCTTTTTAACAATTCCATTCATATTGGTAATGTACTTGGTGATCTTCCTGTCAATGAGGGCAGTAAGCAGAGAACGGCGCACTTCTTCCACACTCTCCAGCGCCTCATCATAATTATCCAGATAAATAAGGCCGGCAACCATTTTCTGATCATCCACCATCTGCTTGTAGGTGAGGATTTCCGTTTCATCAAAAAGATAGACTGCCACAAGCATCTGTCCGGCAGCCTCCACTCCAAGCGATGAAACAATGACCTCCGGTGATTCTTTCATATAGACAGCCTTTAAGCGGATCTGGTATTTCCGTCCATTGCACTCGGCATGGAGAACGGCAATACCCTCGTTAAGCTTTAACACTTCCTTCGTTATCTCCGGAAAAATGGTCATGATGTTCTTTTTCGTGACCTTTAGAGGCTTTTCTTCCCCTAACACCTCTGAAAACGCTGTATTCCCCCATAGAATCCTTCCGTTTTCATCCGTCATTCCATACGGAAGTTCCAGATCGGTAAGGAGCTGCTTCTGCGTCCAGGAATATTCTGCAGAAAATTCCACAAGTCCGCTCATCAGAAGTCTCCTTCTGTAAGTATAAAGCCAGACTGCTATGCCTACATACAGGAGTGTAAAAAAACGCCATGATAATGCCCGCCTTTGTACTGGCTGCGCCGATCACCGTATTGGCAGCGATCAGCAATGCGCTCAGATAAAGCGGCCACTGCATATACGTCCTCAGCTGTCCCTTTATTTTGAACTTTTCTTTCATATCTTTCTCCTTATGGAAAAAAAGGGTTCTCTTTTCACTGTCCTAACATTATAACATAGTCATCTGTGTTCGTCCATTAAAATACAAAACTAAGGAAATACAAGGTCTTCAGCAGATTTGAAACAATTTTTAAAGGGTTTTTGCGTTACATAAAACGCAAAACCCCCTGTGACGGTATAACCATATGCCATTGCTATTTGATGCAGCCCCCAGCCTTTTTCCTGTTTTATACGACTTTGCTTTTATCCATTCTATATTGATCAATCATTTTAACAATCTGCGTCTTTTTATAGGGCTTTATAATAAAGCCAAAGGCCCGGATCTTCCAGGCTTCCAGCGAAAAGCCGGGAATACCGGAAAGCAGTACCACTTCCGGCGGTTCCGGCAGCTCATACAGCTTCGCCGCAAGGGTAATTCCGCTGATATCCGGCATAACCACATCCGAAAACACCATATCAACCGGATTTTCCCTTACATATTGCATGGCTGCAATGGCTTCATTGAAGCTTCCGCACAGTTCAATGCCGTCTATTTCCTTTAAAATACGAGTCAGTTTCACTAATAATTCCTCTGAGTTATCCACTGCTACAACCCTGATGCTCATAATTCCTCCCTGGTTCATTCTAACTTTTTCATTGAATGTAATAATACTATTATACATAAAATTGAATATTCTTTCAACGGGGACAGTAACAAATTCATTTATAACCTGTTTCTGATTTTTTTATTCCGTTTCTATTTAATCTTCTGGTTATTTTTACTGAATTTGCTCCTTGATTCAGTCAAGCGGGCATTCGCAATCCGCGCCCCTACTTGCTTACAGCAAGCCCCGCTCCATCGGGCATAAGCGAACAGCAGCTATTGCTGCTTGATTCGGTTAAAATAAAAGAATGGATAAAATGACGATATTTTTTTGTATCTGGATTGCGTGTACTGGCTTTTTCAATGGAATTGGATCACAATGGCGGCCGGGACAGGAAATTACAATGAATATGGCTTACCAATGGTTTCCTGGATCAGACTTGAATGAGCGTGGGATTGTGGGCTATAACGAAAATAGGGAGCAATGTCACCAAGACACTGCCCCCCGTAATTACTCCTATACTCATAATAGCTATCTAAGCTTTTTGCTAAAATACAGAATTAAGTTATCATCGTTGCAATAAGTTTTATGCGGCTCAGCTATTTTATCTTTATACCATACACCCTTGCCGTCAGGTATGTAACCACGCTTATAATACATTCTTTGAGCGCTGCCATATCCGCTGTGTAAGCCTACCCCAAGATAAACTACATCTGCATATTCCGAAGCAATCTTTTCAGCGGTATCCATTAGTTTAGAGCCTATTCCGCAACAACGGTATTTTGCTAATACGCCAAAATCAACAATTTCGCAATACCCCATATTTGCAAAAGAACCCCAGGAAGCATCGATATACACATTTATATATCCAGCGACGTTGCCTTTGTATTCCGCGACAAGAGAAACAGCTTTACCAGAAGTGTTGTCCGCTAATCTGGTCAAATACTTTTCTTCGTTTGCCTGCCATCCTTGTGCTACTTCCTCTTTACAAATAGTTTTAGGGTCCGTTTCAATAATTGTTCTTATTAAAACCTCCTCATCAAAGTAATAAACCATACCTCCACCTCCTATTATATAAATAATCAGAAACTCAACTTTTCTTATTGTCATCATACCATACATTACAGTAATTATCTATCCGTCTTATGCAGGGATCAATACATATACCCCGCTTTCCAATTAGTGGAGGCAGTGCTTTCTGCTTATTTCATTTGCCGCATAACTTCATTACTGATAATCTCCACAGCTCCCTCGATTTTTTCAATATCAATATTTGCAACGTCGAGTTTTAATCTTTGATCCGTTTGACTATTTGTATAATAGTTCTTCTCCAAACCCTCAATTATAACATCTTTCCTGCGCAAAGAATTTATTAAAAGATGTTTGCTTATAGAATCAGGTATTTCCAAAAATGTCTTTGCCCCCTTTATCTTCGTATCGGGCAACAACCAGCCGATTTTATGGAGTTCAAATGAATCCACAAGCTTTTTTGCTTTTTCATCATAAACTTTTCTAACTTGATGAATATGTCTGTTGAACATACCGCTTTTTATATAAATATCCAGTGCTCCTTGCGAAAACATTGAGCTATCAATGTCAATCAATCGTTTGTACTCTGCAAATTGTGAACAAATAGTCTCAGGGAGTACCGCAAATCCAACCCGTAAGCCTGGAAACATTATTTTGGAAAAACTTTTCAGATAAATGACTCTCTGATTTATATCATAAAAGTATAATGGGTCGGCCTTTAAATCCGTTTCAAAGTCTGCTATATAATCGTCCTCAACTAAATAAACATCATATTTGTTTGCCAAAAAGACAATCCGACTTTTTTGCGCCTTGGTATAAGACACGCCCAAAGGATTATGAATACGGGGCATAAGGTAAAAAAAACTTTATATCTCCAGTACGAAAGATTTCTTCTAATTTATTAAAATCAATTCCATCAGGTTCTCTTTTTATAGTAGAAACAGATATATTCATGATTTTTAATGTTTGCATGAATAGGTGATAGCCAGGTTCTTCAATCAGAACGGTCTTTTTGTTATTAGGAAAGGGGATTTGGCATAAAATAGTCAACGCCTGCTGTATACCAGAGCAAACAACAATCTGTTCGTTTTTACAATAAACCTGATATGATTCCAGAAGCCGTTTGCCTTCGTCAATTAAAGACGGGAGGCCACGGAGCGTTCCGTATTGAAATAAATCCTGTTGATAAGTGTCAATAGCCTTATTAAGACAATGCTGAAAATCGGAATAAGGAAAATGCCTCCAGTTGGGAGCGGTGTTAGTAAAATCAACCAGCCCTTTGTTTTCCGGTAATTCATCAAAGGTTCTCTTTATAATATAATATCCGCTTTTGGGTACTGCATAAAGCAGGTGTTTGTTCTTTAAATGCTCAAGCGCTTTTATGACAGTGCTTTTACTGCACTTATATTCTTGTGATAATGCCCGAATGGATTTTAGTCTGGCTCCTTCCTGTAAAACAGAAGTGTGTATAAGCTCTTCCAATTCATTAGATATCATAATATATTTTTCCATATATACCTTCCCCGTTTTGTACCGGTACAGATTAAATTTATATTGATTGTAGCAGTTTCCTTTCTATAATACAATATAGACAGGAGCATACAGGCTGAAACAGCAGTTTATCTATCAGTTTGTTTCATGTGGGCTGTATTCCAGAAGGGTGGTTTTAATGAAAAATACTATAAAAGCATATTTAGCAATAACACTCCAGGCATTGATTATTGGCTTTTCTTTTCTATTTGTTAAAATAGCACTGAAAAGTGCTGATACCTTATCCTTATTGGCCCATAGGTTTACGTTGGCGGCCCTTTGTATTTTTATTTATAGATTTTTTTACTCCCAATAAAATCAGGGTCAGTGCAGCTGACTGGTTCAAGATTATTCCCTTTAGCATCGCTTATCCTATTTTATTCTTTTTGTTTCAAACACTTGGGCTGAAAATAATATCTTCCTCTGAGGCGGGGATTGTGCAGGCCACAGCTCCTGTTTTGACACTCATTGCTGCCAGAATCATATTAAAAGAACAGGTACGGAACTTGCAAAAGCTTTTTATGGCCATATCTGTATCAGGTGTTGTTTTCATCAATGTAATGAATGGATTTAATATTGGCAATTACAGTTATCTTGGTTTCCTGTTTATTCTAATGTCCGCAGTATCATTTGCAATTTATAATGTGTTAATTAAAAAAATATCGAAAAATTATTCTGTTTTTTTCAATCGTTTATGTTATGAGTATTGCAGGCTGTATTGTTTTCAACTTGATTTCTATCATTCAACATATTTTAAATGGTAATATTTCCGCCTATTTTGAACCATTTTCAGACCCGTCCTTTGTTTGGGCAATTATATATCTTGGTGTGTTTTCATCTTTAATAACAGCTTTGCTTTCCACATATGCATTGGGCAAATTGGACGCAACCAGAGTTGGTCTTTTCAACAATGTATCAACCGTTGTAACTATCTTAGCTGGAACCATCTTTTTACATGAACCATTGTTCTATTATCACTATATAGGAATCATTGCAATTTTATTTGGAACCATGGGATTCAACTTAATCAGATTTCCCCTAAAGGATATTCGTAAATGAAATGGCTTCATAAAGAATCATAGCGATTTCCATATATGATTAGTCAATCGTTAGATAAAGCAAAAAGATGAAGCCATAACCCTGTGCGCCGCTGCACAATGTTATGGCTTCATTGTTTTGAAGTTTTCTGCTATCTCCAGTATATGGCCGGATTAAAAGAGAGCAGGCCGCTGCTTTTACAAAAGTATTATTCCGCCGTTTTTCCTGATCTCCACCTCAGAATGCCTTTTCAAATAATCCAGGGCCATCTGGGGAACCTCTGTCCCAATGCGTTTTATGACCCGGCATTCCCTGTATACCTCATAGCCGCCGGTGCCGCTGGCCCGGTAATCGCTCATGCAAAGGCTTAAGGAACGGTCTCCCAGAGGCTCTCCCTTATACAGGATCTTTTTCACCCGTTTTCCCACGGGCTCTTTTAAGTCCACTTCAAAGGTTATCCCGGAAAAGTAATCATAATTATAATGCTCCACTTTAGGCTTTAAAAACACATCTGATATTTCAATATTCCCATCTTTTAAAGCAAAATATTCGGCGCAGCGTTCCAATGCCTTTTTAAGGGATTCTTCATTTACCTCCAGGACCACAAGGGTATTGGAAAATGGATACACCCGGACCATGTCCCGCATGGTCACATGATCCGGCAGACTGATGGGCGAATTTCCCAAGCCAACGCAGGAAATATCCGCTCCCGAATATTCCAGCTGGACCTGATTAAAAAAATCTGCGATGGCTGACCCATGGAGGGCCATTTCCAGCTTATTCTTTTCCGGAACCGGCTCTTTTAAGCAGCCGATGTCTACATCCAGCCATTCCTGTACTGCCTCCTCCAACGGAAGCAGGGACTCATAAGGCTCTTTCCCATGAACCTCTCCGGCAGGGCAGATGGAAGACTCCACTGAAACCTTTCCGTTTTCAAGCCTGATATCCAAACAGGCATATTGTATGGCATTAGGGGCCAGCTGCAGGGTATGGGTCCCAAAAAGCTCTCTTCCGGAAACGGACATGTGCTGGTGTGCCGTCAAAAGGATATCATAATCCAGCTCCTTTAAAATACGGCAGCCCACATTTTCACCTGTTGTACTTAAAACCATTCCGTTGTCAAGATCACATTCATAGCCGCCATGATAAATGCATACAGTGACATCTGCCTGGCTTTTCAGCTTATGCAGCTCTTCTGCAGCCGCTTCAAACGCATCGGTAATGCGGATCTTCTCTAAATGCTCCGGCTGCTCCCACACGTTTACATAATCCGTAACAATGCCGGTCACTCCCAGGCGAAGCCCGTTTTCCAGGGTAAAGACATGGCTCCCTGATATCCGCGCCTTTCCTTCCAGGTCCTTTGCATTGGCACAAAGGCAGACTCCCTGAAGCGCCTGAAAGTATTCTGCAAGGCATTCATAGCCAAAATTAAAGTCATGGTTTCCCGGGACTACGGCATCGTATCCAGCTTCATTATACACCCTTGCTATGGGGTTCATCTCCGGGACAGCTTCTTTCCGGGAAGTGATATAGGTAGCAAAAGGGGCTCCCTGCAGGGTATCCCCTCCGTCAAAAATAAGAGTATTTCCATCCTTTTTAAAGTTGGTAATACAGTTTAAAAGCCCCATGTGCCGCTCTTCTCTGTCTCCGTAAGAGGTAGGGAACAGGTATCCGTGAACATCCGAGGTGTAATAAATTCTTGCCTGTTTCTCCAACTGATCACCCCCTGGCCAGCTTTACGCGGATTTTGGTGGAAATGTATTCCACAATAAGAACCAGAACCACAAGGCCTACCAAAATAGCTCCCGCCTCATTCCACCGATAGGAATTCATGGCAAAGATCAATGGTGCGCCAATGCCGCCGGCTCCTACAAGTCCCAGAACCGTTGCATCCCTTAAATTAATGTCAAACCGGTAGATCACCGTTGATGCAAAGTTTGGAATGAGCTGGGGCAGGATTCCATACCGTATTTTCTGGAAGGTATTGCAGCCGCAGGCATCTAAGGATTCCAGAATCCTGGTGTCTAAATCCTCAATGGCTTCTATATACATCTTGGATACCATACCAATGGAGCAGACGGACATGGTCAAAAGTCCGGTAAAAGCACCGGGTCCGCTGACGCGGATGAACATAAGGCCATATACAAAGGCCGGAATGGTCCTCACCGCCATGATCACCAGGCGGCTTAAATAGGCAATGGGAGCCGGCATTAAATTAGAAGCAGATAAAAAGGACAAGGGAATGGCAAGAACTGCCCCCACAATGGTTCCTAAAAATGCAATACAAATCGTTTCCAAAAGAAGATAGGGAACTCCCTGTACGGTCAAGTTAAACAGCAGTTTCCTGTCCGGATGAAAGATGCCGTTTAAAATATTTCCGGCAATCTGAAGCCTCCAAGTCCGCCTCCTGAAAAATCCACGGCAGAACCGGACCATAGAATGAGGGCCAGGATGACCATTGACACGGATATCTTATAAACCGTGTTTCTTGGGCGCTCTTCATATGCTTTTTCAATCTGTTTATTCATCTGTCAGCCCTCCTACACCAGTTTCCGGCGGCAGTAACGGCTCACCGACTCAATTAAAAATACGGCAACAAACAGCATAATGAGGATCATGCCCACGCTGGGGTATTCTCTCCAGCCTAATTTCTCATTCAGGATCAGGCCAAGACCGCCTGCACCTACATAGCCTAAAATGGCTGCGTAGCGGACATTTCCTTCAAAGCAGAACAATCCATTGGAAATATAGGAAGGAAGCACCTGAGGAATGATGGCACTCACAAAAGCCCGGACCTTGGTGGCTCCAATGGCTTCCATGGCCTCAAAGGCCCCCATATCGGCAGTTTCGATCTCTTCATATAAAATCTTACCCATATAGGCAAAGGTGAAAATTGCTATGGCCGTAGTTCCTGCCAGGTACCCAGGCCGAACACATAAGTGGCGATCAGAGCGGTCACCAGGGTGGGAAGTGTCCTTACAATGCTTAAGAACAATCTCATGATACCGACGATTGCAGCACTTTTTATGATGTTGGTGGAAGCAGCCATTGCAAAGGGAATGACCACCACGGCGCCTGCCACGGTCCCCAGAAGAGACATCTTAATGGTGTCAAACAAAGGCTTCCACACCTGGGCACTATAGGAAAATGCCGGTGGAACCATCATCCCAAGAATAACAAAGAACTGGTTTCCCCTTTCCATTAAAATCTTCATGTCAAAGCCGGTGATTTTCACGGACAGCACGGTTAAAAAAACCAGGATTAAGGCGATCAGAGGAAGCTGGAAGCCGGCCGAAAGACGGTCTTTCCGTCAGACAATACGATTTTCCTGGGCGGAAATATCTTGTCATATAAACTCATCCTGCTGCCTCCTCTTCTTTTCCTTCATATATTGTATCTAAAATATCCTGGGTAACTTCTGAGGCCGGGCCGTCGTATACGATCTGGCCGGCCCGTATGCCTACAACACGGCTGGCATATTGGAGCGCCAGATCCACATGGTGAATGTTCAACAGGATGGTAATGTTCATTTCCTTATTGATCCTTAAAAAAATCCCCCATAACCTGTTTTGCCGTAACCGGGTCAAGGGAGGCTACCGGCTCATCCGCCAGGATGATCTGAGGGTTCTGGGCAAGGGTCCTTGCAAGGGCGACCCTTTGCTGCTGGCCTCCTGACAACTGGTCCGCACGGACAAAGGCCTTATCCAGGATCCCCACCTTGTCAAGGGCTTCTAAGGCCCCCAGCTTATCCTCTTTTGGATAAATGCCGAATAACGCTTTTAAAAACGGCAGTTCCGGTACCTTTGACATAAGGACATTGTTAATGACCAGGGTCCTGGTCACCAGGTTAAAGGACTGGAAGATCATGCCGATCCTGCGGCGGAAGCGCCTTAACTCCTTTCCCTTTAACTGCATCACATCAGTCCCATCCACGGTCAGGGTACCTTCCGTGATATCATGCATGCGGTTGATAGTCCGAAGAAGGGTGGATTTTCCGGCGCCTGAAAGGCCGATAATCGCCACAAATTCTCCCTGCTCAATCTTTAAGTCAATATCTTTTAAGGCGTGAAAGCCATTGGGATACTTTTTTTCCCACCTGATTAAATTCAATCATATTTTCCTCATTTCCCAGGATAGAGAACGGAGGCGCCGCAAATGTTTTCCGTTTACGACGCCTCCGCAGCCTGTATGTATTATTTATTTTGCATTTAATTCCTTAATCATCTTCTGTGCTGCACGTTCGTTATCATAGTCGGCGCTCTGCGCAGGCTCATATCCCATGTGGCTATAGATGGCGATGACCTTCTTGCCCTCTTCTGTGTTTCCGATATTGATAAACGCATTCTGAACTGCTTTTTTTAAAGTCATCATCCATGATCTTGGAGGTTTTGCTTACGCTGACCGTATCATTAAAGATTGGAGGGGTCACACCGATTACACCTGTTTCTTCCCAGATGGAACCGGCTCTGCCGTATTCGGAGTTCCATTTGTCCACATAATCTGCGGGCATCTGCATAGGTACAGAGAACATCCACCTGGCCGGAAGCAAGTCTTGCAAATGCACTTCCATAGGAATCAGACTGTACGGCATGGGAAAGATTTAAAATATTCTTCTGGAAATTATCCTGAAGCCATAAGGAAGGGTAAATGTATCCTGCTGGGGAGGAGGATGACATAACGCTCCAGTTTGCTCCGTCTAAATCCTCAAAGGTCAATGCTTCGCCTTTGTTTACCTTATCTGCTAAGGCTTTCCCCTTTTCAGAAGGTCCTGCAATAATAAGCGCCCGGTAGGAAGTTGCCTGATCCGTAGTTCCCTCGGTGGCCTTCCCGTCATTCCAGTCTTTTGGGGAATCAGAATTCTTATTCAGTGCATCTCTGGTAGCCGTAAGAACCACTTCTGCACCATCATCATAAAGAACATAAGTTCCTCCGGGAATCAGACCGATATCTGCGGTGCCTGCGGAAAGGGCTTCTCCAACCGCTTCATAGCTGGTGCCAACCGTAATCACTACTTCACCGATCTCATAGCCTTCTTTTCCCAGCTCTGACTTCAGCATGTCTTTTAAAGGCTCTGTAGCGGTGACGATCTCTTCTGGCTCTCTGGAAGGAACAAAGTAAACATTCAGTTTGTCAATCTTCTTGTTCTCTGCTTTTGCAGTCTCTCCTGCTGCAGAGGTCGCTGTCTCCGATCCTGCTGCGGTTGTGGCTCCTGTTTGGCTGCCGCCAGAACATCCGCCGATCATTGCTGCACAAAGTGCTGCTGCCATTAATACAGAAACTGTTTTTTTCATACTGCTCTCCTTTTTGTTTGGTTCATCGGTTCTTGGGATCATGGGTCATTACGCGCTGTCCCCTACCTCTAGCTTTGTCGGGAGATAAATTGTCATATTGTCTTTGCGGCCTTCCTGGATCTGCTCCAGCAGAAGCTTGATCGCTGTCTGCCATACGATATCAGGAAACATCCGGACCTTGGTGTAAGAGGGCCATTTGGATTCTAAGGTCTCAATGTCCTTATAGATGACTACCGCCACATCCTTTGGCACGCGAAGTCCCGCATCCTGAAAGGCTTCCAAAGCACCTTCCGCAACTTCTTCGCTTCCTAAGAGGACCGCTTCCGGCAGACGGCCTGTCTGGATTGCCTGCTTTGCCAGCACATAACCGCTTTCCCTGCTGATATCGCCTATGTAAAAATTCCCTTCCTCATAAAAGCCTCTCTGCTTAAAAGTCGCCCGGATTCCTTCCAGCCTCCGGTAGCCGATCCTTACCTGGCCTTCTTCATAAAGGCCTCCGATATAGCCGACACTGCAGTATTTTTTCCTGTCCATAAGATAGTCCAGCATTTCATGGATTCCCTTATTAAAGTCCATAACAATGCTGTCGTAGGCATAATCCTTTGGATCTGAATTGATGAATACGATTGCATAGCTCTGCATCCGCAGAAACTCCATCTCTTCCTCAGAAAAAACGCCGAAGGCCATGATACCGTCGTACTGTCCAGGCTTATTTTTATCCAGCCGCTCAAACCGCACATCATTTTTTCCTGACATGGACTTTACGATCAAGTCCAGGGAAGAAAGCCTGATATTAGTCCGGTCCTTCCGGATAATATGCCAGTCAGCCACTCCTATGACAATTTCTCTTTCTTTTTGCGCATGACGCCTCCTGGGTGGGACATATTTTAATTCGTGGGCAATTCTGAATATCCTTTTTTTTCACTTCCTGACTCACCACAATGGTATCATCCTGATTCAGCACCCTTGATACCGTTGCAATGGATACATCCGCAAGCTGTGAAATTTCTTTTATTGTAGCCATAATCTATATCCTCACCTTTCAATTTTCATTATAATTGCAGTTTCTGCCACCGTCAATAAGCAAAGTAAAATTTTACTAAATTTTTACTTTGCTGGAAGCCCATATTCAGAAAAAGGATGTCTCAAGCGTATATTTCTTAGCAGAAAACATACTTGAGACATCCTCTCATTGACCAGGCCGGCACATGGGCCTTAGGCGGACAGGCTACTCCTCATTCCCTCCCAGGTTCAGCTTTGCAAAGGCGTCTGCAAAGGCCGAATTAATGGGCTTATTCCCTTCCTTTTTCTGCTGGTTCAAATACTTCGCCACATCCTTTTTGGATACCCCGGCCCCTTCCCTGGTACGCCGTTCCTTAAAGGCTGAAAGCTTTTCCTTATAGCCGCATCTGCATACAAAGATCTGTCCGTCTCCCTTTCCCCTAAGCTCCAGCTTCTTATGGCAGACCGGACATCTTGCATTGCTGGTCCTGGAAACCACCTCCCGGTGCCCGCACTCCCTGTCCTGGCAGACCAGCATCTCGCTGTTTTTCCCTTTGACTGCCAGCATCCGCTTGCCGCAGTCCGGGCATTTGTGATTGGTCAGGTTGTCATGGTTAAAGCTGCCTTCCCCTGCCCTGATCTGGTGGATCAAATCCCCGGAATACTGCCTGATATCCTTCATAAACGCGGCCCGTTTTAATTTTCCCCCTGCGATTTCAGAAAGCCTCATCTCCCATTCAGCCGTCAGCTCCGGTTTCTTTAGATCCTCCGGCACAAGAGACAGAAGCTGTCTGGCCTTGGAGGTCAGATAGATATCCTTTCCGTGCCGTTCCAGAAGAAAGCTGGAAAACAGCTTTTCAATGATATCCGCCCTTGTGGCCACGGTTCCAAGCCCACCTGTTTCTCCCAGGGTCCTTGCCATATCCCGATCCTTTGTTTCCATATAGGAAACAGGATTTTCCATGGCAGAAAGAAGGGTCGCTTCCTGAAATGGTGACGGTGGCTTTGTCTTTCCTTCCGTCATGGCGACTGCCAGCCCCTTAAGCCAGTCCCCTTTTTTCATGGCAGGAAGCTTCTGTTCCTTTAATTCCTGTTCCTCATCTTCCTCATCCTGGCTTTCATATACTTCCTTCCAGCCCAGGGCTTTTACGGCCTTTCCTCTTGCTGCCAGAGTCTCTCCCCCTAAATCCAGGGTGATCTCTGTCTGTTCATATTCAAAGGGCGGATACAATACCGCCAGGAATCGGCGGACCACCAGATCATAGATCTTCCGTTCATCAATGGTCATATGATCCAGCTGGACAAACTGCTCCGTAGGAATGATGGCATGATGGTCTGTTACCTTCTTGTCATTTACAAAGGAAGGAGATGCCTTGATCTTCTGGTTCACCATTCTTCCTGCCAGCTTCCGGTACGGCCCAACGCCGCAGGCTTCAAGCCTTTCCCTGATGGATGGAACGATATCAGAGCTTAAATACCTGGAATCTGTTCTGGGGTATGTCAGGACCTTATGGTTTTCATAAAGCCTCTGCATGATATTTAAAGTCTCTTTTGCAGAATAGTTAAATCGCCGGTTGGCTTCCCTCTGCAGCTCCGTCAGATCATAAAGCTGGGGAGAATCGGTCTTCTTTGGGACGCTTTTCACCTCTGTGACCACGCCTTCGCCCTGAGCTTTCATTTTACTTAAAAGGACTTCCACCCGGTCCTTGTCAAAGGAACGGAAGCTCTTTGATTTCTCATCCCGCCAGGTAAAGGAAAGAGCCGGGCTTGTACATTTGGCCGTAATCCCATAGTAGGGCCTGGGAACAAAATTTTTGATCTCTTCTTCTCTTCCCGCGATAATCGCCAGTGTAGGCGTCTGCACCCGGCCACAGCTTAAGCTTGCGTTGTACTTGCAGGTCAGCGCTCTGGTGGCATTGATTCCCACCAGCCAGTCCGCTTCGGCACGGCACATGGCTGCATCGTACAGGTTATCGTACTCATGGCCGTTTTTTAATTTTGCAAAGCCTTCCTTAATGGCCTTATCCGTAACGGAAGAGATCCACAGTCTTTTTATGGACTTCTTATTCCCTGCCTTTTCCAGGATCAGCCTGGCCACAAGCTCCCCTTCCCGTCCGGCATCAGTGGCAATGATGATTTCACCCACATCTGCCCGGTGGATCTGGGATTTTACCACACGGTACTGCTTTCCGGTCTGTTTGATGACTTCAAGCCGGAACTGCTCCGGCATCATGGAAGATCTTCCATCTTCCATTCCTTATATTTGGGATCGTAATCTTCAGGGTCAGCCAATGTAACCAGATGGCCAAGACCCCAGGTGACCACATATTTTTCTCCTTCTATCACACCGTCATGATTCTTTGCGCAATGCAGCACACGGGCAATGTCCCTGGCTACTGACGGCTTTTCCGCTATAATTAATGATTTCATCCAATTCCTCCAAACTCAATTCTTATCCAATTATAACGTATTGCCTGGGTTATTACAACTTTTACATAGGATCCTGACCTTTTTATTTTCCCATTGAACCCATAACAAAAAGGCCGGCCCTGTCATGCGGTTACAGGGGCGGCCTTTCCGTAGGAGTTATGGTCCTTCACAGGTTAATGAAGGATATTCTCAGAGGGTTAGTCTGATGTATAGAATATTCACATTTAGTTAGTGTAGGCTAACTACCTTTATATTAGCATAAGACGGCTTATAATACAAGAGTTTTTTTGAAAGGATTTCTCATTAATCCTCTTGTCCCAATACGATGTTTTGTATCCAGAGTCCCTTCTTTACCAGTACAAAGCCAATGGCGCACTTCATGATATCCACCATCTGGCACGCAAAATATAGGGGAACGATAGGAATTGCCGTATACCGGCTGAGAACATAGGCAACCGGAATGCTGGCCACCCACATGAACACGCTGTCAAACAAAAAGGTGACAATGGTCTTTCCGCCGGAGCGCAGGGTAAAATAAGAAACATTTATAAAAGCATTCATGGGCATACATAAGGCCAGAATACGGATAAACTGTGCAGCCAGGCTTTTGACCTCATCCGTAGTGTTGTAGATCATGGGGAAAAGCGGGGCCATGAAAGCCAGAAGGCCTCCGATCGCCACACAGGAACCAACGGAAAAAGCAATCAGCTTGTTATCCGTATCCCTGGCTTCCTCCATTTTCCCAGCCCCCAAAAGCTGGCCCACGATAATGGAAACCGCACTTCCAAGTGCTATGTATACCACGTTAAACACATTTCCTATGGTAGAGGATATATTAAGCCCTGCAATGGCTGTCAATCCTCTCACCGAATAGCACTGCATCAAAAACGCCATTCCTCCGGCCCACAGAGCCTCATTTACCATGAGGGGAGTCCCTTTAACCAGAATCTTGCCCACAAGGCCGGCCGGTATGTGAAGGCTTTGATAAGCTCCCACAATAAATGGATTTTTCTTTTTATTTTTGTGGGTCCATCCTATGACAATGGCTGTTTCCACAAATCTGGCAGTGACGGTAGCTGCTGCTGCCCCTGCAACGCCCAGGGCCGGAGCGCCGAATTTTCCAAAAATCAGGATGTAATTGAGCACAAGATTTACCAATACTGCTGCAATCCCCGCCTTCATGGGAACCACGGTTTCCCCGCACTCCCTCAGCGTACTGGTATAAGCCTGATTCACTCCAAAGGGCAGCATTCCCAAAATCATGACCAGCATATATATTCTTCCGTGGGCCAATGCGGCAGCAAGCTCCGGATCATTCCCTTCCCCATGGAGATACATGGCGATCAGGCTTTCTCCTGAGAGAAAAAAACACTGCTGCTGCAGCTACACTTAAGAGCACACAGCAGATGATCTTAAACCGGAACGTATGACGGACACCGTCATGTCTGCCGCAGCCGAAGAACTGGGCTCCGAATATACCTGCGCCGGATATGATTCCAAAAATGCTGATGTTAAAGACAAACATCAACTGGTTTACAATGGCTACACCGGACATCTGTTCCGTTCCTACCATTCCCACCATAATATTATCCAACAGGCTGACAAAATTTGTGATACCGTTTTGAATCATAATGGGAATGGCAATTGTCAGCACCATTTTATAAAATGCCTTGTTTCCAATAAATTTTTTTCATACGTGTTTCCAGTAAAAGCGCGCTTTTCTGTTATACCTCCGCGATGTGTATTTGCCGCCATATGCAGCCTTAATTTTTCCGTATTATAACTTTATATGGAATAGCGGTTTATGTCAACAGAATCCCACAATTTTATCTGGTCTTCTTTCTATTTCAGTTCCTCCCCGTTGGTTTCAATTACCCTTTTATACCAGTCAAAGGATTTCTTTTTCCTTCTGGATAAATCTCCGGTTCCATCGTCATATTTTTCTACGTAGATAAAACCGTAGCGTTTTGCCATTTCACCGGTGGAGGCGCTGACTAAGTCAATGCAGCCCCATGGGTATACCCCATCAGATCCACACCATCCTCCACGGCTTCCTTCATCTGTTCAATGTGTTTCCTTAAGTAATCAATGCGGTAATCGTCCCTGATGCTTCCGTCCTCTTCCTTCTTATCATAAGCGCCGAGACCGTTTTCCACTACCATCAAAGGAATGCGGTAACGTCCGTAAAGCTCATTTAATGTATAACGGAGTCCCTTGGGATCGATCTGCCAGCCCCAGTCGCTGGATTCCAGGTAAGGATTCTTTGCCCCACCCATTAAGTTGCCTGAGGCCGCTGCCTGATCCGGAGAAACGGTGGCGCAGTTGGACATATAATAGCTGAAGGTATAGTAATCCACACAGCCCTCTTTTATGGTTTCCAGATCTCCAGACTCCATCTGGATGGTGATCCCGTTTTCCCTGAAATAACGGTTCATAAAGGCAGGATATTCTCCCCTTACCTGCACATCGCCGCAGAACTGGTTTAAAATCTGGTTCCGTCTCTGGGCCTCTAAAATATCATCCGGATTGCAGGTCAAGGGATAGGTCGTAATATGGCAGATCATGCAGCCGATCTTACAGTCCGGATCAATTTCATGTCCGGCCTTAACCGCCAGGGCGCTGGCTACAAACTGATGATGAAGGCCCTGGAAACGGAGCTGGGGAATATCCAGCTGATTGGTAAAATCTGTTGTTCCCTCATTTAAAATGCCTAAGGAAAGGAAACCGCCCATGGGCATTGTCCCTGCATTGATCTCATTAAAGGTCAGCCAGTATTTCACCTTTCCCTTATACCGTTTGAACAGAGTTTCTGCATATTTAACAAACAGCCCGATGCATTCTCTGGATGCCCAGCCATTGTACTTTTCCGTAAGGGCAAAGGGCATCTCGTAATGGGATATGGTGACCAGCGGCTCTATGCCATGGTTTAAGCACTCTTCAATCACCCTGTCATAAAACTCCAGACCTGCCTCATTGGGTTCCTCTTCCATGCCCGTAGGAAAAATCCTGGTCCATGCAATAGAGAAGCGGAACACCTTAAAGCCCATCTCCGCAAACAGGGCAATATCTTCCTTATAATGGTGATAAAAATCGATGGCTTCATGGCTGGGGTAACATGTGTCCGGTTCTATGGTCCGGGTGATCCGCTTGGATCTTGTATATGAACCTCCCGTACATACATCAGGATCTGCGATTCCTTTTCCTGCCTCATCCCATGCGCCCTCACACTGGTTGGCTGCCACTGCGCCTCCCCATAAAAAATTTTCAGCAAATACAGACATATTCCACCTCTTTCTAAATAAATCAAGCGGATATTCGCAATCCGCGACCCTGGTTGATTCGGTTAAACAATGGTCAAAAGCTTTTCTCCTGCCTTGACCTGCTTTTTATCGCTGGCCTTTAAGCTTACAAAGCTGTTCATATTGGATATAAGCACAGGAGTGGTTAAGGATAAGCCTGCTTCCTTAATTTTTTCCATATCAAATTCTAACAGCAAGCTTCCCTTTATTACCCGGTCTCCTTCCTTGCAGTGAAGGGTAAAGCCTTCTCCTCCAAGACGCACCGTATCAAGCCCTACATGGATGAGAACCTCTGCTCCTGTATCCGTAGTGATGCCAACCGCATGCTTTGTGTCGATCACCGCACTGATGGTTCCGTCCGCAGGAGCATATACCTTTCCCTCGTCCGGATTATGGCTATCCCTTCTCCCAGCACTCCGCCTGCAAATACCGGATCCTCCACCTCTGTTAAAGGAATCACAGATCCTGTAAGAGGACTTGCCAGCTCAATGGTCTCCACCAGCGGCTTTTTCTCCTCAGAAGGTGCATCCCCGGAAGCTTCCGGCTCCCCTGCCTTTTCCTCCGGCTTATAAAGTATAAGAGTCATGGCAAAGGATACAGCCAGAGAGATAATCATGGCAATCACACCATTTATCAGGTTGCCGAAGCCTCACCGCCGATCATGGTAATCAGGGTCAGGGAGGATGGCGAACCACCCATGGAATAGGCTACCAGATGGGTAATTCCGGCATAAAGACCTGATGCTGCTGCACCGATCACAGCTGCTATCATGGGTGTTTTGTATTTTAACGTTATACCATACATGGCAGGCTCTGTGACACCTGCTACAATTGCTGAGATTCCGGAGGCAGATGCAGTAGATTTTACATTTTCATCCCTGGAACGGACTGCAACACCCAGGGAAGCACCACCCTGTGCCAGGTTGGAGCAGAACATGGTAATGAGTACTATTGCATCAAATCCAAAGGTTGCCATACTGATGGCGAACATGGGTATCAATGCATAATGCATTCCAGTCATAACGATAAACGGCATGGCCGCAGAGATCAGCATAATGGTGAGCCAGCCGGCTTTGCCATATAAGAAATTGATTCCGGCTGCCAGATAATTTCCGAGAATGCTTCCCAGTGGTCCGACAACAACCAATGCAATGGGCACGGTAATGAATATGACCATCAGCGGTTTCAAAAATACCTTTAAAAGGCTGGGGCAGACCTTATCAGCAAACCGTTCAATATATCCCATAATCGGAACGATAAGGAAAATAGGAAGAACGGAGGAGCTATATACAGCCGCCGTAACAGGCAATCCAAAATATGTGGTGTTTCCCTGGCCCAGCAGATCCACAATTTCCGGATGGATCAAAAGCGCTGCCACTGCCATAGCCAGATAAATGCTGGAGCCAAGGCGCTTTGCTGTGGTCATGGCCAGTAAAATGGGCAGGAAGTAGAAGAATGCATCTCCTGCTGCAGATAGAATCACATACGTGCTTCCAGTCGTATCCACCAGTCCAAAGGTAGTCAGAAGGGTCAGCACGACTTTTAGCATACCGCAGCCAAGCATGGCCGGAAGCAGAGGGGTCATGCAGCCGGCTACAAAGCCGCACATACGTGAAAACAGATTCTCTTTAGGACCTTCCCCATTATTCCCGGTGTTTTCTTCAAAATGTCCAAGCTTTAAAAGCTCCTTATATACATTTGATACCTCGTTGCCGATGACCACCTGGTACTGTCCGCCCTGGCGAACCACCCGGATCACTCCCGGTACCTTTTCAATTTCAGAATCCTTTGGAATTGTGCTGTCTTTCAGCACGAACCGCAGACGCGTCATACAATGGGACAGCCCGCTCACATTTTTCTCTCCGCCAACCTTCTCAAGCATGGTCTGCGCGGACTTTGCATAATCAAATGCCATATTGTCTCCCCCTTATTCTAAGGTTTATTCATTGTTATCTATCTGAAAAGACGTCTGCCGGCTATCTTAAAACGTCTTATCATTCAATAAAACAGGATTCCGGTAAGGAATTTCCGTAATATAAATAAAAAGGGCCCTGCCGAAAAGCAGCCTGCAAATAAAAAACCTGTGCAGCCTACTCTCCATGCAGGGTCCTGCCCGGACCATATTTCCCGTCCGGTAACAATCCCAGCCCTCTATTTTAAATCAGTTCTCTTGTAACTTTCTCTATGTGGATCATCAGATACATCATTTCTTCCCGGTCTATTTCATAGTAATACCGGTCATGTATATAATCTGCTATTTTAATAATACAATTATAAGCTCTGCGGTACTTATCCTTCAGCAGCTGATACCACTCTTCATTGCTTTCTTCATATTGCTTATTCTGGAACATGCGCTGGGCAAAAAAACGGATATGGGTAACAAAACGCCTGTAATCCCAGGACTCCGTATTCAGCCTGATCTGAAAAGAAGCCTCCACAATATCCACAATATCCTTGATAATTCCTGTAATAGCCTCCAGATCATCGGTTTCCTGCCGGTTTAACTGTCCATAAACAAAATGAAACGCCAGGAACATGGCTTCATCCTCTTCCATGGAAATATTCAGCCTTCTCCTGATTAAGTCAACCGCATACTGGCCCACCTTAAACTCATTGGGGTAATACCGCCTTCCCTCCCAAAGCATGGCATTGCGGAGAATGGCCCCGTTTTTGTAACGGTCTACCGCACCGGCGATATGATCGCATACCGGAAGGATGATCCGGGAATCCAGCCGCATTCCAAACTCGCTTTTGGCGTAATCAACCGTCTGTTCGCTGATCTCCCAGTATTCCTGGGGAAGCTTTGCGAAGTACTCTTCAAAGTGTCTGGCTTCCCGCTTATCATTCTGTACAAATACCCGTTCCACCAGCTTCCGGTCCACCTCATCGCCCTTTTTCTTTCCAAAGCCGATGGCTTTTCCCTTCAGTATGATTTCTTTTCCCTCGGTATTGTAAGCTGATACCATGTTATTGTTCAAAACTTTTTCAATCTTCATATGCCCTTCCAGTAATAAAAAAAAGACAAGCTACGCGGACTATCACATAACAAGGATATGTGATAACAACCCTGTAGATCTTGCCTGCCTTACCAGTCACAAACTACTAATCTATTTTCTAAACGCAGTATATCATGAATCATTGAAGAAGTCTATTTGCAAATTTGTTTAATAACACAAATATTTTTTTGTGCAATGTGTATAATAAATGCAAAATGTTCTGCATTCCTTATACCAACATACTGCAGCCTTATACACAGAAGCAGGGAGATTGCGAAATTAACCTGCGTTAGTTTCACAGCCTCCCCTTCCCTTATGAAATATCCTATTATTCAGCTTTTCCGTCTTAATCTTCTAATGGAAAACAGCTTCTTACTTAATATCAGTCATCTTCCTCCGGAATCAGTTCTGTAGTTTCTTCCTTAGGCGGCATGGCAAAGGAAAAAATAATAAAACAGATAAATGCTGCAATCAGTCCGGGTATGATTGGCTGGCTGAATTTGATCCCAAAGAGCACACCTCCGGAAATATGCTCCAGATATACGACTACAATGGTTCCTGCTATTAAAGAGGCAATGGTCCCTGCCGGCGATGCCTTTTTCCAGTAATGTCCCATGACATAGGGGAAGAAAGAACCAGCCGCGCGAAGGGTAAAGCAGAACATGAGGATGGATACAATACTCTGGGTATTAAATAAAGCAATCAGCATGGAAGCCACACCCACCAGGCACATGACGATCTTTGTAACTCTCATAACAGACTCACTGGAAGCGTTTGGTTTTAATACTGCCTTGTAAATATCGTTGGAAAAGATCGACCCTGCCCCCAGTAAGTCGGAATCTGAACTGGACATAGTGGCTGAAATAATGCCGGAGAATAAGAGTCCGCAGACAACGGCCGGCATGGTATTGATCGCCAGGATGGGAAGCGCATAGCGGCTCCCACCTCTGCAAACTGATCAGAGCTGAATTTCCCCATATTCATTAATGCCAGTGTTATAATACCGAGAATTGTGGGAACAAAGGCATAGATGAAGTTAATAAGTGCTGCCAGCCAGGCGCCGTCTCTTGCCGCCTTCTCATCCTTTGCCGCATAAAAACGCGATACCGCCTCCTGCCCCACGGAGAATGTAGCGGTGTACATGATAATAAGGGAAAGAATCCCAAATAAATCATAGCCCTGGAACATGCTTAAAGTCCCCTCCGGAATGTTAGCGGTCACATTGCCCCAGCCCCCTGCATACCGGAGCGCAAAAGGAACCGCTATGATCATACCGATAACGATCAGGAATACCTGGACAAAATCCGTTAAAGTAACGCTCCATAAGCCTCCCATAATGGAATAAACCGTTACCACCACCGCTACGATGATGACTGCCACCTGATAATCAATACCAAGCATGGTGGACAAAATGACCGCCGATGCAATGAACTGTCCTGCCGTAAGCCCGACCAGGGGAAGAAGCATGATAACAGCCGTGATAATGCCGCAGGTCTTATTGTAACGTCTTCTGAAATATTCCGGCACGGTCTTGACCGTTGCTGCCCTGAACCTGGGCGCAACAAAGCTTAAAATGGAAAATGCGATTCCCATAGTGATTATGTACCAGGCTGCGCTGAGTCCAAAGCCTGACATCCCGTTCTGCACCACTCCCAGCGAGCTTCCCCCTCCAATTTCCGTAGCCGCCAGCGTTCCGGCCATAAGAAGCGGCCCCAGACGCCGGCCTGCCACCAGAAAATCCGTATTGGTCGTAATCTTGGTGGAAGAATACCAGCCGATCCACAGCATGAGCAGCAGATAAATGATTACAATGGCAGTTACAACAACATTTGCTCCCATAAAAACCCCTCCTGTTTTCTGTAAGAAAATTCTTTTGTAAATCCAGTTTAACATAATCACCGGCCCGGTCACACAACCGATTCTGCCAATTTCCCACCAAATATGCAGATTCCTTCTCTTATCTTGACTTCTGACAAAAATCTAAATACAATGGAATGAGATCGGAGGGATTTTTCTATGCTGAAGATTGCCATCTGTGACGACAGCAGAGAAGACAGAAAGAGAATTCTTGACTCTGTGTGCGACTACTATAAAAAGCATGATATGGATGCTCAGATTGATGACTTTGAAACTGCCGGAAAATTACTTTCCGCAGAGGAAGCCTATGACATCTATCTGCTGGATGTCATTATGCCTGACATGACCGGCATAGAAGCTGCCGAGCGACTGCTTAAAAAGGCCGAAGCTCCTGTTATCATATTCATCACCTCATCCCTGGAATCCGCTGTAGACGGTTACAGGGTGAATGCCGCAGGCTTCGTCCTAAAGCCCTTAATCCAACAGGACTTTGAGGAAACCTTAAGACGGGTCATGGAACAACATTTCAAATCCAGGGAAGCCTCTATTTCCATTGTACATAACCGGGTTCCCATGGAGCTAAAGCTAAGCCGGATCCTGTATTTTGAAAACAGACTGCACCGGGTCTACATTGTCCTTAGGAACGGAGAGATCCTTTCCATCCACCAAAAGCTTAATGAGCTTCAGGAAGAATTGAAGCCTCAGACCAGCTTTCTCCGCTGCCATCAAAGCTATATCGTAAATTTGAACTATGTGGAAGCTCTGGAACCTATGGGCTTTTTGATGATAAACGGGCAGACCGTTCCAGTTTCCCGTAATTTTTACAAAGAATGCAAGCATGTTTACTACCATTTTCAATTAAAGTGAGGCCGACATGAATGAAGCAGCATGTAACGTCGTATTAAATCTGATCAATCTTGCAGTCCGCATGATGCCTATTTTCGTTTGTCTGGAGCCAAAGAGAAAGAACCGGGAAAACATCGCGGCAATATCGGCATATCTCTGGGTCATCATGGTTTCCCTCCAATCCCTGTTTCCTATCAGGGAACCGGTTTTTCTCATGGTCCAGTGGATATTTTCCTGCCTCTTTTTTTTCTTCTGCTCCTCATATTTTTTTAACGGGGAATTGATGAAAAAGGTATTTCTCTACTTATCCGCCTGGCTTTTTGCAGTCCTGTCCATGTCATTAAACGAGTTTGCCGCCTCAGTTCTGGGAAGATCCATATTCCTTTCCTATGGCCAGATCTGCGTCATTGTCTCTCTCCTGTCTGCCTGCGGATTCTATATCTTTGTCCGCTGCTGGCTGAAAGACATGACAAGCCAGCTGTTCATCCAGCTGTCCAAACGCTCCAACTTACTCCTGACCGCCTATCCGGCCATTTCACTGGCCATTTCACTGTTTGGCACCTCCACCATATTTTCCAGAGAATCCCTGACAAAAAGAGGCTTTGAAGATGTTGTATTTTATCTTGCATTCTGTACCATGATCCTGGTGCTTTATGTCATGATTCTGGCCAGTACCCTGGAGGCTGCTTCAAGAAAAAAAGACAGAGGAAGAGCTTTTATTTGCAAGACAATTAATCGGAAAACAGAGAGAACATTATAACCAGATGCTGGAACATGCAGAGGAGCTTCGGATCATACGCCACGATTTCAGGCACCACATCCACGCTCTTCTCAATATGGACAGGAACGAACAGAGGAAATACCTCCTTGACTTAAATAAAGAACTGGATACCTCAAGGGAACAAAATTACTGCGAAAACCCTGCCGTCAACCAGATCCTTCAGGAATATGGCATCCGCTGCCAGGAAAACCAGATAGAATTCATGGCTGGCCTGGATATATCCGCTCATATCCCCATTGATGACCTGACCCTTTGCATTGTCATAGGAAACCTGTTGGAAAATTCCATGGAAGCCTGTATGAAGCTTAAGGAGAACCGCTTTATCCATTTGCAGGCAAGATGGATGCAGGATCACCTGATGATGCTGGCGGAGAATTCCTATAACGGTCAGATCAAAGAAAGCGGAGGAAAACTTTTATCCAGCAAGCAGGATGGCGGCCTGGGACTTTTAAGCATCCGCAGGATATTAAACCGGCCCGGTGATGATTTTGACGTATACTTTAATGAAACCACCTTTACAGCCATGGTAAATATCATGGACCGCTCCAGTATTTCATTTGAATAGGCATAATCCTGAAATTCATCTGCAATACTTCCACCAGCCAGTAATAAACCTGGATTCTGCACTTGAATCATATATAGAAATTTTCTATTAATATACTTTATCTATAGCATATTTCAATTTGACTATTTTATATGGCTGCGGCATAATAAAATAGTCAAATTGAAACAGCAGTCTGATACAAAATAATCGACATCAACAGATTAGGGGCAGCCGTGATTGAAATAAAAAACATAAGTAAAACCTTTGGAGATCTGCAAGTTTTAAAAGATATCAGCCTGACCATAGAAGATGGAGAGGCATATGCTGGTAGGGCCAAGCGGAGTTGGAAAATCTACACTTTTAAATTGTCTGGCCGGACTGGATTTTTATGAGTCCGGCTCTATTATTGTGGACGGTGTGTGTCTGGAGTCCCTGGGAGAGAAGCAGGCAAGGCTTTTCCGTAAAAATATGGGAATGATTTTCCAGAACTTTTCCCTGGTAAACAGAAAAAAATGTATACCAAAACATTGCTCTCCCCATGGAGTGCTGGAAGATTCCAAGATCTGATATCAAAAAAAGGGTCTATGAGCTGGCAGAGATGGTAGGGCTGCAGGACAAGCTAAAGGCCAGGCCTTCCGAGTTAAGCGGCGGGCAAAAGCAGAGAGTCGCCATTGCCCGGGCTCTGACCATGAACCCCAAATATATACTTTCCGATGAAAGCACCTCCTCCCTGGATCCCAGCATCACCGCCTCTATTTTAAATCTTCTGGATAAGATACGAAAAGAAACGGGCATTACTCTTATCATGGTTACTCATGAAATGCCGGTGGTACAGCAGTTTTGCAATAAAATGACAATTATGGAGGCCGGAAAAGCAGTTGTCTCCGGAAATGTAAGAGAGCTTTTCTTCCAAAAGCCTCCTGCCCTGCAAAAGCTTCTTGGGATGAAGGAAGGAGAAATGATTCCCGGATCAGGGTCAACCTTATATTTGAGCTTTCCTTTGATTCCCTGCTGTGGGAGCTTGGAAAATTGCTGGAAAGACCTTATACCATGGTAAATTCAGACTTTTTTTGAATTTCAGAACCAGAAGTATGGCAATGTAACGATAAATATAAATGCAGAAGATTTGCCCGTTTGTGAGAACTATCTTAAATCTCACGGCATCGTTTACCGAACCGAGAGGAGGGCCCTTTGATGAACACCATATCACAATGGCTGGAAAGATCCTATTTACTGCAATATCTTCCTACGGTAATCCTACCGGCTATCTTAGCTACCCTTCAGATGGTTTTTGTCTCTGCCGTTTTATCCATCTTTTTCGGTATGATCCTGGGCATTATTCTCTTTATCACAGACAAAGATGGGCTTTCTCCCAATCGAACAGTGAATTATGTCCTTGGAAAGATAACGGATATTATCCGGTCATTTCCCACCATGATATTGATTGTTGCCGTTGGTCCATTGACCAGACTGGTGCTTGGAACAAGAATCGGAGCGGAAGCTGCCATATTTGCAATTACCATCGGCTGTACGCCCTTTGCAACCAGAATGACGGAGAATTCCCTCCAGACAGTGGATCCTCAGCTCATAAAAGCGGCCAAGGCCTTCGGTGCTTCCAAGCCCCAGATTATATACAAAATCATGTTAGTAGAGGCATTGCCAAGCCTAGTATCCAACTTCACCCTTATGATGATCAACATGCTGAATATGACAGCCATGGCAGGAGCCGTGGGAGCCGGCGGTCTTGGGGCTGTCGCCCTGACATACGGATACCAGCGGTTTGACTATGCAATTATGTATTTTGTAGTTATCATTCTTATTTTGTTCGTTCTTCTGATCCAGGGATTAGGAAAAATGATATATAGCAAGCTGAATTAGCAAAGGAGAAAATTATGAAAAAAAGAACTTTATTTTTAGCTTTAACTGCCATGCTGGCAATCGCAGGCACAGTAGGATGCGGAAAAAATGATCTCCCGCCGAAAGCAGAAGAAGCCACTCAAAGCGCAGAAAACCAAAAAGAAGCTTCTAAAAAAATTGTAATTGGCGGAACCTCTATATCCAAGGTTTACTACGATGCCATTAAAGATATTTTCGAAGCAAACGGTTACGAAACAGAATTCAAAACCTTTGATTCCAACCCGGTGGTTCTGGAAGCATGTGCAAGCGGAGAGACGGACATGGCTTTGGGACAGCACAAAAAAATTTGTTATGAGCTACAATAAAAATAACAATGCAGATCTTGACATGGCAAAGCCATACGCCATGTATACAGGAATCGGCCTGTATTCTGAAAAACATTCCTCAACCGCAGAATTCCCTGACGGTGCAAAAATTGCAGTGATGAATGATGCCATGAATGAAGACATTGCCCTTCGGATTCTGGAAAGCCAGGGTCTGATCAAATTGAATGCGGACCAGAAACAGGCAACCGTCGCCGACATCGTGGAAAACCCCAAAAAACTTGAAATCATTGAGATGGATCAGGGACAGACAGTGACCACTTTATCTGACGTAGACGGTGCATGTGTTTTTTTTACCCATATGGCTGCAGCAGGTAAGGATGCATCTTCTTATATTGCAAGAGATACTTCCATGATCAATTATCCCATGGGTGTCATTGTACGGAAAGAGGATGTGGATTCCGACTGGGCTGCTGCCTTTGCAGAATGCTTTAAAGACCAGACTGTTCAGGAAAAGATAAACGAGGCATTTCCAAATGTATTTGAATTCTATACAAGCGACGATCAGGTAAATGAATAATGTCTGACCATTGGAAAGAAGATGTTTCAAAATTATATGCTTCTCTGGACCTTGCCCGTAAGGCCGTAGGAGTAAAACTGATTGAAACAGAAGCCGAATTTCAAAGCGTGGAAGCGGTATTTCCTCAAAAGCCCATCCGTTACTGTCAGATGGTGAAAGGAGCCAGCGCAGGGCACAGCATTAAGGCCAATGCAAGCTCTTTCTCCTGCCAGAGCGGCCCAAGAGTCCTTGGAATCAACCAGGCCGATGAAAAGAACGCTCACGGAGAAAACTGGGCCAGATTAGGTCTTTACTCCAGCCTGGAATTAAGTGCGCAGGTGCGGGCAGGACTTTCCTACTCCCAGCAGCCCATGTACGGAGTGCTGGTACAGCCTTTAGAAAAATATGAGGAAGCGCCGGATGTGGCCGTGATCGTGGCCAATCCCTACAATATCATGAGAATCACCCAGGGATACGCTTATTCTTACGGCATGCCTGGGAACATCAATATGCTGGGCAATCAGGCCGTCTGCCTGGAATGCTCCGCAAGGCCATATGTGACCCAGGACATGAATATTTCCCTGTTATGCATCGGTACACGGCATCTGGCCTGTTGGGGAAAGGATGAGATGGCTGCCGGAATCCCTGCATCAAGGTTTTCCAAGGTAGTTGACGGAATTTATCAGACCATTAACATCATGGAAGATGATGAAAGCAAAAAGAGGATTGCAAAGAATTTTGCGGAATGCAACATTCCATTTGATATGAAATATCAGTATAATTACTATAAGGATTGTTAAGACAGGTTTAAGATCCTGCAAAAAACAAGCATGAAAATCACCAGGAAAACCGGTATTTTTCATGCTTGTTTTATGTCCTGGCTTTTATCACAAAAGAGGTATATCAAATAATCTGTACTGTATCATACAGTCTATTTGACATACCCCTTTTGCTAAACATGAGTATTCAGATCGCTACAGGATATTTTTTTACTATTTTACTCAGTCTTTTGTCTTCTCACTGCATTTACAATCCATAATAAAATAACGGAACCAACGATAGAGACGATCAAGCTCCAGACATTAAATCCGGTAATGCCGGTTCCTCCAAGAAGGTTCATTAAAAACCCGCCAATTAAACCGCCGATGATCCCTACCACGATATTGGCGCCAGCGCCCATACTTTTATTATTACCAGTGAACATACTGGCAATCCAACCGGCAAGAGCACCAATAATAATCCAACTTATAATTCCCATCGTTTATTACCTCTCTTTAAAAGAATTATTTATAATGAAATTCATCATTATTTGTGTAAAACCTGTCAGTCAATAAATTCAAAAAAACAAATCATTTTGAATTATTATAAAACCAAATAAGCATCCTCGTAAGACATACGGGATACCATGTATAAGTTTTGTCCTCACCAGGTATTTATAGTTAGTTTGTACCATAATTGTATTTTTTTATACACAGCGTAAAAAAAGGTGCTGTTTCCAGCACCTTTTGGATAATAAAAGAACCAATGATCTCATTATTTACTCTTGACTAAGATTTATTCCCATGATTCCTGCCTGCACTTCATTAATCCTGTCATTGGCAATAATTGCTTTCCCCTTTACACCCTCCAGACTATTTATTATCTCTCCATCCGGTACATTGGAGTAAGCACCATTCTTAAACTTCAATACAGAATACTGAGCCTTGTCTTCGTAATAATACGGAACAATTAATTCATGATATCCATTTTCTAACTTATCACTGACAATGATTGGTTCGTTGATTAATGTAAATTCCTGGACAACGTGCAGCTTTCCACCATTTTCGGATAACAGCAATGCACTGCTTCCACCGGAGCCACTGGTATAAGGACCTGTTACCATTACAAATATTTCATCCTTACCATCATCATTTAAATCAATATAGTTATAAAAATAATTTGTCGTTTCATAATATTCCTTCGGTACCTCCATGTCTTCAATGATCAGATCTCTTAGTTCTTTCAACGGTTTTGACTCCGCCTTCATGCCTGATATGCCTTCCGGTAACTTCAGCATTGGTACTTCATCGGTTCCGCTGTTATTGGCAGCCGATGTTTCTTTAGAGCCAGCATTTTCAGAATTTGTACTTTCTGACTGGGCCGGCTCTTTCTGGGTTACTTCCTTTGTTATTTCTGCAGACCCAGTATCCTTTTGTGTGCTTAATGCCCTATTTCCGCAAGCACTTATGGACAATGTTGCTGTAATTACAAGGCTTCCTAATAGCAGCATCCCGTATTTTTTTTGTTTTTCATCTGAATATCCTCCATTTGTTTTTAGGTTATACTGTATTCTCACAAATAAATGTAACAAACTTGTATTATGCCTATGGGTTTTTTTAATATTTTTCCCACTGCATTTCCAAAATATCATCTTTTTCTCCTACTGGCTGAATGAACAATATCTTGCCGCTTTCCTCTTCCAGAGTGATTTGATATTTGATATCCTTTATTGTCAAAGAGCCTTTCCAAATGAGTATGGAAATTGATGGTGTCTCTGGGTCAATTAACAGGTAAGGACTGATATCAATCTCTCTTAATATGGGACCATATATACTCATCTCCAAAACGGGAATTTTACTCAGTTCCCGAAAGCACTGTCTGCGTGCCTCATATAAACTAAACCTGTCTCCGGTTTTAAGTTCAATATGCTTTAGGTTTGCATTGCCGTCACTTAACAGCTTCATTTTTTCATCTAGTGTTAACATATTATTTTCTGTTTTATCCATCTGAAAAACGTTCATATCCATTTCTTTTATCTCACTTAACAGCTTCCTGTCCTGATATTGAAAATAAAGATATGGAAAAATCAGGATTCCCAAAGCTAAGACAGCTGCCTTGGCCAGATATAATACATAGTCAAATGTCCTGTTCATCTATATTTCCTTTCCACATCATTGTCACCGTAGTCCCTTTACCCACTTCACTCTCAAACAGCATCTCTCCTTTATGGATACTCATAATATTAGAACAAATAGCTAATCCCAGGCCTGCTCCCCCATCTGCTGGAACGGGATTTATCCACCCGGTAAAAGGCTTCCTGAATTTTCGAAATTTCCTCTTTTGGCATTCCCAGCCCGTTATCCGTTATTGAAATCCACACATTACCGCCCTTACAGCCGGTTTCAATCGTAATCTCACCATTCACGCCAGCCGCTTTTCCGCCATTATCTAATATATTTAATAAAACATTTTTCATAAGTTCCATATCTGCTTTTATAGGAAAATCTACAGAAGATTTTTTTACGGCAATTTTCTTTTTGTCAAAAACGGGTTTCATTGCTTCCAGGGCATCTTCCAACAAATTCTGTACTGTACTAATGGTATAATTAGGTATTGCATTCTTTTCTATTAACAGCTGCATCATTCTGTTAGAGAGTGCCTCCAGTCTCTTTCCTTCCGAAATAATATAATTCACGGCATATAGGAAATCCTGTTCCTCCATTTTGCTTCTCTTTATTAAATCTGCATATCCTATCATGGCAGTAAGAGGCGTTCTGATTTCATGCGCCAGACTTCCCGCCAGTTCTTCCTGCTTTTTTTGCGGTTTCCTTCAGCAACCGGATTTTTTTCTTCTAATTGCTCCGCCATACCATTAAAATCGGAGCCAGAATGCCAACTTCATCCTTTTCCTTATATTCCACTCTCTCAGAGTAGTCTCCTGACCTGATTTTTTTTACCGCATAAATCAATTTATGAATTGGTTTTGTTAACTTTATAACATTGACAGCATTGATCAATGCGCTTATGGCTCCCACAATAATTATGGTTATAATAAATATTTTTTTGCTGCTCTGCTTTCTCCAGAAAAATCTGTGTAAGCTCTTTATGAACCTCTATTATAACAGGTCGTCCAAGCAGTTCTGTCAGAACCGACATTTGTAAAAAAAATAACCCTTTGCATTCTTTTCCACACGGTATACTATCCTATAAAGAGATAATTCATCACTCTTTTTATCTAAAAATCCTGCATCATCGTTCTGAAATAGTACCTTTCCACTTTCATCGGTTATTCTATAGGATTCTCCAGACCAATTATCTTTCAAAATATCAATTGCTTCCTCAATGCTTTTCATTGGTTCTTTGTACAATGTACTGCTGTCATTGGCAAGCAATGTCACCAATTCCCGATGAATGTTTTCGATATTTTCTTTTTCCCTCTCAACCTCCAGCGAATATGCTTTATGGAATGTCATTGACAACAGTGCAACCCCTTCTAATGTCAATGCGAATAGAACGACCAGAAATGTATTTGAGAATATCTTCCAGGAAAGCTTCATCTACTCCTCCAAACGGTATCCGATTTTAAATACCGATACCAATTGATCATATAAATCTAATTTTTTTACGCAGCCTTTGTATATGCATATCAACCGTTCTGCTATCTCCAGTATACTCCCCTTCCCATACTCTCTCATAAATCTGCTCCCTAAATAATGCTAAATTTTTATTGTTAATAAATAGCACCAGTAATTTAAACTCTTTCTCTGACAATGTAACCTCCTGTTCATCCTTTGTTACCTTGTGAGATGATACATCCACAAAAATATTTCGATAAGACAAGATCTCATTTATTTTATAATACCGCCTGAGCACGTTTTCAACCCTGACTTGCAATTCCTCAATTTGAAAGGGTTTTGTCAGGTAATCATCTGCACCTAACTTGAAGCCCTTTACTTTGTCCTGCACACTTCCTTTTGCAGTCAAAAATATTACCGGGATCTCCATGGGGCGGATAAATTCCATTAATTCAAATCCATCGGCCTTTGGCAGCATGATATCCAGAAGAATCAACGAATACCTCTTTTCCAAAATTTTATTTGCTGCCTCTTCCCCGTCATAGACCTGTTCGCATTCATACCCCATCGTTCTCAAGCTTAGCTTGATAAAATCAGATATAGGTTTTTCATCTTCCACAATTAAAATATTATGCATTATTATTTCCTCTCTATCCAGCATCCCTTTTCCCATTTGATAAGTCAGATCCAGAAACTAATTTATGGTATCTGTTTTTTTCTTATCATCTCATATTGTTCTCCTTAATATATAAAAAAACATATATATGTATCAATCTTGTAAAAAAACCGGCACGCAACATAATCAATGATAATACGTGATTTTATAAATTTCAACAAAAAAGACCCCACACTCTCATGTGAAGTCCTTTTTATCACCGGGTGCTCTTCCCGGCTGCAAATGCAGCTGAAAAAATCATCCCGATTTGTTTTAAATTTTTATATACTCTTTATCCTGTCTGCAAATCCTCATAAATTAAGGTTTTACTTTATTGAAAAAGACAGAAGCGCTATTTATATACCATTCATACCATCACGCTTCATCAGCACTTATTAGCTGCTTTTCTGTCAGTCTATATCATTTCCATTGCTTTCAATTACCTTTTTATACCAATCAAAAGATTTCTTTTTTTCTCCGCTGCAGTGTCCCGCTTCCGTCGTCTGCCTTGTCCACATAAATGAAACCATATCGTTTGCTCATTTCTCCTGTAGAAGCAGATACAATGTCAATACAGCTCCAGACCGTATACCCCATTAACTCCACTCCGTCGTCCATGGCTTCTTCCATTGCCTGGATATGGTTTCTTAAATACTCGATACGGTATTCGTCCTGTATGCTTCCATCCTGTTCTATCTCGTCTTTGGCACCTAAACCATTTTCAACAATAAACAAAGGTTTCTGATAACGATCATACAACTGGTTCATGGTAATGCGAAGTCCCAACGTCAATGCTCCAGCCCCACCCGCTTGTTTTTAAATAAGGATTCTTTACAGAACGGATAATATTGCCATCATTTGATGCTTTATCACTCATATCCGCGGCCACGCAGCGGCTGGTATAATAGCTGAAGGAAATGAAATCCACCGTATTTTTTTAGAATCTCCAAGTCTCCCTTTTCCATGGCAAGGCTGACTCCCTTATCACGAAAGAGTTTACGGGCATAAGACGGATAAGCTCCCCGAACCTGTACGTCAATAAAGAATAAATTTTCCTGTTCTTTCTTCACAGACTCCCAAACATCCTCAGGATTACAGGAATAAGGGTAAAAACTGCCTCCTGCAAGCATACATCCTACCTGATTGCCAGGATCCCATTCATGTGCCAGCTTCGTGGCCAAAGCACTGGCTACTAAAATATGATGTGCGGACTGATAGGTGACCTGAGCTTTATTTTCCCCATCCTGAAACGCAATTCCCGCACCGGAAAAGGGGCTGTGTAAAATAATGTTGATCTCATTAAAAGTCAGCCAGTATTTTACTAATCCTGAAAACTCCTTAAAACAGGTTTCCGCATAGCGCAGAAAGAAGTCTAAAACCTTTCTGTTTCTCCACGAACCGTATTTTTCCACCAGTCCCATGGGAGTATCAAAATGACACAGCGTTACCAAAGGTTCCATACCATATTTTTTTACACTCCAGAAACATATTGCGGTAAAAATCAATTCCAGCCTGGTTCGGCTTTTCCTCATCCCCAACAGGGAAAAGCCTTGACCAGGAAATAGAAGTACGAAATACTTTAAAGCCCATTTCCGCCATTAAAGCAATATCCTCTTTATAATAATGGTAGAAATCAATTCCCTTATGGCTTGGGTAATATTCCTCTTTCTGCAATTTGGGACAAGGAACCTTCCCTGTCTTTACTTCCAGTCTTCGCACACCATGAGGAATTACGTCAATATTACTTAACCCCTGCCCCCTTCACGAAAGGCGCCTTCCGCCTGATTGGCGGCAATGGCCCCTCCCCAAAGAAAACCCTCCGGAAATTTAAACTCGCTCAAATTATTCCTCCTCTTCCGGAATATCCTTAAAACCGATCACTAAGGTCAGTACAAACGACAATACAATAGATAAAATCGTAATACCTGCAATCCAGGCAATACTGGTTCCCGGATGTTCCGGATCAATAAACTGCACTCCTGTTAAAACACTGGGGGAAACCATGGAACGGCTGGCAAGTCCCCCGATTCCCGCCAAACAGCCGCAAACAAATCCTGTAATCAAAGACGCAATCAAAGGACGTTTTAAACGAACTGCAACACCGTAAAGCGCCGGTTCCGTAGTTCCTGCAATCAAAGCAGAAGACGCTGCCGCAAGAGCAGTTTGACGAAGCTCCCTGTTTTTGGTTTTTAAAGCTACTGCCAGGGAAACTCCGCCCAGGGAAAGATTAGCCCCTATTTCAGACGGCATAACGGTTCCTTCCATTCCTGTATCAGAAATTGTCTGCAAAATAGTAGGTGTAAACACCCTGTGCATACCAGTAATAACCAGTAAAGGCCAGATTGCACCCATAATACCAACTGCCAGGAAACCAAGTTTGGCCTGTACAAAGAATACAAATTTAGAAATTGACGTACCAATAAAATTCCTGCAGGTCCGATGATTAAAATCGCAATAGGAGCGGCAATTAAAAAAAATCAGCATTGGCTTTAAGAAATTTTTCGTCACTGCCGGTGTAATTCTGTCAACGCCCCGTTCAATATAAGATAAAATCCAGGTCATGCAGATTGCCGGAATTACTGTATAAGTATATTTTACGGACGCTATGGGGACCCCCAGGAAATGTGCCGCCGTTTCTCCAACCGTTACAGCCTCCATCAAACCACGGAAATCCGGATGAATTAAAGTTCCCGCAATGGCAATGGCAAGAAACATATTTGTTTTAAATTTCCTGGAAGCAGAAGCTGCTACCATCACAGGTAAGAAATAAAAGGCACCGTCACCAATGGAGTTAATGATCTTGTAAGTGTCGCTGTCTGCTGACAATATGTTTGCCATAGCCAACAGCATAACTAACAATTTTACCATGGAACCGCCGATAATTGCCGGAATTAATGGAGACATGGTTCCCACAATGGCATCTAACATGTTATTTCCGATTTTCTTCAGGGTCAAAGGTTCTTTCTTTTCTCCCCTTGCAACTTTACTTTCTTCCCCAAAGTCACCTAATTTTAAAACTTCCTGATAAGCAGTTCCCACATGGTTTCCAATAATAACCTGTAATTGTCCTCCCTGCCTTACAACTCCCATAACGCCGTCAATGGCTTTGACTGCCGCTTCATTTGCCTTGCTTTCATCTTTCAGGACAAATCTTAAACGGGTCATACAGTGGGTAAGGCTGGAAATATTGTCGATTCCCCCAATATGTTCCACAATCGCTTTTGATACAACCGCATAATCTCTCGCCATATTTACATTCCTTTCTTATCAGTTGATGATTTTACATCGTTTACGCTGATTGTGATTATACTGTTTATCAAGTTCCTTGTCATCAATTCCAGGGCGTAAAAAACAAGTGACGGAAATTCTCACTTGTTTTTTCTACGTAACAGTATGTTTTTTTAAATTCTCAAATTTCCTAATTTAAAGTATTGTCCGTTCCTTCGGAAGTATACCGATACAGCTTCTTTCCCAGCCGTTCCACAATACTGATGGCAGGCATTTGAGTGGTAATATCATAGATCTTTAGGCGCATATAAGTTACATAGTAAGCAATGTTATAATCGGATAATTTCGCCGCCGTACAATTTTCCGTATTGGTCACACTTAAAATCTGGCAGTTTTGTTCCTTAAAACGGATCACATGGCCAATGGTATCGTTAGACTCTCCGGAAACTGAAAATACAATGACCAGGGCATTTTCAAAAAAACCTGCTTTCTGTGGGATAATGAGGTTCGTCAATATAAAGACAAAACTTTCCCATACTGGAAAAATACCTTGCCCCATATTTAGCCACAATTCCAGACATGCCGCTGCCCACAAAAATTATGTGGTTTGCACGGACAATCACTTCCGTCAGCATTTCCAGCTTTTTCTCAAATTCTTCCGAAGTGGTTTTCTTTAAAAAGTCAATGACTTCCGTTACATCATCCGCGGCATGCAATTCTTTTCCCTTGTCAAAATGCTGCTTTAACTTTATCTTAAACTCGGCATAACCGTTGCAATCCATTTTCTTACAAAAACGCAGCACCGTAGAGGTGGAGACATGGGCTTCCTGAGCCAGTTCCCGAATTCTCATGTATTTTACTTTATCATAGTTTTTCGTCACATATTGATATACTTCCATTTCCAGATCATTCAGTGACTTAACCTGCTCCACTCGAAACATCCCTGTGTCCCCTCCTATGAAATTACGCGTTCCGTAATTTTAATTTTATGCTTATAACCACTGCCCAAATTGAAATATGACAAGCTGGTCCTGCCTATAATTTTCGAACAGGAAAAAACATATAAACTTTACCCGTCTCTGGGCAATTAAAATCATGCACAGCACCTGCAAGAGAAATATTATTTTCTTCTAAATACTTAATAACACAAGGAAAAGTATCGTTATTTTCTCTTTCAGCATAAATATATTCATATCCAGGAATCACCCATTTAGTCCAGCCATGCGGTGCTGCAGCATCATCTAAGCACTCAGCACCAGCAAGATATAATCCTTGGGAAAAGTTATCCCACGGTTTAAAGGAGCGGGAGAAATCAGTCATCGCACCCCAAATTCCCAAAAGATTCCCATCGGCATCCTTTTTCGCCAAATGTGCTATTTCGTTAAAGTGTGAGTTTGCATCATTCCAAAGTTTTTGAATGAAACCTTTTCCGTCATCTGTAGTACCTTCTTTTCCAATGACAGCAAATGATTCTTTTGCGCATTTTTCAATTTTCATCAATATACCCCCGTCAAATTCCTATTTATATAAACATAATTAAAAATTCAAATTATACTACAAATTATAATTTATCTAACAATTAACTAATTCAAACGATTATGTAAATCAAATCCATATATACACTTCTCTGTTTCTCCGTTCAATCTCATATCATTTTGATCTGGCAATTGAACTACTTCTTCTAAAATTCCGCCGGCATACTCACAGGTCTTCCTTGAAGCATAGTTATCCGGATTACAGGTAATAATTAGGTATTCCATATGGTGCTTTCTTGCAAGTTCAAATAATAGCATACAAGCCTTTCCTGCAAAATGATGTCCTCTGTATTCTTTGTCTATGCCATAACCAATATTGCCCCCATAGTAAACTTTTTCGTTGTGACCGATACGTAAATCGCATTTTCCTATTTTGGTTCCATATTTATCACAAATATCAAAATGATATGCCGGAAGCCAATCTTTATCTGCGTTACCTTCAACAGTTTTTTTCTAATTTAAGAAATATTTCATCACCTCTAAGAAGTTTGTATCTATAAACATAATTTGTCCCTCCCGAAGCTAACACTTCAAATAGTTTATTCTTCCTGTTTATCATTATAGCCAAATTCAAAAGTGTATACATTCCTTAAACCAGATAATTTTATGGCATTCATTTTTCAAACAAACATAACATTAAAAATCCCGCTTCATTTGCTCTAAATAAAGCGACTTATTATCAACTGCACGCATTGTAGCTAATATCCCATCTAAATGATCATACTCATGCTGTAATAGCCCCCAATATTCAGTACTCATTAAAATTGACTTTTTCTACAGCTTCGCATTCTGTTTATTTGGTGTAACGATGCTTAGACCCAATTATTTTTCTTTAACAGGCATTAGGTAATCTATGATTACTTTTTCACCTCGGCGCAGCGGCTCAGAAAAACGCTGATGGGTGTAGACTTCACCCCAATAGAAATTTTCGTAGTCAATTACTCCACCGGTTTTTTCAATAGCTTCCGTTATCAACAAATATGCTGAATCAAGTATATCTGCAATATTATTGCCCTCAATTTGAACATGTGCAATTAAACCTTTCGGAATATGTTTAGCCAACAGTCCTTCTGGTATTTCGGTATTTGTTTGCACAAAGTCACCGATGATGATATTGAAGTTCTGTTGATCGCTAAAATCATACATGAAGCCTATGCCGTCATTTTCGTCAATATCATCACAACATTTGACATCTGAAAGCTTGTTAAGCTTCTCAATTGTATCGCCCTGAAAAAAGTCCTGCCATACATGACCAGCACTTGAAAAAGAGGTTTCACGGAACATACCGACCATCAGGCGTTCTTCTGCTTCCTTGTAGATGATTTTTTTCATTTCTGCCATAATTCGTTTTCCTCCTATAAATCTCATTTCTGAAAAGTTAATCGGAAGGTAATCATTCAGTTTTGCAGACTCGCATTTTGCCTGTGAAGGCGTAATCCCATGATGCTCTTTGAATGCGCGGGTAAATGCAGAATGAGATTGAAAACCATATTTAATTGCTATGTCTAAAATAGAAATATCGTTATTCTTAAGTTCATGACCAGATATTGTTAATCTGCGTTTTCTCACATAATCAGAAATACTGATTCCTGAGACAAAAATGAAAATACGCTGAAATAAGGCTGCGGGGCTCATAGTGATTTTAGATATTTCATTATAATCAATATCACAGCCATCAGATATAATCTTTTCCAGATACATTATAACGTCGTCAAAAGTTTTGCTGCTATCCATGATTACCTCCGTCATTTGATATATTATCAAATTTATAGGTTATGTGTTTTACATCTTGCGTACTGTTTTTGTTCAGTTACTCTGCTTTATATTAAATTTTCCAATACACTCCATTAGGTAATTTACATATATAACCAGAATGTTTTTCTTTTACCCTTCCCGTATCAAAATCTCTGATTATAACATTTTCATGATATTCCGGGTCTTCATACCATTGGGAAAAATATAAATCTTCCCCATCTCGGAATAATAATCCTTCTGTTTCCCCTATCTCTATTTTTTTTACTTTCCGGCCAAACAATCTCGTAGATTCCATCGTTCCCAGCCCGGCAAAGCATAAGGGGAGAGACTTCTAACATAAGATTATAACAATCTTCCACAATCCCCAATGGCAGTGCTTTTATCATTTCAAGTCTATTGTTATCTGGAATATAGCTGTATATCTGTATTATTTGTTTGTAAAAATCAACACCTAAAAAATACAATATTCCCTTGTCCCAGATTGGCCGCTCAATATATACATTTTCCTTCCGTTCAAATGGGCTGTATACAGTTCCCTCCGGATAATGAATCAAATGACAGACCATACCAGGAAACACTTCTCCAGATTTAATTATTTCTTCAGCCTCATATAAATCACAAAAGCAATTATTGCTGTCTTTGCAAAAATACCACTCATTGGTACCAACGACCGGTTCAGGATATGAATCCCATACTCCCTTGATTTTTATTATGTTCATCCAGTTCTCCCTTAAAAAAACTCCTGTTTATTTGATCATAACAAAGTTTAAGTTAAAAATACAGCACTGAATATTTATGACCAATATTCAGTGCTTATTTAAGATCAACCTGTTCTGCCGTTTAAAAAGGAGAACGGAAGCCACCTTTTTAATAATATTTAACAGTTTTTATAATGGAAATAAGTTTTACTTTTTCATTCCGACTTATGTATTTAATTATACCTAATAAGCATAACTTCTTCAATAGAAACTCGGATTAATTACTTTGACTTACTATAACACCCGCATCTGATTCAATATTTTCATATCATCCAACAATTTCTGCTAGCCACCATCCAAACTTTTATGCGCGTATTTCCTTGTTGTTTTGCTGCCTGCCTTTTTCGTATGCCCTGATCTGGTAATTAACTTCAAAAGTGCGTCTAGTTCATTATCTTTTTAAATTCATCACTAATATTTGTTTTTAACATCCCAAATAAAATAAATTATATTTTAAATAATAACATCTATCATACTTCATCTTTTAACGAATAAAGGAAAAAAAAGGCCCCCACACTCTCATGTGAAGTCTTTCCATATCACGAAACTCTCTTCCCGACTGAAAACCAGTCAAAAAAATCATCCCGATTTGAGTAAATTTTGAGTAAAAATCCCTTACCCAACTCGCAAACCCTTATAAAATAAGGATTTATTCCATAGTGTAAGGCATAAGAGTGGCATACCACTTCTTCGATACATCATGCTTCATCAACTACCATCTTCTTGTAAATATCAATGACTGGACTTTTATTTTAACTCATTTTAAGTTTAATGTGTCCATTTCCATGGAATGATTCATATTCCACACACTTATTATTTGTAATTGTGCTAAGAGTTCTTTTCATAGGCTTAATAATAGCAGTTTCCCCTGAATCAGAAAAATCTACTAATTTACCATAAAGACATCCAGTACATTTTAATAATTTTTGAGCAATGAAAGGTTTTAGTGCACAATTTTTGTGTTCATAATTTCTTATTGAAGAGTAAATAAAACCTTCTATAGAATTTTCTGCATCAAACATATCTTTAATTAAATTAGTAATATTGTACAAATATTCGGTACCCATGCCAACATCTTTAACAAACTCCGACCTTATCAAATTACAAATAATTTGATAATTACAAAATCCAATTTCTGACAAACCAATTTTTCTTATTTCTTCATTCGATATAGATGGCACTCCCTCTATCATTAATGCATTAATTTTTCACAGGAGTTATATGAATAAAACATAAGTGTTAAGTTATCACCTTTTTGTATCTTTGCCTCATGGATTGGGGTAACAGGATCTAAACTTATATAGAACATGGATTCGTTTTTTTTATTTAATCGCCCTAACGATGCCAAATTTGCAGGCGGCGCCCAAAAGTCTTCATAAGTTTTAAGTGGCTTTAGACTTTTCCGAACTCTATAAAATTCCGGCGCATTAACTGTGGTAAATGCGATTAAGTGTACAGGAATAGCATTCCCTAATCTCTCATAAAGCTTTTCTAATGGTGTAGTACGTGGAGAAGACTGATAATAAATGTCTATAAGACTCAATAAATGAGCAGTATCAATCTTATTTAATATCGTAACTACTGATGAATAATTATGAAATTCTGTTAACATCATTTAGTCTCCCAAACTTTACCTTGGATAATTTTTCTGAAGAGTTTTAATAACTGTTTATGGTAATAAAATCAAATACCTTTATTATTTTACTTTATTACCATTCTTACTTTTGCAAACTCATGCCTCAAACAATATTTCCCATTATTGTTATAATGCTAATCTATAATTAAAGAAATTAACATCTAACTCCGAATTTTGTTATATTCGTTTATTGCATAAGAATCCGTCATGCCAGCGATAAAATCAGCTATATTTCTCACAAGTACTTCATTTTTTTCAAGATATTCATTATTCGCTAAGTCACAATCACCTTCGTCTGATTCGGCATTAATAACCTTGCGCCATTCTCTTTCAATGATAAGCGGATCCCCTTCTTCAAAGTCAATAACGTTTTTTGTAATTTTGCGGAAATCTTGCATTATTCTATGGAGTGTACCTCTATGCAGTAATCGAGGATTATTATAATATGAAGTAAAAAGTGACTCAATGACTGCCGCTCCATTACTGTCAAACAAAGACACTTCTGAACTGTTTATAACTTTTTTTTGAAATAATCTTTTCAAGATAGTCACATAGTTTTTTTCCCTTCAACGGAAAAATCAATAAGAATTTTAGAAACTCTACAACCATCTCTCTCAAATATAGATGCTCCATCAGCAGAAAGATAGTTATCAATATTTGCAGTAGATTGAATTAGAACATTATTTATAAAATAATATATGATTCTTGACGATATACGTTCTTGTAAAAGTTCGTCATCGTCAGCACCAAAACGGTTGGCATTTTTTGCATCTTTAAAAGCTAGTTCTATCTGCTCAATCTGACTTTTCAATTCAATCATCTTACTAAGAAGCAAATAATTTTTTTAGTTCTTCTATTGATAACCTTTTTGCCGCAAAGGCATCTTCCAAATCATGGCTTCGTTGTGCTATTTCGTCCGCAACCTTAACAACTTGTCCTTCCAGGGTACATGGAACTTGTTTGCTTTTTAAATATTTGTATAATTTTTGAGAAGAAACAAATTTTATGAGTGTTTCATCTGCTAAGTTTGTTTTAGTATGCTTCCAAATTCCATCAAGAGTTTGATATGATAAATTCAGTCCATCAAACTCAATATAACTTTCTTCTAACCTAGTTGCTACCCTAAGTGAATGATAATTATGCTTGAATTCTCCATAGGTAACCCCTTTTTCTAAGACGTTTCTTAGTAATGGCTTTTTACCAGTTAATATTGCGTTTATAGTGCGCTCTCCTTGATGCCCAAATGGAGTATGCCCTATGTCATGACCTAAGGCAATTGCTTCTGTTAAAAAGTTATTCAAGTTTAATGCATTACTTATACTTTTGGCAATTTGGCTAACTACAATAGAATGTGTCATCCGAGTCCTATAGTGATCACCCTTTTCAGCTGAAATATCTGTGCTTTATCTACCATCCTCCTAAATGATTTAGAATGCACTATGCGCTCATAATCTCTTTGGAATTCTCCACGGTTGTTGTCTATTCTAGCTTGCGAATATTCCCGAATACAGTATTGATTTTTTTTGAGCTAATAAATGTAATGACTTCTCTGAATTTATGGCACTATATGTAACAGTTCGTGATATATCAATATTTTTGTATGGAGAATAGGTAACAAAATTCATTTGCCTAACAAGACTTGGGGAGTTTTCGATAGATATATAGGAAGCATATTCAAAGTCTTCATTAAGGTCAATTTCTGAACAAGACAAAAAAATTTTCTATAATTAGCCTATTCAGGACTTTTTGCAATATAGATACTTTTAACGAAATCCCTTTGTGCGAGTTGCATTTACTTCCTGATCCCAAATAAATATGTTCTACCTTTTTTACTCTGTCTTTCTCGGAAAATACCAAAACGTAAATAGGATAGGAGACCTCTAACAAACCACTTACCGTCTCCTTATCTAACTTGCTTCCAGTAATATTAAAGTGCCTTTTTGCTCCATTGGCCATATAGCTTTCCTCTATAAATTTTAAAGAAGGCAAGGAACTCTTAGCTTTTATCATAATAAACTCACTCATAAAATCACCCCTATAAATATAATTTAAATATTTTACTGTTTCTACTATAGTTCATTTTTTTATTAAATTAAATTTGAAACTGATTCTCTATTATTAAAATAAAAAAGTATACCATCTACCCCTTTCTATATATAATAAACTAATTTAGAAATACATTGTTTTTTTATAACTAAAACATTTTTATTGTGTAAGTACTTTACGATAAATACTACTGTGTATAAAAGTAAATCATATTATTAAATGATCTGCTACCACCGATTATATACTATATTGTCTTAATTTTCTATAATATCATGATATTTTATTGGTCATTTAATTATTGCATCAAATTAACCTGATACCTTTTAAATATTGGTATCTATTATATTTAATCTACACTTGTATCACATATAAACAAATTATTCAATAAATTTTTACAACAAAAAAAGACCCCACACTCTCATGTGAAGTCTTTCCATATCACGAAATTCTCTTTCCGGTTTCAAAACCACTTGAAAAAAACCATCCCGATTTGAGTAAATTTTGAGTAAAAATCCCTTACTTTACTCACAAACCCTTATAAAATAAGGATTTATTCCATAGTATAAGGCATCAGAGCGATATGTCTTGCTCTCTTAATTGCAACTGTAAGCGCTCTCTGATGCTTTGCGCAGTTACCAGTGATACGTCTAGGAAGGATTTTTCCTCTCTCAGACACATATCTTTTTAATTTATTTACATCCTTGTAATCAATAACGCCGTTCTTCTCTCCGCAGAATACGCATACTTTTTTTTCTTCTGCGCATGCCGCCTCTTTTGAACTTAGCGCCATCAGCTTTATCATTCTTATTATATGCCATTGGTACTACCTCCTGTTAGATTTAGTTGAATGGAAGCCCTTCGTCTTCGACTCCATCCGGAATATTCATAAATCCATCGCCGATTGCACTGGAGGGTGCCGGTCTGGAGACTGGCTGATAGCCGCCGCCTTCTCCGGAAGATCCGCCCTTGCTGTCTGCGAATTCCTGGTCTTCTACAACGATATCTGTTGTATAAACTTTAATGCCGTCTTTATTCGTATAACTTCCAGTCTGGATCCTTCCGGAAATCAGTACTCTCATGCCCTGACGGAAATACTTCTCGGCAAACTCACCTGCTCTGTCAAATGCAACGCAATTGATAAAATCGGCTGTCTGCTCATTGCCGTCCTGATTTCTGCGTCCTCTGCGGTCAACTGCAAGGGTATACCTTGCGATCGCCATAGTACGCTCTCCCTGGGAATATCTTACTTCTGGATCACGGGTCAATCTGCCCATAAGGATTACTTTGTTCATACGATCACGCTTTCTTTATCTATTATGCCTCTTGTCTTACGCATAAGTATCTGATGACAGGCTCCATAATACGAATGTGTGCTTCCAACTCGTTGGGAGTTGTGGAATCGCCATCAAATTTGATGAAGTAGTAGAATCCTTCTTTCATTTTCTGAATCTCGTAAGCTAATCTCTTCTTACCCCATTCATCAACGTTTGTTACAGCGCCGCCGAAACGAGTGATATAACCTGTAACTTTTTCGATGGCTGCTGCTCTCTCTTCATCCTCGAGCTTTACGTTAAGAACAACGGCTAACTCATATTTGTTCATGCTTCTTTACCTCCTTGTGGTCTCTGGCCCCTGCTTTCAGTTTCAGGAGCAAGGAATCTATATGTCACGGATTAATATTATACCGGAAACATCTGATAAAAGCAAGTCCTTTTCTCATCTTTCCCAACTTTTTCCTTTGGTTTTCATCGTTTTAGGCCTTTGGCTGACCATCCTGCCCTTTTAAGCCCCTGGTGTTCTTTTCCACCAGCTTCCTTGGCACCATGACCTGATGACTGCATCCCATGCATTTTAAACGGAAATCCGCACCGACTCTTAAGATTTCCCACTCCTGGCTTCCGCAGGGATGGGGTTTTTTAAGTTTCACAATATCTCCAACCTCGTAATTCATATCATTCGCTGTCCCTTCCATCCTGGCAAACGTTCATTGCTTCCTGTTTATTTTAAAATAGAATCGATCCTTTCCAATTCTTCCTGTGTAAATTTAAGATTCTCAAGACAAGACGCGCTGTCCTCCAGCTGTTTTACGCTGCTTGCTCCGATCAGAACGGAAGTCACTGCTTCTTCCCGAAGCACCCAGGAAAGGGCCATCCGGGCCAGTGTCTGTCCCCGCTCGAGTGCCAGCTCATTTAATTGTCTTATCTGCCCCAGCTTTTCCTCTGACAAATAACGTCCGCCTACGGTCGTTCCCTTTCTTGCTGCTCTGGATTCCTGAGGGATTCCCTTTAAATACTTGTCAGTAAGCGCTCCCTGAGCCAGAGGGCTGTAACAGATACAGCCTGCGCCGTTTTCAAGAAGGGTGGAAAACAGTCCATCTTCCGCCCCTCTCTCAAACATGTTGTATCTTGGCTGATGGATCAGGCAGGGAACTCCCATATCCTTTAACATGAGAATCGCCTTCCCTGCTTCCTGATCTCCGTAATTGGAGATACCCACATAAAGGGCTTTTCCCTGTCTCACAATGTCAGCCAGCGTCCCCATGGTTTCCTCTAAGGGTGTCTCAGGATCCGGCCTGTGGTGGTAGAAAATATCCACATATTCCAGCCCCATCCGTTTTAAGCTTTGGTCCAGACTGGCCATTAAGTACTTTCTGGAGCCCCAGTTTCCATAAGGTCCGGGCCACATATCGAATCCGGCCTTAGTGGAAATGATCAGCTCATCCCGGTATTTTCCAAGATCGCTTTTTAAAATCTCTCCGAAATTCTCCTCGGCCTTCCCCAGTGCCGGAGAGCCATAATTATTGGCCAGGTCAAAATGGGTGATCCCAATATCGAATGCCCTTAAAAGAATCTCCCGCTGCTCCTGCAAAGGCTTTTCCAGGCCAAAATTCTGCCATAACCCCAATGACACCTTAGGAAGTAAAATTCCACTTCTTCCGCAACGCTTGTATTCCATTTTCTCATATCTGTCTTCTGCTGCCTGATACATACCTTTTCTCCTTTAATTCCTTTTAATCACTTTTTCATTCTTCGACCAGCAGCATATTCCGCTGCCAGGCAACTGATTCTAAAATATAAGGCGGATTCAAATGAACCCGCCAAAGCTGACCTGCTTTATTTCCCTTCCAGGAAAGTTCTTAAGTGATTTCGTCAAAAAAAGACTCCCTTTAAAGGACGGATTCGCTCCACCATGGATCTTCTGTCCTCAGGCACATCCGGCATCCCATATCCAAACAGCCAGGAGGTCATTTCACTGATTCCCATGGACAAATGTGGCTTGATCCCAGCCTCATCTTTTACCGGGATAAGGGAGGAGCCTTCGAGGTCCAACCGCCACCGGAACACCCCGTCATTCTGACGGATAAAGCCATCCTTTACTTCAATAAACAGTTCCATCTCGCTGACCGGGCATTCCTCTTTTAGGCGTATCACGGTAACAAACTGTTCCAGATGAATGATCCTGCCCATAACAGCCGGTTTTAATGGACCTGCTTCCTTTATATAATCAGACAGACAAATAAGCTCTCTCTGATTTTCTGCCGTTTCTCCGTAATAAGCCCATACACCGGCCATTTTCTCTCTCTCATCTCTGGTAAAAAGAAGGATCAGATCCCCTCTATCGCTTCTTACTTCCCTGCTTAGGTTCAGATAATATTCCTCATCCCTGAGTGCATAGACCTCATACCTTTTTTTCCAGCTGCCTACCCACAAATCTTGCAACTTCCCTGCATTCATCCGACCGTTCCACGAAAGCGCGGCGGCTAAGGCGCTGCCGTCCTTTTTCGTTTAACGCCACTTCCGGCAGATCGCATATATAGGTAAAATCAAAAGGAAAGTAAATCGCCGGATTGGCGGGCACCAGAAAACAAAACCCCATCCGTTCCATGTACATATCAGAAAAACAGCGGCTTAAAAGCCGCCTCATATATCCCTGATGGCGGCAGTCCGGATCCGTAGCAACCCCGGCAATATAATCGATCTTCCATAAACGATCCTTCACCACCACCTCATAAGGATTGCGGTGCAGCATGGCTACTACCCGCTCATCCTTCCAGGCAGTGAGAATCTTATTTTTCTTTACCCTGTCCGAATAATAATAATCCATAAAGCTCTGGGAATCCTCAGAAAAAAACCTTTTCCCAAAGCGGCCGGCTCTCGCCTTTTTCTTCCTGCTTCAAATACCGTATCATAGTTAAAAGCCCTTCTGAACGACTCCGTACTTTCTTGCAAAATCAATGGGGTAATAAGACATTTTTGCCTTTCTTAAGCCTTCCATTCCAACATCATCCTCCCGGTTGATAAGCACCGGTTTTTCCGGGAATGCATGGATCAAAAACTGCTGGTTAATAAACTGATAAAGCCCCTTAACAGTGGGGTCAGCCTTTTCAATGTGGATGACTGCCATGTTTTCAAAGGGGTTGTAGGTGCCGATGGTAAAGGCTTTTAAAGTTCCGTCAATATAAACGCCTGCCATCCTCACGTTAAGCAGGGAACAGTTCTTAAGTATATCATGGATCCCCATAACCTCATAGTCCAGCTGCCGGACGAATTCTGCGGCTTCCACCTTATTCTCCCACCAATCATCCAGGAATTCCAGCACATTATCCCGGTCAGAGCAGCAAAGAGCCCGGTATTCGTATCTGCCCTCATATTCCCTTAAAAATGAGTTTAAGTGATTTTTCTTCTTATGAAGCTTTTTCCCAGCCAGGGTCCTCATGGCTTCCCCGTCGTAAAGATAATCCTTTAAGTCCTCTTGTTCTTTAACCTCAAACTTTTCCGGATCCAGCTTTAAGAATTTAATTGCCTCTTCATCCGCAAGAAAAATGCGAAGGGGCTTTTTTTAAAACCTGATTAAAATAATCTACCATTTCCTGAAAATAGTGAGGAAGATCTTCCTCTTTGCACATGGGCATTGCGGAAAAAGGCTCTCCATCTTTTTCCATCAAAAACTGCAATGCCTTATCATCGCTTATGGCATATTTCACATGATAATAGTCTCTCCAGATAAAGCTGTCTAAATAAACACTGTCACAGGTCCTGTTGGGCCGCAAGGCATAAAAAGGCGCTATCTTCTTTATGTCCTCTGCCTCGATCGGCTTAAATTGTAAATTCATAGTTGTTCCCTTCTATATTACTGTTAACTTTTTTTTATAAAATCATTGCCGCATTTCGGACAATGAATGCTGATCCTTCCTTTTCCTCTGGGAATCCTGATCTTCTGCCTGCAATTCGGGCATTTATAAATATGATATTTCCTGGCTTGCTGAAGCTTGAAACGCCACCTTCGGAATACTTCCGAGATTTGAAACCAAATGCGTTCAAATTTCTGGTTTTCCTTAAAACGTTTTCCAATATCCTTTGAAAACACGCGAAAATAGCATAAAATCAGAAAAACCAGAGCTCCAATGTCCAGCCACCTGCTGCCGCCAAACAAGCCGGCCACAAGAAAAATACAAGCTGCGGCGTTTAAAAACTGTCCCAGCCTGTCCATGCCGTATCTTCCAATCATAAAACGCGCAAAACGTTCTCTAAATCCATTCATCCTGTATCTGCCGCCTCTTTTCACTTTGCCTTAACTATAATAACGTATTGATTGAAAGTCAATGTTCCCAGGAAATATTTCATAATCTTTTCAGAATTGATGCTTAGACTTATCCCTGTACTGCTTGGGCGTCATACCATACCGTTCCTTAAACAACCGGTGAAAATAACTGTTGTTTTCATAGCCCACTTCTGCAATGATCTCTTCTACCGGCTTTGATGTGGAGGTAAGAAAATTTGCCGCCCTCATCATCCGGATAAGCTGCAGACATTCCGTAAACGTCACCTGATAATGCCGCTTAAACAAACGGCTGATATAATATGGCGGCTGCATGGAAAGAGCTGAAAACTCCTCTAAGGTTGCGGAAGGATAATTATTCTCTAAATATTGATATGCATTCATTGCAATTTTTTCCTCATATTGGGCCATATCATGCAATTCTGCCTTATCCGCATTATGAAACAGCTCCATGATAAGGATTCCCATGGTATCCTGATCAATGTCCTGTCTGTCCTTTTTACCTCTCATCATTGACCAGATCATATTCTCCAGCAGATTTTTCGCAGGCAGCATATCCTGCAAATGAAAGTGGAGGTAATCTGCCATAGAATTCTTTCCTGATGGGGACCCGTTAAAAAAAGTGGCGCAGAACATTCCCCTCCTCGGCATCAGCTCAAGATGGAAGAAAAATTCCGGCAGCAAAAAGAAATGAACTGCAATATCCTCCCCGTCTGCGGGTTCAACGGCATGGCTCGTCCCCTGCTTTATGAGCAGAAGATCATTGGTATCCAGCCGCAGGACACTGGTTTCGTTAATCACATGTACGGTGGATCCGCTATACATATAAACCAGCTCCACATAATTGTGGCAATGATCCGGAATGGGAACCTTGTGAGGCTGGCAGCACATGTCCATCACCTTTCTCTGTCCCATTGCAGCGTCTTCATCAACCGGGCTGCTTCCCGGTTCCTTAGCGCAGTGGCACAGGGCTGAAGCATTTTCCGTCCATATACCATTCTTCCCCTCTGATGCGTTCCTTAAATGTTCCAGAAGTTCTTTTTTCATGCTTCCCCTCCAAACGACAGATTTCTATGTTTTTCCCCAGATTATTATACCACCTTTGCAGAATTATTTGCAAGAAAAGACGGTTTTTATACAAATTAAGACATGGCTTATTTATCAGATATTACATATAATCAGCTTGGAATTTTATCTTAATACAACCATCTTTTTAACGAGGTGAGCCATATGAAAAGGTACCCAATCCGTTTAGGAAATGTAGACGAAGTGACTGCATTCGTCAAAGCAGTCAGTCAATACGACTGCGACATGGATTTATGCAAAGGAAGCGTTATCATTGATGCCAAGTCCTTTCTCGGCCTTATGACCATTTGTCCGGATGCCGGTCTGGAGCTTATCATCTATGACAATGACCACGAGGAAATTCTGGACTCTCTGTCAGATTTTTTGCCTGAAAAAAAACAGCATAACCATTACATAGGAACAAAAAGATGCCCGGTAATCCAACGATTTACCGGGCATCTTTTTACGTTTTCTCAATGAAGCTTAAATTCATTTACCAGTTCCTTTAACAGCTCTGCCTGGTCGAAAAGCTCCTCACTGGAAGCAGCTCCTTCCTCCGCAGTGGCCGAATTCGTCTGAACCACGCCTGATATCTGATCAACTCCCACAGAAACCTGTTGGATCGCCTCGGACTGCTGAACGGAAGCCTCTGAAACCCTTCCTATCATTTCAGAAACCGACCGTGTACTGTTCACAGCATTTGCCAGGGACTCAGCCGCTTCATCCACAAGCCTGGAGCCATTTGCCACAGCCTTAATGGATCCTTCAATCAAATAGGTGGTGCTTTTGGCGGCCTCTGAGCTTTTAGAAGCCAGATTCCTCACCTCATCGGCAACAACTGCAAAGCCTTTTCCGGCCTCTCCTGCCCGGGCCGCTTCTACGGCTGCATTTAAGGCCAGAATGTTGGTCTGGAAGGCAATGTCCTCAATGGCCTTAATGATCTTCCCGATCTCGCTGGAGCTTTCATTGATCTCTTCCATGGCTGAGACCAGTTCCCTCATGTGGTGGTTGCTGGTTTCCAGCTCCCTGGAAGCAAGGAGTGCCTGTTCATTGGCTCCTGTAGAATCCTTTGCATTCTGTTCGATCTTATGGGAAATTTCACTGATCGTTGCCGCCAGCTCTTGCACGGAACTGGCCTGCTCTGTTGCTCCCTGGGCCAGAGCCTGAGAACTGGCTGAAATGCTTTGGGAGCCGTATGCCACCTGATCAGAGGTTGCAGTGATCCGCTGCATGGTAGTGGTGAGCGTGCCACTGATCTTGAGCAAGGATCTTTTAATCTTCTCAAAATCCCCTTTATAATCATACTGTAACTGGAAAACCAGATCTTTATCCGCAATCTGGTTTAATACCGCGGCGATTTCATCTATATAATTCACATAATTCTTCAATTGGCTCACCGTATTTCCCAGGGACGCCGCCACCATGCCGATCTCATCATTGCCGGATACGTCTACTTGAAGGTCAAGTTCTCCCTCTGCGATCCTTTCTGCAATGGCCGACAGCTTTTTAAGGGGATTGGATATGCCCTTAGCCATGATGAAAATAATTAGAATGAGGACAAAAGAGCCCAGGGTAAAGACAGTGGTTATAGTGCCTACCACTGCTTTTTTAGAGGAAAGCACCTCTGACTGGTGAATGCTTGATAATACCAGCCATCCAGAGTCTCCTACCCGGTTAATGGAACCAAAATAAGGAACCTTTTCCATGGTATAATTGTAATTTCCAACTGTCTGGCCTGCAAATGCATCCTTGATATTCTGAGAAATGTCAATCTCGGAAATGGTCTTCTGGATCAGGTCATTGTTGGGGTGATACACAATCTGTCCGCCATCTGTTGCAAGGATAACAGAGCCGGTTTTCCCGATCTTATAATTGCTTAAAATTGTGACCAGCTGGGATAATTTTATATCAACTCCCATTACTCCTAAGGGTTCTCCGGTTTTGCTGTTATACACTCCGCTGACAGCGCTGACAATTGTCTGTCCCGTGCTCGCATCCACATATGGCTCCGTCAGGATCGGATGATCCAGTTCCATAGACCGGTACCAGGGCCTTGAGGAAATATCCCATCCGTCTTCCGAGGTGAAATTATCCGACTGGGTCACCTGGTTCACATCCAGGTCCGCAATCCATGCAGCAATGATATTTTCCTTATCCGTAGCCTGGATATTATCAAGGGTTTTCTTTATCTCGGGATACCCCTCGCAGTCTGGCAGCCTTACCTTTCCGGTTGCATTTAAAAGAAAGGCTTCCGTCTGGCTGTTTGCAGCCCCACTCTTTACTTCAGCTAAATAAAAAGTCAGGAATGAATTCACCTGGTTTGCTGCCGCAAGGGAAGCCGAGTCCAGTGTCTGTACCGACTGGGCCTGCATACTCTTTCCTGCCTGACCTGAAATGAAAACTCCTGACAAAATAAAGATAAATATAACTGGAATGGAGATACCGAATAGCAGCTTCGTAAAAATATGCTTTTTTTCTTTTGTGCTTCATAGACATCGTCCTCCTTTGTTTGGTTACACTAAATATAGCATGGCGCTTGCAAGTATGCAATAAAAAAATATTAATTTAAGACGGTTACAGACTGTTGTCTTTCAAGTGGGGAAAATAGGTTTTCATAACCTGTATTAACGTCTCTTTATCCTTATCCTTCATAGGGGTAAGAGGAAGCCTGTAGCTTTCATCACACAGCCCCAGAAGGGACAGGGCAGCCTTAACCGGCACAGGATTTACATCCATAAACAGGGCATTCATCATTGAAAGCAGCTCCAGCTGCATATTCCTGCTCTTTTCTATTTTACCCTCAAAAAAGTACTTGCATATCATATGGGTCTCAAAGGGCATAATATTGGCTATGACAGAGATCACTCCCTTGCCTCCCAGGGAAAGGATGGGGACGATCTGGTCATCATTTCCTGAATAAAGGTCAAGCCTGTCGCCGCATAGGGCCGCAGTTTTCGCAATACTGGAAATATTTCCTCCCGCCTCCTTAATGGCCCGGATATTGGGGTGTTCTGAAAGCTTTAAATACGTTTCCGGATTAATATTTACCCCGGTACGGGTCGGGACATTATAAAGGATGATGGGGATCTCCACGCTGTCTGCCACTGCCGTAAAATGCTCCACCAGCGTGCTGGGAGGTTTTGTTGTAGTACGGAGTCACCTGCAGAAGTGCTGAGGCCCCTAAAGACTGAGCCTTTCGGGACAGGCGCACAGCGTGGGACGTACAGTTGCTTCCGGTTCCCATGATCACGGGAACCCGATGATTTACATAATGTACCACAAATTCTATCAGTTCCAGCTTTTCCTTTTCTTCCAGCGTGGCGGATTCCCCTGTGGTTCCATTGACCACAATGGCATCCGTTCCGTTTTCCAGCTGAAATTTCAGTAATTTTTCCATTGCCTTAAAATCCAGGTTTCCATGCTTATCCATTGGCGTAACAATGGCTACCGCTGAGCCTTTAAAAATCGCATCTTTCATAGGCACTCATTCCCAAAATTAGAGGTTCATACTAACAAAAGTATGACAAACATCCCCTGTTGGTACCATACACAAATCATTTTTTTCATCATATAAACCATTATAAGGAGTGATGACCGTATGTATAATTTTCTTATTTTAGGCGGCGATTCCAGGCAGCTATATCTAAACCAGATATTAATCAAAAACGGCTTTCAAACAACCCTTCACTATAACAATGAGGATTCCTCATTTTCCATGGAAGAAGCCATGAAAAACAGCAATGTCATACTTTGTCCCATCCCATTTACCAGAGACAAAATCAACCTGTTTTCCGACAACAATATGGATGATCTGGGTATCGGGAATCTTTTAAATCTTTTGACCCCTGACCACATCCTTTTCGGCGGAAGCATCCCTGCTTATGTAAAGGAATATGCCAGGGAAAACGGCATTGCATATTTTGACTATATGGACATGGAGGATATCACCGTTAAAAATACCATTGCAACTGCGGAGGGCGCCATTGCCGAAGCAATCCGCTTAAGCCCCGGCTGCCTTCACAAAAGTAAATGCCTTGTGACCGGCTTTGGACGGTGTGCAAAAACCCTGGCACTGAAATTAAAGGGCCTGGATGCGGCCGTGACCATTGCCGGCAGAAAGGAAACACAGCTTGTTCAGGCGTCCTCCATGGGATTTCATGCCAGAGCGCTTTGTGATCTGTCCCCGGTTATTGGGAATTATGAGTTTATCTTTAACACCATCCCAGCCCTTATCATTGAAAAAGAGCTGATCCAATCCATGAACCCTGACGTAACCATCATTGATATCGCCTCCGCTCCCGGCGGCGTTGATTTTGATTCCTGCAGGCAGCAGAATATCCGCGCCAGGCTTTGCCCGGGCCTGCCTGGAATCTACGCTCCCCAGTCATCTGCGGAAATTTTGTTTGAAGCAATTGTTAAGTCTCTGTCGTAAAGGAGTGTCATATGAAGCTGGAAGGAATGAAAGTAGGCCTGGCAATCACCGGGTCCTTTTGTACTTTTGATAAAATAGAAAAGGAAATTAAGGTTCTGGTTGATAAAGGATCCGATATATACCCGATCTTTTCCACCAATGTACAGACAACGGATTCCCGTTTCGGAGATACTGGAGAATACATTAACCGGATCTTTGCCATAACAGGCAATAAGCCTATCCTGAACCTGGAGGAAGCAGAGCCTATCGGACCCAAAGGTTATCTGGATATCCTGCTTATCGCTCCCTGTACCGGAAACACCCTGGCTAAGCTTGCCAACGGCATCACGGATACCCCGGTGCTCATGGCAGCCAAAGCCCATTTAAGAAATTCCAAGCCTCTGGTGATCTCTCTTTCCACCAATGATGCACTTGGAATCAACTTTAAAAATGTGGGTGAATTATATAACGTAAAAAATATTTATTTTGTTCCCTTTGGCCAGGATGATCCTGTGAAAAAGCCCAATTCCATGATCGCACACACGAATCTCATCGCAGATACACTGGAATACGCTTTAGAAGGAAAACAGATTCAGCCAGTCATTTTTTAACTTCTGTGATAAGGCTGCTGCAAGGTGAATATTCGGTTGTAAATTGCACGAAACAGCAACCCGGAATCATGCAGATTTATCTTGCGGCAGCTTTAAGTATATTATTATTGGGATTATGCTTTTCCGCCATATGAAAATAAGCTATAATAAGAAAAATCACACGCTGAAAGGAGCCTGTTTATGAACCAAATGCCAGTAGGGATCACGCTTAACAGCATTAAAAATATACTGCCCCACACCCACAGCGGTCTGGAGTGCGTGCTGCTGCTAAAGGGGAGATTACAAGTGGAAATCAATGGCGATATTTATCACATGTCCCCGGATGATATTGTGCTGATCAATTGCAGGGATATCCATTCCTACTCTGCCCAATATAACAACCTGGCCATTATGCTGCTCATAGAAGAAGATTTCCTTAAAAACGAATGCGGAGAGGTATTAAACTGCACCTTTCAGTGTAATTCCATCCTGCAATCGGATTCGGACAGTTTTTACGAAATCAAACGTCACCTCACCCGTATGCTCCTGGTACATATGAAGAAGGATGAAGGGTCTGATCTGGAATTCCGTGCCCTGCTGTTCCGCTTTTTAGTCACCCTTATGAAACGATTTAAAGCCACCAACAATTCCCCTCATGGTAATCAGAAGCAAAATACGGCATCTCTCAGCCATGTTGTGGATTATATCCACCGCAACTACGCTTCCACCATCACATTGGCGGATACAGCCAAACAGATGTATCTGTCTCCCCAATATTTTTCCAAATATTTTAAATGCAAAATGGGGACAAGCTTTTTGCAATATTTGAACCAGGTCCGCCTGGAGCATGCCGTCGTGAGCTTGCTTGGAACCAGTCAGCCAATCATTAAGGTTGCCATGGATCATGGATTTGCCAATGCCAAAGCCTTCACAGCCGCCTTCAAAAAAACAATATGGAAAGTCTCCGGGAGAATACCGGAAATTATATGCAGGACCTACGGAAAAAAGGACAAGCAGTCTGGAAGAAATCTCATCAAATTTTCAGGACAACCTGCTGGAACTGGTCAAGTATATGAAACGGCATGATATGCATCATGATACGGCCCTGTATTCTCCTGATACAATCAGGCTGGACATGTGCCAGGTATCCCGCATCCAGTTAAAAAAAGCCGAAAAAGATGATTCATATCGGCCGCATAACGGATATTCTTCAATCAGAGATCATGGAACAGCTTAGGGAACTCCAACGGCTTGACTTTGACTTTATATATTTTGAATCCTTTGATTTAGATGAGATCAAGGTAAAGGATGACACCTTTTATTCCAATTACATTTACAACCAGTGCATGCATCAGATCGAAGAGCTTAAGCTCATTCCTTACGTACAGATTGATGTATCACGCCTATTGGAGCGCTGGCAGGGCAATTTAAACGGTTATATGGAACGCTTGTCCTGCTTTGCCGGCATACTGCTTTCTAATACCAGCTGGCAGACCATGGAGCCCTGGAGATTTGAAATTGCATGCAAGGATCCGTCCCATTTAAATAGCCTTGCCGATTTTTATAATTCACTTTGGCGACTGTTTAAGCAGAAGGGTCTTAAGGTCCAGTTAGGCATTCTCATACCGGACTGGGCCTTAACGCCAGGGGAAGGGCATGAGGCCTTTTATGAGGCTTTAAAGAGCCTTATTTCCCCTGCCTGTTTTGCCGGATTTCACGGATACCCCCATCCTGTCCCGGAACAGGACAATTCAAGAACAAAACAGCTGCTGGAAGATTTCTATGTATGCCGTGTGGAAGCCATAGAGGCGTCTTTTAAGGCTCATAAGCTGCCCATACCACCTTTGTATATGACCCGATGGAATACCCTGGCAGGTACCGGTGTAGCAGAATCCGGGACCTTCTTCCGTTCTGCCCTGATTTTTGATACAATGATGAAATTATGGGGCAAAGTAGAGGCGATTGGATTTCTCATCAGCACTTATCATATCCAGGAATTTGAAGGAATCCATGATTTTGGAATACTGGGTCTATTCCTTGTAAAAAAAATCAAACGACCGGTTTACTTTGTGCTGGAAACCTTTAATTATGTAAATGACGAATTGATATTTTATGACAATAATATTGTCGTTACCAAAGAAGGGCAGGATGAATTTCATATCGTTATATACCGTCCCTATTACATGAATCCCCTTTACTCTGTGGACCTGTATTTGATCGAGCATGAGATCCATCAGATCACTCTGATCCTTCAGGGACTGGTACCGGGCAATTACCGGATCAAGAAATTTATATTTGACCAGGGAAGTGCAGGCATCTTCAACCGCTGGTCAGGAGCTGGTCTGCCGGATCTTAATGATCCCGATGTTGTAGACTATCTGGAACGGGTAATACAGCCGGATTTCTATTTTTTAGAACAGAAGGCAGACGGCGAATGCTCCCTGCATACAAGTCTTACATTTAATGGCTTAGTGCTTTATATCGTAAAAAAAACAGTAAAATTATTAAAAATTGACCTCCATTTTTTTTATCCTCTTTCTAATACAAGTCTAAAAAAAGGCTTGAAATCCCCTACATTATATACAATTAATCATTTATTTTTTATGTTTTTTTATATAATATTTACCTATCAAAGGTGGGGTCACCCCAAAAAAGAGAAAGAGGAGGTCTTTTATGGACAATTATTTGGACATTGCAAACGGCGGTGTGGTATTTTTGCTCTGCGCTATTGTTATTGCATATGTGCTGGCACAGGCCGTCATATTCATGCACAAGGCATGGGCAAGGGGCCTGGAACTGGGTATGGAGAAAAAATCCATGAAAAAGGTCATGATCAACAGCTGCGTGGTATCAATTCTGCCAAGCTTACCGATCCTGATCATCCTGTTACTGTTAATGCCTTCCCTTGGACGTTATTTCCCATGGCTGCGTCTTAGTGTAATCGGTTCCGGCGTATATGAAAATATGGCGGCAGACGTTACTGCAAAGGCTTTTGGCCTTGAAGGCATTGCCGACAACCGTTTTACCCTTGAGGTCTTTGTCAGTGCCATGTGGGTTATGACAATCGGCATCATCTGGGGACCATTATACACCGCTTTTGGTTCCAGGCTGATCCAAAAGGGGATTAAGATTCTAAAGGGAAAACAAGAAAAACGTTTCCAGGCAATTTTTGCTTCCATGTTCATTGCCCTGCTTTGTGTCTTTTCAGGTCCTTATTTATCCGCTCCTTTCCGGGTAGGAACTACCGGAGCCATCGGTCTTATTCCGCTGCTGGTGGTAATTACATCCATGGCGATCAGCTGGCTTTAGATATTGCCGCTAAAAAAAGGCAATATCAAGGCCCTGTCGGAATTTTGTTTTCCTATCAGTCTTGTACTGGGCATGATCTCTGCTATCATATTCAGTCAGATATTAGGGTAAAGGAGGAAAAATAAATGAAACAGAACGATTATTACAGCTCCATTCACCGGCTAGGGCGCTGGTCCACCCTGATCGGCATTGCACTTATGTTTATGGTGCCAATTGTTACAACCATTATTTATGATGTAAAACTGAATCCTGCTGCCATTATTGCCGCTGCCATTCAGCTTTGTATTGTATTTATTCCTACCCAGCTTACAGAAGTTATTTCTTTCTCACCCATCCTGGGAGCCGGCGGAACTTACCTTTCATTTATTACCGGTAATGTTATGAACATGAAGCTTCCGGCCGCAGCAGCAGGCCACCGCCTTATGGATGTGGAGCCTCACAGCGACGAGGGAGAGGTGGTTTCCGTGCTTGCCATCGGTATGTCCTCCATCACCACCACATTAATCATATTTGCAGGCATGTTTTTATTCACCCCTTTTATACACTATTTAGACAATCCCATATTAAAGCCAGGCTTCAACAGCGTTATGCCGGCGCTTCTTGGAACCATGCTGCTGCCCTATCTGCGTAAAAACTTTCCTTTGGCAATCACCCCGCTTATTATCAGCACCTTATCAGGAGTCCTCTTCTCTGCCAAATACGGCCAGGTTCAGGGGTATCTGCTCCTTGTTACAATGATTCTTTCAGTGGGTGCATCTATTTTAATTACCAATATTAAAAATAAATAAGATGGAAATAAGGAAAGGAGCTTCGCTATGAACGGCAAAAAACGGATTATAGAATTAATTGAACAAAAAAGGGATGTGTTTACGGATATCTCCGATCAGGTATGGGGATTTGCGGAAATTCGTTTTGATTTAAATAAGTCTGCAGATTTATTATGTGCTGCAATGGAAAAAGAAGGCTTTAAAATAACCAGGAACCTTGCAGGAATGAAGGATGCCTTCATTGCCGAATATGGCCAGGGAAGTCCTGTGATCGGGATTCTTGCCGAATACGATGCTTTGGCTAACATGAGCCAGGAATCCGATGTTGCGGCTCCATGTCCTATCAAGGCAGGGGAAAGCGGCCATGGCTGCGGACATCACTTATTAGGTGCCGGAGCGCTTGCAGGCGCCGTGGGCATTAAGGATTACATGGAAGAGGCTAAGCTTTCAGGAACCATCCGCCTGTTTGGCTGCCCCGCAGAGGAAAGCGGCTATGGGAAGGCATTTATGGCAAGGGACGGCATTTTTAATGGGACTGATGTTGCCCTTACATGGCATCCCATGGATTCTACAGGTATTTGGGATTTCAGCTCTCTGGCAGTTTTTCAGACATACTTCCGGTTTAAGGGACGTGCGGCCCATGCTGCCGCCGCTCCTGAACATGGGCGCAGCGCATTGGATGCCGCGGAACTGATGAACATCGGTGTGAACTTCTTAAGAGAACATATCATTGACGAAGGACGGGTTCATTACGCATTTACAGATGCAGGCGGGACAGCTGCCAATGTAGTGCAGCCTACGTCGGAGCTTTACTATTTTGTACGCGCACCCAGAACAGACCAGGCAAAAGAAATTTACGACCGTGTCGTTAAGATTGCCCAGGGTGCGGCAATGATGACGGAAACAGAGCTGGAAATCGATTTTGACTCCGCCTGTGCAAGCTATTTGGTCAATCAGGAACTGTGCAGGGTAATGCATGATAACTTAAAGCAGGTAAGTCCCATTGAATATACCCCGGAGGAAATGGCTTACGCAAAGCAGTTCTATGACCAGCTTCCGGAGGCCACCAGGAACCCGATTGCAAGAAAGATCGAAGCATTTTTTCCAGGTGAAGAAAAGAGAGTTATTGAAGAGGAAGCCAAAAGCCCTATTAACCGTCTGATTGCTCCCCTTGTCTTCCCGGGCAAGCCCATGAGTGGTTCTACCGACGTAGGGGATGTGAGTTGGACAATTCCAACGGTTACCGCAGTGGTCACGACTGCACCAAACGGGACACCTGCCCATTCCTGGCAGTGGGTCGCCACCGGCAAATCAAGTATTGCCCACAAGGGAATGATCGCCGCCGGAAAGACTATTGCAATGACCGCTCTTGATCTTTTGGAGAATCCTGAGATTATAAATAATGCAAAGGAAGAGCATAAAAAGAGCCTTGGCGGAAAGCCTTATGAGAGTGCTATTCCACCGGAGGTATCTCCCCGTTAGGAACTACCGCCCAAACAGTGGGGCTGCTCAATATCTGTTTGGGCGGATATCATTCGGGTGATTATGGCATGGGATCCAGTAATTTGAGGATCCAGTGATTTGAGAATCCTGCGATTTGAGAATCCTGCCGATAATAGCCAGCCTTTTAATATTTGCTTTGTGTATGAAAGGCTGGCTGTTTTTATATACGTTTCTTCCTAGCTCTTTATTAAAATGCGGTTTATGTAGCTTTTGGAATCGTATGAGTTACTTATATCATTTGAATTGTGTTGATTAAAGCTCATTAAATATTGTGCCCTTGATTGATCATATATTTTAAATCCAAATTGCTTATATAGTTCTTGAACTGGATCGGATTTATATACGTTTAAAAATATCGGCTTGTTTTCTTGTTTGGATAGGGTTGTAATATGCCTCAGATAAAATGATTCTATCCCTTTCTGCCGGACAGGTTCGGTAAGCTGGAGGGATATCTCGCTAATCTTATCCGGCAGTTCATTAAATGCGAGAAAGCCAACTATTGTATTGTATAGCAGTATTTTTTTGAAAACAACTATATTTTAGCATTCTATGAAAACTGTCAGCGTTTATTATAATTTGTATATCCTCGATCCAGCCGCCATTGTATTCATCTACGAATTTCTTATGGCAGGTTCTTTTTATATCAATGTATTTTTTTTAAGTCGTTTTCATCTACATCTTGTAAGGAAAATCCTTTAGCAATTAAATCTTCTGATAATACCATATGTCCTCCTGACTGTCAGCGGCCATCTACCTGTTAACAGACTCCTGATTCATGATTGATGTCTCATGTGGCAGGTGATGGCAGATGCGTTATTTTGAAATCATATATTTGTATTATCATAATAGCTTGGGCAAATAATTATTACCATGTTTTTATTTTGTGCTATATAAGTTTTATCTTGTAAGATATATCGTCCTAACGATAGGAGTCCTGTCCGTTTAATAAATTAAAATTCGGCCAAGAATGACAGGTACTTTTCCGGTTTTTAAGCATAACATAAGACAAATTGTTTTATTGAAAGGCAGTAAAATTATGGCTACTTGTCCTCGAGGACTGTTTCCTTATACCATTCGACACGGCGACACACTATGGATGATCGCACAACGTTATTATACTTCCGTTGCTGCAATTAGAGCGGCAAATCCAGGCTTAAATCCACAGAACTTAACAGTGGGGCAGACCATTTGCGTTCCGGCAAGAAGAGCTCCCCGTCCTCCGTTTCCGACTCCACCCTCCGGCGGCGGATCAAGCCGCTGTCCCGTAGGTCTTCGAACCTACACCATTCAGAGAAATGATACTTTATGGCAAATTGCCCAGCGATTTTGTACTACCGTAGATACCATTATGGCCGTGAATCGCGGCTTAACCCCTAGTAATCTGAGGGTTGGTCAGACGATCTTAATACCTGCCGGATACAGTCTGCCCAATTTACCTTTCTGGTTCCGCTCACAGGATGTTCAGGATTATCAGAGTATCTCTCCTAGGGAAATGGCTGACAGCAGTGATATGAACTTCTATCCGGGAGATACCTATTACTATAATGCTGATTCGGACGATACACAGTAGCTGTGTTTTGGTGAACTTCATTCCCAGGCAGTGGAATAATGATTTTCCGTAATTGTTTGTATTACAGGCGATTACGTAATCGGCGCTCAGGTCTGCGCAATCCATAGATGAAACCGCCCTCTTTTTTTCCCCTTGGTGAACAAGAGGGCGTAAAATTTAAATAAATTCCTTCGCTTTTTGCAGATAAGTAACCGGTAAAGAACTGCCCTATAAATTTAACTCCAACTTTCAATTAAGGTTTGAAAGTTGGAGAATTAAGTTTTATCTGATCACCATTCTATGGGATGCACTGTCCACGTTCGGACAGCTTTCACCGTTTGTTTTCCACAATCTCAAGCAGTTCTCAACCAATTCATTAAGTTTCTTTAAATCGAACCTTCGAATCGATCCAGCAGGATCATTAGGAAGTATTTCCGGATCTTCCCCTTCTTGCTACACCCTTTTCCAATTCTTATTTCACATCAGACTTATTTTATCAGGTTTCAGAGGCTTTCATAAGAGAGGCGACAACTAGATTTGAACTGGAGATCGCTCAAAAAAACGTAGGAAAAGGAGGGTTTGGCGTGCCGGGATGGGTTTGCGCAAGCGGGGGCAAACAAAATATGACTTCAGTAATTATAAGTTTTGCATAACAATTACACTTTCCCATAATCCATCAACGGTATCCTTTTGCTGACTACTTGGATTAATTTTCCTAGCATGACGTATCTCTTGTATTAAAAAACCATGTTGCTGTGCTATTTCACAGATAATCTCGTCGACCCTAACAATTATATTACAATAGGCTGAATTAGCTATGTTAAAAAAATACGAGTCCACCTTTTTTTCATAACCCTATGTAACTCAGAAAATAATAGATCCATATCAACAAAATATCCTTTAATCATATTAATAAGCTCTTTATTCCACATAGTTTTTTCATAATTCTGCATAATCATGAGCGTATCTATTAATGTATCACTATTTACAGTTCTAGTAGTTCCCCATTTTACTTGAACGTGAGAGCGGATTGTATTACTTCTCAAAGTTCTTACTTCTTCAGGTGTATTTAAATACCCTAACACTCTCAACTCTACCATATAAGTATCAGTATAATCTCTTGAGTTTAAATATGGAGGTGATGTAATTAATAGATCTATTAAATTATCCTCAATCTTATTATTAATTAATTCCCTGGCATCACCCTTAAAGAGATAAGGCTTATTACTATATAATTTACTTGACATTTTATACTTATTTAGCTTAGATATATCTTCAAAAAAAGACTGTATTTAGTTGATCAAAAAAAAGCTTATGCACTTGAGTTCTATTATACTTTGGTAATTCCTTCCATCGTTTTTTGTATGAAATACATTTACCATTTCGATAGACATTACTAACTTCCAGTAAAATAGATGCTAGAGCCACCATAAATAAATCCCGATACAAACTATTCGGAATGCATTGAATAGCGTTTTTAATATCTAGGATTCCATATAAAGTATCTCTATTAAAATTCCACTTTTCAATATCACTTTTTTTCAACTATTGTTTTAAACTCCGGAAAAAGTGGCTCTCTATAAATATTGTTGGATTGCAAGATATATCTTTCCAAGAGCTTTTTATACTTATTAAAGCTTTTTATTGTATACTTGGTTTCCAATTTTGCTTTAGATAGATTATACATAAATGGGCTTACCTCAAATGCATAACATTTAATACCCAACTTTTGAAGCTCAAGCGCCGTGGTTCCGCTACCAGAGAATGGTTCCAAACAAACCTTTGGCATTTCACCATGTATATTAGTATATTCAGCAACAATATTTCTTATAAATTCTTTGGAATATCCTTCGACAAATGGATACCACTGATGAATATATTTATTTTTATTTTTTCCAAATTTCATAATGGATCCATATAATTCTGTATAATCCGTAATTTCAAAATTAGCCATCGAATATTATTCCCCTTTTAGCACTCTTTTTATGCCTATACACACTACTTGCACTAATATCTTTTTTATCAACTCTATAAATTTGTGATAGATCTATATTGGGGTATTCTGAAAATAGTTCAGGAAATACTATATCAGTATAAGTTTCCCTAACATCATAAACTAGCAATATTGCACAGTCAATGGGATATTCCATTAAATATTCTTTATACTCCTCTGCCCTATCAACATACTTTTTTTAATTGATATGCCCCTTCAATCGCTCTGTCTGGTGAATTATATTTACTAAAAACATTTAATTCTGATGTAATTGATCTACCAAGCCACTTTAATTCAATAATATACACTTTATCATCTTCTGTTGCAACAAAAATATCATATCGATCTTCTACTGCATTAGTATACTCGTTAATAACTGTATCGGAACAATATTCTCTTAAAAACTTTGCAAGTCCTTTATGTAATAAGTTCTCTGGTTGAGCCCGAAGTAATTTATTATATTTAACAATAGTCTCTTGCCTTTTATCTTTAGGAATATCAATGCTTCTAGCAAAAAGCATTTCACACGGATCAAATTGTACATCTTTCTTATAATATTGGTCAAGTAGAACCCTGTACTTACATATTGGTAATCGTCTAGACGAATCTAGTAAATCATTGTAACTTTTAAAGTAATTTTGAGCACTATAAGTTTTTCCACTTATTAATAAATCTACTCCACGTATTCCTAGATGAAATACTATGCTCTGTAGACTGGTCGATAAATTACAACTACTTTCAATAGTACACTCACTACTTCCTTTTTCTACCCTTATTAAATGACCATCCTTATCAATAACATAGATAAATGTTTTTGCAACATTCTCTTGTTTAATCAAAGATATATCTTTATTGAAATCATAATTATAGATAAATATTGGCCCATCCTGTACCTCTTCAATAATAACAATGCACATCTGAATTCGAAAATTTTTATACTTCTCCCATTGCTTTGCAACCTTAGTATGAATCTGTAATATATTGGCAGAAGATATCCAAGGGATATTTAATTTATATTTTTCTAATGTCATTAACGGATTTTCAGTAAATACATCATCAATCGTATTTTTTAAAATTATCAAAAATGTTTTCTAACACTATTTATCCTCCTTATATTTTCTATAAAGAAGGTCAAAAAACAACATTAAAAATTCTTCATCTGAACTATCAACTAAACTTAATTTATCTCTCCCACTCTTTTTTTTAAATAGTTGTATAATTCTTTGGTTAAGTTGTCATCTGTATCCGCGCAAGGAATTTTACCACTTTGATTCATAGAATTCATAAGTGATACATTGGGATCTTCCTTTACTAATTTAGATAAAAATTCTTCGCCATATACACTCAATACATTAACCATTATTTCAAACCATTTTAACTTAGATCTTTCAGAATTAAGCCTAAAACTTGTTTCTTCTAATGAGTCACACCCCATATCAGATATAACATATTTTTCTTCAACTCGATTAGATATGACTTTTCTGTCGGACAGTTCCAAATAGCCTTTTGTAAATAAATCTTCTAACTCTCCTGTTATATCTTTATTTCGAGGTCCAAAAATAGTATTAGAAAATGCATAAGTCCATTCATAATTTCTTAAAAATACAGTTGACAAAACAGCAGAGAAATAAAGTACTCTTTGAAAATTAGTTTTACTAATACCTTCCCAGCCATTTTTTTTCATATAATAAGCGATAGCCAACAGGTCATTCTTTATTGCAAAGTTTTCTTCCACCTTATCCCTCCATAATATTATCTAATATATCACTTAGTTTATCCAAACTTTTCTTTTGTACTCGTGTAAGATTACCTTTTTTCTAACATATTAAGAATTCTCAAAGGCCTTTCTTCCCTATTGAGTCTAGAAAAAAATATCATATAAAAAATTAGAACTATTTAAATTCGAGGTGAAAATTATTTTATTGTCCGATTGCGCAAAAATGGAGAACATCTCTGCAACTTGATTTTCATATGCTGCATCTAAGCTCCCCTCAGGTGTCTCTGTAATAAAGAAGGAAGAAAAATCACTAATGTTCTTTTGTAAATAATCAATTATTGCCATTCTAAAAGCTTGGTCTAAAAAAAAACGTTGTGATTCTGATACTGACCATATATCTTTTCTTATTTGGTTTGCTATTTTGGGTATATAAACTATGTGCGGAATTTTCCTTATAACCTTTTCAGAAACCGTTAATTCACAATCTAAACCTATAAATGTACTTGCATACTTATTAAAATAACTAGATAGTTCCACGGTTAAATGACTCATAAGTGATTTAAATTTTTGTGTATAGCTATTTAAATCATTTTTATATTCATCACGCTTAGCATATGCTTCTTTACTTTCTTGTCCCAATCTTTCTATAATTTTTTTCTTTATTTTTTTTAATATTTCATTATATGTATCTGTCTTGTAATTGTCATCAGTACGATCTATTTCGTTTTCTATAATTATCATTTGCTTTTGTAATGAATCCAATTCTGTTTTTTTTGTATACTGTTTTTGTTTAACTTCATTAACTTTATTAGTCAAATCATTTAAACGGCTCAATAAATTTTGATTTCTATTTTCCTGTTTTTCCTTTTGTAAATTTAATTCATTTAATATTTCAATATCCTTATTACTAAATTTTTCTACAGTGGATAATTTACTCGAACAAATAAAACATTCATTATTATTTTTTTTCCTTATAGCCTCTATCTTCAAATTATTTGACTTAGAATTGCACACAAGACATTTTCCATCAGATAATAAATTCTTTTCTAATGTATAATAATAATCAGGCATTTTGCTATATATACTTTTATATAATGAAGCTTCCTTCTTTCTTATTTCTTCTTTAATTACATCACATTTAACAGACGAAGCCGTTAATTCTCCCTCAATATTATTTAAATCTAAAATCAGACTATCAAGGTCTTCTTGAATCAAACTTATATCATAAGCCAAATTATCAATTTTACCAGTAATATTATTTCTTTTAATCTTTAATTGCTCTTTATCTAATTTTTCTTCCTGTTCAACATTAGTTCCTACTTTTATTTCATCTATAAGCTCCTTTTGTGCTTTTATTAACTCCTCATAAGATTCCTCTGCTATTCTACGCTCTTCACTCTTATGCCTTCCTTTAGTATCTTCCTGAATAATCTTATCTTCCAAATCTTTAAACTTTACAAAGTATTCCTCATCGAAGAGCAAAACTTTTAACAAATAATCCTGCATATCTACTTCCCAAGCAATATTACGTCTTCTTTCATCAAAAAAATAAAAATTCACTTACAATTTTCCCAAAATCATCAAAATCTGTTAACCCAGAATACTGGCATATAATTTGTTTATAATCTTTATTATCTGCGTTTTCAATATTTTTATCATTTATTATTAACTCTTGTATTTCATCTTTAAACAGGCTTCTTTGAATATGAATATTAACATTACCCAAACTATATTCTAACTCGACTGATGCCAACTCATTTATACCACTATCAAAGTTATAATTCATTCTGTCTTTAAAAAAAGTTAATATCTTTTAAAGTTGCATCACGAATAGAATTAACTTTCCTGGATTTGCTTTCTTCATCTCTAAATCCAATTAATGCATAAATAATCATATTGACAAAAGTCGTCTTACCTATACCATTTGCTCCTACAACTGCACTAATACCTTCCTTAAAAGAAAATTCAAAAGTTGGATTCTGTGTATATAACGAATAATTGTTAACAACTATTTTTCTTAAGTTCGGCAAATATACTCTTTTCATCTTATACACCTCGCCTGTTCTAAAGATTTACTTTCCATACTTCAAAAGATACCTATAATATTTTGAAACCAAAAAACCATATACAGCCTATTCCTATAATAACCCTATTATATCTTCTCTGTCCATATCCTTCAAGTTAATTACCTCTGAGAAATAGTATAACTTTACTATAAATTTTTATGAACACAATCTCTCCAGCGTTATTACTGCCTTCTAAGGTACTATATTTCCGCTACGTATTTGTATTCCTCACTCGTTTTCTCATTTTGATCTCCATACCCTTCTTCGGTTTTTCTACAACCTCAACAGGTTCTCAGACCGGGGTTAAGTCATATCCCTTGCCTTTACGGTCTTAGTGGCTTCTCGGCCAGTTACCAATATATAATCATTTTCCGGTTTATCATTTTATTTGCATTTCTGTACTGTTGCTCCCTGACTTACGCTTAAACCTAGCATTACGGCTCCGCCTCTAGGGACTCGGCACATACAATTGGTTTAACCCTAGCCAATGGTCATTACCTGCTGTATCTCTATAAACTTATAAAAGCGAGCAGCAACTTGCTTTCACTTACTAGTAAAAATCAGCATGATAATTTCATAGCCGCACGCTTGTAAACATTATAACATACTTTACCCCCCATCATAACACTTCTATCCATTTTATTATATAAAATAAATTTATTCTGCATATTGCTCCTATGGTTTTCACCCATAGGAGCAATTAATGACATACAATAATCTAATTTTATTCTATAAGACTAATACTACAATCATGCCAAGAATACTTATAAACCCTATCAGACAACACATCCTCCTCCGGCACATCACTTTCATTTATCTCGCTAACCATTTTCCGAAGTTCCCCATAATCTAACTGCCCATCATCAGGAACCAAAATAGTCTCATGCAAGCTGGACGGCAATATAACAATATCGGAATTCTGAGAATCAGCGAAATTTTTCAAACACCCATCGTATAAAATGCACCCGGCACCGTTAATCTGTTTTATATTTGAAAGGACATATAAGGTTGGCTTCTGCGAATCAAAATCAAGCAGATCATCTACTATCTCCCCATTTCCAATTCCTCTATATGTCCTTTCAATATATCACACATAATCTCTTTCATTGTTTTAATTTCCGACGGCAACAATATGGGGGTATTTTTCATTGCCAGACAATACAGTTCTTCTTTCTCCACGCCCCAAGTCTCCATATGAGAGTTATGAATCAAAGCTGTCATTTGTCCTCCTTTATGCTCATCCAGAATCAGATAGAATACCACTGCAAGATCCAGAAATTCAATATATGGAACCGCCTTTAAAAGTTCTTGATTCTTTTCCCTCTGGATCAGCTTAAAAGCTACCTTATCACTTAGTTTATTAAAACTCAAGAATTCTCTCGTATCACCAAAAGATACGTCATTGCTCTCTTTATACGCAGATATAATATCTTCCAGAATTTCCTCCAGGGACATACCATGGGTATAATGCATATAATATGAATTTAAGTAAATTGTGGGAGCGATATTTTTACTTGCTTTACCGATAATCAGCCCATCCAGGACAATTCCGTTATTTTTCGTTATCTTCTGAATGCGGATTTCATAATTGCTCCCTAATCTTTCCTGTACTGCTGTTCTGACTTCCTCCAAAAACTGATTGTAATCCATTTGCTTTTCCTCCATTGGTTAATTTTATACACATAAAAAGAAGCATCTGCTTGATGCTTCCTTCGCAAAATCAATTTATTCTTCTGCTGTTGCTATCGTCACTACATAAGCAAATTAATGAGACTCTCAGCCCATTCTTTGTTAAATAAGTATAAAGAGGCTATAGTCCAACTCTAATTCAAAATCCATTCAGCAAAAATTTATTACTGAAATCCTTATCTTTCATCGTAATGGTTCTTCTTTCTCATAACTTTAAAATATCTTTTTATCAAAACCGATTCTCCCTAATTACCTTTCTCTTCCTCTGCTGAAGAACAAAGTCACTGACTATGGAATAAAATTCCTGTTCCTCTTCCGTCTCTGCCTCAAGGATTAACTGTGTAGCCTCAGCCAGATCTAATTTCAGGCATTCGTTGTATAACATTTTCAAGGTCTCATTCGTTGACATATCATAACCCTTTTCTTATAAGTAAATCCATTATATTGTAGAAACATGGCAGAATACAACAAGTACACAAACATTTAGCCAATGCCTTTTTTTAATGTATCCATTACTCCGAATTCTCTTTTTTATTCCACCTCACTGCTTTCCAATGTTTCCGGCAGACACTCATTCCGGATCTCGCTCATATCAATAGAAAGCTGGGTTTTCACCGTTTCATCCAAGGTTATTGCTTTCTGAAAATCTGACTTAATCGGTGCATATTTTAACAGCTGCTTAATCACCGTCTTTTTCGCCATCCCCTCATAATTATTTTTCCATGGACTGAAATCCGAGGTAAAAGCCTTGGAATAGCGGGTGGCATAGGCATCCACATAGTTTTTGCTCATAACTTCAAAACGAAAACCACCGTTATCCAGCCGGAAAATTGCATAGAAAGCCCGGATCTTTCCCTGCTCATCAAAAGACGGACGATGAGTCAAAGACGGATGAAGTCCCAACTCATAAGAAAATTCATCATTTTCATAGACCACCTGTGCCTCAATACTCTGCATCCTGTCATTGCGATATGCCAGATCAATCAGTCCTCGATACCCCAGCTGAAACTGACACTCCAATACCCCTTTATTTTTATATGGAATTAAATATGCCTGTCCCAGAGGCGTATTTGGCTCCAGCCCTAGCTGAGCCGCATTCATCAAAGCCGCAATAAAGCTCATAGGAGTACATTCTCCCAGCTTAGGAGTATTGTTTATTGCAGACAATGCCATACGCGTAAATCGTTCTGGCGTAAGAATACTGGGAAGCGCCCGTTTGATTTCCGGTTCCAAGGCCTTAACCATATCAACGATTGTCATATTTTTTTGTCAGCCTGACGGATTGGCTATGCCCTCCGCCGCCTGCCGCCCTCTTCTCTAATTCCTGCTTTACATCTGACATTTTCTCATTCCTTTCATTTTAGTTTATTTAACCATTTAAAAAGGACCATCCTGCATCCAGCAAGATGATCCCTCTCATCAATACTCAAAATATCAAATTAACATAATCACGTCTGAATTCAACGACTGAATATATAATTCTGTTTGATTCCGCTCTTCTATCTTATAAAAAACCAAATCATTTACCAGACTGTCCATCTTTATATTCTTATTACATTACAGGTCATGAGATTTCCTAACTAAAAGATTTTTTTCGGATATTTGAAAATCTATCCTTTATGGGAGTAGTACTCTCGTTATCCACATCAGCCTGAGCTTCCCCCAGCATTTTCCACAATTCCAGTTCAGTTTTCATTTTTCCATACTGGACATGGCTCAGCAAAACGGTATCCTCTCGACCATTTACCGTAATAAAAACTGGTTCTTGGGATTCCCTCATTAAGGCTGATATCTCCAAATACTTATTTTGTAAATCAGATGAAGATCTGGCTGCTTCAATTGTGGGGCCTCCTCGTCATGATTTTATTACATTATTATAACGTAATAACGATACATGTACAATTTGCATTTATTCATTGAGCAAAACAAGCATTATGTTAAGTGCTAAACTTGAGCCTCTACAACTTTAAACCTCAAGCAATTACGCAGCTCTGACCGTAAATCGCCTCGACTGGCTGCTCTTGGCAAAGTTCCGGTAAAGATCCGGTCGTTCCTCTTTTAACCGCTTACTGTCAATGCGTACCGTATCCACATTGCTCCAGGAAACTTTATAGTGTTCATTAAACGCCATTTCATATTCGCCCATATAAAGCTTAAGCTGTTGTTCAATCTGATTCTGCTCCTGTGTCAATTTCTTTGCCAAAAGAATGATTTCTTCCCTTCTTTTTAACTGCTCATTTAAGTGTGACGGAAGAGGAATCGTCTTTTTAAGCGCCGTTGGAAAATACCGATTAATCACTTCATTTGAAATATCACTGCCATCGGGGTCCGGCATATTTCCTGGCAAAACATGCCCCTCCCAGAATTCTTTTTCTATGGCAATCAAATTTTGAATCAACTCTTCATCACGTTCAATCTTCTTATACTTAAATTCCCTTCCCAATATTACAACAGCCAGATACCAGGCCCTCGCCCCAGTCACCGCCATATAATGATGACATTGGATTTCATAATGAGCTGGAACTGAATCTCCGGTCCATTTATCTGCATTGTAGGCGCTGGCTGTTTTGCATTCAAGCCCCATATTTCCCCCTGAAATAAGGCGGTCAACATTTGCCAGCATAAAAGGATATTCTTTACTCTGATACATAGCATTGGACCGCCGTACCTTTAAGCCTGTCTCTTCCATAAAACGCCGGGCCACATATTCTTCCAGATCCCGCCCCTGTCTCATGGATTCATTATCATAATCCTCTACTTCTGATCTTGTTTTTTCATAGAAAACACTCATAGGCTGACATAAGGATTAAGACCGCAGATTGCACCTGCATCAGACCCGCCGATTCCCTGTTTTCTGTATTTCAGCCACTCTTCATGAGATAAGCCATTTGTTGAAATTAACTTTTTCATTATGACATTTTCCTTTCTTCGGTCATTAATTATCAAGCAGCAAAGCACCCCTTACCCAATTTGCCCAAAATTATAGAGAGTACATGAACTGTACTCCCTAATCCATATCATATCTTAACTTTTCAAATATTGTTCTACCGCATTCATAAATGATTCCGCTGCATCTATTTGCTCCTGAGCTTCTTCTCTTGATGCGATATAAAACTCATCATAATCACTGGCATGGCGAATTTCCTGTGCTCTGCTGAACTATCTTCCAAGCGCCCTGGGGAATTTTTCTGTTTTTACATATTACTTATTAAAATATGCGATTGTATCTTTATGTCTTTTAAAAGCCAGTTTGTTTTATTATGCAACATACAGTTCAATCCCTTCTTTTTTTATATTTTGATAAAAGGGATCTGCCTGTAACCAATACTGAAAATGGCTGATATTTTTTACGATTGGCATAATCAGCATATCATGATCCAAATTAAAGTCAAATGTGATATCCGAGAGCATACGGCCTTTCTCCTTTATGACACTCTCATCGGCATTCACCAGAATCATAATATCGATGTCCGAACTCGCATGAAAATCACCACGGGCATAGGAGCCATACAAAATAACTGATTTTAACTCTCTTCCATATATTCTCTGTACCTCTTTCACATACTGTAAAAGTAAGTTCTGCATCTGATCAGGCATAACACCACATTCTCTCTAAGATAATATGAAATCATTGAAGCATACAAAACATTTCTCTTCCTATTATACCCTGACAGTTAACTGCTTACAACTCTTTTAGAGGATATATCATACAAAATAAAAGCTAATAAAATGTGTTTCTCTACATTCATGCCGCACCCCCAATCCCAAAAGGCTCAATCCCTTCTTCCCGGAAACTTACATATCTGCCCTCTGAGCCAATCACAATATGGTCAAGCAATTCAATTCCCAGCAATACCCCAGCTTCCTTGATCCGACCTGTGATATGAGAATCTTCCCGACTTGGTTTCGGCTCTCCGGAAGGGTGATTATGAAAGCAAATAATTTTTGAAGCATTTGAAAGAATCGCATGCTTAAATAAATCCCGGGTATCTACCACACAGGCACTCACACCTCCCACTGCCACAACCTCCAGAGCTACAGGTGTCATCGCCGAGTCCAATGACATAACCATCAGAATTTCCCGATCTGAATATTCAAAAAGAGGCCTTACGATATCTGCTGCCTCTTTTGCTTCATGAAAACGCTGAGTACCATAGACAGCCGTTCCTTCCCGGATCATTTTTAGCTTTATAATTCCCACTTTTTTTCTTGGGAATAGGCCGTTTCATCATATTGATTACTTTTTCTTCCTGAGTCATACTTTTCATATACGTTAGATCCTTTCCATAGAAAAAGGAAGCATCCAGTATTTAAGCAAGATACTTCCTATCTATATAACTATTTTTTTCTACTACTTTTGCTGGATATTTTCTTTCTCGCAATAATTCCATAAAATATGATTATTTAATTCTCATCCCTGTAGTTCTTAACACTTTCCAGTACAGCTTCCATGTTTCCTTTAAAATTCTCATATACATGGACAATCTCATTTCTGTCAGCAAAAGCGGCTACTTCATCAGTTAATTTTCTAGAATGGCGCCTCCTGACTCATCTGTTTCACAATCATCTCTTGAGGATTATCTCCATAGCGTGCAATCATCTTTTTTTGTATAATCAATTAACATTTCAGGGCAATAATCTGTTACAGCATATTTCTGTCCCGTCACAATGGAAATATTAATATATTGAGATTCAGACAGTTTCATACGTACTACATCACTGTCAATATGTAATTGATCAAAATAATCTTTTGTAAAGGAGTATAGGCGAAAGGTAAGTCCGGGTATCATAGAGAAAATACCCATGTCTATGTCAGATTCATCTGTATAGCGTTCCGTAAGAAAGCTGCCAAATATCAGGACATTATACTGATCTGTCTGTGGATACTTTTGTCTTATAGCAGCTGCAAAATCTTCTATACTTTCAATCTTTCTGAAACAGTCATTTACATATTTCTCCCTTCACAGATTTTCACTTACTTTTATTATACCCAAGCAATGCACATACTTCAATTCTAAAACAGAATCATTTCATAAAAATACATAGTCTTTCATTTCCATTAGTAACATTTCTGTGTCAATAAGCCCCTCATACCAGCATACGCTCATGGGAACATTCTTCAAATAGCACTTTGTAAGTTCACCCATATTCAGATATTCTTCAATCTGGCCCTCAAATAAATCAAGTATCTCTGGATCCATATTCTGAACCATAAGCAGAAAATCTCTGCACTCACTTAGGATTTTCCATTTTTTTGCTCTCTGTATCTCGTTTTTAAGTCCTAATTTGCAAGCCATTTTTTTACATCTATGTCTCACTTCGTCATCACCAACTCATAAGCTTTATCAATCATTGCATTTCCTTCTATAGTACGTGAAAAAAAGACTTTCCTTATAATTCGTCCTCTCTCTTATCGGTTTTGCATGAGTCGCGAAATCAGACACGGAGTTCACAAAGCGCCAGCCATTATATCCTACACTTTTCAGATCAGGAGCATCAAAATACCTGATTTTTAAATCCTCTTTCATTCTCATCAAATTCTTCTGCTGCTGTTCTGTAGGCTCTTCAAGCAAAGGAAATAATGCATCAATGTACTCATAAACCTGATGATCTGTAATCTTTATACGGCTTAATGTATCAATTGCCTTACCGAGTTCGGCCATATACTTACCAGCATAAAGTAACGCAGCTCTTGCATCTTCCATCTTTCCCTCAATATTACCAGTATGATTTGCAGACCAGGATCTCTTAGCTGTTGTTAAAGCCAAATTCAAAGTGTTCTGACAAACTACTCGAATCGGAGTAACTGCTGCCTTTATCCCACCTGCCCCATCATGCGCATTCATAAACACAATATAAGTTTCAAGTTCATCTCCACTTATAATATAACGCTGGGGAAGTTTTGCAAGAAGCCAGATCCGGTGCCCTCCCTGGAGAGAACCAGCAGTTTCATACGTAACCCCCTCTCCCAGTAGTTGATCCGTAAATGCAAACGCATCTGTGTTCTGGACAACTTTATATCGATTTGTAACGACACCTAACACTTTCTTATCCGTTTCCCTTATGTTCGCCTGAAATCCCGATATCATTATTCCTTCACTGGTCTGAATCGGTTGCTGAATTACATTCCAATCCAGTCCGGCCAGTACTAAAGCCTCCGCTGAGGCTGGCGCCTCCTGCACCATTGTCCCCAATCCATGCCACGGTTTTTCTCTCGTGTAAAACATGCTTTCAACATTTGCTGACATAAAAATTACCTCCTTGAATTAATTTGATTTTTTTATTCAAGGAGATAATATATATCAAAATTATTTTAATTTTCCAAACTACCTTTTATATATACCAGAAGCCGTATTTGATGTGTGCCAACCATAAGAAGGAATGTCATACACGCCGGTAAAAACCCCTCTCATGCTGCTCGAGTAAAATTCATATATATGTGATGCACCATACAGCACATCTATGTAATCATACCAGTACACCTGAAAATTAGTACCGTCAATAGCTGTTACCTGACCATACGGTCCATACAATCCACCTGCTGCCAAATCCAGCAATATAACTTTATCCCCAACATTAAGAGCATTACCTTTTGCATCCCCAGCATAAGTATAATTTCCATCAAACTTCCTTTCTCTAGGATCACTGGTACTAGAACCAGTAGATTCATCAAAAGTATATTTTCCTGTGTACAAAATTGAATTCTCCCATTGAAGTGAATCCGCATTATAATAGCGGTTATCCTGAGTTTCTATTTTGTAACTGCCCTGCAATAAATTCCCTTCGTCTGCAGTCCGATACCAGTTTCCCCCGGTAGTGATCCAGGCATTGGCAATCATCATTCCACTCGGATCAGAATAATACCAAAATCCCTTATCTTTAAACCAGCCAGTTTTCATATTCCCATTGTTGTCATAATAAGCCCAACCTGATTCTGTCTGCACCCAATGTCCATCAGACTCAGAATTATCGTACCCTCCATCACTGCTTTCAGTCTCAAAGGTCTCATCCCATTCTTGGTTATCACTATCCGCATATACAGGAATTGCAGACAATACACTGCTCAGACAAATGGTTGCTGCTAATAATGTAAATCTCTTTCTCATAGTATGTACCTCACCTTTTGTTATTTTGTTCCTTCAATGCTCTTAATTAAATCCAGATTCGATTTTTCGTACTCGTTTAAAACGGAATCATCAAACTCCTCTGCAGATACACATCCAACATACCAAGCCATACTATTAAAATAGTCATTTAAATCCGAGGAGCTAAATATTCTCCCATGCCTTGCATATATCTCATTCCTGGCTAAACGTAACTCCTCTTTGGACATGCCGTTTATATCATTTACATCCATATATCTGGAATTACTATCTGGTAAAATATATTCATCTGATGGATCCCCTTTCGAAACTGTACTCATGTCTTTTTTCTTCCTCTGTCAGCATATGAGAAAATGAATATTTTCCACTATACGCCATACCATTGTTACCTTGCACATGCACCTCTGGAAATGCTGCCTGTTCCGAAGAACTCCATGTGATCTCTATCCAGCTTTGAATTGCTGCAGGGTAATCATAGCCGTTCATTCTTAACTGCAACCCTCCATGTTCCATAGGTGCATACCCTGCAAGCGTTCCATCCCATAATATTCCGGATTGATTAAAAAAACTGAATATAAGAAACATTATTGTTATTACCTAAAATCATTCCAGTACCAGTTGTATCAGATATATACACTGAATTATCAAACACTTTTTCTAACGTCAGAGGCGCCAAAGTTTCGCTGTTACTATTTTCTCTTCCAGTATCTAAAACTGAGCTAGAATCATTCTTGGATTCCTCTGTACCCATTTCACCATTATCCATACTCTTAATAGAGTCCATGATAGATTGAGAGCCAGAAGCCATATATAAAATTTCCGTTATCAAATCTTCATTATTTAATACAATACCAATCTGCCTGTCCCCTCCTGGCATATCGCTTCCACTCATTATTCCGTAAATTATCGTATTATCTACATCCGCAATATAACCGTAATTATGTTCTGTCAGTTGTTTTCCTTCTCTTTCCAAATTGAATTCACTGCCAACCGTCAAACCATAAAGAGAATAATCTGCAGATGATATTAGTAATACCTCAATATTACCATTTTCATTTAACACCACTGCCAGTTCATCATTTTTATAAATATTATCCGTCTCATCTTTTTTCAATTGATGTTTATTAATAAACTTTATTACGTCAGCCCTGGCAAGAGGAAGATATCCTGACAGTTCATATGTACTGTTCCCGCTTCCTATAATCACTGCTGCAATGACAACGAACACTGCTACAGATACAAATCCAATAATTTTCCTTCCTGATTTCCTATTGTTTTTCTCAGTTTTTTTCTTTATCTGATTTATTTCACTATTGGGAATTTTCCGTATACTAGGGTCTGTATCAGATCGTTCCCTCTCTTCTAGTATTCTGCCTTTAAACCCTTTTGCTGATCCTTTCCCCACCATACGCATACATATCTCCTTGTCTAAACATTTAACAGTGAGCTTTTCGCCTACGAAAGTACCAGTCACCGCATTGGAAGGTTCATCTGCATCAACCGTCTTTAGTTCAGGTAAGAAACAGATCTCTATTCTGGGCTTGCAGTATCTCATTTTTTTCAAACTTAATAACCCTCTGGTTTGTCAAAGCAACAAATTCTTTCCTGTGTCTTGCAAAGAGCAGCTTTGACTGTATAAAATCCATGGTAACTAATTCTTCACCCTCTAATAAGAACGGATATAAATATTTACTAAATATCTTAGTTCCAAACATTGCCAAAACAGCTTTACTGTTGCTATCCCGTTGTGATAGCTGTTTTAGTTCTTCAATAAAGCTTTCTTTTGTTCTTTCAGGCCGAATGATCTGATTCTTTTCCTGTATAAGGGAGTATCCACAATTAACACAAAATTTCATCCCTTCTGTCAACAATTTCCCACATTTGGGGCAGCTTTCTGCTGACCTTTCACCACACTCGGAGCAGAATTTCTCGCCATCTTTTAATTCATATCCACATTTTAAACACTTCATTTTTTTCTCCCAATAATTCTTTTGTTAATCATAAAGCAAATTATCCCACCAAGCTCATAAGCAATAATATCTCTATAATCTGTGACTGCCTCCAATCTATATAATGGTGCAATAAACTCCCAGTAAATCCCCGAAAAAAACACTAATACTATTGTTTGTGTAAATGAAATTTCTTTAGTGAAAAACAGTAAAAATACTATTTGGACATAGGCTAAAAGAATAATCCCAGCCAAGCAATCATTAAAATATCCATGTATCCAAATACTGCTAAAACTTCTTTTAAAATAGAGTTCATTGCATAGATACATAAGCATACAAATAATTATAATCATTACATTGCCTTTTACTACGTTGCTATGCCTGTTAAAAATCCCCCTAAATTTCAATACAATCTTTTTCATTTAACAAAATGACATGAGAACCAATAATAACAAGACCAAAGCAATCGCAAAAATACAACCTGGATTAAAACTATGACCTGATTCTAATGAAAGGACAGCTGCTTCTTTTCCTACTTCGTTCTTAATCCGATCATATTTATCCAGCCTTTTTTTGAGATTTTCCCAATCCCAAGATCCAACAAACAATAGTAAAAACGACAAAAAGCAATATGAAAACAATAACCGCTGTTAAAAAAACCAGCATTCTTATAAGAAATATATGATAACCAGAATAGCCAAATCACCAGAGGCACACATAACAAAAATTCTGCCAGAGTTCTTTTGATAATTGTGTTTCTGTACTGGTCTTCCGTCAGTTTAGGAATTTCGAAAATGCTGCATAACCTATTGATCACCTTCTCTAAATCGTTAAACTCGTAATCATCACCCTCTATTGCCTTGTCTGAAAATTCCTTATTACTTTCCTTGGAATCACTAAGTCCAAGATCTTCACTGTTACTACTTTGAAAATTTTCGTTAGTATTTTGTGAGGCAAACCCACAATCCGGGCAAAAATTTCCATCGTATTGTTTCCCACAATTACTGCAGTACATATTACGCCCCTCCTGTTTTATCTATTAAACTGTATTGTATGTGTTCCTATACTAATTCAATTTTGTTTTTATTTCCCGCTTTACAACTTGAATAATTTTACTTACAAGAATATTAAAATTCATTTCATCCAACGCACTATAATACATAACTTGAGATGTCCCAAACAGTCTCTTAATACTTCTGATCTTTTTCTGTAAATTTATCTTTTGTTCCTCTGTAATTTCCCCAATCCGATTTAGAGGCTCCACCTTGTCAGCAAAATTTAATGCAATAATCACCTTTTCCTTATCTGATCTCTGGGGAAACAAGGAATGAAACAAAGCCTCATCTAAAGCATAGTCTCTTTGATCTGCTCTCAATATATAAACAACACAATGAGAGTAATTAAGCATTTCTTTATACCATTCCATATACTTGATGTCCGCCTGTGCTTCTTCACCAATCCCCGGAAAATCATTAAAGGAAAAATAAAAATCTGATTCATTAATTTTGTATTCTACAGAATGTAGAACCTGGTGCAAACCTCGATGTCTGATGTTTCAAGTACATCTCTACCTACTAGTCGATTAATAGTAGTTGATTTACCATAACCCGTTTTCCCTAGAAATAGTACCTGTATCTCATGTGATGGCATACCATTTATAATCCAACAGCTTGCACTCTGATTCTTCAAATCTACTTTTTTTCAAAAACTCAAAACCAGAGTGCCTATCAATCAATTCCTCAATGGAAGCCAGATATTCTATTTTCACATCTAACTCCATCACTTATAATACCTTTCTCATCTCATCAAGCATCTCCAGATATAAAATTTTACAATCCTCATAAAGCTTATGATCTATGTAGTTTACACAAGGTATTATATAAGTCTCATTAAGGGCTCTGTACACCTTCTCCCTATCTTCTTTTGAATCAATCTTTTTTACGATAGAAGGTGCATACTTATAATATTTAAGAATCAGTTCATCTCCACCTTCCTGTTTGGCAAGCCACTCGTCTCGAAACTTCCGGAATTGAGTCAGTTCATGGCAATCATCAGGTTTTCCATAAAATTCGCATACAGCGGTTGTAATATAACACCCTCCCCTTCTGCCAAATGAAAACCTACCAAGCAAATCACCAAGTCTTTCTTTTGCATTATCCAGAAGTTTTATAACAACCTCTCCAGTTTTTTCTACTACCTTGCCTACAGTCTCGCCAACAACTTCCAATAAAGATTTTTTTAACCTCAACCTCCGCTTCCATTGATTGAAATCTCTCATCTACCTGATTAAAAACAGTAATCTTTTTTTCTTTCGGAAGTGCATAGATCATCTCATCAACGAGCTTTGTCAAATTATATTTTTCATTGGCTGAAACCGGAACAATAATGGAGGATGCAACTCCAAAAAATGCTGCAACATCATCCGCTTTCCGATGAATATTCTGATATTGCTTCGGTCCTGGTTCGTGCGTTTCCTCATTCCATTCACGAAATGGTTCTATTTTATCTACTTGATTCAATACAAAGAAAAATGGCTTGTCCTGATCAATATGTGGCTTTACAATTTCTTTATAAAATTGTTCATCCGAAGCCATTGCTCTGTCATCCGCTTTAATAAGCCATAAAACTAAATCCAACTCAGGGAGTAGCTTTTTATACAGTTCCCTATATTCGATATCCCTCTTACTGCTCTCTCCTACACCCGGAACATCAATCAGCTTAATTCCCTTTTTGCCATCAAGGTTCAAAAGAACGTCTTTTGTATCTCTGGTACATGCCTCCACATCACTTATGGCACAAATATCTCTGCCGAACAATGCATTACAAAGAGAGGACTTTCCTACTCCCGTCTTACCAAACACTCCGATTCTGGGTTCATAGGTCAGTACCTGATTGAGTTTATCCCGTATAGCTTTCTTTTGATTTTCATTGACTTTGATCCCTGATTTTTCCAATCCATCAAAAAAATCTTTTGTATCACTCATGTTGATCCTCCCTCACGTATCATTAACCCTGTTATTAGTCTGCCTCTTTCTTCTCTCCACTAAAACCGCTGCCGGCCTCCAGGCCCGCAATAAAAATCAATACCTTTTCCACCTGTTCTACTGGCATATTTATAATCTTTTTTATTACAATATCCTTCTCAGTAGGTTCCATATACCCTCCTTTTAGCCAAGAATTCTAAACTGAATTTAGTTTATCATGATTGAATTTAGTTGTCAACTTTACATTCTTGACTGAATTAAGTTACTATGATATTATTTTGAACAAAGGTGGTGACCAATTTGAATTTAAGTGAAAGAATAAGGTTGATACTTGATGAAAACCATTTAAAGCAAAAAGATTTGTCTGGAGAGATCGGAGTAACAGAGAGTTACATATCTGCACTCTTAAATGGGCGGAACTCTAATATGTCCCAGGCACTTGCTACATTAATTGAAGAAAAATACGGATACAGTTCAGCCTGGATTTTGTACGGAACAGAACCCAAGTTAAAAGTGTCAGGAAAAAAATAAGACCTTATCAGATATCCATAAAAAAAGCCATTTTACAAATAGAAAAATTGAATCCGGAGCAGATAAAGGCCGTGCTGGCTTTTGTAAAAGCACTAGAGGAAATAGAAAACGACTTCAAAAATCAAACTTAAACTCTATTGTTTTCAGAATTAAGATGCTCTTGTTATAAATAAACAGGGTGGTATGGAAAATATCATGAGATAAAAGGATGCCCAAATATTGAGCCCTAGCTCAAAGAAGGGCATCCTCTATTCAGTTCTCCCATACCTTATTCTTATGGAAACATTCCCTCGCTCTGCTTAGCGGTAATTAAGATTTTCTTGAAATATCTTTCTGTATACCCAAGTTCTTTTGCCAGAGTTTTTCCATTTGTTCCGTCATAGCGTTCTTTTATCTGTTTTTCTATATACGATCTGCTATATAACTTAACTGGGAATGTAACCTGCAATCCATGAAGATGCTCATAAATACGGATTGTAATTTCTTCTCCAAACACTTCTGCCAGATCCCGGTATATACCATAAAAATCTTTTGCATCCATGAATCCTCCTCCTTTGTCTTCCTATTATAAGAGTTTCACGAATACTATTTCTTCTGTCATTCTCCTTATTTTTCCTCCTGATTTCTATTCTATTACCTTACATATCCCCCTCCTTACTTGTTAATATTGTTAATACTGACAGCAGATAACAGTATCAAATAAATAATATATAATCAGATGCTTCAATCCTTACACAATAATATTGTAAGGCAACAAAAAAACCGCAGCTTCCCATACTACGGTTTTCTACGTTCCTATGTTCCTCATACAGACATGCTGCAGATATACATCGATATAATATATAGTTAAAAAAATAAAAGAAGGCTTCTTTTATCTTTTGTAGTTATATCTGAGAGCCCGCAGTATATATAACACATTATATTTAGCATTGCAGCTATGTCTGCATTCATAATAAGCATATAGAACAACCTTTAACCCCGTTTTTTTAGCTCTCTATTTATATAATCAGCTTTCTAAAATCCAAACTGATTATCCCAAACTATATGCCATTTAACAATATTCTTTATTATTTCAATTAAAAAAAGTAAGATACTATAATACGGCGCGTAAACACCTTATTTTCATATACCTCACTGCTCAATATCTTTTATATATTCATCCTGTATCAGTTCAGCCTGTTCACAGGGAAAATCTGAAAACAGGTAAACAGTACACGGAAACCTTAGTAGTCTGGCACGCCCGATGCTCTGCTCTAGTTCACTTTTAATAAAATAGAGCTGTATTTCCCGTAATAACGGATTATTGTATGTGGTGAACCCAAATTTATAGCCTCCATATTCTATTATTTGCCAATGCAGTGCGTCACAAACATCAATTCCTAAGTGACATGCAATTAACTTGTAAACTGCTTCTGTATTATGTGGAGTGCCTACTACAGCAATGTTCTTACCTGTAAAAGCATTTATTCCCTCAGTATTTCCAAAATGAAGATTATATTTATTATACCCCTGTCCCAGTGCTTTGAATGTTATTATTGGAATATCACCACAAATGTCCTTAACTGCCTGGAAAACCTTGAAACCTCTTCTAGATATATCTTTCCGGCTCATGGAATGAGCTGAATATTGCAATAAGCGACCTGAATATTGTGCTATCAGCCTTGGATATTCCTTAACATACCAACCGCGGAAATATTCTCTGTATAGTTCTGGTGACAATGAGGCAGATAAAATAATGTATTTTGCTTTAGGTAACATCTTGGGACAGAAGTATTGCACCTCACCATTTTTTTTCTTTGAAATAGACGGAGGCCTGTAGTAAATCATTAACGTTTTCTGATATACCAAATTTATAGATATCTTCTTCTGAAATTACAGCTCCTTCTAGCATTGGCCTCACTTTTATATAAGCATTGTCTTTTGTATCTTTTATCTGTGACAATAATGCATTTAATGCCATAGGGCAGTGATCCCAACTCAGTACTTTTTCTACGGATTTTAAGCTGACTCTCTTTATACTTTTAAAAAAAATATAATAAAATATCCTCATCTATAATAACGGTATAATTCTTCAATTCATCTTCTGAGAAGGTAATTAGCCTGGCATGAGTAGTAACAATACATTCGAATTTTGTTATATTGGAAAAAAAACTTAAATACTCCTTACATTTTTGAACTGTCAAAATTATTTCTGGACTCATATCATCCTCGTGGTCAATCATAAACCTTCTCAATACTTTAGCTGCCATACTGCTTATTCCAATGTCATAATAATATTTGACCTCATCAACCAGTTCCTTTGGCACATTCATTTCGTCAATGGAGGGGGTAACTACAGCATCAATGCCTCGTATATGTAATTCTTCTGCGACTTGTTGTTTTAATAAATTGGTAGGAACTGCAATTATAACCTTCTCATTATTTAGAGATTTTACAAGATCACAATATGCCTGGGTCTTACCGGAGGCCGTCTGGGCTGGAATTAGATATAACCCCTTTCTAATCTCGCTCATAGCGTCTTTTAGACAGCTTTCTATATGAGCATACACCTTTTCCACACTGACATATTGCTTGGAATCATCTAACCTCTGAATCTTCTCTTTTTCTGCTATTGTCAGCAACATATTTGATTTATGATTACAATAGCTGCAATACTTGCAACCATTCTCACAAGACTGCGGTTTATATCCCATGGATTTAGCATATCCAAAATAGAAACTCCACTCTTCTAGATCATCACCCCTGTTTTCAATATATGAAAGGAATTTACTCCTTCCTCCTCTTATATTAACAAAATTGGTCAATAGCAAAAATTTTTCATTATGTTCAAGCTCTCCACCATTTAGAAAGTCCTTATATAATGCACACTTTTTTTTCGTTTCCTGTCCATTTAACCCTTATTTGATCACTTAATACCTTATTATCGCGCTTATCAGTCTGGTAGGATGTCATTTTAATAAAAAATGAAGATTTTACGTCATTTCCTATTATAATATAAATAGGTTCTTCCGAAAAATCTTCAATCCTACCAAGTTGTGATGCGCGTTCGATTACTAAATACGAACCATTTAAGGCCACTTTGTTCTTTTTTTGCGAATCCTTTAATCCTTCTGGAATAATTAGAATAGTTAGTAATGTATTCGTATTTTTGATATTGTAGTGCCAAACCTGCTATATTAAACGTTTCTTCTTGGAAAAATATCAGACCTTTACCGCCCAAGAACATTCTAGAAACATCTTTACATTGTCCATCAGCATCCGGAAATATTTCAATTAATAATGCTAATATTACCTTTGCTGCATTAGCATTACTTACAGGACATTCATGAATAAATGCGACTCTAAATCGTTCCAATGACTCTGTAGAGCTAAACGTATGATACGCAAACGCAATTGGTAAGTCATATTTCTCTGCTCTGGTTCTTATTATTTCAAAAGTAACCTCTGAATCAAAATCAAGAGCAAATACTTGCATTTCATTAAATGCATCTGACTTTCTTTCTCCATTATAAAATACTGCCGGGCAAAATGAGCAACCATCATTACCCACATATGAGGCCAATTCCTCCAGCGATAAATTAACTGGTCTTTTTGAAATTCTTTTACTTATTTTAGCCATTTCCATTTTATCTGGCTTTGCTTTATACTCTGTTTCATCTAACTCACATTAATATTCATAACTATCTGTACCTTCCCTTTAAATTTATCATAAGGATTTCTATAGCTTTTTATTGCTTCCTAATTTATTAAATTGTTAGAAGATTTGTAACTATTTAATAAAATAAATTTTAAAGGAGATCCAAATATGTTAGAACAATATGATGATGTTATTTCTGTAAAAGAGCTCTGTGAAATTTTGAGAATAGGAAGAAATCGAGCATACGAACTGTTACAGACAGATCAAATCAAAGGATTTCAGATGGGGAGACCTTGGAAAATACCTAAAGCATCCGTCGAAAATTTTTTAAAAACAATATCTGGCTTAAAATAATTCAACTTGTTACTTAAAGAGGGAACTGCCACAATATGTGTGCAGTTCCCTCTTTCACAACCGTATAAAATTTTATGCGCCATAAAAACAAAAATTTATTAAAATAAATCAATATTCTTATATCTAGATACTAAGATATTTATATTTTTTTTATTATTTAGCGCACTACTTAATTATCCTTATTTTCCATTCTCAAGTAATGTAAATAATTATAGGTTTGATCTGATGCTCCACAATTACAATTATTAACTAATATACTTTGTAGATTTTGTAGATATACTTCAATTGACCAGACATTGTTGGGTAAAGAACTATAATCTATTAAATCATAAATATGTGGTTGATTATAAAAGCCATTTGTTAAATTTATGTCAAACGTCTTAATAGCTTTATTATTTCTTTTTTTATCTTGAGGATCAGAGATTTTAGTACTCACACCGCCACCATTTCGTTTTTTTATTCGGTGAAAGAGGATATTCAAGTGTTTTTAATTTATTTAAGTAGCATTCGATTTCTAAATGATATGGAAACTCTGTAGAATTGCTTGAAATATATTTTTCAAGACACTCTTTCATAGCTTTCAAATCTCCCTGTTTTAAAGTATACAACGCTCTAGCCATGGTCGTTTGTAAGAGCGGAAAAACACAATATGCCAGAAATAATACTGTATTCAATTCCTTTAAGTAGGCCAGCCAAGTCATGCTCTTTTCTTTTTCAGATGCCATGACGTAATTTTTTAGTGCATTGAGATATTTTCCGGAATCCATTTTTTTGGACAGACAAAGGTAATCGATAAAAAGGACACAGTAAACGTATTGTACGTTCACGTACAGGCTCTTGATATTTATAAAATAGATCTCCAAAAGCAAATATAGCGTCTGATATAAAACTCGTTAACCTAACGGGTTGAAAGAGTTCTTCAAATATATATGCTGAAAAATTATCCTCCTCCTTTTCAACAAATGAATCTTTTTCAAAAAAATGATTATATGTTTTTACTAAGCTTTCCAAATTCATACCATATTTATTAGTTTCATAAAAAGGCCAAGAAGTATATTTCTCTTGATAATAATAAAAATCCAATAAATTAAACACTTTAAATTCCTTGTCAGGAACACCAAATGGAATAAAATATTGCAAAGAATTAGTCTCTACATATTGACCAGTTATATTGACATTAGGAGTTCTGCCAATAACTCTGGAATTTGTATTTACTGATGCTTTTATTGAGTTTCGCGTATCTATACTTGAATTAGCAGCTGGATCAACTTTTATATAAGAATTAGCAACATCAGTTTTAGACACAAATTCAGCTGTAGTATAACTTAACGAAGCATATAATGACATAATTACTTCGCTTTTAAACGGCTGAAATATATCTTCTGATGAAAACAATGGAAATAAAAGATTATGTCTATTTACAACCTCATTCCATAATACACTTACTGAATTATTTTCATCATTAATTGCTTCTTCAACACTTTCATTATGAGAACATACCCCTAACCCTTCGTAAAACTGATTTATATTAAATGGAATATGGCAAGACTTCTCTAGTAAATCATAAAAGCTATAGTATATCATAACTCCTCCTCATTTGTAAATATAAATAAAAAAATTTCAACGGATTTTTTTTCGTATACGATTATAGTTCCTGGAAATATATCAAGATCTGATATAAACTCATTTCAGTAAAGAAAGGAGCCATATTTATGACTAATTATAATCCTAATTATGCTTTTCCGCAACAGCAAGTAGCTATGTCCCCACAATACACAGGAATCCAAACGTTTCCTTATGCAAATCAAGGATATGATCCAACGTATAGTGTACTTCAAACAGAGTACCAAAACGCGCTAATCGCCTTAGCTCAGACAAGAGCAGCACTTGAGGAAATAAAAAACCAAAAGGTTCGAGACAGAGTTGAATACCTGATTCCAAACAAAATTTCGGGCTGTACTAATTTAGTTAGTCTAAATAGTCAAGGGCAAGCAACCAGTTATGTTCCATTTATGAATGCCATAATCGAAAAGGTATGGGGCTATTACTCCGATAATGGAGAATTAGGAGCCTTGGTTGTTATCGTTCCAAGGAACACCAAGGAAAGAACCTATTTAGTTATACCTGCAAAAGATCTCTCCAGCACTACTCTGGTGAATAAGATACAAATACCTAAGGCTGGCATAGTTGCAAGCTGCTCTAAATCAAGAGCTGCCCGTCTCTTGCTATCATTAATAAAAAAATGAAATGAATCCTGATGATCTGTTGCTGCCTAAAGGATCTGCAGGCTGGTACTTAGAAAAAAAACATGCTTCAATATATCGATGGACATAATATGAGGCCAATAGATTCAAATGAGATAGCAGCCAAATGTCTACTTAGATATAACGGGGAATTTACTCCTCCTGATGCAGTTATCAATGAGGTTTTTAATTTACTTCAAGTATTTAAAAATCCTTCCTATGGTGCCCTTCTTCTTATGTTCTGCATTGGAGGTTTCATGAAAAGTATTATTTTAAGGAATGATTGGTGTCCGGATATGACAGTTTGCTTTTGTGGTAATGGAATTAACATTAAGCATATCATAGACAGCTTTATTTCCATCTGGGCTAATCGTACATACCTTTTGGTTAATACTACAACTTCAGAAAAGGACTTTGAGGAAGCAGCCACAAAGCAAAGCGATGAGTTGCTTATTGTAGATTGTGAAGAAGAACTGTTACAGAATCAATATAGGGAAAAGCAGAGAAAAGCCAACATTCAAATGGCCGCAAAATGGAGCATTCATAATAAAAAAATGCTTCCCTTTACTAATCTCCAATAAAGCCATTGATATCTGTCGAATGGAAAATCTTATCCCCATTATACTGGAAAAGGAAGATATCCAATGGGATATATGGGAGCAGGTTAAGAAGAAGCCATTCATATTGGCTAACTTCTTAAATTTAATCCGCTGCTATGCCGAGGAAAGGGGTCCCCTTATTCTGGAACAAATCAGCGTGGAGATAGATAAGCAATATGCTGCGCTACAGTCGCAAGGAACCGAATCGGCAGAGTTAATAGCTATTTTTCGCACTATTGCATTGATAATGCAGGATTCCATCAGATGGCGGAAAGTAGACGAAGCAGTTATCCGTACATTTTCAGCAATATGTAATGAAGCTATTGAGTTACTCAAAACCAGCACTCCGCATCAGGAATTCATAATGGAAGAATTTATAGGAACTATGAAGAATTTAGCCGACAATCACACATTTTTGTTTTGGAACCGAGACAATGAATATCCGGCCTCCTGCAAGAATGAAAGATTTCTTCTATATTATGACCAGGATTACATTTATATGAGTATAGACAGTTTCAAAAAATGTCGTTTTAAAAAAGCATGCAAGAGGCGGAGAAAATTCCATCATGATTCTTTCTGCTTTAGAGGAAGTTGGAATTTTATACCGCTATAAATCAAAAGACTTTTGTGTTGATGTCTCAATCAAAGGCCTTTGCAAACGAAAAAGCATGTTACGTTTTAAACGTGAAGAGTTCAATACTATTGGCGAGCTAGATATTGTGCAGAGAGGTAAAGATTATGAATAACACAGAAAACAGAAACAACACAAACAAAATATCCTGTATCGAACTTGGAACATGTTCAGGCAAAAAGATATTTTGGGATCCAATTAACCACGAAACCAATGGGCATATATTGATTCCCGGGCAATCTGGCTCTGGAAAGTCATATTGTATTCAAGTCATTATGAAAGGGTTAGGGCTTAACGGTGGCCGGGCAATAATATTAGATTTGTCCGGCAGTCTGTCAAAAAGCCAGGGAGAAAAGCATTTTTTTTCTGACCTATCCAATTCACTGGATTATATTAATGCCGCCAAGGACGGTGTAGTGTTGATTTGTTTCAACGCATCAAATTAGATGAAGAAACTTGGGAAAAAGATTGTGATTTAGCAGGACGTATGGTTGATACATTATCATCTTTTCTGCGAAACGGTAAATCTCAAGACGGATATCTTTATAACTGTATCATGCAGGTTCTTAGATATAGCAAAGTAACCGGTGATACACCTAATTTAAACATGCTTAAAGCTATGTCGATAAACGAAAACGGCAAGCTGGCCCAAACCATTCTTAATAAAATGAATCCTTTATTTGATGGAAATTATTTTAATGGGTACTCTGACTGTACTTTTTTTAGGTGATGACAAGCCGATAAAGCTGGTTCAAATGCAGTCAGTTCCCTTTGGTGTTAAAAGGATGCTAACAGATATCCTACTTTGGTCGATCTGGTCTTTAGCAGTGCAAACAGGGCTTAAAGAAAACCCAATATTTATTGTGATTGACGAATTCCAGAATGCAAATTTGTCTGCCTCTTCACCTCTTTACAAGATCCTTTGTGAGGGCAGAAAATTCAATATAAATCTAATATTGGCGACACAATTTATAAAAGGAAAATTTTCTTCTGACATTGAAACCGCTATCGATCAGGTTGGAAATAAGATCTTCTTTAGACCTCCGGATAAGGAGATTAGATCCATTGCATATGAACTTGCAGAAAATGCACTAAACTTAAAGCAATGGGAGCAGCAACTTAAATCTTTAAGAAAAGGCGAGGCAATCGTGAAAGCCGATTTATGTTTCGATGAATTAGGTAATAGTCATTTCCACCAACCCCTGAAAGTAAAAATCAAAAGCCTTTAATCTATATTTTTAAAAGGTTCTACATTTGATATTGTTTTAATCTTCAGAAATATATTATAACACTGACCTTATACATAAAGAAGCTAAACAAGAGCAAAGACAAGGAGGTGATGACGGAGTGTCCAGAAAAACAAGTCCTTTTAAAGAACAAAATGAAGCAATTGCAAGAAGCCTGACGGCCAATCCGTCAGAGCCTCTTACTAATGCGGGCGATATCGCTATTAACCAGTTACTGCAACTTTGTGAACAAGATAAAAAAATTGTCAACAACCGCACGTGCTAAAATTATAGTGGATTTTTCAGAGAGGGAAGAAAAAGTCGCAGATGCATGTAACTTATCCAAAATCAAAGTACGCTCTGATGATGGTAGGATCTACCTCATCATCAAACGTAAACCAATCACCAGCATCTGCTATGTTAGTTTAATTGATAAGCTTTACGAACACTTTTTTTGGACTAAAGCACTCCACCCTTGAGACCTTTTTTTCCTGACTGGCAAAAATGGCGTGATGAAGAGGCAAGCGTTTCAAAGAAAACCATCAAAGAAAACTATTTTCTCTGGAATGCTCTTCTTAAGGAGGATGATATTGCTAAAGTTCCTTTAAAAGACTTAAAGGTTCAAGACTACATAGCTTTCTTCCGCCGAATTACAAAGGATCGACAGCTAACCAGAAAACGTTTCAATGATTTAAAAAGTATAATGAATTCCATGCTGTACCTCTGCGTTGAAAGAGGTATCATTGAACACAACTGCCTACGGGATATTAACTACAGACAGTTTACATATAAATCCGAGAATGTAGTCATAAAACCGTTCACGGAGGAAGAACGTCTGCTTATCATTAATCACTTAGACGATGATGATTTTTATTCTCTTGCCATAAAGCTTGATTTCCATCTAGTATTACGGATCGGAGAACTTAAAGGGTTAAAGTGGGAAGATATTAAAGATGATACCATCTATATACACCGTTTTATCGATAACCAGAATAAAGTTGTCGAAGACATAAAGGGGCATGCAAGTCAGGGAAAACGTCATATGCCATTGACTCCAAATGCCAAGAAAATATTAGAGCAAGTTCGTCTTCAAAACCCGGATAGCGAATATATTTTTATTCGTAATAAACAGCCACTGGCGACCGTAACTTTTAACCGACGCCTGAAGAAATGCTGTGAAGAGTTAGGTATTGAATACCGCTCCTCTCACAAGCTACGCTTCTCCACCGCATCTATCATGTACAAAAATGGTGTAGAAGATACTGAACTGCAAAAACTCTTAGGTCATTCCAGCCTCAATATGACCCACCACTATCTTAGAAGCATCACCCCACAAGAAGAAACTGCTTCAAAAATGAGGGCAATCCTTGGATAATTGTCCTCATTTTTGAATTATTCCCTCTAGACTGTTAAATATAGGTGAGTGAATCATTAATTCCTTACTGTCATTAACAAGCCATTACCTTAAAGTGCTGTTAAGTACTTAAGTGTCATATTTTTTTTAACAAGAAACCTATTGTACGGGTGGTAATTTTTTTTCAATACCGTAATAATAAAAATTATTCATGGATTTGTACATCCACTGCATTATCCTCACAACGAACTTCATATCGTCTTTCGGGCTTACCATATACATTTACTAATTGATGGCTGGTTGAAAATGAATTATCCTCAAGATACGTTTTACTACCAAACATTTTCTCTTCAATCAGAGGAGATAATTGTTCACACCATACTGGCTGTTCCTTGCAAAGCCCCTCAACCTTTTTAATAAGTGAAAGATTATCAACATTTTCAGTTTCGTCATCAGGCATTAAGATTATTAAACAGTCCCTTGCACGGCTTATCGACACATTTATAATATTTAGCTTGTTTAGGAACATATCTTTATGGGTGGAGATTTTAGGTGGAGGATTAAACAAAGCAATAACGATATCACACTCATCGCCTTGGAAACCATGAATAGTTCCAACTTGAACATCAACATTTGAGGGTAATATAGCCGATGTCATTAGTTTGTCAACTAGGTCAGCTTGAGCTCGGTATGGAGCAATTAACCCAATACGAAATTCATCATTTCCCTTATCCATAACTAAGAGTGAGGCAAGGTATTTCACAAATTCAAATACGAACAAAGCAGAATATACTTGATACGGCGTTTTGCTCTGAAGCCGCTTAGGTCTATAGATACTCTCAAAATTACTAACAGGGAATTTTATAATATTCACAGGTTTAAGATCTATGAAATTACCAATGGGCAACGTCCTCTGGCTATTAGCAGTGCGATAGTGTTTTAAAACGCCACCATATGCAAACTGACTAAATACTTCGCCGACTTCAGGAATGCTCCGATACTGGGTAGTTAAAAGCTGGACATGGTAATTATGCGGCACAGTTGTTGGTTTAGTAAACGAATTAAGTTCAACCATTGTATAGATATTTTCATTTTTCCAAGTATCAACAGTCGTAATTGGCTCTATTTGGAACGGGTCCCCCGCAATAAAAAAATTTCTTAGGTGTTTTCTTATAAATGGGATATATAATGTTAGCAAGTGGTATCATTGAGGCTTCGTCAATGATAATATAATCCCACTTTAACGCACTCAGATGAAGCCGAGTGCCTTCTTCTGGCAGAAAGTAATCATACGGAAAACGGGCAATAGTAGTAACTGTTACGTTTCTTGTAAAGGTGCGGATGTCAAAGGTCTTATCGCGAAAAACACCACTCTGCTCTATGGCATTGTCATTTGTTGCTCCAAAACGTATAAGCCAGTTCATATAATTTTGATCTGAACCCATTGTCTCCATAAGCCGCCGCACAAGAACATCCGCTGATTTGTTAGTAGGTGTTAAAACAAGAACTTTTAAATCCTGCTCTGAATGCATCATTGGCAGTAAAATATCTCTTGCAACGTGGGTTGTCTTACCTGTACCGGGTGGACCAAAAACAAACTCAATGTTTTCGCAAAGATTCTGTTTCATATTGAAATGATCTTCGTACCCATTTTCTTCTCCCAGCTTGATAAATGATTTTCGTAATTCCTCAATTAAGAATACGGGATTGTGAGCTTCGATTCGAGCCTCCGTGACTTGCGAAAGATCAATACCATCAATCTGCACGTTTGTACGAAGTTTTACCCGAAGCGTATACGACTTAACACTTACTACCTCTATAGCCACTTTGACCGTTGGTTGGCTAATAAAATGCAATTCGAGCGGAATGTCAGCAAGGTCTTCCATTGATTGTGGAATGTAACGGTTAGGGTGCTTTAAAATAAGGGTTCTTGAGGTACCAATCTCACGTTCAACCTTAGCAAACGATATTGATATTTCGCGACTGTTTGCGTTGTTTTCTCCGTTATTAAGTGCTTCCAGTTCAAGCAATGCTTTGAACCAACCATACGAATAAACATCCGCTTCTTGTGCCTGCTGCTTCAAATCCTCCAGCAATGCAATTTCCTGAATCTCGCGTTCCGCCAGTTTCTTTACTTTCTCAATTCTCTTACTGATATCAACGGTCGGCTTGGAATAATCATCCTCATCGGCAGATGCGTCATCGGCGATATAATCTATATTAGACAAATTGTTTTTGGGCGTACAAGTTGCTCGTTTTGTAATTTCTTTTCCTACACGCTTAATCGATGGACGTCTTATATTGATGTTTTCTTCATCTACATTGGTAAATCCATTGCTATTTGAGTCATCCTCTGCATCATCATTAGATTCAAACTCTCCATAAGACTCTTGAATTTTCTTTTTATTGGCAAACTCAAATAAAGCCAGTCGCTGCTCCTCTTCTGAGAGCCCCAACTGTTCGCCTAGGGAGGTTATATTAACATCTTCTTCAATTGATTCCCTAAATTCTTCTTTTATACCTAAAATTCGAAATAGTTCAATGACCTCATCGCTTGAAATATCATACTTTTCGTTTAATGTCTGTACACTCAAATTCTTTGAAGAGACAAACTTTCCATCTGCATTTATCAACCAGGGCTGTGTACGAAGAGATTTTGCTTCTTTTGATTCAAATGTTTCTGATTGTGCACTATAGTAGAAATATTCATAGCGTCCAAGTAGTACATTATTCTGAGACCAGTAGCAGTTGTCTTTTATATATCCAATCTCAATAAACTTAAGCAACTGGCACCATAGTAGCACAGAAAGGTCAAAATCATGTTTTTCAACGATTGAATTAATTACTTCTGCACAGCCATCAATTTCTTTTTCAGTCCATGTTTGACTACGGCTCGAATAAGGCCAAGAATTTTGAATTTCCATAGCCTCCTGATTGCTTAATTGACGCGATAAAATCCGTGGTACATCTTTTACTCCGAGATCGGTCAGAAAGATTACCAACTCATCTTCCTTATCTTTACCCACTAATTCGAGGTATTCATTATATCTTACAAATTTGGTTTCCGGTTTAGTTTCAAACCATTTAATCAACGGTTCAAAGGGAAAGTAGAGGTCGTCAGGTTTTCCCCTATACCGAGTACCTTCTTTTTTTCGAAGAGTAAACAACAAATTTATGTTCCTTTATAAGTGTAAGAAACGACTTCGCTTCAGCCTGTGAACAGGTCTGATAGTATTTAAAGAACTTCTTGAAGTGTGGAAAAGTGTCAATAGAAACACCATCTTTGTACTGTTTAAGAATGATATTGTATATCTCATCACGAAGAGATGGCTCTCTGACGCCAATTTGCTTTAAAAAAATCTACTGTATCATCATTTTCTAATAAGGCATCATTAATAGTATCATATTCGCTACCACCTTCAATAGGTAAAAATAGAATGGCTTGTTTCTTTATATCGAAAGCTGCTGCTGCTTTTCTTTTTTGATTGAGAAATATTGGCTTTGTCAGTATTAACTCAGTTCTTCTTTTGGTATCCGCTATCCATTTGTAGAACCTATGTAGCCATTCTATGGTTTGGATTTCTATAAATGAGCCCGTTACCCCCTCATTTGAGGTTCCACCTTCAATCCACCAACCTTTTAAAATATCATTATCATCAAGCCAGACAGCTGTTATCGAGTCTATGTAATCAGTAAGAGCTTTATTTTTTTCGAAGTGTATCTTGTCGTCCAAATGACGTAAATACCCAATGAGCGTTTTTATTTTGGGTTAAAACCGCAAGTTGCTCGTTTGAAAACAAATCTGCAATTTGGGGTACAAAAGCCCAGTATGCATTTTTTGATGTGACATAGCTACCATTTGCTGGAATAATAGCTTCGTTTTCAAAAATCCCTTTTATAGCAGTGTAGAACGGTTTGAAAGAAATAACTTTTTTTACTTGTTACATCTCCAAAATTGTTATCATCGTAAGGCACAATATCATAAATATTGTCATCAATAAGTGGCACAGTTTTGGACTGACCAATATCTCTTAAATAAACGAGGCTATCAGCTGCCAACTCCGACAATAGTGAAATCATATCGAGGTTGTGCTGCTTACCAGCTAGAATCCCCTCACGGCTGTCAGTGAGTAGAAACGGTGCATGGATTATGAAATTTAGCCCAGTAATTTCTTTAGTAGGGAAAAAACAAAATGCGCTGTGCATCTTGGAAATTAGATGCCCTTCGGGATCTACAAAGTATCCGACTGAGTATGTATGGTCTTTACCGTCATTGCGGGAAAAGAGCCATAACATATTATCGTACAGGTTTTCACGGTCTTCACCATCGTTTTGAGTAAGCCTAATAAACTCCACTTTCGTTCCATTATGATAATGCTCCTCTTCAACCGTCTTTCCATATAGTCCAAGAATACCCGATACCTCAAACTCAATATTTTTTTAGGTTAGACAAAAATAACAATGGATAATCTAATGAACGCAGTTTTTCGGAGATATCATCATAGGCTTCTTTAGGACTGCGCTTATCATGATCAAACGGGAATACAAACAGTGTTTCATTCTCTCGCCTACCTGGATAATCCTCATCAATACGAACGGGAACAATAAACCTTTCAATTTTAAAAAAATACGTTTGGGTCGTAGATGTGAGGGGTAGCTGTATATTGAAATACTGCCTTAAATCCTACTCCGAATTTCCCTATAGTAGCTTCATCAGTTTTATTAGATCCCCCAACTGCGGTGATGGCATTTATATCACCCAGTTTTCCATTTTTAAGGTCTTCCGCTTCTGTAGCAGGATTAGAAACAGAAAACCGACGTGTACCGTTATGTGAGAACACAAGCCTGTCCGTATATAATTCAAAGCGCGCTGATGTAGCTTTCGCATCGTCAGCATTTTGGAGAAGCTCATATATAAAGTGAGCTTGATCCGAATACTTTTCAACTACACTATTTTTAACACCTCTCAAACGAAATGAATCGAGAGCTTTTGCTGATTCCATTGCATCGGCAGTTAATGCTTCGAAGTAACTTATTTGTAGTTTATCCATGTATATTAACATATCCTTTCAGATTTTTTATACATTATTGAATATCACTTTACCTAGTATATAATTCCTCTGTAAAACAAGTGGAATTATATAAGTCGTAAGAAATGTTAAATATTCATAATTTCCATTTTTTACAGTATCAATTAAATGCGGCGGATTACTTGCACCTGACCACTCATATTGAGTTTTACAAGCTAACCAGATAAAATTAATGCTAAAAATATCTTCATGTTTAAAAGTATTAAACCTAAAAAATATATAACACAATATTGAATAACAACTATTTACATTCAACTTATTTTAGTCTATTTTCGTTTTTTTGATTAATAAAAAAGACCTAATTTTACATAAAATACAGTTATAATACAATTTATTCATTTATTATATATCTTTATAGTCTATCTAGCAATATTATTTGTATTCTTTTTCCATATACCTGAATATAAAAATAGATTGCACATATACAAATGCGATGCTAAGATACAACTACCGGCACGTAATTACCTTATGAATATTAAATCAAAAGAAATGCAATTAAAAAAAAGTTTGTTATTTATCAAAAATCAAAAACCGTCCGGATGACGGGCGAAAGTATTTTATCATCAAAAGAAAGCCTATAAGCAGTAGTACTTACGAAGGATTAATTGATAAGCTTTATAATCATTTCTTTGGAGATAATGCTGCCACCTTGGAAACGTATTTTGAAACTTGGATGGAATGGAGAGAAAAAGAGACAAGCGTAAGCAAAAAGACACTTAAAGAAAATCGGTTTATGTGGAATTCTTTATTAAAGGATCAGGATATCGTGTTAATTCCCTTAAAGGACCTGACAGCAAAGGATCTGATTGTCTATTTCAGGAACATAACAAAAGGCCGACAAATGACAAGAAAACGCTTCAATGATCTAAAAAGCATTATGAACGGAATTCTATACCTTGCAGTAGAAAATGATATCATAGAACGAAATTGTCTTCGGGATATAAACTATAAACAGTTTACCTACAAGGCAGAAAATACCAGCATTACTCCATATACCGAAGATGAACGCCTGCAAATTATAAATTACTTGGGAGTTGATTTTTACTCATTGGCAATAAAGCTAGACTTCTACCTAATTCTACGGATAGGTGAATTAAAGGGATTAAGATGGGATGATATTTTCGGTAATTTACTACACATTCAACGCTTTGTAAATGATAAAAATGAGATCATTGAAGATATAAAGGGCCACGCTAGCGAAGGGAAGCGTTACATGCCATTGACACCGAAAGCGGAAGAAATACTGGCACAAATCCAAACTCTCAATCCAGATAGCGAATACATCTTCATCCGCAACGGCCAGCCTCTGGCAACCGTAACCTTTAACCGCCGCTTAAAGAAATGCTGTGAGGAATTAGGCATAGAATATCGCTCCTCCCACAAACTCCGCTTCTCCACTGCCTCCATCATGTACAAGAATGGAATGGAAGACACCGAGCTCCAGAAGCTCCTGGGCCATACCAGCCTCAACATGACCCACCACTACCTCCGCAACATCACTTCCCAGGAAGAAACAGCATCAAAAATGAGGGCAATCCTGGATTAAAAGCCCTCAAAAGCAAGAAAAATGTCCACGCAAACAAGCGCAAACACCAAATACACAAAGCAAAAACCCCAGAAACCCTTATTCTATCAGGTTTCTGAGGCTTTTATCATAGAGGCGACAACCAGATTTGAACTGGTGATCAGGGTGTTGCAGACCCACGCCTTACCACTTGGCTATGTCGCCATAAATTGTAAAACTAAACTCACTAAATCAGTGACCCCAACGAGATTCGAACTCGTGTTACCGCCGTGAAAGGGCGATGTCTTAACCGCTTGACCATGGGGCCGGACTTGCATTTCGTTCTCCTCATAGTCTTCGCTTGAGTATCACGAA
>BBDR01000015.1 GCA_001312405.1 Clostridium sp. NkU-1 | reverse complement strand
AAAGAACCATTTTGGAAACGGTAACAGAATTCTATGGAACGCATATAGTTTAATAAAAAAAGGAAAAAAGGGGATAGGGCAATGGAAATCAATGATACCCAATACAAAGAGGTGGAAGTAAATAAAATGATCATTAATGGGAAGGAACAGGCGGGAAACATTATTAATGCTGAGGACACAAAGAATAAACAGGAGTTGAATGTAACCGTATATACCGCAGCATTACGGAACCCCCGGAAAGCGGAGGGAGGCATAATAAATTTTATGAACTGCTTCAAAAAAGTCCTCATTAAGAATAAACGGAGCTAAGCTCCAATCCTACCCGGAATATCATTTTGACATCCAGCTGGAAAAGCAGAATTACCAGATCGTAAATGGAACCGTATACGTCCAGGACCATAAGCCCTGTGCAGGAGCTGTGGTCCAAATCACCCAGATCAACAGCAGGGATAACACCAGAAGCCTGTTGGGCTATACCCTGACAGATGAGAACGGGTATTATTTATTCTCTATTAAAGCAAAGGCCAACATGAATTATGAATTAGCGGTCTATGCTTCCCTTCTATGATGCAGAAAGGAGGAACCCCATTGAGCGGCTATACAGAAATCATCCTGTCACCAAAGCATTTTAAAAACCGCGACATTTTAAAGACGACCATTACCCTTGAAAAATCTGATGAGGTTTTATTAACAGGTACGATTTATAATTCACGCAGGCAAGCTTTGGAGGGCGCGGTTGTCCGGGTCATAAAAATCACCGGAGAAAAACAGAGAGTGAACATAGGCTATGTGATCACCAACCAGTCCGGGGAATTTGCCATAGCCGTGGAAAAAGACAAGTGTGCCTGTTATCAGCTGGATATTTACGAACCACTGATAACCACATAGGCGGGGTTGCGCATTATGGATCAGATTAATCATGAATACTATATGGAAGGTATATTAATAAAAGGAAGGGTCCGTTACAAAGATTCCTGCCCGGTTAAGGACGCGGTTGTTATATTAGAAAAGCTTGTCCCTGTATATGACCAGGAGTCGCAGGAGCAGGAATTTGAAGAAACCTGTCTTGAACATACGACGACCAATGACCAGGGAGAATTCTACTTTTCTATTACAGATAAAATGAGCAGTTATAAAATAAAGGTTTTCGATAACCATCACAGGTAAAGGAGGAAACATGAAAAAGGTTCTGGTTACAGGAGCGGATGGATTTATAGGAAGTCACTTAACGGAAACACTTGTTGAACGGGGCTACGAGGTAAGGGCGTTTACCTTTTATAACTCCTTCAATACCTGGGGCTGGCTGGATTCTCTTTCTGATGAAATAAAAAAGGAAATTGAGATACAGCCAGGAGACATCCGGGATCCAAACGGCGTAAGAAACGCCATGACAGGAATAGAATCGGTCTTTCATCTGGCCGCATTGATCGCCATTCCCTTTAGCTACCATTCTCCTGATTCCTATGTGGATACCAATATAAAAGGAACGTTAAATGTCTTGCAGGCCGCAAGAAGCCTTGGTACGGATAAGGTGCTCATCACCTCTACCTCTGAGGTCTATGGCAGCGCCAAATACGTTCCCATTGATGAGGCCCATCCCTTTCAGGGACAATCACCCTATTCCGCAACGAAGATCGGAGCCGACCGGCTGGCGGAATCCTTTTACAAAAGTTTTTCCCTTCCGGTGACCATTGTCCGGCCATTTAATACCTATGGCCCCAGGCAGTCTGCAAGGGCTGTGATACCGGCCATCATCAGCCAGCTGCTGACCGGAGCCAGGGAGATACGCCTTGGCAGCCTGACTCCCACCAGGGATTTTAATTACGTAAAAGATACGGTAAACGGGTTTATTGAAATAGAAAAGTCCGAAAAAAACCATTGGGGAAGAAATCAACATTGCAAGCCAGAAGGAAATCTCCATCGGAGAGCTTGCATCGGAGCTGATCCGGCAGATCAATCCCCATGCCAGTATTGTCTGCGGGCAGGAAAGACTGCGTCCACAGAAAAGTGAGGTAAACAGGCTCCTTGGGTCTAATAAAAAGCTAAAGGAGCTTACGGACTGGAACCAGGAATACACTCTTTCCCTTGGTCTTAAAAAGACCATTGAATGGATGGAGAGAAACCTGGATAAGTATAAAGCCGGCATCTATAACCTATAGGAGGGGAGGAAGGAGAATGATACCTTTATCAGTTCCCAACTTAGCAGGGAATGAAAAAAAATATATATTGGAGGCCCTTGACAGCGGCTGGATATCGACAGCCGGCAGCTATGTGGCAAGATTTGAGCAGGACATGGCCTCTTATTTAAATGCCTCCGGCGCAGCGGCTGTTCAAAGCGGAACTGCCGCAATCCATCTGGCCCTGCTTTTATCCGGTGTGAAACCGGGACAGGAGGTGATCGTGCCCACCCTTACCTTTATTGCCTCAATCAATCCGGTGACCTACATAGGTGCCACCCCTGTTTTTATGGATTGTGACGACTCTCTGAATCTGGACTGTGACAAGCTTGAGGATTTTTTTGAAAAAGGAATGTGTCATGACTCCTTCCGGGCTGGTAAACAAGAGCACAAACCGGATCATTAAGGCGGTTGTCGTGGTCCATGTCTTTGGCAATATGGCGGATATGGAACGGCTGAATGCATTGTCTGAACAATATGGAATAAAACTGATCGAGGATGCTGCGGAAGCATTGGGGACCTGCTATGAACAGGGAAAATACCAGGGACAATTTGCAGGGACAATCGGCGATTTCGGTGCTTATTCTTTTAACGGCAATAAGATCATCACCACAGGGGGAGGGGGGATGATGACAGCAAAGGATGACAGCCTTCTGGAAAAAGCAAGGTATCTTGCCGCCCAGGCAAAAGACGATCCCTTCTATTATACTCACAATGAAGTGGGCTATAACTACCGAATGACTAATCTGCAGGCAGCCCTGGGAGTTGCCCAGCTGGAATGTCTGGAGGATTTTATCCGGATCAAGGAAGAAAATTATGATTACTACGAAAATGCCATAGCTTCCATGGAAAGCTTTGAACTGCTTCCGTTTAACCATAAAGCAAGAAACAACCGGTGGTTCTATTCCCTGTTCTTAAAAAAAACAATGGATTAGACCGGGATACAGTCATGAAACAGCTGAAGGAAAATGATATTGAAACAAGGCCCATCTGGCAGCTTTCCCATACCCAGAGGATGTATGAGAACAGCCAGGCTTATTTCATAGAGAAGGCTCCCTTTTACCGGAACCGGGTCATCAATATCCCCTGCAGTACCAGTCTTTTAAAAAAAGGAGATGGATCATATCATTCAAGCATTGAGCCGCATTTAGCAGTCTGAAAGAGGGATAGGCATGGAAGTTCGTAAATTTATTATTGCACCGGATGCTTCTATTCGGGATGCAATCAGACAATTGGACCAGACAGCAAGAAAGATCCTTGTTGTTGAAGAAAATAATAAGCTGGCCGGTGTTCTCACTGATGGGGATATCAGGCGGTGGATCTTAAAGAATAAGGATATTTCCATGCCCGTACGCCTGATCATGAATCCTGCTCCTGTTGTTATAAAAAAAGAAAAAAAGCCATCTGGCCCTGGAGATCATGAAGGAAAAGCAAATCGAAGGGCTTCCCATGGTAAATGACAACAATGAGGTAACTGATATCCTGTTTTGGAATGAGTTAAACGATCATGAACCAGGCCGACAAAGCCGGACCCAGACGCCGGTAGTCATCATGGCAGGCGGCAAAGGTTCCCGGCTGTATCCATATACAAAAATCATTCCAAAGCCTCTGATTCCAATCGGCGACACCCCCATTGTAGAACGGATCATGAATCAGATGATGGAGTACGGGTTTTATGAGTTTTATCTTACCATAAATTATAAAAAGGAGCTTATTAAGGCTTATTTTAATGATGACCATCCCTATCATCTGCACTTAATTGAGGAAGATAAGCCTTAGGGACAGCCGGTTCCTTAAACCTGGTGAAAAAGGATATTAAGGGCAGCTTTCTTGTAAGCAACTGCGATATTTTAGTGGATGTCAATTATACCAAGCTTCTCCTTTATCATCAAACCCATAAAAACAAGATCACCGTTGTCACTGCCATGAAAAACTATGAGATTCCCTATGGGGTGGTTGCCTTAGGGGAAAACGGATCCATTGATGCTTTAAATGAAAAACCCAGATACGAGCTGTTAGTGAGCACCGGTCTTTATGTATTGGAGGAAGAAATATTAAAATACATCCCTGAAGATCAATATTTTGATATGACAGACTTAATCCGCAGATGCCTAAAAAAATGGCCAGCAGGTGGGGGCCTATCCGGTCATGGACAGCGCCTGGCTGGATATGGGGGAATTCAGTGAAATGAAAAAAATGGCTGAGAGAATGAAACTATGAAAGAGGAACTGATCCTGATCGGCGGAGGCGGCCATGGGCAAAGCATCATAGATACCATCAGAGGACAGGAAAAATATAAGATCACCGGCATTCTGGACCCCAGCAAACAAGCGGGCACAGAGGTTCTGGGCATAAAGGTCATAGGAAGTGATGAGGATCTGGCAGACTGTTTTAACCGTGGAATCAGGAATGCGGTAATTGCCATAGGAAGCGTGGGAAATCCCGGTCCAAGGCGCAGGCTGTACGAACAATGCAAGAAAATAGGCTTTGAATTTCCCAATATCATGGATAAAAGCTCCATCCTTTCTGGAACCCTTACCATCGGGGAAGGAAACTTTATCGGAAAGGGAGCCATCATCAATTCCGGAGTTACCATAGGGAATGGAACCATCATCAATACGGGCGCTATCATTGAGCATGGCTGCAGGATTGATGATTTTGTCCATATTGCTCCGGGATGCGTCTTATGCGGAAATGTCTGGATAAGGGCCAATTGCCATATTGGAGCCCATTCCACCATCATACAGGGCCTGACCATTGGGAATGACACCATGATCGGCGCTGGAAGTCTTGTCATAAAAAAATATAGCGTCAAATAAGCTGGCTTATGGAAGTCCGGCAAAGGAGGTAGCTTTCCATGAGTAACGTTATGATAATCGCCGAAGCAGGGGTAAACCATAACGGCGACTTAAACATTGCCAAACAACTGGTGGAGGCCGCAAGCGTCACAGGTGCAGACGCCATTAAATTCCAGACCTTTCGGGCAAAGCACCTTGCAGTACCGGATGCGAGAAAAGCGGACTACCAGATTGAAAATACCGGCCAGACCATGTCACAATACGAAATGTTAAAAGGCCTGGAATTGTCCTGGCAGGAATTTGAAGAGCTGTTTCAGTACTGTTCCTTCCGGCACATTCAGTTCTTATCCTCTCCTTTTGATGAGGAAAGCCTCCTTTTTCTTGACCGGCTTGGAGTGGATCTCATTAAGATTCCTTCCGGGGAGATCACAAATTATGGCTATCTGAAAAGGATAGCATCGTTAAAAAAGCCTGTCATTTTGTCTACGGGAATGTCCACTGAGGAAGAAGTAGGGGAAGCCCTGGAAATCCTGGAGGAAGGCGGAGAAGAAATCACACTGCTCCATTGCTCCAGCTCCTATCCTGCCCTGATGCAGGATGTGAATTTAAATGCCATGGGCACCTTAAGACATAAATTTCACAAGCAGGTGGGCTATTCCGACCATACACCCGGAATCGAAGTTGCCATTGCTGCCGCAGCCCTTGGCGCCTGTGTCATTGAAAAGCACATGACCCTGGATAAAACCATGCCAGGACCGGATCATAGAGCCAGTTTAGAGCCGAATGAATTTAAGCAAATGGTGGACAGCATCAGAAATATTGAACTGGCCCTGGGTGACGGAGTGAAAAAGCCCACGCAGGCTGAATTAAAAAACAGGGACTATGTGAGAAAATACCTGGTGGCTTCCAGGGAAATTAAAAAGGGGGAAGTTTTTACCCTTCAAAATCTATGCGCCAAACGCTGCGGATATGGGATCTCTCCCATGAGGATATACAGTCTGTTGGGAAAGACCGCCGAAAGGAATTATCAGAAAGACGAAAGGATCGGACCATGATCAAATTATGCGTAGTAACCGGAAACCGGGCGGAATACGGCTTATTAAAGCCTGTGATGGACCGTGTCGGACAGGACCCGGATTTTAAGCTGCAGGTCATTGCAACGGGAAGCCATCTGGATACCAGATACGGACAGGGCTGCCAGGACTTTGAAAACAGCGGCATAAACATTGATGAAAAAATAGAGATGAACCTGGCCTCTGATACCTCTCTTGGAATATGCAAATCCATGGGCCTGGAATTGATCAGCTTATCCGAAGCTTATGAGCGGTTAAAACCGGATATGGTTCTGCTTCTTGGGGACCGGTATGAAATCTTCACAGCTGCAAGTGCCGCCCTTATCTGTAAAATTCCCATTGCCCACATTCATGGCGGGGAAATAACAAGGGGCGCATACGACGACTCCATGAGGCATGCCATCAGTAAGATGAGCTATCTTCATTTCACCAGCACAAGGGAATACCGGAAACGGGTCATTCAGCTAGGGGAAGCCCCTGACAGGGTCCATTGGGTAGGCGCTCTTGGCATTGAAAACATGAAAACCATAAAGCTGTTAACCAGACAGGAATTGGAAGAAAAGCTAAAGATCTCACTGGCTCCTCCCATGGCTCTTGTCACCTTTCATCCTGCCACTTTGGATCATGACAGTGCTCCGGCACAGTTTCAGCCGCTGGAAGAGGCCCTTTTGCATTTCCCGGATTTATTTACTGTTTTTACAAAGAGCAATTCCGACACAGGAGGAAACCAGATCAATGAAAGGATTGAGGCTTACGTAAGCAGGAATCCAAAAAAAATCAGCGGTGTTCCCCTCTCTTGGCGTCCGGAACTATTTAAGCCTTATGAACTGCTGCCAGGCTGTGATCGGAAATTCTTCCAGCGGAATCATGGAAGCGCCTTTCCTTAAGGTGCCTTCCGTTAATATAGGAAGCAGACAGGATGGAAGGATTCAGCCTGCCTCTGTCATAAGCTGCAGTTCTTCCGTAAGCGGGATCGTGTCTGCAATCCAGAAAGCCCTTACCTTTGTCCGGTATAAGGAAGAAGCGCCAAACCCTTACGAGGGCCAGGATACCAGCAAACAGATCGTCTCGATTATTAAGCAGGCGTTTGAAAAGGGAATTCAACCGGAAAAGAATTTTTATGACGTGGAATGGAGGCTGTAATGTATAAAAATAAAACTTTTTTGGCAATCATACCTGCCAGATGCGGCTCAAAGGGAATTATAGATAAAAATATCAGAGAAATTAATCACAAACCTCTTATGGCGTATACGTTGGAAGCCTGCAAACGTTCCGGAATATTCGATGATATGGTGGTATCCACAGACTCTGAGAAATATGCCGGGATCGCAGAACGTTTCGGAGCCAGCGTGCCCTTTCTGCGCCCAAAGGAACTGGCTTCCGATGAGGCTTCCTCCAATGACGTCATACTGCATGTCATAGATGGGCTGCGGCATCTTGGAAAAACCTTTGATTGCTTTATGCTTTTACAGCCCACCTCTCCTCTCAGAAACGAAAAACACATAATCGAAAGCGCTGATGTCCTGTTAGAAAATAATGCCGATTCTGTGGTCAGTATCTGTAAATCAGATTCCAGCTCCTGCTTAACCGTTGAGCTTACAGGTGAAGGAAGGGTGAAAGCCCTGTTTTCGGACAAAAAACAGGTCAGAAGACAGGATATGCCGCCGGAATACAGAATAAACGGGGCTATTTACCTGGCTCTGACCAGTTATTTTGTGAAGCATAAAAGCTTTTATGAGGGCGAAACACTGCCCTATTTTATGAATGCCTTTGATTCCATTGACATTGATGATGGGTTTCAGATGAAAATAGCGGAATTGCTTCTGCTTGATAAAAATTTATCAAATCCGTCCTAGTTAAAAATACCATTAATTTCCTTCTGTGATCAGTCCCAGGGCCAGGAGGGCACTTTTTTTCAAGCTCATCTTCCGTTGTAAATTCATTTGGCGTATGGACCTCATTCATTCCGCAGGCCACTACGATTCCCCGGATTCCGCCCCGGACAAAGTGGTTGTTATCGCTTCCGCCCAGGGTATACTGGGTGGAGCCTTTAAAGCCAAGGGACCGGCAGACATCCTTGAACCGTTCCACCACTTCTTCGCCGTCACTTAGTTCATAGGCTTCGATCTGCTTTTCAACAGATATCTCCAGGCTTCCGCCATATCCGGCCGCAGTACCTTCAAAGGCATCCTTTAGCCTGTTCCATTCTGCCAGGGCTTTATGATCCTTTAAGCTTCTAATCTCTCCTGCGACTACGCATTCATCGGAAACAATGTTGGTCTGCTTTCCTCCGCTTATTTTTCCAATGTTTACGGTGGTTTCATTGTCAACCCAGCCCTGCTTTAACTGGGAAATGGCACGGGCCGTAATTTCAATGGCATTGATCCCAAGCTGAGGGCAAAAGCCTGCATGGGCATTCTTGCCCTTCACCCTGATTTCAAAGGAAAGGATGGTAGGCGCTGCGGTTGCGGCTAAGCCGATCGTTCCGCTTAAATCAAATACATAAGCCAGCTTTGACTTTATTCTGGAATAATCGATGAGCTGGCTTCCTTTTCCATAGTTCTCTTCTGCAACCGGGAACAGGACCTCAATATCCCCATGGGGAAGGTTGTTTTCCTTAATCACCCGGACTGCCTCCAATATGGCAGCGATTCCGGAAAGGTCGTCGGCTCCAAGCACGGTATCTCCTTCCGAGGTGATTCTCCCCCGCTCATCCTGGACCGCGCGTTTCCCTATGCCAGGCTTTACCGTATCCATATGAGCCGACAGCAAAATAGGGGCGGAACCGGTGGTTCCCTTTAAATAACCGTAAAGATTTCCTGTAGGAACGGCGGTTCCATATTCAGGAAGCTTTTCTTTCAGCCGGTGACCGGCATCATCTTCCCACACCTCAAATCCAAGCTGTTTTAATTCGCCTGTCAAATAGTCCGCAATTTCCCGTTCATGATAGGTTTCGGAATCAAATTCCACCATTTTTTTAAATTGGCTTACCAGCCTGCTTTTATGAATCATTTTGCCACCTGCTCTTTTCCTATGGGTTCGTTTTATTTATTATCATATCTTGTCAAGCGGATCTTTGCAATCCGCTTCACTACTTACTTGATTCGGTTAAACTTTTCTTCCGGTGTCCTGCTTAATTCCTTCCGGTTTTGTGGAGCAGACCAGATGCCTTCGTAATCGATCTGGTCCACAAAACGGGAATTAAAATCCTGGAAAAAGGACTTGTTTTCCGACTGGGGCGCTGCTATATCCCGGAAGTAGGTATTGTTTCTGAATGCAGGTATCTCATATAAGTCCCTGCAATATTCCCAGATGTTTTTGTAATCAACGATCCTGTGCTTAATGGGGCCCAGGTTCCGGTAATAATGGGTATCAAACCTTGCCAGGGTTACAAAAAGCCTTACATCGCTGTCGGTCACATAATCTCCAAATAAGAAACGGCTTCCTGAAAGACGTTCTTCGATCGAATCCAGTGCATGGTAAAAGTCTTCAAATGCCTCTTCATAGGCTGTGATGGACTGGGCAAACATCATCCGGTAGGTCCCGTTGTTCACATTGGGAAAAAGCCAGTCGTTGTATTCATCAATGTCTTTTCTCAGTTCCTCAGGATACAGATCAGGGGCATCCGGACTCTGAAAGGGACGGAATGCTGTTTCAAAATAATTGGTCAGCCTGTGGTAATCATTATTGACCACCTTTTTTGTGGTAACGTCCACAAGGGCCGGCACGGTGCAGCGCCCTTCATAACCTGGGTCAGCGTTATAGTAAAACTCACTTAAATACCGGGTTCCAAGGACCGGGTCTTTTCTGTCCTCATTATACACGAATTCCCAGCCGTATGCACTGTTTTCTTTGCTGTGACCGACTAAATTGATGCCGATGGCATCCTGAAGGCCCAGCAATTCCCGTACAATAGAGGCCCGGTTGGACCAATGGCAGCCTTTGGCCCAAAAAGCCGGTACCGGCCGCTTTCTGCCTTTAAATCATTCTCCCCGTCTCCAAAGGGGGTTGTAAAACGGTTGGGCTGACGGATAAATGCACCTCTTTCATCGATTTCTTTTTCTATTTCCTTTGGGCGTACCTTTTGCCCGCTATTTGAATCTGACATTAAAATTTTCTCCCATTCCCTCAATATTTTTCCGTATAGATGATCTAAAAGATACCTGCATCAATCTTCCTGACGTAATCCAGTTTGCAGCCAAAGCTTTATAAAATCATACCGTCTCTTCCTTTATTAAAGATTCCCTGGTCCAGTTCTCAGCCTTTTGCAGCACCAACTGCTCCCCATATTAAAATTTGATCCGTTCTCTTCCATGAGGTACTTTCCATATAGAAAGGTCCGGCCCCTTGGGAACGATGCCATAAGGGTTACTGGATACCGCACACAAATGATAGTGCTTTTTGATGGCCTCGAAATCCGTGGTATCTCCAAATCCAGGCTGTGAATATAAGTCCCTTACATATCCCCATAGATTGGGAAAATCGGAAATAAGGTTTCTATTGAGAAGAAAACCATTGTAATAAGCCACATCAAAACGTACCAGGGTCACATACAGGCGGATATCGGATTCCGTGATCTTATCTCCAAACAGATAACGGCTTCGGCCCAGCCGCTCTTCCAGCCAGTCAAGGCGGTGAAATACCAGATGGTATGCCTCTTCGTAGGCCTCCTGGCTTCTGGCAAACCCTGCCTTGTAAACCCCGTTGTTGATTTCATGAAACAGAATTTCATTTAATTCATCGATTTCAGCTCTCAGCTCTTCCGGATATAAATCCGGTGCTCCCGGCTTATGGTATTTCTTCCACTCCACTTCCCAGTACCTGGTCAGGTTAAAATAATCGTTATTCACCACTTTCCCTGTAGTCAGGTCAACAACAGCGGGCACCGTAAACCTTCCCTTATAATCCGGATCTGCCTTTAAATAGGCTTCGCTTAAATATTTGATCTTTAGTACCGGATCTTCCTCATTTTCATCAAGGGTAAAAGCCCAGTCCGTCCGTTCCACATCAGGTCTCACTGGATCCAGAGTACCCAGGCCGATCACTTCTTCAAGCCCAAGCAGGCTCCTTACAATAACGGAGCGGTGGGCCCAGGGGCAGGCCGGAGACCAGACCAGGCGGTACCGGCCGGCCTCTACAGGCAGATTCTCTTCCTCTGCCCCAAAGGGTGTGGTAAACCGGTTTTTCTGCCGTTTGAATTTCCCATTGGATTCAATCTCATCGGTAATAAACTTCTTTGACATATTAATTTCCTCTTTTCTTTCTCATAGCCTGCCTAACCCTTCATATCCTCTCTGCCATATTCATCAACAAAGCGGTATTTTTCAGGAAGCAGAAATCCTTCCTTATCCATCCAGTTAAGAGATTCTTCCGATCCACAAAACCGGCACATGGCCGTTTTATTCCTTTGGAATCCCATTTTTTTCGTATAGGGCAACCGTCCTGGGATGGGTGTATAGGATCACATTCTGGCCCCTGATCTGATCAAGGAGCAGCTCAATCAGTTTTCTGCCGATTCCGTATCCCTGATATTCGTCATCAAGAGCGATATTGTAGATGGCCGCCTGGCAGACGCCATCGGATAAGGCCCTTCCAACACCAACGATCCTTTCTTTGTCACAGACAAACACTACTGCATAGCTGTTTGTAAAGATGGTTTCCTGATCCTTTGCCGACCGGTCTGATAATCCGGAACGCCGAAGCACATCGGCAACCTCCTGCCAGTTAATCCCTTCTTTTACTGTCTTGTATGTTATATCATTCATGGGTTACCTCGATTCCTTCTGTCATATCCTTGCCCCGTTAAATCGTATAATCAGCGCTTTCCAGCATATGAATCTTTACTAAAAACTCCTTTAACCGTGGGTTTTTCGGATTATCAAAAATCTCTTTCGGCGTTCCGTCAGCTACGATTTTTCCGTTTTCCAGGAAAATGATCCGATTTGCCACGTTCCTCACAAAGTTCATTTCATGAGTGACAAGGAGTATGGTATTCCCCTCCTGGGCTGCCTTTTTTATGGTCACCAGCACTTCGCTTACCAGCTCCGGATCCAGAGCCGAGGTTGGTTCATCCATAAGAAGCAGTTTGGGGTCCATGGCCAGTGCCCTTGCGATGGCCACTCTTTGCTGCTGCCCACCGGATAAATGCCTGGGATAGTGGGATAAACGGTCTCCCATTCCCACCTTCTGCAAATGCTTTTCCGCAATGCTTCTGGCCTCGCTTTTCTTTAACCTTTTTACCACCAGCAGCCCTTCCATCACATTTTCCAGGGCAGTCCGGTTCTTGAAAAGATTAAACTGCTGAAATACCATTTCCGTATTTTTCCGCAGCTCCAGCTTTTCCCTGGCTGATTTTGTGGTTAGGTCGATTACCTGATCATTCATTTTAACGGTTCCCTTTTCCGGCTTTTCAAGCAGATTAATGGAACGGAGCAAAGTGGATTTACCGGTTCCTGATGGTCCGATGATGGCTACCACATCACCTTGGTGAATGACCAGATCAATATTATCCAGCACTACGTTATCACCGAATTTCTTACTTAATCCCTGAATTTCAATAACGCTCACACTTATACCTCCTTATCCTTATCCTTTTCCTGTTCCTGCCCATGCTTTTTGGACAGAGCCCGCTCCGCTTTACAGCGTGCCCCGCACCGCCGGGCATCGGGTGTAATGGTATGCCCATAGGGCGTTTCCGCCGAAAACATCTCCGGTACGCTCATTCTTTTCTCGATGTATACAAACAGCCGTTCAATAAAGATTGTCAATACCCAGTAAATGATAGCCAAAGAACAGTAAGCTTCAAAATACCGGTAGCTGTTTCCAGCCAGGATCTTGCCCTGAGCCGTTATTTCAACGACTGAGCAGGTAAATGCAAGTGAGGTTCCTTTTACCAGGCTTATGAGAGAGTTCCCCAGGGAGGGGAGGGCCACTGTCACAGCCTGGGGAAATAATACCCTTCTGAATATCTGGAACCCGGTCATCCCAAGGGCTTGGCCGCCTCAACCTGCCCTTTTTCCACGGACTGTATGGCCGCCCGTATGGTCTCCGAATCAAAAGCAGATTGATTAAGCCCCAGGGCCACGATGGCAAAAATAATTGGCGGTATTCCATTTACGTTATAAGAAGTTCCATTGTAATAGTTATAATATTTTAAAGCGATAGGAATTCCAAAATACGTAAGATATAGCTGGACAATAATAGGGGTTCCCCGTACAACCGAAACAAATAAGGTACATAATTGCCGAAGGACCGGGATATTGTGAATTTTTACTACAGCGATCAAAAGCCCTGCCACCCAGCCAATGATAAGGGCAATTGCCGTCAGCTGCAGTGTTACGGGTAGGTATTTCAGCAATGCGGGAATTTCCGTAAACACCAGCTGCCAGTCAAATATTTTGCTCATCTTGCTCCTCCGGTTTTATTGATAGGATGGGGAATAATCGGATCCAAACCATTTTAAGTTGATTTCCCTGGAAGTCCCGTCCTCTGTCACTTCTTTTAACGCCTTGTTGATATCCTCTACCAGTTTCTCATTCCCTTTGCTGACAATCAGATAGCTGAAGGGTTCTTCCATTAAATCCTTTGAAAGGGTGTTGCTGATGGAAACTCCGGCCACATTAAAATTAAATTCTTTCTGATAATATTCAAACATTGGTTTATCCATTAGCACGAAATCATATTTCCCAGCTTCCACATCCTGGATCTGCAGCACAAGGTCTTCATCGCTGTATTCGATGGCAATGGGATTCTGGGGGTTAGAAGCGTTATAGTTTTCCAGAGCTGTGGTAATATTGATTCCCGCCGAGGAAATGGTTTTTAAGCCGGCAAGGTCATCCCATGTCTCTATTCCTGCTGCTTTATCATTGTTCTTTGCAAAGATGGCAACGTACTCATTGGCAAAGATCGGGTCCGTAAATAAATACTTTTCTTTTCGTTTCTCATTCTTTGCAAAATTGTTTACACCGATCTGATACCTGTCGGAATCCAGACCTGCAAAAATAGATGGGAAATCAGTCACTTCGATCTCAAGCTTATATTGGGGAAGCCGGTCGAAAACGGCTTTGATCAGTTCAATGTTATGACCGGTCAGCTGGTTGCTGCTGTCCACAAAAGTAAAGGGCTTTGGAGAACCTCCTGTTGCCGCATGAACGACTACCGGTTCCGATGTGCCGGCAGCCTCACTGCTCTCTTCCTGGTTTTCCGGTTCCGCTGAACTTTCTGTTTTTGTTGTTTCCTCACCTGCTTTGACGGCTGCCGCATTGGTACTGCCCTTGCATCCAGTCAGGCTCCTAATATGGCCACTGCCGTAAGCACTCCTGCTATTGATTTACCTGCAATATTTCTTTTCATAATTTTTCTCCTATCTTTCCCTTTATTGATGGAATTTCCGCAAACACTGTCTGCCAGTCAAATTTTTGTTCTTCCGGTTTTATTCATAAGATGGGGAAGGTTTCCGTAATCTGGTGATAAAACGTAGAATCAGACTTAAAAGGCCCTGCCTTTTCCGAATTTTTCGTCCCTGTTATTAGGTTCATCAGATGGAACCATCCGGTCCCAGGGGAAGAATGCTGTATGGGTTATGTCCATGGTTCCCCAGGAGATATCCTCTTTTGATGGAATCAAATCCGTGGCTTCTTTAAATGCCGGAATTGTGTACAAATCCTTTGCATAATTCCACAGATTGTCAAAATCTGCAATACGGTTCCTGTTTGTCTTGTGGCTGAAATAGTAAGCCACGTCAAACCGGGCAAGTGTCACGAATAACCGGATATCAGAATCAGTAAGCCGGTCTCCGAACAGATATCTGCCCTTTGAAAGACGCTCTTCCAGCCAGTCAAGCCTTTGAAACAGCACAGCATATGCAGTTTCATATTCTTTCTGGGACTGGGCAAATCCCGCTTTGTAGACTCCGTTATTCACTTCATGGAATAAGATTCCGTTGAGCTCATCGATTTCCTGCCTCAGATCCTCAGGATATAAGTCCGGTGCTCCTGGTTTATGAAATGGCTTCCATACGGTTTCCCAGTAATTTGTCAAGCGGTGATAATCGTTATTGACCACTTTTCCGGTCTTTAAATCCACTACAGCGGGAACGGTTGCCCTTCCTTCATATTCCGGGTCCGTGGCTGCATAGACCTCCGGAAGATAGCGAATTTTAAGAACCGGGTCCACACCTCCCTCAGCAAGAGAAAATTCCCAGCCGTTTTCAGTTCTTACAGGGCTTACCTTACCGACGCTGATCACGTCTTCCAACCCCAGAAGCTTAAGAGCAATGATCTGTCTCGTGGCCCACGGGCAAAGGGGTGTCCATATGAGCCGGTAACGCCCGGCTTCCACAGGAAGCTCTCCTTCCCCCTTGCCAAAGGGTGTGACGAAATAGTTATCCTGCCTTACAAAGGCGCCTGTTTCGGATACTTCATGAGTATCTTCCGTAGTCGCTACCTTTCCGAATCTCTCTTCTATTGCCATATTTTCTTCCTTCTTTCCTAAATTTGAGTACAAAAAAAGCAGATGCCCTCTGACACCTGCCTTCTATGCATAAACGCCATGCACAGGAGTTTCAAGTTTCAAGGCACAAGTAAAATGACCATTTCTTACGCATTTACAGCAACAACACATCGGCATCATTTTTCCATTTCTCTTAAACATTTTTAACTCCTTTCCCAGGATTCCTGTTTCTTTGCATTTCTGCTTCCTGGCATTTTAATTTCTTTGCCTTCCTGTTTCTTTATACCGATATCATACCATTCCTATAGGTTTTTGTATAATAGGTTAAAAATACAGCTGGCAATAAGATAATCTTATAACCAGCTGTTTCCCAAACCACCAGTCATTTTATTTCATAAAACGATTTAGCCAGGTCAAGCCTGCCTAACCTTGGCTCATTGCTTCATGAAAATAAGGGGGTAGACAGATACCGGTCGCCGGAATCCGGCAGCAGGACCACAATGGTCTTTCCCTTATTTTCCGGTCTTTGTGCCAAAAGCTTTGCGGCTTTTAATGCAGCGCCGGAAGAGATTCCCACCAGAATTCCTTCTGATACTGCAAATGTCTTACCTTCCTTAAATGAATCCTCATTCTCAATGGTAATTATTTCATCGTAAATTCCCGTATCCAGGACTTCAGGAACAAAGCCTGCGCCGATTCCCTGAATCTTGTGAGGTCCTGGCTTGCCACCGGAGAGCACCGGACTGCTTGACGGTTCTACTGCTACGATTCTTACATCCGGTTTCTTTTCCTTTAAATACTGGCCCACACCAGTAATGGTTCCGCCTGTACCTACACCGGCAACAAAAATATCTACTTTCCCCTCCGTCTGTTCCCAGATCTCCGGACCGGTAGTTTCCCTGTGAACTTTTGGGTTGGCCTGGTTTCCAAACTGTCCCAGGATAATAGAACCAGGGATGCTGGTTTTCAGCTCCTCTGCTTTCTCAATGGCACCCTTCATACCCTTTGCTCCTTCGGTCAATTCCAGTTCTGCACCATAGGCTCTTAATAAGTTTCTTCGTTCCACGCTCATGGTATCTGGAAGCGTCAGGATGGTCCGGTAGCCTTTGGCTGCCGCAACGGCTGCCAGACCAATTCCGGTATTTCCTGAGGTCGGCTCGATAATGGTCGCTCCGGGCTTTAATATCCCTTTTTCTTCGGCATCCTCAATCATGGCAAGTGCAATCCGGTCCTTTACAGAACCAGCCGGATTTAAGTATTCCAGTTTCGCCAGCAGTGTGACATCCTGGATTCCTTCCTTTGCACTGTATCTGTTTAATTTGAGTATCGGTGTTCCTCCAATGAGCTCCACTGCGCTTTCTTTAATTGTTCCCATATTCTTTACCTCCGTTTTTATATGATATTTAACTTTTTTTGACTAATAAAATAAAAAGAAGCGGCTGCCAATTACGGCACCTGCTCCTTTGTTCCGCTGATAATATGGAAATTTCTCATATTCCAGGCTGCCAGGTATCATAATAAGCACTACAACAAAACTGTATCTTTATTCATACATACAGCCTGACAACAACATCTATTATTATAAAATCCATGATTTCCTGCTACCTTATATTCCATCATATTGATCATTCCTTTTCATTACCTATATGTTTAATAGGTTTATATGTTATAATTATATTAATACAAGGAGAGAAATGTGTCAATACCTTTTTATAATATTTTTTTACAGATTTCCTTACCGGGTATGTACTCATATTGCTGCTTTTCCTGCCACTGAATATTGGAAGTTTTCCATTTTTTTCCTTTTTTTCTTAATAAATCAGGAGAAATCTGGTAACACTAATGGAAAACAAATTAGGAGGAATAAACAATGGTCACACTGAAAGACAGCGTTACAAAAGAGAACCTTTTAAAAGCATTTGCAGGGGAATGCCAGGCTTGGCGCCGTTACGAGTTTGCTGCGTCCCAGGCAAAAATCAAAACCTTCAGGTCTTATACTGGCTTTTCCATTATACCGGAAGCCAGGAAAAGGAACATGCCGAGATATTTTATAATCACTTAAGGGAATTTCATGGACAGGAAATCTCCATAAATGCTGACTATCCCATTGACAATACCAATAACATCCTGGAGCTTTTGCAGCTTTCCGCCAAACATGAAGCTGCCGAGCACGACACAATTTACAAATCCTTCGGCGACAAGGCTAAAGAGGAGGGATTCTCCAATATCGCAAATTCTTTTTATATGATCGCCGAAATAGAAAAAATACACAGCCAGCGTTTTGGCCAGTACGCACAGCTGGTACAGAACAATAAACTATTTGAGAATGATACGCCCACGGAATATATCTGCTTAAATTGCGGCCATATTCACAAAGGCACCAGTGCGCCACAGGTCTGCCCGGTTTGCAGTCATAACCAGGGATTTTTTTGTCCGCCGGGAAGATTCTCCATTTGGAAAATAACAAAGGTCTCCCAGCATGGGCAGCCTTGCCTGCTTTTTTTCAACAATCACAGGCATAGAAAAAACGCCAAAACCCCGCAAAGTATAATGCTTATGCAGCTTTGGCGTTTTTCCATAACAGGAGCTGCCCAAAATCACGATTGGTGAAAGAGAAATTCCATCTTTTTTACAACGTCCTTATGGCTTTCTCCAGGTTCCCCAGAGCCTGTTCCAGAATAGACCGGGGGCATGCGATGTTGATCCTTTCAAATCCCTCTCCCACTGGGCCGAACATAGCTCCGCTGTCCAGCCAAAGCCCTGCTTTCTTTATGATCAGGTCTTCTCTCTCCTCTTCTGTTAAGCCCAGTTCCCGAAAATCCAGCCAGACAAGGTAGGTTCCTTCCGGTTCTATGAGCTTGACCCTGGGTATTTTTTTCCTTTATAAATTCCCGCACATAGGTAATGTTGGCCCTTAAATATACCATAAGCTGCTCATGCCATTCTTCTCCCTGGCGGTACGCCGCTTCACATGCGGTTAATCCCAGGGTATTAAGCTGACTGTACCCGGCTGCAGCTACCTGCCTGCGAAACCTCCGTCTCAGCTTTTGATTGGCAATAAATATATTGGAAATCTGCAGGCCAGCCAGATTAAAGGTCTTACTTGGCGAGGTACAGGTAATGGTCCTGTTTTTCAGTTCCTCGCTTAGACTTGCAAATACCAGGTGCTTTCCCTCAAACACAAAATCCTGGTGAATCTCATCGCTGACCACAAGAATGTCTCTTCGAATGCAGATTTCCCCTAATTTCTCCAATTCCTCCAGGCTCCAGACTCTTCCTACCGGATTATGGGGATTGCACAGTAGGAACAGCTTCACATGGAACACCTCTGCTTTTCTTTCAAAGTCCTCAAAATCTATGTGGTACCTGCCGTCTTCTCCAAGATACAGGGTATTATCAACAATTACTCTGTCATTATCCTCAATGACTTCGCTGAAGGGATAATATACGGGCTGCTGGATCATGACTCCATCCCCGGGATCTGTAAATGCCTGAACAGCCATGGCTAAGGCAAATACAACCCCCGGCGTTTTGACCAGCCATCTGCTTTCCACATTCCAGTGATGCTTTTTTTCCATCCAGTCCCGAATTGCCTCAAAATATTCTTCCTGGACTTCACTGTAGCCAAAAATCCCATGGTCAATCCGCTCATGAAGGGCGTCCAGAACCTTCCCGGATATCTTGAAGTCCATATCCGCTACCCACAAAGGCAGCAGATTTTCCGGTTTTCCCCTTCGCACTGCAAAATCATACTTAATGCTGTTTGTATTTTTACGGTCAATAACTTCGTCAAAATCAATCTTTACCTTACACATAAAATATCCGCTCCAATTCCCTTATCAAATCTTCCGTATCCTCAATTCCCACTGATAATCTTAAGATCCGGTCGGTAACGCCGTTAGCTGCCAGAACCTCTTTGGGCACATCAGCATGGGTCTGGGTAATGGGGTAAGTGATCAGCGTTTCTACGCCGCCCAGGCTTTCCGCAAAGTGGATCAGCTTCACCTCTTTTAAGATCCGATGGGCCAGCTCCTTTGACTCCACCTCAAAGGTAACCATACAGCCAAATCCTGTTGCCTGCTTTTTGCAGACCTCATGGCCGGGATGGTCAGGAATTCCGGGGTAATACACTTTTGTGATCTTTTTTTCCTGACACAGCCATTCCACCAGCTTTCTGGCATTCTCTTCCCCGCGCTCCATCCGGATCGCAAGAGTTTTAATTCCTCTTAATATGAGCCAGCTGTCAAAGGGAGCCAGCCCGGACCCCACCGTTTTAATAATAAACCGGAGCTTTTCGGATATCTCCTCTGAGGAGGTGACCAGAAAGCCTGCAATGGTATCATTATGACCGCCCAGATATTTGGTTCCGCTGTGGACAACAATGTCCGCTCCCAGCTTCAGGGGGTTCTGAAAATAAGGAGACAAAAACGTATTGTCCACGATCAAAAGCAGATGATGCTTTTTTGCAATTTCCGCCAGCCTTCTAATGTCTATGACATTCATCATAGGATTTGTGGGAGTCTCAATATATATTGCTTTTGTGTTCTCGCCTATCAGGTTTTCAAATTCTGCCAGGTCCCCCCGGGAGCAGTCTACGGAACTGATTAAAATCCCGTTCTTTTTGCTGATATTGTCAAACAAACGGATGCTCCCGCCATATAAATCACAGTCGGTTATCATGTGGTCCCCCGGCTGAAACAGTTCCATTAAAGCCGTGATTGCCGCCATCCCGCTGGAAAATGCCAGGGCATCCACCCCATTTTCAAGGGAAGCCACCACCTTTTCCAACTGCTCTCTGGTCGGATTCTGCAGACGGCTGTAATCATAACCGGTGCTTTCCCCGATCCCCTTATGAGCAAAGGTAGCTGTCTGATAAATAGGAAAGCTGATGGCCCCAGACTTGTCTGTCGTGACCCCTTCCCCATTGCCGTATAAACATTTTGTAGAAATCCCGTATTCCATATTCATTCTCCTCTTTCTCATGTTTGGAATCATGCTTCTATTCTTTCCATAAGTATACCAATGGAGTACTGTCAATGGTTATTACTAAAAAACAATCGCCTGCTATAGTTTATTTCTATTGCAAAAGAATTTCATTTCATGGGTTGAATACCTATTCAACCCATGGTAAAATAGGTATTGATACACAAAATAGTTTTGTAAGGTGGTATACTATGAAAATATCGACTCGCGGCCGCTATTCTCTTCGGATGATGATTGATTTAGCCGAGCATTATAACGAGGAGTTCATTGCCTTAAAGGACATTTCCGAAAGGCAGAGCATCTCAAAAAAAATATCTGGAACAGATCGTTCCTTTTTTTAAACCGCAGCAATCTGCTCACTACTTACCGGGGCCACATGGGGGGTTATAAGCTGGCAAGACATCCCTCTCAGATAACCATCGGAGATATATTACTCAGCTCAGAAGGCAGCTTAAATCCTGTCAGCTGCATGGACAATGACCCCAATGTATGCTCCAGGCAGGCGGACTGTCTGACTCTTCCCATCTGGCAGGGGCTGGCAGAAGTCATTGAAAATTATTTAAACAGCATTACCTTACAGGACATTCTTGACAGGCGTCAGGAATCTCCTGAGTACTATATTTAGCTCATCAGAGCACTTCTTTTTCATACTGTTTCAGTTCCGCAATATATTTTTCTCCAAGGATACTTAAGGGCATTTTCTTCTTTTTTATATAACCGATTTTCATTTTATCATCGGTATTAAGAGGAATTGCCCTGTATTCATTTCCGTTTAAATCTTCACAAATAATCCCGGAGCACAGGGTATAGCCGTTTAATCCTACCATGAGGTTTAAAAGCGTGGCCCTGTCATCTGCCTTTATGATCTGCTTATATTCATAAGTGCTGAACACTTCCTCTGCCAGATAAAAGGAATTATTGTTTCCCTGCTCAAAGGACAGGCAGGGATAATTCTTTAAATCTTCGAATTCAATCCGCTCTTTTTCTGCCAGTGGATTGCCTTTCCACAGAAAAACATAAATCCCGCACTGAAATAATTCCACAAACTCCAGCCCGTTATCGTATAGAATTTTTTTTATGGCTTTCTGGTTGAAATCATTTAAGTACAGGATTCCTAATTCGCTTTTCTGGTTCCTTACATTTTCGATGACTTCAAAGGTTTTGGTCTCATGAACGGCAAACTCGTAATCATCCATCCCAAATTCCTTTGCCATATGAATAAAGGCTGAACGGCAAAGGTATAATGCTGCATGGAAACGCTGAATTTCTTTTTAAATTTTTCCTTTTTTTACGAACCGTTCTTCCATCTGGCGGTACTGCTCCAGCATTTGTCTGGCATATCCAAGGAACTCCTCTCCTTCCGGGGTGATCACGATTCCCCGGTTTGAGCGCAGAAACAGCTTAAGGCCAATCTCTTCTTCCAGATCCCGGATGGTACTTGACAGGCTGGGCTGGGTAATAAACAGCTCGGCAGCTGCCTTGTTTATGGATTTTTGGTTTGCAATGCATATGGCATAACGAAGCTGCTGTAATGTCATGGTTTCTCCTTTTCTAATTCTTGTCCACTCTTTTAGGGCAGAACCCACCCCGTTTTGGGGGTTTAAGGGATACCCGAAGGATATTATTTCCCTTCATATCGTACTCAAAGGGCTGCCATAGGAACATGGCAGCCTGTTTTAATCCTGTTAAACTTAACGGTTACTGAACCGCCTTAAATGCTTCTTCCAAATCCTCTATGATGTCAGCCGCATGTTCCGTTCCAATGGATAACCGGATGGTGTTGGGCCTGATTCCTGACTTTTCCAATTCCTCTTCCGTCATCTGGGAATGGGTCGTGGACGCCGGATGAATGACTAATGATTTTACATCGGCTACGTTGGCTAACAGGGAGAATAATTCCAGCTGGTCAATAAAGTCTTTTGCTTTCCTGGCATCTCCCTTGATTTCAAAGGTAAATATGGAACCTCCGCCATTAGGGAAATACTTGCCGTATAATTCCTGCTGCTCCGGATCCTCTGAAATGGAAGGATGGTGCACCTTTTCCACCTGAGGATGATCCTTTAAATACCTGGCCACTTTCAGCGCATTTTCCACATGGCGCTCTACACGAAGGGATAAGGTTTCTAAGCCCTGGAGGAAGAAAAACGCATGGAAGGGAGAAAGAGCTGCTCCTGTATCCCTAAGTAAAATTGCGCGGATCTTTGTTACATAAGCTGCCGCTCCTACTGCCCTGGTAAAGCTGATTCCATGGTAGCTTGGGTTCGGTTCTGTAAGGGAAGAGAACTTTCCGGAAGCCTCCCAGTCGAATGTTCCGCCGTCAATGATGACACCGCCAATGGATGTTCCATGGCTCCGATAAATTTTGTGGCGGAATGGACTACAATATCTGCTCCGTATTCAATGGGTCTCACCAGATAAGGAGTTGCAAAGGTATTGTCTACAATCAACGGGATTTTATGTGCATGGGCGATGCCTGCCAGCTTTTCAATATCAACCACGTCGGAATTGGGATTGCCAAGAGTCTCAATGAATACCAGCTTTGTATTCTCCTGAATGGCTTTTTCAAAGGCTTCGTAATCAAAGGGATCCACAAAGGTCGTTTTAATCCCGTATTCAGGCAGGGTATGCTCCAGCAGATTATAGGTGCCGCCATAGATATTCTTGGCCGCTACGATATGATCTCCGTTTTTTGCAATATTTTCAATGGAATATGTAACTGCGGCCGCACCGGAAGCCACTGCCAGGGCTGCGGCTCCGCCTTCCAGGGCTGCAATCCTGCGCTCAAATACATCCTGGGTGGGATTTGTCAGCCTTCCATAAATGTTGCCTGCGTCTGACAGGTTGAATCTCGCCGCAGCATGATCGCAGTTATGGAACACATAGGAGGAGGTCTGGTAAATGGGAACTGCTCTCGCATCAGTGACCGGATCCGCCTGCTCCTGTCCAACATGTAATTGTAATGTTTCAAATTTAAAATTTCTCTCAGTTCTTGTCTTCTTAGCCATATGAATTTCCTCCTAAATGATATATTGTTTATTTATTTCATATCTTCTTAGTAGGTATTATACCTTGTTTCACGGCTAAGTGTTAATAGATATTATTATGACCTGGTTATAAATAAAACCTATAACAAAGCCTATATGGATTTCTTTCCCAAGCTCCTGCTTATCCATCATATATCCTTAAGTTTTGAATATATATATACAAATTAATAGCGAGGACATTAACCATGAATGAACATTATCCCTTTGTAAATATGCCGCTGCCGTATCCATACGATGCACTGGAACCCTACATTGACACCCAAACCATGTATCTGCACCATGACAGGCTTCAGCAGCGGTATGTTGCAAATCTTAATGGGATCCTTAGGGAATATCCCCAGTTGCAAAACATGTCTTTGGAGGAGCTGCTGTCCGATACGGAAAGCCTTCCTGCGGAAGCCCGTCAGGGCATCATCAATAATGGAGGGGGAGTCTATAACCACATTATTTATTTTGCCGGAATGACCAATTCCATGACCAGGTCCCAGGCCGAAACATTATATCCTGCCATTCAGGATAGTTTTGGATCAGTGGAACAGTTTTTTGATGAATTCAAAAATACGCGCTGTCTGTGTTCGGTTCCGGATATGCATGGCTGGTAGTGGACTCCAACACAAGGCTTAAGTTCGTAACAACACCAAACCAGAATTCCCCTATCTCAGATGGACTTTGTGTGATTGCAGGTATCGACTGCTGGGAACACGCCTATTTTTTTGAAGCGGTTCAACGACAGGGCCGCATACATAGAAGACTGGTTCCATGTGGTAAGCTGGGAGGCGGCGGACGAACGTTATAAAGCGTGCATCAACGCTGAGTCTTAATATGGACGGTCCGGATTATCAAATTCAAATTATTTTTATTGCTGTTTTAAAAAACCTTCAAACCGATGATTTTTAAGATTATCTGTTTGAAGGTTTTCTTTTACCCTCCGGGCATTTTTGTTTCTCATAAAAAAAGTTACTGGTTCATTTCTGCGACAGAATCCATACTTTTAGCAGTCACCTCGACCCAGGCCGGCTTAAAGCCGCTTTTTATGGCATTCCGGACCGATTTGATATTGGACCAGGCGGTGCAGTAAAAGGGGACTTTTCCCCTGTCTAAAACCTCCAAAGCCAGGCGGCTGGTCAAAGCGCTGGCAATTCCCTTCCTCCGGTATTCCGGCAGAACATCAATACCGATCTGCCACATGGTATCGCAGTCAGCGGAGCAGCCCGCCAGCCCTGCCAGTTTCCCATTGTCATAAACGGCCGCTGCTAAAACGTCCAGATGCTTCCGCTTTTCACACAACGCATTGCTCCACTGGGGAGTATAGAAATCCTGAAACTCCTCTGGCTGCAAAATCCTGATTTCATAACCGCAGTCTATGGGGGCAAGGATATTTAAATCTGGGAGAAAGTATTCGGCCATAAAGCAGATTCTCATTCCCTTCTCCTGAAGCTCGTCGTTCAGGATGTGGAGGTTGGGCGTTTCAAAACAATTAATAACAGGATATTTATTGATATATTCTTTAACAAATTCGGCAATCTCCTGGACCACCGATGCAACAATATTGTTTCCATAAGAGATTAAATTACAATATAATGGCAATTCCAGATATTTTCTGGCATTTGCATTTTGAGCTGAAATCATAACCTTATTTTCACTGGTACAAAAATCTCCGGGCTGACAGTTTGCATCAATTGCAGACTGGTTCATTGCGATTTCTATAATTCTTTCATTGGTCATACCGTTTCCTCCTGACCGGATATTCTAATAATCAAAAAGAAGAACCGGCAAAGCGACTCCTCTTTTCTAAAAATAAGGTTCTTGTAAGATCAGGGTATTCCTTAGAATTTACCTTCCTTGCACTTTCTTCAACAGAAACTGTTAAGGCTTGATTTTCAAAGAATTCCAGGGTGTTTGTATGCTATGGACGGGCTCTCTGCCACACTGATTGCTGCTCATAACTCTCCATAATTTTTAATCTACAATACCATAGACAACACTTTATTAAGAAGATATAATTAAATTGCTGTTGACTCTTTCCAGCAGGAAGGAGGTGACACAGTGCAATACATACTTTCATTTCTCATTTCTGTCGTGGCCGGTATATTCTGCTACTATATTGGTAAATGGTTAGACAGAAAAAAGTAACAGCAGCTAGCCTGGGTTACTCCACCCTATAAGGAAAAAGATACCCCAGAAAGTTGCCGCTTTCTGGGGTATCGCTTTGTGTCACAGTACACACACTTTCATTTCTCTGCTAACCTCATATTATATCAAATCTGATAAAATGTCAAGTTTAAGCATAATAGGGATAGCAAACTTTATTGTTCCAGCCACCAGACATTTTTATATTCTTCAAAAATCCTTATTCCATCAGCATTTTATTAAAATTTACCGTCTCTTGCACTCTCTTCGATTCCTACAGCCACAGCCACGGTAGCTCCAACCATTGGGTTATTACCCATACCGATCAGACCCATCATTTCCACGTGAGCCGGAACGGAAGAAGAACCTGCGAACTGGGCATCAGAATGCATACGTCCCATGGTATCAGTCATACCGTAGGAAGCAGGACCTGCTGCCATATTATCCGGATGAAGGGTACGTCCTGTACCGCCGCCGGATGCTACGGAGAAGTATTTTTTTTGCCCTTCTCTGTACATTCCTTCTTATAGGTTCCTGCTACCGGATGCTGGAATCTGGTTGGGTTGGTGGAGTTTCCTGTGATGGAAACGTCAACGCCTTCCTTCCACATAACTGCAACGCCTTCTGTTACATCGTTTGCGCCGTAGCAGTTAACCTTTGCTCTTAAGCCTTCTGAGTAGGACTTTCTCCAAAGCTCTTTTACTTCGCCTGTGTAATAATCCATCTCTGTTTCAACATATGTAAATCCATTGATTCTGGAAATGATCTGAGCTGCATCCTTTCCTAAACCATTTAAAATAACTCTTAATGGTTTCTGACGAACCTTGTTTGCCTTCTCAGCAATACCAATTGCGCCTTCTGCTGCTGCAAAAGACTCATGGCCTGCTAAAAAGCAGAAGCAATCAGTATCTTCTTCCAGAAGCATCTTTCCTAAGTTACCATGTCCCAGACCTACTTTACGCTGGTCGGCAACGGAACCTGGAATACAGAAAGCCTGAAGACCTTCTCCAATCGCTGCTGCTGCGTCAGCCGCTTTTCTGCAGTCCTTCTTGATTGCAATTGCTGCGCCAACGATGTAAGCCCAACAGGCATTTTCAAAGCAGATAGCTGAATCTTCTTCACCTGCTCGTATACATCCAGACCTGCATCTTTTGTAATCTTTTCAGCTTCTTCAATAGAAGCAATGCCATAGCTGTTTAATACAGAATTGATTTTGTCAATTCTTCTTTCATATGATTCAAATAATGCCATTATCTTGTCCTCCTTATTATTGGCCAAATATCTTCGCTTTGATAACCGGTAACCGACAGGCTTGTGCCAAACCGATTATTCATGTCTTGGGTCAATGATCTTAGCAGCTTCGGCAACGCGTCCGTACTGTCCCTTTGCCTTTTCCCAAGCAGTATTCGGATCATCACCCTTCTTGATGAAGTCAGTCATCTTTCCAAGGCTTACGAACTGATAGCCAATGATCTGGTCTTCTTCATCGAGAGCAATACCGGTTACATAGCCTTCCGCCATCTCTAAGTAACGAGGACCTTTCTTTAATGTTCCGTACATGGTACCAACCTGTGAACGGAGACCCTTTCCTAAATCTTCCAGTCCCGCACCTACCGGAAGTCCATCCTCAGAAAATGCACTCTGTGTTCTGCCATATGCGATCTGTAAGAATAATTCTCTCATAGCGGTGTTGATAGCGTCACAAACAAGGTCTGTATTTAATGCTTCTAAAACGGTAAGTCCTGGCAGGATCTCTGCTGCCATAGCAGCGGAGTGTGTCATACCGGAGCAGCCGATTGTCTCTACTAATGCTTCCTGAATAATACCCTCTTTTACGTTAAGAGTCAACTTGCATGCACCCTGCTGAGGAGCACACCAGCCAACGCCATGTGTCAGACCGGAGATATCTTTAACTTCTCTAGATTTTACCCATTTTGCTTCTTCTGGGATTGGAGCAGCGCCGTGATGAACGCCCTGTGCCACTGTGCACATCTCTTCTACTTCCTGTGAATAAATCATGTTAAAACTCCTTTCGAATAAGTAATAATTGTGAACAGTACTTTGTTAAATATATCACATCATACTTGATTACATTTTCTCATATAATGTCGAATTCCGCAAGCCTTTTTTAAGGAAACAGGGGGGATATGATTATCCCCCCTGTTTCCGGATGCCCTATAAAATTCTTCTTACGGAAAGGATCGTCCTGTAAGTAGCTGTTCCCACCTTAATTCCCGTTGCCGGAGAACTGGCATGAACAATTTGTCCATTACCGATATAGATCCCGATATGGCCTGCATAGCAGATAAGATCTCCCGGCTGGGCCTCGGAATAGGATACCTCCCGGCCAGCAGAGCGCTGCTCCGAAGAGCTTCTTGGAAGAGAATACCCGAAATGCCTGTAAATAGCCTGTACAAATCCGGAGCAGTCTGCACCATTGGTCAGGCTGGTTCCTCCAAATACATAGGGGTTCCCCACAAACTGAAGTCCGTAATCTGCGACCGCACGGCCTTCCGCTGTTCCGCCATTGCTCTTGGCTGCAGATGGACCGGTGTACTTGTTGTTGGCATTAGAGGACTTGGGTTTCGAGCTGGTGTTTGCCGCAGCCTTCCTTCTGGCCTCTTCCTCCGCCTTTTTCCTGGCTTCTTCGGCTGCCTTCTTCCTGGCCTCCTCTTCTTTTGCCTTGCGGATCTCCTCATTCTTCTTTGCTACCGTCTTGGCATAAGCAGCCGCATCCTGCTTAGCCTGTGCAAGCTGGCTGTCAAAATTAGATACTTCTTTTTTTCTTCGTGGAGATCAGAGTTTCAAGTGCGGACTGCTGTTCCTTATACTCTAACTCCATGACCTCCATCTCAGCCTTGTCCTCTTCTAAGTCTGACTTATAATCGGCCACCTTCTGCTTTGTCTCCTGGAAGGTTATCAGCATATCCCGATCGTATGTATAAATTCCTTCTACGTATTCCGCCTTATTAAGAAGGTCAGACATGTTCTTCACCTGAAGGAAAATATCCAGATATTCTGTATCTCCCTTTTCATACATGTACTGGATCCTCTTCTTCATGGAGACGTACTGCTTTTCTTCATCTTTCTTAGCCTCTGCATAATCAAGCTCAGCCTGCTTGATCTCTGCTTCCTTGCTTGCCATATCACTTTCCAGAACCTTGATATCAGACAAAAGAGTAGTCAGATCAGAGGTCAGCTTTGACACCTGATTCTGTGCAGCGCTCTTTTTGCTTTCTGCATCCTGGGCTTTTTTATTTGCCTCTTCCAGCTTTTTTTGCGCTTCCTGTTTTTTTCTTTTTCCGCTTTTGACGTGGCCCAGGCGGGAACAGTCTGGCCGCAGACCATTGCACTTACCAACAGACCGCAGAGAAGCTTTTTGAACATTCTCCTGTTTCTTTCATACATATTCTGTATTTTTCGTTTCATCGTCAGTTCCTTTTCCCTTTTTTTTCTACCTTATATGTTAGCGTATAATCATGGTAAAATTCAAGTACTATTTTGTTAAATTTTGATATATTTATGAAATAACCGGATGATTGGCCTCTTTAACCCTCATTCTCTTCTATTCCCCAGTAGTGCGCAGATCATTATTACTGTAAAAATACGGCTAATGCCCATTTCTCTTTTAATCCGCCTGTTCAAGACCCGTTTCCGCCTGGACCAGGTGTTTATCCCTGGGCAGTTTTCCCGACACAATAAGGAAAGAAATAAAAAAATAAAATTCCTTTGATGATGCTTGAAATCGTGAAAGCCCACCAGATTCCGTCAAGCCCAAGGGAGGTACTGCTTAACACCATGGCAAGAGGTATCCTGGCAGAAGTAAACACAACGCTGATGACTGAGCAGAGAAGGGTCCGGCCAAGGCCGGAGAGGGCCCCTACTGTTGTCAGTTCAATGCACATGAACATCTGGCAGATGCCCAGGATCACCAGATAGCGCACTCCCATGGGAATAACCTCTGGTTCATGGATGAACAATCCGAATATTTGCTCCGGAAAGGCGATCAGAAGAACCGTGCAGAACAATCCCCATACAAACATAACTCCCGTAGCCGTAAAATAGCCTTTTTTCACTCTTCCATACTGTCTGGCCCCGTAATTTTGTCCCACAAAGGAATTAATGGCTGCCCCAAATCCATCTGCCGTCATCCATGATATGGATTCGATCTGGCCGCCCACCCGGAGCACTGCCACCGCTGTATCTCCAAATCCGGTCACAAACCGGGTCAGGATCATGGAAATGCTGGTATAGATAAAGTTCTGAACAGAGGCAGGGAAACCGATCCGGATCATGGCTTTCATATAATCCCAGGGAACCTTACAGAGTACCTTCACCTTATCAAACACCACCTGGTCCTTTCGTATGGCAATGAGAAATACTGTGGTGACGACTGCCTGGGCCATGACCGTGGCAATGGCCGCTCCCGCCACTCCTGAACCCTTCAGCGGACCCACTCCAAAGATCAGGACAGGATCCAGTATCATATTCAAAACCAGGCCGATGAAGTTAGCAAGCAGCGGTGTTCTGCTGTCACCCATAGCTGTCATGATCCCGGTAATAATCGAATTCAAATAGGAAAATATAATCAAACCACAGGTGATCTTTAAGTAGACCTGGGCATTATAGGCAACGGAAGCATCGTTCAGTCCGAAAAATCCGATCAAAGGCCTAGCCCCAAAAAATGTTACCAGGCCATACAGCAGCGCAAACAAAAGCCCCATCTGAATCGAACCGGAAGCATAGATTGCCGCTTCCTCTTTGTTGCCCTTTCCAAGAGAATGGGCTACCTTTACCTGGCCGCCCATCTTTGCCAGAGCGACAACGCCCTGGGAAAGCCAGACGTACATTCCCCCTGCGCCGACCGCCGCTACAGCCGGAGAACCGACAAAACCAATCCAGCCATATCTGTCAGACTATAGGCCATCTGAACCAGGGCCGTGACCATGATCGGAAGGGCCAGGCCGGTCAGTGATGTAAAAATGTGTCCTTTTAATAAATCAATTTTCTTGTTCATAAAGTATGTATCACAACCTTTCAAAAGGACCGCCAATAAATGGCGGCCCTTAATTTCTACAGGCAATGAGCCAGACGCAGGAATGGTTCATTCCTGTATCCGGTGAATGCTGCGGATATTTGACTATCTGGATTATTCCTGGGAGGAAAGATATTCATGAATCCCTCTTGCTCCAGCCCGTCCGGCTTCCATAGCCAGAATAACGGTTGCAGCACCTGTTACCGCATCTCCTCCTGCATAAACGCCTTCCTTGCTGGTCTTTCCAGTCGATTCCTCAGCAATGATACATTTGCGCTTATTGATATCCAGTCCTTTTGTTGTATTTGATATAAGTGGGTTAGGTGAAGTGCCCAGGGACATGATAACGGTATCCACATCAATGATGAATTCAGATCCTTTTATCTCCACAGGTCTTCTTCTTCCGGAAGCATCCGGCTCGCCAAGCTCCATTTTGATGCATTTCATTCCTTTTACCCAGCCTTTTTCATCGGTGAGAATCTCTACCGGGTTGGATAAAAGATTGAAAATGATTCCTTCTTCCTTTGCATGGTGAACTTCTTCCGCTCTTGCAGGAAGCTCCGCCTCACTTCTTCTATATACAACATGTACCTCTGCGCCAAGACGAAGGGCCGTTCTGGCAGCATCCATGGCAACGTTACCACCGCCTACCACTGCAACCTTGCTGCCCGCTACGATAGGAGTATCATAATCACTGCGGAAGGCCTTCATCAGGTTGCTTCTGGTTAAATATTCGTTAGCAGAGCATACGCCGTTTGCGTTCTCTCCCGGAATTCCCATAAACATGGGAAGACCTGCTCCGGAACCGATGAATACGGCCTGGAATCCTTCTTCATCCAAAAGCTCGTCAATGGTCACGGACTTGCCGATGATCACATTGGTCTCGATCTTAACGCCAAGCTTTCTTACGTTGTCAATCTCCGGCTGAACTACCCCTTCCTTTGGAAGACGGAATTCAGGAATGCCGTAGGTCAATACGCCGCCCGGCTCATGAAGAGCTTCAAAAATAGTAACCTCATAGCCCAGTTTAGCCAGATCGCCGGCACAGGTCAATCCGGAAGGACCGGAACCGATGACAGCCACCTTCTTGCCATTGGTCTTTTCCGGGGCAGCCGGTACGAAACCATGTTCTCTGGACCAATCCGCCACAAAACGCTCCAGCTTTCCGATGGAAATGGGTTCACCCTTGATTCCGCGGATGCACTTGCCTTCGCACTGGCTCTCCTGAGGACATACCCGGCCGCAGACTGCAGGAAGTGCAGAGGACTGTGCAATGATCCTGGCAGCCTCCTCATGATTTCCGTTTTCTACTTCCTTAATAAATCCGGGAATATTAATGGATACCGGGCAGCCTGCCACGCATTTCGGATTCTTGCAGTTAATGCAGCGGCTGGCTTCTTCTTTTGCTTCTTCTTCGTTATATCCAAGACAAACCTCTTCAAAGTTGGTCGCTCTTACTTTTGGGTCCTGTTCTCTTACTGGTACTTTCTTTAATACATCCATTACTCGTTACCTCCACACATTCCGCAGCCGCCGTGATGAGTATCGCCTTCACGTTCTTTTAAAACCGCGCGCCCTTCTTCAGATTTATACATCATCTGGCGCTTCATGGCCTCGTCAAAATTTACCAGGTGGCCGTCAAACTCCGGTCCATCCACGCAGGCAAATTTCACTTCATCGCCAACTGTAACACGGCAGGCGCCGCACATGCCGGTTCCGTCTACCATGACCGGGTTTAAGCTGACAACGGTAGGAATATCCAGTTCCTTGGTCACAAGGCAGACGAACTTCATCATGATCATCGGTCCGATCGCTACGCACACATCGTATTTATTCCCCTGGTTCTGAACCAGGTCCTTGATTACCTCAGTTACCAGGCCTTTTCTTTCATAGGATCCGTCATCTGTGGTCACATATAAATTTCCGGCCTGCTCTCTCATGGCATCTTCCAGAATCAATAAATCCTTGGTTTTTGCTCCCATGATGACATCCACTTCAATGCCGTGTTCTCTCATCCATTTCACCTGAGGATAAACAGGGGCCGTTCCCACACCTCCGGCTACAAATAAATATTTCTTTTTCTTCAGTTCTTCTATGTCATCGTGTACGAATTCTGAGGCATTGCCCAGAGGACCTACCACGTCTGCAAAGCTGTCTCCGGTCTTTAATACAGCCATCTTTTCTGTACTTGCGCCTACTGTCTGGAATACAATGGTAATGCTGCCCTTCTCACGATCATAATCACAGATGGTCAGGGGAATTCTCTCTCCTTTTTCATCCATCTTGACAATAACAAATTCTCCAGGCTGGCAGGCTTTGGCAATCCGAGGTGCTTCCACATCCATCAGATAGATCTTGTCAGCTAACATCTCTGCTTTTAAAATCTTATACATCTTCATCCTCCTAATGTCTTCGTGAATATACCTGTACACCTTTCCTGATAGCCTTCCCCAACGATCAGGTGAAATAGTACTCGTATCATCTTACCATTTTTAAAGGGTACTGACAACATTTATTAAAAAAATATCAATAAAAATTTATAGATACGGTCGAATTTTGCCGATTTTTCACCGGATTTTGTATCCTGATGAATCAACTGAATATGCCTGTATATCCCGTTGATTCACAAAAGAAAGGCTGAAAAACGCCTTACTCTCAGCCTTTCCTCCGGTACATGCGGAAGGTATAGCATAAATCAAAATAGGTCTGTTCGTCGCTTTCCGCCACCATTTCCCATGTCGGATCCTGGTCTAAATTGGGAAAATGGGTATCAGCGCTGTACATATAGTCAATATAAGTCACATGGGCCGTATCACAATATGGGAGAAACTGCTCATAAACGCTTTGCCCTCCTATAACAAAACAATCCTCTTCAGGATATTTGCTTAGTTCTTCAAGGGCCTCCAAAAGGCTGTGGCAGACAACCGCTCCCTTTACTTTGTAATCCGGGTTACTGGTCAATACGATGTTGGTTCTTCCATAGAGCGGCTGCTTACCGGGAAGGCTCTCAAGGGTCTTTCGTCCCATGACGATCACCTTTCCCATAGTTTCCTCCCGAAACAGCTTTTTATCCTCTGGGATGGAAACAAGAAGCTGGCCCTGATTGCCGATAGACCAGTTTTTATCCACTGCAACAACGATATTCATAGGTCAACCCCTCCTTTTCCTTTATTCTTCTTCCCCAATGATCAGTTCTTTTGCATAAGGAAGAGTTTCGATCCACCGGCATAAGGCATGCCATTCTTCCAGCTTGTGGCTGCGTCTTGCAAAATAGATGTTGATCAGGGTTTCGTAATTTAAAGTGCATGTCCTCATCTGGTTATAGCCGGAGGGAAGAAGCTGGATTAAATCGTACCAGTCTTCTTTTTTTCTTGGTCTCTATGTAACGGAGACGGATCTTTTCCAATTCAGCCACCACGGTTTCCATAAAAGCCAGCGTCCCTTCTGTCATATGGTCATGGCTGAAGTCTTCCAGTTCAAAGGGCTTGCTGTGGATCTTGTGCATGGTACTGGTGGAATTGGCCACGGTGGCAACTTTGTAGGTATCGTATTCTTTCCACCAGTAAAGGGGAGCCGTAATATCCACAGACACCAGGATCTGTCGGATGTATTTGCGGTGATCGCTTCCAGCCTTTCTCAGCCTTTTAGCAAGGCCAAGATCATTGGGTCCAAGGATGTATTCTCCCTTTTCATTATATTCGCTGTCCATACGGTCCCAGCTGTTCATGGGATTTCTTGCACCCCGAATGGCATTTTCTATGTTCATTACACTGGTTCTTTCGCAGTTTAACATGGTATCTTCCTTTCTGTTTGTGTTAATCCTTGTTTCATGGCTCTATTCATTATAGAGCAAAATACCCGTTTCATCCATTGAATTATTTGTCAAGAAGTCTTATATTGTATAATTTCTTTTGAGCCGTATAAATGGATCTGTTTCCATTAAATATATACGCAATGCTGCAGACCACAAAAAAATATGGCAGATAGGAATAACCGAAAACCTCGGCACCTATAAAAACAGGCGCTAAAAGAGTATTTGTGGCACTGCCGAAAACCGCCGCATATCCCATTGCTGCAACAAATTCAACAGGTAACCCCAGGATTCCCGCAATGGCTGCCCCCAGGCTTGCTCCTATGGCAAACAACGGTGTGACCTCTCCTCCCTGAAACCCTGCCGCAATGGTGATGATGGTCAGAATAAGCTTTAAAATCCAGTCCCAGCTGTAGATACGGCCTCCATGAAAACCGGCTGAAATCAAATTCGTTCCCAGCCCGGAATATCTTCCCATTCCAAGCAGAATAAACAAGATTGCCAGAAACGTGCCGGCTATAGCTGCTTTTTTAACCGGATCCTGGAAGATTTTCCCAAGCTTACCTTTCATAAAAGCCAGACCGTATGCAAACAATGACCCTGCCAGACCGAACAGGATCCCTATCAGGAGCAGCTTCACCACAAATGGAGCATTCATCTGGAGCTTCACACCAAGGTCATAATGGAACTTTTCCAATTTCAGTGCTTTTGATACCGTACTGGCTGTAAAGGAGGCGGCTATGGCGGGAAACAGGGCAGAGTACTCCAGGGTACCTGCCGTTAAAACTTCCAGTGCAAAAAAAGCAGGCTGCGATAGGCGTTTCAAATAAACCGGAAAAACCTGCTGCCATACCTGTGACCAAAAAGATCTTGGAGTTATTTTTCACCTTTATTTTACGGCCGACCCAATGGGAAAATGTTGCTCCGATCTGTACGGCGACCCCTTCCCGCCCGGCGCTTCCGCCGAATAAATGGGTGATCCAGGTACTCAAAACCGTTATCGGTATCAGCCGCAAAGGAATTCTGTCTTCATCCCCATGGCCGACCTGAAAAATCAACCCCATTCCTTTTATGCATTTTCCTTCGTCCCAGCGATACAATCTGACTGCCAAAGCTCCTGCCACAGGAAGAAAAATAATCAGCGGAATAAAATATTTTTCCTGTAATTCCGTCACATAAAGCAGAACTTTGCCAAAGCCTGTATCCAATATCCCCACGACTCCGCCGATCACCACTCCGCAAATCCCTAAGATCAGTAATTCCTTGTACTTTATCAGTTTCTTCTCCAGCATATACCAATTCCTCCATGAGATCATGACAACCTGTAAAACCTTCGGTCACTTTATATTTTGCATTTTTATACGAATTCAAACACTGGCAGCTGCGAAAAGCCCGCAAAGTGTGTTTTTCACAACTGCCGCGGCATTCACCCAATGAATATTCCAGCCTATTCATTGGGTTCATTGCCCGCGCAAATAAAAAGCTGACAGTTCCTGTATATTCAATCAAAATATACAGAAGCCATCAGCAAATTGCGGTTTTGATATTCCTATCATGGGAGCGCTTCATTCCCATTTCAAATTTATTATACAGGTTTCTCTTCTCCTGTCAAGGTTTTAATTATTCAATTGGATTTGCCTCTTTGGAACTGTCCCATTGGGTAAATACAGAAATTCCCCCTGGTCTTCTGTCAAACACCGCCGGGAAGGGTATCCATATCCCACAAAATCCGGCTTCCCTTTTCTGTCTTTTTCACCACCAGCTTCTTTCCGATCTGTTCCTTTAATTCCGTCACATGGGAAATGATTCCGATCAGCCGTCTCTCCCCTGCCAGCTCCTGCAGGATGCGGACCGATTTAAGCCTGGATTCTTCATCCAGAGAGCCAAAGCCTTCGTCAATGAAAAGAGCATCCATGCTCACATTTCCTGCCGTGCTCTGAATGATATCCGCCATGCCAAGGGCCATGGCCAGAGCCGCCATAAAGGATTCTCCGCCGGAAAGGGTCTTTACATCCCGCACTTTATCCGTTGCCATGGTGTATACATCCAGATCCAGGCCCACCTCACCCTGTTTTCCAAGGGTTTCTAAATCCCTGCACTGAAGCAGGAACTGACCGTCTGTCATGACATCCAGCCGTTTGTTGGCCGCATGGATCATCTGGTTAAAATACTGTCTCTGGACATAGGTCTGAAAATCCAGGCTGGCAGTACCGGCCATTTTCCCATTGGCTGTCTGGAATAAGGTGTGATACAGCCGGTACGTTTCTTCCAGCTGTTCTCTCTCCTTCCACATCCGTCCCAAATTTTCGGCCGCCTGAAAAGCCCTGCTGCCAATCGCTGTGACCCTGGCTTCTTTAGCCTGTAACTGTTTCTGCTCCTCCTTAAGAGACTCGGCCTGTTCCTTCCACTGCTCCGTTTCTATCCGTTCACGCCCCTTTGTCTGCTCCTCATACTGGCTGCAAACGGTGCGGGCCTTTAACAGTTCCTTTTCGTAATTCCCGGTTTCCTGGTCCCACTGCTTTAAGGTTTCCGGCGTCTGCCTTGCCCTGCGGTAATTCTCTTCCCCTGAAAATCCCAGGGTATTCAAAGCAGACTGAAAGGCTTGATACGCCTGTTCCATGGCAAGCCTCCGCATCTCCCGGTTTTCCTTTTCCGAAGCCAAACGTCCCTTTTCTTCCTTTTCTTTTTCCAAAATATTCCGGTATCGTTTATCCGCCTGCTCCTCTGCCCCTAAAAGCTCTTCCTTCCTCTTTTGGAAGCGTTCCAGCTCTCTTACAGCCTTCTCTTCTTCAGGATATGGCAGAAGGTTCTTCACGTGATCTGCCTCTGCCAGAACGGCTGCCTTATTCACCTGTTTCTGCTGCCAGTCTTTCATGGCCTTTTCTTTTTCAAGCTCCAGCTCCTCAAGTCTGTTCCGGTCCGCTTTTCTTTCTTCCAGGATCCTCTTTAAGAGGCTGTCCGCTTCCAAAGCCTCCTGTTCTTCCTTCTCTGCTTCCTTAAGAAGTGTGCCGGCCCGATTCCTTTCATCAGACATAAGAGCTTTCAGCTGTTCCTGAGGGAAGGTGGCCTTAAACCACTTTTTTTCCTCCTCTTCCAGCAGCTCCTTCTTCTGGCGGAAGCTTCCAACGCCCTGACTGCCGCCTGGGCGGTTTGGGAACGCCGTTCCTCCGCCTGGTTTCTGGCCGCCTTTGCCTGTTCCACCTCTTCCTGGGTAACAGCGCCCTCTGTCAGTTCCGCTTTCACGGGATGATGAATGGAACCGCAGACAGGACAGGGCTTTCCCTCTGTCAGCTCTCTGGCCATAATTCCGGCCTGCAATGCCAGAAATTCCTGAAACCTGGCATTGTAATGCCTTTCTGCCCGTTCATATTCTCCCTGGGCCAATAAAGCTGCTTCCTGGCATCTTCCTTTTCTTACGCCTGCCGCTTCCTCTTCCCTGACCGCCCTCTCAAGAGTTTCCATGGCCTGCTGCCGCTCCAAAAGTTCTGTTTTCTTCTGCCTTATATCCGGCAGATTCCCTGCCTTCTTCTCCGCCTGCTCCTGCCTTGTTTCGTTTGCTGACAGCCGGGCCTTTAGCCGGGACAGTTCTGTTTCAATGTTGCGAAGGCATTTCTCCCCTTCCGCTTCCTCCCGTTTCTTTTCAGCAGAAGTCTTTTCTACTGCCTTCCATCGCTGGTAAAGGGGCATGGCTTCCTGCAGCCGGGCAATGAGAACCGACAGTTCCGGCACCTCACCTGCAGAAGCCTCTCTGGTTTCCTTTGCCTCTTTTTCCGCAGAAGAAAGGGCAAGGGTTATGTCCTCCAGCTCTTTTTCAAGCTGCCCGGCTCTCTTTATGGCCGCTTCATATTCTTTCTTTTTATCCACATACTGGGCCTCCGGGCCATTTGCCTTTTCCGCCCGGACGGCTTCCTTTAACCGCTCCGTCAGCTCCAGCCATTGTTCCTTCCTGGCTTCCAAAAGCTCCAGATGAGCCTTTGCCTGCATAAGGCCGTCAAAAAGGCGGTTTACCTCCTGGGCCCGGCTCAACTGCCCTTCCACCTGGGAAAGAAGCTTTCCTTTATGATCCCGTTCCTCAGAAAGCTTTTGTTCCTTTTCCTTTATCTCTTCCAGGATGGAGCCTAACAGGTTCTGGATCTCTTCCGTCCTTGTTTCCTTAAAACCTAAAAGCTCCTGCCATGGTTCCTTATAAGGACTTTCTTCTAAAAGCTCCACATTTTCAAGCTCATGGAAGCACATCTTGCGGTTGTCTTCCAGACTGTCATAAAGCTGGTTGTTCTTCTCTTTTAATTTCATCTGGATCCGGCTGTAGATCCCGGTGTTGAAAATCCTGGAAAATATCTCTTTCCGCTCTTTGGAAGAGGCATGAAGGAGTCTTAAATAATCTCCCTGGGCGATCATGGCGATTTGGGAGAACTGGTTCTGGTCCACGCCCACGATTTCCTGGATCTTCTGATTAATATCCCGAAGGCTGCCTGCATATTCCGACCCATCGGGCAAAAGAAGGGAGGCCTTTGCCGGAACCGGGACAGTGGTATATTCCCCGTTTTTATTCTTTCGTTTGCTGATCCTTGTATAGGCAGGACTTCTGATAATTTCATATGCTTCCCCGTCCTGGGAAAATTTCAGGGAAACATAGGTTTCCTGGTCTTCTGCCGCATACTGGCTGCGCATCATGGAAGGCTCCCGCTTCTGTCCGCTGGTTTCCCCGAACAGGGCAAATGCCACCGCATCAAAAACAGTGGTTTTTCCTGCCCCCGTATCTCCGGTAATGAGGAAAATGCCATGGCCGATTTTCTCAAAATCCACGGCTTCCTTTCCCCCATAAGAACCAAAGGCGGACATGGTCAACTGCAATGGCTTCATAATCCTTCTTCCTCCTTTGCTTCCTGGACGATCCGTTCCATGGCCTTTTCTTCCTCTTTTGTCATCTCTCCCCCTCTTACCGTCTTGTAAAACTGCCGGAATGCCTCCAATGGCCTAAGGACCGGCACCGTCTCTCCTTCTTCCATCCGTTTTTTCCTGGTCCGCTCATTGTCCACCCGAAGCTCCAGCAAATGATCGAAAACCTCTTCCAAACGCTCTCTGACACGGTAAGGATCCTCTTCATCGGTAAGGGTAACGCTGACAAAATCATGGCGGTTTTCTTCCGTCGCCCTTTTAAGGATTTCAGATAAGCTTCCTCTTTCCCGCCTTACATCCTGGATTCCATGAAGGGGGAGAAATTCCAGTTCCGGCTCTTCCCCCTTTTCCCCCAGATTCACCATTGTGATGGATTTTTTATGGTTTTCCTCACTGACGGAATATTTATAGGGTGTCCCGCAGTACCGGACCGAAGCCCTGCCTACTTTTTGGGAACCATGAAGATGGCCAAGAGCCACGTAATCAAATGCAGAAAGAACGTCAGCCTCTATCCGGTCCAGGCCGCCTGCCATGATGACTGCCTGCTCCGATTCACAGGTTTCCGGGTCTTTATTTCCTGCTGTGTAAAATTGATGGGATAAAAGGACATTCCGCTCCCCTGTATCAATGGTTTCCCTTTCTAATACAGCCTTTACGGCACTCTCGTATCCATTCGGCTGATTCTCCGGAAAAACCTGCCTTACGTACTGGTTTTAAAAAGGGAAGAAAATAGAAATTCACCGGGCCGTTTTCATCCTGCAATACCACCTTTTTTTAAGTACTCCTCAGGGCTTTTTGGAGGGAACACGGATAAATGAATGTGGTGCCGTTCCAAAAAAGCCCCTGCATAGGACAGACGCTCCGGAGAATCGTGGTTTCCTGCAATGATCAAAACCGAAACCTGAGGCTTTATCCCGGAAAGAGCTTCCAGAAAATTGCCGAACATGGTGTAGGCTCCCCGGAAGGAGCCGTTTTATCATAAATATCGCCACAGATCAGGACCGCATCCGGATGATGGACCAACCCATAATCCACGATCTGGTTTAAGACCGCTTCCTGGTTCTCTTTTAAGCTGTAGCCGTTTAACTGCTTTCCGATATGCAGATCAGACAAATGAAAAATTTTCATGGTTTCCTCTTTCCTGCCCATGCCTTTTGGGCATAGCCCGTCCCGCTTTACAGCGTGCCTCGCACCACCGGGCATCGGACATTGGGCGTGAAGGTATGGCCCCAGGCTCTTACCTCACAGGCATTTTTATCTTAAATGTTTAAAATACTCTTCCAGCACATGTTTTATATAATAATACCGTCTTGCATAAGAGTTCTCCACCCGGATCAGTTCAAATCCATGTTGCCGGCATATGGCCTCTTTCCTCTTATCCCGTTTTTTTACGGACTCATCTGCCAGATGTTCCTTCCCATCCAGCTCAATGGCAAGTACCGGGATCTCCCTGTCGCCGAAATCCTTTTCATACAGGACAAAATCAAACCGCCCGTTATAAAACAGGCCGTCTCCCGTGGTATTTTCTTCAAATACCTGGGATATGGCTACCTCTTTTTTTACCGAGCATTTCCTGTTATCACCCAGTATATTTTCAAGGGCGTGATTTAAGCTGGTCAGAAAGGCTTTTTCCGTTTCCGTGCTGTAAGGCTTTACGCCCAGCGCCCGGGAATGGACCTCATCAGGAGTGACCTTACAGTTTCCTCTTGTTTTTACGTATTCCACCAGTTCATATACATCGTCCTTTTCTTCTCCGCAGTGAAGCCTGTCCAGGTTCTTCCTGTCAGATACAATTACAAGCTGTTCCCTTGCCCTTGAAGTGGCTACATTAATCAGCTCCCGGTTGTTCTTAAGCCATTCATAGGTCTTTTCTGAAGTCTGGTTCGTAAGCGCCAGGGAAAACAGAATGATATCCTTTTCATCTCCCTGAAATGCATGGACTGTGCCGCAGCTTACGTCATGGATTCCGTTTTCAGCCAGCATTTCACTAATGCATTCCTTTTGATTGGTAAAGGGCGTTATGATACCGATTTTCCGGTCCGGATTGGCTTTTACATATTCTACGATTTTTTTCGGCCTCCCTGGGAGCCGTGTTTTTATAATCGGTCCGGTTATCCTGGACCTCCATAAAGACCAGGGGATTTTCCGACTGGACCCTGCTTTCTATATTCAGCCGGTTGTTATAATATTTCATGTTATTGAACTGAATGATCTGCTTGCTGCAGCGGTAATGATGGCGGAGAAGGATCTCGTCACTGACGGAATCATTGGCAAGGAATGCCTTGTATATGGAATTTTTGCAGTAATCATATTCATCCGGAACCATATACCGTTTTTTTTAAGATGTCATTGTCCTTTTTATCCAGAAGGATCACCGGATTTAGCTGCTGGGGATCTCCCACCAGCATTAAATTCTCCCCTCTGATAATGGGAACCAGGGAAAGGGCCGTGTTGCACTGGCTTGCCTCATCCATTACCACCAGATCAAAGTAAGGCTCCGGATGTCCGATTTTATGGGAAGAAATACAGGTTGATGCCACCACGGGAAAAATACGGAGGAATTTTCTCACATTCTCAGGATTTCCCAGATATTCATTAAACGCCTTCACCTGATCTGCTTTGTCTTTTATCTCCAGAATATTCCAGAGGCCCGCATTTTTAGGTTCCCCAAGCCTTTTTAAATATTTCACGGAGGTAAAATAAAGATATTTTTTAAACTCCTCTTCATCATCTTCCAGAAGAGCCAGGGCCTGTTCTTCGGTCACCTCTCCGATTTTCTGAAGCTTTTCCTTTACGCGCTCCAGTTGCCGCCCCTGAAGATCGGTCTGGAAGGTCAGATGCTTATTTGCCGTCATCAGGCATTCAATGGCTTCCTTTTGTTCCCTTAAAGCCAAAATCTCTTCGTGCCTTTTAAGAAGAGCGGTCAGCTGCTTCATGCGGTTTGCCTTATCGTCCCTGTTCTTTTCCAGGGTGTTTTCAAATACCTTCCATTTCTTCACCTGCTCATAAAGCTCCTTTATATAAGAAAGGGCTTCATAAACTTTTTCATCGCTTCCCAGACGGATTATTGGAAAGGGAATCAGACCGTTTCCTTTGTAGGAAATGGACTGGAGATCCTTTACCACCGTATCAATGGGATGGTTGTTATAGGAGGTGAGAAGCACAGTTTTTTCGTTAAAAAAATGCCGTAACAATGGTATTGACAATGGAATAGGATTTTCCGGTCCCAGGAGGGCCCTGGACATAGGTCACCGGATATTTTACCCCATTATGGATGGCAAGAAGCTGGTCTAAATTTGCCCGGCGCTGAAGCAGGGTAATGGGATAGTCCTTTCTTCTGTCAGCTTGGCAGTCAGATTTCCAAAAAAAGGCTTTGACCGGATAGGTTGCCCGGTTTTCCTCAAACATGGTGAGTATGCCGCCGTATTCATAGGTTAGATCCACCTTCACATCTGACTCCAGGGCAATGAGATAGGGCCTGTCATCCACTCCCCCAGCGGCACGGCTTTCGTTTATGATCCGGTCTTTTATAAGCTCCTGGTTCTTTTCAAAATCCTCCAAAAGCTCATAATCGGAAGGATCCAGAAACTTCCGGATGCTCTGACTCTCTCCCCCAATGGTAAACTCCCTGCATATGGCGATCTCCTTTGCCGGTTTCAGCACGCGCCGCTTTACATCAAGAAAGAGCCGTTTGTATGCCAGGACATAAAGAGACTCCCGCTTCCTTCCTTTCCCCTTGACTACAATGCTTAACACATTCATGCAAAGCTGGCGCAGCTTCCAGTTTTTCCTGCTTCCTGTTCCCGCTGCATCTTCCTGAAAACGGTTCACGATCTCTTTAAACTGCTGGTCGCTTAAGGGATACTCCTCATTGTTTAAACATTCCCCATCCAGATGGTGGATGAGCGAATAATCGCTTTGATAGGGTCTTGTGTCCAGTCGGCTGCAATCCGTCAAATAATCCAGTATCTTTAAATTCACAGGGGAGGCAAAAAGATTCCGGTATTTTTCAGGATTTTCATTGATATCCTGAACAAGTAAGGGATCTGCTTCATAGTAAGACCCATCCACCACAGAGGAAGAGAGAATGGAATCCACATAAATGCAGGGAAATTTATCCACCGTAAACAAGGTGAGATGAAAGCCCTCCACCTCTAAGGTTTTCTTCTTTGGGTCAATGCCATGAACAGCGATCCAGTATTTGGTTATTTCTTCTTTTTTTATTCCTGTACTCAATGCTCAGCCACTTTCCTTCATGGACTGCTCTGAAAATATTTCTGGCTGTCTGTTCCATAAAAATTCGTCCTTTGCCCTCTGTACCTGTAATCTGTTTTTTTCAATCATACCATAATTCTTAAGTACTGAACAGGGAGAGATAAGAGGTTCCGGCAGTTGATTGGGGCGGCTCTTTTGGAAAACTTCCGTGAGTCTGTCATAACGGACCTGTTCTTCGTCTGTTTCCATAGAGTTTAGGCTGCCCCCAGGACTTTATGGCGTCTTGTATCTTATTTTTTTAAAACAATCCACTCTTCCCTGGCAGCAATACAGAATACTCTTGCCAGAGTACCGAGAATTTGCCTGCATCATGGTACCTGCATATAAGCCATATAATATTTTCTAAAAACGGTAGGGAATTTTTCTGAATTGTGATATTGGTAGATTCAAAGAAAGACAAAGGTTAATCTTGAATTATTGTTTCACTCATGCTATAATATAGGTAGAAAAAGGAACAACCGCCCACATAGGTGAGTTGACCGGAAATAACATTGAGAAGCAAAGCCACCCGAACCGTCCAAAGTTTCAGGGTGGTTTTTACTTTATACTAATGACTCATCAAATAAATGAATGTCAGTAGTGCTAGCAAAAATAGTCTGAACTGCATCAAGTCACTAAAACTGAATTTGTTCTTCATAAGCACCACCCCCATTCTATGTAGAATGAAGGCCAAGCCACCCTGTAACACGATTGTCCCATACATGTATTCTATCATTACATCGAGTCAACGATCTATGTTATACTATAATTTCGTATAACACAAGTTTATATTGTATTTATCTCAATATGTGACATACTATTTGTGTCGAATACTCTATTCGTGGATTGAAAGGTGTTGTATGAGATTTGCATCCATTCTTAAAAAAGCGGTTGCTTGTATAAACAAGCAGCCGCCCTTTTTTTCACTTACTTACATTTTTTTCATTCTTTATTATCTAATTTCAGGCGTCGTTCTACAATCTTATTCTATACCTTCTCCATATAAAAGAATACCTCATACCCTCATCTTTACACTAATCTGCTTTTCAGTTTCATTCCCAAATTCCTAATGTTTGTACGTCAACCGTTTGAACGTGATTCCTTCACACAGGCTAAAAACCGCTCTCCACATTTTTCATTGGATAAACAATCAAAACCGCACCCGGTTTCTGCCTTCTTTTTTTAGCTTGATACAGGAGACAGTCAGCGCTTTCAAGGAAACCTTCCAGTTGTTCCCGTTGATATGGATGGTACAGATCGCACTAATACTGGCAGTTATTCTTGTAATTTCATCCGAATTACTCCTTGGCACTTCCAAAGCCTCAATGCCTGAACGTATTTTCTCCGCAATTAATAATACTTTTTCCAGACTGGTTTCCGATATGAGAACTGCAAATTCTTCGCCGCCCCAACGGCACGGTAAGTCAGTGGCCCGATTTAAAATTTTATTCAAAACCCCTGCCACAGCTTTTAGCATAATATCTCCCTGCCTGTGGCCATATGTATCATTGTAATTCTTAAAGTTGTCCAAATCCATCATCAGCAGTCCGATGGTAGTCTTTTTCCGCAATGCCCTTTGCCATTCATATCCCATATGGTAATCAAACTTACGGCGGTTCGCAAGACCGGTCAACCCGTCATAAAAACCAAGTTTTTCAATGGTAAGCAGTTGTTCTACTATTTTAATATGGATCTTCACGCGTGCATTCAACAAAACTTTATTAAAAGGCTTCCGTATATAGTCGACTGCACCTAAACACAGTGCTTTCTCCTCGTCCTGATCGTTATCCAGTCCTGTGATAACGATAATGGGAACGTTCTGAGTGGATTGGGTTTCTTTCAGTTCCTTTAGAACATCGAACCCGTTGGCATCCGGCAGTATGATATCAAGCAATATTAGATGGGGCCGGAATTGTTTGACCATTTGCATTGCTTCTTTACCAGTGGAAACGACCCTGACGTTATATGTATCTTGTAAGGTATCCACCAACACCTTCTGGCTTACTTTTCCGTCCTCAACAATGAGTATTTTATATACAGTTTCACCTTCCATGATAATCTCCCTGTGCTTTCGTCGAACTAAAATGGCCAGAAACATCCAATGTGCAAATACTCATAAAAATACGGATGCAGCCATTTGGATGCCGTCCATTTTGACATGTACATTGGCAAAACTTTTGTTTTACAATTTTACCCTGTGACGTTTATATTGTCAAGGCAAGATTATTCTAGATTACGCCTCTTTTTCGCAGGAATTACGTAATGCATTCACACCGTCGTTTTTATGGTCAGGCGCTTTATATCTATCTTGGCTTTCTTAGACCTTTTTTTTAACCGAATCAAGCAGGGTCGCGGACTGCGAATATCCTCTTGACCAGATTAGAAGCATTTCCAGTATATCCGTCTCAGAAATCACCACTCGATTCCTTCACACAGTCTAAAAACCGCTCCCCATATTTCTCATACTTAAATTCTCCTACCCCGGACACCGATAACATCTCCTCTTTTGTCTTCGGCTTTACCATGCACATATGTACCAACGTCTTGTCAGAGAAAACAATATAAGGAGGTACCTTTTCCTCTTTGGCAATCTCCATGCGAAGGGCCCGTAGGGTTTCAAACAGCTTTTCATCTGCTTCTGAAAGAGCAGAACCGGATATAGCTGACATTTTCCGTTTCTTTGATTTCTTCTCTTCCTTCACCGGATGTTCCTGTTCCTTTGCCATTTTCATGACAATCTCCTCCCCATCCGCTAAAACTCCCTTTGATTTCCCGGTCAGCTTCACAATAGCATACTCGTCATTTGTGACTGCCAGGAATTCATTTAACATCAAATAATTCATGACCTGTCTCAGCTTGTAAGCAGGCACCTTTGCCAACGCTCCATAATAGGCATTCTGATCCATCCGGTAATTCCGAATTTTCGCAGTATTAGCTCCATGAACGGTATCAATAATCACATTTACGCCATACCGCTGCCGGCAAGACTCCACACAGCCGATCAGTCCCTTGGCAATATCCGTCACATCCACTGTTTCAAACTGGCTTAAGCAGTTGGAACAGTTGCCGCAGTAATTCTCTCCATACTCTCCGAAGTACCGCAGAATGTAGTCCCTGAGACATTCGTTGGTAAAGGAATAAAAGGTCATCTTCTTAAGCCGTTCACGGTCCCGCTCCATGACCATCTGGCGGGTAAGGGAATCCAGCTCCTGATTATCCTGGTTGTTGTCAATAAACATCTGATTGGTCACCACATCCTGTCCGCTGTATAACAGGATACATTCCCCCGGTTCTCCATCTCTGGAGCACCTTCCCACTTCCTGATAATAGGATTCCAGGTTTTTTTGGCATGTTGTAATGGATAACAAACCGTACATTGGATTTATCAATTCCCATGCCAAAGGCATTGGTCGCCACCATGATCTGGCTTCTGTCGAAGATAAAGTCATCCTGGTTCTTCCTCCGCTCCCCGTCGCTTAACCCTGCGTGGTACCTGGTTGCCGAAAATCCCTCCTGATTCAGCCGGTCACATACCTCTTCCACCAGCTTTCTGGTCAGACAGTAAATAATCCCGCACTGATCCGGGTGACATTCCACGTAGTTCTTTAACGTAGCATACTTATCCTTGGGAGATTGGACGCCCAGATAGAGGTTGGGCCTGTCATATCCCGTAGATACCACGGCAGGCTCCCTGAGCATGAGAATATCAATCACATCTTCACGGACTTCTTTTGTAGCAGTGGCCGTAAACGCGCTGATGACCGGACGTTTGGGAAGCTTATCAATAAAATCCACGATTTTTAAATAGCTGGGCCTGAAATCCTGTCCCCATTGGGATACACAGTGAGCCTCATCCACAGCTACCATGGAAATGTTTGTGTTTAATGCGAAATCCAGAAATTCATCCGTCACAAGACGTTCCGGTGCTACATAAATAATGGGATATCGCCCTTCCCGCGCATAGGCCAGGGTCTTATAATACTGACTTGCAGTCAAAGAACTGTTAAGATATGCGGCATGAATGCCTGCCTGATTGAGAGTTGTAACCTGATCTTTCATAAGGGAAATCAGGGGAGAAATAACCAGTGTAATTCCTTCCATCATGAGAGCCGGTATCTGGAAGCACAGGGATTTTCCTGAACCGGTGGGCATGATCCCAAGGGCGTCTCTTCCTGACAAAATGCTGTCGATAAGAATTTCCTGCCCCTCCCGGAAACTGTCGTAGCCGAAATAGTGCTTTAATGCTTGAAATTTATCCATATAACTTTTGTTTCTTCTCCTTATCATTTGTTTTTTCAATTAGTTTTATTTCATTATATCATTTGTATTTAAAATATGCCACAGGCTTTCTTGAATTGGGGGATTGTTTTTTCTGCCATCGGGAACTGATTACTGATGACGGATGTAATTTGGGATTTGTATGTGCAGTATTTATGCTTTGATTAAGCAGGGTTCATTACCGGTATGGTGCAGATCAGCCGTCTGCATATTGTATTTTTTTCAACTCTTTGTTTTAGCTTAATGAAAATGCTAAATAACGCTGGATTTTAACAATCAATCATACTATAATTACTAATGCATTTTATTGTATTTTGAATTTTAATTTATAACCAAGGAGAAAAATCTTGAAAACTAATATTGGATTGTACCTGGCTCTGCTTTTCGGCGTCTTTTCCCTTTCTACCTCAGCAATTTTTGTGCGCCTGGCAAATGCGCCTTCTGCCATAACAGCATTTTTCCGGTTATTTTTTGCTTCACTGATTCTTTTGCCTTTTTTTGTTAAGCAGTAAACAAAATAGGCGTCAATTACTGACACTTTCTAAAAAACAATGGGCTCTTGGGATTTTGTCAGGGCTGCTCTTATCTGCCCATTATATGATGTGGTTTGAATCCCTGCGGCATACGTCGGTGGCAAGTTCAACAGTTATCGTAACATTGCAGCCCCTTTTTTCGATTGCAATCGGATATGTCTTTTTGAAGGAACGATTTCACAAGCTGGCAATCGGGGGCTGCCTGATCGCCATTATGGGCTGCTTTATGATCGGATGGGGAGATTTCCAAATCAGCTCTCAGGCACTGTTTGGAGATTTATTAGCGTTATTGGCTGCTGGCATTATCAGCGTCTATTTTTTTATCGGCCAGGCAATGAGAAAGGAATTGTCCGCTGTTCCTTATTCCATTATAAGTTATTTAAGCAGTTCCGCCTTTTTAGGATGCTATGCCATGATTGAGGGTAACTCTTTCATTGGCTATCCTCAAGCTGCCTGGATAGCCTTTGGGGGACTGGCACTCATTTCAACTGTTTTTGGACAATTTATTTTTAACTGGCTGTTAAAATGGATTCCTGCAACAGTGATATCCATGAGCATATTAGGCGAAACCATAGGTACATGTATTCTGGCCTATTTTATATTAAATGAGGCAATTTCCTTTCAGCAGGGTGTAGGGATAACAACGATTTTATTAGGGCTGATACTCTTTTTTATCAGTCCTCAAATTCATAAGGAACGGCAATGTTGATAACCGCTGTACAGCGGTATAGTACCTTTATTTTTCTAAAAAGGCAGATAAAAAAGCATAGTAGGCAAGCATGTGACCAGCACCGTTTTTTGCTCAGTTACTACCTTTTTCTATCCGGTCAGAATCCATGAGTTCGCAGCACTCTTGGGATAAGTATCCGACCGCTTCAATCAATCTTATTTTGATGTTCATTTTGACGTTTCCATGGTATACTTTTTGGTATTACATATAAGGCGGTGATAGAATGATTTTTCAAATCAGCATATTTGCGCTAATAACCTGTTTTTACATTGCCTATTTTGTGAAGCAAATCCTTCTTCGGAAAAAAAGGCATTCACACAAACCGGCTGGCAAAAGGCCGCAAACCTCCTAAAACGGCTGCAATAGAAACGGCTCTTCTTGCAGCAACCTACGGCATTGCGGCTATTCAGTACGTAAGCGTTTTTTTTCTCCCGATTCATGCTTTCTCTTTCATTTCCTGTAAGTATACGATGGACAGGAATTGTAATTACCGGGGGCGGGGTTATTTTCTTTGTGCTTGCTATTACCTCCATGCGTGACAGTTGGCGCGCAGGTGTGGACGAAACCCAGAAGACTTCCATTGTCACAAGGGTATATACAAGGTCAGCAGAAATCCTGCTTTTGTGGGCTTTGATATGCTGTATATTGGATCTGCACTTTCCCTGCCCAATGTGATCATGATCGCTGCCGCGATCATCGGCATCCTGCTGCTGCATTTTCAGATTCTAGAGGAAGAAAAGTATTTGCCCCGTGCTTTTGGGGATGAGTATTTGCAGTACAAGAGCAGCACACCGCGATACTTCCTGTTTTTCTAACCCCTTACTTGAGGCAAGGAAACCGGTTCATTGTCTAAAAAGTGTAATTTCATCCTCTGCTCTCCTACTACTTGATACCCGCATAAGAACATGACAAGGAGCTAAGAAAGCCAGCAACATCAAATATTCCTTGAAATTTACACCCGTCTTTGCTATAATGGCCCAAGGGAATGAAGTTCTCCCTGTGCTGATGAAAGCCGAACCGCTTATTAAGCTGATGACTTCTGCAATTATTTCATTGCAGAAGTGTCGGCTTTTTTTGCATTTCTGCACAAAGGAGGATATATATGCTTTTCAGTCTTGCAATGATGGTTCTTTGCGGCATGATATTGAGCGGAACCATGCAGAAACTAAAACTCCCCGGCCTTGTGGGGATGCTTCTCACCGGTATTGTATTAGGGCCGTATGCGCTGAATTTGATTGCTCCGGATCTGCTGAATATTTCCGCTGATTTGAGACAAATTGCCCTGATCGTGATCCTTACAAGGGCAGGACTCGCGCTGGATATTAAGGATTTAAAGAAGGTTGGCCGCCCGGCAATCCTTATGTGCTTCATTCCGGCAAGTTTTGAAATAGCCGCCACTACTATTTTTGCACCAATGTTTTTCCCTATTTCCCATTTAGAAGCAGCTATCATGGGAACGGTGCTCGGTGCGGTCTCTCCGGCAGTTATCGTGCCTAAAATGCTAAAGCTGATGGAAAATGGCTACGGCCGGGCAAAGAGTATTCCACAGCTTATCATGGCCGGAGCTTCCGTTGACGACATTTATGTAATTGTCCTTTTTACATCATTTATGAGCATGTACGAGGGAAGCAGCTTTGATGCCATAACTCTTATTAAAATACCTATTTCCATTGTGACAGGCTTGTTGGTGGGTATTTTACTGGGCCTCGCCTTGGTGAAGCTGTTTCAAAAAAATCCATATTCGCGATACCGCCAAGATTTTAATTTTATTAAGCACTTCGTTTCTGCTGGTTTCTCTCGAAACAGCCATTAAAGCATATGTGCCTATGTCCGGCTTGTTGGCTGTCATGGCTTTAGGCGGTACCATTCTGAAGCAGTATGATATCTTAGCAAAACGCCTGTCTGGCAAGTTCTCAAAAATCTGGGTGGCTGCTGAATTGATGCTGTTCATATTGGTGGGCGCAACAGTGGATATAAGCTATGCGGCAAAGGCCGGATTTATGGCTGTTGCTCTTATCTTTATCGCCCTGCTGATTCGGATATGCGGCGTATTTGTCTGCCTTGCAAAGACTCCAATAAACAAAAAGGAACGCATGTTTTGTGCCATTGCCTATTTGCCAAAAGCAACTGTACAGGCGGCAATCGGCGGGCTTCCTTTGGCGGCAGGAGTTGCAGCCGGCAATACAATTTTGACGGTTGCGGTTTTAGCCATCTTGATCACTGCTCCGCTTGGAGCGATGGGCGTGGATGCAACTTATAAAAGGCTGCTTGTAAGAAGTGACGGCCACGCAAAAACCCTTACGCCCGGTAAACGGTAATGAGCTCATGCCGATTGTATGGGGGATTCCTTTATGGTCAAGTCAAGCGGATATTCGCACTCCGCTTCACCCGGCATAATCTCATAGCTGCTATCGCAGCTTAGGGGCTTGTACCCCTTCTGACACAAGTAAACAACACAAGTACCCCCACCTACCACTTATGCCTTTCCAGCATTGAAGTGGGGGGACTTACTTGGTGAGGTTAAAGAACCTTACAACTCTGCCACATGCTCCAAATCGGAAAGGGGCATGTGGTTTTTCTATCTTCAAGGCAGTCTGTAAGCCTACTTGATTTACAGCAAGAACAAAGTTATGAAACACAGCTGATCAGAAGCAATTTTTTTTAAATGCCTATAAAGTTCTGTGGAAAAGAAAATATAACTTCTTTTATCATATCAACGTTTTTTTCAATCTTGCCTAAATGTTTGAATACTTGATCAGACATTAGTAAATAAATCAATTCATTAATTCACTAACTGATTTTTGCTAAAATCCGTTACTTATGGAAGACCATTTATTCATTAGGAAGGTTTACCATATCCCTGAAATTCTTAAACTGTTTTTCAATATCCGGATTTTGCATAAAAAAACTCCATCAGCACCTTTATTTCCAATACAGTCAAATCTCCCAGCATGTGTTCAACCAATTCTGCTTCTTCCAAAGGACGTGGGCTTCTGAGCATAGTAAAAAAAACGCTCCAAAGTATTATGACGTTGCAGCAGATAATCGCCGGTTATTCTTCCCTCATCAGTCAGCAGGATATTTTCAAAACTATCGTATCTCAAATATCCAAGCTGGACAAGCTTGGATACCATCTTTGACGCAGACGATGGACGGACGTGCAGCCGCCCTGAAAGTCTGTTTATGCGAGTGCATTTTTCTTCCAGACATAATCGGTATGCCATTTCAAGATAGTCCTCAAGAGCAGGCGTTAGTCTGCTCTCTTTTTGTTTTTTTCAGTTCATATCCCCGGACGGTACGGAATTCCTGAGACGGAAGCTGGCTCATTGTCATTCATCCTCTGTTTTTCAGACTTTATATAGTGTATTCGTAACAATTTCTACTTAGGTCTCATAAATTAGCCAAGGGAAACGGTATTTCCTCCCCTAACGGATCGGGATGATGAAATAATTGATTTCATTTGCAAACCACTTGCACTTTTATATATTTAGGCATATAATATAATAAGATTTAGGTATACCTAAATTAATATTTAAAACAACACAACAGGAGGAAATTATGAATATTTGTACAAAACAGCTTTTTCGCAGTAAGATGCCTGCATTAACAGTAACCGCCCTTATCCTGTTGATTGGATGGATCGGGAAAGTTTTAGCGGTATAAAAGAACACTCTTTAAACAATATCCTTACCCACGCCAATGGCGGGGTTTATATGTCTAAAACGGAGGAAGATAAAATGACACCAAACAAAGAAGATTATTTAAAAGCTATTTATAAGCTGGGAGGCATGGAAGAACTGGTAAACAATAAGCAGATTGCGGAAACTTTGCAGATCGCTCCCGCTTCTGTGACAGAAATGCTGGGAAAGCTGAATCGGGAAGGGCTGATTCATTATGAGCCTTACAAAGGCTCGTGCCTGACGCCTGAGGGAATTCAGGTTGCCATTTCACTGGTAAGGGGCCACCGGCTCTGGGAGGTTTTCCTGATGCGACATCTTGGGTACTCATGGAGTGAGGCGCATGAAGACGCAGAACTGCTGGAACATATCACACCGCCACGCCTTACCGCCCGGTTGGATCAGTTTCTGAATTACCCGGCCTATTGCCTCACGGAAGCGCAATTCCCCATCCTGACGGCCAAATCGACCACGCTCCGCTGCTGACCTTGAATCTGCTTCCTATGGGCACGGCTTCCCATATACGGCGTGTAAAGGAAGAAAAGGAACTGCTGGACTATCTGCAGGAAAGTGGAATCACCATCGGATGCTCTGTCCGCATTATTGAAGCTGCGGCATATGAAGGGCCGCTGACGCTTGACCTGGAAGGCAGGCGTGTTCAAATCAGTTATAAGGCCGCCTGTCAAATCTATGTAGACGAGATCGAGGGGATTTGACACCAAATATATTTTTAGGAGGTTTCCCATGAATCAAAAAAACCAAAGGCCTTCTTGGCACGATCCTGAGTTTCACATTATTGCTTACGGGCTGCTCTGCTCCGCCGGTAAACACAGACTCTTCAAAAGATAAATTAAATATTGTAGCCACCACCACCATGCTGGCTGATCTGACTGCAGTCATAGGCGGAGAACGGGTTACAGTAAACGGCCTTATGGGGCCAGGTATTGACCCACACCTGTATCAGGCCAGTGCCGGAGATGTTTCCCTGATGCAGAAAGCAGATGTGGTGGTATATAACGGCCTGCATCTGGAAGGAAAAATGGGGGAAATATTTGAAAATCTATCCAGTCAGGGACCTGCAGTCATCTGCATTGAAAAGGGCTTAGACGAATCCATGCTTCTTGCATGGGAGAATGACAATTCCATCCACGATCCTCATATCTGGTTCGATGTTTCCCTATGGAAGGATGCAGCTAAAACCGTTGCAAAAGGATTAGCAGAAGCCGATCCCGCTGGAAAAGCAGATTATGAAGCAAATCTGGACGCCTACTTAAAAGAACTTGATGAGACGGATACGTACATTCGCGGCAGGGCTGCTGAGCTGCCGGAGTCACAGCGCGTACTGGTGACCGCTCACGATGCATTTCAATACTTTGGCAAAGCCTACGGATTTGAGGTACGGGGCCTGCAGGGCATCAGCACCGATGCGGAAGCAGGTACAGCCGATGTCAGTGATCTGGCCAATTTTATTGTGGAACGGCAGATCAAGGCGATTTTCGTAGAATCTTCCGTACCGCCAAAAACCATTGAAGCGCTGCAGGCTGCGGTAAAAGCGAAGGGCTTTGATGTTTCCATCGGCGGGGAACTTTATTCTGACTCCCTAGGCGATGCCGAGTCTGAAGCCGATACTTATGTCCTGACCGTTAAAGCAAATATTGACACAATTGTGGATGCCTTAAAGTGACAGGAGGAAATCATATGGAAAAACAACAAAACTATGCGGTGGAGGTAGAAGATTTAACCGTAGCCTATGACGCCAAGCCTGTCCTTTGGGATATTGACTTAAAAATCCCAAAGGGAAAGCTGATGGCGGTGGTCGGTCCAAACGGGGCCGGTAAAACCACCTTAATCAAAGCTATGTTGGGGCTCTTAAAGCCTGTCACCGGAGCCGTCCGGTTTCTGGACGGGAATGAAGATATACGTACCTTGAAAAACCGCATCGGCTATGTACCTCAAAGCGGCAGCGTGGACTGGGATTTTCCGGCCACGGTACAGGATGTGGTGCTGATGGGCTGCTACGGCAAGTTAGGCTGGATCCGCCGCCCAAGTAAATCGGATGTAGAACTGACGAAACAAATGCTGGCAAAGGTGGGCATGCAGGAGTATGCTTCCCGTCAGATCAGCCAGCTCTCCGGCGGCCAACAGCAACGGGTTTTCCTGGCCCGCGCCCTGGCACAGGAAGCAGAAGTCTATTTTATGGATGAACCCTTCAAGGGGGTAGACGCTCAGACGGAACGGGCTATCGTAGCACTGTTAAAAGAGCTGAAGGAACAGAATAAAACCGTGGTGGTCGTCCATCACGATCTGCAGACGGTACCTGATTATTTCGACTGGGTTACCCTGATCAATCTGCGCGTGGTTGCCTGTGGGCCTGTGGAGGAAGTATTCCACGAAGACAATTTGAAAAAGACCTACCACAGCTCTGGTGCGCTGTTAAGGGGTGTGATGTGATGTTTAACAATATTATCTCATTATTTTCCGATTATACATTCCAGACAGTGGCTCTTGGTTCCGCCCTCCTAGGCCTGATCAGCGGAGTACTCGGCAGCTTTGCAGTGCTTCGCAGGCAGAGCCTTCTGGGAGACGGAGTATCCCACGCTGCCCTCCCCGGAGTAGTGATGGCCTTTGTTCTGTCAGGCAGTAAAAATACAGAAATTCTCCTGCTGGGCGCCCTTATTTCCGGTTTGCTGGCAACGCTGTTCATTGTCAGTATTGTGCGTCATACCCGCGTAAAATTTGACAGTGCTCTGGCTCTGGTAATGTCCGTTTTCTTTGGATTGGGCCTGGTGCTGCTTACCTACGTACAGAAGATTCCAAACTCCAATCAGGCTGGGCTTAAACGCTTTATCTTCGGGCAGGCGTCCACGCTTTTACAGCGGGATATCATTCTGATGGTAATTTGCGGCCTTATATTGCTTGTACTGGTGCTGCTGTTCTGGAAGGAATTTAAGCTTTTCACTTTTGACAGCGACTTTGCCAGAGCCTTGGCTTTTCCCCAAAGAAACTAAATCTCCTGCTGTCATTTATGGTCGTGCTGGCAATCATTATCGGATTGCAGACGGTGGGCGTTATCCTCATGAGCGCCATGCTGATTACTCCTGCGGTTGCCGCACGCCAGTGGACCAATAAGCTATGGGTCATGGTGACGCTCTCAGCACTTTTCGGAGCCGTATCCGGCATCTCAGGAACGGCAGCCAGTTCTCTCGTTCCAAAGCTGCCCACAGGCCCGGCTATCGTGGTTTGTGTTAGCGTCATCGTGATCATCAGCATTCTGTTCGCTCCTGGGCGCGGTGTTTTGCACAGAGTATATCAACGCAGAAAAAACAAGGTTTTATATAAGCTGGAAGGAGGTGTATCGGATGGCACCGCAAATTGAAATTCAAATCATAGCCGTTATTGTAGCTGTGGCCTGTGCTCTCCCCGGAACATTTCTGGTACTTCGTAAAATGTCAATGATGTCGGATTCCATTACCCATACGATTCTATTGGGAATTGTGCTCACATTTTTCGTCACCCACGATCTTTCCTCGCCTTTGCTGATTATGGGTGCCGCACTGATGGGAGTGGTGACTGTGTGGCTGACGGAGCTGCTGAGCCGGACACGGCTGCTGGCGGAGGATGCCGCCATCGGCGTGGTGTTCCCCCTGCTCTTTTCCATAGCCATTATCCTGATTACACGTTATGCCGGCTCGGTTCACCTGGATACTGACTCGGTACTATTGGGAGAGCTGGCTTTTGCTCCTTTTGACCGTATGGTCATAGGCGGCGTGGATATGGGGGCAAAAGCCATTTATACAACAGGGGTTCTGCTGCTGATCAATCTGGCGGCGATTATCATTTTCTTTAAAGAACTAAAGATAGCGACCTTTGATCCCATGCTGGCCGCTGTGCTGGGCTTTTCCCCTGCATTGGTGCATTACGGGCTGATGACACTGGTATCCCTTACCACAGTCGGGGCATTTCAGGCAGTAGGATCTGTGCTGGTGGTAGCTTTATGATCGGCCCTCCAGTGACGGCTTATCTGCTGACAGACGATTTAAAATGGATGCTGATTTTAAGCGGGATCATTGGAGCAGTCAACGGAATTCTGGGGTATCAGGCGGCAGCACTGCTGGATGTTTCCATTGCAGGCAGCATGGCTGTGATAACTGGATTGGTCTTCTTCCTTGTGTTTATTTTTGCACCTCGCAGAGGACTGATCCGTTCACTTCTCAGACGGAGGAATCAGAGACTGGAGTTTGCTAAAGCGACGCTGCTTTTTCACCTTTCTAATCATGAGAACAGTGCAGAAGAAAATGCGGAAGCAGGCGTTGATACCATAAAGACGCATCTGCACTGGACTGGTGAGTTTACTTCGATAATCATCAGATCTTTAGAACGGGAGGACTGTGTTCAGCTATCCGGTGGTTTGGTAAAATTGACGCCAGAAGGACGGTATGCCATTATGCGTAACTACATCACGCTTTTCGCACGATAATATTCTTCATAAAAATCCAGACCCTATTCTTATAATTGATGTGACCTCCAATCGTTAGATTTTTTAGGTCTGACTTTTTGGGGACACATCAAACAGGAAGGGTCTGGATTTTTAATAGTTGTTTTAGATATTTAAATACAAAAGCTGTTGGGATGTAGATTTACCTGAAACATAATTCACTCGGTTAATTATGCATTTTCTTACCTTTCAAAGCAGCAGCTGACGCCCGCACTGCCCCATACATGATTCCTGCACAAGGCCAGATGATCCATGTCCTGCTCCAATTTCCCGTATAAAAACTGATGCCAAGGTACACTGCGGTAATGGTACACCAATAGATTGCATGCAGGTGTTCTGTCCGCTTCTTTTCCAGTTTTTTTCTCTGCCGTATAATCCCCCTCCTGCAGCAGCATCTGAAAACAGCCTTTTTTTTCTCTCCTGCTATTACGAACAAAAATACAGCACAGGCTACTATGATCAGCAGGAAATCAACGCACATTACATAGACAAGGCTTGAACTGCTTAACGCAATCGCTGTCATCAATGGCAAAGCACAGATAATACATAGGAAAACACCTGCCACATTACAGATTCTATAGGTTCCTTCATACTCTGCCATCCTTTTCCGTACTATCCCTTCCACTCCATATTCCAGACGAAAAACTTCTTTCTCTAAATATTGGTAAGATTCCATTTTCATTCCATGCATTACAAAAAAACACTGTGGCAATACCAACAATCAGAAGCAATATGGCCACCCCAAATCCTCCTGCCATGTTTTCACTGATATTTACATCCTTTAATTCTGATAATCCTCCCAGAAAAATCAGCACGACAGGAGACAAAATATAAGCCGCTATCCCTGATGCCACTTTTTTTCGCTCCGCGGATCTTGGTCTCTATGAAATGATTGGCCATTTCCAGAGTAACCGTCTTTTGTACCTCATCGCAATCAGATTCCATGGTAATAGATGCCGGGGCTGTCTCCATCTCTTCCTTTAATAAATAATCCGTGCTGACATCAAATACCTGACTAAGTTTTAAAATTCGTTCTAAATCAGGAATTGAAGTTCCGGACTCCCACTTGGATACGGACTGCCTTGATACGCCCATCTGGTAAGCCAGTTCCTCCTGGGACCATCCGGCCTTCTTACGCAATGCAATAATTTTTTCTGCTAATATCACAATGCACCTTCCTTTCAAAATTTATTTATGTCATTCCATCTTCAAATGCACTGTAATAAATATCTGCGTTCACCTGGTGATATATGACTGTCTGCATTATAGCATTTTCAACGGTTGACAACTACCAAGTGCGCTATATAATTTGTCAACTGGTGGTTGCAGATTCTACTTTACTATATCAATGACCGTTTTTACAATACAAATGTGATGATTTAATGGAAATACTAAAAGAATCTTTATCGTTCCATTTCTGATCCGATCTCTAAAATTGGGTCTGAGGACAAAGTAAATTACTGTTAAACTACATCCCAAAAATAATACATTAAAATATGCAGAAAAGACTTGACTACTACGTAACGTGATAGTGTACCATTTAGTCATGGAACGAAACAGAATATTCGCCGGCAAATATCTGAATTGTTCTCTCAATTATTCAAGTTAAAGGGGCTGATAATCATGAAAACTATAAGCCAGGTTGCTGAATTAACAGGTATCAGCACACGCACGCTGCAATACTATGATGAAATTGGTCTTTTAAAACCAAGTGAATTAACACCATCTGGTTATCGCTTATACAGCGATGAAGTCTTGCAAAAGCTGCAGCAAATTTTATTTTTTTAAAGAACTGGATTTTAAACTGAAAGAAATTAATGAAATACTGCAAAAACCAGAATTTGATAAAATGGAAGCTTTTAAGAAGCAAAAGAAGTTACTCTGTTTAAAACGTGATCGCATAGACAAACTTATTGAGCTTCTGGATCGATTAGAAAAAGGAGAACAGTGCATGAGTTTTAAAGAATTTGACCTAAATGAATATATCGAAGCATTGGAGCAATTCAAAAATCAAAAGGAAGACGATGTTATAAAGCATTGGGGCAGCATCGAAAACTTCAATCAGCTTATACAAAAAAATTAAAGATGATGAATCCAACGTAGCCAAACTTGCCATTAAACAATTTGGAAGTATTGAAAAATATACAGAAGCCATGAAATACAATCTGGAACATTTTTCGGATTTAATGGAACAATCAAAAGAACTCGCCAAAAATAAGGACGAACTATTGCAGAAAAGCAATGATTTATACATGAATTTAACTTCTGATTTAACGAAAGATGCTGCTTCTAGAGAAATTCAGGATACTGTTCACGAAATAATGGAGTTTTACAGCGAAAACAATTTAGGGATAGATATGGGTGATGGCTTCTGGGATATGGTAATAGAAAGCTATTCCCATGATACTGTCAGGGAAATCACTGATAAAAAATATGGAGCCGGTGCTTCCGAATATATTATGAAAGCATTGCAATATTACTTTCACGATAAAACTCTCAAATAAAAAACAGAGCCGCTTTAGATCCAAAGTAAAAAAAAGAAACACCGGAATCGCCTCTATTCATAAAGAGTCAGAAATCCTTGAATTTACAAGGATTTCTGACTCTTTATAGTTTACTCAAATTCAATCGTAGCCGGCGGTTTCCCCGTACAATCATAAAGCACCCGGTTCACGCCCTTCACTTCATTCACAATTCTTCTGGTCACTGTCCCTAAAACCTCCCAAGGCAGTTCCGCAGATTCAGCCGTCATAAAGTCAGAAGTTAGCACTGCTCTCAGTGCGATGGCATAATCATAGGTTCTCTCATCTCCCATGCAGCCAACTGAACGCATATTAGTCAATGCTGCAAAGTACTGTCCAAGTCCCTTATCAACACCAGCTTTAGCAATCTCTTCTCTATAGATCGCATCTGCCTCCTGAACGATTCTCACCTTCTCAGGGGTAATTGCACCGATGATCCGGACGCCAAGTCCCGGACCTGGGAATGGCTGACGGTAAACCAAATATTCCGGAATACCAAGCTCCAGGCCTGCCTTTCTCACTTCATCCTTAAACAGCAGCCTCAAAGGCTCAATAATTTCTTTAAAATCCACATGCTCAGGAAGTCCTCCCACATTGTGATGGGACTTGATCACAGCAGACTTACCAAGACCGGACTCGATCACGTCAGGATAAATGGTTCCCTGTACAAAGAAATCCACTGTTCCGATCTTCTTAGCCTCATCCTCAAACACACGGATAAACTCCTCGCCAATGATCTTGCGCTTTCTCTCAGGATCTTCCACTCCTGCCAGCTTGCCATAAAAGCGGTCCTGGGCATTTACGCGGATAAAATTCAAATCATAAGGTCCCTCCGGCCCAAATACAGCCTCAACCTCATCTCCCTCGTTCTTACGAAGAAGGCCGTGATCAACAAATACACAGGTAAGCTGTTTTCCGACAGCCTTTGCCAGCATAACTGCAGCTACGGAGGAGTCTACACCGCCGGATAAGGCGCAAAGCACCTTGCCGTCTCCAACCTTTTCCCTGATGGCCGCAATGGAAGCCTCCACAAAGGAGTCCATCTTCCAGTCACCGGAGCACTTGCAGACATTATAAACAAAATTGGAAAGCATCTTGGTGCCCTCCTGGGTATGCATAACCTCAGGATGGAACTGTACGGCATAAAGGCCGCGCTCCTCGCATTCCATACCAGCAACTGGGCACGCCGGAGTATGAGCTGTAACATGGAACCCTTCCGGCGCTTTCTCTACATAATCCGTATGGCTCATCCAGCAGACCGTTTTGGAGCTTACATTTTCTAAAATTTTACTGTCAGCCTCTATGTCAACTTCTGTCTTGCCGTATTCACTGACAGGCGCTGTGGCAACCTTGCCGCCCAGCATATATGCCATTAACTGAGAACCGTAGCAGATTCCCAGAATCGGTATTCCCATTTCAAAGATTTCCTTCGTACAGCGGGGAGATTCCTCCTTATATACGCTGTTTGGACCACCAGTAAAAATGATTCCTTTCGGATTCATTTCTTTGATCTTGTCCAGTGACAGTGTGTGGGGATGAACCTCACAGTAAACATTGCATTCTCTGACCCTTCTGGCAATCAACTGGTTGTATTGTCCACCGAAATCCAGAACGATAATCATTTCTCTCTCCACGGTATTCCTCCTAATATAGTCTTCAACAATAAAGCTTTGGGTTACATTATATTCTACTTCCACTTGCTTGACAAGTATTTTCTTGAAATCTTCCCTGCCCTGTTTTCCCAACTCTTTTTAATTTTTATAAATGAATGAATCAAGCAGATATGCTTACACATCCACTTGATTCATAAATTCAAAGCCAGAAGATATTCTTCTCAACCTTATCTCATTCAGCCAAAAAAGCCTATTCTAAATATCTTTTCACATAATATCCTGTGTATGAAGAAGGGCATTCCGCCACCTCTTCCGGCGTGCCCTGGGCGATTATGGTACCGCCCTTTTCGCCGCCCTCCGGTCCGATGTCAATGAGGTAATCTGCAGTCTTGATCACATCCAGGTTGTGTTCAATAACAACCACCGTATTGCCGCCTTCCGACAGCTTACGTAAAATCTCGATCAGCTTATGGACATCCGCAAAGTGAAGACCGGTCGTAGGCTCGTCCAGAATGTAAATAGTCTTTCCTGTTCCCCGCTTGCTCAGCTCCGTAGCCAGCTTGATTCTCTGGGCTTCTCCGCCCGAAAGCTCCGTAGACGCTGTCCCAGCCTGATATAGGAAAGTCCCACATCATTGAGAGTGGAAATCTTCCTTGCAATGGAAGGAACATTTTCAAAAAAATTTCAACGCTTCTTCTACTGTCATATTCAGGACGTCATAAATATTTTTTTCCCTTGTATTTTACATCCAGTGTCTCACGGTTATACCGTTTTCCGCCACAGACTTCACAGGGAACAAAAACATCGGGAAGGAAATGCATCTCGATCTTAATGATTCCGTCGCCGCTGCAGGCTTCGCAGCGTCCGCCTTTTACATTAAAGCTGAAACGTCCCTTGGAATATCCCTTTGCCTTTGCGTCAGGAGTGGAAGCAAATAAGTCACGGATTAAATCAAATACTCCCGTGTAGGTTGCCGGATTGGACCTTGGTGTCCGCCCAATCGGGGACTGATCGATGGCAATGATCTTATCCAGCTGCTCTGTTCCCTCAATTGCCTTATGTTTTCCCGGAATGATCCTGGCACGGTTCAATTTTCTCGCCAGAGATTTGTAAAGGATCTCGTTGACCAGAGAGCTCTTTCCAGAACCGGATACACCAGTTACACAGGTCATGACTCCCAGAGGAAAGGTCACGTCAATGTTTTTTAAATTGTTCTCTGCTGCACCCTTAACAGTCAGATAACCGGCAGGCTGCCTTCTCTCCTTTGGAACCGGAATTTTAATCCGTCCGCTTAAATAAGCGCCTGTAATGGAATTCTTATTCTTCATGATCTGCCTGGCATTCCCCGTAGCCACCACATTTCCACCGTGTTCCCCGGCACCCGGGCCGATATCCACAATGTAATCCGCTGCCATCATGGTATCCTCGTCATGCTCCACCACGATCACGCTGTTTCCCAAATCCCGCAGATGCAAAAGTCTTTAGTAATTTATCATTATCCCTCTGATGAAGGCCGATGCTTGGCTCGTCCAGAATATAAGCCACGCCTACCAGGCCGGAACCGATCTGGGTCGCAAGACGGATTCTCTGGGCTTCGCCGCCGGACAGGGTTCCTGTAGCACGGGTGAGGGTCAGATAGTCAAGTCCAACATCAATGAGGAATGAAATCCTGGCCCGTATTTCCTTTAAAATCTGGTCTCCAATGGCGTGCTGCATAGGGGTCAGTTCCATCTCGTCCATAAAATTCCGGAACTTAACAATGGACATATTGGTTGCTTCGTAAATGTTCTTATCCCCCACCGTAACAGCAAGAGACTCTTTTTTCAGCCTCATCCCCCGCAGGAAGGACAGGGAGTGATCCGCATAAAGGATTCATATTCTGCCTTGGAGGACTCGGAGTAAGTCTCCCGGTATCTCCGGGCAACATTCTGAACCAGCCCCTCAAAGGCCACGTCATAAATGCCCTCTCCCCTCTGTCCTTTATAATGGACCTTTACTTCCTTTCCATTGGTTCCATTAATGAGAACGTCATGAATTTCCTTAGGGTAATCCTCAAACGGCGTATCCAGCCGGAATTTATATTCCTTCGCAAGGGCTTCCAAAACAGCCCGGGTATAGCTGCCCTTATCCGTACAGGACTGCCAGCCCAGCACCACAATGGCTCCCTGGTCAATGCTTAAGCTCTTATCCGGATCATCAGATCCTCGTCAAATTCCATCTTATATCCAAGTCCAAAACAATCCGGGCAGGCACCGAAAGGATTGTTAAAGGAAAAGCTTCTGGGCTCCACCTCATCAATGCTGATGCCGCAGTCCGGACAGGAAAAGCTCTGGCTGAAATTAATGGGCTGTCCATCCACCACATCCACGGTCATCAGACCGCTTGCCAGCTCCATAACCGTCTCAATGGAATCGGTCAGACGCTTTTCGATTCCTTCCCGGATCGCAAGACGGTCCACCACAACCTCAATGGTGTGCTTGATATTCTTATCCAGCTTGATTTCCTCGGAAAGTTCATAAAGATTTCCGTCAATGCGGACCCTTACGTATCCACTTCTCCGGGCATGCTCCAAAACCTTTGCATGCTCCCCTTTCCGTCCGCGGACAACAGGGGCCAAAAGCTGGATCTTTGTCCGCTCCGGCAGTTCCATGATCTGATCCACCATCTGATCAATGGTCTGCCTGCGGATTTCCCGCCCGCACTTTGGACAATGGGGAATGCCGATCCTTGCATATAAAAGCCTCATATAATCATAAATCTCAGTAACCGTGCCCACCGTGGAACGGGGGTTGCGGTTGGTAGACTTCTGGTCTATGGAAATAGCCGGTGACAGCCCTTCAATACTCTCCACATCCGGCTTTTCCATCTGTCCTAAGAACTGCCGGGCATAGGAGGAAAGAGACTCCATATAGCGTCTCTGCCCCTCGGCGTAGATGGTATCAAAAGCAGGGAAGACTTTCCCGAACCGCTGAGGCCGGTTAAGACAACCAGCTCATTTCTTGGGATATCCACGGAAATGTTCTTTAAGTTGTGCTCATTAGCACCTCTTATCTTGATATACTGTTTTGCCATAATAAACTCCTGTAATAAACTAAAATCATGAATATGGAATGCGGACCATATCTGGCCCGCACCTGAATCACTCAGCAACCGATTTTCTCTATTATATCATATCTTTTTTCTTATTGCAAACATTTGTTCGAAAATCCCTTGACTTCTGCCGCGTCATGACCGGCCCTGCTCCAACAGAGTCCCTTCTATATGCAGTCTTTTCCAGTCAGCAGGGTGGACAAAATGGAGAGTCCTGCCCCCTTACTAAATAAAATTAATAAACAATGAATCTTAAATACTAACTTTAGTTTATTTAACCGCAAATTTTTCTTGCAGATGCTGCACTTCCTCTTTTTTTGTCGCACCAATCCTTGTATTTATTTGCATACTGGAAAATTAAGGAAAGCTTGTTCTCTTAAATAAGAGATGGTATAATATGGCATACGCAAAATGCAACAATAATGGTATAAACTTTAATCTACAAAAAAAAGTATCTGGCCTCTATGGATTAAAAAGAGATTCTAAATAAAGATTACAACGTGTTTGCCGGTGGTGGTGGAGCAGATATATCATCATATTTACAAGAGTATAATTACAAATAAGTATATGATAGATTCTACTCAGAACGCGTAAAGAAATCACGGCGGCCAGACAAAAAAATCGCAATAGGCTATTTAACGCTCTGTAAGGAGATGTTACACATAGTAACAGAATAGGCGTCAGAGGTCTCACCAATTTATTTTCTGTATAAGTTTTTCAATTTCAATGATTAAGGGGTAGGAGCATGAAAGAAATAGATTCAAACAAACACGCATGGAGCCAGGTTTCTCAAGACCACTACTTTGCATTTAAGAAATCCCTTTTAAATGGAAGCCACAAGTTCAATAAATATATTAAAAATGAGCTTGGAGATTTGAGTGGTAAGAAGATCATACATTTACAATGTAATACCGGAGCAGATACTATATTGCTTGCAGGAATGGGAGCCAGTGCAACAGGCGTTGACTTAGTGCCGGATAATATCAATTATGCAAAAAAACTGGCAGAAGATTTGAATATTACAAATGTTGATTTTATAGAATCCGATATCATGAAGTTCATGGATCAACATAAGGAAAAATATGATGTCGTATTCGTATCTGAGGGAGCAATCGGCTGGCTTCCTGATCTGAAAAAATGGGGAGAGACCATACGTCATTTACTCAAGGATGATGGATTTTTCTATGTTTTTGACAGCCATCCGTTTTTTTCTGGCAATGGATGAACAAAAGCTTGCCAACAATATAATGGAAGTAAAATATCCTTATTTCGGGAAAGAACCCGATGTTGATGATTCTATAGGTGGATATGCCTCAGAGCCAAAGCATGGTGTAAAGGCATATTTTTGGATGTATACTGTTTCAGATTTAATCAATTCCCTTACTTCTGCGGGGCTGCATATCCAGTATTTCAATGAATTTAAGGAAAACTTTTTTTGATGCCGGCGGCTTGCGCAATATAGGAGATGGACTTTTTAATTATGATTATAATACGGATAAGTTCCCAATGTCCTTTAGCATAAAAGCAACTGTGTATGACAAGTGAAGAACGAAAACCTGAAACGAGACTGCCATTCATAATTATAATGCCGGGACGGTTTGCTTATTGCAGCTTGCCGTCTTTTTTTACCCCTTGATTCGCCTGATTTACCGGATACGGCTTCCGGTATCGGGAAGTTTTACAGGCTTTGATATAGTAGATGGGAAAAGGGAGATCATACCATGAAAAAAATTATAGAAGTAGCTAATCTAAGAAAAAATTACGGCAAGATAACTGCTGTAAAGGATATCAGCTTTTATGTGGAACAGGGCAGGCTGTTTTCCTTTCTTGGTCCTAATGGTGCAGGAAAATCCACCACCATTGATACTTTATGTACCTTATTGGATTTTGATAATGGGCAAATCACTATCAACGGGCTTGACCTTAGGAAGGATAGTCAGGCGATCCGGCAAATGATTGGTGTCGTGTTTCAGGACGGCGTGTTGGATACGTTACTCACTGTAAGAGAAAATCTGACTATCAGGGCAGGCTTATATACATCGGATAAAGCCAGGATCAAAAATGCCGTACAGGAAGCCGTGGCAGCAACAGAATTGGAGGAATTTATAGACCGGCCTTACGGAAAGCTTTCCGGTGGTCAGCGGCGCCGGGCAGATATTGCCCGCGCGCTGGTCCATACACCCCAAATCCTGTTCCTTGACGAACCTACTACCGGCCTTGATCCCCAAACCCGGAAAAGCATTTGGAACACGATCAGACAGCTTCAAATAAAAACAGGCATGACGGTTTTTCTGACAACCCATTACATGGAGGAAGCTGCCGAATCGGATTATATAATTGTAATCGACCATGGGGAAATTGCTGCCAAAGGTACGCCTGCCGCATTAAAGACGCGGTATACCACTGATACCTTAAGATTGTCCGTTCTGGATGAATCGGCCCTGCGGCAGATCATGGAGGAACTAAAGCTGGATTTTACCGCTTCGGCAGGCGAATTTGTTGTAAAGCTGCCGGATACCATGGCCGCTATTCCTATAGTGGAAAAATGCCAAAGCTATATCAACAGCTTTCAGGTCCTGCAGGGCACCATGGATGAAGCATTTATCGGCATTACGGGAAGGGAGCTGCGGCAATGAAAATATTTATTAAACGCAATTTAAAGCTGTTTTTTCGTGATAAAAGTGCAGTGTTTTTCTCTCTGCTGTCTGTTTTCATCATTATTGGGCTTTACGCGGTGTTTTTAGGAGATGTCTGGCTGAACAATTCCATGAACGATCTTAAGCATGCCCAGGTTTTGATGATTAACTGGCTGGTGTCAGGACTTCTCACCGTGACATCCATGACCACCACAATGGGGGCTTTTGGTGTTATGATCGATGATAAAGTCCAAAAAATCAACAAGGATTTTGATTCTTCCCCTATCAAACGAAGCAGCATAACTGGCGGATATATTGGAAGCTCCTTTTTAATCGGCGTGATCATGTCACTTGTTACGGCTGTGGCCGCAGAAATTTATATTGTACACAGCGGCGGGGAATGGCTCACTCCCCTGGCCTGCATCAAGGTCTTTTTATTAATGCTTCTTACATCGTTAACTAATACCTCTTTGGTTTGCTTTGTCGTGTCTTTTTTTCAACAGCCATAGCGCCTTTGGCACAGCCAGCACCATTCTTGGTACTCTGATCGGGTTTTTAACCGGCATATATCTTCCCATAGGGACTTTACCTCCGTCGGTTCAAACGGTCATAAAAGTATTCCCTGTATCCCATGCCGCATCGCTGTTTCGCCAGGTGCTGATGGAGTCATCCATGCAAAATTCCTTTGACGGAATACCTGCCATCTATTTGGAGGATTTTAAGGAATACATGGGTGTGACCTTTCGTTTTGGCGGGCATGAGGTGACACCGGCTGCCAGCGTTGTGATCTTAATCGGCACTGCAGTTGTGTTTTATAGTCTCTCCCTTGTCAATATGTTGAGAAAGAGAAGATAGTATGCCTCGATCACAGACACAAGAAATGGAGAACCTGTTTTCATTTTATGTTCATAGGCAAGGAGGAGGGTGTCTCAAGGCACCCTCCCGGAAAATTATCCGTTTACACTCTTTTCCACTGCTTTCAGCCACATCAATTTTCACATCAAGGGCCCGCTTTTCCGGAATATTAATCTCCATATTGAAGTATCTGTTCCTGACTGATCGGATCAGCAGTTCTCTTATGTGTTTCTATTAACGAGAGCGTTTCCCCATATCCATAGACAGGCGGCCTGATCCTGTCTAAGCTTCAGCCTCCTGCAGGTATCCTTCACTTACTTGATGAGGTTAAATCAAATCAGCAGCAATCCACATAAAACGTCCTGGCGGTGTTGTCCAAACCTCCCTGTAGGTGGCAATATTGCTGGAGGCCAATAGGGAAGGTCTTCATTTCCCCTGGTCTGGACACCTACCGGCATCTCTCCAACGGTTTCTCCCAACAAAGCTGTATATTCCTGTCCGTAGTGGTTTCCTTCCCCATAGATCAGAGACTGGCCGAAGGGGTTCTTTCCAAGAGTCCAGTAAAGCTGCTCCCTGGCAATTTCAATTAACTCTTCATCGCCAAAATACGTTCCTATGATGGAGGCCGCTTTTCCCATGGACAGCTGGATCGCTGAGTTTCCACGGAAGGAAAACCACACCGGGAAGATTCTCACATAGTATCCGTCTCCCAGGTCAATGCCCTGTTTCAGCTGTTCCACATAATTGACCCGTTCTCTGTCATAATCAACCTTTGGATGCACAACATGGAAGGTTTCCTGATCCTCTGCCTCGCTGATATGGTGGATTCCGGCCGGCAGCATGCCAAAGGGAGCCGTATATTTCTGCAGGCCTTTTAAATACTCCCCATGGAGTTTTAAGCCCTCTTCCCACACAGCCTTGTTTTCATGCTCTGCAAGAGCACCGCATACCTCTGCCAGTGCCATGGCGAAAATCTGGTCCCTTGCCTGATGGGAGAAATGTACGATATGGGTTTTGTTTTCATCCCTGCAGAAGAATCCTTTCATAGGCAGGTCATCCCTGGTCTCCTGGCAGGAAATCACTTTATCTGCATACTTAGCAGCCTTATCATAAAAATAGCTGTCACCGGTAATTTTATAAATCCTGGCAGCCGCCCATGCTGCTGCAGCATAGTACTGGGAAAGGCTGGAGCCTGCCGTATGTTCCAGTAAATGATGCGGTCCTTCCACACCAACCTTCCGGAACCGTTCATCGGCAAAACGGAAGTCTTCCCTGGCTACATCCACACACTTCCATGCCAGCTCCCGGTCCAGTTCCTTAAAGGCTTCTCCGGAAGCGGCTTCTACTGCGGCAAAAACAAAGTTTTCAAAGGACCGGTTGTGAACATCTGCTTCACAATCATCCATATTTCCGATAAAGTTGTCGGTCCACCTGCGGATGGCCGCCTGGGATGCCCGGTAGCCGTCTCCAAATCGCATACGAAGCACAAAATCCAGTCCCCAATTGGCTTCTTCCATCATTCTGCCAAAAAGCATTGGATCGGAATCCTTTACCTTCCCTGCGGAAGCGATCATGGCATCTAAGATTTCCGCCGTCTGCATGGTCTGCTGGGAAACATCTGCCGCATCGTGCCAGCCTCCCGAATACACCAATTTTACCCCATTATGTTCTGCGATCACATCCTGATGACAGGTTCCATGGCCGCCTGGAACCGGATAGCCGCACCGTTCACAATACAGGAAATTGGTCAGCTTCCATAAAGTACTTTCCAACACGTCATTTCCTATGATGAACCGTTCGCTTACCGTATTTCCAAACCGGATCCTGTATGTGCCTTCGGTTTTTAAATCTGAGAAATCCAATACCCCGAAGCTTCCCAGATGATTCTCCACCTTCTCAATCTGCCCATGGTATGCCACTTCTTCCTCTAAGCAGCCTTCTTTCACGATTTCAAATTCTTTGGCTGAGGTATTGGCGATTGCGGTTTTTCTCCCGTCTGTAAAGTAACCGGTTGTAGAAAATACTGCTTCCTCTTCCTCACACTGCCAGCCATGAACGACTCCCGGCTTTACCTCCTGAAGCTGGATATCGCAAAATTCAAATCTTAAGTCATTGCCAGTGCTCACTTCCTTGCCATACCGGTGAATGTTAAATGAAATTTCCTCGATTGCATCATGGGCAATGGAATCGATTTCCCAGGTACAGGTATTCCATTCATTATTTTTCAGATTGATGGCATGAAAGCTTCTCTTGAATAGACATCAGGTATCTTGGTCACCCCATTATTGACAAAACCAACACGCACAATAGGACTGTGAAGACCGGGGCAAATGGGACGGATCTTAAACCATATCCGGTTCCCTTTTCCTAACTCCAGCCCCTTCACATTCAGCCTTGCAATATAGCTTCCAAAGGTGGCATAAAGCCCTGCTGCCGCATCGTTTGCCCGGACTTCATCCTCCGGCCAGTGGTCTGCCCGTGACTTTGTTTCCAGGCACAATATGTTTCCTTCTATTATTTGAACTTCTCCCTCGCCCTCAAAGCTCCACGGCTCCAGGCTGGTTCCATCCCATAAACTCACAGAAGATAAGACCGGCTTTTTTTAAGTTATAGGTTTCCATGCTTTTGTCGTATTCCGGCTTCAGTGGGTAATGTACGTATAATGACTCTAGTAAACTTTTTTTTAAATTGACGTTCCATTTTATCCCTCATTCAAAATTTATTCTTCAATTTCAAATATAGCTTCCGTCTCAACAGGAATATTTCCAGGCAATACGTTGACTCCTATGGCTGAACGGGCCGGTACATTCTCCTGGCCCAAAAGCTGTAACAGTAATTCACTTCCTCCGTTAGCCACTGCCGGCTGCTCATAAAAGGTATCCACACTAGCCACAAAGGTAAGAATTTTGATTGCTCGTTTTACCCGGTTCAAATCCCCGATCTTATCCTGTAACACTGCAAGAACATTTAACATGGCATCCCTGGAAAAGGTTTTTCCCTCTTCTGTGGTAAATTCATTTCCAAGCTTTCCACAAATTCCTTCTCCTCCCATCACCGGCCCGCAGCCTGATATGTATACCAGGTTGCTTCCAAATTCCTGGCAAGGGGAGTATATTCCTCCCTTAGGCGGAGCTGCCGGGATCTCCAAATCAAGTTCCTTCAGTTTTTCATAAATATTCATGTCTGCTTCCTTCTTTCCTTGTTTTTGCCCATTTCTCCAGGGCATACAGATATCCCTGGAAAGGGTTTAATACCCCAAAGCTTACTTCGCCTTCCATTTTAATATCCCATGGCTTACTGTGTGGTATCTGGCTTAAAGCCCTTTCTTAACAGCTTCCCTCCGGCACGGTCCAAAAGAATGCCGTCTGCCAGCACCTGTCTTCCTCCCATGAACACCAGGTCCATACCCGTACATTGGTCATGCTTTCCGGTATAATCCGCATGATCTAAGAATCTCTCCGGCTGAAATACCAAAACATCTGCCTGGTACCCGGGCCTTAAAAGCCCCCTGTCCTCAAGGCCCAGCCGTTTTGCAGGCAGATAAGTCATCTTGCTGACAGCCAGCTCCATGGACAGCACGTTTCGTTTTAGTACAAAATCATTTATAAATCTGGCTGTTGTGCCAAGGAGACGGGGATGGGCGTTCTTTCCGTTACCGCCGTACAGGGCGTCTGAAATCAGCAAGGTAAAGGGCAGACGGGCTACCGCATCCACATCCTCCTGGGACATGCTTAGCACAATAATTCCCACTTTCCCGTTTTCCTCTGCAAGCAGGTCAGCCACAAGGTCGGAAGGTTCTTCATACCCAAGCTTCTTTGCCAGCGCATCAATTGTCTGTCCCTGCATAAATCCATTTTTTTCCAGGGTTACGGAACTGATGATGATCCGGTCCCAGCCAATGCTTTCTGACATATTGTCCCAGCCCTGGTGGGCTTTATTTAACTCGGACCGCAGCCTTTGCTTCCCCTCCGGCCCTGATAAACCTTTTACGAGAGCCTCGAAGGATTCAATGGTTGGCGGAAGAAGGGACTGGAGGGTGGTGGAACCGCCGTCATAGGGATAAAAATCCGCAGTAACATCCTGCCCTGTTTCCCTTGCCTGTTCAATCCTGTGAATGGCCTCAAATATCTTGCGGTTCCAGTTCTTGATTCCCGTTGATTTCAAATGGCTGATATGTAAGGGAACCCCTGCCTTTGCCGCCACATCGATCACTTCCTCCACCGACTCCACAAGACTGTCTCCCTCTCCCCGGATATGAGTGCAGAGAATGCCGCCATTTCCGGCAATTGCCTTTACAACTGCAGTAAGCTCCTCCCGGCTTGAATAGCATTCCGGCTGATACATAATTCCCAGGGTAATCCCAAATGCGCCCTGGGCCAATGCACTTTTTACATACTCCTGAGCTTTTATCAGTTCTTCCTCCGTATATGCCTTGCTTCCAAAGCCCTTTAGAGCCACCTTGATGCTGTCCGAGGCCGCAAAAAAGCCCATGTTGACCGGAAGGTCTATTGCTTCCAGAGCATTCCTGTAATCCTCATAGGTTTCAAAGGCCATAGTTTCCGGAAGCCTTCCGATTACAGGCTCCAGGTAATCATATAATTCCTTCCGCCATGAGGGAACCGAAGGAACAGGAGCAAGACCGCAGTTTCCCACAAAGGTGGTAGTGATTCCCTGGGCCAGCTCTATTTCCCCAAAATGGGGATTGGTAAACGGTGCAATATCACAATGGCGGTGAATGTCAATGAAACCGGGTGTTACTGCCTTCCCGGAGGCATCGATCCTCTGGGCGTCTTCTTTCTCAATATCCGGGGCAATTTCAATGATTTTTTCCCCCTCTATCAGAATATCACCCTGAAACGGCATATTTCCGCTGCCGTCATAGATCAATCCTTTTTTTAATAAGAATGTACCTCATACCAGCATTCCCCTTGCATCTACTTTTTGTTTTCTGAGAGAACCATTTTCCAGGAGGTAAACGGAATTCTGCATATTGACAGCTGTACATACATGGATGGGGATCAGGGAAAGCACCTGGCCCACATAAAGCCCTGTTTCCCCGTTTATGGCCGTAATGATCCCATGTTCTTCATTCATCCGTGACAGTCTTAAGTTGTCATTTCCTTCCACCACTGCATACCCGGGATAGTGAAACGGTGGCTGTCCCGGAACCACATCTGTAGGAAAACACTTGGTTCCTCCGTCTACCACGGCATATTCCGTATGCTGACAGCTGACTACGGCAGCATAGAACCGGACAGCGATCTCACTGATATCGGCCACTTTTTCCTTTGTCAGCATAAAATCATCAAAAATGTAGGTGCCCGGGCGGATCTCATTTACCTTTCCCGTCTGTGCCACTAAGGCGCCTGTGGGGGAAGACCCAGCACTGATGTCCTGAATCCGGACTCCCGCATTTTTCAGCATTCTGGCAGTTTCGGCATCATGTTTCCTTCTTCCTCCGCAGCCAGAAGATTATCTTCTGTAGGCTTGCCAGACAGGATCAGGCTCTTGAACGTATAAATGCCGGTCAGGTTCAAATGCTTCATCTGTCTGATAGCAAGAGCCAGTTCTACGGCCCGGTCCATGGGTACTCCCGTGCGTCCGGCTCCTGTATCGATCTCCATACGGACCTCCAGCACTACATCCTGGTCACAAGCTGCCTGATTCAGCGCCTCTGCACCTTCCAGGCTGTCAACGGCCAAAATGAGCCTTTTGATCCTTTTTGCCAGGGCAATTGACCTCTGGATACGGAAATGTCCGATCATGGGATAAGCAATGAAAATATCCTCCATACCACCGTCAGCCATGACCTCGGCTTCGCTCACCTTGGCACAGGTGATCCCGCTTGCGCCGGCCTTTATCTGCATTCCGGCAAATAAGGGCATTTTATGTGTCTTGATATGAGGGCGCAGCCGGCAGCCGGCTCTATCTGCTGCTTCCTGCATCCGTCTGATATTTTTTTCTGCCAGATCCATATCAATAACCAGGCAGGGTGTCTCTAACTGTTGTATCTGTTCCTGTGTAAGTTTCATCCCTTTCCTCCCTTCCCAGCTTCCATAGCTGTCAGCCACACTCTGTACTGCCAGGTTCTCTTTCACCGTGAATTTACGCCTTCAAACCACTGGTTGCAATTCCTTCCACAAAGTTCGTCTGGAAAATCCCAAAGCATACAATGACCGGAAGTACAAATACAACTGCCGCAGCCATCAGCCTTGCCCAATCTATGGAATACTCGCTCATATACTGCTGAAGTCCCAGGGAAAGTGTATACATGCCTGGCTTTGTTATAAAAATCAAAGGATATAAATAATCACTCCAGGCATCCAAAAAGGCGTATATTCCGATCGTGGTCAGAACCGGCTTACAAAGAGGAAGTGCGATTTTATAATAACGCTGGAATTCCGTGGCTCCATCGATTTTTCCCGCCTCGATCAGGCTGTTTGGAATGCCTGCAAAAAACTGCCGGACAATGACAATATAATATGCCTTTCCGAAAAATGCTGGCAATATCAGGGGTACATATGTATTGGTAAGGCCCAGCTTTGAATAAATCTTATACAAAGGCACCATGGTAACCGTTATGGGGATCATCATCGTCGCCATGACCAGACCAGAGATGATGTCAGCGCCTTTCCATCTGATTTTTACCAGTGAATATGCGACCATTGGCGTGACCAGAAGCTGCCCTATAAGGGAAATAGCCGTGATAAACACTGTATTTCCCATGTATTTAAAATATGGAATTGCTGCAAAAGCTGCCGGGTAGTTTTCCTTCACCCATTTACGGGGAAACAGCTTTACCGGAATGGTGAACGCATCGCTGTTGGTTTTAAAAGAAGTGAGCACCATTACCATAAAGGGTGATATGAAAATCAAAGCCAGCAGGGCAACCATAGCAAAAAATAAAACCTTGCTTATATTTTTCTTCATCCTTATTCACCTCCGGCATTTTCTGTTGCTTTTCTCGTTACCTTGGTCATAACAACTGTCAGGACCGCAACAACCATAAACAGCAGCCACGCCATTGCCGAAGCCTTGCCCATTTTTAAATAGGTAAATGCATTATGGAACACATACAGCGGATACATAAGAATGGAATTCTCAGGACCGCCGGCGGCGCTTCCGCCTTTTACTCCGGCATTTGCAGTAATAATGATGTACACCTGCTGAAAATACTGGAATGCATTTATAGTGCTTAAAATGGCCTGATACACCAGAACATGAGCTATGCATGGTACCGTAATATGGAAAAACCTGGCGGCTTTTCCGGCTCCGTCGATTTCGGCGGATTCATAGTAGCTTCTTGGTACGGACTGTAAGGCTGACATGCAGACTAACATCATGGTTCCCGTATTCCACGTTCCCATAAGGACCAGCGCCCATTTGGTATAATGGGCATCCATAAGCCATGCCGGCCCGCTGATCCCAAACCAGCTTAATACGTTATTGATGTAGCCGTAGGTAGGGTCAAACATCCAGATCCATACCATAGTTGCAGCAACCATGGGGATTACGGAAGGCAGGAAAAATGCTGTCCTGACAAACCCCCGCCCCTTAAAACCGGCGCATACGATGCTGGCCAGAAGCAGCGCTGCGAACAGGTTGATCGGCGTAGATACAAAGGCCATAAATAAGGTATTTCCCAGACTCTTCCAAACAAGGGGATCATGAAAGATGTCTTTGAAATTATTAAGTCCCACCCACTGCGGAGCTGTCACGGCATTGAACTTTGTCAGGCTGTAATACAGAGAGCTTATCAGCGGATATACGCTAAAAGCCAGAAAGCCCAGAATCCACGGAGATGAAAACAGCAGCCCGTTTATAAAATCCCGCTGTGTCGCGTTTCGTCCCTTCATTCCTTTTCCCCTCTCAAACATTAAGATCAGGGCACTGCAATATGCAGATTTCTGCTCACAGCGCCCCTCATAAGTGAATTATTATTTTAAATTTGCACTCTGTCCTGCAAGAGCTTTCATTGCCTCTTCAGGAGTCTTTGCGCCTGAGTAGACCGTATCCAGTGCTGCATTGATCATAGATATGTATTCGTCATAATCTGCCATTACCGGATACTGAATGCCCTTTTCCAGCTTCAGTGCATCAATAAATTCTGCAAATCCAGGAACTGCCTTGATATCAGCATCATCGTATAAAGCTTTTACAGCCGGAAGATTTCCTGTTCCAAGGTCAATGATCCTGGCTCCTTCCTCACTGCAGAGCCATTTTGTAAAGTCCCAGGCTCCCTCTTTATTCTTAGCCATTGCCGGTACTGCTACAGAGTCGGTCTCATACCGGCTGGTTCCTCTCAGTTCCGGGTTCGCCTGTGTTCCGGGAATCAGGGTAATGCCGTAATTAACAGTTGATTTAAAGTTCTTCATCATTGTTGGCAGCCAGGAACCGTCAAGGCGGAACAGCTGCTTGCCCTGGAAGAACATATCCTGCTCTGTATAACGGTTTGTATTAGCTGTACCGATAAACCCGTCAAGAGCTTTTCCGCCAAACTGGTTTCTAAATTTTACGTTCATATTAAGGCTGTCTAAAATGCCTGCGTTATCTGGTGTAACTTTTGAATTCTCATCCCACCATCTTCCACCAAAGCCATAGATCAGCTCCTGTCTTGCAGAGGCATATGGGAATAAGGGATATCCAAGCACTTCGATATTTCCGCTGCCATCTACCTTTGTAGCCTTTACAGCCATTTCATACATCTCTTCCATGGTTTTAGGCGGCTCGGTGTAACCGGCTTCTTTTAAGAGATCCTTGTTGTAATACATCTGAATCGTGTAGGCATCAAGGGGAAGTGCATACATGCTGCCGTCAATGGTATTTGCCTTTACAGCCTGTTCTGAATAGATGGAGGAATCAAAGGATTCCTTATCTGCATATGGCTGCAAACTCTCCAGCAAGCCATTCTTCTGATACTGGGTCACTGTCTGGTTGCTTATTTTGATGACATCGGGTGACTCGTTGCTGCTCATGGCTACAATTACTTTCTGGGCATCTGTAACGCTTAACCCTTCCACCTTATAATTGCTCTGGGAAGCGTTGTACTCACTGATCGCTTTCTCATAGACAGCCGCTTCATCCCTGTGTTGTTGTACCAGAAAGTGATCACCTGCGCTTCCTTGTTTTCTGCCGGAGCAGATGTTTCCCCAACCGTTGTCTCTCCGCCGGCCGCTGTTGTCTGTACTGCGGTGGCCTGTGCCTGCGAACTGCTGCCGCAGCCTGTGAGCGCCATTGCAGCCATACCTGCAGCCATGATGATGCCAATTGCTCTTTTCATAAAATACCTCCTTGCAATAATATTATTTGAACTTTTTGTTTACTTACTTTCAACATTTTGTTTAATCTATAATCAATATATACTATACTTATTATCTTTTGTCAACAATAATAATTGGATTAATCCATATTTTTTGTTTGTTTTATATAATATTTATTTTTAAACTTCAACAGATTTAATAAATACATTATTGTCACTGGACTTTAGCTCTCATTTCATTTATAATTTATTTAGACATTTTGTTGAAAGGATAAATAATACTATGGGATATGTTTCTGATAACCTGAATCTGTTGTCTGACATTGCAAAATGCATTGCCATGCAATTCGGAGAAAACTGTGAAGTGGTTTTACATGATCTGACCCTGCCATATGACCAGACGATCGTCGCAATCTGGAACGGGCATGTGACCGGAAGAAAAGTTGGAGATGGAGGCACCAATGCCGGATTAGAGATTTTAAAGGGATCCGCATCACCGGATGACCAGTACAGCTATATCAACGCCACACCCAGCGGACGGGTTTTACGTTCTTCCAGCAAGTATTTCCGTGATGAATATGGAAAAGTGAACGGAAGTATGTGCATTAATTTAGATATTACAGATATGATTAAATGTGAAAACACCTTACGGTCCTTTACCAGTTCCGGCTCCTCCTCCCTCACCCAGACCCCGGAACTGTTTGTGGGCAATGTTGATGAGCTGCTGGAGATCATGATGAAGGAAGCAGTCAATATGACCGGAAAATCCGTGGGGAATCTGACCAAAGAAGAGAAGGTGGCTATTGTCCACAGCTTAGACGGCAAAGGGTTTTTCCTGATAAAGAAGGCCGCGGAAAAACTGGCTGACTTTTTGGGATTGTCCAGATACAGCATCTATAACTATCTGAATGAGAGTCATTAGTCTGCCATGGCCGGTATAATAAAGAGGTTCTTCCTCAAGCCTTGAAATAGCTTGAATAAGAACCTCCTTCTGATCTAAAACCAAAGGGCAGATGCCTGGGGCAGCCAATGAAGCGGCCTTTTTTCGCTTATAACACTTTATTCCGTGAACAGAAAACTTTCCTGTTCAATACCAATTCTTGTCTCGCAGATTGTGGCAGCCAGTTTCTGCAAGTCTGGTTCCTGTATCTTATTTTCATCAAGCATGGCTTTCAGCTTTTCCAGTTTTGACTCTTCAATCTGATAACCATATTTTGAGTATTTTTCCCAAGTCTCCATGTCCATGTGCAAGGGCCTGAGCCTGGGGAACATTTGATTCCTGATAAATTCAAAAATCCGGATTCCACCATAATCCAAATCTCCGGTATGGTAAAATTCCACCTTATCTTCCGGAAGGATCGAAGCCAGCTCTCCAAGAACCCTTCTCTCACCAGGAGAGAAATATCCATGAGAAAACAAAACAAGGGTTCCTGCTTCAAAGGGAAATGTCATATAATTAGCCTTGTTTTCCACAGTTATAATTTTTTTAATCTTTTGTTCAGGGACTATGGAAACATTTTTAAGAGTTACACTATTTAAAACCGTTCCATAAGGAAAAAGGGATAAATCAATTTCTTTATCATCGATTTTGATAAGCAGATCTCCTTTTAACGATAATTCATCCGCATAGTGATCCAAATAAATCTGAGCCAGGATCTCCGACTCGGTCATATTGTCATCGATAATATCATAATATTTTTTGGCAATTGATGCTATACTCTTTTGTAACTTTTTTTTCAAAGACCTTGGAACCTCCTAAATATTGTTTACTGAACACTCTTTTGTATACAGATCCTTCTAACCTGTCAATTCCCAAAAAACAGTTAAAATTCAGTTCCCTGTTTTCATGGCTGAGTTCCTCCGGTTCCTTGCCGGCCTCTAAGCTTTTAAGAATTCCGTCATAATAAGCCCGGATCCATGGTTTATGAATCTTTTTTTGCCTGTTCTTCCACAGCTTCCTTCATTTCCCTGATACGGTCTGATTTAGGAATCTTCCCTGCCTTTTTATATAGCGCTCTTACATCGCCGTAAGAATAATTCACATGAGAAATATCCGACCTGTCGGTAATCCATTTACACCGTACAAGCCCCTGACTCTCTAGTTCTGCAGCCTGCTTTAAAAAGTTCTGTTTCCCAAGAGCATCTAAATCCTTTTGTTTAATTTCAATATTTCTATTGCCTTTTGCACCCTCTCTCCAAGCAACAGTGCTTCTTTCTATTTCACTAATAATCATATCAATCAACGTCTGCATAATTCTCCTCATCATCAAGCTCCCGCATCAGCTCCGGAAAGCTTTCTCTCTCAAATTCCTGAATGGATATGGACTTCTTATTGGGATTGGCGAACACAAAGGTCTTGTCCACGTTTTCCACATAATTCTGAATCTTGTCATTTGTTGCGCTGATAATGGCCTGGAAGCCCAGTCCCCTGATCAGTTCAATACAGCTTGCCACCTTTTCTGCATCCATCTTGGAAAACGCCTCATCAAGCACTACCAGGCGGAGGGTAGGATTTCTCTGTATCTTTGGAGACAGGCTGATCCGGTAAGCCTGGGCAAAGCTGGCCAATAAGGCTACATAAAGAGGATTTTGTCCCTCGCCCCCGGAATTCTTCCTGATCATCTTGCTCAAACGGATCTTAATGACCTCATCCTCGTTCTGAATGATCTGCTGCATGTCAAAGGATAAATACGTCCGGTAATCCGCATATTTATCCATGTTCCGCTTGGCCTCCTCCATCTGCTCCGACGTAGCGTTTTCCGGCGGGATGAAAATGTTTATCAAATCATTGATGATTTCCCCATACTGGTTCTCATGTTCTACAGTAAACAGGTTCATCTGGTTATCAAGGGAATTCGTAAGATGAGCAGGATTTACCTCCAGGGAATCATCCATGAACATATCATAATATCTCCCATCCGGTCCCTTATTCCTTCCAATAACAAACTGGTACTTATCCTTGCCGAAATCCAGCTTGCTGATGATCTTATTCAGCTCATCTTTTCGCAAAAGCGCATCCCTTATGGCACTTCGGATCTTGAACATAAAATCATCCTTAAAATGAAGGACAGCAGACTTTGCCTGCTCGGCAGCCATCTTTTTGTATTCTTCCAGATTTCCGCACTCCATGCTCTCAAGAAGGCGGTCATATTCCCCATTATCCTTTGCTGTCAGGGAAAAATTCCGGTTGGGATATCTTCTGGCATACTCGCCTCTGGAACCTACAAGGTCCTGGAAAGCCTGGTCACGGGCTTCCTCTGCCTTCCTGCATTCTCCGAAAAATTTATTTTTAAGCTGGTCATACCGGTAATTTTCTTTGCCTTCCAAAATTTCATTTATCTTGTCTTCCAGTTCCTCATCCGGTTCAAATTCCCGCTCTTTTAAAACCAGTTCTTCCTGCAGCTGCAGGGATTCCCCGCGGAACCGTTCTAAATCGCTGTTGATTCCGTAAATCAGCTCAGTCATTTTGCTCTGCTCCGCCCTCTTCCTATCGCAAAGCTGCAAGATGGCTTCCCTCTCCTTTACCCATTCTTCTACATCCTGGGCCTTCAGTTTTTCCAGCTTCTGTTCCAGCCGCCTGATTTCTTTTTCCTTTTCCTTAAGAGCCTCCATGTCCTGCTGCCACTCCAGGTAAACACCTGCGTCTTCACCTAAGTCCTCCATGGATAAGATCCGCCGGCATTCCTTTAAGACCTGTTCCTGGGGCTTTTTCTCCTCTTCCAGGGAAACCAGGTTCTTTTCAAGAAGCCGGATCCTTCTCCTGACGCTGTCCTTGCCAATATATGCAAATTTCGTATAATTATCGGGATTCATATGCTGCAGGCGGAAGGTATGGTATAACATGCAGTCAGGGGTCACTCCAATGCGGCAGCGGCGCAGTTCTTCTAAGCTTCTGCATTTGACGACCCTTCCCAGAAGCAGGTCAATGTATGGCTGTAAATAAGCTTCTCTCACCGTAATTTCTTCGGCAAGGCCGTCTTTTACCACTTCATAGGAATTCTGCCCCACCTTTTCCGTATCCAGGACCGCCACATTAAAATATTCAGTCCTGTCCAGTTCCCCGTAAACAGCCATGGCCGCTTCTGCGTAAGCCGGGGCAACTACCAGGGACAGCTTGTTATTGCCCAGATAGCCTTCCACTGCATTTCTCCAGGTCTCATCCCTGATATCCAGAAGATCGGCAAGCACATGGACCTCCACCGCCTTGCCGGTTTCCTCCAAAAGCCGCTGCTGGATCAGGGACCGGGCGCGTTCCAGATACTTTGGATACGCCTTATTTCCAGCCTTTAGCTGAGCCAGCTCTTCACTTGTCTGGCGCTCCTTTTTCCGGATATCCCGCAGAATCCCTTCCGCCTCTTTCTGGGCTTCTTCTGTTTCCTTCCTCATTTCGGCAATGGATTTTTTTCAGGCGGTTTAGCTTCTCCTCATCAATGGTATTTTTCTCAAACTCTTCTATATCCCATATGGTCTGGTTGGAGGTTGCCTCTTCGTCAATCCATTCCTTCAGCCGCTCCCCTGTCTGGGACCATTTGGTAAAGCTTTTATTTAAATGGGCCGATAATTCCTTTGCAGAGTCCAGCTGATTCTTAAGATCCTCATAGCCGGTGGAAGAAATCCGCTTAAGGAGCTCATTCCCCTGCCTGGTCAAGTCTTCCATCTGCCCTTCAAGGGCTGTCCTCTGGCCTTCCTGGCGGCCTAAATCCTCTCTTGCAAGCCTGGATTTATCCGTCAAAGCTGGATTCTGGCTGATAATCCAGAATCTCCATTTTGCGGAAGAAATATGTATTTTTGCCTATCTCCTCTTCTTTTTCAAGAACTGCTGAGAACTTTTCCCTCATTCCTTTTAAGTAACCGATCTCCTGGACCGTGTCTTCGATCTTCTTTCGCATCCGTCCGTACTGCATGACACTTTCCTGCATATCCTCGATATGAATGTCCTGCTCCATGCAGATGTATTCCTTTACAAAATCCTCCAGCTTGATGTTCATGCGGAAGGGAATGGCCCGCTTGAACAGAAGGGGGAATTTTTCCGAATCAAGACCGCCTAAGTATACATCATACAGCTGTCTGCGGAACCGCTCGTTATGGGAGGTCGCAAAATAAGCGTCTTTGGGGTAAATGGTCTGCAGATAAGCGGTCACTTCATGAGTGGTCATGGTCCTGGAACCGGTACGGTAGCCATTTTCCCAAAGAGGGCCTTTGTGCCAGAAGAATTTCCTGGATATTTCATTGGTGGCTGTCTCCACGTCAAAGACGATTCCAATGCACTGGCATTCTCCCGTATCCGTCCGTTTCAGTTCCAGCACAATGGTGGTGGAAAAATTCTGGTTCCTTAAATAGGCGAATTCGTTGTTCTCACCGATATTCACCATACCCCGTAAATATTCGATCAGGCTCCGGTCCGAATCATCGGCTGCAGCCTTGTTAAAGAATCCGCGTCCGTCAGTATTGGCGTAAAGGAGAATCTGCATGGCATCAATGACCGTGGATTTTCCGCTGCCTGAATGTCCGGTAAAGAAGTTGATCTCCTGGTTAAAGGATAAGGTCTTCCGGCTGATATAATGCCAGTTATTAAGGAGTATCCGGGACAGGGCTTCAAATTTCTGATTCGTCATCGTCATCGTCTCCTTCTCCAAATGCTTCTAACAGGGCCCGCACGTCATCTCCGAACAGCACCACATTGATGCAGGGATAGATGATCATACGGCTGTCCCCATCCAAGTCCTCCAAAATATCCAGAGGCTCCAGAATCTGATACTTTTTTAACAATGTGATTGCCCGCCGTATTTCCGTCGGTGCAGGCTGTTTCTTAAATAATCGGTAATTTCCCAGCTTTTCATGGATCTCGCTTAATGTAGTGTAGATGTTGATGCTGGTGGAAACTGCCGCCATCTGCTCATCATAGATCAGTTTTAAGATCAGCAGATAAAGGGTTGCCAGTTTAGGGAGCTTGTCTCCCACCGTGTTCTCTCCCTGGATATAAATAATACCAAGCTGGCTGTTTTCCATAACAGCCACTCCGCTGACAGCCAGATAGGCCCGGATAAATTCCAGATGCTTGTTGCAGATTTTAAATTCCGGATTATAGGCAAACCGGCTTGTCCGCTTGTCGTACTTGTGCTCCAGAACAAAGGTCTGCTGCAGAAGAAGCTTTAAGCCTGCCCTTACTTCTTCCTTTTCCCCCTGTCCCAGGGCGTCATAATATGGAATCTGGCTGATGATGCCAGCACTTTCTTCATAGGTCATGATTCTTTCCTCCTTACAAATACCAGCTTTGGATAGCGGTACCTGCCGTTGTCAATGAGCTCCGCCTCCTGGTCCTCCACCTGATACAGGCTTTTTCTTCTGGTGGAGTAATCATAGGCAAGGATCAGCTTTTCAAATTCCTCAGGAGAATTAACCGTATCTTCCGTTACCTCCATGCGTCCATTTTCCAGATGAGCTTCAATGTAGCTTTCGATCTCCTGACCGCTGTAGCGGCTTTTTAAACGGTTTAAATTCAGGACCTCTTCCATGGTAAGCTCCACAGCCTCTTCCTCCGGCATTAAATTCTCCTTAAAGCCTGACCTGGCCCTTCTCTTTTTATAAAGGGATTTTTCAGAGAGAATGGATATCTGGGATAAATTCATGTGGCTTCCCACTTCTTTTATGGCCTCATCCTGGTCCTCTGACTCAGACAGATGATTTAAAAGCCTGATAACAAGCCCTTTCATGCTGTCTTCCTGGTTTAACAGATAATTAAGCCTTGTAACTGTTGCACGGATATACCGGGAATGCTCCCTGTCCATATTGGCGATGCGGTGTTCGATATCATCGAATCCTCTTTCGATCTGATCCAGCTTTTCCCCAATATCCGCTACCGTCACCTTCTGGCCGCTGCGGCGGCTCATCTGCTCCATCCACTCTTCATCTTCCCGCATGGAGCTGATCCACCGCTTGATATCATTTTTGTAAAGATAAAAGTTATCAGAAGTCTTTAACAAGTGGTATTTCTTTTTTACAATTTCCTCCACATATCCTTCCAGATGCTCCTTTAACAGTTCCCCATATGCCCTCTGCTCCAAAAGGCTTGCAAAGAATTTGTCCATGTTGTGAAGCATGTCCTGTAAAGTCTTGTTAAGCCGCTTGGTATTGACATAAGCAGTATTCAAAAGGCTTATCCCGGCTCTTGGATCATTTTTCAAGGAGAACAGGATGGCATAAACATTCTGGATGTAAATCTGGGTCTCATCCTCTTCATCACTTGCAAGCTTAAAAAAATGCCTCAATCATGACGGCAGCATAATCAGGGATCACGATATTGACCGTCATGGAGGCATAATCATCCACTTTTCTTAGCCAGCCTGCCTTTAAAAGCCAGTTTAAGACCCTGGCCGCAGGAGGCTCCAAAGCATCCGCCTCATCTTCCAGCTCATCCTGCCAGATGACCAGCCGCTTCGCGGCAAAATACTCCTCTAAAACCTGAATGCAGACTTCACGGCTTAAAAAAAATAATTGCTGTATTCATATTCCTCATTGATTTTTAATAAAGCTTCTATGTAGGTGGACCGGTTAATGGAACGGAACAATCCCCAGAACCGGTCCGGTATCTCATTCATTAATATCATTTGTTTCTGTCTCATCTCCTGTTTTTCTGCTTCCTCTGACTTAAACCATGAATTACCGGCCTTATCTTATAAAAGCAGACAAAAAGAAACGGCTATCACGATTTTGACAGCCGATTGATCTTCGTTTTCACGGGTTTTTTTGTTTAATCCAAGGCCTCTTTCTTTATATTATAACAAAAATCCTCTTTTCTTACAATAAAATTATGGAAACGGCAGCGTAAATAAACTTTCGGAAATGAAAGGACAGAACTCACCCTGCTCAATTTGATTTTGTTTTAAATTTTCTTATATTCTCTAACTGCTCAAGCATATATTGACAGCAATCCCATAAAGGGATAATCTCTTTTCCATCAATTCAGCTGCAATACTTTTCTTTCTCATATTATCTCATCTTCTGCACAAGTGCCGTGCTTGATTTCTACTATCCACATAAGACCAGGAAATTATTCCCTGTCAAGCCTGCCCATTGCATTGTACAGGTATTTCTTCGAAAGGATTTCTAATATTTATGTCACATGATAATTTCATTAATCCATATGTTATTCCCCTGTCTTTTTCATATTTTATGCACTTTATACAACACATGTTATCTCGTCTTTAACTATATTTTAATTTTTATCTGCATTAAACTTAGATATCTTAGTTTTTTTCTAGCATATTATTGACATTTTAAACAATACGTGTTAACATGAGTTATGTGCTAGTTTTGATTTAAACAGCAGACAGCTTTCGTGTTAACAGAAACATCTATTTTAAGGAGACCAGCTATGAAAAAAATTATTATTGCGTCTCATGGAGATTTATCCAAAGGGATGAAAAGTTCTCTTCAGATGATATTAGGATCTATGGCCGACCCCATCGTCACCTACAGCCTGTATCCTGGTCAGAGTGCTATGGACTTTGCCAAACAGATATCTGAGGAAATTCAAAACAATCTGCAGGATGAGTATGTTATCTTTACCGATGTATATGGTGCAAGTGTGTGTACCTCAATGTATCCCTTGACTGTAAACCCCAATGTAATTCTATTTGCAGGTATGAACCTGAACCTTATTATTGAGTATATGGTGTCCTACCCCGATCCTTTGAGACAAGAAGACATTGAACAGTTGTTATTGCTCTCCAGAGAAGGCTTACGGCAAGTAGCATCTGATGCGGCAGAAACAGAAGATGATTTTTAAAATAATTTAATATAAAGGAGATACTTTATAATGATAAAAAATGATTTTCTGGCGTTATTCGCCAAACCCAAACCGGTTATGGGCATGATTCATCTAAAAGGGATTGATGATAATGATGTTTATCAACGGGCACAGAAAGAAATTGATATCTATTTAACCAATGGAATTGATGGTATTATTCTGGAAAATTATTTTGGTAACTACTACCAATTGGACAGAATACTGGAATATGCTCACAGCCAAAACCTGCCTATACCATATGGAGTCAACTGCCTGAACATGGATGCCATGGGCTTTGAATTGGCCATAAGGCACAGTGCCTGCTTTGTTCAGCTTGATTCTGTTGTCGGTCATGTAAAACCAAGGGATGAGGCTACTGTTGAAGCATTTTTAAATATGTACCGTGAACGCAGTAAAGTACCTGTCATGGGCGGTGTACGATTCAAATATCAGCCTGTTTTATCCGCAAACTCGACCGAAAAGGATCTGGTTATTGCCAAAAGCCGTTGTGATGCAGTGACCGTAACACAAGATGCTACAGGACAGGAAACTTCCATGGACAAAATCCTCCAGTTCAGAAATGCGTTGGGGGATTTCCCGCTAATCGTTGGAGCAGGAGTGACCAAGGAGAATATACGCAGCCAATTTGAAGTAGCCGATGGAGCGATAGTAGGAAGCTACTTTAAAGATACAAGGAAAGATACTGGTGAGCTTTGCGGGAATCATATAAAAGAACTGATGGAACTGGTAAACGATATAAGGAGGTAATGATATGATTAAGATGGTAAGGGTGGACCACAGGCTGCTTCATGGTCAGGTAGCATTTGCATGGACCAAAAATCTAGGCGTAGACTGTATTCTCATTGCCAATGATGAAGTGGCAAAGGATACATTGCGTATGGGTGCTCTCCGAATGGCCGCTCCGTCCGGCGTAAAATTGGTAATAAAAAGCATTGAAGATTCCGTTGCCAACATTAAGGCAGGAAAAACAGACAAATACAACCTTTTCATCCTTCTGGAATCTATTGAGGACGCCTATCGGCTAACGGAAGAGGTTCCTGAAATTAAATTTATCAATCTCGGCGGTATAAAAGCTGCCCCTGACAAGCGTCAGATTTCTAAAGCCATCTTTGTATCTGATAAGGACTGCGACCTGCTTCGCAAAATGAATGACAAAGATGTGAAATTGGAAATACGCATGGTTCCAGACGAAAAACCTTTAAATGCCATGGATTTAATCTAAATAAAGCTTACGAAAGGAAAATAAAATATGCAAAGCTTAGGTTTCCAGGCCGCCTTACTATTTTTAGTCGCGGCATTCGGTTATTTGAACAGCTTCTTTGGCAGTGGCAACATCGGGCGCCCTATTATTATGTCCACACTGACAGGCCTTATATTGGGGGACATGCAATTAGGTATCATCACAGGTGCCACCCTGGAATTAATCTGGCTGGGTGCCTTTCCTATTGGTGCCAGCAATCCGCCTGACTATACTGCCGGTTCAGTGATTGGCACCGCCTACGTAATACTTTCCGGTTCCGATGCAGCCTCCGCTGTACTTCTTGCTGTTCCAATCTCTACTCTCTGTGCTATGCTGTCCAATTTCTTAATGATGTTTGTAGTGCCCATGCTTGGTGCCCGGGCCGACCGCTATGCAGAGAAAGGTGACTGCAATGGCGTAGACAATATGCATTATATGGCTATTATTGTCCAGGTCATACCTCAATCTCTGGTTGTTGCGCTGGGCTTCTATCTTGGAGTACCGGTAATGGAACAGGTTGTAAACAGTATACCAGCATGGCTGAATGACGGCTTGAACTATGCCACAGGAATCATTCCTGCCATTGGTTTTGCCATGATAGCCAGAATGATTATGAACAAACAACTGTCCTGCTTCCTTTTCCTTGGCTTCCTTCTGGCTGCCTATCTAAAAATGCCAGTTATCGGCCTGGCTGGTATCGGGTGCTGTATTGTAGCATTCCTGCATTTTAATTCCCATGAAGAAAAGGCAGCTGTAGAAGGAGGTTCATTCGATGACAATGAATTCTGAGAAGAAAAAAATATCCAAAAAAGAATTAAAACAAATTTATATACGCTCCTGCCAGCTGGATATTTCCTGGGACTATGAACGTCAGCAGCATCTCGGCTACTCTTATGGCATGACACCTGTCATCCGCAAACTGTATCCTGGCGAGGAAAATAAAGAAAAACGCGTGCAGGCCCTGAAACGCGGTCTGGAATTTATGGCCATTACCCCACAGCTTTCCACCCTTCTTATGGGTATCAATGCGGCTATGGAGGAAGAAAATGCCTGCAACCCCGAATTTGATGGTAATTCCATAAATGCAGTTAAAACCTCCCTAATGGGACCTTTGGCAGGGATCGGCGATTCACTGATTCCTGGAACCCTGCGTATTATCGCCGCAGGTATAGCAATCTCCTTTGCACAATCAGGAAATATTATGGGACCGCTTCTGTACCTATTGATTTTTAACATTCCAGCCTTTATTATCCGCTATTACTGTCTAAAATACGGTTATGGGATAGGATCCAGCTTCATCTCCAAGGTTGCTGACAGTGGAATCATGCAGAAGATATCCCACTATGCAGGGATCATTGGCCTTATGGTAATAGGCGGTATGATTTGTAACCAAATCTGGCTTGACTTGCCAATCATGGTAGGAAGTGGTGATTTTGCAGAACCCCTGACCAACTATCTGGATCAAATCATGCCTTGCCTGATTCAGCTTGGACTGTTTGGAGGTATGTACTTCTTATTAGGTAAGAAAGTAAAGACCACTACCATATTAATCTCTTTGATCATTATCTGCTGTGCCCTTAGTTTTATCTTCAGATAAATTATACCTGACACCATAGAGATTACACCGAATAAAATCATCGGCTTAATCCGACATAAGAAACATAAGAATCAATGCAGTCATTATAAGAAAACTACTGGCTATTAAGTCAAGCGGATATTTGCAATCCGCGCCCCCACTTGATGAGGTTAAACTAAAAACCAGCAGCACTGAAAATGCCCATATTTCTCTGAAGAATTATGGGCATTTTAAATACGATTCTTTTAATTATTTTATATCTGTTTGAACTATTTTTCTTACGCTCTTTACCAAGTGAAAGGTTTTGGCAGATTCTTGCATGGTAATTCCATCAGGCATAGAATTATCAATATCCTTACTATTTTCCCATATTTCTTCCTGCCGTTTCTTTCCTTAAGATATTAAGCATATACCGTTATAATTACTTTGCACACCTTCCGTTCATCACCACTTCAAAGCTCCTCTATAGGATAATGGGTATAAAATGCAACTGCTGAAATTGCATAAAATTCCAGCAGATTTCTCCGGTAGTCATAATGTTTTATTGGGGATTTACCGATTATTCAGACTGATTAATAGATTTCACTGTGAATTTATAAATGTCTGTCCTGATATACTGCTGGTTAAAGTATAGAATCTGGCCCTGGTCTCCAAGCACGCTCTGACTAACGCACAGAAGCGGCATCCCCACTACACAGCCAAGGACTTCCGATTGCTCTTTATTCGCATATTTAATATCCATAATATCAATAAAAGAATGTGCTTTTTTTGCCAGTTCGTTTTCTTATAACATCCATCAGTAGATTATTCTCTACATCCTCGTTTAATATAAACTCCAGGTTTGCATGGAAATAATCTTCCTCCAGAATGGACGGCACATCGTTAACCAGGCGCAGCCGCTTTATGCAGATTACCCTTTCCCCTTCATCAATTCCCAGATGTTTGGTAACCCACTTGTCCCCCTCTGTCAGCCCTTTTGAAATAATCTTTGTACTTGGCCTTTTCCCCATTTTCAAGCAAGATCTGGTAAAGCTTCCTTCTTCCGATATTGTATCCATATAAACTGGCATGGTGACAAATGTTCCTTTTCCATGCTTCTTTTCCAGAATGTTCTCGTTACACAGTTTCTGTATACCACTACGCACCGTTACGCGGCTAATCTTATACATTTCACTTAGCTTCGCCTCCGATGGAATCATGTACCCCACTGGATATTCTCCTGATTTTATTTTGGTCAATATGGCATCATATAACTGCTGATATAATGGTGTCGCAATATTATCCTGAAACTCCTCCATAGCAACCTCCTGCTCTGAATCTTTACCCGTTTTTGCTATCCACTATGGATTATTTTAACATATTACTGTAAAAATAACAACACAGCTTAACAGGTATTCCACTATAAGACATGATAACACGTGTTGTCATTATGGTCAATACCTTTCAAAAGAACGGGCGTAAAAGGATGAAAAAAGGCAGCTGCTGCACGGCTCTGTCCATGCATCAGCTGCCTCCTGATCTTTAATCTTTAATATTTCCAACGTCTAAAACGGATTCCTTCATTTCCTTCTTTTCATCTGTCCAATCGGAAAGGCCGTCTTCCACTTCCTTTGCGCCTTCGCCGTTTTCAGAATCCTTGCTCTCTTCCTTTGGCTCCGGAATTCCCTTTGCTTCTCTGAATATCTTCATGAATTCCTTACCGGTAATGGTTTCTCTCTCAATCAGGAATTCTGCGATCTTATCCATTACATCCCGGTTCTCCGCCAGAAGGCTCTTGGCTTCTTCATAAGCTTCCTTGAGCATTTTCATGACTTCCTCATCTACCTGGGAAGCAGTGGCTTCCGCACAGTTCATTACGGTACGTCCGCTTAAGTACTGGTCTTCCTTGGTTGCCAGCCCCATAAGGCCAAATTTCTCCGACATGCCGTACTGGGTGATCATGGCCCGCGCCACCTTGGTAGCCTGTTCAATATCATTGGCAGCACCGGTGGTTACGGTGTCAAAGACAATATCCTCTGCCGCGCGGCCGGCCAGATAGCCTACCAGCATGGCATGAAGCTCTTTCCTGGAATTTAAGAACTTTTCTTCTTCCGGCACATGCATTACATATCCCAAAGCACCCATGGTCCTTGGAACAATGGTGATTTTCTGCACAGGCTCTGAATCCTTTTGAAGGGCGCTGACCAGGGCGTGTCCCACTTCGTGATAAGAAACAATGCGACGCTCCTCCTTGTTAAGGACGCGGTCCTTTTTCTCCTTACCTACAAGCACCACTTCCACAGCCTCAAATAAGTCCTTCTGAGACACCGAATGACGGCCGTTCTTCACCGCCAGGATAGCAGATTCATTGATCATGTTGGCAAGATCAGAACCAACGGCTCCTGAGGTTGCCAGAGCAATGGCATCTAAATCAACGGTATCGTCAAGAAGCACATCCCTTGCATGAACCTTTAAGATATCCACACGGCCTTTTAGATCCGGCTTATCCACAATGATCCGGCGGTCAAAACGGCCCGGACGGAGAAGAGCAGGATCCAGGATCTCAGGACGGTTGGTTGCTGCCAGAACTAAAAGTCCCTTAGAGGAATCAAAACCATCCATCTCAGAAAGCAGCTGGTTTAAGGTCTGCTCTCTCTCATCGTTTCCTCCGCCGAATTTGGAATCACGGCTCTTTCCGATGGCATCTACCTCGTCTATAAAAATAATACAGGGAGCGGATTCCTGAGCCTGCTTAAATAAATCCCGGACACGGGAAGCTCCCACACCTACAAACATCTCTACAAAATCAGAACCGGACAGAGAATAAAAGGGAACATGGGCCTCTCCTGCAACCGCCTTGGCAAGCAGGGTTTTTCCCGTTCCGGGGGGGCCTACAAGAAGTGCTCCCTTGGGAAGCTTTGCACCGATCTTTGTATATTTTCCCGGATTATGGAGGAAATCCACGATTTCAGTTAAGGATTCCTTTGCCTCATCTTCACCCGCCACGTCCTTAAAGGTAATACCTGTTTCCTTCTGCACATAAACCTTGGCGTTGCTCTTTCCCACGCCCATGAGTCCGCCTCCGCCGACCCTGCGCATCATGAAATTCAAAAGGAATCCCATGGCAGCAAACAAAAGCAGATAGCTGACAATGGTCTGAATGAAAAAGTTGCCGTCACGGCGGGTCCGCAGGGTTTCCACTCCGGCAGTGCGAAGCCGCTCAGCAAGATTTAAATCGTTGTCCATCCTTACCGTATAATAGGTAACGCCAGGTTTATATCCTTCCCAGGTTTTCTTGGGTTTTATCGTAATCTTTGAATCTTCTACATTAACCGACTCCACCTGCTTGTTATCTACCATATTCATAAAGGTATCATAGCTCAGCTCCTTATTGGCCCTCATCGTAATTGCGCCGTGGAGATAAGAGATCCCTGCTACCGCAATAAGAAACGCGATAACCCATATGGCGATAGCTTGGGCATTCTTCGGCATCTTATTATTATTTTGATTCTTGTTATCCATCTGTGTGAATTCTCCAATCCGGATAGTCTCTACCCATTTTATACCTCTATCATTATAGTGTCAGTTTCCCCATAAATCAAGAAAAGAATTATTAAATCCTTATAAACACCGGGCTGGTTTTATTTAACAGCAATGAGTTTTTTTATCATAGGAAAGCTTCCATGTAAAATTTTACACTTAATATTCTAAGTTTTTTTCATAAGGCTCTGGATTTTTTTCAAAAAAATAGCTGTATAATGTCGTTTTTAAAATTATTCACATACTATCACAATATCACAAAAGGAGGTTACACTGTTATGTCAGTGAAATACGTATTTGTCACCGGAGGAGTCGTGTCCGGACTTGGCAAAGGTATTACCGCAGCATCTCTTGGACGTCTGCTAAAGGCAAGAGGCTATAAAGTCACGATGCAGAAATTTGATCCCTACATCAACATTGATCCAGGCACCATGAATCCGGTACAGCATGGTGAGGTTTTCGTCACCGAGGACGGCGCTGAAACCGATCTTGACCTTGGCCACTACGAACGTTTTATCGACGAAAACCTGACTCAGAATTCCAACGTTACCACCGGTAAGGTCTACTGGACCGTACTGACCCGTGAACGGCGCGGGGACTTCGGGGGAGGCACCGTACAGGTTATCCCTCACATTACCGACGAAATTAAAAGCCGTTTTCACTGCAGCAACAGCAACTCCTCTGAAACAGAAATCGCTATCATAGAAGTAGGCGGAACGGTAGGCGACATCGAAAGCCAGCCATTCCTCGAAGCGATCCGTCAATTCCAGCACGAAGCAGGCCACGAGAATGTCATTCTCATCCACGTGACCCTGGTTCCATATCTAAAGGTTTCCGGCGAACTGAAAACCAAACCGACCCAGTCCAGTGTAAAAGATCTACAGGGAATGGGTATCCAGCCCGACATCATTGTATGCCGTTCCGAACTGCCCCTTGATGACGGGATCCGAAGCAAGATCGCACAATTCTGTAACGTTCCCAAAACCCATGTACTCCAGAACCTGGATGTGGAAGTATTATATGAGCTTCCTCTTGCCATGGAGGAAGAGCATTTAGCGGAAGTCGCATGTGAAAGCTTAAACCTCCCATGCCCAAAGCCTGATCTGACGGAATGGACTTCCATGATCGAAAACTGGAAACATCCGGAAAAGGAAGTGACAGTCGCCCTGGTAGGCAAGTACATCCAGCTTCACGACGCCTATATTTCCGTAGTGGAAGCATTAAAGCACGGCGGTGTCTTCCACCGGGCCAAGGTTCATATTAAATGGATCGATTCAGAGCTTGTTACCGATGAGAACGCAGCCAGTTTGTTCAGCGATGTAAGCGGGATTTTAGTTCCCGGCGGTTTTGGCAGCCGGGGCATTGAAGGAAAGATTTCATCCATCCGTTATGCCCGGGAAAACAACATCCCATTCCTGGGCCTCTGCCTTGGCATGCAGATGGCCATCGTGGAGTTTGCCCGCCATGTGGTTGGATTTGAAGACGCCCATACCTCAGAACTTGACACAGACACCACCCATCCGGTCATCCACTTAATGCCGGATCAGGACGGCATCGAGGACATCGGCGGCACTCTGCGCCTGGGCTCCTATCCCTGTGTGCTGGACAAGTCCTCCAAGGCTTATAAAGTATACGGAGAAGAGTTGGTCCATGAGCGTCACAGGCACCGCTACGAGGTAAACAATGACTACCGTGAAGAACTGGTAAATGCAGGAATGAAGCTTTCCGGCATTTCCCCTGATGGGAGAATTGTGGAAATGGTGGAAATTACTTCCCACCCCTGGTTCATGGCCACCCAGGCTCATCCCGAGTTTAAATCAAGGCCAAACAGACCGCATCCGCTGTTTCGGGAATTCATTGGTGCGGCCATTAAAAACCAATAAACAATCAGGTTTTAAGATAAATCAGGGAGTCCGGACTCTTATCAAAGGGTCCGGGCTCCCTGTTTAATGGGTCAAGCGGATATTCGCAATCCGCTTTGCTACTTGACTCGGTTAAATTAATAATTTTCTTTATATTATTATTTTCTTTCATTTTTTTCTTGCACTTTTTCAATCTTATGTATATAATATAATGCAACGTGTATCTGCTACAGAGACAGTTGTGTTTGCATGGGATACATATAAAGGAGGATAATCATTATGAAATTGAAAAAAAGTATTTGCAATCACTCTTGCAGCATGTATGACTGCCAGCCTGATTGCCGGTTGCAGCACTGGTTCCTCATCTTCTGCTTCCGATGGTGAAAAGGTCGTTAAGATCGGCGTGTTCGAACCCACCACCGGAGAAAACGGGGGCGGCGGATTACAGGAAGTCCTGGGAATGCGCTATGCAAACAAGACCCATCCAACGGTTAAAATCGGTGGAGAAGAGTATCAGGTAAAACTGGTGGAAGTGGATAACAAATCAGATAAAACAGAAGCAGTCAACGCAGCACAGAAGCTTGTCAGCGAAAAGGTCTCCGTTGTGCTTGGAAGCTATGGCTCCGGTGTTTCCATTGCCGCAGGACAGATATTTGCAGATGCAAAAATTCCTGCCATAGGCGCCTCCTGTACCAACCCTCAGGTAACCCAGGGAAATGATTTTTATTTCCGTGTATGCTTCCTGGATCCGTTCCAGGGTACGGTCATGGCCAATTATGCCAATGACAACGGGGCAAAGACGGCTGCCATCGTTACTCAGTTAGGAGATGATTATTCCTCCGGCCTTGGTTCCTTCTTCAAGACAGCGTTTACAGGCTTAGGCGGTACCGTTGTAAGCGAAGAACAGTTCCAGACCAACCAGACCGACTTTAAGGCGATCCTTACAAATATCAAGGCTCAGAATCCTGACATCATCTTTGCACCGTCTTCCATAACCACGGCTCCTCTTATCATCAAACAGGCCCGTGAACTTGGAATTACAGCTACCATCGCTGCAGGCGATACCTGGGAGAACTCTACCATCATTGAAAACGCCGGCAATTCCGCAGAAGGCGTTGTCCTTTCCACCTTCTTTGACGAAGCAGAACCGGCCAATGAGGAAGCAGCAGCCTTCATCTCCGGCTTTAAGAGCTATTTAAAGGAAAATAAGCAGGACGAAATCATCCCGGCCGTATCCGCACTGGGATATGATGCTTACCTCAGCGCATTAAAGGCAATTGAAACCGCAGGCTCCACTGACGGCGCTGCCATCTGTGATGCATTAAAAGGCGTATCCATTGACGGCGTTACCGGAAGCATTTCCTTTGATGAAAATGGAGATGCCAAAAAAGACATGGCCTTCATCAAGACCATTGAAGACGGCAAGTTCAAATTTTTAACGACTACTACGGTAAAATAATAGTAAGATACCGTGACAACGCAATCATTACCAGATGAGTGGGGACGTATTTCCTTCCCCACTCGTTCCATTTGCACAAGCAATATTTCATACTCAACAGATAGGAGGCATCTCGCCACATGAGTCTTACAACCTTTTTCCAGCAGTGCCTGACCGGTATCTCCCTGGGCGGCGCTTATGCGCTGATTGCCATTGGCTATACCCTGGTTTACGGTATCCTGCGGCTCATCAACTTCGCCCACGGCGACATTTTCATGATGGCCGGTTACTTTATGATATTTGCCATGGCAAGTTTTCCATGGTACATTTCCATTCCAGTGGTTTTACTGGTCACCGTATTATTAGGCGTATCCATTGAACGGGTAGCTTACCGCCCCTTACGCACCGCTCCCAGAATGTCCGTCATGATTTCTGCCATCGGCGTCTCCTACCTTTTGCAGAACCTGGCTACCTATCTGTTCACAGCTCTTCCAAAGGGATATCCGGAAATTCCGTTTCTAAAGAAGATCTACCAGATCGGCGGCCTTTCCGCATCCTTTGTCACATTCTTAACGCCGGTCCTGACCCTTATGATTGTTTACGGGCTTATTACCCTGATCAATAAGACAAAGATCGGCATGGCCATGCGGGCGGTTGCAAAGGATTATGATACTGCCGCCCTTATGGGGATCAAAATCAACCGCATCATCACCTTTACCTTTGCTATTGGCTCTCTTTTAGCTGCCGTTGGCTCTGTGCTTTATTTTACGGACCGCATGACCGTATTCCCATTCTCCGGCTCCCTGCCTGGCTTAAAATGCTTTGTTGCCGCAGTATTCGGCGGTATCGGCAGCATTCCAGGCGCCGTGATCGGAGGCTTTATCCTTGGTCTTGGCGAAACCGCCCTGGTAGCCATGGGATATTCCACCTTCAGCGACGCATTTACCTTTGTTCTGCTAATCATCATTCTCCTGATCAAGCCTACGGGACTGTTCGGTGAGAAGACGACCGATAAAGTGTGAGGTGCCCCCTATGAAGAAAAACTCAGTTTCCAAAAACAAACTTTATACCCTGGCCGCTCTTTTAGCCATCATTGGCCTGCTGGCTTTTTTTACAGGCTAACACTTCCAGGTACAGCTATCAGATCTCCATCCTGGAACGAAGTGCCATTTATGCGGTTGTTGCCGTTTCCATGAACCTGCTTACCGGTTTTACCGGATTATTCTCCTTAGGCCAGGCCGGTTTTATGGCAATCGGTGCCTATACCGTGGCCATTCTTACCATTCCTGTTGACAGCAGAGCAAGCGTTTACTACGTTAACGGCATCTCTCCTGCTATCGCAAACCTGCACTGTCCTTTCTGGCTGGCCCTTATTATTGCAGGACTCATTGCCGCAGCCATGGCCGCCCTTATCGGCATTCCGGTTCTCCGGTTGAAAAGTGATTATCTGGCCATTGCTACCCTGGGCTTTTCTGAGATCATCCGGGCAGTCATTGCGGCTCCCCAGTTAGACAGGATCACCAACGGTTCCTACGGATTAAAAAGCATCCCTGGTTTTCCCAACCTGTTTACAGCCTTTGGGCTTCCGGTCCTTTGCATCCTTTTAATGGTCCTTCTCATTAATTCCTCTTACGGGCGGGCGTTTAAGGCTCTCCGTGAAGATGAAGTGGCCGCTCAGGCCATGGGGCTGAACTTATTCCGATACAAGGAGCTGGCTTTTGTCATCTCTTCCTTTTTCACAGGCGTAGGAGGAGGACTTCTGGCCATATTCATGCGTTCCATTGACTCAAAGACCTTTTCCATTAACCTGACCTATGATATCCTGCTGATCGTAGTCCTTGGAGGAATTGGAAGCATTACTGGAAGCGTTATCGGCGCCTTCCTGGTCACCGCAGGCAGGGAATGGCTCCGCTTCTTTGATAACCCTCTGGTTATCGGCGGATTTGAAGTTCCCCTGTTCCGCTCCGGTTTCCGTATGGTCATCTTTTCTATTTTATTGATGATGGTCGTGCTCTTCTACCGCCGCGGGATCATGGGCAGCAACGAATTCTCCTGGGAAGGGCTTGGACGGCTTATCCGAAGCATTCCAGCCAGGCTGAAGAGAAAAGGCAAAGCACAGAAGCACCTGCGGGTATACCTTTATCTCCAGAAAGCGTGGACAGCAATAAGAAAGGAGATAACGCATGATGTCAGATACAGCAAAAACTCCAATTAACGTGCTCCACATGCAGGACATTACCATGCAGTTCGGCGGCGTTGTGGCTGTAAACGGCCTGACCCTTGACGTAAACCAGGGAGAGATCGTGGCCTTGATCGGTCCCAACGGCGCGGGAAAAACAACCGCATTTAACTGTGTTACCGGTATTTATGAGCCTACCTTCGGACAGGTGGATTTTATGGGAGAAACCATTCTTTCCAACACCCCAAAGGGAAAAATGAAAAAAACATATCTGGGAGAAGCAGCGCCAAGACCCATTCCTGTAATCAGCAGCACACCGGATGTAATCACAAAAAAGGGCATTGCCCGTACCTTCCAGAACATCCGCCTTTTCGGTCAGCTGTCTGTATTCGATAACGTGCTCATTGCAAAGCACATGAGGGCAAAGCAGAATGTATTTTCCGCAACTCTCCGGTTAAACCGCAGGGAAGAGGAACGGATGCGGGCAGAAACCACTGTCCTTTTAGAGGAACAGAACCTGCTTCATTTAAAGGATGAGATTGCTTCCTCCCTTCCCTACGGCTTACAGAGGCGCCTGGAAATCGCCAGGGCCCTTGCAACGGAACCAAAATTTCTGCTTCTTGATGAGCCGGCTGCAGGCATGAATCCACAGGAAACCCAGGATTTAACAGATTTTATCAAAAAGATCCGGGATTCCTACCATCTTACCGTTTTCATGATCGAGCACCATATGGATCTTGTCATGCAGATTTCGGACCGCATCTATGTTCTGGATTTCGGCAAGCTGATCGCACAGGGAACACCGGAGGAGATCCAGAACAATGAACGGGTAATTGAAGCATATCTGGGGGTGAGCGACGATGCTGAAGATTGATAACTTGCGAGTGAATTACGGAGGAATCGAAGCCGTTAAGGGAATTTCCTTTGAAGTGCCGGATAAGAGCATTGTGACCCTTATTGGGGCCAATGGAGCCGGAAAAGTACGACTTTAAAGTCCATAGTAGGGCTGGTGAAACCGTCTGCCGGAAGCAGCATCACCCTGGATGGGGAAGAATTGATCGGCAAAGATACGCCGGATATTATATCTAAGGGAATTGCCCTGGTACCGGAAGGGCGCCATGTGTTTCCGGATATGACTGTTATTGAAAATATCAAGATCGGAGCCTACTTAAGAAATGACGATCTTAGGGACGATATTAACTGGGTCTATGATTTATTTCCCAGGCTGAAAGAAAGGAGCTGGCAGCTTGCCGGTACCCTTTCAGGAGGGGAACAGCAGATGCTGGCAGTTGCCAGAGCTTATGAGCCATCCAAAAATCCTAATGATGGATGAACCCTCACTGGGGCTTGCTCCGCTGATTGTAAAGGATATTTTCTCCATTATCCGGGAGATCAACAAAAAAGGTGTGACCGTGCTTCTCATTGAACAGAACGCCAATATGGCCCTTCATACGGCTGATATCGGCTATGTGCTGGAAACCGGGCGCATCACCATGACAGGGTCCGGGAAAAAGCTGTTGGCCGATGAGTCGGTAAAAGCGGCTTATCTTGGAAAAAAGAAAGATTAAAATAAAGGCTGCAGACTGGCGGCCCCTTTCTTATGGGGCGTCAGTCTGCAGCCTTTTCATTTGTTTTACCTATCATTTTCACTGGATCACCCGTCGTATGGTGACCGGCTTCCTGTAATTCCAGGAGGAGATTTTGATCCCGCTCCTGCGGTTTGCCGCATGGACGATCTTTCCCTTTCCAATATACATGGCCACATGGTCGATTTGCCTTCCGCTTGCATAGAACAGCAAGTCGCCAGGCTCCATGCTGGAAGCAGGTATGACTTCTCCCTCTTCGGCCTGCTGCCTGGAGGTACGGTCTAAATGGACCCCCGCGGCATGTTCCATTACATACTGGATAAAACCGGAGCAGTCCGCCCCTGTATTGGGATTGGTGCCGCCCCACCGGTATGGGTTTCCTACAAATCCGACCGCATAATTTACAACCTGATTGCGGAGGTCACTGCATTTTTCCGCTTCAGGTATGGTATATGCGACCGTGGCATTTTCCGGTATATAGGCATAAGCTGTCTGACCATTATACTGGATTGTTGCCCATCCCCCTTTGTTGGAGATAAAAGGATAAGTTTCACCCTCGTGAATCCTGCCCAGTACTTCAGAATCCGTATTCGGTTTGCTGCGGACCCGAAGGGTTTCGGTGTCTACCCGGAGCATCAGCTTCATGTCATAGTAGGCAATTGCTCTGGCTTCCTGTCCGGTGGTCAGATATTTTCCGTATACATAACCGGTTATCTGCCTGACTTTATTTTATACCAGCCATTTTCTTCTGACAGCACACTGCTGCCGGCATGGTTTTTTAATTTCCCCACGATTTCCGCATCATTCTTTGGTTCTTTCCTGATGTTCAAGGAATCCTCCACCACACTCACTCCAAGATTCTGAAATATTGAGTTGAAGGTTCCATACCTCACTTTTTCCTGCGTAAGACCGGCCGGCGTTTCCGCTCCTCCCTGTTTCATGGATTCCTGATATTGATCCATATAGACCGAAATGCCTGCTACTGGCGAACCGGTCTTGACAGAAGGCTCTGATTTTGCGGCCTGTACATCTGCTGTTCCTATCCATACGGCGCTGCCGCATGCAATAGCAAAGCCTAGTACCTTCCATGCTTTGTCAGTCATATGCACTTTCCTTCGCAAGTTTTGGCCTTTCCTTTTACAAATGAGTGATTTGCTGATCTGAAAGGGCTTTTAAATACCGCATCCCGTATTCTCTATCCTTTCCGATCTGTGCCTTTAATTGTTCCAGCCCTTCAAATTTCCGTTCAGGACGGATGAAATGCAAAAGCTGTACTTCTATAGTCTTTCCATAAATATCATCATTTATACCATAAATAAATGTTTCTGCTCCAACAGGGGAAATTCCCTCCACCGTGGGCTTTTTTTCCGATATTAGTAATACCTCCATAATAAGTACCGTCAACATATACTTTGGACACATACACGCCGAATAAAGGAAGGTGTTTCTCCGGCGGGGGCATAATATTTGCTGTGGGGAATCCCAGAACAGCCCCTCCGATATGGTTACCGTGAACTACGGTTCCATGTATGGCATATGGCTCTCCCAAAAGCTCGTTGGCCTTTTCCATATTTCCGGCATCCAGCTGTTCCCTGACGTAGGTACTGCTGATATCCCGTTGCTCATCCTGCTCTTTTGGAATAACGATCAGTTCATATCCGTACCGGTCTTTCCACCGGGAAAGGCTGTCCGCATTTCCTGCTCCCTTATAGCCAAAGGAACAATCCGTGCCAACTACGATGATCCTGGCGTTCATCTGGCCTGCCAGAACACGCTTTACGAATTCCTCCGGCTCCATATGGGAGGTTTCCTCTGTAAAGGGATACTCCACTAGATAATCGATACCGATCTTTTCCAGATTGTTTTTTTCTCTCCAGATTGGTAGTAATGACCTTCTGGGGGCTTCCTGTCATAAGTGCATTGGGGGACATGTCAAAGGTAAGGACAGCCGTCTTATACCCTTTTTCTTCCTTTATCTCTCCCATCCGCTTTAACAGCTTCTGGTGGCCTCTGTGGCGTCCGTCAAATTTCCCCAGAGTTACAACTGCAGGCTCTTCAATCTGAAATTCTCTGGTTCCGGCTATATATTCCATGATTCATTTCCTCTCTCCTGCCCTGTTTTCTGGGCATATAGGGATCCCTTAAGGCGTTCCTCCCAGAAATACCTTTTGAGGCTTAAGAAGCTTCTTCTCTCTGTCAGGTCCGTAAACACCGATGAACTGGTTTCTGCTGTCATATACTCTTACAGGCCCGTCAGGAAACCAGGAATCTCTCTCAGCCTGGTTTCTGTAAAATGGGTTTCCATTGTGGACCAGCTTATCAAAATCCGGCTTCATTTTAAGAGCCGGATATTCTGAAAACACCTTGTCCACAGCAAGGATGTGTTCTTCCAGGGTTCCCTCATCCCGAAGCTCCTCGATCCTGGCCAGGGTCAGGCTGTCCTTTAAGCAAAACCCGGAAACCTGGGTGCGGAGAAGGGATTCCATGCAGCCCCCGCAGCCAAGCTTTCTTCCGATGTCATAACAAAGGGTCCGGATATAGGTTCCCTTGGAACAGGTTACGGTCATGGTTACCCTGGGAAGCTCGATCCGGTCTACACTGATCTCCAGTATTTCCACAGGCCGGGCTTTCCGCTCCACTTCTTTTCCGGCTCTGGCCAGCTCATAAAGCTTTTTTCCATCCACCTTTAAAGCGGAATACATGGGTGGTATCTGATCGTAATGGCCCAGAAAGCTTAGTACTGCTTCCTTCACCTGAGCTTCATCTATATTGACCGGATATTCCGCCAGAACTTCTCCCGTAGTGTCCTGGGTATCAGTTTCCCTGCCCAGAAGCAGGACTGCCTCATAAGTTTTGGTCTTATCCGTCAGCATATCGCAAAGCTTGGTCGCCTTTCCCAGGCATACGGGCAGCACTCCTTCTGCCATTGGGTCCAGGGTTCCTGTATGTCCTATCTTTTTCTGCTTTAAAATACCTCTCATTTTCGCCACAACGTCATGAGAGGTAAATCCTTTTTCCTTGTATACATTAATAATGCCGTCTGCCATAGCTCCTGTCTCCTAGTTAAGCTGTTTTGCAATCTGGTTCGACAGATTGTTGATCACGTCATGAACGCTTCCTGCCATGGTACAGCCGGCCGCTTTTTTATGGCCGCCGCCGCCGAAATAAACGGCAACTTTGCTCACGTCAAGATCCGTGGTGGAGCGCAGGCTCACTTTATACTCCCTGCATGAGACCTCATACATGAATATGGCGCATTCCACACCCTCTGTGATTCGAAGCTGATCAATGATTCCATCCATATCTGCACCGGTAACACCGTAAAAATCCATATCCTTTTTGCTTACGGCGCTGAAAATACACCGGCCGCCATGAAAGGTTATGCTCTCTAATAAAGCCCTGCCAAGAATCTGGTTCTGGATATAGGTCTTCCGGTAAAAGCTGTCATCGATGATCTTTGAAAAGTCGATGCCCTTTTCCATCAGCTTTCCTGCAATCTCCATGGTCTTTTTGGAGGTGCAGTCATATTTAAACACTCCGGTATCATGGATGATGCCGGTATAAATGCATTCCGCGACTTCCCTGGATATCTTATTTTCATCCAAAAGGCCGTAGAGCACCTCACAGGTGGAACTGGCATCATCCTGTACTATATTCTCTTCTGCGTATCTTAAATTGGTAACGTGGTGATCCACACAGAGACTCTTTTGGGCGGCAGTGAAGAACTTTAATGCCTCTCCGAACCGGAGCGTATCGCTGCAGTCCAGGCAAACACAGAGATCATATTCCTTATCCTTTGAAAAGTCGCTGACAATGCGGCCAAAATTCTTAAGATAATCAAACTTTGAAGGAGGGGTCTCAAGATAAACCACAGCCTCCACTTCCGGATGATTCTCCTCCAGGTAGTTGTAAGCCGCCAGACAGGAACCAACACAGTCTCCATCCGGACGGACATGACCGATAATTGCTACCGTTTTTACATCTTCAAGCACTGTGTCAAAAAAAACTCACAAGGGCACCTCCCTAATCTCTGATATCTTTTGTTACCTCGTCTATCAATTTGGACATATTTACTCCATACTCAATGGACTGGTCCAGAATAAACTTGATCTCCGGCGTGTTGCGAAGGTTCACTCTCCTTGCCAATTCACGGCGGATATACCTTCTGCACTCTTTAATCCTTCAATGGTAGCCTTTCCGGCCTCCTCATCTCCCAGAATACTGATGTATGCCTTGCAGTATTTTAAATCCGGAGTAACCTGGACGTCAACCACGGTAGTCATGGGATGGATTCTTGGGTCTTTGATTTCCAGACGGATAATCTCGCTTAATTCCCTCTGGACCTCCATGTTGATTCTTGTATTCTTTATACTGTTTTTACGCATGTTATTCCTTTCGCTTTTTGTCCGCATTTTCAAAAAGACCAGCCCGCAGTTACGGGCTCATCTTTTCAAAATTCCAGGATACAGGTTCCTAGCGGGGAACCTCTACCATGGCATATGCTTCGATCATATCGTCTTCCTGGATATCATTAAACTTCTCAAATACAAGGCCGCACTCGTAACCTGTTGCAACTTCCTTCACATCATCCTTAAATCTCTTTAAGGAAGCCAGAGGGCCTTCGTAGATCTTATTACCGTCACGTGTGATGCGGACGCTGCAGCCTCTCTGGAATTTCCCATCCATTACGTAGGAACCTGCAATGGTACCTACGCCGGAAGCCTTAAAGGTTTGGCGCACGGTTGCGTGGCCGATAATCTTCTCTTCGAACACAGGATCAAGCATGCCCTTCATAGCTGCCTCTATATCCTCAATGGCCTGATAGATTACCTTGTAAAGTCTCATATCCACTTTTTCCCGGTCCGCTATGGATTTTGCAGTCACATCCGGTCTTACGTTAAAGCCGATGATGATCGCATTAGAAGCGGAAGCCAGAGAAACGTCAGACTCATTAATTGCACCTACGCCTCCGTGGATTACCTTTATCATAACCTCTTCGTTAGACAGCTTCACAAGGCTCTGCTTTACCGCTTCCACGGAACCCTGTACATCCGCCTTTACGATGAGCGGAAGCTCTTTGATGTTACCAGCCTTGATCTGGCTGAATAAATCATCCAGTGATAACTTAGCTTTTGTATCTTCCAGTAATTTATTCTTACCTTCGGAAATAAATGTCTCAGCAAAGCTTCTTGCTTCTTTCTCATTTTCAGTTCCAACCAGGACTTCGCCTGCATTCGGAACATCGTTAAGTCCTAAAATCTCAACCGGAGTGGATGGACCTGCTTCTTTTACTCTGCGGCCCTTGTCATCCATCATGGCACGGACTTTTCCGTAACAGGAGCCTGCGGCAACCGTATCGCCCACATGAAGAGTTCCCTTCTGTACCAGTACGGTAGCAACCGGTCCCTTGCCCTTGTCAAGCTCAGCCTCAATAATAAGACCTCTTGCCCGGCGGTCCGGGTTAGCCTTTAATTCCTTTACTTCTGCGGTGAGAAGAATCATTTCCAGAAGTTCCTTGATGCCTTCCTTGGTATGAGCTGAAACCGGAACAAATACGGTGCTTCCGCCCCAATCTTCAGGAATCAGTTCATATTCAGATAATTCCTGCTTTACCCGGTCAACATTGGCACTTGGCTTATCAATCTTATTAATGGCAACAATGATCTCCACTTCGGCTGCTTGGCATGGTTGATTGCCTCTACAGTCTGAGGCATCACGCCGTCATCAGCTGCTACTACAAGAATTGCGATATCCGTTGACTGAGCGCCTCTCATACGCATGGCAGTAAAGGCTTCGTGTCCGGGAGTATCCAAAAATGTGATCTTCTCTCCTTTTACTTCAACCGTATAAGCACCAATATGCTGTGTGATTCCGCCTGCCTCTCTGGAGGTTACATTGCTCTGGCGGATGGCATCAAGAAGGGAGGTTTTACCATGGTCAACATGGCCCATAACGCAGACTACCGGCGGCCTGGAAACCTTATCTGTCTCATTTTCCTCTTCCTCTTTCAGCAGTTCCTCAATAACATCTATTTTTATTTCCTTCTCGCAGAGAACATCATATCCCATGGCGATCTCTTCTGCCTGATCAAAATCGATTTCCGTATTAAGCGTTACGATCTTACCTTGTAAAAACAGCTTCTTTACAATGGCGGATGGCTGAAGCTTCATCTTCTCAGCCAGCTCCTTAATGGTCATAACCTCCGGAATCGTGATGGTCTTTATCTCTTCTACCTTAGGCTCTACATGCACTGGAGGCTGAACCGGAGTTTTTAATGGCTTTCCACCCTTGCCCTGTGCTCTTTTCTTAGCCTCATCATCTTTATCTCTTTTATCAAATCTGCCATTTTTATAAGCGTTCTTTGTGGCCCTGTTGCTGGTAGCTTTGCCTGGATGGGGGTATCAAAGGAACCTGTCTTTGGAGCGCTATCTCTGCCTGTACGTGGTCCCTG
>BBDR01000014.1 GCA_001312405.1 Clostridium sp. NkU-1 | reverse complement strand
CCCCCGTTTGCCATCACAATGCTGACTGCCTTTGCCGTGTCTATGGCAGAGCCTCCGCCCACAGCCACCAAAAGATCCACTTGCAAAGCCTTGGCAGCCTCCAGGCAGTCATTCACGACCATGGTGGTGGGATTTGGCTCAACCAGGTAATAAATGGCATATTCCACCCCTGCTTTTAAAAGACAGGCTCCCACTTTGTCTCCGGTGCCATTTTTATACAGGAAGGGGTCCGTAACAATGAGTCCCCGTTTAAACCCCCGTTTCTTAAACTCATCCGGCAGCAGTCCGATGGATCCGCGGCCAAAAAAAGCTGGTTCCTACTGCATTGATCCTCTCAAGTGCCATAAATGGCCTCCTTAGAATTCTATATTTCTGAAATCTCCCGGATCGATCCGTTTCAGCGCGCTCAGCTCTTCCTTTGTGGGAAGGGGCGTATAGGCGATATGGGAGTATTTTATGGGAAACCCGGTATTTTCCTGGACTTCTTCTAAACTGGAAGCTGGGTGGATGGTTTCCAGGACCATTTCCCCGTTTTCCATTTTAAAGATGCACAAAGGGGTGATGATCCGTTCCACATTTCCCCTGGTAGTTACAAAATCCACCTGGTTCACAAAGGTGCGCTTGTCATGCTTTGTCCTCCAAAGAATCGCCCTTTTTGCCGTTGGAATGAGAACGGCACTGCCCGCTCCTCCCGGCATCCTCACCTTTGGTTTTTTATAATCTCCAATAACTGACGCGTTGACATTGCCATGGAAATCAAACTGGATTCCGCTTAAAAATGCAAGATCCAGCTCTCCTCTCATGGCCAGGTCAAATACTTCCATTAAAGGAAAATAGGCTGTGGCACGTTCCAAAAGCTCCGGGCCTGCGCTGGTATACTTTTTAAGCCGCACCGGATCCGGGTCTGTTCCGCCCGGAATATTAAGATGCACAGCCCCCGGCGCATGAAGCGCTTTTGCCAGCAGCAGCGCAATCATGGGCATATGGGAGGACACTCCGTGAAACACCTTGCTGCCATCAGGTATGAGGCGTGCCATAGCGCAGACCATAATATCGCAGACTCTGTATTTTTCTTCCATCATGCCATGCCCCCTTATCCTTTGTAGTCGGACTTTTCAAATGCCTTTAAATAGGCATCCAGGCCGTCCAAATCCTTCAGCTTTTTAAATTCCTTTAAATTCTTTCCGTCAATATCATAAGATCCCGGACAGGAACAGGGAGCCGCCCCTTTCGGTACCCTGACAACTGCTTCCACCAGAAAATGGGGAATATCCGCCTTTTTTTGAGCTGCCAGTAAACGCAGATCCATGGACGATGTTCTCTGCCGTCAGGAAGACCCTTTTCGCTGCCCTGGAAAACAGAACATCCTCAAATAAGGGTCCTGTGATCCTGGCATTACCCTCTTCATCCGCCTCCTGCACATGGATGACAGCAACATCCGGCCTTATGGCCTTTACCACTGTCACCGGTTCCTTTGTAAACGGATCCTCGATCCGTATAAAATAATCATTGGCATCGATCAGGTCGCTGATCACAAGCCTTTTACAGGCATGAAGCCCACTCCGCAGCTGGCGGCCCTGAGCGCGGAGATCACCGTATAACAGGCATGTTCATTTCCTTTCACAGCTCCGCTTTCAACAGCCCTGCGGTAATGTCCGGCAAGGGAATATTCACTTTCATAGCTGATAAAGCCGGCATCCACGCTGGAAACGCAGCCTCCGAAGCAAAGCATGTCCACATCCATGGCTCCTGCAGTCTTTACCAGCTTTAAGTCCCTTTTTTTCTGTCTCACCAGTTCCCGTACCATTGCCATGGGCGCCCGATGGAGCACATTGCCCCCAAGACCAAGGATATCCCCGTCATGAATCCGGCTGCCGCCTCCTGCAAAGTCATTATTTTGCTCATGGTCTGACCTCACTTTCTATCCTGCACTGCCTTATTTCGCTGCATTGCAGGCAATCTGGATGGCATCCCATACACCGGAAAAGGGAGGTGCATAAATGAGATCCGTCATTCCGAGCTCTGCCGTTGTCATCCTGCAATGAATTGCCACAGCAAACACATCTGCCCGCAAAACAGCTCCCTTTTGTCCGCAGGTCTGTGCGCCAAGCAGCCTTTTTGTTCCTTTTTCATAAATCAGCTTAATGGTAATGGGCGTTGGATCAGGATAGTATGCCGGATGGTCATTTGCCTGGATAACCAACGTCTTATAATCCTTTGAAAGACGTATGGCATCTCCTTCTCCCATACCCGTACGTCCAAGCTCCAGCCCGCACACCTTGATGGCTGCAGACCCAAGAGCGCCTATAAACTGTTCATGGCCTCCTGCCATATTGGCACCTGCGATCCTTCCGCATTTGTTTGCAACCGTTCCTAGTGCCAAAAAGCTGTCTTCCTCTAAAACTTCATGATGGACAAGAATACAGTCTCCCGCTGCATACACATCCGGAACAGAAGTTCTCATTTCCCGGTCCACCATGAGAGCACCGTTCTTCCCCATGGCAATTCCCGTGTTTTTCAAAAATTCCGTACAGGGACGGACACCCACAGCAACGATCACTAAATCTGCCTCATAGGTTTCCTTATCTGTTTTTACACTCTTCACATAAAGACCGTCTCCATAAAACCCTTCCACCTTTTCTCCGGTGTGAAGCAGGACCCCTGACTTTACCAGCTCTTCATGGGCCAGGGCAGCGATTTCCTCATCAAAGGGCATAAGAATTCTGGAAGCCGCCTCAAGCATGCGGACATTCTTTCCAAGGCTCAAAAATGCTTCCGCACATTCCACCCCGATATATCCCCCTCCAACGATGACGATGTTTCGGATTTCCGGCATTTTTGCGAATTCTTTTAAAAAGATCCCGTCTTCCATGGACTTCAGTACATGGACTCCCATAAGCTCCTTGCCCGGAAAGGGAGGAACCACAGCCGATGCCCCCACAGCTATCATTAATTTATCGTAAGAATCCGTAAATTCCCGGCCGTTTTCAAGATTCTTTACAAGAACCTCTTTCTTTTCCACGTCAACGGATCGTACCTCATGGCGGAGGAAGGTTTCTATGCCCATCTTTGTAAAGGCCTCCCGTGTGCGGGCGATCATTTTGCGGTAATCATCGTTATAGTCTCCCACATAGTAGGGAAGTCCGCAGGCTCCATAAGAGAGAAACCCTCCCTTTTCATAGACCGTTACTTCAGCGTCCGGATCGGTCCTGCGGATCTTGGAAGCGGCGCTCATTCCTGCCGCTACTCCTCCAATTATAATAATCTTCATGTTTTCTCCCTGATCATATCGTTACAGCTGGGTCATGCCATTTATCATTTTCCCGGCTTCCTTCATGGCTTCTTCTGCTGTCTTTTTTTCCTGAAAATGCCTCAAAGATTTTCTCATAAAGGACTCCGTTTTTCTCCCCAGCCTTTGACAGATCGGGAAGAGGCCTTGCAAGTTCCATCATTTTTTTGCTGTACTGGAAACCAGGGGCAGTCACTTCCCCCTTCCAGATAGCTTCCTCTTCTTACAGGAGCACCACTCTTTTTTCCCACCTTCTGATCTACCCCAGGCGAACGAAGGTATTTAAGGAATTCCTCTGCAGCTTCCTTTTTCTTACAGCTTGAACAGATCCCAAAGGACCAAGTCACGTTCCAGGCCGTGGAAAACGTGGAAAATCCCAGGTCTTCTGGTTCCAGACAGCCTTCCTTAAAGACTTCTCCCATCTGGCCGCTCCAGGTAACCGCCATTGCTGCTCTTTTTTTGCCGGACAGCCTCTGCAATTTCCCCGTTGCCGAAGCGTTCCGTACCATCAACTGCACAGGATCTCAGTTCTATATAGGACTGAAGCCCTTTTACTGCCTCTTCCTTTCCGCAGACCGCAGATCCATCGGAGTCATAAGCGTCTCCCCCGTACATGCGGAGAAAAGGAAGGGCATCGGTAAATATCTCGGACTTATCAGCCTTCATGCCACTGCCTGTTCCCCGCAGGCTGCCTTGTAAGCTTTTGCCGTTTCTATGTATTCCTGGGGAGAGATGACGCTTCCAGGTTCCTTACCCAGCACCTGATAAAGCAGGCTTTTACGGTAAAGGATCATATGTCCGTCACAGAAGGAGGGAGACAAATATGCTTTTCCCTTGTACTTCATTTCTTCTGCAATTACCGGAAGGATGTCTTCCTCCTCAAGCTCAATTTCCAAAAGGTATCCTTTTTCTATAAAGTCACGAAGCCATAAATGGCCTGCAACCATGACAATGTCATAATCCGCTTCCCCGGCAAATGCTTTCATCATCATCGGATAGTAATCCGCCCAGGGCACCATATGAAAATCCACCTTTCCTTCATATCCGTCTAAAATCCCCAGTTCTTTATCCAGATACCCTTCCACCGCCGGATCTGCCACTGCCAAAACCTTAAGCGTTTCCTGTTCCATAAGCTCTACCTCTTCTATTACTTTTAACCTTACTTTCCCGGCTGCGGCGGCCCATCTACGATGCCCACGATGTAGGCATCAACCGGTGCCGAACGGTCCAGGGCATACTGAGTGGTATTGTCAGTGGTTACAAGTACCAGTTCCCCAATTCCTGCACCAATGGTATCGGCAGCCACAAAAATATTGTTCTTATCCCCATAATAAGGCTCTACCAAAAGAAGCTTGAACCCAACTAAGTTCCTGCATTTTCTCGTGGAAACCACAGTTCCCATTATTGTTCCTAATATCACCTGGTCTCTTCCTTTCTAATGGTTACCCACTGTCCCTGCTTCAACTGGAATGCATTGGCATCGTCCGTATCCACATGGAAATCCAGCCTGCTGTCACGGGTAACACGAATCAGTACATGGCCGAGCACACCGCCCTTTGGCCCATCGACCGCAACGCTTACCCGGTCCTGATCCGATACCCCGAACCATTTCGCATCTTCCGGCGTCATATGGATATGCCGGTCCGCAATGATAACTCCCTCTGTCAGCAGGACCTCTCCCTTTGGTCCTTTCAGCATTACCCCGGGAGTTCCCTTTAAATCTCCTGATGATCTTACCTGTGGCTGTATTCCCAGTATCCTTAAGTCACCGGAGGCCATTTCCACCTGGCTTTGTTTTCTCTCCGGTCCAAGAATCCGTACCCTGGCAAGGTTCCTGCCGGGCCGGAGACAGCAACCTGTTCCTCACAGGCAAACTGCCCCGGCTGGCTTAAAGCCTTCATGGGAGTCAGCCGGTAGCCGGCTCCAAAAAGTACTTCCACATGTTCCTTTGACAGATGCACATGCCTTGCCGAGATTCCTACGGGAACCTGGTAAGGCTGTGTGCTCAGCCTCTTCCAGTTATCCAGGACCAGTGCGGTTACCTTCTGAATCAGTTCTTCCCTGTTTTCCATTGTAAGCCTCCGCCCTTAAGCACTTTCCTGTTCTTTTTATTTAAGGAATGGAAGGATTCCGCCTATGGAATTATGGGGTCTTGGAATTACATGAACTGCTACTACCTCTCCCACTCTGGAGGCTGCTTCCTCTCCTGCTTCCACTGCTGCCTTGACAGCTCCCACATCTCCCTGAACCATGACCGATACCAGACCGGAGCCGATTTTCTCGGTTCCCACCATTTCAACGTCTGCTGCCTTTAACATGGCATCTGCTGCCTCAATTGATGCGGTAAGGCCTCTTGTCTCAATCATCCCTAATGCCAACATTCCCCTTTTTACTGCTGTCTCTGCCATTTACTTTTCCTCCTTAATCTTGTGCTCTTCTTCCTCTGGCTTTACACAATCCTTTTCCTTTTCATGCCTGTCTATCATATTTAAAAGCTTTATTACCTCTGGATGAGGGTTTTCGATGGATACGGACACCTTAACGTTGTCGTCTCCCACGATCCGTCCGGCCTCTCTGGCCGCCTCCACGGCTGCACGAACCGCCGAGGTCTCGCCCGCTAATACGGTGTGGCACATCCTTCCTCCCAGCCTTTTATGGCAGCTTACGATTTCCACTTCAGCCGCCTTTAATGCCTGGTCCACCACCACTACGGTATTGGCATAATAATTAATTTCTAAAACCCCTATGGCGTTTCGGTTTGTTTTCATGACGCCCACCTTTGCTGCTGCCTATTTGATCCTTGGCAAAATTTTGTCAATATCCTGATGCGGCCTGGGAATCACATGGACTGCTACCAGCTCTCCAATTCTGGAAGCCGCCGCCTCTCCTGCCTCGGTAGCTGCCTTTACCGCGCCTACCTCTCCGGTTACAATGACGGTTACCAGACCGGAACCGATTTTCTCGGTTCCCACAAGTTCAACGTCTGCCGCCTTTAACATTGCATCTGCTGCTTCGATGGATGCAGTCAGCCCCCTTGTTTCAACTAAACCAATTGATGTGGATGCCATATCTTGCTACCTCCTGAAATTTATAATGTTTTCTTCCCCGAAAGATACCTTTGTTATATGAGACAGCGCCTTTGTTCCCTCGTATGGGTTTTCAATGATCTCTGTCAGAACCTCATTCGGACTGTTAAATTTAAGGGCTGCCCGTTCTGCCGCCTCACAGGCCTCTTTCACGTCATCAATTCCGCCTTCAAATTTCACCTGGACCGTAAGGGGAATGAACGCGGCCGTATCTTTGGGATTGATGGTGTCGATACCGATAATCCTCACATCTGCCGCCTTACAGGCCTTATCCATGGCATAAAGAACTGCCCCGTATCCTGCACACTCCAAAAAGCCGATTGCCATATGTACCTTCCCTTCTCTAGATGATCCGCAGGCCTCCTTCTGCCAGCATGCATCTGCGTCTTCTGGTAAAGCTTCTCGCGCAGGTAAGCCCCTCTCCGGTGGGGCCTGCAATGGTCATGGTCGTATGGCCCTCTCCGCCGATCCCCACCCCTTTTAGTCGAACCGTTCTTCGTAAAAATGGTGGTTTCAATCACTTTTCCGAATTTGGTCATGTTCTCAACATTTCTGGAAAACATGGATGCCGTATGCCTGTTGCCTGACTCTGCTGCCACTGCACACTCCACACATTCCTCAAAGGTCCTTAACCGCACGATGGGAAGTATGGGCATCAGCTGCTCTACCATGACAAAGGGATGGCTTCTGTCTGTCTCACAGATGAGCAGGCGGACATCCTTATGGCCGGAAACCCCGATCTCTTCCAAAAACCGGGCTGCATCCTTTCCAACCCACTTTTTATTCACTTCATAGCTTCCGTTTTTTTCAACCATGGCAAACTTTAAGATTTCATTTAACTCCATGGAACTAAGCAGGTAAGCGCCTTCCGTTACCAGCTTATTCACCAGTTCATCCGCAGCCCTTTCCATGACAAAGACTTCCTTTTCCGCCAGACACAGAATGTTGTTATCAAAGGAAGCACCACGGTAAATCTCTTTTGCAGCAAGACTTATGTCCGCTGTATCGTCTACAATGACCGGCGGGTTTCCTGCACCTGCCCCGATGGTCTTCTTTCCGGAACGAAGCAGGGCATTTACCATTGGCATGCCTCCTGTACCGACCATAAGGCGGATTCTGGGATCAGCCGTCATCTTGCTCACCGCCTCCATGTCAGGCTCTTTCTGCATGGTGATTAAATTTGCCGGACCTCCATTTTCCACAATGGCCTGATGAAGAAGCTTCAGGCAGTGGGCACAGCATCTTTTCGCTCCCGGATGGACGTTAAACACAACGGAATTTCCTCCGGCTATCATGCTGATGGTATTGTTTATTATAGTTTCCGTTGGGTTGGTGGAGGGCGTGATGGCTCCGATCACTCCAAAGGGAGCATACTCTTCTATCATCAGCCCTTCGTCACCTGAAATGGCGTCCGTGGTCAGGCATTCCACACCCGGAGTTTTTTCAATCACAGCCATATGCTTCTGGATCTTATCCTCAAAACGCCCCATTCCGGTTTCTTCCCAAACCATTTTTGCCAGGGTTTCTGCATGGCTTTTTGCCGTCAGCCGTATGGCCTCAATGATTCTCCGCCTGTCCCCGACCCTGTAATTCTCTGCCCATTGACGCTGGGCCGCGTGGGCCGCCGCAATGGCATCCTCCACCCGCTCAAATACCCCGTTTTCACTTTGAGCGGGAAAATAGGAAGGCTTTACGCCCCTGCTTTCTATGCCTGCAAGCACTTCCCTTACAATAAGTTCTATCTCTTTCGCCCCAATTTCCATGATCTGCCTCCTAGCATAGCTGCTCTGTCACTCTTCTCACTACTTCGGCTATGATTTCCTCCTTTGCCTTACCTAATGCTTCCGCCTGCACAGGCTTTTGTTTCTCTGAGGACGGCGCCTTCTGTGTCACACCGGTACAGCCGCAGCCAGAGTCCGGCAGCCCCTCTCCCGGCCTTACAATGGAAGTTACCCCTTTTAATGCAGGCCCTGGAACGTTCTGCCCTGCCGGCCGGACATCTGATGCCGAAACCACATCCTTCATGTTCGTCTCTTCTGCGGAGCATGGCGGAATCCCGCCTGCTGTGATGCCAAGCTTATGCCGGATATCCAGCAGCTTATTTACCTGATCGCAGGAAAGCACATTCTGGCGTCCGATGATATTGCCTGTATACATCAATATGGTGGCATAATACTCAATGGATTCCAGCCTGAAAAATGCCTGGTAAATGTCTTTTCCCCAAGTCAGGGCCCCATGGTTTGCAAGAAGCACGCCATTGTGGGTGTTTACAAAGGGCGCGATGGAATCAGGAACTTCATCCGTGCCCGGTGTTGCGTATTTTGCAACCGGGATGGATCCAAGCCCCAGCACCGCTTCCGTAAGGATCGCAGCATCCAGACTGATCCCGGCAATGGCAAAGCTGGTTGCAACCAGCGGGTGGGCATGGGTAACTGCCTGCACATCCGGATTTTCCTTATAAACCCTTAAATGCATTTTTACTTCTGAGGAGGGCTTATATCTTCCCATCAGCACCTTTCCGTTTAAATCCATTTTCACCAGCATATCCTGTGTCATAAATCCCTTTGATACCCCGGTCGGCGTCGTCCAGATGGTGTTCGGCCCTACCTTACAACTGATGTTTCCATCATTCGAGGCCACAAAGCCTTTGTTGTACATGCGCCTGCCGATGTCCAAAATCGCCTTTTTGGCTTCAAAATCAGACATGTACTTTACGCCTTGAACTGTCATCATATCTTTACCTCCAAAGTCCAAACAACTACATGTTCTTTCTGTCCGAACTCTAATCTTTTATACTGTATTTTTACCACTTTTGTGTTTTATTGTCAATGTTTCATGTTGTTTTATTTCTGATTTTACTCTTTTATTTCTATTTTGTCCATTTTTCCTTTACATTTAATCAAAATAATTATACAATATACTTATATGCCACCTGATTCTTATGGTTTTATATTGCATTTTATTTCAAACAAACATCTGTTGTCACAAAGAAAGGAACATGCCTATGTTAGCAGTAACGAGGAAAGCCAAGATCAAAGATATTATTTTAGAAAAGAAAAGCGTTACGGTGACCGAACTTTCCAAAATCTTCTCCGTGACCGAGGAAACCATCCGGAGGGACTTAAAGCAATTGGAGGATGACGGGTTCCTGACCAGAACATATGGCGGTGCATTCATACAAGACGGGGTTGAGAATAACGTAGATTTAACGATCCGGGAAACCGCATATATGGAAAGCAAGCAGGCCATCGCGAAAAAGTGCCTGTCAATCATTCACAACGGGGACTCTATTTTCCTGGATGCTTCTACCACGGCCCTTCAGCTGGCAAAGACCTTACAGGGAATGCGCCTTACCGTGGTAACAAATTCCCTGCTGATCATCAATGAACTGTATGACAAAGAGGATATCCGCCTCATTTCCATCGGAGGCTCCTATACTCCCAGGGACAAAGCTTTTGTAGGCAATACGGCCCTTAAGAATCTGGAATCCTTTTACCTGGATAAAACCTTTATGTCCTGCCGGAGCGTTTCCATGGAACACGGAATCACCGATTCCAATGAAGCCATTGCCGCCATACGCCAGATGCTGATGACCAGGAGCAATCACGTTTATCTCATTGCAGACCATTCCAAATTTGATAAGACCTCATTTATCCGGATATCCGGTTTTGAAACCATCACAGGACTGGTCACTGACAAACAGATGAACGGCCAGTGGAGAGAATACCTTTTCAAAAATAATGTAGAACTTTATGAAGCAGCGGAAAGCTGAGCCTGATTTCGGCAAGAGGATGTCCCAGTACCTTTGAGACATCCTCTTTTTCTTATGCCAAAAAACTTACATTTCTTTCGCTTTCAGGGCCTCTTCCTTTTTCCTGAATATTTCTTTTAATGATTCTGTATAAGGCGCTTTGGCAATCCCATACTCTGTCACGATTCCTGCGATCAGATCATTGTCCGTCACATCGAATGCGGGATTAAATACCTTTACGCCTTTCGGTGCCATCCGCTTTTTATACCACATTTCCACCACTTCCTCTGCCGGACGCTCCTCAATGTGGATCTCCTTGCCGGTAGGGGTGTTCATATCAATGGTGGATGTGGGCGCGCAGATATACATGGGCACACCATAGCGTTTGGCTGCCAGAGCAACCATGGATGTACCGATCTTGTTTGCGGTATCCCCATTGGCCGCCACCCGGTCACAGCCTACAAATACGGCATCCACCCAGCCATTTCTCATGACTGTGGCCGACATATTGTCGCAGATCACAGTGACATCAAGACCTGATTCCTTTAATTCGAAGGAAGTCAGTCTGGCCCCCTGAAGAAGGGGTCTGGTCTCATCGGAAAAGATGCGGAAGCCATAGCCTTTTTCGTGTCCAAGGTACATAGGAGCCGTAGCGGTTCCGTATTTCACCGTTGCCAGCTGCCCGGCATTGCAGTGGGTTAAAAGGCCGTCACCCGGCTTTACGAGAGAAAGGCCGTATTCTCCAATCATTTTGCAAACCCAGATATCCTCTTCCCGGATCTCTATTGCCTCTTTATGGAGAAACTCTACGATTTCAGGAACAGACTTCTCTTTGTTTTTCAAAACCACCTGTTCCATCCGCTTCAGCGCCCATGATAAATTGACAGCAGTGGGACGTGCGGAATCAAGATAGTCCTTTGCTTTTTGAAATTCTGCATAAAAATCATCATAACCATCTGCCTTGATCTCTCTTGCGGCCAGATAGATGCCGATGGCTGCCGCCACTCCGATGGCAGGCGCCCCTCTTACCTGGAGAAGATAGATTGCATTCCAGATATCCTCCTGTTTTGTCAGGGAAAGAATTTCCGTATGATACGGAAGCTGTGTCTGGTCTATGATCACCAGGCATTGTTCTCCTCGTCAAGTGCCACGGTATCATAGTCCATGATGGATTTTTTTGTTTCTTCGCTCATTGTTATCCCTTTCTTTTTTACCGGCTTTCAATCCTGTTGCCGGCCTCAAAATTTGCTTACTGCTTCTTTTATCGCGTTTATGTAATCCGCTCCGCAGCGGAAACTGCGGCGGTTCATGATATAATTCTTTGCCAGAGTAATGACGATCTTTTCGGCTCTCGCCCGTTTTTTTCTCATCAGGAATGGTGGTAATATCAATAACATTGGCCATTCCCACGGTCCGGCGGATGGATTCAAGTCCTGCCACTCCGGCAGTGTCGGAAAGGATTCCTTCCAGATACCATTCTTTGAATCCCGGAACCTTTGCCATGGTTTCCGTCACATACTCGTCAAATACCTTATTATATTTTTCAACGAACAGATCCACGATATCAGAGATGGTGTTTAAGCACCAGCCGCAAAACTCTTCTTTTTCCTTTTCATCCTCTATGGTAGCGTCACCGTTGCACCACGCAAAAAACATGTTTGCAATGACATTGCCGATATCATAGCCCATAGGCCCAAAGAAGGCGAATTCCGGGTCAAAGATATAGGTATGCTCCTTGTTGATAAACACAGAGCCAGTATGTAAATCCCCGTGAATTAAGGATTGGGCATTGTTCATAAACTCAAATTTCAGTTTGGCAGCCTCCAGATGCAGGGCCTGATCCTCATACAGTTCCTTTTTCACAAAATCCTCATTGGGAGGAAATACATTGTTCCTGTGGTTGTAATCAATAAAGGGCTCGCTGTATACCAGATCCTCTGAAATCTCGCATAAGTCCGGATTGATAAAGCTTTTAACCAGCTCCTTCTTCTCCTTGTGTCCCATGACAACATCCGTTGTGCGCAGAAGGGAATTTACCATAAAAGTAGTCACATGGTCTGCAAATTCAGGATAGGTCTCATGCTTTAACAGACCGGTACGCATCATGGTATGGCCAGTCATATCCTCCATTGCCATGGCACACATGGTTCCGTCATACAGATAAACCTTTGGAACCAGCCCCGGTGCAAAGGAATCCTGAATTCCCAGGATCTTTGCTTCAATTCTTCCCCGGTCGGTGGAAACATGCATTTCTGCTGAAATGCGAAGCGCTTCTCCTGCCTGCTTTACGATAATGGATTTCCCGCTTGCAGGATCCTTTACACGGAACACGTAGTTTAAGTTTCCGTCTCCGATTTCCCTGCATTCCAGACTGGCATCCTTATCAAAATAAGAGAGCTTCTCCTGAACATAATCCGGTACCTCTTCCGCTTTCATCAAAAAATAACTGTCGTATTTAGACATTCCTGTCACCTTCCCCTGATCAATATAACGTCTCTGTTTTTAGTTTACATTTTTAGTCTTGCCGCTTGCATAGGTCATGGCAAGCGCAATGGCAAGGACTGCACCCTTTATGATGTTCATGGCATAATAAGGCACGGACATCATGATAAGACCGTTTTCCAGCATACCCACAAGCACTGCTCCCGCAAAGGTGCCGAATGCATTGGCTTTTCCTGCGCCCAATACAGAAAACCCGATATAAGCCGCACATACGGATGGCATCAGGTACGCATCACCTGCTGAAATCTGCGCCGTTCCCACACGGGCAGCCAGACAGATTCCGCCGATTGCCGCAAAGGTGGCTGACAGAAAGTATGCAAGGATCTTATACTTTGCCACCGGAATTCCGGAAAGCTGGGCTGCCTCAGGATTTCCGCCCACCGCATACATGTATCTGCCGTGTTTGGTATAATTTAAGAAAAAGTATGCGAACAGCACCACACAGATCATGATGATGATCAACCATGCTCCTTTCCAAGGGCCCGGAAGGCTTCTGGAACAAGACCGGGAGCCTGGGTCCCATCGGCACGGGTCATGCGCTCTGTGATGGCGCCGCCCTTTGAATAAGTCATGGAAACTCCCTGATACATAAACATTACGGAAAGTGCCGCAACCATATCGGGTATCTTGAATTTAACGATCAAAATGCTGTTGATCACCGCAACGCTTAAGCAAATGACCACCGTAAGAATGATGGAAACACCTATATTGATGTTGTGCCATACAAAACACGTCATAACAAAAACATTAGCAAACTGGGCCGTAGCTCCAATGGAAAGATCCATGCCGTTTACCGCCAGGGCAAACGTAAGACCAATTGCAATAATGGTAGTAATGGATACTGCACGAAGGATCGTGATCATATTAGACTGGGTCAGAAACATGCTCGATCCCGTATCCTTACTCCAGTTTCCAAATGTGAACAGGATGAACATGATGAGCATTGTTGCGATGGTACCCCATTTTGTCACAAAATCCCCAATGTTCCTTTTCTTTTTTACCTTCTCTGCCCCAGACATATCATTTACCTCCTGTCGAATAGTAAAGCAGTTCTTTTTCGTTGGTATCCGCTGCGTTTAATTCTTTAATGATCTCTCCGTCATACATCACATAAATGCGGTCGCAGATACTTAATATTTCCTGGAATTCGCAGGTGGCATAAATGATGCCTTTTCCCCTGGCTGCCAAGCCTTCGATTAACTCATACATATCCTGCTTGGCCCCCACGTCGATTCCCTTGGTCGGCTCGTCGAAAATATAAACCTCTGAATCCTTGTTCAGCCATTTTCCAACGACCACCTTCTGCTGGTTTCCGCCGGACAACAGGGCAACGATCTGGTTCTCGGATGGCGTCTTGATTCCAAGGCCGCTTATCATACTTTTGGCGTCCTCTTTTTCCCGCTTCTTGTTTACCACAGAAAGCCGGTTCGTATATTTTTCCATGGCTGCCACAGAGATATTGGAGACAACCGGGTCCGAAATCAGGACGCCTTCTTTTCTCCGTTCCTCCGGAACCAGTGCAAGCCCATTTTTAACAGCCTGGGTAGGACCTTTTGCCTTGATCACGTTTCCGTTCAGCTTCATGATGCCGCCTGCCTGCTGGTAAGCGGAAAACAGGGTCTTGCAAAGCTCTGTCTTGCCTGCGCCCACTAATCCTGCCACACCGATAATTTCCCCTTTGCAAACGGTCATGTTGATATTTTTTACTTTCCCTTCCCTTTCAGAAAGGTTTTCTATCTCAAGCAACGGCCCGCCGATCTCGCACTTTTTCTTGATGTAATTATCCTCATAGCTACGGCCTAACATATATTCGACAAGAGTATTTACTTCCAGTTCCCTAGAAAGCGGCAGTTCAGTTACCAGCTTGCCGTCTCTCATAATGGTAATCGTTTCACAAATCTCATAAAGCTCACTTAAGCGGTGGGAAATAAACACGACTCCCACATTCTCTTTTGCCAGTTCACGCACCACCCGGAACAATTCCAGTGTCTCGGAATTGGAAAGAGGGGCCGTTGGCTCATCTAAAATAAGGAACCGGCACTTTTCCGCCACGCATCTGGCTATGAGAACCATCTGCTTTTGTGCCAGCGTAAGTCCTGATACCTGTTTGTTAATATCCACATCCACATTTAATTTCTTTAATACCGTTTCTGCTGCCTGCCTGATCTCTTTCCAGTGCACGATTTGTTTTCGCCCCATTTTATTGACCAGCGTGTTGAACATTACATTCTCAGCCACGGACAGATAGGGGATCAACGCGGTGTCAACTTCCTGAAATACGATTTCTATCCCAAGATTTTTTGCGTCTTTGGGGCACCGGATTTCCACCGGTTCCCCTCCAACGTAAATTTGTCCTGTGTAATGCGTATTGACACCGGCAAGCACTTTCATCAAGGTGGACTTACCTGCGCCATTAGCACCCACAAGCGCATGAATCGTACCACTTTTCAGACCAAAATCAACTCCATCCAAAGCCTTTACTCCAGGAAATTCGATGGATATATCTTTCATTTCAAGTTTTACTTCGGTCATGGCATCTCTTCCTTAATTATGTAATGAATACAGAGCGTTTCCTTGCTCTTTCCCATGTTTTCCGGGCATAATGGTGTGCCCGAAGAACGTTTCTTAATTTACATATTTGTTCTTGATTGCATCAGTATATAAAGCGCCCTTAGGATCTTCGGCATCGCCCCATCCATCAATGATGTTCCTAAATCATTCATGGTGGTCTGATCTGTGAGCTGGGTTGTTTCGATGTTGCATGCATTTAAGTTAAAGTAATCCGGTGTCTCTTCTCCCATAAATTTCAGGGCCAGAAGACGGGCATCTACAATCCCGATCAGTTTGGGATCAACGGCTGCAGTGGATTTCCAAACATCAGGATTCTTTACCATCAACTGAATGTCATCATTGGACACGTCAATGGTGTACATCGGGATATCGGTACGTCCTGCATCGTTTAATGCCTGTAATACACCCTTAGCCAGCTCATCGTAGCAGCCCCAGATGGCATCTACGGAACCTTCCGGATACTTTGGAAGAATAGCCGCTGTCTTGTTAGTCATATCGCCGCGGGCATTGGCTGAATCAGATGGTGCAATCACTTCCAGAGTCTGGATCTTGCCTTCTGCTTCCAGCTTGGTATAGATTTCGTTACGTCTGTCAAGCGGCGGGATTCCAGGGCCCATGAAGGTCTTTAAAACTTTCATCGGGTATTTTCCGCCTTTTGCTTCAAATTCTTTCATCATGTAGCCAAGAGAAAGTTCAGCAAGGGCCTGATCGTTCTGAGCGGTAGAAGTTACTCCTTCTAAAAGCTCGCCGCTTGCATCGCCGCCCTTAAATGGCATGGTATCAAAGGTGACAACCTCCATGCCTTTGTCTCTGGCAGGTTTTAACATATCGTAAGAATAAGAAAGCTGTCCATGAGATAGGATAATTCCCTGATAATCCTTTGCAATGACCTGAGCTACAGTCTCCTGAGCCTTTGCATCATCGCCGTCCGTTACAAAGGTGTCTACGGTCCAGCCAAACTTCTTCCCCTCGGATACACAGCCGTCTAAAAACTGCTGGGTATGATCTCCTGCTGCCAGGTTCCGCACAACGGCAATCTTCTTTCCTTCCAAAGAGCCTGTTGCCTGGGCGTTTTCTACCTTCTCCGCTGCAGTCGTCTGATCAGTCCCCGCAGCTTCCGTCTTTGCTTCTGTGGTTGCCGGAGCAGCTGTTGTTGCGGCTGTGCCGCTGCTGCCGCATGCGGTCATTGACATTACCATTGCCGCTGCCGCTGCAAGCACCATTGCTAACTTCTTTTTCATAAAGTAAACCTCCTTAAAAAAATATAAAATATAGTTTTCTATTCCGGACACACCCAACCTGTCCTTCCTGTAGAAATTGTAGCATATTGTATCCGGTTTTGCAATATTTTTATTTGTTTTTATTTATTTATTTTGTTTTATATTGTATTCGATTGTTATTTGTGTTGTTTTATGTCCTGTTTCAGTCGTTATTTTCACTATTATATATATCCTTCCATCTTTTTCCATCAAAAATAGCATTAACTTAATAAGAATCATTTGCAATCAAATAAATCCATGTTTTACTTATGTTTAAAGTGATGTATTCGTTGTTTTTTTTACCACACATGATTCTTTCACAGCTAATTGCAAGGAAAAGGGAAACGGCAGCCTGCAAGCCGGATCCAGTAAAAAACTGTTCCTAACCAGCAGGGTACCGTTTCCCCTTTCATCATTCTTTATGAAAACCTTCAGAAAAATACCAGCAGCCACACCGGCTGTCTTATTGCATTGATAAATATTCCGCCACATCTTCTACAATCATTGCGGCCGCCTCCCGGACTTTAAGATCCCCGCTCCGCATCGCTGCACCTCCATAGTCCTTTATCATTTCCAGGTCATTGAAGCTGTCGCCAATTACCCTGATTTCATCAAATCCGCCCCAATACTTGGAGATCCAATCCACAGCAGCCGACTTATTTACGCCCTTTGCCACAATATCCCCATTCCACACATTTGCATAAGCGGATATTAAGGGAAAGCGGTCATTCAGCCGGGCACACAATTTTCGGATCCACTGCACATCCTGCCTGCGCCTGTGAATCTGGACGATTTCCTTAAGGCAATGGATCTGATCTATGGAAAGCTGCCCGTCACATGGCTTTTGGGTAGTGGCGCCGGAACCTGAGAGCACATTCACCTTTCCGCTGCGCATGGATACGCCGCTTCCTTCATCGCCAAGACCATGAAGATACCAAAGTACCTCCATGGCCGTGTGATCGTCTATGGTCCTGCAATATAATTCCTTTCCTGCTCCGTCTAAGAGAAGGGCGCCGTTGTTAAGTATAAGGGCGTCAGGTTTTATCGAATACTTCTCCAAAAACACGCGGACAGAAGATTCATTGCGTCCTGTGGCAATGACAAACCGGTTTCCGGCCGCCTGCCAATTGCCAATTGCATTTAAGTTTTCAAGGCTGATGCAGCCGTCTATATACAGAGTCCTGTCAAAGTCACTTACAGCACATTTCATCCCTTTCCCGTATCTCCTTTCCGCGGCAAAATACGCTGACCAGATTTAAATCCGAATCCACTACCGTAAGGTCTGCATCCTTTCCGGGCGCTATGCTGCCTTTCCTGTGGTCTGCATGGATATAACGGGCAGGATTTAAGCTGGTCATCCTCATGATATCAAACCAATCCACAGAAGTATGTCTGGCCATGTTCTGAATGGAGCCTATGTAGCTTAGCTCGATTTCCCTGACCGCCTGGTAATTCTTAGGGTCCATCCATTCCTCCCTGCCGTCATAATGGGCGATCCGTACCCTGTCTCCCTCTTTTACAAATTTCATTTTCCTCACATAATGGTCAAATTCCGTCTGGGTCTGGGCAAGGCCGCTGCAATCCGTGGTCATGATGATGCGTTCACTGCCTTTGATCCGGTAAGCGATGTCAAAAGCCTCATGTGACACGGTCATACCTGTCTGCTTGGCAAATTCACACATCATATCGTCAAAATACAGGGCAGCTCCCGCCACTCCCGGCTCCCGGTGATGAAATCCCCTCATTCCGCTGAAGGTGTGGGTAAAACCGCCGACACCGGCATCCTTTATCTCTTTGATCTGGGAAAAGGTGGCCCCGCTGTGACCGACAGAGGTCTGTATTCCATGCTCTCTGCAGAATTCCAGCACCTCCCTTGCTCCCTCCTGTTCCACTGCAATGGTCATATACCGGCAAAGCTCTTTGTTCCGGAAGCTGTTATAAATATCCTCCATCACCTTAAGACTTGGCAGAATGCAGCACTCCTCGCTGCATGCCCCGGTAAAGAGGGTTGATAAAAGGTCCCTCTAAATGAACTCCCAGCATCTCGGACCCCGGGTAATCCGCCTCACAGGCATCGTCGGCAGCGTTGATGCAGCGCTTGATCTCCGGAATGGTATCCGCTCCCGAGGTGGCCAAATAGGAAGTAACTCCTGCGTAGGGAAGGGTGCGGCACATTTCTTTTAATGCGCCGGCACTTTTCTCAAACCAGAAAGAGCCGGTAGCCCAGCCGTGAATATGGATATCAATAAATCCAGGCAGGATGACAAAATCGGAAAAGTCCTCATATTGCCCTTTATAATCCTTATGCAGCGCCTTTATTTTCCCATGCTCCATTTCTAAAAATCCGTCAAATTCCTGGTTTTCAAGAATTATATGTTTTGAATAAAGTACCATAATCCACCTACCTTAACGTCCAATAATCTTTATTTGCAGCCATCAGGTCATCTAACACCGCTTTCGCCTTGGAAGGATCCACTACCGTCCGGTTCAGGGTCAGCGCCATTAATGCCTTTGTATAGTCTTTTTCTAAAAATGATTCCACAGTCAGCAGTTCATAGGCATACTGCCCTTCCATCAGTCCCTTGTAATAAGGCTTTATGGTACCAAATGGATAGCCTTTTGCCCCTTCCCTTCCAATGGTTCCCGCCACCTCTACAATTGCCTCCGGTTCAAAATTATCAATGATGCCCTGGTTTTTCACCATCACAATAAATTCATTGTTTAAGTCATAGGCAATGGATTCCGCAACCTCCACCATCAGGCTTCCAAACACGCTGTTGGTAAGCATCTCAAGCCCATCCATATGGTCTTTCCCAACAGCCCTGGCGCATAATTCAAATACTTCCTTTTCCCTGGAATCCCGGGATTCATCGGCACGGGTGTAATCCGGGTCGCTTTCCGCCACGATTTCATCCGGAAACATATAATACTGCATATAGGTGGTAGGGATGTATTCATCCATTAATCTCATGTATTTGTTCACCCTTACATAGGTATCCAGCCATGATTTTGAACGCTGCTCCGCATTAAAGGGCTTGAAGTCATGGTTTTTTAAATATAAACGCAAAGTATCAAAGTAGTCATTTCCCTGCGTGTCCTTAAGCTCCGTAAACCACCCAAAATGATTCAGTCCAAAGTAGCGTGCGCGAAGATTTTCCTGGGGAACTCCAAGAATTTTGGAGTAGCTCTTCATCAGGGAAAAAGGCTGGTCGCACAGGTTTAAAATACGCTTATCATCAGGGAACAGCTTATCAAGTCCCAATGCCACGATGGCGGCAGGATTGGTATAGTTTAAAATCCAGGTATCCTTAGAATAGGAACGGACCTTTTCCACCATCTGCTTCATAGCGCCCAGGGAACGCATCCCATAAGCAAATCCGCCAGGGCCGCAGGTCTCCTGTCCCACCAGTCCATAGCGCAGGGGAATCTTTTCATCCAAGGAACGCATCTCTGTCTTTCCCACCCGCATCTGGCAGAAGATAAAATCAACACCCCTGTATGCTTCATCTTCATCCGTAGTAAATACCACCTGGCATTCCGGGTAATAGGATTTTAATACCAGGCGGTCATAAGCCTCCATTAATCCCATACGCTCTTTATCTATATCAAAAAAGATAATTTTTGAAAGGGGAAAACGTTCCTTATAATTGACCAGGGTACCCACAAGCGCAGGAACGCGGGCGCTCCCGGCTCCGGAAATTGTAATCACATGTTGTTTTCTCATGTTACTCTCCTTGCATTCTTAATTATAAAAGGGAATGCCGCAAAACACCGCTGCATCCCCTTGTTTGAATAAATACTGCTCCTTTATTCGCCAGCCGCAGTTTCTGTAATGCCGTTTTTCTTTTCTGACTCCGGTCTTTCTTTCAGCCTTTTTGCTCCTTCCATCGCCTTCAGCGCCATTTCCTCTGCAAGTACGCTGCAAAGTCCTGTATAGTTTGCAGGGTCGATCATGGATTTTAATTCATCTGCCGTAAACATGGAAGCAAGTATTTCATCCTCTGTCAGCACCTGATAATAATCCTTTCCCTCCAGTTCTGCCTTCATGGCTTTCTCATACATCAGTGCATGAGCTGTCCTTGCCGATTTTTTCTGCCGCATTCATCATTACCAGCTCGCTGTTATCAAGTCCCTGATTTAAATTTACATTTTTAAGCATCTGCTCTTTATTGATCCTTAAGGTACGGCTCAGCTCTTCAGCCTGATAAGCACCTCGGTAGTCAGCTGGAGCCCTTCCTCCATAATGCCTTCAAACAGCATATAGGAGCTGCTGTCTCCTTCAAACATCCGCACAGCAGAATAAAGACCCACTGAGGGAAGGGAGTAAAGCTTCTGGGAATTGGCGATAATCCCCTTGGCCAGCTTGGGATTGATCTTCTGGGGCATGGTGGAGCTGCCGATGGTTCCGGGAGTAAAGGATTCGCTGACCTCTGAAAATTCTTCAACACCGGTATAATAAACCTCTTCCGCCATTTTGTGAAATGTATTACATAGAAGAGACAGGTTCATCAGATACTCCAGCTTCATCTGGCTCATGTTCCGGCTGGGCACCTCCATGGATCCCATGCCCAACTTACAGGCAACCCGTTTCTGGATCCTGCGGCCTGCAAGACCTGTGGTATGAAAGCCTCCTGCGGCTCCCCCCATCATTGCCACAAACACCCGCTTCTCGCTTTCCTCCAACCGTTCCAAAGTGTTCATCAGCTCGCTGATCCAGACAGATACCTTATAGCCATAGGTGATGGGTATGGCATGCCTGCCATGGGTTCTCCCGGCCATAACCGTATCTGCATGGTCATGGGCCAGCCTGCCTAAGTTTTCCAGGATATCTGCAAGAAAGCTTTTGAAAACAGAATTTACCTGCTTTGCGATATAAAGCTGGGAAGTCTGCTGGATATTCTGGGTCGTTACCCCGTAGTGGACATATTTTCCTCCCTCTTCACTGCAGGCCTTCACCAGCACCTTTACAAAGGGGACGAACCCATGGCCTACCTTTGCCTTGATTCGTTCCATTTCATCAAGATCCAGGTCCTCAAAGCGAACCGCACCAATATCTCTGGCAGCTTCCATTGGGATAAAGCCTTCCTCTGCCTGGGAAAGAGCCAGGGCAGCCTCCACCTTCAGCCACGTCTCATATTTGGATTTTTCACTTAACAGCCTTTTAATCCCTCTGTCATCCAGTCTACTTTTAGAATCATAGAAAGCTCTCATCGTACACCTCTTATTTTTTCATAGCATCGTCTACCGCATGACGGACAAATTCCACATGAGGTCCAAATACAACGTGAATGTGATCCGCTGATGGGAAGAAGATACCTGCACAGCCGGAATCCTTAATTTTAATCTGATCTACCTTTGCCGGGTCCTTTAAGTCCACACGCAGGCGGGAAATACAGTTTTCCACACTCAGGATATTGTCCTTACCGCCCAGTCCTTTAATAACAACTTCAGCGATTGCCGGCCAGTTCTTTTCTTTTAAAAGAATGCTTGCTGATTCTTCGATTTCAAACCCTTCCCGTCCCGGTGTTTCCAAATTGAATTTTACAATAAACCATTTGAATACAAAGTAGAACGCAATAAAGTTTCCAATACCTAACAGGATAAGGTTAAACCAATGAGTATTTTCATACAAAAGTCCAAAAATTCCAAAGTCAAAAATCGTACCGCGGATATAGCCAATAGAGATATGAAGCATCTGGTAAGGAATCGAACCAATACCGCTCATAATGCAGTACAGAATAAACAAAGGCGGTGAAATAAACAGGAATGAGAATTCCAGCGGCTCTGTGATATTACCTAAAAATGCGGTCAGACAGCAGGTAAGGATTACACCTTTTGCGATCTTTCTGTTTTTCAAATAAGAGGTGCGGTACATTGCCAGACCAACAGCCGGTACACGGAATAAGGTTGTCAGCATCTGGGCACCTCCCAGGTAACTGGTAAGGGTGGGCATGAGCTGGCCCCAGTATTCGCTGCTGGGCCCCAAGTTAAAAAGGACTTCATTGGTGGCATTCAGGATTCCCACATATTCAGTTCCGTTAATCATGTAGGTTCCTCCGGCCTCAGTAAAGCGGACCATTGAGGAGAGAACATGATGCAATCCAAAAGGAATCAGTGCACGGTTCAGCGCATAGTAAATGGCGTTTCCTATGTACGGTGTTGTAAAGATAAAGGAAATGCTGATAAGGAAATTGGTCAGCAGATTCCAGAACACCGGAATGATCAGTCCGATGGGGATGATCAATGCAAAGGTAATGATCGGAATGGATTTCTTCCCTCCAAAGAAGGCAAAGGCAAGAGGAAGCTCCAGCCGGTAAAACCGGTCCGCTACCTTGGCAGCCGCCAAACCTGCGATCAGGCCCCCCAGCGCCTCAATCTTTAAGGTCTGAATGCCAAGAACCGTCCCCTGCCCCACCTGAGCCGCGACCTCCGGGTCAGCCAGGGTTCCCGTCTGTTTCAGGTAAATGCTCATTACCACATTCAGCGTCAAATAGCCCACAACCGCTGAAAAGACCGCAATTCCTTTTTCATTCTTTGCCATGCCCTGAGCAACGCCCATGGCAAACAGCAATGGGATATTGTTAAAAATAATACTTGTAATGGTCTGTAAGCTGGATAAAAACAGCTTCAGTACCTGGTTTCCCAAAAACGGGAATTTCTCTATCATGTAGGACTGCCCTAACGCACTGCAGATACCCATAACCATACCAATAGGGGCCAGAAGCGCGATTGGCAGAAGGAGAGACCGCCCAAACGTTTGGATGCCGTCTTTCCAGCTTGACTTTTTATTGCTCATATTTTTTTCCCTTCCTTTGTTATGTCATTGTGGTTATAAAGGCGCCTTTGGAACTGTGTACATTATGGCAGATTCTATTAGTTGCTTCAAGGCAGAAAATTTACATTTTATTGTTGCGTTTAGTTGCCCTTAATTTTATAATGAAACCATTATTATCACAACAGTACAGGAGGAATGTATTATGGGATTAAGCTACAATGATTTAAGCCTGCTGCGGTTTATACAAAAAAGGCAGCGCATTTCCCTTTCAAAGGTTGCCCTGCAGTTTCAAAAAGATGAAATATCCATACGCCGGACGATTGAGCGGATCAACCTTTTCTCCCACAAGCCCCTGGTGGAAATACAAAAGGGCTTCTGCCTAAGCCCATTAAGCTATAAGGAGTTTGTGGATTTCATCCAGCAGATCACCATGACCGACTATACCAGTTCATACATCGAACGGATCCGGATTATGATCGTGACCATTTTTTTCCACGGTTATGTCAATGCCTCTTCCTTATACGAACACTGGGGGCTGTCCCTGACCACAAAAAAACAGGATACCGCCCATCTCAGGCAATTCCTGGCCGGTCACGGTCTGTTCCTTGTGACCTTAAAGAAAAAGGGGCTTACCATTGAAGGCGATGAATTACAGCTTCGGTTTCTCGTCATTGACATCCTTCATCCCCTGCTGGAGTTTACGTCGGAAAACCGGATCGAAGCCCGTTATGCCAACACTCCCCTGGAAAAACAAAGCTATGATCTGGCCAATGCCTACCTCCAGCCTGTCTCCAGTCAGGCAGTGGAACGGCTTAACTTCTTTTTGACAAAATTCAATCTGTCCATAAACTATCCTTCCAAAAAGTTTCTTTTGCTGTTTATCTGTATCATGGAGATCCGGCCTGTTGATGAATCCATGAATTTTTGTTACCGGCTGCCGCTGGCACCCTTAAATATCCGCTTTGTTGACGATATCCGGGAAAACAGGCTGTACAATGTGGCATTCAGCATGATGAACTTTTCCCGAAGCCTGTATTTCCCCTTTGACAAGCGTCTGTGGTATACCACTGAGCAGTTTACAGAGCAGGTGGTGAGTCATTTAAAAAAAACCCCTTTACCATCCAGGAAGAATTCATCAATGAGCTTTACAGCTATTTCTACCGGGAAATCACCCTGGACCACTTTCATTGCACCTTTGTGGACAAGACCGTAGAAAATACGAAAGAACAGTTTTCAGACCTATATGATACCATAGGGAAATACGAAGTGTATTTTAAAGCTTCCTATAATTTTTCTTTCATGGATGAACACCTTTCCACCCTGACCCTGCTGGTGCAAAAGCACATCCTCCGCAACCGCACCGTAAACCGCCAGTATAAGAAAATCGTTGTTATGACCAGCATCAACTTTGAACGGGTCAGCTTTTTTCTGGAACAGATAAAGGAATACGTGGAACTGCAGTGGATGGGCACCCTGAACATTAACGAAATCCATAAGCTGAAAGACCTGGATTATGACTATATCTTCTGTTTCTCATCCCGGATTTTTAATATCCTTCACGCTCATAGCCTTCCTGTCATCCGGATGAATTTCTTTGTGGACAGCAATGATATGAAAACTCTTCTGGCAAACGGCTTTTCCACACGGAAGCACCGCTTCCTGACCACCAGCTTTGTATCGGAAATCGGCGGGAAAAGCGAACCTGAGCTGGAAGCTTATTTGAAAGAAAATTACGGAGATTACTTTGTGTAGGAAAAATGGAACAAACATATTTCCTGATGAAGAGCATCTAAAAAAGCACCTGCTTTGTCTATGATAAATTATATGAAAATCATCATAGACAAAGCGGTGCTTTTAATAATCTTAAAGCAATTCCTCTATTGGCTCTCCAATCATATCCTGAGCTTTATTCAAACCGAAATTATCCAATACCGTTGCCCCGATCACTGCAAATGAATTCTGTTCCTTTAATTCTCCGCAGTGGCCATAAGAGGGCGAATAGGCCAGGAAAGGCACCTTTTCCTTTGTATGGTCGCTTCCCTTAAAGGTGGGATCATTGCCATGGTCCGCCGTAATGAGAAGCAGATCATCCTCTTTTAAAAGCGGTAAAAGCTCTCCCAGCTTTTCATCGAACCGTTCCAGCTCTGCTCCGTAGCCAATTGGATCCCGGCGGTGTCCCCACAGGGCGTCAAAATCTACCAGGTTCACAAAGCACAGCCCGTCAAATTCCCTTTTTGCAATCTCTATGGTCTGTTCCATGCCATGAACACTGCTTTGGGATTTATTGCCTTCGGTGAGCCCTTCGCCATCGAAAATATCAAAGATTTTGCCTACACTGATCACATCCAGGCCTGCATCCTTTAATATGTTGAGAGCAGTGGTTCCAAAAGGCTTTAAGGCATAATCATGGCGGTTTGGAGTTCTTTTAAACTCGCCTTTCTTCATGCCGACATAAGGTCTTGCAATGACCCTTCCCACCTTCCATTCATCCTTTAAGGTAAGCTCTCTTGCAATCTCACAGCAGCGGTAAAGTTCCTGCAAGCCAAAGGTATCTTCATTGGCACAGATTTGTAAAACCGAATCCGCAGAAGTGTAAACGATCATGTCCCCGGTAGCAATCTGATGCTCTCCCAGTTCATCCATGATTTCCGTACCGCTGGCGGATTTATTTCCTACAATCTTGTGTCCGGTGCGTTTTTCCAATTCATCTAACAATTCCTTTGGAAAACCTGTCTCCGTAAATGTCTGGAAAGGCTTTGTAATGTAAAGCCCCATCATTTCCCAATGGCCTGTCATGGTGTCTTTTCCAACACTGGCTTCATTAAGCTTTCCATAATACGCCATAGGCTCAGCCACAGGCTTTACATGGCTTAAGGAACGCAGATTCCCCAGACCAAGCTTTTCTAAATTAGGCAGATTAAGATGATCCACTGTGGCATCAATATGGCCCAGGGTATCACTGCCTTCATCGCCGTACTCGGCGGCATTATCCATAGCACCTATTCCTAAAGAATCAATTACAACTACAAAAACACGTTTAAATCGTTTCATATTCCCTCCCTGCACATTAATCGTTAATCGCAGCATAAGTTTTAATACAGTCCGCAAATAGTTACCTTCCAGGATCCCTTTATAAACAGGCTCCCGGAGCAATCTTAATGACATTATGGAAGCTCGTCTGTTGCTATTATTTTATTCAATCATTCCCTGTATGACTCATGATATTTAAAATTAGGATACAGATCATCTTCATACCATACAAAAACGCTTCTAAGGACGCTATTGCAGGCCCTGCTGCTAAAAATTCAGTCATATTTCCCATACCGCCGGCATTGCACCTGGCATAGGATCTTTTGAACATATCTTTCACCTTCATTATACAATTTTGTGGAATTTTTGCAATCTCTTTCTCTGTTTTCTATGAACTTTTCAAACAAATCTCCTTGATCGTTTTTCGCCTTCCTTTTGCAATATCTCTTGTGCTGACTTCTTCGTTGACAAAAAAACATAGGAAGAATTAAGATGTTTGTAATTGTGAGTGACCGGAATTCGTATGAACTGTGTAGCCGCTGCTCATCAAATCATTTGGCAGGAAGGTTTGGCACAGGAAAATAAGAAAACAGCGAGATACAAATAAATGAATATATAGCAGGTGAAGAGATGAAAATACGCGATGAGTACACTTGCCCTCTGGAATTGACACATGATATTACAAAAGGCAAATGGAAACCAATCATTTTATGGCAGCTGGGCAAGGGTGCTATGTCTTTGTCCCAGCTTGAAAAGGACATTAAAGGCATCAATCAAAAAATGCTTCTTGAACAGCTTAAAGAGCTGCTGGTTTATGGAATGATCGGCAAGCATTCTTTTGAAGGATATCCGCTGAAGGTTGAATATTATTTGACGGAACGCGGCAAAAGGTTATTGGATGCCGTTACAATTATGCAAAGCATAGGCATTGACATTATGAAGGAAAATAATATGACTGACTTTTTAAAGGAAAACGGTTTTATAGACTGAGCATACCCACAAAAATGTGAGTAATTTACTGCCCCCTTCTTTTGTGCTATAGTTTTTCCATAAACAGATTCAGGAGGAATTTAAAATGATGAGGGATGCAGAGAAAACCATCAGCAATTTAATTGACAAGCAGGGAGTCTCTTTTATAAGCTCATTGGATGATGAAGGGTTCCCCAATACGAAAGCAATGCTGCCGCCAAGAAAACGTGAGGGGATTAAGACCTTTTATTTTACTACAAATACATCCTCCATGCGTGTCAGGCAATTTCGCAGTAACCCAAAAGCATGTATCTACTTTTGCGACAAACGGTTTTTTCGGGGAGTTATGCTAAAAGGTACAATGGAGGTCTTAGAAGATCCGGAAAGCAAGGAAATGATCTGGCAGGATGGCGATACCTTGTATTATCCTCAAGGCGTTACGGATCCGGATTATTGTGTGCTGAAATTCACCGCTCAGACAGCTGTCAATGAAGCAGAGGAAATAACGCTAAAAAGAGTCAGCTAAAAACATTATTTAGTTGACTTTTTTGTTGATGTCATTTTTCATTTTCCTTTCAAAGCTGCCAGGGATCCCCATCTCTTCACGATATTTGGCGATCACTCTGCGAGAAAGGCCATACCCCTTCTTACTAAGTAATTCTGCAAGTTTTGAATCACTATACGGCTTTTCTTTATTCTCTTCATTCACCAGTTCACGTATTATTTGTTTGACGCCCTCCGAATTAATCAAGCAGCCGTCACCTGCAGGAACCGATGCAGAAAACAGGTTTTTCATCAGAATACAGCCTGAGGGATGCTGAAGATATTTGTCTTTTACAGCACGGCTTATGGTCGAGGTACTGACCGACAGCTTTTCTGACATTTGTGTCATGGTACATGGTTTTAGTTTGCCTGAATACCGAAAAAACTCATCCTGCTCTTCCAGTATTGCATTTGTTATTTGAATAATGGTCTTGCGCCTCTGTTCAACTGCATGAATGAGAAATCTTGCCCGCTCTAACTTTTTCTTAAAATATTCAAAAAGCTCTTGCTCTTTTACTTCTGCCATCATCTGGAGATAATAATCGTTTAACTGATAGTTTCCGCACCAATTGTCATTGATTTCTATATTCCATTTACCATCCGGGTCCATTGCAACGATAACATCCGGAATAATGTATTGCTTTTCGTTCTCTCCAAACTTGCAGGGGTCTTGGATTTAATGTACTGATAAGAGCAACATATCTCCTTGCCTGTGCCGATGAGATATCCAATGCACGGGTGATTGAACTTATCCTCCCCTGGGATATGTCCGTTAAATGATGGGAAATAATGTGTTTTAGATTTTCATCATCCAGTCCCAGTGTTTCAATCTGAAGCAATAAGCATTCTGCCAGATTTTTTGCAAAAATACCCTTTGGTTCCAGCTTTTTTTAAATCTAATAAACAGCTTTCAGTTACCCGCTCATCTACGCCGGTCAACTGGGCAATCTCTGGAATCTCCAAATCTATAAACCCATTACTGTCAAGGCTCTGAATTAAAAAATCAATAACCTTTAATTGTTTATCTGAGTAACGGTCTAACTCCAGCTGCTCATAAATATAGGTATAAATATTTTTCGTATTAGAAGTGCCAAGGGCCTGTTCGCTTCCCTCACTGCCTTCTTCATAAAACCCGGCGGTATTCTTTAAAGGTTTGCAGTAATTCGAATGATACCACGCTTGATAGTCTTCCTGAGTATAAGATTCAGCTCCGGTATTTGTCAGCTCCAGCAAAGGATTTTCCATATATTCATTTTCCATATACCGGTTCAGCTCACAATTACATAATGCAAGTAATTCCAGAGAAGATATCTGGTTTTGAGACAGTAACTGACGTTGTTCAACCGTTAATTTATGTTTCATAGCAACCTCCCTCCTTATTTACCCGATGTATCAAATTACATTCATTGCATTACAGATATGATACCGTCCGATTATATTATATAACAAAATCCATACCAGCATTAATATTTTTTTATTATTTTCTGCATTGTCCAGGCAAAAAGAGCGAAGCTGCATATGGCCCCGCTCATTTTTTTCACGGAGAACATTCTGCACAAAGGACTTTTTATAATGTCACTTTATTCATTCAAGAATTGTAACCCCATCAATTAATTCCTTTTCAAATTCCACCCTGTGATGCTTTGTGTATAATCCTGGCGCACCGCCTGTGTGAATCATGATGATCTTCTCACCTTTTTTGATTTTCCCTTCCTTAACCATATCAAGGATCGCGGCAAAGCATTTTCCAGTGTAACAGGGATCAAGCAGGATGGCTTCTTTTCCTGCCATAAGGCAAACAGCATCCCTTACCTCTTTTGAAGGAAGATTATATCCGCCCCGCACATAATCTTTTTCAATATCAAAATCTTTCAGCCCAGCGCTTATTTTCATTCCATATTTTTCTTTTACGCCGTCAAACAGTTCAACAATGCCATGCTCCTTGTGATCATCAAACGGAGAGATCGCAATACCTGTTAATTTTAAGCTGGAGTCTTCATTATGGAATCCGCAATACAGGCCCATATAGGTCCCTAAGCTGCCCACTGCAGAAATAACCCGTGCATCATCGATTCCCATGGCAGCCGCCTGCTTTGTAACCTCGACCGCGCATTCATAGTATCCCAGAATGCCAACATCATCGGAACCGCCAAGGGGTATGTAATAAACGGTTTCTCCCTGAGCCTCATATTTTTTTGATTGTATCCTTAACCAACTCCTTATACTGCTCAGGAGACGGACGGCCATCCTCCTTTTTTTATGATCACTTCAGCCCCCATTAACCGGTCAAGCAGTAAGTTGGCCGACAATTCTCCCGGATAATCTCCTATTGCAACAATCGCACATCTCATATTGTATTTAGCTGCCACGGCAGCTGTTAACCGGCCATGATTTGTTTGAACTCCGCCCTCAGTAACAAGCATGGTTGCCCCTTTGTCCTGCGCCTCCTTTAAAATATATTCCAGCTTTCTAAGCTTATTGCCTCCCATTCCCAGACCAGTCATATCATCACGTTTAAGATACAATTGGATTCCTAACTCTTCTGAGATATTTTTAAGATACTCCAAGGGAGTGGGTAAATTCAAAAATGAGACTTTCTCCTGACCTAAAACCATAATAATGCCTCCTTATAGATGCTGTTAATAATACACCAATACCAGCCAATATCGGGCTCATGTATATTACATGTGCCCCTGGCTGTATATATTCTAAAAAATTATCTATTCTTTATGATTACTCACCAATCATTATCTTTACAATTTCACGGTCCGTTTCACGCATTCCATCCTTACCAAGCCGTCCCACATTACGTATGGTTTCTTCAACATCACGGTTAATAATTCCTTCGCCACAGCGGAACTGCTGCTCACCATTTTTAAACATGTCATGGCCTAAAAGCCTGCCATAACACTGGTGGCTATTTTCCCTGCACAGGAAGGCTTAGCCCCGTCACAGATCATGCCGGAGGTAATTACAACAGAATTAACAAGAGTATGTGCTATCTCCTCATATCCGCCGCCTAATAAATAGGCGATACCGCACGCGGCAGCACATCCGGCACTGACAGCGCCGCAGTAAGCTGATAAACGGCCAATTCCAGTCTTTTCATGAATGGATACCAGGTTTGCCAGGGCAAGAGCACGATATAATTTATCCTTTGTTACACCCAGATCATTTGCATACTCAATGACAGGCACTGAAACCGTGATCCCCTGATTTCCGCTGCCGGAGTTAATAATTACCGGAAGTTCACATCCGCTCATTCTGGCATCACTGCCGGCCGCTGCCTTGGCAATTGCGCGGTTACGGACATCCTTTCCGTAAGAGGCCATCCAGGTGCTTCCAATGTTTGCACCATAATTATTCGTTAAACCCTCTTCAGCAATCGCCATGTTGTACTCAATTTGAGGATCTAAAATGTCTTTTACATCATCAACCTGCAAAGTATCTGCAAATTCGATGATATCTTTTAAGTTTAACAGGCTTTTATCTGTGAGGCCCACCTCTTCAGTCTTTTCCATGGCATTTCCGCTGCCCGGTTCACTGCTGGCTTCCAAATCAAATAATATTTCTCCATTTTTCTCGATCAATATGATGTTTGTATGATATTGGGCAATTCTCAGTTTTACATACTCATTCCCTTTAAATAAAATGAGTACAATGTCAAATGTCAGTTCTCCGTCAATGGCTTTTACAGTTATCGGCACATTTTTTTAATATAGTCTCTTATCTCTGACTTTTTCTCGCTGCTGACTACCGAAATGACCTCCAGAATCTTGGATGCGTCACCAGCAACGATTCCTGCTGCTACTGCTGCCTCAATTCCTTTCATGCCATCCGTATTGGGCACTACAACGCTCTTTACATTTTTAATAATATTATAGCTTACATTTACTTCTACTTTATCGGGCAGACTGCCAAGCACTTCTCTCGCTTTTGCCGCACCATATCCTAAGGCAATCGGTTCCGTACAGCCCATCGCCGGCACCAACTCTTCTGTTAAAATCTTCACATAAGTTGTATAACGTAAATCTTTCGTATCCATATCAATTCTCCCCATTACCTCAGACTTCCGGTTTGATATCTGTTATTTAAAAAGCGGGGATTTGTGGAGGATTATTGGCAGCATCAGATTATGAAATCTAATGTTCTTATATATCCCCGCTTTTTTAATTCAGAACCTGCGCACTCCTTATGGATATTACAGTTTTCCTAATACCTCATCCAGATCCAAGGTTTTGGTCCCGTCTTCAAGTATAAAGAATGGAATTCCAATCCCACCGTTTCTTTTAACCGCTTCATATGCCGGTTCTGTTTCACGGGCAGCAAGATATGCTTTTAAATCCTTTAAATCTGCTGATAAATTTTTAAAATCCACGCTGGCTTTCTTATCAATCAGCTTATGCAGTGCATACAGTGTGTCTGGACATAAGTGGCTTCCAATAATTGTTATTTTCATAGTTATTCTTCCTTTCTCTTATGCAGTGATATCTGTTTATTCAGCTAATTCTTTGTTGTTGCCTTTTAAGTGATTATTGATCCATTCTTTCCCTTCCACCATTCTGGCTACCATCATGGAAGCAATCGCATCACCAGAAGAATTTAAGCAGGTAGCTGCAGGGTCAAACAGAAAACCTAAGGTTGCGATTAAAGGAAATGCCTCTGGCGGAAATCCAAAAAGACCCACAATCAGCATTTCACCTACCAGGCCGCCGCCCGGTGCTCCGGATAATACAAATGCAGACAAAATAGCTACAACAATTGACATGGCATAAGTTCCAACGCCTGTAAAGCTGATGAAACACTCCAAACAAAAATGCAATTTTAACAATCGAAGATAATACCGAACCATCCATATGCATGGTTGCTCCCATTGGAAGTACAATTTCCCTAATATCTTTTGGAACTCCCATTTTGTCGCAGGCATCTAAGTTTACCGGCAGAGCAGCCATTGAGCTTTGGGTTGCAAAAGCCGTCAGTGCAGGAGTGGGTACAAATTTCATCATACGGCGGACCGCTTCTTTTCCACCTGCCATATAGGAATACAATGGAAAGAATATTACCACATAAATCAAACAGAGCGGATAATACAAGATCATGGAACGGCCGTAATCGCCAATCAGGCTTGGTCCGAACTCACCTATTAAGTTGGCAAAATATGCACCCAGACCAATGGGAGCAAACTTCATGATTAAATTAACCATTTTCATGATAACATCATTTAAGTTTATAAGCATTTTACCAACAGGGCTTTCGTCACCGCCGCATGCACTGACACAGAATCCGAACATGACAGAAAAAAAATAATCAATGGAAGCATGTTCTGGCGGCTTAAAAGATCGGGAAAGTCAGAAACAGTAAGAGCTCCCACAATCATGTCACCAACAGCAGTCGCTTCTCCAACTTCCGCCGAACCCATAGCAATTGAGGTACTTGCTGCAGGCGGGAAAATATTCACTGCAAACAGGACAAGTACAGCTGCGACAGCACCGGTTCCGATAAAAACAACAATAAGATTTACTAAAATACTTCCAAGACGTTTCATATTTACCATGCTTCCGACAGCACTGGAGATAGAAACCATGACCATTGGCACAACGATTGTGAACATTAAGTTAAGGAAAATATCGCCAAGCGGCTTAACAATTATAGCCTTCTCTCCTGCAATCAGGCCAAAACCTGATCCGATCAGGATACCCAATACCAACAGGATCGGGAACCGATAGCTTTTCCAGATATCTTTTTTTATTCATAAGTACACTTCTCCTTTTCACCCCAAAATTTTGAATTTAAGTGACTTTTATAAGTATTTATCTCACAGACTATTTACTGCATCCTCCAGCTGTTTCATGGCTTTTGCAAGCAGCTTCGCGGACATGCTGCATTGAGTCTCATATAACCGGAAAGACTGCGGCCAAAGGTATAGCCTTCATTTAATCCCAGCTTTGCTTCTTCAATCATAAATTTTCTTAATCTTTCATTATTCATTCCCAATTCCCGGCAATCCAGCCATACCAGATAAGTAGCATCCGGTACATTAGGTTTGATTTTTGGAATGTACTTCTCACAATAATCCTTGATAAAATCAAAGTTTTCAGAAATATATGGAAGCAACTGCTCTAACCACTCTTCCCCCTCATTAAATGCCGCTTCCATAGCAACTGAGCTAAATGCATTATTCCTGTGAATGTCTAAATTCATCCAGAACTTATCAAAAGCAGCCTTCATTTCCAAGCTGGGAAAAACAGTGGTTGATGCCTGTAATCCTGCAAGATTAAATGTCTTGGTACCTGAAATGCAGCTTATGACATGATCCTTTGCCTTTTCTGATATCATAGCTGTTGGAGTATGTTTTTTTGCCATGAAACACCAGATCAGAATGTATTTCATCAGAAACCATCAGCACATCATTGGCATAACAAATTTCAAACATCTTCTGAAGCTGTTCTTTTGTCCAGACAATCCCAAGAGGATTATGAGGATTGCATAAAAGAAAGATTTTTACCTTCGGATCTTTTGCTTTCTTCTCGAAATCTGCAAAATCAACTGTCCATTTTCCATCCTCTTCAACCAGCTGGTTTTCAACCACCTTTCTTTCCCATGCTTCTGTAACATCATAGAATTCAGAATACACAGGAGTCTGAATCATAATGGAGTCCCCTTCCTTGGTAAACACCTTGACAATGGAAGACAGTGCCGGTACAACTCCCAGGCTCCAGCTTACTTTTTCCTTGTCAATCTTCCAGCCATGCCTGCGGTACTGCCAGCCAAGTATAGCATCAAAATAGGAGTCAGGCCGGCAAGTATATCCCCATATCCCTTCCATTGCTTTTTCCACGCATGCATTAATGATTGGCTGTGCAGTCTGGAAATCCATATCTGCGATCCAAAGCGGAATAACATCCGTTGTGCCAAACTTTTTCTGCCTTTCATCGTATTTTCCTGCGCGGTTATTGTTCCGGTCAACTACGATGTCAAAATTATACTTCATATATAACTCCTTTCAGTTTTATACTTTTATATAGAGCAATACACGTGCCAACTTTTTATCAATAAGGAAAAATATAAATAAAAACGTAGAAAAAGCCTGCAAATGCTGCCTTTTCTACGTTTATCCTTTTGTTACATCTTGTAGAATTTTGACGGGAAATGAAAAACTTTTCTTTTTGGTCGTTAATTGGTTATAAATAGGTTGTTAATGGTTTGTTAATCCATTGCTATATGGTCGTGTACCGGATTTTCTTAGCCTATTAATTCGTTATCCAATCGACTCCTTTTTTGGTAATGCTGCTTCCGCCTCTGCCTCTTGAAACAATTACGTAGCCCATTTCCTCTAATCTGCCTAATATTTTACGCACCTGAGGCTGAGTTAACTTTATCCTGCGCATCTGTGCCTCCAACAGGATTTTATCCCGTCCAATGGATTGTCCTGTACGTTCTGCATCGTAAAGAATTTCCAGAATCACCCGCTCCTGTTCGGTTGGCATATGGGATGTGTTTTGGTACTGAGGCGGCTTATCTGCGGCATAGATATTCCGCTCAGCACCTTTTATTCCATTGGCCTCTTCTCTATATTTGCTTATTCGGAAAACCGGAGGCAAATCATCAATTGTTATTACGGTATGGCCAGTAAAACACAGATAATCTACGACATTACGCAGTTCCCGTATATTCCCCGGCCACTGGTATTTACGAAACAGCGCTTTGATATCATCACTTAACCGGAAATTTCCCCCAAGTTCCTTTCGAAAACTTTCCAGAATTAAGAATACATCTTCCTCTCTCTTCCGAAGCGGCGGAATCAGCACCGGCAAGGCATTCAGTCTGTAATAAAGATCCTGGCGGAATGTGCCTTCCGCTACTTTTTCCTCAAGCTCTTCATTGGTTGCGGCAACAATCCGCACATCAACATGAATGATTTGATTTCCGCCGACCCGCATGATCTCACGTTCCTGCAAAACGCGCAGCAGCTTTACCTGCAGCGCCGGACTCATGCCCTCCACTTCGTCTAAGAACAGAGTCCCCTGATGGGCGAATTCAAATAATCCCGGACGGCCTCCCTTTTTTGCGCCGGTAAAGGCACCTTCTTCATAACCAAACAGCTCACTCTCCAATAAATTTTCCGGCATGGCTGCACAGTTGATTGCCACAAAGCTGATCCCTGCGCTTTGACGCATTATGAACCGAATGTGCAAACAGCTCCTTACCGGTTCCAGTTTCCCCGATTAGCAAGACCGGAGATTCTGTGCACGCCATTTTATTTAAAATAAATTTCGTCTTTAATATGGGCTCTGACTCTCCAATTACATCATCAAAACAATATTTGGCCCTATGCCCCTGGCCCTTTTTCATCAATTGAACCCGCAGCTCATTTTGACGGCGCTCCATGTCATTAAATTTCTGTAAAATGGCAAATGCACCAACACAAGTCTCCCGCCTTAACACCGGACGCACGTAAAGGCTTACCAGATTACCTGCAACTCTCACAACTTGCGGATTTGTCTCCTTTTTCTCCTCCAGGCATTTCCGGAATGGTATATAGGGAAATACTTCTTCCCCCATGGTTAAAAGACTGTGATTTTCAGGAACACAGGTGATGTCCACAGCATTTTTGTTGATTGCATAGATTTCTCCATGTTCATTTACCGCGATTACGCCCTGATCAAGTACTTCCATAAGAATATCAAACTGACTTTCCAACCTTCTGGAACGGTTAAACATCTGATCAAAATAATAGGTATTGGTGCACACCGACTCCTGATACTGTTTAAACTCAGCTTCTTCCAGCAAATCGTCAAACCCCAGCCTGAACGCGGCTTCAATCATGGTATCGGCAGAGCAGGTTCTCTGTCCCAGATTTATAATTGTGGGAATTCCACCTGGCACATAACGCTCTTCATCGGGAGTAACAGCAATCTCTGCCATATCAGTCAGCTTGCTTCCCGGTGCATAGAGTATAAACTTTAAATGGGTAATCCCAAGCTGTTCCAGCTGTGTCACTGCTTCTCTTGCCATTACCTCGGTGATATTAACGAAAATAACCTTCGTTCCCTTTGGAATCTCTACCAAACGGCGCACTGCTTCCTTGAAATACGTAACCTGAATTTCCATCCGCTGTGCATCAGCCGGAATATACCGGTCCGGATCCCCCATGGCATCAAAAGCATCCGTTGAACCCATATACAAATCGCTGGGTTCCATATTAGCTGCCGTTCCATCCATCATGCTGTAGTTTCGTACAACAACTCGTTCCCCAAATACCGACCGAACCTGTCCGGCATATGCTTTTCCCGCAAATGGGTCTAATGCAATAACCGCAATTCTCTTTTTCATGCTTTACCTTCCTGTAACAATATAAACCTCCAACATCATTCCACGCTTCTCTTACTTCAGTTACCTCTAGTATAACATAGCAAAAAAGCAGGTAAAGATATACCTGCAGATCATTTCCGTCTGAAACAGATAGTCATTGAATCTGCGGCCGGCTTTTCAGACCCGCTTTTTATAGGTTATAATTTAAAGCAATAATAATAAGACTTCCCCTTTTCCGTCAGCCGCCGGATATCTACCTTAAAGATATCACTGATACAGCTATGAACCCTGTGATCGGAGGCCTCCTCATAAGCGGCCACCTTTCCCTTTTCCATCACAGCCAGCCGGTCTGAATAATTAAGAGCCAGATTGAGATCATGCAAAACCAGAACAATGGTCTTTCCAAGCTTCCTGTTTAAGCTGCTGATAAGCTCCATAATTTCATAGGAAACATTAATATCAAGATAGGTTGTCGGTTCATCCAGAAAAATGACCGGCGTATCCTGAGCCAGTACCATGGCAAGAAATACACGCTGACGCTCTCCCCCTGAAAGCTGGCGCACATTTTTGTTTCGAAGAGACTCACAGCATGTCATTTTCATGGCATATTCCGCCAGCCACTTATCCTCTGCAGAAGAGAAGCTGACCGGGGACTGATGGGGAAATCTTCCCGACATCACCGCATCTTCCACTGCCATATCCGGGATGTGGCTGCCTTGAAGCAGCACGGATACGTTCCTGGCAAATTCCTTCCGTTTCATGCCTCTGATCTCTTTATTCTCTAAAAATACCTTCCCCTTATCCGGCTGCAAAAGCCGGGAAGCCAGCTTTAGCACCGTGCTTTTTCCGCAGCCATTGGGTCCGACGATGGTGGTTATCTTTCCTTTTTCAAAATTCAAGTCCATCTCACGGATCAGCGGCTGCCTGTTATAAGAATAAGTCACATCCTCAAGTCTGATCATAATTTCCATCATTCCTTCCGCCTCTTTTTAAGAATCAGATAAAGAAAAAAACGGCCCTCCCATAAAGGACATCAAAATACCAACTGGCAGCTCATAAGGCAGAAATAAAGTCCTTGCCAGCAAATCACATAAAATAACGAACATCCCCCTGTCAGGCGCTGGCAGGGAGGACGAACCGGTTGTCCTGGCCGATCATTAATTTAACCCCATGGGGAACCAGAAGGCCTACAAAGCCGATCATACCGGCAAAGCTGACGGCCGCACCGGCAAGGATGGCTGCAATGGCCAGGCAGGCGCACCGGCAGGCATTTACATTCATGCCCAGGCTTTTGCGCTGTCCCCGCCAAGATTTAAAATATTAAGACCCCTGGAACAGAGCATCGCCAGAACAAAGCCTGCAATAATAAAAGCCGAAGGATAGACAAGAACATTTGAAGTAACAGAGGATAGCCCTCCCACCAGAAAATTTCCCGCACCTAGATAAGCATCCGGGTATAAAATCATAACCGTATTCATTCCCGCACTGAAAATACTGTTGACTGCAAAGCCTGTTAAAACCAGAAGGACTCTTGACAATCTGCCGGTCATGGTAATGGCAAGAACCAGCATACAGGCAAGGAGGGCACCGGAAAATGCCGATAAAGGCAGGAAAAGCGGGTCTGGCGGCAGAAATGCAGATGCCAGCAGAACAAAAAGCCCTGCTCCTGCATTTACTCCTATGATATTTGGACTTGCCAGAGGATTGTTTAACACGGACTGAATGATCGCACCGGATACCGAAAGGGCGCTTCCTGCAAGAAGGGCGGCTGTAACTCTCGGCAGACGGATCGTAAGGAGGATCCGGTATAAAAATCATCAGCCTCCCCAGCGGTCAGGGTTGCAATGAGATCAGACGGCCTGATATTACTGGTTCCAAGGCACAATCCCAACAAAATTGAAACCACAAGTCCTGCAGCCGACAAAAGGATAAACAGCCGCGCCTTTTTATTTCTTTCCATAAAGAATCTCCGAAAGGTATTGATAGCTTTCTCCCCATTTTTCATTGGGCTTATAAAGGAACTTTTCCTTTGGCAGAAGAATGTACCGGTTATTTTTAACGGCTGCAAGGCCATTCCATGCCGGATTTTTTTCAACGCTTTCTTCTAGATTTTTCTTTGCAAGTGCATCGTCATTTCCCATGGGGATCACAAAAATATAATCCGGGTCTTCTTTTACAATGCTTTCCATGCTGAACTCTTTTAACAGGCTCTGATTCTCATCGGCTATATTTTTACAGCCCAGGTCATTTAACATTTTTCCTGTCATGGTCCTGGAATTCTGTGCCACCGCTCCGCCGGAGTAGGTAATGAGAAGTAAAACAGAAGGCGGCTCCTGATTCTTTGTGCCGGAAAGGATTTCCTCAATCTCTGTTTTTATATCCAAACCTTTTTTCTGATACATCTCTTTTCTCCCGGTTATTTCCGTACAGGTTTTAAGCATGGACAAATAGTCTTCAAAATATGTCACTTTAAAATAAGCAGCCGTAATGCCCGCCTGTTTCAAAACCTCCTTGAGCGCTGTATGCTCCTTGGTTTCTGATGACAATAGAACCAGATCCGGATTTAAAGCTATGATTTTTTTTCTACATTGGGACTGTTATATTTCCCTACAGAAACAGTTTTTTCCGAAAGTTCCAGCCCTCTTTCATCAAATGCATCGTCCGTAACACCGGAAAGCCTGCCTCCGGCTGCCTGCCAGACCTCTGCAAAGCTCCCCATTAAAGCCACCACACGCTCCGGATTCCTCACCGACACCTCCTGGCCGAGGGCATCGGTAAAGCAGTACCCCTCCGGTATCACATCAACCGGTTTCCCAGTCCTGCCGCCGCATCCGGCAAGCATATTTACTATCACAAAAAGTATCACTGCATAAACCATGGTTATTTTCTTCAATTTATCAAGGCACCTTCTTTGCATAATTGTTTTCCGTAAGCGCAATAGCTGTCTTCCGCCATATAATCACCGTCATTATAGTATCCTGCCGGGCGCGGCAGCCTCCGCACTCTTTCCCGTATTTGCAGTCACGGCATGTCCCCTTGTAATCCCGGGTGCGCAGGGTTTTAAACAGGCTGCTGTTTTTCCATATCTCATCAAAGGGCTCTTTGCGGATATCTCCTGCTTCCTCAATCATATAGGCACAGGGACGGACCTTTCCAACGGGGCTTACCACGCAATAGGATAGCCCGGCCAGACATCCTCTGGTAAAGCGGGTATCCACCTCCAATTCCTTTGCCACTCTGGTAAATTGAGGGGCGCAGGTAGGCTTTATATCAATGGGAACCTCCTTCTGCTTCTTCATAATGGTCTTAAGAAGCCTTTCATACTCCATGACTTTCAGCGAAGTTTCTTCCAGATATCTCCCTCTGCCAACCGGAATCAGGAAAAACAGGTAATTGGCTGCAGCACCTGATTTCACGCTGAAATCAATGATATCTTCCACCTCTTCCTGGTTCCAGTCCATGACCGTCGTATGTATCTGAAAGGGCAGGCCGGCTTTTTTACAATTCCCGATCCCTTCTAAGGTCAGCCGGTATGCATTCTCATCTCCCCTGAACCTGTTATGCTTTTGTTCATCCAGACTGTCAAGGCTGATCCCCATAACTGCTGCTCCGCACTTCTTCAGCTTTTTAGCCGCCGCTTCCGTAATCAGCATTCCATTGGTGCCAAAAACAGGCCGAAGGCCCGCACCGGCCGCGTAGGATACCAGAGTATAAATATCCGGGCGCATCAGCGGTTCTCCTCCGCTGAATATCATAATGCGAAAACCAGCCCCGGCTATTTCATCGATCAGCTTTTTGGCTTCCTCCGTTGTTAATTCATCCGCTTTTTTTACTGCCGGCATCCTGGTAACAATGCCTGCATTTAAGATTACACTGGTTTGTTGTCATCCATGAAACAATCATATGCCTTCTCCTTGTACTATACTTAAACCATTTAATTCATCTTAATTGCATCAGCCCTTTTTCATTCCATAAATTTTTGATTTTTTTTATCGGCATTATAAAAAAACGATCTTTCCAGTACCTTCTATAATTAATTGATAAAACAGCTTCTGGGAATCTGTATCCATCATAAATTCCAACATTCCAGCTGTAAAACCTGCAGAAATACAGATGATTTTTTTAACCTTTCAAGGAAAACAGGCATAATTTTACACAATCTAATAAATATTATCAATTACAATCCCATATGCGTTGTAATTACAACAACCAAACAGGAAATCACATGCTATGATATATATATCGAATAACCCAGACTTTATCACATATAGAAAGGACAAAAAATGGAACATTATATAAAAGCTACGGACACCATTTACGATATCACTGAAAAATACCCTGAAACAATCGGACTGTTTGTTACAAATGGTTTTGAACAATTAAACAATCCAATCATGCGAAACACCCTTGGAAAGACGGTCACTCTGGAAATGGCTTTATCCATGCGAAAGCTCAATCAGGAGCTTTTCATGGAAAAGCTGGAAGAAACCATTAAGCAAAATCTCCCGGACCTCACTTCCGGGCTTGCACCTACGAGAAAGGAAGAAGGAGGCGATATCCGCATAGAAGGCGTACTCCCCTGCCCCATCCGTCTTCCCCTTCTGGAAAAATTTGAAGCCTGGATGGCTTCCCAAAAGGATTCCATGGACTATAAGGTAGACTACAATTTAAAATCCGCCAACCTGGGACTGGATGATGTAAAGGAACGGATCATCGCCGCAGACGGCAATGCAGATGCCTTATCAGATCTTTATCTTTCGGCCGGCTTTGACTTGTTCTTTGATAAAAGCCTTATGGGACGCTACCGGGATTCCGGTACATTTGAAGATATTTCAGATATTGAGCAGATAAATCCTGATTTTAACAATGAAGCCATTTCCTTAAAGGACCCAAAGAACCAATATGCCATCATCGGCATTGTTCCGGCGGTTATAATGGTAAATACCGCTGTTTTAGGAGACCGTCCTTTTCCTGAAAGCTGGGCGGATTTAATGAAACCGGAATTTGAAAACAGCGTCAGCATGCCTATGAAGGACTTGGACATGTTCAACGCATTTTTGCTGCACATCCACCGGTATTACGGAGATGAGGGCATTGAAAAAAATGGGAAAAGCTCTTTTGCGCAGCATGCATCCGGCCCAGATGGTAAAATCCCATATTTCAAAGGAAGGAAATAAGGTTCCTGCCGTTACGATTTCCCCTTACTTTTTTGCCAGCATGGCAGATGAGAAAAGTCCTCTCCGTCCCGTATGGCCAAAGGATGGCGCGATCATTAGCCGATTTTCCTTTTAGCAAGATCAAAGAACAGGGAAAAGGTCAAGCCATTTGTGGACTTCCTGTATTCCAAAGAAATAGGTGAAATCCTCTCCTCTAACGGAAAATTTCCTTCTACCAATCCGCTGGTAAACAACCACTTAAAACCGGATCAGAAATTCATGTGGCTTGGCTGGGATTATATTCACAGCCATGATATTGGAGAGCTGATCAAAACTACAGAACAGCTGTTTTATCAGGCAGCAGAAAAGGAGGCTTTATGAATCTGATTATTGTATCAGGCCCCCCTTCCTCCGGGAAGACGTCTGTGATCTTAAAAACCATTGCTTCTTTTCAGAACAGGAATATAAAGGTGGGCGTTGTCAAATTTGACTGTCTTTATACCGATGACGATGCTGCTTATGAAAAAGCCGGTATACCGGTAAAAAAAGGGACTTTCCGGTGCCTTATGTCCCGACCATTTCTTTGCTTCCAATATTGAAGAGGTGGTAAATTGGGGCAATGAGGAAAAACTGGACTTGCTCATCACCGAATCCGCCGGTCTTTGCAACCGCTGTTCTCCCTATTTAAAAGAAATCAAGGGAGTCTGTGTCATTGACAATCTTTCCGGCATCAATACCCCGAAAAAAATCGGTCCCATGTTAAAATCTGCTGATTTTGTGGTGATTACAAAAGGGGATATTGTCTCCCAGGCGGAGCGTGAGGTTTTCGCTTCCTGTGTAAGCTCCGTAAATCCCCGAGCCGTCACCATGCATGTAAATGGCCTGACCGGGCAGGTGCCTACGAGCTGGGAAGCCTTCTCTATGATGAAAACCAGAACATCGAGTCCGTCCAGGGCATGCAACTTCGCTTTCCCATGCCTTCCGCCCTTTGCTCCTATTGTCTTGGAGAAACAAGGATCGGAGAGGCATTTCAGATGGGAAACGTTAAAAAAATTAATTTGGGGGCAGATAAGACATGATGGAATTAAGCTTAGACCAGCTTCTTAAGGAGTATCCCTTTGTAAGCGCATATTTTGAACAGAATAAGCTGGATATTGCCGGGTACGGGGATAGGACCTTTCGGGAGTTTTTAGATCATTTTACAGAGGAGGAATTAGAGGATCAGGCCATTGACAGGGAAAAGCTCCTGTCCGATCTTCCGGTCTACTTAGAACAGATGAGTGCATTTCTGGGGCTTGAAAAGAGCAGCCGGGTCCTTTCCATGACAATCCTGGCAGGATATGACAAATCCGGCAATCCGGAAGGCTTTTCAGAGCTTACGGTGGAAACCTCTCAGATCATTTCTATCGTAGGACCTACGGGGTCCGGCAAAAGCCGCCTTTTGGCGGATATCGAATGGGCAGCACAAGGGGATACGCCTACAGGCCGCAGCATCTTGATCAATGGAAAGAAGCCGGATAATAAATGGCGTTTTTCCTCCAACAACCGGCTGGTAGCACAGCTGTCCCAGAACATGAATTTTGTCATGGACCTTACGGTAGAGGAATTTTTAAGGATGCACGCCGTAAGCCGTCTGGTGGAGAACCCCCAGACTGTAATTGAACAGATCATCCTGGCTGCCAATCATCTGGCAGGAGAAAAATTCGACTTAACCACTCCTGTCACCAGCTTAAGCGGAGGGCAGTCCAGAGCCTGATGATCGCAGATACCGCTATTTTAAGCTCTTCTCCCATTGTTCTCATCGATGAAATCGAAAATGCCGGGATCGACCGCAAAAAAGCGCTTGAGCTGTTGATCTCCTCGGATAAGATCGTGTTAATGGCAACTCACGACCCTCTTCTGGCGCTTATGGCAGACAAGCGGATCATCATTAAAAACGGCGGAATCAGCAAAGTTTTAGATACCAATGAGGAAGAAAAGCTTTTGTTAGTGGAGCTTGAAAAAATGGATTCCCTGATACAAACTGCACGTCAGGAGCTGCGTAAGGGAAGTACCCTGTCAGGAAAAACCCTGGATATGGAAATATAATCTTATTTAACAGATTAAAAGAATCCTGTTTTTATTCCAACGCTGCAATAAACCATCTGCATGGTACATCGCGTTCTTTTCAGATCCGATCATTGATTTACAACATTCCTTGGCTGTCCCTTCACATAAGACTTTAGATTATCCACAGCAATATCCATCAGTCTCTGTCTCGTTTCTTTCGGAGCCCAGGCAATATGAGGGGTAATGATACAGTTTTTTGCTTTCAGCAGCGGATTATCTGCCTTCATAGGTTCCGCAGATACAACGTCAACCGCTGCGCCACCGACTTTGCCGCTGTTTAATGCTTCCATTAAATCCTCTTCCACAATAAGGGGACCTCTGGAGCTGTTGAGAATCATAACATTGTCTTTCATTTTGGCTATGGTCTCTTTATTGATCATTCCCTGAGTCTCAGGAAGAAGGGGACAATGGAGGGAAATTACATCTGAATTTGCAAGCAGCTCATCCAGATCCCCATAATGGCAGGTTTCCGATTCCAGGCTTACATTCCTATTTCTGGAACAGGCTAAAATGTTCATACCAAAAGCCTGGGCAATTTTAGCCGTGGCCTGCCCGATTCTTCCAAATCCAATAATTCCCATGGTTTTTCCCGTCAGTTCTGTTAAGGGTAATTCCAAAAGCAAAAATCTTCACTTCTGGTCCATTCCCCCTCCATAACACATTGGGAATGTGCTCCAATGTGGTGACACAGCTCCAATAAAAGGGCAATGGTAAACTGGGCAACAGCTTCTGTCCCATATGCAGGGATACTTGACACCAAAATACCCTTTTCCTTTGCTGCCTCTACATCCACAACATTGTAGCCGGTTGCCAGCACACCAATGTATTTTATAGCAGGGCATGCCTCTAATGTGGATTTGCTGACAGGCGTCTTGTTGGTATAGACTATCTCCGCATCACCGATCCTCTCCACGATCAGCTCCGCCGGCGTCCTGTCATATACCGTAACCTCTCCCAATTCTTCCATTCCGCTCCAGGATAAATCTCCCGGATTTTCTGTATACCCGTCTAATATTACGATCTTCATTTTGCACCTTCTCCTGTCCTGCTGCTGGATTTTTTTGTTAATCTTTTGACAAAATCTGTGTCTGGTTCATGACACGTCTTATGCCGGCAAGAATGATTTTATCTATTGTATTTTATTCTACCACAATGTATCAGGAGCGGCAATGTCGTTAAGCTCAGGAGCCCTTCATGTTCCAGCTCAACCCTTGGCATAAATGTTGACGCTAACAGGAGATGTTTGCTCACTTATGTTTTCTTTCATATATTGGTGATTTCAAATCTCTTATAAATGAAGGAATCATATCACCCTCTATAGGCTGAGAGAATAAATATCCTTGAATCAAAAAGTCCCCCACTTGCATTAATTTATCCAGTTGTTCCTGATTCTCTACATATTCCACTTTTGTATTTATATGCAGCAATTGACACAAATCATAAATAGTTGATATGATATTCAGATTAATCGGATAGTTTACTATACTGCGAGATAAAGAACCATCAATTTTTACGGCATGAATGGGTATGAAATATAAATATAAAAGCTAAGAGCAATGCTAAGGTTGTTCCACATCCTCCCATATATACAAAAACATCAAAGAATGATTTTGATATGATTGAGGAACCTGTTTGTGGAAATACATTTATTACAACGGTTTCCAATACATTATTGCCATGAATGCCTAACAGCCACATAAAATGTGAGGAAATACTTTATATAAAAGCAGTACGAAACAAGCCTTTATTATATTGAAATGGTAATTGCAAGACATCATTAATGATGTCATTCAGACTATTGCCGATACCGCAAAAATACAATCCCATGCGGATTGCTGCAAAACCAAAAATCAAAACAATTGCAGGCATCAATGAGTCAAAAGCTTGAGACACCAGTGCATCGGGAATCTTATTTGATTGTTTTATTTTAGCATACCAGCAAATAAATAGTTCACTGGATAGAACACTGACTATTATAGCTCCCACTAAACCAGTAATTCCTGTTGCTGCAAAGGGAATAGAATCCGCATTTTGAACCGGAATTGACATTGCAAGATAGCAGGCCACTCCTACCATGCCGCAGATATTGGTATGTATTTGCTTTTTCTTAAAAATGTTATACCACTCAGCTAAATAATAACAAATAGAAAATACTAATATAATTGCCGAGAGCTGAACCGTTATATTATAAACAAGTACACCAAAATATGTCCAGGAATCACCAAATATCTGTATCATTAACTGCCGATATGCTGGAATTGGCAAATTGTTAATTGCAACTGCATATGCTCCTATAACCATCATTGGAATCATTGATACAAATGCCAGCCGTATGGAAGATAAATACCGTTGCTGATATAAACACTGAAAAAGCGAATATAATCTTTTTGGCATATCAGTTCTCTGAACCTTTCCTTTATTTTGCGCTTCCATATTCTATATTTTCTCCACATTCGATTAATTATAATATATTATTAACTCTGTAAGCTTTTGTTTTATATTGTTTAAAACTCATTAAATTTATAAAAATATAGGTTTCTTAAAATCCCTATTTTCAATTTTATTCTTTTTCTTCTTTGTCCTCAATCCATGGTATAACAAGCTATACACGACAAGCGTTCATACCGGGAACAAAGGTGTATATTGGGCAATGTATTTCTTTCATTCTATCAACTAAACATCTCACCACCCGCCCTCATTTTGAGGTATTTTTTTAGATTGTTTTTAAACTGCAGACAACAAAAACAAGGCACAGATTATGATTCCTGTCCCTTGTTTTCTATTATTGGATAATGAAATTCCTTTTTCTGCTCATTATGTTTCCATATTCCTTACGGAATCTCTATAAATAATCGCCGTATTTACAAAGGTAACCCCTCTTCTGCGGACATTATCCTGGTCTGTTTTTTTCACAAATTAACTCAACGGATTTACATGCCATCTGATTAATATCCACCTCCGCCGTGGTAAGCTTAGGAACACAAAGCTCCGCATAAATATCATTATCAAAGCTTACAATGGAAATATCCTCCGGCACCCGGTACCCCTTCTCCGTTAACATACGGACAAACCGGTAGGCTGTATCATCACAGTTGCAGACAAAAGCAGTAGGCATATGCTCTGGCAGCATAAACTCCACATTTTCGCCCTCCATATTCCGGTCTCCAATGATCCACTCATCGCGAATAGGAAGTCCCGCTTTCAAATGTGCACGGCAATAGCAAGATACCGGTCCATGATACTGTTCGTGGCAGTGATTGTCCCCACAAATCCAATACTTTTATGGCCGCACTTCATCAAATACGTTGTCAATTCACACATGCTGTACATACTTTCTGTAATCACGCAGTCCATATCAAAATCATTATCATACGTATCCGCTAAAACGCAGGGAAGCTGTGTCTGTTTCACCTCAGACAGAAATATCTTTTCAATATCACCAAGAAAAATAACTCCGGCTATGTCATGCTTTTCCAGCAGTGGCAGCAGCTTTCCCTTCCTGTCTTCTTTGGAATTAATGGGAAACAAGTGAGCCAGGTAACCCCGTTCGTTTAATTCCACGGATATCCTCTGATAAAACTTTAAATAAAACCCGGCTTCTCCATAAGCAAACTTTTCCTTCATAAAAATGGCAATATTTTTTGAATTTCCGGAACATGCCTTTGAACTTTCCGGAAGTTTATAATTCAACTCTTTGCTGACAGCTATGATTTTTTCTTTTAATTCCCTGCCAACTCCGTCCTTTCCATTTAAAGCCTTGGATACGGTTACTTTACTGATTGACAAATAATCTGCAATATCCTGCATTGTTACATTTTTTTTCGTTTCACCTTCTCTACCTCTGCGCTGTTATTACTTTTTTTATTTCACTCATTATAATATATATTGCTAGATTATTCTACGCTTTTCAGGAATAATTCACCAGTTCCCAAAAACTGCCATACATCTTAATTTCTCCTTCCAGCTCAACTTTTACTACAGTCACCAGATCGTGGCAGTCATCTGCTGTCATCTTAATCCATGTGGTTCCCGGAATCTGAAACCAGGGAACTCCTCCATGGATTTCATAATGCAGCTCTTTGCCTGAATGCAGAACAGTTATTTTCTTTATGGGGCTGCACAATCCCTTTAAACAGATGGATTCCTTTGGATTATCATACACAAACAAATATAAAGTTTCCCTGTCATAAGATATGGTACTTCCGCCCAGATAATAGCAGGTCATAATCCCTTCATTGGTATGGTAAACAGCCTCCTCATGCTCCCGTATCCAGGAGCCAAGCCCTGTTAAAATTGCCTCCTGGCGGGAATCAATGGTCCCGTCCTGGCGTGGTCCGATATCAAGCAGCATATTTCCACCCATGGAAATGCAATCACAAAACATACGAATGATCTGGTTTAAAGATTTGTATTCATTGTCCTTTGGCTGGTATCCCCAGGAACTGTTAATCGTAGTACAAAATTCCCAGTCTCCCTTTGGCCTTGTAATGGGGATTCCCTGTTCCGGCGTCTTATAATCCCATAGCCTTGCAGTCTGGAGTTGATGATCAGATCCGGATTCAATGATTTTAAATAATCCTTAAACCCCGGCAGTCCCCATTGGCTGGCGCTGCGTTCCCAGTCTCCGTCAAACCAGAGTAAATCCATCTTTCCGTAATTGGTAAGCAGCTCCTTTAACTGGTTGTTATTAAATTCTAAAAAGCGCTGCCATTTTTCCGGGTCTTCTTTTCCGTCAACAGGAGACGTAAAGGGGTTTATTTCCTTTGGATTATCAGGAATCTTCCCATCTGTATATACGCTGGCGTAATCCTTATGGGACCAGTCAATCAGCGAATAATATATCCCAGATGAATGCCCCGCTTTCTCATTTCCTCCGCATATTCTTTTACAATATCCCGCTTTGCAGGGGTCTTTTTTACCACGCTTAAATCACTGAACCTGGTATCAAACAATGCCACGCCATCATGATGCTTTGCAGTCAGGACAGCGTATTTCGCTCCTGAGCGCTCAATCAAATCTGCCCAGGCTGACGCATCGAATTTATCCGCATAAAATCCATCCAGCTGTTTCATATAGTTTTCATAGCTGATGGACCCATTGTAAAAGGACCAGGATTCCGCAATTCCGTTGACTGCATATATTCCGTAGTGTATAAATATTCCAAGCTTTGCATTATGAAACCAACAATTATTCATGTTCATCCGCCTTTAATTTTTCAGCTATTAGTGGAATCAATGTATGAGTGCCGTCCTGACTGTACTCCCAGAACATGATACCCGCCAGTTTCCGGTCCTTAATATAATTGATTTTACATTGGATCGACTCTTTATCATCGTAGCTGATAAAGTTACAGCCGTTAAATAAATAAGGTGCCTTTGCTTCCTCATCCCAATACCTTTTGTATCCGTTTTTATCAATATAGTCTGTAACCAGCACGCCATAATCCGGTCCATACCCTCCGGTGGTTTCTGCCATCTGCACAAGTCCCCTGTTCCTGTCAGGTACGCCTTTCCAAATCCTGGAATAAAAGGCGGCGCCGATAACAAGCTTCTCTTTCACAACCCCCGCCTGTTCAAATATGCTTACCGCATAATCCGTACTGGCTGCGGATAAGTCTGCATTGTTCGTATAAAGATTCGTATGATGTCCTGTCTGGACCGAAAAACCGCCTCTTAAATCATAGGTCATCAGCATCACATAATCCAGATACTCTGCAACCTGATCCATCTGGGTACAGCGGAGATAATAAGAATCTCCGCCTGCCGCAATGGATAACGTACAAACCTGTCTGTAATGGCATCCAGTTCCTCCCTCAGCTTTTTTTATAAGCAGGGTAAAATTTTCCTTATCATTTGCAGAACAGTCAATCCCTGCAATTCCCACACAAGGATACTCCCAGTCAATGTCAAGACCGTCTAAGCCATATTCTTTCATAAGTGCTACCGCTGATTCAGCAAACACCTCTCTGCCCTCTTTTGTGGAAGCTGCTTCGGAAAAACCACCACTTCCCCAGCCCCCTATGGACAATACAATTTTCAAATCCGGCTTTAAAGACTTTGCCCTTTTTAGTATGTCCAGCTGCCCCATGGGATTCCATGTTACCACATCATCTTTGACTGCGGCGAACGCCAGATTTATAACATCCAGACAATAAATGTCCCTGTCTCTTAACAGGAAAAGATTTTTAGTTTTTATATATCCGATCACCAGGTTTTTCTGTTTCATTTATTTTCTCCAACAACTGATTATTAATTGCTTAAGTACCGTCCTAAGGCTGCATTATAAATTTCCATGTACTTTTCCAGCCCTACATTATTTAAAGACTCCAGGTAGCCTTCCCAATCCTTGTCAATGTCAGACTGATTGGTGGTCCATCTTGCCTTATTTTCATCTACAATCTTTTGAATGTCCACAAATAGGGAGGAAATCTGCTTTGATTCTTCTATTGTTAAGTTAATTAACGGAACCGGAAGAGCCAGATACTTAGAATAAAGCTCTATTCTTTCTTTTTTTCTCTTTTATACTTTTTGTTTCAATAATATATGTATCCATAATTTCGGAACATAAATTTGTAGCCACATAGGATTCCGGTGCTTCGGAATTCTTTCCGGGAATGGATGGCATCAGCTCATACTGATCTCCAACCGGCTTTAAAGAGTTTCCAAATCTTAAGTACAGCGAGTTTTCTGTCTCAAAGAAGGAGTCCATATATCTCATGGTGGCTTCCGGATACTGGTTGGAAGTAGTGATCACACCTCTGTTCTTATCAATACTGAAATCAAGAGAGCCCCAGACCTGATCCCCATTGGGCCCTTTTAATGGTTCAATGGCAATATATTCTGTCCCCTCTGTTTCCAACGGCCCGTTGGTAAGGTAGGCCCCTACGCGGCTGGAACCGATTTTCGACATGTACTGGTTATGGTCCTGAGTAAATAGTTCCACATCAATTAATCCCTCTTCATAGAGCCTGGCCGTCCACTTGACATACTCCTTATAACCTTCCTGGACAGGGGTAAATAAAAATGCATCTCCCGATCTCATCAAATAGGAAGAACTGTCTGTAATACCAAATGCTCCGGAAAATCCCGCGTCGCCATTCCAGATGTTATAAGGCGTCTTTGGCTCATAGGTAAATGGAATCACGTTATTTTTCCCATCTCCGTCAAGGTCCATGGTTTTAAATGCACGAAGCACCTCTTCAAATTCATCCGTTGTCTTTGGAGTCTCCAGCCCTAGCTGATCCAGCCAGGTCTTGTTAATATTTAACGTGGTAGACTGCACTGGCTTCCGGTCTTCATTGATTGAGGGAATTGCATAAATATGGCCATCCGGGAAGGTAATTGCTTTCCGGATCTCCGGATTTTCATCCAGCACACCCTTAATATTGGGTGCATAATCTTCAATCAAGTCCTCCAGCGGACGAAGGATTCCTTTTTCCGCATAAGAAAGAATCTTTTGGGAAGACAAACCTGAGAAAACGGCATCCGGTAATTTTTTTGATGCAAGCGCCAGATTCAACTTTTCATCCGCTCCGTCGCCGCTTATGGTCTGGTAATCTACGAATACATTTGTCTGCCTGGAAATATCCTGGAAAATGGGATAATCATTCCACTCTCCGTTGCCTGGTTTTCCAAAACCAATTGCTTTGATGTAAACTGGTTCATCCACAACGGGATACCCTGTTTTCTTCACTTCTACCGTTGTTGCGCCGGTTTCCTCTGCCTGCTTCCCACACCCTGACACTGCAACAGATGCCATGACAACAAGTAAAGCGGAGGCAATGATTCTGCTTTTTTTCATTTTTTCCCATCCTTTCATCATCTTCATTCAAATTTATCCCTTATCCTTTTACAGCCCCTATCATCATTCCTTTGACAAAATGTTTCTGAACAAAGGGGTACATACACAGCGCCGGCAAAGAAGCCACTACAATCACACCATATTTTATCATCTCTGCCAGATGACGCTGCTGCTCCAATGCATCTAAAGTCATAGCGTTGTTCCCTGCCACCTGCTGCTGCTGAATCAATATTTCACGGAGAATCACCTGCAGAGGAAACTTGCTTCTGTCCACCAGGTAAATCAACGCACTGAAATAGGAATTCCAGTGTCCCACTGCATAAATCAGCATCATTACTGCAATAATGGGCTTGGAAATTGGAAGCACAATGCGGAAGAAGTATCTAAAATAATCACATCCATCCACAACGGAAGCTTCATACAGTTCTTCCGGAATGCTCTGTTCAAAGAAGGTTCTTGCCACAATCAGGTTATATACTCCGACAGCCCCCGGAAGCACCAGAGCCCATATGGTATTATCCATATGAAGGGACTGTACCAAAAGGTAAGTAGGAATCAGGCCTCCCCCAAAGAACATGGTAAAGACAAATAGCAGCATGAGGGGTTTGATTCCCGGCAAATCCCTTCTGGAGAAAGCAAATGCGGCAGGGATTGTAGAAATCAGGTTTATTGATGTACCTACAGCCGTGTAAATAATGGAATTGCCATACCCTGTCCAAATGTCTTTATATTTAAAAATCTCCTTATATCCGTCCATATTAAAACCTTTCGGAAACAGAATCACTTCGCCGCCGGCAACGGCAACCGGTGAACTAAACGAGGCGATTACGATAAAATACAGGGGATACAGCACAACCATCATCAGCGTAAATAATATGATATGGTTCACAACATCAAAGACCTTATTTGCCAGGCTTTGATTTACAAATTGTTTTCCAAATACTTTTTCTACCATCTCTGCCCCCTACCATAACGACGTTTTTGACATACGTTTTGCAACTTGATTTACCGTAAGCAGTACAATGCAATTTACCACAGAGTTAAAAAGACCAACCGCCGTAGAAAAACCATACTCACTGTTTACCAGACCGATCTTATAGATATAAGTAGATATAATTTCTGATACTCCCAGGTTCAAAGGATTCTGCATCAGATAAGCTTTTTCAAATCCAATCCCCATTATCGAACCGCAGCTTAAAATTAAGGTAATAACTATTGTAGGTAAAATCATAGGCAGGTCGATCCAAAAAACTCTCTGGAACTTGGTTGCACCGTCTATGGTCGCAGCTTCATGCATCTCAGCGCTTACCCCGGCAAGTGTTGCGATATAAATAACTGCGTTCCAGCCCATGCTCTGCCAGACGCCGGACCAGACATAAATATGACGCCAGAACCTTGACTGACCCATGAATAATATAGGATCCCGGCCAAAGAGCTTCACCAGCTGATTGATCAAACCGCCGTCCGTGGAAAGAAAGATATTTAAAATACCGACCAGAACTACGGTGGAAATAAAATACGGTGCATATGTAATGGATTGTACTGCCTTTTTAAATCTTAAATCCGCCACATAATTTAATCCCAATGCCAGGATAATGGGAATGGGAAACCCCACAATCAAAGAATAAAAGCTGATGGCCAGCGTATTGATCAAAAGATTCTGAAACTGTGGTGAATTAAAAAAAATCTGGTAAAATTTTCAAAGCCCACCCATGGGCTTCCTATAATTCCTCTTAAAGGATTATAATCCCGAAATGCAAGCTGGATTCCATACATGGGAACATAGGAAAATAAAATCAATCCAGCCAATGAAGGCAGCAAAAATATATATAGCTGCCAATTCTTTTTCAATCTCTTCCCCACACTCATGCTGGGCCTGTTTTCTTTTGTCTGCTTTTTTTTGTCCTTTTTTTCACATAATACCTCCTCTCAACGAATACCCTCCCTTTACTTGTTAGCTATTGTTACTTAATATATACTTAATTTATGTTCATTATATTACCTTATTTTTTTTGTCTAATAGCAAGCTTTATTTTGGTATTTTGTTAGTTTTCCGTTGACAAGTTCTTGTATAGCTTCTTACTTTTCTATAATTTTCAAGATATATTTCCACTTTATTTATACATTTTGCACATTTTTATTGTTTTATGGCAAAAAGGCGTTGTGTTTTCAATGTTTCGAATAACTTTTCTGTTATCTGAAATAATAATACAAAAAGCAAAGTGAGGAATCCTATGAAAAATAAAGCGAATGGTCTTACTGCAGGACGCTTAACGATGATGGCTCTTGGAACCGTGATCGGCGGTTCCTTTTTTTTAGGCTCATCGGTTGCCATTAAGGCTGCCGGCCCGGCAATCATTCTATCTTATCTGATTTGCGCTGTTATGGTTTATTTCATTCTATTTGCACTTTCGGAAATGACGGTATCCAATCCGGATTCCGCTTCTTTCCGAACATTTGCGTCTCAGTATATAAACAATGGCACAGGCTTTGTGGTGGGCTGGGTCTATTGGACCGGAATGGTCATCTCCATGTCCAGTGAGGCTACCGCAGTTTCTATATTGTTCCGGACATGGTTTCCGTCCGTTTCAATCCCGATCCTGGTACTGCCTGATCGTCGGGGTAACGTTATTAAACCTTTTGGGGGCAAAACAGCTAAGCCATCTGGAAAGCATTTTGTCAGCTATAAAGATTATAGCTATTATCGGATTTATTCTTTTGGGTTCTTTGATCGTTTTGGGTATCTTACCAGGCTCCCGTCCCTTAGGAATCAGCATATTGCGATCGGAGCCATTTCTCCCCGGCGGCCTAAAAAGCCTGGCAGGAAGCATGCTGATCGTTTTATTCACCTATGCAGGTTTTGAAATCATTGGACTGGCTGCCAGTGAAACAGAAAACAAGCAAAAAAATGTGCCCCGTGCCATCCACCTGACGGTTTTCTGGCTCGTGACACTTTATATTCTGTGTATTTCAATTCTTTTGCTGCTGGTCCCCAGTGAATCCTTAAGTGAAAACGTCAGCCCTATGGTTACGGCCTTAAACCTCTATCAAATGACCTGGGCCGGAACTGCCATGACAGTTATATTGATCAGCGCAATTTTGTCTACTATGGTAGCTGCGATGTTTGGGATCGGAAGAATGCTCCGTTCTCTTGTGGATGACCGGCTTGGTCCTGCATTTTTAAGGGACAAAACTGATGTACCCTACCGGGGAATCTTATTTTCCGGTTTGTCCATGATGATGTTTCTGTATGTCGGATTGTTTTTTTCCCGAAGTCTATCTGTTTTTGATCAGCTCCGGGGGATTCGCGTTGCTTTTCACTTATATCGTGCTCATGTATACCCATATCCGATTCCGGAAAAAGAACGGGAAACCGGAAGGAAACTGCCGTCTGTGCGGATTTCCGTATAGTTCCCTGTTTACCATGGCTGGACTGATCATAGCCATGTTCAGCATGCCATTTTTAAAAGGACAGACCTTAGGTTTCCTTGCAGGCATCGCACTTGTTGCTTTTTTTTACGGTCTGCTATGCAATTATAAAGGTAACAGGCAAACAAAAGATGCTCCAAAAGAAACAATATACAGTTGGAACACCGGAACATCGCCGTATTTTGACGGAATTTTCGGAAGAAATCCATAATCCGGACATGAAAAAGAAATAAAATAATTTCTTCGACTAGTGGTGGCTTTGAAAAATACTCAATTCAAAGCCACCACTTGCCTTTTTATCTCCCTTTATTCTTTTGGATGTGATATACGCTTCAAATTTTTACTCCACATTTTGCTGCTGTTTCTGAATCAAAGAGATATTGAACCGCTCTGTTTCATTCAGCATATTTTCTTCAAAATCTTCTGGAGCAATCCTTCCTTCATACCACCTGCATTGATTAAAATATCTCTGCAATTCCTGATCAGCAAATCGCCTGCCATGTCTTGCATAAATCTCGTTTTTGGCAATCCGCAGCTGGCCGGCTGAAAGATTCCATAAATCCTGCTCCTGCAACAGGCTATCGCTGCTGTTAGGAAATACAAATTCATACCCGTCATATTTTGCCGTATCAGACTGAATCCGGAAAGCATCCCGGATTTGACTGATTTCACTTTGCATCTTATGGTATTCCTCTCCTATTGCACTGTCTTCTATATAAAATGTTACATCAGTAGGCCGTGACATTACGTAAACATAGGGACCATCATATCCCCAAACTTCATAATCCGGCAGATTCACATAGCTGCAGTCCGAATACGCCTGAATATAGAATAAAACTCCATCGCCCATCAAATCATAGGATTTTTTCTGATGGTAGCTGCACCCTCCCTTAAACTCATTTCTAACTACAAGGCCATTCCAATCTTCCGGCAAATCCATTTCAAAGCCTGGCGCCTGAGAATCAGAAACCTGAAAAGCCGGCTCCTGCTCTGTTTCAGACACCTCTGTCTCCGTTAACTCATCTTCTGCCTTCTCTGTATCCATTGTTTGCGATAGGAGTTTTTCGGCTTCAGTCTCTTCATATACTCTCGTTTCACTTACTCCCGAATGATATGTCCCCATTAACATATCGCCTCCAAACACCACTGTGAAAATACCAAGCACTCCGGTTATAATAATCCGGCACACAAGCCCGGTCTTATCTTTGAGAAAATCCGGAGATTCCACATAAGTACAGGCTCCATATCTCATTGCCTCCCTGACTGCTACATTTTCAGGGCTGTACGAAAGCAGATTAGTGCAGATATTTTTTTGCCTTCTCAGTTTCACCTGCCTGTACATGAATTTTCATCTGAATGGGCATAAGCGGGATACGATGAAATGCATCTGGATAACGATCACAATACACGTTCACATAGGCTTCTACTTGTCCAAATTTCCGTTCCGTATAAGCCTTCCTGATTTCAGTTAACAGAAGCGCTGCCTCTCCCATCTTTTTTAATTTGGGATAATTTATTACAATCTGCTTCTGGTACGCAAATTCTGCTTCGGCCTCTTCTTTCCTTCCCAGACCCAGGAAGCATGCCTGACGAATATTACTGTGAAGCAGCTGCATCATCTTCTTTTCCTGAACGCCTTCCCATCCATCATCTGCCAGTTTCAATGCCTGATCATATCTTCCGGCCCTGGCAAGTCCAACGGCAGCATTATGTACTTGCTTCTTATAGTAAGACTGATACCGATAAGAACCATATGCTGCCTCCATCAAAAAAGCTGCAGCAGCCGTAAGGGGCCGGTTCTCTCTTGTAAGTACCTCCATATGCTTTATTACCCAATAAGCTTCTAAAACAACGCCTAAACTTACAATCACCAAAGTTAAAATTAAAACAGCTCCTATGTGGTCTGTTGAATTCAGAAAAACCCACTTATATAAATATTTCTGAAGAATGTAAAGACCTAATCCACAGATAAAAAATACTATCAGGCATCGGTTCCAGTATCGTCTCCTGTCATGAATCAGAAACCACAGTTTCCCGGCTTCAAATGCTGCCTGATTCTCTGGGTCTTCCATAAATTCCAACAGTATTTCTTTTGCATGGTTTCTCTCTTTTTTATTATTCTTAAAAAGCAGAAAAGCACCCAGTATCCCAAATATGGCAACAACATACGGGTAAAGGTACGCCCGAATATTTGCCATCTCACCGTCACTACAGTGAATCAAAGACAGCCCCTCAGAATTTAATACTTTCCATTGCCACTTTTCTGTATTGTCAAGGCCAAGCAGCAAAAGATGGATTGGCGTGCTATCTGATGTCTTTTTCCTGATATTTCCCTCTACTGTCAGCCTCGTCTGCTGCTCTTCCAATTTTCCTGTATTGCTGACCGAAACATGAACGCCTTTTACCGCAGTAAAAACATCGGCATCCTCGCCATTTGTCCCAACATTGATTATAAATCTCTGCTCTGACGGCATAATTTCCATATCTAAAAAAATGCATCTGCTTTCCTTCACTCAGAGAAATCCACAGTACAAAGCAACCCATCAAGATGCCCAACCCATAATATAAGAACCGCACTTTGCTTAACTTTACTCCAACTTTTTTATCCATTCTTCCACCCCTGCAAAAAATATATAGAATAAATTTAATGATAGCACAAAAATGAATCAAAGAAAAACTAAATCATAAATATTTTCTAACAAATCACCTTTTTGTTCTTCTGTTTTTAAATCTTATTCAAGCGGTTTCTTCTGGTTCCCCAGATAATCTGGCCGGCTTAATGCTGCAGTTGGCCTTAAAAACTGCTTCGATCTCCTCAAAAGTCAATCTTCTTTTCTGAAAAATAATCTTCGCTCCTGATTCTCCCTGGTTTGCTCCTGCAGCGGCCCAGGAAAAGACTTGATACCCGAATTAATTCCATTCTGCCCTTAAAGGCATAAAAATAAGCCGATAAAAGGGCCAGTTAATTCTTTATTTTATTTTGTTTTGTTTTGTTAAATATATAGCGAAAACAGTATCCTGAATTTACAGAATACTGCTTTTAGCTTGAGATCAGCTTTTATTATGAATGATTCCATACTACAAAGCAAAACGGGTGCCCGGCAGGATCGAGCATAGTAACCCACTCTTCACCACCATATTGTTCATTTGCAATTTTGGCACCTAATTTAATTGCTTTTCCAATTGCTTCCTTTAGTTCGTTCTTATCGGCTACTGCAAAGTCCAAATGCGCCATCATTTGCTGTTGCCCCGGTTGTGATGGCCATGTTGGAGGAATGTAATTTTCATCATATTGAAAAGCTATTCCCATTTCTTCTTCATCCGAGTGTATCCCCACAAACGTATCTAGTTCAAATACCACTGGCCAATGCAAAAGGCCTGTGTAAAAAGACAGCAGCTGCGGTATATCGTTGCATTCCAAAATTACTGTTTTTAACTTAATTGCCATATAAACCTCCTTTGCTTTTCTTTATTGTAACAAAGGAGATTATTACTTAAAACCTCAATAATAATTAATAAATAACTATGAGTACAACATTATTGTTATACGAAACAGCGATTTATGGGGAGACAGGAAAATGCTGGTCACAGAAAATATTCTTTGCCCAGTTGGCTGATCCTGACTTTACAGGAATGTATACCAAGGGCACAGGATTTTCCCAGGACGTTTTGATACAATGATTTAAGATGATTTAAGATCATTTATTTCGTATTATCTTGTATATTTGCTGCCTCTTGGTAATTGCTTTATTAATTTAATGACACTGCTTACAAATGTATCTTAAATCTGCGTTTATTCGTTTGTTCCCTCTATAAAAAAATCCACCCGCCTGTTCTTTCTTTTGCCTTCACTGGTAGAGTTATCTTCGACAGGATAATATTCGCTGTAGCCTATGGCAGAAAACTTTTTCGCTTCAATTCCAGACGTATCCAGAAGCCACCTGAGAACGTTAACGGCACGGCTTGTTGAAAGCTCCCAGTTGCTGTCATAGATACGAGTATTGATTGGACGGTTATCCGTATGGCCTTCTATCCTGACCATTTTAAAGGAGTCCTGGTATGTTACTAATATTTCAGTAATTTTCTGAAGTACAGGTTCCGCAGCCTCATCGATTTCGGCTCTTCCCGATTCAAAAATACGGAAGCCGCAACACGTAACAGAATCCGGTCGTTCCCCAGCTTTGTAACACTTAGTTCATCTGTCAGCTGCTCTTCCTCTATATATGTTTTAATGTATTCATAGAGCTTGTTAAACTCTTCTGCATCCGATACGAAGTTGTTTTGCTGCTGGACTGCTACAGCCTCTTTTTCTCTTTTATTTTCCTGAATCGTAAGTGCTTGATTCATCATGGCAAAGGCAAACAAAATTACGAAAATAGCAAGCAAATCAGTCATTAAATCACTGTAGCTGTCTTGCCAGCTTGCCTCTTCCTCCTCATATTCCTCTTCGTTCCTATGGAATCTGCCCATAACTAATCAGTCACCTCCCTAATTTAAAACGAGATTTCGGTTTTTCAGCCTTTTCCCCTTCCGTATCCAGAGTTATATTTGCAAACGCCTGCAATTCTTCTCTGATAAGCCTTGGATTTTTTCCCTGCTGTATGCCTGCCAATCCCTCAATCAGCAGTTCTCTCCTTGTTTCTTCTTCTTTATTCATAAATTTCAGCCTTTTAGCCAGGGGAGAAAAGATGACGTAAGCGACAAAAGCTCCGTAAAAAGAAGAAACCAGTTCAAGCGCCATCATTGGGCCAGCGTACTTGCATCATCCAGATTATTCAGCATGGGAATAAGGCCTACATAGGTTCCGAGAACCCCCAGCGCAGGAGCCGTAGCCGCTATCATATCCAGCATTGCGGCGCCCTTTTGATGCCGCTGTTTCATGAAATAGGTTGAACCTTCCAATAAATTTCTCAACTGATCTTCATCCGCACCATCAACAATATATTGAATTCCCATTTTCAGGAATGCATCATCCGTTAAATCATTAAGGTGGTTTTCAAGAGCCAGAAGCCCATCCCTCCGTGATATTTCAGCACATCTGACTAAAGAAACAATATCCTTTTTTTAAGTCAAAATCTGCTTTTGAAAATGCCTTTTTAGTTACGGTGCCTATGGTTTTAAGCCTTTGAGGAGGAAAAGCCATTATAGTGGCTCCTATGGTTCCACCGAAAATAATAAATGCCGAGGGCACATTCCAGAATAGTTCTGCATGACCAGATACAAATACAGATCCGACAATCAGAGATGCACCAAATACAAGTCCGATCAATGTTGAGTTTGTAAATTTAAACATTGAAAACCTCCTAACAGTAATTTTCAGAAGCGTAAACCTCTTATGTATTTTGCATGACAATTCTATATCGGTTGATTAAACATCGGATTTAATGACAGTTAAGAGGTCAAATGTTTTCTTTATGCTATCTTTATATTACTTCCAGAATTTTTGGATCAGATAAAACAATGGGGGTGAATAGGGTAATTCCCATGGTTTTGATTCCTGCATGTTAAGGGGCCAGTCATCTGGTGTAATCTTCCCTATTATGATTTTAAGCGGTATAGTAATCGGTAATGCCAATCACATATTTACCGTAAATTTATTATTCAGAGTAGTTAAATTGCTGTTTTAACTCGTAATTTAGAACAAAGCAGAACATATGTTTGCTTTTTAATTCTGTATATGTTATACTATTTATGAAAAGATACATAAGGAGCAATTATAATGGAAAAACAATTTAAAAAAAGATGAATGTTTCGTTTTTATTGAATATGGGTTAAATGCGTTGGAAGAAATAGGCTGGTATGGCGAAACAAAATTTGTATGTCCTCTGTGCGGATATAATAATGCCAACGCTAAAAGGATTAAAACACCTAATAAAGTTCGTAATAAGTCAACCTGGTTATATTGTGAAGAATGCGGAATGCTTGTTCATGGATAAAGTATTAGGAAAGGCATAAATGTCCTGCCTCTTTTTTTATAGAGTGATTATATTTATTATTTAGTTTCAAGATTTTCTGGTTATAGAGCTGGTCTTATAACTATCATATCACCATAGATTACGGCTTCTGATACTTGTCTTTGGTGAAAATTTGTGTGCGGCATGCACAGATTATTGAGATTAATTGAGTTGCTATTGAAATGGATTACATTTACTGCTTTTGGAGTATTATCATTATTATTCATGTAGCTGCCTGGATCGTTCCGTTTCTTAACAAGGCTGCAGGCTAAATATTTACAATGACTTGACTTCTACGCTTTTCTAAGAGCAAGGAGCTCCTTTTCCTTGCTCTTAGAAAGCAGACACCAGGGGCTGCTATTGTAATAGAATAAAGTACAGTCTTCCTATATAAATCCTCAACTATTCTCCGCATTCATTGTGATGTTGGTGCTCATGACAAACAGAACCTGTAGATTTCAGGGTACCTTGCAGATAAACTTCCGCTGCTGCTTTCGCATTCCCCCTTGCCCCGACGATCACCTCTATGCCTTTTTCATTAAAGATATCAACGGCACCGCCGCCCATTCCTCCTGAGATAACTACATTAACCCCTCTGTCATTTAGAAAGTTAGGAAGAAATCCAGGCTTATGCCCTGGATTTGGTATAGACTCACTCTTAACAATCTGATTGTTTGAAGCTTCAAAGATATTGAAGTTGATGCAATGCCCAAAATGCTCGGTTACTTTTTCGTTTTCACTTGCCACAGCAATTTTAATCATTTTCTTTCTCCTCCATTTTTTTCTAGTATTTTTGCAACTGAATCAAACCAGTTTCCGTCAAAAAGTTCTATCATACCCTTATCGCATGCAGCTGAAATTTTCGGATCAATGGGCAATTTTGCAAGAACCTTTAAGTTATGCTTCTCAGCAATTTCCTCAATATGGCTATCACCAAATATTTTATAATCTTTGCCGTTATCAGGACATTTAAAATATGACATATTTTCTACCAGACCAATGATGGGTATCTTCATCATCTCAGCCATTTTGACCGCTTTCGATACAATCATCGATACCAGCTCCTGCGGAGATGTGACTATTATAATCCCATCAACAGCAATGGATTGAAATACCGTAAGAGGAACATCACCGGTGCCCGGCGGCATATCGATGAACATGAAATCCACATCGCTCCAGATAACATCAGTCCAGAATTGCTTGACCGTACCGGCAATAATCGGTCCTCTCCAGACAACCGGATCGGTATCGTTTTCCAAAAGTAAATTGACAGACATAATGTCAATGCCAGTCTTGGTTTTGACGGGAAATAATCCAAATTCGCTGCCCGTAGCTTTTTCCTTAATACCAAAGGTTTTAGGAATAGACGGCCCAGTAATGTCCGCATCAAGAATGGCGGAATGAAAACCCATTCTGTTCATTGTAACCGCCAGCATGGAAGTAACGAGTGACTTTCCGACACCTCCTTTACCACTGACAACACCAATCACCCTTTTGATGCTGCTCATTGTGTGCGGCTTCTCGGAGAAATTGTTTTTTTGTTCTTGTCTTTCTGCACAGTCTTCCGAACAGCTGCTGCAGCTTTGGTTGCAATTATTGCTCATAATATCAGCTCCTTTATTTTTGATTAATATTTTGAGTTTCTTTTTTTAAACGTTCTTAGTTCACCACCATGATCATCATGCGCTTAGCCACCGCCTTCTTTAAACAGCAGTTGCATGGTCTTATTATAGGTATCTTTTACTGCCATCCCCGATGCACAATTACTATCCGCAATGGTCTGCCCTCGATTGATGGCTTTGACTGCTTCCGGATCAAAAGGTATCTTACCGACAAAGGGCAGGCCTTGTTTCTTGCAAAACGGCTGGATTTTATCTGTATTTTCATAATTGGTATTAAATTTATTAACACAAATTGCTGTTTTCGTTCCAAACTTTGCCGCAGTTTTTACAATTCGCTCCATATCACTCATGCCTGATATGGTAGGTTCAGCCACAATTAATACCATATCCACTCCGTTAAGGGAGGCAATGACAGGACAGCCTATACCAGGAGAACTATCAACAATAGCAAGTTGGATATTCGCTGATGCCGACTTCATCTGTTTTTTCACTTCAGTGACCAGCTTGCCAGAAGTACCGCTGCCCATTTTAAGTTCTGCTGTTGAAAAAAACTTTTTCTTCATTCGCATACAACATAAACGCTCCGGCTGCAGCCGGCTTTAAAGATACAGCGCCTGCAGGGCAAATGGCTTCACAAACCCCACAGCCTGCATACTATGAACATTTTGAGGACACACAAAGGGGTCAATTACTTTTTCCGCATATATAATCAATCATCTTGATCCTCATTATCTGGGCACCTCCGGCTTCGCTCATATCTACGGCAGCCACGGCCACAGCCATTTCCCATACCGTCACAAAGCCGATATTCGCCTCCTTCAATCAACAATACCTTTCCGTTTACTAATGATTCAGCCAGCTTTTTTCTCGCTTCGATATAAATACCTTGTACTGTTGTGCGAGCGACATTCATCTTCTTGGCACACTCTTCTTGTGTAAAGCCCTCTAGATCGATAAGTCTTATCGTTTCATACTCGTCAACTGTCATATTTACACAATTCGTCGCATCTGCAGGCAAACCAAGGGGTCCGAATCGATTGCTCTCGGGTAAGCAGCATACTTTTCTCCATTTCATTGGCCTTGGCATAATCCTATCACCTCACTCGCATTGTAAGTAGCAGTGTTTATAGTCCCGCTCCAAGGACCTTATTGCTGTATTGTTTTAAATACTATGGACTAGTTTCACCTCACTCCTGCTTGATGATTTCAGAAAGTCTCCGGCCGCAGTCTCTTTGTAAAAATGTTAGCGAAATGTCACTTAAATCATTCACTATATCTAACAGCAGAGACGGCTTTGACGAACTTTATCAGATGATCCAACCCGTTGCAAACCAATCTTTATCGAAAAATGCTTACTCTCAGAAAGATGAAAACCGATAAAGCGGATTTCCATATCATTGCCGCTATACTTATGTCCGACATGAAGTCCTGCTCAGGCACATCTTATCGTAAAGAGGTATTTAAATCATATAACCCGCTACCGTTTTGATAAAGTGCAGGAACGAGCATAATTAAAGATTTCTGTCTCCCGATTAATTAATTATCCTATTCCCCGGATTAGAAAAGCTGGTTCCTTTTAGCATCTTTCATCTGTCTACGCTCTTTGCAGTAAATTTCCAGGTGCCTCTCATATCTCTTCTGCCCAATTTATAAGGCTGTCAAATCTCTCAATGAAGCATCCAGATGCATACGATTTAAACCTCCCTTTATTTCTGACATATGTCAATTACGCTTTTTATTATACTCAGTTTATGACATATGTCAATTACTTATGGAATTTTTATTCTAATATACTTATAAAGACTATTTTTTTTAACAATTATTGTTAGCAAATTGCATTCATAAGAACCTGCACATGGCTGGTAAACATAAAAAAAGTAATCGTTAATTAACGACTACCCTTAATTATTGACTCTTTGGATTTATGAAAGTTTATATACCTTATTTTTAACTTCCGAAAGGCTGGCTCCTGGCCTTTTCCTTTGTTATTGCATGGGCATTTTGTACTGTGTTTCTGCAAATTTTAAAGTGCACAATATTCCGCCGGATTCTCATAGATAGGTGCTGTCAAGGATTTTTTCCAAATTCATTTTAGCCATTTGGTTACCGGAAAGTTAGTCGGCTGTGTGATCTGCTTCTTCAGCAGATTTCATTTGATTAAGATCTCAGTCCTGCAACAGTCTTTGTTCAAATAACTATGCGGCAATGGTGGTTCTTTGCGAGATCCAAATATCTAAGCAAATCAAGCTCTCCCATTCCGAGTGCAAGATGGTTCTTTTTGCCGAGTGCATCATGCAAGTGCATCTATTTGGAAACTCATATAACCATCACTGTTCTCTAATCGTTGCTATCCTGCATAAACACAGAACTGCCAGGCACATCTTCTAAGATAATTCTCAACTTTACATTGCTCATAGATTGTCTTTCCCAGTAAAGAAATGCTTGTTGAGGAATCGTTGCTATCTCTGCATTTTCATGAGATTACATATTCTGCAAATACCAACTCAGTAAAAAGCCTGCACCCAGTATGAAAAAAAGAAGCACCTAAAACAACGACATATTTTCTGCGCCAAAATACCAGGTAAGCGATCCATTCACGAACAAAGGCATTAATGGAAAAATATAGCTTGGTACGCGAGCCGCGTCCATCGCAGAAAATTCCCAGATGCTTGGATAAAAGCAGCGCACGGAACACATGGTAACGATTTGTAACCACCAGCAAATTTCCTATTTCCCCTTGTGCGTCCTGCTGAATCATCTGATAGGAAAATTTCAGATTTTCTTCAGTGTTCACAGACTGGGATTCTACCAGAATATCCTTTTTAAGAACACCATGCTCTATGGCATAATATTTCATTGCCTCACCCTCCGCGAGGGCCTCATCGCTTCCTTTTCCCCCGGAAAACACCAGACGCTGCCGGGATTCTGACGGTACGCTTCTATCCCTTTTTCAATCCGGCCCGCCAAAAGCGGTGTTACTTCTGTGCCGTTTCTTAATCCACTGCCCAGCACAATGATATACCGGTATTTTTTTCGATGATTTCTCAGCAAATTCAAAAAAATTACTTATCGTATACATTGCAAATATAGAAAGAGTAAAGAAGAACACAAACGAAAGATATGCATACAAAAAATTGAAGAAATCATTCTTCCATATATCACTCAACATTGGCCAGACCACCAAATATGCGATATAACATACGCCAAATCCAAGAGAAAGCATATGTGAAAGGGAAAATCCCTCTTTACGTATTAATTGGATTCCGGAAATCAACATCGTTATAATGAGTACAAACGGAAACATCAAAATTGCTACCATAAGTACAATCACACAAACCACTAGAATGATGCGAACAGGTAAAAATTGTTCAAATGTTAATAAAACAAGAGCGCACAGCCCCAATATCGGAAAAAGAGCCGCCAAAAATGAAATTCCTAACCAGAGGCTTCTTTTTCTTTGTGATACTGCCACTCAAACCACACTGTTCCTGCAATAGCAATCAATACAAATGGAATAATAAGAATTAGTTTGTAATTCATAATAATCTCCTTGTTTAGTTGTCAGAGTTAATGCCAATTACAAACAACATCCGGCACAAGTCTAACTACTTTTTAAATTATAAAGAAAAACCCATAAAAAACTATTACTACTTGGTGGAATGATAACAGATCTGTCATCATTTTACAACTTTTCAGATACTCTTTTGGATTCCTGTTGTTTGCATTAATGGTATACCTTCACTTTACCCCATTCTACGGAATCATATTTCCAGTCCGCAGGCAAAATTGATTTTAGAATTTGGAATTACTTCTACCTCCCAGAAACAGAAACGATATTGCCAACAGTAATCATTCCAACAGTAAAACTCTTGAGTAATGAACTCAAGAGCTTTATCCTAGCAGTATACCATACTAAGAAGCGATTAATTCAAAATCTTTCTAAGATAACGTCAATCAGAACTAATAATTAGTTGATATAAAATATTGCAGTTAATGCTACAAATTCCCATTATGCTCATTTTATTCAAACAAAGGCTGTAAGTGCCATCTAATATTAAACTACGCAATGGTCATTGTTTCTTAGTCCTCAATCCTTATCCGATACCAGTTTTCTTTTATCCTTATATCGGTCCTGTCTTCATAATCATATTCCATCAATAACTTTGTATCAATCCGGTCGTCCTCGGAATAAAGGATAAATTCAGAAGCCCCAAAACGGATTGCATATTGCAGAAAAGCCACATCCTCATGTCCAGCTTCGCCACCTATTGAATAAGCAATACCTTTCTTTATCTCTTCTCTGTGAATTTTATCCACAACGGCTTGATACCTGCTAATCTGCAAATCGGTTTTAAAATCTGACAACAGAGGGGATATGTATGGCTCAATCAACCATCCGCACGCAATTAACCCGATGGAAATCAAAACAGGATGATTCCCGGAATAGAGTATGCTTTTTCTTTTTGTGCTGGTTTTGTTAGGGAATGTTTGTTTTGCTCCATTGGTTATCTTTATTCCTTATCTAAATTTAAAGTTATAACTTTACTTATGCCCCGTCAGTCTTATTTTAACTCTTATGTCTGGCATTAAATTTATTATAATATAAGCTCCATGAATTAAAATTTGTCGGTTTCCTGTTAAGCTCATAATCTATAGTTGTGTATTTTCTTCCTGATTCCATCGCGCTCATATTTTTTTAAACTATATAAATATAATAATCAAAATTATCCCAATATCTTTAGAAAAATATCATTTAGACTTTTCCATTCACGCTTTCTGTCATCTGTAATACTTTCCACATAGCTTTTTTTGTCTTCCTATTTCATTGATAATAAACTCCCGGATAATAGGAATCTGTACACCTTTTTCTCTTTCGTCACTCCTTTTTTTGATTTCCAGCAACTCATCAATTCCATTACGCAATTCTGCCGGCATATCCATTTTCATAAGATCATCAAATAATACTGGTTGCGGACATTGGTATTCCTGTATGTATTTTCCTGCAAGCAGCGGCCTTAAAGCATAAAAATATTTTTTATATTTTACCGAATCTTCCTGTAAATACTGTCGATACGTACTATTTGCAGTTCCATAATAATGATATGCTGCCACTTTCATAGAAAAGTAGCTTTTTGCCTCATCATATATCTGTTTCCATAATTCTGTCGTCTTATATACAATCGGAGACTTACTCCATTCAAATAAAGTCGCATTTCCCCTGTAAAACTGTTTTAATACTTTCTTTAAATCCCAACCATTGATATCCAGCACTTCATCAAGCTGCCATTCTATAACATCCCTTGGTTCATTGAGTTTAAGATAATCTTCTTTTCTCCTGACATAAATAAATCGGACATCATAATCACTATCCGGTGAAGCAAATCCCCATGCACGGCTTCCTGATTCCACCGCATGCAGCACAATCACATTTTCATTCTTTTCAATTTCTAATAATTTTTGTTCAATTTCTTTTGTAATATCACACATTAATAATCACCCTCTATTACTCTTTTGTTAATATACTCGACAAATGCCTCTACTTTTTCCATATCCGGATTATCTGGTAAAACACTTACTTGAACCGCCTTTTTAAGCCGTCCCTCATAATCAGCAAGTATATCATAAAATTCTCTGTGGAATGTCCCATCCTCTCGTTGAAACCCACCATTTCTTATCTTCAAAAGCAAATCCAAGTCATTGCTCCGATTCGTATTTATTTCACCTTTTTCCAAGATATCTATCGCCATCATAAACAATCGGATTAAATGCATGGCGTGCTTATTCAAATGATTATCATCCTTTTTCTTATTACGTTTTCCTATCTTATCATAATCTCTCACAACATTATGCATGACAGACCACATATTTTCATAATCACGGAGCGGTAAATGTTTATAGACTGCATCCACAAAAATTTCCGTATCCAATTCCGGGGGTTCAGCCTTATCTATGTAAAGATGTATACTTCCTCTATCGAAACTGGCATAGCGTCTCTGAAAGTCCTCCAATGCACTTTTGACCGAATTTAATATATGTCTCTCCTTTTCTGTCTGCGGCATGGAATCCCTGGCTATCGCATTTTGGAGACGTCTCAGCTGCGCACTAGCATATCCCCCAAAGGATTTTGCTGCCCTTTTGGAAAGAAAAATCCCCTTATTATCAAGAAGTTCCTGACCTAATTTCGTCTTTATCAGATACTGCTCTTCGTCCAGCCCAAGAATCTCACAGGTATTTGGATTACACTCAAGCAGTAACTTCACCATTTTATTAAATGCATAAATCACTGTATCCGTTTTTCCATCCTCATACTGCTCAAATTCAGTTAAGCCAATAAGGTCAGATGGCCTATTCAAGGTAATACCCCGAAAATCAATATCACTATCCGCGTTATTTGTACCATAAGCATAACTTCCACCCAAACCAAGAAGGATAATTCTATTCCCTAACCTTTCATGTTCTCTAAGGAAATTATATTCACTTGTATTTATTAGCTTTTTGAAATCTTTCACTTTCTTTCCCCCAGCATTCTATTTAAGTCATTACTTCCTTAATTCTATCCATTCACCCAAAAATCTGAAAGTCCGTGATTTAACGATCTTTCCGGCTTAGCAGGCAAACAGTTTCTACATTCCTCGATGAGATGATTCTGATGCCGGGGTTACCTCAAGCTAAAATGGGCCTTCGTCAAACACCTGGAGCTTGGCTCAAAATCCTGCAAACGCTCATAAACATGATAAAAATCGAGTGTATGAAGATCCCTGTTATTTTTTTATATTTCACTTTTTCCTTTGTATTAAAAAGAATGGAATGACAAATCCCACACCGGTTAAAAATAATGAAAAAAGTAGAAGTTCCAAAGTATTCGCTTTGTAATCCTCGCGTACCAGTTCTACATAAGATGCGTTTAAACCAAAATATTCAACTGCTTCTTGATCTGGTTTAAGAACCTTTCCTATCACATTATATTGGTCAGTGCTTGCTTTTGTAATTTGGTGCATGTAGTTTTTATGTATAAATATGATAACCTTATTCCCATCAAGGAAGCCATGATAAAAATAATAAGATGGTGTTCCATCGGAATAATTAAGTGTAAAGCCTGTATCTTCTATATCCGTTATAAACTGTACAATGGTTCCAGTTTTCAGTTCTGTTACATCGTTCAAATACAAAGGTTCTGAAAAATTCATCCAAAACTTTGTTAACACCAAGTATATAAATATAACTATTCCTAATCCACTAATTACTATGAATTTTATAATTCCTTTAACAGTATGCATTGATTCACTTCCTAATCGTTTAATCCAGATGGATTATACCGTTCTGCTGCTCACTTTCCTAAGATTTCAGCATAAATATCCAATCTGGTAGAAGAAAGATACTTCGCTCACAATGATATAGGGGATAAAAATTAATAACCCCAGTTTTTCTTTCACTTTCTCCTGTTGTCTATTGATCATTTAATCCCCATAAATTTCTCAAACATGTCTGATAGATCCAGATTGTTTTTGGGCCTTGATTTTTTTCATTGGTGATTTCACCATTTGGGGGACGAAATCCAAAGAAACGCTCAAACTCTTCCTGCATCTGATTGAAATCCTGGGAAACTGCCTGGGGTTGCCGTGCTTACTCCGTTTTTTTCATTCTGCTGTCCTGCTGCAGTCCGACCTGCTGCATATCATATCCATAATCATAAATGTGCTTATCTTTCCTTCTGATTTTCTTTTCCTGGATCAGTGCATCAGCTATGATGACACTTGACTTTTCAAACATCTCTAAAACTTTCGAAGCGCTTTAACAGCCTTTGGGGCTTTTTGTTCATAATATATGCGTACATGCCCTGTTGTTGGATAAAGTCGCTGTGACGTAGTGGGCAGACACCGCCAAAATATACCCCCATCTGGTAATTAGTTTTCACATGTTTTATTTTCTCCTTTGTTTTTGTGCTTTTTCCAAAAGATTTACGTGTAGTATTTACGGTACAAGTATAGCATTTTTCGTCAATTTTTAAATTAAATTTTTAATTTTTCTTTTAAAATCAGTAAAAACTTGAATTTAATGTGAGTTTTATCGCACATTTTATCTTCTCATATGGTAAAATACAACTATATATTGAAACTAATTGTCATCCGATTTTATAAAATATAGGTGCTGTGAGGTATCCAGCGGCAATGCAATGAGCCGGGAAAACATTTTAAAACAGTACATCGACACTGTGAAAAAAATAGTATGACTATCTCATTTTACATTTCAGGTGTGATATGAGAACGAAAATAGATTTTATGTTATATAGTTTTTTTTCGAGTTTCTTGGATATGAATTTTCCATTATTCGCCATTCCGTATACTGGATATATATCGTTTTAGCGAAAGCATGATAATTGATATGGATTACATTTCTGTAAAAGCTGCGTCCGAAAAATGGAGCATATCGGAACAACGGATACAAAAATCCGGGAAGAAAACCGCATTGAGGGTATTGAAAAATCTAGTCGGGCATGGCTGATACCTAAAGGTGCAGAAAACCAAAAGAGGTAAATCTTAAAAGAGGGAAATGAAATAACAGCAAGTAAAATCAAGCAGCAATCTCCCTATTTCTTTATAATAAATGCAGGGTGATTGAAATGAGGTGAATAGACGAATGTACGAGTGGCAGAAACAGATTCAAATAATCGTTGATGAAATTGACGAATGTATTAAAAATTATAATGACGAAGCCTTGACACTACGCTTTCTTTCTCGCAAGCTGGGTTATTCCGAATTTTATACAACGAGAAAATTCAAAGAAATATCGGGTATGCAATTTAGGGATTATCTGCGGCATAGAAAATTAGCCTTTGCACTAAAAGAGGTTCGGGATAGTGAAAAAAAGTCTTTTAGATATTGCTTTTGATTATGGTTTTTCATCACATGAGGCTTTTACCAGAGCTTTTAAGGGAACATATGGTGTAACTCCAAGTGAATACCGAATAAAGCCTAAGCCTGTCGTTCTTCGTACAAAAATAAACCCTTTCGACCGCTACTTTTTAGGATTAGGAGAGATTGATGATGAAATCTACAGATGATGTTAAAATTTATTTTATAACCATTCCCGCACACAAATTTTTGCACATTAAAAACTATGAGAGTAATGGGTATTGGGACTTTTGGCAGAAGCAAAGTCTTATTCCGGGACAGGACTACGAAACAATTTGCGGTTTGCTTGATAGTATCAAGGGCAAATTGGATGACGATGGCGGAAGCGAGCCTAATTGCAGCAGCGGTCAGATTATGGCGTATATCAATGACCTGACGGGAGGCTCTGTGATTGGGGTATTCCTCGTACAGAGTGTTGGGGAGTACGACTTCCTGCTGATTATGAAGCGAAGTACCACCACAAATGCTGATGATTGATGTTCCTGAGGCCGAGTATATTGTCTTTGAACATGGCCCATTCGATTATGAGCAGGAAAATCGCAGTGTAGAGGAAAAGATTGAAAAGGCAATGGCAACTTTTGATTTTACAGGCACTGATTACTGCTTTGATACTTCCCCCGGTAGAATAATTTACTTTTATTTTAATCCGGAACGGTTTTTTAAGTATATCAGACCAGTGCGGAAGTAAATAATATTGACTTTCTATCCACTATACAGACGCTAATGAAGAAATTAAATAGAACATTAAGTAAGTACACACTTGCCGTCATAACAACGTTTTTTTATTACCGTTGTTATGGCGGCAGGATAGCTATGCGCCTGTACAAAATACAGCACCTAACGGCGGTTTTGAATAACAATCAAAGCCGTGGAGCAAGATGCTATCACATTGGAAAACATCTACATCTTATTGGCAAACTTTGATAAGGTGTATGATAAAATCATCGATGAAGAAAAAAAACTCTAATTTCTTCGCTAATCAAAAATATTTCTTTAATCTAAAAATTCAGAAAGAATTTATGGCTGTAATAGCTTGCATTTATCTGCGCTGAATTTACCAGTCGCAGCCATTATCGGTAACAATGGCACTGAGCGTTGCACCACCGATAAGGGGACTGACATCAAACGTAACTACGACCACATAGGTGCAGCAGTCATTCATACAGGAATCACATCCACAATCACATACATTAAAATTAAAGGAATCAGTTACCGTAGTAGCAACTGTTCTGGAATATTGATATACTCCGCCAACCGGAATGAGGGCCATCTGATCTGAACACTCTTTAAAGATTTGAAATCTATAGCTGCCTACTACACCTGTAACAATATTCGCAGTAAATGAAAGCAGGATACAGGGATGCTCAAATTCTGAAGTATCAATCTGTAATGAAGCAATAGTACGTGTTATACCTACTCCAGTTAAATTAGGAAATGCAACAAATCCTGGACTTCCGCATCTTAATACAGTTGCATTTGGTTTTTCTTGTTTCTCCTCACAACAACAGTCATCGCAGTAGTATTCATATTCATATTCATATTCACAGTCACAGTCACAATTCATATAAAAACCTCCGTTGTTTAGGAATTATATTTAATTAAAATTGATATTAATTTTAATAATTTTTACCCGCATCTTATACATTATTATATTACGATAATTTTAGGATTGTGAGCAGTAAAGGATAATTGTCCTTCTAAATGACCTCCTTATGAATATATCGGGACTAAAAGTCCTGCTTGTCCTCGACAGCTGATACTGCCCCAGTTGCTCAAAAAACGAACACCAGGGCGATTCTGCCCAGGCAAATAGCCTTGACATTCAGAACTGCTATATTAATAGTGAAATAAAAAAAGGCCATAGGCTATCCACATGTGGAAGCACCTATGGCACTTAGTTCTTAATTTCTCTGGATCAGAATAAATTTGAATCTATGGTAAAAACAGAAAGCAACTCTGCTACTTCTGGAACTAAATTATATGTGGAACGCATAAAAGAAAATGATAAACAGATCCATCGTCTATTAAATTTCTATTAAACCGGATTGCTTCTATGGAGTATCTTCCAGATAACACTTATCCATTAAAAGAGGAAAGGGAGAAGCTCGAAAAGTTAATTAAAAAGTATCCCTTTATTCCTCGGCCAATCAATCCGACTAAGGCATGGAATCTCTCATCCTCTTTTGATGATATAAATGATAACATTACTATGTTTTGGTCATTTTGTTAGTTCCAGTTCCGTTACGGTTTCCACATTCCCCTCGGACATAAGTTTTATACCATATAGCGATAGTCTTGCGGAAAGTTCGCAAGTGAGAGAAAAGTTCTCCCCCACCTGTTCTGTCAAAATAGAATCTACAGTTATTGCATAAAAAAAATTTCTCCGTGCAGTCAACTATTCATTTCTCCTGTATAACTTTTGGGGATAAGCAGTGCATTTTTAACGATTACCCGGCGAAAACCCATTGCTCTGGTATAGGCATTTGAAATATTTATACTACGGTTCACCTATCTCAATCAACGAGCGCGCCCGGAGCAATGCAAGACCGCTGACGAATATCACCATGCCAGATGCAATCAACAGCCACTCAATTCGCACCACATCACCCAAAGGTCCGAACACAAGCATTCCGAGCGGCATTGCCACCCCACTGAACATCATCATCACGCTGAATACGCGCCCCATTTTGTCCGGCTCGATTTTACTCTGGAGCAGCGTCATGCTCGGCGTATTGAATAACGGTATTGTAACGCCGCAGATGAGCATTACGCCTAGATATACCCAAAAATTCGGCACTACACCGAGCAGAAAGCCTGTCAAACCGAATAAAACACAAGCCGTAACAATAGTGTGCGCCTTATTTTTGAAACCACCCCATATAGAAATTAGTATGCCTCCTATGACCGCACCCATGGAAAATACAATTTCAATCGCAGTCAGCCGCCAGACATCATCGCCGAATGTGCGGGCTGTCTGAAGTGGAGTAAGCAAAGCGGAGGGTGACGCGAAAAAGCTGAAGAACGCACTGTAAATAATAATAAGTTTCAGCCACGCTTTGGAATTGATATACCGCAGACCCTGGCGCATTTCGTGAAAGTATGCCTTTACACCATACTTTATTTCCTCTGTGCGGGGAGCGCCGGATACCTTAACAAATATCAAAACTATGCATATGCCTATGGCCGCAGTTGCCACATCAATGAAGAAAATATACTCGAGCGACAGGAACGACAGCAATGCCCCAGCCGCCATGGGTGCGACAAACATATTCAGCGACTGGATTGAGCTTTGTATGCCGTTGAATCGCTGCAAACTTTCCGTCGGTACGATTTGTGGTATCATTGCAGATACAGCAGGATGCTGTATACCTTGTCCAAACGACCGCGCAACTACAACGATGAATACAAGCCAGATATTTTTATAGCCGGAGATATACACAACCGACAAGCCGAGCGTTATCAATGCGATACACGCATCGGATACTATGATAAGGTATTTACGATTATGCCTATCCGCCCATACGCCCGCGAAGGGTGAAATCAGTGTCATTGGCAATAGTGCAGCGCAGGTGAACAGCGTCATAATCACACCCGATTTAGTTTCAAGTGTGATTTGCCAAGTTATGGCGTGTTGCACAAGCATCGAGCCGAACATTGACACGAACTGCCCAATGATATATAATGTTGCATTAAGTTTCCAATTAGTCATTTTGACCCCCTACCCTGTTACAGTCAAATATTTCATATACGAGTCTTCAGCTTCTCAACCGCCTGTGAAATGTTTTTACATGCCCTTAGTACGTTCATTAAATCTTTAGGCTTATCTTTTTCCATCACTTTCCCTTATTTTTCTTAATCTTAAGCAATTATCCCACAAAGATCCATTTTCCATTCTTCCCCCACATTTAATCAGATATTTCCTAATATGCCCTTCTGCCATTTTTGCTTAAACCAATTAATACCAAATGATAAGATTTATCAAATTATCCTCCTGAAGTTCATCCGTTACCATTCCATCTGTTTTAATAGAATTCCAATGTAACAGTATCCAGGTATAATAAAATCTCCTTCCGTCGGCTCTGATTTTAATGTTATCAGAGCACCCTGTGGAACGCCATTCTATGTCAGAGGCCCGTGGATACAAGTTTCTGCAGGCTAATCATCACATATAAAAACACACGTCCATTACTCACTCCAAATCCAGGAACCCTTTGAATTACTGGACTTTCTGCTCTAGCAAGATGATGGTTGTCACATTATCCGTTTATCATATCCATGATTTATATTAACACGTATCGTTACTAATTGATATCCATAATTTCCGTAAATTAAAGCTAAAAAGGAAACATCGATACGAATTAATACTTATTAAATCAATGTGATATTCAGCAAAATCTATACACGGTTGTCAAATCGTTGTCATTGACAACATCAAGGCGGGTCCGGAGTACCGGATGCCCGCCTGAGACTTTTTATTTTGTAACGGTCATGTGAGTGTTTAACCAATTGATCAGCAGCGCATCAGCTTCCGTATTTTTTTTAGCTTATACTCAATTCCCCAGCTAGCTCCGCCTGATATTGCACGAAATAAACGGCAGGTGACATAGGTAGTTGCATTATTCCCACCAGAAGCATCTGCATAAGTGGAAATTATTTTATATCCCCGTAAGGGTTTTCCCCCTATTGTTTTTTCATAATAAACTACTGTTGAATTTTCTTCTCTATCTTCACTCTCTACCCAGGAATTAATATATGCATCCGCACTTTTATCTGCTGGGAAAGTATCAATATGGGCCTCCGTTCCATCCGGTAAAGTGATCCAGAATGCAGAATATGAGCTGGCGCAGGTGTAATTTCTCATATTCAATTTAATACCTTCCTGATAATCTGTCCCATTATAGTTTAAGGTAATCCCCAAATAGTCATTTTGAACAACATTTCCATCATATGAAAATGGGAAGAAAACAGATCCGTATTTCTCTATACGGCTCCCCTCTGCCTCAGTAATCACTGCTCCGGGGCAATGTGTGTACCAACGCCCCTCATAATTTACCAAATATTCATCAGGAGTGGTTGTATTAGATAGAATATTTCCGTCATTGTCATAATACTCAAAATAGGATACTCCTACTGCATTACGGTCATCACTTACCTGGATCCACTCATTCCTTGCTGTATTTCCATCTTCCTTATAATAGGTTCGATATAATTTATATGTGCCATCCTTCTGAAGCTCATAAGAGCTTGCTGTAGCCGTGTTCAATCTTGCCAAATATGGTCAATGGAGCCAATAAAGTAAGGAAAAGTGAAACTAATAATATTCTTCTCTTTTTCATAATCATACCCCTTATACTTTTTTTAGTATTATTGCATACTTAATTATCGGCTAAAAAACTAGATTTATTAAATTGCTTTTTGTTTTACCCGTCCCGGATACTGCAAAACCCCATCCTGGTCAGGTGTAAGTGCCACCGGCTCCATTAACATCTTATCACCATTCGCTTGCCGGCTCTTAACCAAAACCCTGTTAGCGTTTAATTAATATCAACTCTCATTATGCTTATACCAGATATTTGTTACCATGATCCCTATGGGGTTGCATCCCTTTCAGAATAAAATATTCTTTATAAGGAAATAAAATTATATTGATATATGCTAATAAATTTGACATTATAAAATTAAAATAATATAATTTGATAATAAGTACAATAATCAGGGGGAACAATGGATGAAATATTATTTTGAGCAAGAAGTTAGACATAGCGGACTTAATAAGTATAGGGTCGTGAAAGCTGCTTCAAGTTATGAATTGGATCAAAAGGTAAGAGCCCTTAAAGCACAATGGAACGAACAATGGGAGCGAAAATGCTCGGCAGAAAATAAGCGGATTGAAAGAGAAAATAGAATCAAAAATAATGAAGAATCTTTAGATTACGCAAATGAAATGACCGAACAGGCCGAAGAGTTGCAAGAAGCTCTAGACTCAATTTTATCAAATTCACTGGAGCCAATTCCTCTTGATGAAAAAAGTATGAAAGATTTTTCTTCATTTCCAATAAATGCACCAAACTCTCCAATTAAACTAGATTTTAGAAAAGAGCCAAAACGTACTGATGAAAAATATAATCCACAAGCCCCATTCTTAACAAAGTTATTCAAAAAAAAGATTCGAACAATTTAATGCCGAAAATGAAGATAACTTTCAAAAAGATTTGGCCAATTGGAATGAAGATAAAAAAACAATTTGATGAAAACTTTGCTAGAAGCATGGTAGAATATCATGAAAAATATGCAGAATGGAGTAAAGATAAGGAAAAGTTTTTAAAAGAGCAATCTCAGAAAAATAGTGAGGTAGATCATTTTATCCAATGCTACAACAATGGTGAAACGGATGCAGTAACTGAATATTACTCTTTACTTTTAGAGAGTATCAAACTTCCATTTGAATACGATAGACAGGTAGAACTTGAATTAAATAGTGAAAACAAAATGCTATTAATTGATTTGCTGCTACCTACAGTAAATGATATCCCCAAACTCAAAAAAAGTTGCTTATATTAAATCAAAAAATGAATTCAAAGAAACATATCATACGGAAACGTATATCAAAAAGAAATATGATAGCATAATTTACCAAATTGTTTTACAAACTTTAAATTATGTATTTTCATTAGATGAGTCACATAGTTTTATAGATTCTGTTGTTTTAAACGGAAAGATCAAAACAATCGATAAATCAACCGGAAAGGATATTGAACCGTATATATTATCGATTAATATTGCAAAAAAATGATTTCACTGAATTAAATTTGAGCGCCATAGATGCAAAAGCATGGTTTAAAAGTGCAAAAGGAATATCAGCTTCTACGTTTGCCGATGTAACCCCGGTTGCGCCTATAATACCAATGAGTCATGACGACAGCCGATTTATTGACGGATATAATGTTGCGGACACGCTAGATGATAGTATAAACTTAGCAGCGATAGACTGGCAAGACTTTGAAAATCTAATTAGAGAACTTTTCGAACAAGAATTTAACACTAATGGGGGCGAGGTAAAAATAACCCAAGCCAGCCGTGATGGCGGCGTGGACGCAATTGCTTTTGACCCCGATCCCATTAGAGGTGGAAAAATTGTTATTCAGGCCAAAAGATATACGAATGTAGTTAGCGTATCCGCCGTAAGAGACTTATATGGTACAGTAATGAATGAAGGTGCAACTAAAGGTATTTTAGTAACAACTTCAGATTATGGTACTGATTCATATAACTTTGCGAAAGGTAAGCCTTTAACTCTTTTGAATGGATCTAACCTTTTATCACTTCTTGAAAAACACGGACATCGAGCGAAAATAAATATAAAGGAAGCAAAGAAATTACTAAAATCAATAAATGAATGATCTTAATACCTAACTATAAAAAATAGAAGGGAGTATCCCAAAGATTGTGTAAACCTTCAAACTGATGTAAGATGGTGATGTGCCCCCAATAAGTTAGACTTTATTGCGCAATAATTTGTGGGCATGGTATAATAAGCTACTCTCTATTGATTTAACTTCATAGTCAGTTCGATTTTATAACTGTGGTTACGAAAATCATTCTCTTCCATCTTCTCTTTGCATCAGTAAAAACGGTTAAAAATCGGGCTGATATATGCACTTTTTCAGCCCGATTTTTGCTCATTTTCCGCTTACAAACCATAATATTCTGTGGCTCGCCCCTATTTTTCGTCCTCCAAACCACAACGTTGCATCAAAATCACCGTCTCAACGGTATTACCAAAAGCTCATGCACAACATTCTTCGTATGAGTGGCAATGACCCGTTCTCCTTTGAGTGGAAATGGCTTGCCCCCTCGGGGCTTAGTACAAAAGACTTTATTGCCCCGTCCTCTTTTGAGTTTAAGGAGAAAGACACATTCAGAACAGGCGATAAATACGGTGCGGTATCCTTTTTGCAGATACTCGCCCCCGAGCTGAACGACCGTGTGCTGTCCGACTTTTTGGAAATGGAGAGCAATCTCATTGTCACCATGCACATTCAGTCGGTAGACCAAATGAAAGCCATTAAGACCATTAAGCGAAAAATTACCGACCTCGATAAAATGAAGATTGAGGAACAGAAAAAGGCTGTCCGTGCAGGGTATGACATGGACATCATTCCGTCAGACCTTGCCACCTATGGCGGTGAAGCAAAAAAGCTCCTTGCCGACCTGCAAAGCCGCAACGAGCGAATGTTTTTAATTACATTCCTTGTGCTAAATACTGCCGACAGCAAAAGGGAACTGGACAATATCCTGCTTCAAGCAAGCGGTATTGCCAACAAGCACAACTGCACCCTCATAAGGCTTGATTATCAGCAGGAGCAGGGTTTTATGACTTCACTGCCCCTCGGCAAAAACCTTGTACCGATACAGCGGAGCTTGACTACCTCGAGCACCGCTATTTTTGTGCCTTTTACCACACAGGAGCTTTTTCAGTCGGGCGGTGAAGCCTTGTATTATGGCTTAAATGCCCTGTCAAGCAACCTCATCATGGTAGACCGCAAGCAGCTTAAAAACCCCAACGGGCTTATCCTCGGTACGCCCGGCAGCGGTAAATCATTTGCGGCTAAACGAGAAATCACCAATGTATTTCTGATTACCACCGATGACATCATCGTGTGCGACCCCGAGGGCGAATATTTTTCACTTGTGCAAAGGCTCAAAGGACAGGTTATCAAAATATCGCCTACAAGCAGCCAGTACATCAACCCGATGGACATCAACCTCAATTACTCTGAGGACGATAGCCCTCTTGCATTAAAGAGCGATTTTATCCTCTCTCTGTGTGAGCTGATTGTCGGCGGTAAAGAGGGATTGACCCCTGTTGAAAAGTCCATTATTGACCGCTGTGTTACCCTCGTTTATGCAGAATACCTTGCTCACCCCGACCCTGCCAAAATGCCGATTTTGGGCGACCTTTACGATGCGTTGGGCAGGCAGGAAGAAAAAGAAGCAAAGCATATCCGTTCAGCTCTTGAAATCTATGTCACAGGTAGCCTTAGCGTTTTTAACCACAGGACAAATGTGGATATTACAAATCGCACTGTCTGCTACGATATTAAGGAATTGGGTAAGAGAACGCAAAGACAGCGTAGTCACCTTTGAGCAGTTAGGTGTAGACAGACTCTATGTGGACGAAGCCCACAGCTATAAAAACCTCTTTACATTCACCAAAATGCGGAATGTAGCAGGGCTTTCTACCTCCGATGCTCAAAAATCAAGCGATATGTTTCTAAAGTGCCACTATATGGACGAGCTGACAGGCGGCAAAGGCACAGTATTTGCCACTGGCACACCCGTGAGCAATTCAATGGTGGAACTATATACCATGCAGAGATATTTGCAGTATGACACCCTCAGAGAAAAAGGACTTCTTCACTTTGATGCTTGGGCTTCTACCTTTGGCGAAACCGTCACACAAAATGAGCTTGCCCCCGAGGGCAAGGGCTACCGCCCCCGTACAAGATTTTCACGGTTTTTCAATCTGCCCGAGCTGATGTCAATGTTCAAAGAAGTGGCAGACATCAAGACCGCCGATGAGCTGAACTTGCCGACCCCCGAGGTTATCTATGAAACGGTAGTTGCAAAGCCCACAGAAATTCAGCAGGAATTGGTGCAGGAGCTTTCGGAACGAGCCGCAAAAATACACAATGACCGCATAGACCCCTCTATTGACAATATGCTGAAAGTGACCTCAGACGGGCGAAAATTAGGGCTTGACCAACGAGTAATTAACCCCATGCTGCCCGATGATGAGGGCAGTAAGGTAAATACCTGTGTAAACAATATCCTGCGTATATGGGAGGATGGTAAGGACGATAAGCTGACACAGCTCCTATTTTGTGACCTCTCCACTCTGAAAGGCAGGCCACAAGCCGACAAGGTGGCAAAGGCAGGCAGCAGTGCAATCAACGGTGTGGAACTCCATGCCCTTGAAGATGTCCTCCCCGATGATTTGACAGCTCCACAGGCACAGTTTAGCATTTATGAGGACATACGGGAGAAGGATACCGTTAGATATATGGAGGGTTGCTTATGAAAATATTACTTAAAATCGTGTTGCTGCCAATCACTTTGGCACTGAATATCCTGCTTGGAATATCAAAGTTTGTGCTTGTGTTCGGCGGTGGGATTTTAGGTGTTCTGTCCTTTGTCCTGTTTACCCTCGGTATCGGTACAATTATCGTTGCAGGCTTTTCACAGGCAATACCCGCCTTTATCGCAGGCTATCTCATCAGTCCGTGGGGCTTGCCCATGATGGGAGCATGGATTATAGCAAGGGTGGAATACTTCAATGATTGGCTGAAAGGTATTTAGCCTTATAAATGGTAAGGGGGCGGTAGCATTTGTGTGCTATCGCCCCTTAATTGCCACATAGTAGGAGTGCCACCGTAAAGCAAGGGCGGCGAAGTCCGTTTATCTCGACCCTTGCTTTATGGTGGCACTTCTGCTTCTTTCGTTAAAAAGCTGTTGATGAATTTTGCAGAGGTGCGTGGTATAATTTAAATGTTACAACTTTTATGAAAGCGAGGAATTACATGAAAAGCACTGAATATGAGCAGTATTTAAACCTTATTTCACAAAAGAAATTTGAGGAAGCCGTCAGATTTAAAGCTGATAAAATTCCTACTGTTTTACATAAATATTTTGGACTAAACCAAAACAAAACACTGAATTCACAAAAATTACAATGCCTTGCAGAAAACAAACTATATTTAAGTGATTTTAATTCATTCAATGACCCATTTGAGGGAAAGTATTTTATTTTTAACGAAGATAAACTTTCCGAAAAAGGGTGGGATAAATCTCAAATAGAGGAATATGTGAATGGTTTAACTTCCTTATGGAGAGTGACTTGTTTAAGCGACACTAACGAGCAAAATATGCCCATGTGGGCTTACTATGCAAATAACCACGAAGGATTTTGCGTTGAATACATTTTATGCGACTTGCAAAAAAAATACATATTACCCGTAACCTATAAGGAAGAACGGCAAGAAGCAAATTCCATAGTTACGCACATCATAAATACTGCAATAGCGGCTAAAATGAATGGAACACCTCCATCAGAGGAATTTTCGCTTTATAATCATCTTATGTTCCTATCAACGACCGCAAAACATATAAGTTGGGAACACGAAAGAGAATATAGAATTATGTCACCCGACAGATATTTCCCAGTAATTCCAAGCAAGATTTACATAGGATTAAACTGCACTGATGAAAACAAAGAGAAATTAATTGATATAGGGAAATCATCTGATGGAATTTGCAAAGTATATCAAATGTACCTTGATAGCAACAATTCTAAGTTTGAACTTCAAAAACAACAAATAGTGTGAGAGTTAAGAGTTGCCGTAAGGCGGCTCTTTTTTTCTTGCCGCAAAGGAGGTGTTATTATCGCTACCACAAGGCTAATTGCCATGCACCAAAATAAAGGAAAATCCATTGCAGATTGCCTTGCTGACCGCACCGATTATGCCAAAAATCCCGAGAAAACAAATGAGGGTGAATTTTTATCCTCCTACGAGTGCGACCCTAAAACAGTGCAGGGTGAGTTTATGCTATCTAAGCGGCAATATGATGATATAACAGGCAGACAACAGGCAAGTAATGTTATCGCCTATCAGATATGACAGTCCTTTAAGCCCGGGGAAATTACACCCGAGCTTGCCAACAAAATCGGTTATGAGTTGGGTATGAGCTTCACCAAAGGAAAACACGCATTTATCGTTGCTACTCACATAGATAAAGCCCACATTCACAATCACATTATTTTTAATTCCACCTCTCTTGACTGCACAAGAAAGTTTCGAGATTTTAAGAGAAGCGGCATTGATTATTCCATTTTTTTCCCGTGCCGTTTTCAATCCTTGAGCCGTAGCTTCCATTACAATAAGCTCCTTTTCTTCCATTGAGTTAAGCAGCACATCAACTTGTTTACGGTGATTGTTATCACTCTCTTGATTGCATGGAAAAAAAGAACTGGTCTACCGAGATATCGAGCAAAGCAACAAGCAGATAAAGTTTGTTAAGGCTCGGGTGCTGCCCTCTGTTCTCTATGTACATAATAGAGCGTGGTGTAAGGTCTACAAGTTGGGCAAGGTATTCCTATGTCCAACCGTTCCTTTCTCGTGCATTTTTTTATTGCCATACCCCAACGGCTTGAAATCAAGTTTTCTTTCGTCTTGGTACATTTTAATATCACCCTATATCATTTTACATTTCGGGGTACAATATTTGAACGAAGCACAATTTTATATTAGGTAGTGTTTAATTTCGCATTTGGTAAAAATATTACAAAATTTAATGTGTGTTTTATCGTTGAGTGTATGTTTTCAATACTTGAAAGGTGACAGATAATATAAATATTTAGTAAGCATAGCACTTTAGTTATTAATTTGAATTAAGAACAGATTAAGCAAGATAGTGTTTTACAATATATTGCATATTACCTATATGTACTTTATTTGTAGAGATGTAATGTTATATGTGATTTGTATTCTTGTGGTGCGGTGTATGTATAATATTCTCTCGTTGAAATTTGTATTTCATTATGATAAACTTATATTAAAAATTTTAAAAGGCTAAAATTATTTGCAGGAGGTGTGTCGTGACAGAAAAGCTTTATACTATTGGAGAATTTGCCTCTATTAACAAAATTTCTCCACGTATGCTACGTCACTACGATAAGATAGGCTTACTGAAGCCTGTTTCTATTGCAAACAATCGATACCGTCTCTATGGATCAATGCAAATTCCGACAGTGACACTTATCAAGAAATATCGATCCTGCTACTTCTCTCTTGAGGAGATTGCTATTCTTCTTGAAAATGAAAATGCCTTACAAGAGCTATCAACTACTAAGTTGCAGGAACTTCGGCAGCAAGAAGCTGCCAATGCAGATGCTCTGCGAAAGTTACACACGCTGCTTAGTGTAGAAAAAAACAACTTGTATTGAAAACCTATATGACATCTCACGCACAGTTAAAAGCAAACAAATTATTTGTGTTGGTAATTTTTGTACAGAATTACAGATAGAAGCTGAATTTGATCGTTTATATGCATCCTTGGAAAAAAGCCGCACAACACCCACTGGACAGAGCATGCTGATTGGCAACCTTTTTGATGATAATAGTTATCGTGTAGCCGTTCCTGTTGGGGAACAAGGTATCCCGAAAGCATATGCCTCGCACACCTTGGTTGAGGGACAATATCTATCTACATTTCACTACGGGAATTATGACGAAATTGCTTCTGCTTATGACAAACTATTACTATATATAGAGCAGCATAACTTAGAAGCAACCGGTGTTTTCTTAGAACGATATTTTTTAGATATATCTCACACAGAGATCGAAACAGAATACATCACAGAAATTTCAATGAAAATTACCCCTTGACATTAACACAGTGTCAAGGGGTATTCTTGATTTGTAAAGTTTAGATAATGCTAAGCAATTTACGAAAAATAATCCTCAATAATATCCAGATGGTACATTGTAAATTTGCTTGAAAGCAGAGTGGCTAATTGGTCGTCACAAAAGCTATATATAAAATTTTACACTTTAAAATCATATTTGGAGGTAAGTAATATGAAAAAAAACAATGATTTTACTTCTCACAATACTGATGCTTACGGGCTGTGCAGAACAGACTAATCTACCTAACAAGACTCAGCTACTACCCCCTCCTCCACAGTTGGCAGAAACATCACAAAAGGAGGCAGAAGAAATGCAAATCTACTATTTTCCCGCTGAAGAGGAAGAACACGAAGGTACGTGGCTCACTTGGCCGCATCATTACTCTTACGGTATGGAGTACAGATTAGAGATCGAGGATATTTGGATTCAAATGGCATTTGCACTGCACAAAGGCGAAAAAGTCCATATTATCGCTTATAATAAAGATGAGCAATCTCGCATTATGAAGCTACTTGAAGCAGAGGGATTAGATATGAGCCGTGTTGATTTCGTAATTGCAAAGTCTGATGACGTGTGGTCACGGGACACAGGCCGATGTTTGTCTTTGACGATGACGATAACCTGCTAATCGCCAATTTCACTTTTGATGGTTGGGGCAAAAAAAGCTCCCTATAAGCATGATGACGATATTCCTATAGTTGTCGCCAAGGCTAAAGGACATTCTATTATATCAATACCAGATTTTGTATTGGAGGGAGGCTCTGTTGAACTGGACGGTAACGGCACAGCAATACTCTGTAAAAGCTCAGTAGTCAGTAAAAACCGCAACCCGGAGATGAGTATTCAAGAAGCTAAGATGTTTTTACAAAAATACTTAGGGGTATCCAATATCATTTGGCTTGAAGGTGTCTTAGACGAGGATATCACTGATGCACACATAGATGGCATGGCTCGGTTTTATGACCATAAAACAATACTCACTGTGTCAGAAAAAGATTTTATGGAACTGTATGAAAATATCAGAGAAAATGACTATTATATTTTAACTAACTCCACAAATGCAGATGGTCAGCTTTACGAGATTATCGAATTGCCTATGACATCAAAAAAATGTGGAAGGGCTTGATTATAAAGGTTCTTATCTCAACTATTACATTGGAAACGATGTTGTTTTGTTGCCAGTTTATAATGATACCAATGATAAAGTAGCAATAAAAATTCTATCGGAATTGTATGATGGTCGAGAAATTATACCAATTAATGTTACTGCCTTATACCAATACGGTGGAATGATTCACTGTGTCACACAGCAGCAACCGAAAGTATAATCCATTGTTTTTAGTATTCAATAAAAAGGATTATTAGTAAATAAAAGTAAGCAATTTGTTTTTTTATAATATACTAAGCAAAAGTTATAAGACTAAGTGTAGCACCTTAATATCTACAGACCGCCATAACAACGGTAATAAAAAAAACCGTTGTTATGGCGGCAGGATAATTGTGTGCCAAAACAAAATACAGTAGTCTAACGGCGGTTTTGAAATAACAATCAAAGCCGCCCTTTTTCTTTTTCAAAAAGCAAAGCATGGTGGGTGTATCAAAGTCGCCCTTTTTAAAGGATACGGCGGTATCTAAGGAGGTATCGTCGTGTTTTCTTTTGCTCAAAAGCTTGGTAACTCATCAAAAAAAGCCTTGTCCCGTTGTGGGACGATTATAGCAACAACACGAAGTTATTACCTACATAATACGAAAAAGGTATCATTATGCCCGATTGAGATTTTATGAATTTCAGTCGGGCATTTTTGCGTATATAGACCCTCGTTGTCGTTCCCCACCCACCGTCCTTTCAAATTCAGCTCTTAACCCAAATTTGAAAGGATGGTACAACTATGAAAACAATAAACTTAAGAGATTACTATGCCCACATAAGCATAGATACCTATATTGATATTCCTGATGAAGTATTTAACATCTTTGAAGAACACCGCAAGGCGAGCAAGCCTATCAAAGCAAAATACGCTACCACAAGGCATACTACTCACTTGACCGTGATGACGGAATCGAACACAGTGCCTTGTTTGTTTCCTTCTCTCCCGATGAAATTTACGAGCGTAAGCTAACAAATGAACAGCTACACGCTGCTATTGCCACATTGCCCGATAAACAAGCAAAACGAATTTACGCCCACTACTTTTTGGGAATGAGCAAGGCGGATATAGCAAAGGCTGAGGGTACATCAGCAAGTAGCGTAAAAGATGCTATTCGTCGAGGGCTACGCAATTTAGAAAAGTATTTGAAAAATAATTTCTAAATTACTCACGTCGTTTGCCCCTCTTTTTCTAAAGGTATATGAGAGGAAGTTTTTTCTCTGATATGCCAAACGGCATAATTGTTCTTTGACAACCAAATATACGATATTTTGAGTACATTACTTATGTGAGCCAAAAGGCAAAGCGACTTAACAGACATCGCCACGATAACGGTATGGGGAGGTGAATGGAATACCGTTGGAGCGATAAAATGGACTGTTAGACCGAGTTTGGCACACTCGTCCGCAATGACCCACATGAGGGATAATGATACTTTGTAACGTTACGTCCCCGATACGATAGAAACAGGGGGAGTTCCTGCGGTATGCGTGGCTTAGGTACAAGCACACGGTACTCTGGGACTATGATGCCGAGCTAACGGCAGCTCAAAATATTCCCTTGCCGGGTGCGTGGCAAATACGGCAAACAAATTAAACTAACCACACCGCATTTTTGTTCCACACAATTTTGCGGTGTGATTAGTTTTGTAACTTTGGATATGGTGACAAACTTTTCATAAATGAAATAATTGCTTATAATTTATGTAAGCAAGACACTTGGAGGTGATTGCGAATGGAAAATATCAAAAGTGTATCTGAAAACACTACTAAAACCCCTTCACCAAATGAGGTATATGCAAAGACAAAAGCATATCAAGATTTCATCAATGTGCTTTCGCAAATTATTGAAAAATACGGTTCAGATGTTTTGAATGAGCTAAATGGTGCTAAGTAGAAAGGTGTATCTACTTTGATGTTTTCCGATAATTTATTGGAGGTATGACTATGAATAGGAGTGGAAAAAGATGTGTACTTTACCCTCGTGTAAGTACCGAAATGCAGGTTGACGGCTTCAGCTTAGACGGACAGAAAAACAGCTTAAAGCGGTTTGCAGATAGAGAAGAAATGGAAATCGTCAATATTTATGAGGATGCTGGAAAATCCGGCAAATCCATAGATGGCAGACCCGCATTTAAACAAATGCTATGTGACATTGAGAACGGCTTAAAAATTGACTATATCTTAGTTTATAAGCTCTCTCGCTTTGGCAGAAATGCCGCAGATATTTTAAACTCTTTGGAACACGTTCAGTCCTTTGGTGTAAACCTAATTTGCATTGAAGAAGGTATTGACTCATCGCAGACAAGCGGAAAACTTTTAATCTCTGTGCTGTCTGCTGTGGCTGAAATTGAGCGTGAAAATATTATTGAACAAACAATGAATGGACGAAAAGAAAAAGCTCGTCAAGGCGGGTGGAATGGTGGATTTGCTCCTTATGGGTATTACTTAAAAGATAAACAGCTTTTCATTCAAGAGGAAGAAGCTGAAGCGATACGCATTATCTTTGATAAGTTCGTTAATGGCAATATGGGTTTTTACAAAATCGCCAACTATCTTAACTTGCAAGGTATTCAAAAGATTAAACGTGCTAATGGCACACTCTCGGGGTGGAGTACACATTTTGTTAGAATGATAATTGACAACCCTGTGTACTCAGGAAAAATCGCTTTTGGCAGAAGAACAAGAGAAAAGGTCAAAGGTACTAAAAATGAATACCGTCAAGTACACCAAGATGAATACATTATTGCAGACGGTCAGCACGAGGCTATCATCAGTGAAGAATTATGGACCCAAGCACATGAAAAACGAGAAATCACAGGTGTAAAGTCCCCCTCTAAAATAGGTCGGGACAGGGTACATTTACTAAGTGGCATTTTGAAATGTCCTAAATGCGGCGGTTCGATGTATACCAACAAACACGCTTGGACAAACAAAGACGGTACATATAAAGAGATTTATTATTATGTGTGTAGTAAAGCTCGGGTAGCAAGAGGAAAAAGCTGTGACTATAAAGCAATGCTCAAAAAAACCGATATTGAGCCGCTTGTCATTGAAGCAATCCGAGAGCTGATTAAAAATCAAGATTTTGCAACAGAGATTAAATCCAAAATAGGTAAACAAATTGATACTTCTACTCTTGATAGAGAGCTAAAAAATTACGAATGTAAGCTTAGAGAAGTGGATTTGAATAAAACGCGACTTGAAAATGAAATTGACAGCTTGCCGGGGGACACTCGCTTTCGGGAACGCAAGCTCCAAGATATGACACTTCGACTTGACGGACTATATGACATCATTGTAGAGCTTGAAGAAAAAATCGGAGATGTGAAGTTGCGCCGCAAGGCTGTGGAGCAGGATGCCATTACCTTGGAGAACATCTACACTCTGTTGGCAAACTTTGATAAGGTATATGATAAAATCAGCGATGAAGAGAAAAAATCCCTAATTTCTTCGCTAATCAAAGAAATAGAGATTTTCCCATGTGATGAATCAGAGCTACCTCTGAAGTCCATTTTATTCAATTTTCCAGTGTATAAGGACGGTGGAGATGTTTACGAATTTTTGTGGGACAAAAGTACGCACGTCTCCACATTCGCCGTCGAAGGAAACATATCCACGCAACAAACCTTCTTCACCCGATACCCTCTCTCCTGAAGAACGACCAAATCCCTTACCAAACTGGTAGGCTTACAGGAAACATACACCAACCTGTCCACGCCAAACTCAATGATCTTCCCCAACGCCTTCGGATGAATCCCATCTCTCGGCGGATCCAAAATAATCAAATCCGGCTTATCCACCAGCTCGTCAATAATCTTAAGTACATCTCCGTCAATAAATTCACAATTCTCAAGACCATTCAGCCTTGCATTCTCCCTTGCCGCTTCCACCGCTTCTTTAACAATTTCCACACCCACAACCTTTTTGGCAACCGGAGCAATAATCTGAGCAATAGTACCTGTTCCGCTGTATAAATCAAACACTACCTTATCCTTTGTCTCTCCCACATATCCCCTGACCGTCTCATACAGGACTTCCGCTCCAAGGGAATTAGTCTGGAAAAAAAGAAAACGGGGAAATTTTAAATTTCAGCCCTAAAAGCTCCTCATAAAAATAATCCTGGCCGTATAAAATCTCAGTCCTGTCACTCTTAACCACATCCGCAAGACTGTCATTTAAAATATGCAGAATTCCCACGATCTTTCCATTTAAAGAAAGCCCCAGCAGCAAATCCGTAAGCGGCTTCAAGTCCACCTCTTCCTGTGTTGTAGTAACCAGAGCCACCAAAATTTCACCAGTCTTCACAGCCCGGCGCACCAAAAGATGACGCAGATATCCTGTATGCTGCATCTTCTTATAAAAACCAGTTCCCAGTTGTTCGAAATACTCCTTTACTGCCTTTAGGATATTACAGAAGTCCGGATTAACAATCCTGCATTCCGTAGTAGTCACCACGTCATAAAAACTTCCCCTCTTATGCATACCCAAAGCCAGGGGGCCATCCTTATATTCATCCCCAAAGGAGAACTCCATTTTATTCCGGTATTCCGCTTCCACAGGACTTGGCCGTATCCCTTCAAATTCATAATCCTCACAGACTCCGTCTATAAGGTCCTTTACCTGCTGCTCTTTGATCTTAAGCTGCTCCTCATAGGGAATTGTCTGATAAACACAGCCTCCGCAGCTGCCAAAATGAGGGCACGGATTCTCTGCCGTTTCCAGGCTTGAATGCTCCAATATTTCAAGAATCCGCCCCTCGCAGCGCCCCCCTTTTTTTCTTATTTATCATAACCCGGACCTTCTGGCCGGGAAGTGCATGCTTTACCGTGATTTTCCCTTCCGGGAGTTCAATAATTCCTTTATCAGGAAAATCAAATCTTCCAATCCTACCTTCGTATATCTCACCCTTTTTCACTATACGTGCTCCTCTTCTATCTTTCTTTCTGCAAGCAATAAGCCAGGCGCAGGAATGTTTCCATTCCATTCCTGCATCTGGCGGACTCTTTTCCATTCGAGCAAAAAAAGCGTGTCTCACTGTCTGAGGCACGCTCTCTCTTTATAATGCCGATCTTACTCTTCAGAACCTTCGCCCGGTTTGTCATCTTCAAAGAAATCGTCATCGAAATCATCATCAAAATCGTCTTCGAAATCTTCTAAATAGTCCGGTGTGAAGAAACGGTATACGGTATAAGCAATTCCTGCCACCGCCGCCACTGCACCTATGATAGCCAGTATCCAGAGGATACAGTTTTTTCTTCTTTTCTTCCTGTTCCCTTCTATGAAGCAATTCATTCACTCTGCTTGAACTCATAAGATCTTCCAGCTTACTCATGGCTTCTTTACTCATTGCATCAAATCTGTTCATATCTCCACGTCCTTTCTGAGAGCCCTGCTTTTTTTATGCCCATTCTTTCAGGGCAGAGCCCACCCCGCTTTATTGGGTGTAAAGGTATGCCTGTAAGGCATTACCTTTAAATCTTTCGGCTAGGTTTTAGTCTCTCTGCCTGTCGCAGTTATTATACCATTATATTGATTCTTTTACTATCATTTTTGCTTTTTTTTAATAAATTATGTATTTTAAATCAAACTCGTACAAGTTTCAGCTTTGCAAAGGAAGCAAACATTTTTTTTGACGCCTGCCTGGTCAAACCGGACTGTGACTTCAAAATCCCTGCCGCCGTCCTTGATCTCCAATACCTCGCCTTCCCCAAACTTCACATGGCTGACCCGGTCCCCTTTTTTATAGTTTAAAGAAGCTGCCTTTTCTACGGTAAATGCTTTGCCAAAACCAGGTGTTGACGCAGGGGCTGCGGTTTTTGATGCATATACATTGTTCCCAGGACCAAAGCTGCTGACACCTGCCTGCCGTCCGGCTGTTTTTGCTTTTCCCCATGGCAGACCGCTGTCATCATAATCAAGCGTACGGCCAGAAGACATTCTTGACTCCAGCTTACTTGAATCCAAAAGCCTGTCAGGAATTTCATCTATGAAACGGCTTACCTTGGAATATCTTGTTTCTCCATTGACCATACGCTGTCTTGCCGCCGTCATCATCAGGAAATTCTGAGCTCTTGTAATTCCCACATAGCAAAGCCGGCGCTCTTCTTCCACATCCTCTTTATCGTCTGAAGAAATGGACATCATGCTTGGGAACAGCCCGTCTTCCATGCCGCTTAAATACACTCTTGGAAACTCAAGTCCCTTGGCGCTGTGCAGGGTCATAAGGGTCACTCTGTTTTCTGAATCATCCATCCGGTCTACATCAGCCACCAAAGCGACCTCTTCCAGAAATTCATTTAAGTTAGGGTGCTCATGCTCCCCTTCAAAGCTGACCGCCTTATTGATCAGCTCTTCTATATTTTCCAGTCGTGTCTGGTACTCAATTTCACCCTCTGACTCTAATTCCTTTAAGTAGCCGGTTTCATCCAGAAGGTCTTCAATCAGTTCATGTATGGAATACGTCTCTTCTTCAAGCCTTTTCCTGAAATCCTCGATCAGCTCCGTAAACTTAAGGACTTTCTCCGCCGTTTTTCCAAGTCCAGGCACAGCCTTTGCCCGGCAAAAGGCATTATAAATGGAAAATCCATGTTCAGAAGCAAAGGCCTGGACTCTTCCAAGGCTGGTGGCTCCAATTCCCCGCTTTGGCACATTGATAATCCTTAAAGAGGATAAATCATCCTGTCCGTTGGAAATGGTCTTTAAATAGGACAGAACGTCCTTAATTTCTTTTCTCTGATAGAAATTCACCCCTCCCACCATGCGGTATGGAACATTGTGTTGAAGGCATTTTTCTTCAATCAAACGGGACTGGGCATTGGTTCTGTAAAGGACAGCACAGTCCTGGTAATCAGAAGAGCTGTTTAAAATGTCCCGGACAATTGCATCTGCCTCTTCCGGAGCGTTCTCAAATTGCTTAAACTGTACCAGAGGGCCTTCCTCATTGGCAGTCCACAGGGTTTTGTCCTTTCGTCCCCGGTTATGGCGGATCACCTCATTGGCTGCATTTAAAATGCTCTGGCTGGAGCGGTAGTTCTGTTCCAGCTTAATCACCCTGGCCCCTGGATAAGCTTTTTCAAAGTTTAAGATATTTTCAATGTTAGCGCCGCGGAATTTATAGATGGACTGGTCGTCATCTCCCACAACACAAAGATTCCTGTATTTACCTGCCAGGAGGCTTATAAGCTTAAACTGGGCCGTATTGGTATCCTGATATTCATCCACCATGATGTATTTAAAACGTTCCTGATAATAATCCAGGATTTCCGGATTATTCTGGAACAGCTGCACGGTTTTCATGATCAAATCATCAAAGTCCAGGGCATTGTTCTTTTTTAACTGGTTCTGATATTCTTTATAAATCAGCGCCACCTTTTTCTGCCTGAAATCGCCGCCGGCATTCAGTTCAAACTCCTGGGCCGTCACAAGCTCATTTTTTGCCGTGGAGATAAATCCCAGCATGGCCCGGTCCTTATAAATCTTCGGATCCATATCAAGGCTCTTTAACACATGGCGCATCAGAGTTTTTTGGTCATCGGAATCATATATTGTAAAATTCGTCGAATAGCAAGGCTTTCTATGTGCCTCCTGAGAATGCGCACACAGATGAATGAAAGGTGGAAACCCAGATACTGTCCGCACCAAAGCCCACCAGACGGTCTACACGCTCCCGCATTTCACCCGCCGCTTTATTGGTAAAAGTGATGGCCAGGATATTCCATGGATTGATATTCTTCTCCTCTATTAAATAAGCAATGCGGTGCGTTAAAACTCTGGTCTTACCAGATCCCGCTCCTGCCAGCACAAGAAGCGGTCCCTCCGTATGAAGTACCGCTTCTTTTTGCATTGGATTTAATGTATCATAAATACTCATAAATTATACCGTACTTTCCTTTCCACTTTACTGCCCATCTTTTCAGGGCATAAAGGTATGCCTGTAAGGTGTTTCTACTTTATCGTCCATCTTCCCAAGGGCATAGGGGTAAACCTATAGGGTGTTACCGCCTTATCGCCCATCTTCCCAGGACATAAAGATATGCCTGTAAGGTGTTTCCGCCTTATCGCCATCTTTTCAAGGGCATAAAGATATACCTATAAGGTGTTTCTGCTTTATCACCCATCTTTTCAAAGCCAAAAAGGTATGCCTGCAGGCATTTCCTTACTCTTTAATCTCCAAATACTCTTTCAACTTCCCCATATGCTCTTCCGCCAGACGCCGCCCTTCCTCATAAAGGGCCTCCAGCTTCCGCCTATCTTTTTCGGTTCTCTGGACCGTAACATGCTTATCCGGACGGATGACATAAATCTTCCCTTCTTTTTCCAGCCGGTCAATCTCCTCCTGCATCCAGTTATACCGGTCCGGGACCTCTAACAAAGCTTTCAAAAGCTCAGGCAGCGGAGCAAAATAGCGTTCATATCCTCTTTTCGTCCACTTATCAAGCTGAGGTTTCCGATACCCGTGCTCCCTGGTAAGTACCACAACGATCTTTTCATATCCCAGATCAATGGCTCTCTGATATGCAATAGGCAAGGCACAGCCCCCATCCAGATACTTTTTCCCTTTTATAGGAATCATGCTGGACATAATGGGAATGCTGCTGGAAGCCTTTACAGCGTCAATAAAATCATCACAGGAACTCTTTTCAAAATATTCCGGTTTTCCTGTCTTGCAGCGGGTGGCAACCACCTCAAAGGTCTGCTGGGAATTCCAAAAGGTATCATAATCAAAGGGAACCAGTGTATCGCACAATTCCCCGAACAGGAAATCAAAATTAAAAATGGAGCGGCTTTTCACCATATTCCGAAAGCTTAAAAACCGTTTATCATTGACATAATCCAAATTCACTTTAATGGTACGGCCGATCTGTTTGCTTACATAGCTCATGCCGCACATAGAACCGGCTGATACTCCGTTTACATAGGACATCTCAATCCCCTGTTCCATGAATACATCCAAAACCCCGGCCGTAAATACGCCCCTTAAAGAACCCCCTTCTAAAACCAATGCTCCTTCTGTCATCTTATCTCACCTCGCCTTCTATTCTATTGCATTTCCACAATCCGGTCAATCCTTTTTCCAAACTATGGCATATCTGAAAGCTCATCACTCAAACTGCATGCCCCACTTTGTGGTATATTTGCCCCAATTTCAGTTGGCATAGTCCACTACACCCCCTTCATTTGAAACAAATCTCCCACAAAGTATACACCCGTCCTGGGATAAGCATTTTTCAGGCACACCCTAGGAAAACTGGCTCTGGTATAGTTTATAGTAAGCACCTTTTAATTCCATCAATTCCTCATGGCTTCCTGACTCCATGATATTCCCCTGGTCAATGACAAAAATGCGGTCAGCCTTGCGGATCGTAGAAAGGCGGTGGGCAATGACAAAGGAAGTTCTGCCCCTTAAAAGGGCATCGATTCCCTTCTGTACCAGAAGCTCGGTATGGGTATCAATGCTGGAGGTGGCCTCATCAAGGATCAAAATCCCGGGCATTGACACCATGGTTCTTGCAAAAGCCAGAAGCTGCCTCTGTCCGATGGAGAGGCCCGACCCTCTCTCGCTGATCACCGTATCGTATCCGTTTTCCAGCTTCATAATAAATTCATGGGCATTGACTGCTTTGGCTGCCTCCATTACTTCCTCGTCAGACGCTTCCAGACGCCCGTATTTGATGTTATCCCGTATGGTTCCGGAAAACAGGAAATTATCCTGGGTCATGATCCCCATCTGGCTTCTTAAGCTTTTTAATGTCACTTCTTTGATTTCGTGACCGTCAATAAAAATCCTTCCATCGGTTGTTTCATAAAAACGGCTGATCAGGTTTACAATGGTGGTCTTTCCAGCGCCTGTTGGTCCTACCAGGGCAATGGTTTCCCCTGGCTTAACAGAAAAATTTACATCATCAAGAATCAGCCGGTCCGGCTCATCCCCATAAGCAAAGGATACGTGATCAAAGACCACCTCTCCCTTAATCTCTGGTAAGGGCACAGCACCCTCCTGATCCGTTATTTCTGCCTCTGTGTCAATAATATCAAAAATACGTTCTGCAGCGGAAATGTTGGTGGTCAGTTTATTGTAAAAGTTAGCCAGATTCCGGATAGGGCTCCAGAACATGGCGATATAGGTTGAGAACGCGAGAAAGGTACCGATTCCGATTTTCTCCACTCCAACAATCCGGATTCCTATGAAATACAGCAGGAAACCGCCCAGGCCCCAGGTTATTTCTACCAGCGGGCCAAAGCCGTCCGCCACTATGACTGCATCCATGAAGGATTTGTAATGCTGGTTTACCAGATCATGAAATACCTCTTTTGTCTCCGGTTCCGCTGCAAAACTCTGTATGATCCGGATTCCGGATAAATCTTCATGTACATAGGCATTTAAATTGGAGGTTTTTTTACGGTATATCTGCCATCTTTTATGAACCGTGGTTTCAATCAGAAACATGCCCACTGCCAAAATGGGAAGTGTCAGCAGTGCCGCCATTGCCAGGCGGTAATTCTTTACCAGCATGATGATTGCCACACAGACCACTGTGAGAAGGTCCGGTATCAGCTGGGTCACACTGTCTGACAGTACATCCTTTAAGGAATTCACATCTCCAATAATCCTTGCAAGCACCTTTCCCGTAGGCCGGCTGTCGAAAAAGCCAAAGCCAAGAGTCTGAATGTGTCTATAAAGCTCTTCCCTGATATTTAAAAGCACCTGGTTGGATACATCTGCCATGATGCGCATACGCATCTTGGTTCCGGCAAGGAATAAAAGGAACAGCACTATTGCACCAAACCCCAGCCATAAAAGACCTGCCATATCCTTCTTAGCCACGCATGAATTGATGGCATATTCCATCATAAGGGGCGCCGACATACTGATGGCTATGGTTCCGGCCATGATAAAAAGAACAATGATAATCTGCTTTTTATATTCCAGGAGATACCGGTACAGGCGAAGCAGGGTATCCTTTTTGAATACTTCTTTCTGATCTTCATCTATTCTGCTTGAATTGACTGCCATTTCATCTCCTCCTCTCCATACTGCACCTGATAGGTTTTATAATATTGTCCCCGCATTTCCATAAGCTCCTCATGGGTTCCCCGTTCCACGATCCGTCCTTCATCCAGGATCAGGATCTCATCGGCACGGCGCACCGCTGAAATGCGGTGGGCGATAATGATTTTTGAACTGTCCTTTAATTCTGTAAGATGGGCCTCAATCTCCTTTTCCGTCTCCATATCAAGAGCCGAGGTGGAGTCATCAAGAATTAAAAGAGGCGTTTCTTTTGCAATAGCTCTGGCTATGCTGATCCTCTGCTTCTGCCCTCCGGAAAGCCCGACTCCCCGCTCCCCGATCACCGTATCATACTGCTCTGAAAGCTTCTGGATAAAGCCGTGGGCTCCTGCCGAGATGGAGGCCTGCTGCACGCTTTCCCATTCTGTCGCATCCTTATTTCCTGTCTTAATGTTTTCCGTAATGCTGTCTGAAAACAGGAATACGTCCTGCATGACCACCGACACCTGACCCCTTAAGAATGCCAAAGGAAGATTCTTTACATTGATCCCGTCTAAAAGGATCTCTCCTCTTGTTACGTCATAGAAACGCTCGATCAAATTGACAATGGAGCTTTTACCTGAACCGGTCACACCCATGATGCCAAGGGTCTTTCCTTTTGCCAAGGTAAAATCAATGTCGCTTAAAATACTCTTCCCGTCCAGTTCAAAGTCCACATGGTGAAAGGCCAGTTCTCCCTGGATAGTTTCCGGCAGTACCGGGTTTTCGGGATTGCAGATGACCGGCTGCTCTTCCATGATCTTTTTGATCTTCTTGTTGGATGCCACAGCTGCTGCAATATCATTGCTGAGCCAGCCCACCATTTCCATTGGCCAGATAATGTTATTGGCATACTCGGAAAATGCGCCCAGATCTCCAATGGTCATCTTATCATTAATGACCAGAATGCCCCCTATGACAATGACTGCCATTAACAGCACCTTTGACAAAAAGGATATGTTTGGCTGATAGCGGACGATCAGTTTGGCCTGCTGCATATTTAGATGATAATACTGCTTGTTGTGCTTCTTGAATTTCTCAATTTCATAATCTTCTCTTGCAAAGGCCTTCACGGTACGGACCCCGGCCAGGTTCTCCTGCGCCACCGTGTTTAATTCAGCAGTCTGCTCGCTGATCTTATCGTAAACATCTCCCAGGCCGTTTTCCATTTTGACCGCATACCAGGCGATCAGGGGGAGAATCACCAACGGAATCAGGGTAAGGCTGGGGCTTAGACGGTACATGCAGACGATAACGATGACCGTGTGAATAGAACATTCCAAAACCAGCATTCCCACAAATCCAAAGGCGTTCCAGATACGTTCCGCGTCATCCTTGATCCTTGCCATCAATTCCCCTGTGTTGTGGTTGTCAAAATACCCCATGGACAGGGTCTGGATGTGGTTAAATAAATCCTTCCTTAAACTGCAGCCGATCCCAGAGGCAGCATAATCAAAAATAAATTCCTTTGTGTACTGAAGTACCGCTCTTCCAAGTCCAATTCCCAGAAGCCCTAAAAGCAGCCTCATGAGAATCTGCATCTGTCCCCCCACAATGACATCATCAATAATATGTTTTGTGATCTGGGGAGCCATTGCATCCAAAAGGATGCTGACGACCATGGCCACAATCGCCAAAACATACAAAAAACTGTACTTCTTTCCATACTGCCATAGATTTTTCATACTTTTCCTCCTTTACTTACTGCAAGCATGAATGGGTTATCAGCCCTTTTATGTAAAAAAAACCGAAAAAAACTGCATAGTGCGGTCTTTTCCGGGTAAATTGCAAAAAAATAACCGCAGTCCATCCAGACTGCGGAAAAAAACTCATTGAAGCAGCTCCTGATTAGAGCTGTCACTCATCCCATGACACCTATGATCACGAGATTCTATCTTCACTGAGGCAGACTGAATTAATATAAAATAATTTTCCTATTTTATTCATTCCAATTGCGTAATAGTTACGTTTCATAGTTTCTGCCTCCTTTTCTTAGAATTATTGGTATTTATTGTACAATTACTAGAATACTGCCAATTTTTTTATTTTGTCAAGCAATATATCACTTTTCTTTATCTATTACATTTTTTTCGATCCGGTTAGCCCTTTTCCCATGCAAAAAAGCAGCTTTGGCACTATGTACTCCAAAACCGCTTTCTGCCTGCATTTTATCTATTTAACCGGATAAAAACCTGAAGGAGATTCACTTAAATTAATCATGATATTCTTTGTCTGGGTGTAGTGTTCCAGAATGACCTTATGTGTCTCACGGCCGATTCCCGAGGTCTTGTATCCGCCAAAAGGAGCTCCCTCAGGAATGGAATTATAGGTATTAACCCACATACGACCGGTCTCCACCGCTCTGGCAACCCGTATTGCCCTATTGATGTCCCTGGTCCACACTGCTCCGCCCAGTCCGTACTGGCTGTCATTGGCCATGGCCACAACCTCATCCTCTGTCTTAAACTTAATAATACATGCCACTGGTCCGAAGATCTCTTCCTGTGCCACCCTCATGTCGTTTGTCACATTGCCAAGGAGTGTAGGCCTTAAAAAAAGCTCCGTTTTCCAGTCCGTCCTCCAGAATCTGCTTTCCGCCACAAAGTACAGCAGCTCCTTCCGATTTTCCTATCTCTATGCGGCTTAAAATGTCCTTCATATGCCCTTTACTGATCTGACTTCCCATCTGGGTATTTTCATCCCACGGAAGGCCGACCTTTACTTGGTTAAACCGTTTAACCGCTTCTTCCACAAACTTGTCGTAAATGCTTTCCTGCACAAAGACCCTGGAACCCGCACAGCACACCTGGCCCTGATTAAAGAGAATACCAGCTGTAAACCATCCATGGCCATCTCCCAATCACAGTCCTCAAAGAAAATATTGGCTGATTTGCCGCCCAGCTCTAAAGTAGCCGGAATCAGCTTTTCCGCTGCTGCAAGGGCCACGTTCTTTCCTACTTCCGTTGAGCCGGTAAATGCCAGCTTCCGGAAACCTTCGTGTTCCAGAATATACTGCCCGGACTTGGAACCTGCTCCGGTAATAACATTGAACACCCCTGCCGGGATCACATCCTGGATCAGCCTTGCCAATTCCAGAACGCTGAGAGAAGTGGTGCTGGAAGTCTTAAAGACGGAACAGCAGCCGCTTGCCAGTACCGGTGCCAGCTTCCAGGCCGCCATCAGGAAGGGGAAATTCCAGGGAACGATTTGCCCAACCACGCCGATAGGCTCTTTGAGGATCAGACTCAGGGTATTTTCTCCCAGCATATTGGCACTGCCCTCTTCCCCAAGAATGCAGCCTGCAAAATAGCGGAAATGCTGAGCTGCAAGAGGTATATCGACCGCCATTGTTTCCCTTATGGGTTTCCCGTTGTCCAGGGTCTCCACCATGGCAAGATGTTCCTTATTTGCATCTATGATATCCGCAATCTTATTCAGGATGACAGCTCTCTGGTTTACCGATACATGCTTCCAGGTCTCAAAAGCCTTCCATGCTTCCCTGACCGCCTCATCCACGTCTTCCTTTGTTGCCTCGGCGCACTCAGCCAACACCCTCCCATCGGCCGGACAGATACTTGGAAATGTTTTTCCATCGGAAGCCTCCTTCCACTGTCCACCTATGAATAACTGATATTTCTTTTGAAGCTCTACGTTCTGCATAATTTTATCTCCTCTCCTTTTATTTTCTTTGGTTCCGATATCTTTATTTATGTAACCATTATAACCTCACATTTTAATCTGTCAATTTAAATATTTTTTTTAACATTATTGATAATTAATTATCTTTTAATGTTATTTTTTTAACATAATTGGGTATTTTTGCTTATTAAGTAAATTCATTTAGGAACCTATATTTTCAAATATGATTCAATTTATCAATGTTGTTGGATTTTTTTCTACCCCAATCCGCGTTAATCTTATTTGATAATTTGATATCTTTTTTACATTTTAGTTTTTTTTAGCATAGGATTTTTTTTAAGGTATTTTCAGTAAATAAAAAAACCGCAGTTCATCCAGACTGCGGTCTAAAACTTATAGAAGCGGCTCCTGATTAGAGCCGTCACTCATCCCACCAGGCCCCCTGGTCAGATCTTCGATCCTGGCAATATGCCATAAAACCCATGCCATGGTTTATCCTTTCCAGTTGGCATGATGGCGTACTCATCTGCCTTTCGTTTTCCGGGAAGGCTGTCCACTTCAATTTCTTCCCCTTCCAGCACTTCTGAAAGGTGAAGTTCTCTGTGCAGGCCTAAAAAAATGAGTTTTGGCCTGCTCGATTTCATCTTTCTTACGTATTATTTTATTTAAAGCTTAATGCACATCGCTTAAGCCTTCTCAAAAATATTTCATTTGTTCTACCTGTATTCCACACTTTGTTTACAGGGGAATCCTATAGAAATATCTACTCTCCCAGCAATTCTTTTTGTTTCTTCTTCGGAAGCCCGGCTAAAACCAGCCGGTATGATTTTTCCAGTAAATCCTTCAGCAGATCATCAGGAACGTTTCCATCTGCTTTTATGGAATTCCAGTGAACCTTATTCATATAATAGCCGGGGATGATATCCTCATACTGCTGCCTTAAAAACTGGCCTTCTACCGGTTCCAGCTTTAATGTAATCAAAGAGTCCATGCCCTGGTCATCCTTGCACACCGCTGCAAACATCTTATCACCAAGAAGATATCTGGCCCAATTCCATTCCTCCTTGAAATCATTGGATACACCTTTCATTGATTTCAAGTATTCATCAATCCACGGATACCTCATATATTTCCTCCAAATCATTTTATTGCTTTTTATTGGGCCTTCTTTTTATCTTTAACAGCTGCATCATATCATCAAAAAGCGATTGGTCCTTTATGATAAACATCAGCCATTTTCCATCATGGTAGGTTGTTGATTCATCGTACACCTTCTGGACTTCCGGAGAATAGTTCTGCCTTTCGCGTTCAAAGCTTTCCCGTTCCGCTTGTCCCAGAATTACCATAAATCCAAAGCAGTCCTCTTTGGCATACAATGCGCAAAGGGTTTTCCCGCCTCTGCGGTATTTGTACTCGTACTTCCACCTTTTGCCGCCGCTGTTCCACTGGCGTTCCATATCATACTTCTCTTCGATTCTTTCACAAAGGATTTTCCATGATTCAAATAAAGTCTCCCCTATCAGGGAAGTCATTTCTTCTTGTGATGGTATCTTTTCCAGCATAAAATCCCCCACCTTCAACATATTTTTCTGTACATTGGTTACCGGTAGGTCCGGAATGTAAAACCTTACCCCCCTCTGTCCCCAACTGTGCTCTTTCAAAGGAGTAACATCAGCTCCTAAGTCCATGGTTATCTTTAATTCCAGAACCTCTTTATAGAATACTTTTGATTTTCCATATCTGTTATTACCAGCAAAGGACATCGAAACTTCATAGCTCATCCTTTTTTTGAATTATACCATCCCAAATGTGACAACAGTATGTCACTGTTGAGGAACAACTGCAAAGAAAATTAAATCAGCCCCGCTGTCATTGATCAGGCTGTGGGCATATCCTTTGGGACAATAATGACACAATCCTGCCTGTATCGCTTCCTCTCCGCCGTCAAACAGCATTTTCCCAGTTCCCTGTAGGAAATATATAATTTCACTGCTTGTGTCGTGGGTATGCATTCCTATGGATGCGCCCGGCTCCAGTTTTCCGAAGAGAATCTTATTGCTCTTATCTGCAAACATTCTTGCCTTAAATTCTTTTTCTCCGCCATTAAAATGGGGGAGCATGGTTTCCTCTATTCCGTCAAAATCAATAATCATTTTTTTCCTCCTTTTTTTTAGCTTCATTCTCCCTGTCTCTGCGCCTTTTCCTCCCGGCCATTAAGAAGGAGGATAACTCGATCCATTAATGCCGGCATGATCTCAGGATACGTCAGGGAATCAGGCATCTCATCCAATAGCTGTATCATTTCCATCTCATAACCAGGCGGCATTTCTCCCAGTTCTTTGACTTCACTATAAAACAGCATTCCAAAGGATTCTTTTGAAGTCTCCTCATTCTCGTCAAGATTCCGAACCGAATACCCACTGACCGGCTTCAGGATATATTCTGCTGCTCCCGTTTCCTCATAAAGTTCCCTGTTTGCGGCGGCGGCAATATCCTCCTCTTTTTCCCGGTGCCCTCCCGGAAATTCAAAGGTGTCCCGGTCCTTGTGCTTACAAAATATCCATTTATTCCGGTACCGGGAAACAATAACTGCAAAATCCAGTAAATGATCCTCTACGGAATCATAAAATGTAACTTTTATCATCAGACCCCCTCCTATCTGTTATCAACTTACCATGTATGAAAAGGAAAAACAATCCATTCTTTCAAATATTATTTGAAAAGTAAAAAAGCAGCGGACAATAATGGATTCGCAATAAAACCATCTTTGTCCGCCGCTTTCTTTAATTAACTATTTACTTGATCTCCCCTGGAGTGTATCCTGCTTTTCTTACGATCTCTTTCAGCTCATCCTCCGGCATTTGCTCTTTCATATGTATCACAGCCAGTTTTTTTCTTCAAATCCACGGAAGCATATAAGCCTTCCCGGCTATTAAACTCATTTTCCACTCTCAGTCTGCAGTTGCCGCAGGTCATTCCCTCTACCTTCATGGTCCGCGCATAAGGATAATGGGAAATATTTTTATCAGCCGCCTTAATTTTCTTCACTTCACTGCCGCCGCTTCCGCAGCAGCCATATTTTGTTCTCTTTATGGTGCTTTTTAATCCAAAGTAACAAATAATAATTAAAATTACGCAAATAATTGCAGTAGACATCCTGTATCCTCTCCTATTCTTTTCTTTCATTTTGAATACAAATGAATCCAGAAGTATTCTGTGTTCAGCCGCCTTCTGCCGATTCAACTTAATTATAATACAATATCAGGAAAAAGGGTCAGGATTTCCTGATTATTTTTATCAACAACTTGTATTTCCCCTTCATAAATAATAAAAGCGGCAGACAATAAGAGTTTTCAAACTCCTGCCGTCTGCCGCCTGCATTTATGATCTTCTTTCAATTATAAATTCTGTTACAAGCTCTTCTTCACCGCTTATACAATACTCCTGGTGAACCGGTGCTCCCCAGCTGTCATCGCCGCCGACTCCTCTCATGGCGCCAAAAATGTTCACTACCGTGTATCTTGGTATCGGAAGCTCCTCTCTGTGGGCAGCAGCTTCCAGTTCCTCCGCCGTATAGGGAAGTACGGAAGCATCAAGCTCCTGACCGGCTGCGCAAAAACTGATGGAATGACCCTCCATGTCTGATACCTTAATCCAGCGGACTCCGGTCCTGTTGCCGCACTCCTGAGGTACCAGATAACGGGAAAGGTTATTATCCGGCGTATCTTCATATATACCCAGCCTTGCTCCCTCATTCCTGTCGCAGTAATTTTCCTCAGGTCCTCTTCCATACCAGGTGAATTTTTTTTAGCTGCTTCCGGTGTGATGAGCCTCATTCCAAAAGCAGGAAGCTGGGGCAGTCCCTTTTGTCCCCGGAATACGGCCTTTACATGAACAGTTCCCCTTCCATTCACTTCGTAGGAAACCTCTGTTGATGCCTTGGGAACAGTAGAAAGCTCATAGGTATAGGTTACCTTTATGCTTCCCTCCCTTTCTTCCACCGTACAACTCTCATTGCTGTAATAAGGGAATCTGCCTGCTCCATACCACACAGAACTGGCTGCGGAGAATCTATTTCCCTTATCATTATCCGTAGTCGCCCTCCAGTACACCGGCATGATCGGTCTTCCGGCCCATTCTTTCCCATCATAAACCAAAGAAACGATGCCGCCTTCCTGCTTTGAGAACAGGACCCGGAAGCCATCTCCCATAACGCCGATATTGACGTCGCCATGAACCACTGTCAAAGGCTGTTCACAGCATTTTTCCTGCTGTCCCTCTATTACTGTGACTGCTTCGCCAAAAGCTGTTTCATAGCCGGAATCCGCCCACAAGGTATCATTTTTAAGAAGAGCCGAAACCTGGCGGACATATTCTCCCGGCTCTGTGAAATCCGGCACCGGGACGGCTTCATATCCTGTATCCAGAGGCTTTATCGATGCATAAAAGCTCTTCTGGTAAACCGGTTCCCCGTCCTTTAAAACGGAATAAACAAACTCAAGGTCAAAGGTATCCGTAAATAATCTTCTGTTTTCTATGGATATGCCTTTGGAGTCAGGAATCAGACGGATATCCTGATACAGGTATTTGACCTCCTGAGCCTTGGGAGAAATGGTCCTGTCCGCATAAACGATCCCGTTTCCGCAAAAGCTGTAATCCGTGGGCCTGTCGCCAAAGTCCCCGCCATAGGTCATATGCTCCTTGCCGTAAGCGTCCTTTTTCATCAGAGACTGGTCAATATAATCCCAGATAAAGCCGCCCTGATACATCTCGTATCTGTCTTCCAGATCAGTATATTTTTTCATCCCGCCAAGGAATTGCCCATGGCGTGCATGTATTCGCAAAGGATAAAGGGCTTCTTTGGATCTTTCTCCAAATATTCCTCCACCTGGGCAGGCTTGGCATACATCTGGCTTTCCATATCGCTGGCGGGGTCAAATTCCCGGTTCCAGAATACGCCTCATAGTGAACCAGCCTGGAAGGATCCCGTTCCTTAAAAAACTCTGACATTGCAAGAATGTTTTCTCCTGCATAGGATTCATTGCCGCAGGACCAGATCAGCACGCTGGGATGGTTCTTGTCACGTTCCAGCACAGACCTTGCCCGGTCCACCACACAGTCCTTCCACTGGAGCAGGCTGCCAGGCACATTCCAGGAGGGCTCGCAGGCTCCCATCTTCTGCCAGGAACCATGGCTTTCTAAATTCGCCTCATCAATAAGGTAAATCCCATATTCATCACAAAGCTCATACCACAGGCTCTGATCCGGGTAATGAGAAGTCCTGACTGCATTGATGTTGTGGCGCTTCATAAACCGGATATCCCACATCATATCCTCTTTTGTAATGGAACGGCCTCTTCTTACATTGAATTCATGACGGTTGATCCCCCGGAACACGATCCGCTTTCCATTGAGGCACATCAGACGGTCTTTCATTTCAAAACGGCGGAATCCTACCTTCTGAGGAACAATCTCTTTCACATTTCCCTGCTCATCATATAAAATGACGGTGAGCTCATACAGGTATGGATCCTCGCCGCTCCATAAACGGGCATTGGATATGCGCCCGGTAAATTCCAACTCTTTTTTTTGCCGGAATGGTTTCCCAGGATGCAACCGTCTCCCCGGCTCTGTCCTTTAATATGGCACGGATGCTTCCCTTTATTTCTCCGGTAAGGGTCAGTTCCCCGCGGAACAGGCCATCCCGGTAATCATCTGATACGTCTCCATGAATGAACAAATCCTCTACATGGCATTGGGGAACCGCATATAAATACACTTCCCGGAAAATCCCGGAAAACCGGAAGAAATCCTGATCCTCGATCCAGCTGGCACTGCTCCTTTTATAAACCTCTACTGCAAGGCGGTTGGATCCTGATTGAACAGCATCCGTAATCTCAAACTCAGAAGGCGTAAAGGAGTCCTCCGAATATCCGATAAAGGTTCCGTTCAGCCAGACATAAAAAGCCGTTTCCACTCCCTGAAAAGACAGGAACAGCTGTTTCCCTTTTAGCGGCTCCTCCAGTTCAAACTCCCGGCAATAGCTTCCCACGGGATTATTCTGCCAGTCAATATGGGGAGGCCTGATATCAGCCAGACCATCCCATGGGTACATGGTATTAATATACTGGCATCTGCATATCCCTGAAGCTCCATATGCCCCGGAACCTCTATGGTGCCAAAGCTGTCCAGATTAAAATCATTTTCGTAGAAATGCTCTTTCCGTACTGCGGGATTTTCTGCATAGGAAAATTTCCATATCCCGTTTAGGGCTTGGCGCAGTCCCATAATCCCCTTTAGGGCTTCTGCTTCCGTCTCATAATAGCAGTGATCGGAATGGGCAGCCAGGCGGTTTACCGCGAAGACCTGCGGATCCTCCAGCCATTCCAGTTTTGCGGTCTTCTGATCCATTGGAAGAAACCTCCTTCTATAAATACTATTAGGTCCATTATAATCTGTCACTATAAAAGAATCCATGGCATATCTTACGATTTCCTATATCTTTTATTCCTTCACCGCTCCGGCAGCAATCCCAGCCAGAATGTGTTTCTGGAAGAAAATATAGATAAGGACCGTTGGCAACATGATGATGATGATACCGGCCGCCAGATTCTGCCATGACCCCTGCTGGGCATTGGCATAATTCATCAAAAAGGTGGTTAAGGTACGCAGCTTATTCTTTGGCATATACAGATAAGGAATATACATATCATTAATGATGGTAATTGCCTTGATGATCACCACGGTAGCTGTGGCAGGCGCCAGCAGAGGAAAAATAATCCTCGTAAACAGGCCGAAATAGGAACAGCCGTCCAAGAGCGCGCTTTCATCGAGTGACACCGGGAGGGCCCGGATGAACTGCCGGTAAATATAAAGCTGCATCAGATCCGACGCCACATATATCACGATGGGCGCTCCAAGAGTATTGTAAAGACCGATGCCGTTAATGATTTTAAATCTGGCAATTTCCGTTACAAAGCTGGGAATCAGCATGCCTAAGAAAAAAAATCCCATGATCACTTTTTTTAAGCTTAAACTCAAAACGTTCCAGAATAAACGCGGTTATGGTCCCAAACAGTACATTAAACAGAATACTGACTGCAAGTACGATGCCGGTATTTTTAAAACCAATCATGAGATATTTATCTCCTGCCACCTTTTTAAAGTTTGAAAGAGTGATCCTTTCCAGGGGAGGTAAAAGCAGGGGGGATGTATTTACCATATCTGCCTTTGTCTTGAAAGCTGCAAACAGGATCAGAAAGATAGGTGCCAGAACGACCAGGACCATTCCCATGCAAATAATCTGTTTCAGGCTCTGTTCCATTGTACACTTTTTCATCTTATTTTCTTCCCCCTTTCAAAATGATTCCATGAATGATCTTGTTCTGAATCAGATAAATGACAACGATCATGACCATAATCGCCACTGCCATGGTGGAAGCAAGGCCAAAATTGCTGTATTTGAAGGCCGTATCAATGGTGTACAGCGTAAAGGTAGAGGAAGCGTACCCCGGTCCTCCGCTGGTCATGACATACGGGATATCAAATACCTGAAGGGCACCTCGGATGTTGTCAAAAAGGACAAAATCCACCATGAGCATAATGGATGGTATCTGAATGTACCGGAACATCTGCCACGCATTAGCCCCATCCACTCTGGCTGCTTCCTGTACATCCTGAGGAAGAGACTGAAGGGCTGCCATAAAGAGGATGACATGGTACCCGGAAAACCTCCACAGGGAGACAAAGGTCAGTACGAAATTGACGATTTTAGGGTCGGACAGCCAGTTCCTTATCAGGCTTTCCAGATGAAATACAGTCAATATTTCATCAAATGCTCCGTTAATAGGTGAAAAGAAATAGGAAAAGGCATAGGAAATAGCAACTCCGTTGATGATATATGGCATAAAACCATGGTTTTATAAAATTTTGCCGCTCTAAGCCTTGAGGTCAAAAGAACCGCAAACATCAGCTCAATTGGAATAAACATCAGATGCCCGAAAAAATACACCCCATTGTTGCGGAGAGACAGCCATAAGTCCCTGTTCCGGAACATGGCCGTGTAATTACCGAAACCGATGACATCATAGGTTTTGGAATATCCATCCCAGTTTGTAAAGCTCATGCGGATTAAGTCAAAAGCCGGAAACACCACAAACCCGATGAGCAGTACCATAGGAGCAACAAGGGCACATACAATAAATCTTTTTTTCTGTTTTTCCAGAGAATTCATAGATACCTCCTGATTCAAGTCTTTAGAAGAAAAGGGGGCCGGGCTTCCATCACCCTGTCCCCTTTCCCATTCTGTTTATTCAATTCCAAGCTTGGTTCTGGCCTCCGCCCATTTTGTATTGAGTCCATCCAGTTCCGCTTTAAGATCAAAGCCATTGGTAAACATCTGGGCGCCCAGCTTCTTGTAATCAAATGCGATTTCGTTCTGGATCGCCTGGAAATCATCTCCGCCGCCGTCATACATAACCAGTTCTTTATCCGGATGCTGCTCATCCGCCTGGGCAAGGATCGGATCCTTTTCCTTGGGGAAGTTTATCATGGAAGATGCACTGGTTACATAATTGATATAACCTGGGTACCAGTCCTCACTGTAAAACCATTCTACGAAAGCCTTTGCCAGCTCCGGATTCTTGCTGTGAGTAGTTACTCCCATAAAGGAGTCGCCCTGTACGATGACACGGAAGGGATCGTCCTTGGAATCTCTCACCGGAAGGTAGAAGGTGCCAAGTTCTGAAACATCATCGGTACCGCTCTGAATGTTCTGCAGGCCCCAGTCTCCCAGAGCAATGATAGCCGCTTTTTTTCTGGGTAAACAGGGATGTCACCTGATCGTTGCCCATACCAAGAGGATCTTTGCCGAACACATCTTTGCTGAATAAGCTGTAAACTTTATTGTATGCCTTGTTAATGTCGGTTTCATCTGCGAACGGAGCATCTGACTTTGCCATATCGTTCCAGTTCTGTCCGTTGCCACCCTGAAGTGCAGGCATAAATTCCATGTACGGATAATCCGGCCATTCATCCTTTGCACCAAGAGCAATTGCCATGAAATCAGAGTCGTTTTTCCCATAAAAATCCTGCAGGGTCTGAGCTGCTTTTTCAAAATCTTCCCAAGTGGTGGGAACCTCTACACCAGCTTCCTTAAACATGTCCTTCCAATAATAAACATATTCATATCCCGCTGTCATTGGAATTCCCAGAACCTTGCCATCCATTGCATATCCGGAAGCCAACTCGTTGTTTTTCGCTGCTTCCAAATCGGATAAATCCACCAGATAGTCCTTGAACCTGGATAAGGTAAAGGGCTTGTTAAACATAACATCCGGAAGCTGGTTTGCTGATGTTCTCATCTTCATGGCATTCCAGTATTCGGAATCATCCTTAATCTTCTCTACTTCAACTTCTACATTGGGATATTTCTCCTGGAATTTCCCAACCATATCATTTTCATCAATATAATCCATCAGGTTGTTGTCCCAGATGGCAAATACCAGACTGCCTTCCAGGTCTTCCTTTGCCTCCGGCTTTCCCGCTTCTGTCTGGGCCCCATTCTGACCTTTTGCAGTGGTTTCTTTTGTGGTTTCCCCGGTTCCAGTTGAAGAGGAGCAGCCGGTTATGGTTCCTATTGCCATTGCTGCACAAAGCCCCAAAGCCAACACTTGTTTTCTCATTTCTGTAATACCTCCCTTGTTTTGATGATATTATATTACCATTTCAAAACAGCCTTCTCCATGAGATATGTTTGAAAACTTGATATATCGTCAGGTCTTTATTTCCGGTACCCGCCCGGACTTACTTTGCACAGTTTTTTTTAAATACTCTGGTAAAATGCTCCACACTGTTATAGCCAACGCTCTGGCTGATTTCATAAATCTTTAAATCCGTTGTCTCCATCAGCTCCCTTGCCTTTCGAATGCGGACCTCGGTCAAATAATTGCTGAAGGTCATTCCCTCTTCTTTCGTAAATCTGGTACTGAAATATTTTTCATTCAGACCGATAAAACTTGCCACGCTTCCCAATGTCAGCTCCGGATTGGCATAATTGTCCATAATGAACCGTTTTGCCCGGATCATCATATCCGCCTGCTTCCGGTCCGCATGGTGGGCATTATAATCCATGATCCAGCGGAAATAATTATTCAGCCATAATTCCACGCTCCGCATTTCATCCAAACGGCCGATCTTCTCATAATAATTGACCTCTTCTGCAAACAGGGCGCTGATATCATCGTGGTTATCCGAAAACTGCCAGGCAATGCTGCAGATGAGATGGAGACAGACTTCCTTGGCAGCTTTTAATTCCATTTTGTAAAGTTCTGAAAAAAATCCTTTCTTTTCCGACCATACGGCCAGCTCATCGCCTACCATCAGTCCCTTTAAAAGCTTTTTATAATCCTGCCTTGTCTGCCGGACCTGCTGGAAGGAGACCGCATCTTTTTCCCATGGATCGCAGATCTTCCCTTTTCCTTTTAAATACTTAAGCATTAACTGCTCTCCTGCCTCTTCAAACCGGTTTAAGAAATCCGCTGCGCTATTTCCCGGCCTGCTGATCCCTGCGGAAACGGAGAGATTCATAAAGTGCTTCCACACATTGCATAACTGTTTACAGGCGGAAACCGCATTTTCCCTGTACTGCTCTGGATCGGTGATCTGGTACAGCAAACAATAGCGGGATGGCGCCACTGCCCCTAGAATACAGCGGGAAGCCACCCGGGGGATCTGCCCGGCCAGTTCCAATATGGGCTTTATCAGTTCTTCTTCAAAATCCTCTCCAAAACGGGCCGATGCCTTATGGAAATCTTCTATTTCAAATTGCATCACCAGATATTCCTGCTGAAAAAAAAGTTTCCTCAAGGGACCGTTTTCCCATAGCCATATCTACAAGAAGGACAGAATCCGGGATTTTTATTACCGGATTCTTCTCTCCTCCTGTTTCATTGCTGTGATCGTGAAAGACCTCTTTATCCATACGCTTCAGCATGGCTTCAAGGGTTCCCTCTGTTAGTCCGGTCTTTAACAGGTAATCGCAGGCCCCCAGACGGAAGGCCTCCCGGACCAGCTTGAAATCGTCATAACCACTTAAAACCAGTACTGCCGGCATGGTTTTCAAACGGTTTAACTCCTCCAGGAGGCCGATCCCATCCATAACCGGCATTTTCATATCGGTGATCACCAGATCCACCGGGTGATCCTTGATATATTCCAATGCCTGCTGGCCATGAATGGCATCCGCGGCAATCTGATACCCCATCTCTTCCCAGTTGATAAGGGAGCGCAGGGTAATCCGTACTATGGTATCGTCATCCACAATCAGGACATTTCTCATAAGTATTCAGGTTCCTTTCTTTTTATGGGAATGCGGATGGAGGTTCTTGTGAACCGGCCCTTTCCGCTTTTCATCTCAAACTCACAGCTTTCGCCATAATTAAGCCTCAGCCTGGTTTTTACATTGGTGACTCCGATGCTTACATGGTCCTTTTGCCCTTCCTTTTCCTCTTCCCCATTCAGGATCCGGCTTATCTCTTCTTCAGACATCCCCTTTCCGTTATCCCGGATCTCAATGAACAGAAAACTATCTGCTTCACGAGCCGTCAGCCAGATGACTCCCATTTCATCCATCAGGCCGCTAAACCCATGGACAATGGAATTTTCCACCACCGGCTGCAGAATAAGCCGTGGGACCAGGCAGGAAAGGCAGGATTCCTCTATTTCATATTTTATATCAAAACCATCGGAATAACGGATTTTCATCAGATAGATAAAACTGTCTAAAACCTCCAGTTCCTCTTTTAAGGGATAAAATCCTACATTGCTCCGGAAGGAGCAGGATAATATTTTAATGAGTGCCTCCGCCATGCGGGCAATGGACTCATACTTTGACATCTGAGCGATAAACCGAATAGAATTTAAGGAATTTACCAGAAAATGAGGATTGATCTGAGATTGCAGCGCCCTGATTTCCGCCTCATGCTTTTTCTGCTGCTGTTCCTCATTTTCCTGTATCAGCTGCTTTAACCGTCTTGTCATACGATTAAAGGAATGGATCATCAGGCGCAGCTCTTCCTGCCCTTTTGGTTCCACATGAACCAGAAGGTTTCCCTCCTCCACCTTTTTCATACCCTCAACCGTATAATGGATGGGGTCAATGATGCTTTTTAAGAAATAGCTGGAAAAACGATAAAATAGTACAAACAGGAGGAGCATAACCGCTACTATGACGGCTGCGGTCCTGTTAAAGCTTCTTGTAAGGGCTTCATATGCCACTATGCTGATGATCTTAAGGCCTGTCATCGGTTCCTCGGTCACCACTCCCATATACTGTCTGCCATTTACCTGATACCGGAATTTTGGCTGTTCCAGGGAAACATTCCGGGGCAAAAGGGCCATCGTACCTTCTGCGTCAAAAATGACATTCCCTGACTTGTCTGCAATCATGGTAGACCCCAGCATCCGGTCCTTATTATAATCTTTTATCAGTCTCCGACCCGGGATGAGACAAACAGTGCCGTCATCTCTATGACCTCGTCCCGGTCCACATCTATTCCGGGGGACAGACCTGCGGCAATGGTCAGGTATAGGCGTTTTTTCTGGAATTGGTCACACTGCGGTCATAAAAACCTACCTTTACCACGTTGGGTTCTGCCAAAGCCTCCTCATACCAGGAGGAGGCCCTAAGTTCTTCCCTGCCAAGGGTAATATCATCCTTCATGTACGTATGATCCCCGTCTTTCATATAAAATACGGCAGACAGAATGTCCTGCACCGGAACCATGGCATAATGAAAGGATTCGGTCAGGATCTTCGTATAAAGGTATTTTTCAGCCACATCCTTTGTATTGGTTTTGGCTGCATTTTTTATGACTTCATTGTCGTTGACATATACGAAATGGGATAAACGGAGCGATACATCCTTTACTTCGCCGCCCAGAGTGGAGGCAATGTTATCCTGGGCACGACGGATGTTGGAAACTGCGGAATCCACCATCATGGTATGAATAATGAGGATGGACAGTAAGATAATAAAAAGAATGGGAATCACAATGAGGGCGAAGAAGCTGTTATAATAAGAAGTCTTTAATTTCTTCTTTTTATTCATCCACATCTTCTTACGCCCTCCTCGCTGTTACCTGCTTATGGCTTTATTATACAGCGGAAAAACATTAAAATCAATGTATCATTCTATCGGATAAAACTCTCCACCCTAGTTTCCAACCGGAGGGTTTCCCCTTTTTTAATGCGATAAGAAACCGCCGGGATGGAAGCGTTGGGATACAGCACATTGGTATTGGGATCAGCCTCTATTACCACGCCTGCTGCCTCCGGGCCTTCCCCGGATACCAAACACTCCTGTTTTCCAGAGGACACCAATGCTTTCTTTCCCTCTGCCTTCTGCTCGTAGTTTTCCGTAAATTTTTCCACGGAAATCCGCAGTCATAGGCAGTGCAGTCGTACTGGCTCTCAATCTCATGAATCCTTAAATGGCCGTACTCTTTTGGAATGATGACAGATGTGACCGTGATTCCCGGAAATGGATGCCATCTGCTTATAACCCGGTCTTCCAAAACCTCATAGGAGTCACTGTATTTCCGTACGAATACGTAATCATCTCCGTCAATGACAAAGGCCAGGGAAGAATCCGGAGCATTCTCATGAAGCACGATCTGGCTTTTGGCAACGGAGAAGCCAAACCGGGTGGAATAGGCAAACTTGGAGTATTTCTCCGGCACATGACCGTGTCCGTATCTCTCGCACACTCCTGCCGGATAAGCCACTACATCTTTTCTACGGCGGTGCATCACCATATCCGCCTGTTTTAATACCTTTACCGGCTCCAGCTTTGGCAGTTCTTCCGTTTTTGCGGTCCAGAAGGATGATCATCAGGAAGCCCCAGACACAAAAGGGTCTTCATTCCCCAGTAAGGAGAGCCAGGCGCATTGTAGCGTTCTGCCATGATCAGGTTGGGATATCCGTAACCTATTGTGAGCACGCCGTCACGGTCAAAGATCTTCTGTTTCGTCCACCAGTTTAAATGGCGTGATATAATTCCCTTTACAACTCCTGCGGGAATATCCTCAAGCCCTGCAAACACATAAGCAGACCAGAAAGCTGCTTCTCCAAAACGGTAGGATAAGCTTCTTCCGTAAGGGAGAGCTGATCCGTTTTCATCAAACCAGTACATAAAGTCTCTGGCAAACCGCTTTGCCCGCTCCTTAAACATCTGACATCGTTCCGGCTCTTCCTCTTCCATTGCCACTGCATACAAAAGCCCGTAATAATGAAGGGCAAAGGAAATGTAATAATCCTTCTGACTGGAACCGCCATCCCGGTACCAGCCATCTCCAATGTAATAGCTTTCGATCTTTTCAAGACCGGAAGCCAGCCGTTCTTCGCTGTACCGGCAGCCCAGCTTTTGCAAAGCAACGTTCACCAGGATCATGAAAAACTGCCAGTTGCAGTCAGGAATGATGAATTCATTGATCCCGTAAAGCCATTTTGCCAGGTTCTGCTTTTCTTCTCCGCTTAATGGCTCCCATAATTTTTCCGGAGTAAAAATCAGGCCGCTTGCAATTGCCGCCATTTCCACAAAACGCTGGTCATAATCCTTAAAACCGCCCCAGTATTCCGGATGAGAAGGATCTGTGCCGCTTGCAAGGCCTTTCTGATAAATATCCTCAAATCCCTTGCCGCCTCCCAGCCACAAAGGTACCAGCGCCCACAAGGGCCTGGAAAATGCCTCCATCTCGATGCTCACCTTTGGATATGTGACACCGCTTTCTCCAAGGGAAAGCCTGGCACATCCATTGCTGTACAATGGCTTTAAAGGATCTAACACCTGGAACATCCATTGCCGGAAATCCTGTTTTGTTTCAAGTTTCATCTATATTCGCCTCTTTTCGAATTATTTCGATTGTTACCAATATGGATTCCAATTCTTAGACAGCCTGGTAAGGGCCTCCATGTAGAAATAATCTCCCCAGATATTGCACTCATCCACCCCTTCCGGCGTGCAGGTATTGTAAGGAGATTTCTTGGAATAGGTGCTGTGAAGTACCAGTCCATTGGATTCTTGTAAATCCTTGACCGCATAATGCTCTATAACAGACTCCATAATCTTTTTTGCTATGGATATATAACAGGCAGCGTCAGCCTCATCCAGATATTTTGCCATTTCCAGCATTCCGCAGGCCGCAATGGAAGCAGAGGAAGAATCCCTGGGCTCCCCAGAGCCTTCCCCAAATTCCAGATCCCAGTAAGGCACCAGATCTGCTGGAAGGTGGTCTAAGAAATATCCGGTCACATGCTTGAAATCTTCCATGTATTCTGATCTCCCTGTATACCGGTAAGCAAGGCACAGCCATAGATTCCCCAGGCCTGCCCTCTTGCCCAGGCAGAACCATCCCTGTAGCCCTGGCAGGTAGCCCCATGATCTGGCTCTCCTGTCTCCATGTTCATGAAAAACGTATGCCAGGTGGAATAGTCCCCTCTTATGACATTTGCAATGGCTGTATGAATATGTTTTTCTGCTATTTCACGGTACTTCTGGTCTCCGGTCTCTTCTGTTGCCCAGTATAATAAGGGAGATTTAACAGGCAGTCAATGATGAAGCGGTAATTCGACTGCTGGTTCATTGGCCCCCAGGCCTGAATAAATTCGCCCACCGGCTGAAAACGGCTGATCAGCTGGTCCGCTGCTTTGATTGCCGCCTCCTTTGCCTTTTCATCACCTGTCAGCTTATAGGCAGCCACACAGGAAGGGGAATACAAAAACCCCATATCGTGATGATCCACTTCCACCTTGCGGTCGATCCGGTCCAAAAAGCTTTTTGCCTGGATCTGCCCAGCCTTTTTAAATTCCTCTGCCTTGCTCCACTCATAAGCCAGCCATATCTGTCCGGTCCAGAAACCGGTGGTCCAGTTTACATTGGCAGTGGGGTTATAAAATCCTTCCTCACTGTAGGCTTTTTTTAAAGGACTCCGTAAATTCTGTTAAATTATTCCTCACCTGCTTCACAGCAAAATCCATGGCTTCCCGGCACTTTGCGTCTGTAAGCTCCGGTTTTTCCCTAAGAAGAGCTTCCGTCTGTTTGTTCACGCTTTCTTACCTCCTCGTAATATTCCTTCATGATTAAAAAGGCTGGCTTCTCCCGCATCCGGTCCGCCGTCACCAGACCTTTCATGTTGTATCCCTTCTGGGATTTTCCGGATAAGCCTCATTATGGATGTTATCTACGAAATTTTTTTTACTGTTTCCATTTTATTATCCTTTCACTCCGGTCGCTGCAATACCTTCTACGAAATATTTCTGCAGGGACAGGAACACGATAAGAACCGGGATCAGGGAAAGAACCGATGCAGCATGATCAGGCCATATTCCGAGCTGTACTGGCTGATGAACATCTTAAGTCCTAACTGCAGAGTCTTTTTCCCTTCTGTCTTCAGATAGATCAAAGGCCCTAAAAAAATCGTTCCAGGTGCTGACAAAGGTAAAGATGGTCAAGGTCGAAAGCGCCGGCTTTGACAATGGGAGCATGATCTTTCCATAAATCTGATACTCGCTCATGCCGTCGATTCTGGCTGCCTCGCAAAGTTCATCCGGAATACCCTGATAGAACTGGCGCATCATGAAAACGCCGAAGGCAGAGAACGCCTGAAGGAAGATGATCGAAAGATGGGAATCATTTAATCCGAATTTTCTCATCATCATGAACTGGGGAACCATATACACCTGCCATGGAACTGCGATGGTGGCGATGTAAGCCATAAATAAGATGTTTCTGTATTTGAATTTCAGCTTTGCAAAGGCATAGGCAGCAAAGCTGCTGGTCAAAAGCTGTAAAAAGGTTACGATCAGCGTGATCTTCACCGTGTTTAATACAAAGGTCATAAGAGGGATCTTTGTCCAGATATCCAGATAATTCTGCCACCTTGGATTTTCCGGTATCCACTTGATCGGGAAAATAAACACGTCCTTATCCAGCTTTAAGGAAGCCGATAACATCCATACAAAGGGAATCAGCATGACGGCTGTCAGAATGAGCAAGACCACATAGAGGAGGCATCTGCTGATTTTATAATTTGTGCTTTTTACTTTCATTTCTTATCCTCCTTATTTTAGTTTGCGTATTTCTTCTCACCACGGAACTGAACCATCGTAATAGCAAGAACCATTAAGAACAGTACCATTGCTACCGCACTGGCATAGCCCAAATTCCAGTTGCGGAACGCCTCTTCGTAAATGTGGTAAACGAGAACCATGGCCTGAGAGCTTACAATGCCATTGGAGCCGCCTGCCAGCATGTATACGATATCATAAACCTTAAAGCAGTTAATGGTCAGAATGATGGTAACAAAGAAGGTGGTGGGCTGAAGCTGGGGCCACGTGATATAACGGAACCTCTGCCAGGAATTACAGCCGTCAAGGCCTGCCGCTTCATATAGTTCTGCATTGATTCCCTGAAGACCGGCCAGGTAGATGACCATATAATAGCCCATGTTTTTCCAGACGCTGAACAATACAATGGTAAACATCACCCAGTGGGGATCTGCGGACCACTTTGGAAGGTTCTTTGCATTGACGCCCAGATGATAAAGGAGCATGTTGACAGGACCGCTTTTCTGGGGGCTGAACAGCATGTTCCATACGGCTGCCACAGCCACTAAAGACGCCACATAAGGGAAAAATCCCACCGTACGGAAGAAGTTTCTTCCCTTTATTTTCTGGTTCAAGACCACGGCCAGACCCAGGGCACAGGCCAGTGTCAATGGAACCGTTGCAATACAGTATACAATGGTATTGGTAAAGGACGCCTGGAATCTGGCGCTTCCAAGCATAGCAATAAAGTTCTTAATCCCTGCAAACTCCATGGGGCTGTTGCCATCCCATTTCATAAATGCCAGGACAAAGGCAAAAATAATGGGGCCAAGTGTAAAAACTGCAAATCCAATGAAGTTAGGGGCAATAAAGGAGTATGCAACCATATCCCTTTTTTTCCTGACGTGTGAGCCGTTCCCCTGTCCGCACCTTTTTTTATTTTTTTCATCTATTGTCTCGATTTTCGCAACCAGGACATCCCGCTTCTGGGTCCCTTTGGTCTCTTTCAATAAAAGACTTAAAGCTTCCCGTTTCTTATTTAACTCCGCGATTTTTTCCTGTTTTTGCGCTTCTGTTATTGTCTTCGCCATGTTGCTTATCCTCCTTTTCCCATTTTTGTGTCCTGATGAATCAAGCAGATATGTTTACATATCCGGTTCATTCTCTAACTCAAGGTTAAAAGACTTTGTTTCTTTCAACCGTTAAATCCATTAAATCAAATCAGAAGTTTCCTTTAAATGAGGCGGGCTTTTTGCTGCCCGCCTCTGTGATATATCTCTGTTTTGCCTGTTACTGAGCCAGAATTGCACTTACCTTTTCATTCATCTGGCAATACCTTCCTCTACGGACATGCTGCCTGTCATGATCGCATCATGGGCTTCGTTCAGTACAATCTCAATCTCGGAGCTCTTTGCATTTACAGGCATCTCTAAGTATAAATTAGAGGTGTTAAGAGCATCTACGCTGGTTCCGTCATCCTTGGGGAATCCTTCTGCACTGGATACCAGATCAGCAACCGTGCTGTTCATAACGGCCGGGATGGTACCGGTAGATGCAAGGATTTCTGCGCCGTCTTTTCCGCTTACAAAGTTTACAAACTCCCATGCAAGATCCTTATGGGGAGCCTTGGCCGGAATTGCTAAAGAGGTAATGGTCGCAAGGGTGGAGCCTGGTTCTACACCTTCTGCATGAGGATATTTTGCAATGCCCCAATTAGTACAGTCTGTGTACTCGCCGGTGCGTACCTTATCCATTAAAGTAGAGATAAACCATGTACCCATGTTCATCATTGCAACATTACCCTGGGCAAATGCACCGGAATAATGTAAGCCGCTGGTCTTTAAGGTAGCATAGTCCTGGCAAACCCCATCTTCCTGCTCTCCAAGAATCATTTCATAGTATGGTTTTAAGAATTCATATTTTCCGTCAAGAATGGTGTTCTTTCCATCAAGCACGCCGAAAAGCTGTACGGCAGATCTCCATGTATGGTAATGGGCACCATAAACCTCCTGCCCCGGAGTGGTGGCGGTCAGGCTTTTTGCCAGAGCGTCATACTGTTCAAATGTCATATCATTGGTTGGGTAAGCAACACCTGCTTTATCAAAAATGTCTTTGTTATAGAATAAAACCCAGAAGTCATTGCGGAACGGAATCTGGTATAATTTTCCGTCAACCGTGATCTGATCGGTAAGGCCTTTGTACTGTGTCAGATCAATACCGGAAGACTGGATATAGCTGTCTAAAGGTTCTAATACGCCCTTGTTCACAAGCGTCATATATCCGGGAACATCCTTTACGGTAACCACGTCAAAGTCGGAACCGCTTCCAGTAAGCTCTGTTGCCAGGACGGTCTGATAATCAGTAGAGCCTAAATCAACCATTTCAATCTTTACATCCGGATGCTCCTTTTCAAAGGCATCAATAAGCGGCTGATAATAGGTTGTGGAGCCGATATCCCAAACAGACCATTTTAATGTAGTCTGTCCTCCTGCCGCTTCTGAGGCTTTTGCAGTCTCCCCTGTTGTTCCTTCTGCTGAAGCTGCCGTAGTTTCCTTGGAACCGCCGCCGCATCCGGCCAGACTGGCTGCTGCCATGCACATGCCAGAACAATGCTCAGTGTTCTTTTTTTTCATTGTAATCCCTCCTGATTTGATTATGTTTTCCGTAAACCCCATAATATTCCTGTGATTTACACGATTAAATTATAACGCCTGACCGGGGTTTTAAAAATGGAATTTATCTTTCATAATATTCACTTTTTATTCACACTTCTTTTACTTTTTGTTAAAACATGCACTTTTTTTATGATAAACAGCAATATTTCTCTTTTGTATACAAATTGACTGTTTGTATTTAAAAACCAGCCGGTTTTTCATTGACATTTTACATGAAATGGGATACCTTTGTAGATATTAAAACCATTATCACAGGCTATCCATTGAAAGAAGGGACCTTATTTTATCATGTGGAAAAAGCTCATCCCCAAAACCATACGGGGTAAAATCATGGTTCTCACGGCAGCCATTACCCTGCTCATCACCATTCTTACCACAACGGTCTGTTTCTCAGTTTTCCAGTCCTTTTTAAGGAAAAACCAGATTCAGTCTGTGGAATTCAGCCTTCAGGTCGTAAGCAACAACATTGGTGCTGATATGAAGGATATCATCTATTTCAGCAAATGGTGCTGCTCCAACGGCGCCATACTGGATTATCTGGAAGCAGTTAAAGACAAGCCAAAGCTTCCCACCGCCTCCAGGGATTTTGATAATCTGCGCCCTATGGCCCTTTCCACCCACAGCCGCTTAAAGGAAGAATATTATAAATTTTATAACACCCGGTCCAATGAATATATGTCCAGGGTCATTGTTTCTTCTTCCAATGAAAAAAATTTCCTTCAAATGGCTGCTGCTGCCAATAATACTTCCTCTTATGCAGCCAGGATCATCAGAAATGAAGGTTTCTTTGAAAAGCTTTACAAGGCCCCAGACTTTCTTTGGATTGGCCTGGTTAAGGACCCATTTTCCAATTCAGGAAGAGAACAATTCATTCCCATTGTCCGTCCGGTTTCCAATGAATTCAATTCCGAAATCATTGGCTGGACTTACGTGGAAATCTCATCCCGTCTCTTTACCGATTACCTGGCCTCCTATCCTCTCCCTGAGGACAGTATGCTTTTTATTACCATTGGAGATAAAACCTATGGTTTTAATTCCAGCGGCTTAAAAGAAACCGAAATGCCCTACACCGATCCGGTGAAGCTGAGAGAGAATGAATCTCTGTCCAAAGGGACCAGGGTTCTCTCCGTTTCCATGGACGATGGAAAAAAACGGATCCTGGTGGAACGTCCCATAGAGGGGATGGCCGGCTGGAGCTTATCCCAGGTGCTTTCTGAACAACAGTTCGGCCAGCAGAAAAATTTATATACTCTTTTCATACTGGGAACCTGCCTTACTATTGTCTCATTGGGCGTACTGCTGGCTTTCCTATTAAATAAGATCATCATGGAGCCCATTCATAAGCTCAGCAGCAAGATCCATGACATCTCAACCGGGGATTTTTCCAGGGATACGGCTATTGAATGGAATCATGAGCTTGGAGAAGTGGGCAGCGGAATCAATAATATGTCGGAAAATATCATCACCCTGATGGAAAAGCGGGTATCTGATGAAAAACAAAAAAAGGATTTGGAATACCAGATCCTGCAAAGCCAGATCAATCCCCATTTTCTATATAATACCTTAAATTCCATCAAATGGATGGCAACGATTCAGAATGCAGACGGAATTGCTGATATGACCACCGCCCTTGCAAGGCTTCTTAAAAATGTTTCAAAAGGAACCAAATCAATGATCCCCTTAAGAAGAGCTGGACCTGGTAAAGGATTATTTCCTGATCCAGAAATACCGTTACGGCGGCAGTGTCACCATTGAATATTCCATTGAATCGGAGGATTTATACAATTGTGAAATTCACCGTTTTACCCTCCAGCCCATCATTGAAAATGCCCTGTTTCATGGAATAGAACCTGCTAAGACAGCCGGTAAAATCACTGTTTCTGCCCAAAGCACAAACCTGGGCCTCAAAAAGGCCCTTAAAATAGATATCACGGATAACGGCGTCGGAATGTCCCAGGATACCATAGACAAGGTTCTCCATAAGGAGACTGACAGCCAGAGCAAAACAGAATTCTTCCGCCACGTCGGCATCAGCAACGTGAACAAACGCATCCAATATGATTTTGGTCCGGAATATGGAATCACCATTCATAGCTGTCCGGGCAGATTCACCACCATGACCATTTTAATACCTTATGCCCCTTACTCAGAAAATCAAACAGCCGAAAGGTAATATGTATGACGAAATTATTGATTGCAGATGATGAGCCATTGGTTCAGATCGGAATAAAGTCCATGTTAAACTGGGCGGATTACGGTATTGAGATCTGTGGTACTGCCATGAATGGGCAGGATGCCTTTGAAATGATCGCGGAATATTCCCCGGAAATTGTCATTACCGACATCCGCATGCCAACCATGAACGGGCTTACCCTGCAAAGACCTGCCGGGAAACCTATGGAAAGATCCCCCTGTTTATCTTTCTTACAAGCTACGAAGAATTCCAGCTCATCAAGGAAGCAATGGCCTATGAGGCCGTGGATTATTTAATCAAGCTGGAATTAAATGCAAAGGCCCTGGAGGAGGCAGTTAAAAAGGCCCTTTCCCGCTTAGAGAGCCTTCAGGTCTCCATGGAATACAAGGATTCAGGGCGTCCTTTACTGCAGAGCTATTACGAAAAATTCTTTATGCGGCTCTTGCATAACCTTTTTGACAGCGAGGAACAGTTTGAACTGCAGACCAGAGATTTGAGGCTGGATTTTACGGAAGCCTGTTATTTTACCGCTCTTTGCCAGATCCGGGAGGAAGCCGGAAGGGATATGGATTATGGCAAACTCATGAACCTTTATAACAGCGCTCTGCAGATGGCAAAGGAAATTATCGGCAGGCACCTTCCCGCCTATGTGGTAAGTCTGGATATGAAACACTTTGCAGTGGTATTTCATCTGCCTGAATCAGAGGACTATCGGGAAGAAGCTGTTTTCGATGCATTTCGAAACGCTGCAGACATGGTCCGGAACTATTTTAATGTAACGATTCTTACAGGAGTTGGAACTCCGGTCAGCCAGCCCCTAAAAATAAGCGAATCCTACCAGGAAGCCCGCCAGGCCTTTGGACGGGCCAGTTCCACGCAGCCCATAGTGATGTTTACCGGCAATGATACTGCTGCGATCCGCAACGCGTTCAATATCTCCGTATTTAAAAGTGAGATAACCAAGGCTTTCAATGAGTTTGATACGGATGTTTTATCCCGTACCATGACTGAAATTATTGAACTGTTTGAAGCCCATCCCCTGCGTTTTTCCCAGGCAGCAGACGGAGCCTGCAACATTCTATACCTGGCTCTTTCCCTTCTTCCAGACGGGCAGGAAAATATGACAGAGATTTTTTCTTCCTACAATGACGGTTACCGCTCCATTTACCGTTTTACCAATGTAGAGCAGATCGCCGAATGGATGACAATTTTCCGTGACGGCCTTTGTGAAGTGCTGAAGTCAAAACGGAAAACCTACAAAGCCCATGTCATAACCAATGTACAAAAATACATCAACAACCACATATCGGAAAAGCTGACCTTAAACGAGGTGGCCGGTGTATTCGGCTTAAGCCCCAATTATTTAAGCATCCTCTTTAAGAAAAACTGCCGGATCGGTTTTTCAGAATACATTGCCCAGGCAAAGATCAACCGTGCCAAAGCCCTCCTATTGGAACAAGACATGAAAATCTATGAGGCAGCCGACCGGCTGGGCTTTGAAAGCGCCTTTTATTTCAGTAAAGTTTTTAAAAAAGTCACCGGGCTTTCTCCCCGTGAATTTATACAACAAAATACCGCCAATCCTGACGAAGACAAATAAGGAGCATACATCCCATGATTACAAAACTTACAAATGAACGAAAAAAACCTTTATCCTGTTTTTCACCCTTTCCCCAGGCCTCTGACCGGAATTCCTGGGATTCTCTGCCAAAGGATCTGACAGGCCGCCTCATAAAAAACGGAGAAGTTTATTTAAATTATGATTACCCTGCTTTAACTGCCGCAGATTACATGGAGTTTACCAGAAACGGAAACAGAAGCCATTTTCAGGATAAGCTGTTTTTAAGAAGGACCGCCCTTAATGCCCTGGTCCTGGCTGAATGCGCGGAATATAAGGGACGCTTTCTTGATGATATCATCAACGGGCTTTATCTGATATGTGAGGAAAACGCATGGCAGCTTCCTGCCCATAACTCCTACGTCCGCGACACGCCTCCTTTTATCCTTCCTGATGTCACCCGCCCTGTCATTGATCTGTTTGCAGCGGAAACGGCCTCTGTACTGGCCGTGGCAGAGTATCTTTTAAGGCAGGAGCTTGATTCTGTCACCCCCTTCCTCTCAAAGATGATCAATAAAAACCTTGAGGAACGGATTTTTACCCCTTATCTCAACGAACACTTCTGGTGGATGGGCGACGGGGTCAGCCATATGAACAACTGGACGGTCTGGTGCACCCAGAATGTGCTTCTCTCCGCCTTTACAAGAGAACTTCCACAGATTAAAAAGGAGGAAATATTTAAAAAAGGCGTGCAAAAGCATTGACTATTTTCTGGCGGAATATGGGGAAGACGGCTGCTGCGATGAAGGTGCCCAGTACTACCGTCACGCAGGATTATGCCTGTTCAACTGCCTTGAGGTATTAAATGGGATTTCAGACAACGCCTTTCTTCCTGCCTACGAAATCGAAAAAAATCAAAAACATAGCCTCCTACATCCTGACCGCACATATTCATGATGTCTATTACGTGAATTTCGCCGACTGCTCTCCCATTGCCGGACGGTGCGGAGCCAGGGAATTCCTCTTTGGCAAGCGGACGAAAAATGAGGAGCTTATGTCCTTTGCCGCAGAAGATTACCAAAGCAGTGAGGATCCCTTGACCGTAGAGGAACATAACCTGTTTTACCGTTTACAGACCGTCTTTACCCACAGGGAAATGACTTCCTTTGCCAAATCTCCCATTGTCCACCGGGATTTCTGGTATGAAAGCGTGGGACTTTTCATAGCAAGAGATGAGCATCTTTATCTGGCCGTAAAAGCCGGGGATAATGACGACAGCCATAATCATAACGACACAGGAAGCTTTACCATTTACAAGGATGGAAAACCCATGTTTATAGACATTGGGGTCGAAACCTATACAAAAAAGACCTTTTCAAAAGACCGCTATGACATTTGGACCATGCAGTCCCGGTATCATAACCTGCCAACCTTTTTTTGACGGAGAGACCCAAATCATGCAAAAGGATGGGGCCGATTACCGGGCAGAAAACGTGGTCCATCAATTAGGAGACCCTGTCTGCCGGATTTCCATGGACTTAGGGGCAGCTTACCCGGATGAACGGATCAGATCCTATATCCGGAACGCTGTACTGGAAAAGGGAAAAGAAATCACTATATCCGATTATTACGATGGAGATCTACCTTCCCCTGTATTGTCCCTTATGTTTTACGAGGAGCCCATTGTAATTGAAGATACCGTGCAGATCGGAGATTTGGGCAGTCTTTTTATTGAAGGTGCATCAGGGATACAAAAAGAAGTAATTCCAATTATTGATGAACGTTTGAAAAATTCATGGAAGCATGAGGTGTACCGGTTACTGATCACCATGGAAAACAAAAATCTGACCTTAAGAATCCGATAATTGCAGGAAATGGGGCAAAGAATGACAGTAAGACAAATATTGTCTAGTGAGTTGTAGCATATTTTCTTCTTGATAATATAATGTAGTATACCATGATGGTATAACGAAACATTCCTAATTATTAAGCAAAATGGAGGTCACATCATGAATGATCTTGATATGAGAATATGTGAATGCGAATGTGATGAATGTGAGGACTGTACGTGTAACTGCACATGCGAACGGCCCAGAAAGCACTTAAAACCCAACAGAACAATATTAAAATGCGGCAGCCAGGGCGGAGTAACTCTTCCGGTTGCAACAGTTGCAGGCGCTGCGTTTACTCTGGCTACTGTAAACGTAGATTCCAAAAATTTAAAAAAACCCGTGCATTAAATTTGAATTTGCAAGTAATATCGTAACAACCGCTGCTGTTATCTCCCTGAATTTCCAGGTATTCAAACAGTGCAAAGGCATGTTGACTCCTATTCCAGTAGGACCAATCTGGACTTTCTCACGGCTTGTAGCTGTACTGATAGTAACACCTTCTCCTTCTTCGTTTGCGATTGCGATATGTGTAACGATGACTGCTGCACTTACAGTGTAGTTGCTACGGTTGCTGGCGTTGCTACGGTTGGTGTTACTGCCATTAATAATGCAACCCTTGCCGCAATCATCGTAGATAACGACTGCTTCTAAATTCCAGGTTTGAATGGTGGGTACAAGGGATGTATGCCCAATAGCTGCATAAAATAACTTTCTATCATAGATAGGGTGTTTGGCCGAACCCGGCCGAATGCTCTATCTATGAGCATTCAAATAAGGAGCTGTGGTCATTATGTATAACCGCTTATTCAGTATGTCATGCCGTCCTAATTGTCCATATCGCTATACAGCCAATAGGAATCCACAGCCTATCCAGTCTACCCAGCCCAAAAACCTTAACCAAAGCCAGTATTTACAAAGTAATCAGAAGAGTTCCTGTGATTCACCTCCTGTAAACCAGGTTTTAATAAAGAGTACTGCTGCGGGAGGAATCATTTTACCTGATCAAACAGACAAAAACGCTACATATAACGTAGCTTCGCTTAATATAGATACTTTCAGCTACAGGAACTTTTTAATTCATTTTAATTTTTCCTGTAATATCCTTACCATCAACGCCCGTATGCATCTCAAATTTCAGCTATATAAGCAAGGAAACGATCAGGCGGCCCGGACTCCTGTCAGCTCCAGCCTGGTTTACAGCCGAAATCAGAATAGCAGGGAAACAAATACCTTTTCTTTCATGGCCTATGATCATGACTCCATAGGGTGCAAATACTGCAATTACAGTGTATATGTAGAAATTATGGGCTTTGATACCATGGGCACCATTATGATTACAAATCCAGTTCTCATTGCATCTATCATTGAAAATAATAGTGGAATTGTTTAGAGGAGAGATTCATGACAAATCAAACGAATATAAGATTTATAGACTCTACCATAACTATTGAAAAAAAATACGATTAGATGGGATAATCATATGATCAAAACCGAAAATATTTCTCATGTATGGATGGGAAGCTGCCCTGATAAACCATTTCCTGTCCGTTTTGTTCTCATTTTATTACTCATAGCTTTATCGGGTTCCAGCCCTGCAAGCATCATTGGCATCCTGCTGGCTCTGATCCTGTACCCCATCGCCTGGTTTTATTGGAATCGGAAACAAGAACGTTTTATAGGTATCAATTTTGAAATCAGCTCCGGTAAAATTTATTCTTTTGTTTGCACTAACAAAGAATTTACCCTTCAGCCTACGACTGATCAGCGATCTTATTTCAAAAAACAGTATGGTTCAAGCCTTCAAATCAGCTTTCTTGGGGATGGAAAGATCATTGATAACTCTGAAGCAGAAAAGGAACCTTCTTCCGGCGACCAAATGATGAACGTCATGACAAGCGCAATAAATGAACCAATCATCAGGGAACTGCAAAAATTAGCTATGCACTATACGAAAAATAGTGAAATTAATAATGAGATTTTGAGTTTGATCGAAAAAACAATCCAATCATTAAACATGAATGATAAAAATGAGGCAAAAAAATTCTTCAGCAGTTTTGTTACTATGGGACTTATTAACGATTGCAATGAATTAGGGCTAAATGCTCTGATTGATGAAATAAAAGCTAATATCTATTGACCGGTATCTATTATGAAAGTTTTTTTGGGCCTTATACCTGAGAAATAAAATAACTTATACATTTACGATAGACAACTCCTTTTTGATAAGTTTTTAATTATTAAAATTCTTATCAAAAGGGAGTATTTCTTTTTATTATGGTCCTTACTTTCCGAGGTAAAGGCCACTGCTCTGCCCGCAGAAGGCTTTTCATAATTCCTGGCATATCAAATGCCAGCGAAATACATACTCCTTGGAATCCCCAGTTTTATTCGTTAAATTATCTGGAATTATACAGAAAACTCCCATACCTATAGGGCAGGTTTTGGCTATGCTGACGCCCTTAATCATCTATAAATTCAGTAATCTTCCTACAATTATCCCAGAATATTTCCTTCCAGTCCGCAGTGATCTTAGCAGCATTATTAAGTTCCGTTATTTTCTAACAAACTTGTCATTCAATACATATCATAAGGTATAAAGGAGTACGAAGTTCCTTTATATTCTGATTTTAATCTTGTATAGAACGCTTATAAGCAGAAGATCAAAATATCATACCTTAACAGGAGGGAATCATAATGAATAATTGTAGAAATTGGGACGATAATCGCTGCTGTGATGGATGCGGTTGTTGCCCTGGTCCGCAAGGACCCAGAGGCTGCCCTGGACCCAGAGGACCCCAGGGACCGACTGGACCTAGAGGGCCACAGGGACCAACTGGACCTAGAGGCTTCAGGGACCGACTGGGCCAACTGGACCTAGAGGACCGCAAGGACCTCAAGGACCCCAGGGACCTGCCGGACCTCAGGGACCAGTAGGACCTCAAGGACCTCAGGGAGTACAAGGACCGATCGGGCCAACCGGACCAACTGGTGCTACTGGCGCTACTGGTGCTCAGGGACCACAGGGACCAACCGGGGCTACTGGCGCTACTGGTGCTCAGGGACCGCAGGGACCGACTGGACCACTGGCGCTACCGGCGCTACTGGTGCTCAGGGACCACAGGGACCGCAGGGGCCAACC